>NZ_CP095072.1:2400000-3600000 GCF_022919115.1 Gracilibacillus caseinilyticus | reverse complement strand
AAGTAGATTGATAAATAAAAGGAGAATAATACAAATGAAAAAGGAAAATAATTATTTTTTCTGTTACAGTCCAGATTTGAGCAAGGAAATCAAACGAAATGGAATATCTTACATAACAAAATCTATCAATCCAAAGAATGGGTTGTACTACACTCTTTTTGAAAAGGATGATCGTTTGAGAGAGGTACTGGCGCAATATAAGAAGCAATATCAATAATGAATATATGGGGGAAATTAATTAATGCAAAATAAGGAAAATGTGACAATTAATCCTTTTGGTGGATGGAAGTACAAAGAAGGAATGGAGGAAATTAAAGCTGAAAAGGTCAAAAAATTATATCCAGAGGAATACGAAAAACAAATTGCCATATACCATGATAAAGATTACGAATGGGATGGTATTTTAACTAAGGATGATTATAAAAATAGAAAAGAAGTTGTCCGGGAATTTGTTGAAAAGTGGAAGCCTGAATTTGAAAAGCCAATACATAATGAAAAAGAGGAAACAAAAAAATCAAATGATGATAAAGGAAATAAACAAGATGAATGGGATGTAAGAAATTTTTTCAGTAAAGAAAAGAATAAATTTTTACCATCAAAATTAGGAAGAGCAATAAACAGCAAAATAAAAACTTTCTTTGATGGTGGTACGCTTTACTACTACCGAGATGGTGTGTATTTGCCTAACGGTGAGCCGAAGATTAATAAAATCATCCAAAACATATTAAAAGAAGAAAGTTCAGCACATAGAAAGCGTGAAGTAATTGATTGGATTAAAACTAATAATGATATTAGGACAAATACAACTAAAATCAATCCTAATGATGGGTGGATTAACGTAAATAACGGCTTGTTAAATTTAAAGACAAAAGAATTGAAAGATCATACATATAAAAGAATTTCTACTGTTCAGTTACCTGTCACATACGATCCGAAAGCCAACAACCCTACAGTAAATAATTTTATTGAAAGTGTGGTACATAAAGAATCTGTTCCATTGATTCATGAAATGATTGGTTACATTCTAACAAGTGATACTAAAGCGCAGAAGGCATTTATACTCCAAAGTGGTGGGGGTAGTGGCAAATCAGTAATGGTTACTATGTTGCAAGCATTTGTTGGTAATGGAAATTACAGCACTGTTCCTGCTCAAGACATAGACGCTGATAAATTTAGTGCCATCCGTTTAAAAGGGAAAATATTGAACGTAGTTGATGATTTAAAGAAACAAAGGTTTTCGGATACAGGAAAGTTTAAATCTTCTGTAACAGGTGGAGAAATCTTAGTGGAGGAAAAAGGAAAGCCGCAAGAAATCATTAAACCAACTGCTAAGCATATTTTTTGTATGAACACTATACCTGATTCTAACGATATGTCACAAGCTTGGTCGGATAGGTGGATCATGATTCCTTTGCCAAATAGGTTTAGAGGCGGAAAAAATGAAGATAAACAATTACCAGATAAATTAACAACCGAAGAATCACTATCAACATTATTAAATCTAGCCTTAGATGGATTAGATAGATTGAGATCTAATAATTACCGATTCTCAGAAAACCAACATACAGAAGAATTAAAAACGAATCATATGAAGGAGTCTAATCCTATTTCATTATTTATTGATGAAGTTTGTAATATCAATGAAGATGCTGAAATAATAGGCGATACTTTGTATAAAGCATATAAAACATATTGTGATGAAGACGGATATAAACCTCTTACAAAAATAAAGTTTAATAGATACATAAAAGCCAATTTAAAATTAGAGCAATACAGACCAAACAAGAATAACAAAAAACCAACTTGGAAAGGCATTAGTCTAAATTAAGGTGGAACATACTTTTTTTTAAATGGAACACACTTTAGGGCACTGGAACATACTTTTTAAAAACCATGTTCCACCTCTAAACTTAGAGCCACAAGGGATATAGACTAACTGGAACATAGGAACATACTTTTTTCTAAGTCGGAGATAGTTTGAGAAATATATATAGTTTATTACATATTATTATAAATATTTATAATATATATCAATTTAAGAAATTTTGTGCACCTGTGTTCCACTTTGGTTGAAACCATTGGGGCACAAGGGATGGAGGTGGAACATACTTTCAAAAAAGCGTGTTCCAACCATGTTCCAGTTGTAAAAGTGTGTTCCAGTTGTAATTCCGTTTGATTGATAGTTAGTTGTTAGAAGAAAGTTAAAATATTATGCCCGTTTGCTTCTTTGCGGGCAGGTAGCAAAAACGATTTGTGTTTTTGGTAGTTGGTGTCAAAGAAGAATATAACAAATTTAAAATAAAAGGGGAAATTTTATTAAATGAAAGAGAAGGAAAAATATGAAGGGAAATCAGTACAGGAAATATTTAAAGAGATTACTAGTAAATTAGACTATAATGAAGTTGATCCATTTACAAGAATAGAATTAGTCGAAGATCAAATTGCAAACAATGATGAATTGAAGGATTACGTAAATTGGGATGATGGCAGCTACTTTAAAACTAACTTTGTAAATTTAAAAGTAGGCAAGAATGGTGATCCGTTATCAGATGAAGTACCATACTCCAAAAACATGGAAAAGCTATCTACATACATATTAAAACAATATAAAAATTTTGAGAATGCTAATTACTTAGATTACCCTATAATGTCCAAGTATCGGGTGGAGAAAGATAAAGAAGATGGTAAAAATAAAATGGTTATAGGGATTAATACCGATGTATTTAATGAGAAAGAGGATTTACCAAAATCAGTTATAAATGGACATGAGATGCATGTTGATATGTTAGACGAGCAGATTAGCAGTAATAAAATTAATAAATCAGAAGATGTAAAAAGACAAGAACGTAGACAAGATGTACTTGATAACTTAGACAATTATCCAGAGTTAAAAGAAAGATATGATACATGGAAGGAATTAGGGTTAAAGTATGGATTAGATGAATCTTACACTAATGAAGAAAAGGAATCATATCGGCAATATTTGATGAATAAGTTTGCTGAAGAAGAAAATATGTATAGTCCAAAGCAAAGGCTGTATCTGATTAATAAAATGTACAACGCCGATGGATATGATCTAACTATACTACTTAATAGTTTAAAAGATACGATATATAGTAATCCAGTTGAACGCTCATTTGACACGACAAGAGAACAGGATGACGTATTAGAGGAAACATTAAATCTAGGTGACGTTGACCATGTTAGTGGCTTATTATCAATCATGAAAGAAGACAGAGAGTATTTACCGGTATATCAAGGGTTAGAAGTTAAATATTTAGATAACGTTGAATCATTTACATATTGGGCATTGGAACAGTTTAGGAATGCTATTATGAAAACAGATCTGAGTAATGAGGAAAAGGAAATTGTGTTGTTGCTGATGGATAAGCACAAAGTGTTTAATATTTACAATAATGGGGTCACAGTTGATCCGTATAAGATTTTAAACAAATTTATAAACGAAAAATATGGCAAGAAGAGATCCAAGGCTCAATTAGTCAAATTTATACATAAAACGATTGCAAGAAAGATTGCTAATACATATCAAGCTATTCAAGACGGTATAGACAGTAAAGAGTGTGGCTGTTGTGGGAAAGAGAAGCTACTGATCAATGATAATTGGGCAAAAGATAATAAGGGTAAAAACGGTTTTAGATCGGAATGTAAGGCATGTAATAATATTAAAAGGAAAAAGTATGCATAATCACTTGACATTAACATGAATAAATAGTATAATTTATTATTTGTATGTAAATCGTTACATAACATAAAAAATAGAAAAGTCAAGTCTAATAATAATAGATAGGGTAATACTTATCACCATAAAATTTACACCAAAAATTTTATTATTCTCTCATTCCGTTATGAAGTAGGCAACCTTTTAGGTTGTCTATTTTTTTGGATTAGGAGCATAAACGTAACGTTATAAATATGATTTAAACTGAAAGTGAGGAGGTAGAGATGCTATCAGAACGTAATATAATGTATTTGTATGCAAAAAAACAACGCAAAAAAATTACAAATGAAGAGTTAGGTTCTGCTGTTGGTTTATCAGCTGGAACAATCTCAAGGTTTTTCAATTTTAGGTTAAAGATAACTGAAGAAAATGAAATAAAAATAAAGCAATACATAGAAAATAAACCATTTGAAAGATGTTAATCCTGTATTTGCAGGTTTAATATAGATTATTTAATTCAATAGAGTACATTTGTACTGGTCGTACACTGGTCAAATACAACCATTCACACTTTAGAGCGACCAAAAAAATAAATCAGTGTCAACTCCTATAGGTATCTATGATACCGAATTGTAAGGATTAAATTAGTCTGAATGCTAATTTAGTCATTATATTTCCTCTTGGGGGCATGAGCATGTTTGGTTCGTGCCCCTTCCTTATTATTTTGAAAAGGTGATTAAAATGAGAAAAAGAAATATCTTCATTTAACTCACCGTCTTTTTTCATCCCCACTGTTATAGTGATTTGAGCATTTACACCACCATACTCACCATAAGATTTTATTATCGGGCCTAATGGAGATTTTAATTTATCAACAAACCCTTGATCGACTGCACTATTAATATTAGCTAATCGTAAATTTACTTTTCTATATATCTTAGGCTTTCTAGCAAGCTGAAATGCGTCAGGTATAGGGATTGATCTTATGCAAATAGTTTCATTATCATTTGCCCAAATTATGTTTAGATAGTCTGCGATCCCGCTTGGTCCTAAACTAAATTTATTTCTTTGTAGCATTAAGATACTCTTGTTATCATCATACAATGCTGAAACTTCTTCCCCCAAATATTCGTCATCTTCTAATTCGAATGGCTCTACATTTGTGTCTATCTTAGCTTTTGACGGAATATTAGTTGCTCTTAAACGGACAAAGTGTAAAAAATAATAGTCTAAATCTTCATCAAAATAAGCTTCTTCTAAACGTGCTCTTTCTCCTAGATATTCTCTTGCTCTTTTTTCCAAAGAGATTTTATTTACAACGTCCATCCAGCGAGTTAGATCAAATAACTCTTCCTTGGTTTCTCCAATTTTTCTAACTGTTACTTGAAAATACTCAAATTTAACTTTTCTGTACATATTCATATCTATTCCCCCTCTTGTGTCGTTTATAACTTTTTCGACAAAAAGGGTAAATATTCCTGCTTTTCCTAACAATCAAATGACAAATTACCCATTATCACAATTAAAACAGAACTCTTGTTCTTATTATAATTTATTTTTGGAAAAAATGAAAATAAAAAGCACCCACTCAGATCATCCTGAATAAGTGCTTTTTTAACATAGATATAATTATACATACTATTATTTTAACACGATTTATAGACTTAAAAATGCCATAATAGTGACAATCTAAAAATATCAATTATTTTTCCATTGATTGATCAGATCAATGTGTGTAGATGTTAATTGTGGTCCCCAACTTGCCGTACTATTAACTGAAATAACATTATTGTTTTTTAATATTGGTCCTCCACTCATTCCACCAGTTACATAAGTGGAATGGACAAGAGCGTCGTACTCAATGTCTAATATCGATCCAGTAGATTTATATAAATAATATCCACTTGAGGTCGCTTTATCTCCTGGATATCCATAAGATGTTATAGAATCTCCAAAAGAAGAATTTGAACTAACTGATAAGTTATGTGAATGTGTAGTATCCAATTTTATAACTGCAAAATCATGCTGAACATCAGTAAAGTACACTATTCCCGGTTCTGTTGGAGCTGCATCAACCCACCCTAATGTTACATAAGCACTAGCTGATGCCCAACCTCCATAAGGATTGGCTGAACCATTCTGACCTGGATACACATACCAAAATTGATTAAATTGATTGGTGTATGTATTATATACACAGTGGGCAGCGGTGATAACAGTATCTTCATCTAAAAATGTTCCAGAACATGTATACCAATCTCCATTTGGACTAGAATAAACCACATGAGCCATTGCATTATGAGGGTTTGTTGTCGTATTTGTAATTTTAACCCTATTATCTGTTGCTAGTGGACTAAGATTTAAATTAATTACTTCATTAGACTTTTTAACTATTGGTTCATTAGGTCCTTCTAATACTTTCCCTTGAGAGCTTAGAGAATCAAACTCACTGTAGTTGTTTATGATTTGTTTTACCTTATTCGAACTATAATTATTAATCTTTGGAAGTTTTTCTTTATGTTTTTCTAACTTGTCCTCCAAAATTGGAACTAAGTCTTCTTCTACTTTAGTTACGTCGAAACTATCAGAAATTTCGATTTTAGTTGTGTCACTTTCATTTGGCGATTCTACTGCCATGCTTGTAATAGGACTAAACAAACACAAGAAAAATAAAACGAAAAACACTGAAATCAACTTTGTTTTCATAGTTTCATAAATTCTCCCTTCAATTGAATAAATTTGAATAATACAATAATTATTGTATAATAATTACAAAACAATGTCAAAAATTTCTATGGAAGGAAGTGTTAATATTAGCAAAAAAATTGTAGTTTTGCTTCTTATAGTCTTTTTAGTTAGCTGTTCAAGTGCAAACGATATAAAAGATAAAGAAGAGAAAGGGAAGTCTGTTGAAATGAAAGACTTTAAAATTAAAATCATTGATGATCAAAAATATCAAAACTACCTAGTGGAATTAACAACTAGAGGAAAACAAATTGGTAATAAAGCAATTCTACCACAAACAGAAATGGTAATTATTGATAAAAATAAAGAGACAATAGTAAGTTTAAACACAAATACAAATTACAAGATTAGTGTATTTAAAACCAATGTTAAAACAATGGATGAATATTTGAATGAAAAAAATCAACAGAATGTAAGGGGGAGAAAACTTAAATCTCTTAATTACACTCCTACAAAAGACAAAAAAATTATAGAAATTAGATTAACTGAAGATAATGAATAATTCTATTAGAATATGCTTCCCTCTCATTTTGCGAAAAAATGAGAGGGAATATAATCTAGCTAGTAAGATTAAATTTCTAACTATAATAATTTTTAAAAAGTATTGTATTTTGATCTTTATCTCCATCCGAGATGGTCTATAGTGTCTCTAATAATTTGATCTCTCCATCTCATAGCTTGTCGTTTGCTCAGACTACATTCTTGTGCAATCTGAATCCATGATTTTTTTCGTACGACCAATACTTACACCTAACAAAATGCTTATATTCTAAAGGTAAACTATTGAAAACCATTTCAATTGCATTTTTTATTTCCCTCAAATAGTTTAACTGCTTATGAGTTGTAAGTCTTGTTGCAGTTCGTTCTGTTGGATTACCTGGTATTCGTACAGAATTTACACCCTTAAGAATTGTTGGATCAGCTGGATCCTCATCAAATGGGTGAAGAATAGATTCTTCTAACAACTTTATTTCCCTCAACGTTTTATAATAATTAAACCATTCAGATTCAACCTTTTTAAATGTGGTCTTGGTGATTTGTAATTCTTGCATGAACGATACCTCCTTAATATTTTACGTTACTGCTTTCCTGTATAGATATCCTCAAGCCAATTGATCAGCATCATGACTTGTTTAATGACTAATGGTTCGTTGTTGTATTTTTCACTAAGTTGGCCAGCTGAATTTACAGCCCATATCCAAAACTCATTACTCTGTAATCCGTGCTTTACGGCCATCTGATTACTCTGATTGATCCACTCAGCAACATCAGCATAGAATTGTTGATAGTTCATCAAATCGCCTCGATCTTTATATAAATGCCTGGCATCTGTGCCCAAAACTTTTCTACAATCTCTGAAACTACTAACGCATCATCTTTCCAATATCCACAATCTGTCATACAGTCCTTTAATAATTTCTGGAGGTTATCAGTATCTGGTCGTGTATATTTATATTCGCCATCTTGATGCTTCCCAGTAATAGGGAAGCACCACTTCACCATCAATCGCACTGAATGCTTATACTGTTGCTTAGGAACATGTTGTCCTAGATGTGCCATTAATTTCGCTCGTGCTACCTTTAACCCTTCTGGCTCGTAAAATATCGGTTTACCATTTACCACGTGAACTTGCTTTTGTTGATGAGTCACTGAAGGTACTTTTTTAAATGGCATAAAAAACTCAGTCGTCATTTTATCACTTCCATTTATGTCTATTTTTGATTTTGAAAATTTTCTTTGTCATAGTAAAGAGAAAAGTGAGTGGCGGGCAGAGCTTAAGCCCACCACCTTTTTTCTCTATGACCGACAGGGAGTGAAACGGAAATTATATATATATATATACCTTTTCATTTCACGATTTGAAGTGAAAAATACTCGAGGATTTCACTTCAAAATATCCATTTACTGTTAATGTTGAAAAGTGAAATGAAACCTTTCGATTCGAGAATTTCATTAATTATTTACATATTTTGAAAAGATGCTAAGAAATGCATTAAAAGATGGAAATCGGAAGAACAAGACTGTTAAACAAAGAAATAAAAGCAAGCTGGAAGGGCGGTCAAGATTATATGAAAGAGAAGGTAGAAGAAATCAAGAATAAATTTGAAGCTAATACAATTAACTACTTATCTCAGGACGATTTGAATCAAATTGAAGATATCATTTTTAATCAAAGAAAAAAAACAAATGATCTATTATTTGGTGGGATCTACCCTTACATACGAGAAGCATAGGATGAGCGCAAGCAAATACTAAAAGAATTGGATGATATTAAATCATATTTAAAATTAATGATTAAAAAAGGAGAATGAATAATGAATTTGGGAGAAATTGAAGTACATGTTGATATCGACAATTTTAAAAATGATGTAAATAAGTTATTAGATTCGATATCTAAGTTTCGTGTTAAATATCCTTTCATTAAATTTGAGATTACATTTAATGAAGAAAAATTTCATGAATTTTGTAAAGTTAGAAATGAAAAAGGTAGTTTTTTTATTTATATAAAGGAGAATGATTAAATGAAAAATAGTAACATCAAAGAAATAGATTTAAAAGGTGAAAAATACATTAGAAAAGATGATTTTGAACTATATTTTAAATACATCGATAAACTTATTGAAATTCAAGAGAATGGAATATATGTAGATAAATACATGCACGGAATATTACATAGGTTAAATTATCAACTCGATGCTATTGTTATCGATAATGAAGGAGATAAAAAATGAAAAACTTTTTAACAATTGGGTTGTTCGGATGGTTTTTAAAATTGGTGTTTGCAGAAGCAGTAGTATTAGGCATTGTTTGGTTGTTAAATGCTACTTTAGGTTTAAGCATAAGCATTATATTAATTGGAAGCGTTGTATTTGCTTTATTCTTTTTGGAACTAATTTACTCATTGCTAGTGATTAATACTGGTAAAGAAATATTTGATGATATGGAAAAGGAATTTGATAGATTATAAAGAAGAGGACTGATACATTGAAAATCTATAAATTTATTAATGGTGGTCTAGTTAAGATTGTAAAAGAAGAAACATTAGAGAAGGCGGTCAATCAATTTTTACATGAGATGAGCGAGGAAAAAGAGATTCAAGAAAAATATCTAAATATGCCTATCGATCAAGCTTTAGATACTATATCAAAATCGAACTTTCAAGATACGCTTTTTGAATTGATTAGGAAAAATGATAAAGATAATTTTGTTGAAATGATGTTCATGTTAGATGATTACCAAACAAATTGGAAGATTAAAGAAAATGGTGAATTAATTAAAGAATAGAAAAGGAGAATGTTTATTGGAAAAGATAAAAGAAAAGTTTGGAAACCTTAAAAAGTTGCTTTATTATGTGTTAGAAAACTATCCTGAAACAAGGAATAGTGATAACAAGTTATTCATTCAAGCATACCGAGAGTTGGGAGCAACTTCTTTAAATGACTTAGAAGATGGACAATTAAATATCTCTTCAATTTACCGAGTAAGACAAGAAATTCAAAATAAAGAAGGCAAGTTTCTACCAAATGACGAGGTAAGACATTATCGAAGAACAAGAGAAAAGGCGATTAGGCAATATTATAAGAAAGCAAATTAAATACATACATATTTATAGGCATTTATAATGTCTTTTTTATTTTTTGGATCTGTATGCAAATTGGTCAAGCGATCACACAAACAGTGTAGTTATATTACAGGTTCGAGTCCTGTCAGATCCACTATAATTTAAAATAGTGTTGCTTCCTAAAATGATATGGTATAATTTTACTATATTTATTTTGGGGAGAATGAATAATGAAAATACTTAAAAAGGTTCTTAAAGAAGCAAATGAATCTGTAGAAAAAGTAATTGTTAAATCTATAGGTGAAAATAATCAAGAATTTGATTTTCCTGAAGCTATAACATTAGGTTTATTTGAAGATATGGTTAAAAAAATTGAATCTATGATTCTGTTAATTGAAAACAAACAAGATGCTTCAATAGATACAATAGCTAGAAGTGTAATGGAAAATTATGTTTACTTAAAAGTGTTATTATCGGATAATAATGAATTGTTAGCTCAATCTTACTTTGTTTCCAAAAAGTATAAAGAGTTCAAGCTTTACGAGATGATTAAAATGCCCGGCAAAAAAGGAAATGAGATAAGAAGATTATTGGATAATCCAAATATTGATGAAATGGATAATGAAGCAAATATTCTCAACGAAGATGATTTAAAAGAAAAATATCCCGATGTTTTCAACAAGAGGTTTATAAATCAAAAGTGGTACAATATAGATGGAAAAACAAAAAACTTTGAACAATTGTGTAAAAAACAAGGTTTACAAGCAGAGTATGAAATTATGTATAAGCTTTTATCTAATGAAGTACATTCAATGGATGCTTTAAAACGTTGGGAATTTGAAGAAAATCAGGTTCATATGGTTTATAGTAATAAAGGTTTGACCATGCACATACACATGGTTGGATTATTTTTATTAGAAACAATCAGAAGATTATATGAATTTTATGGGCTAAAAGAAGATCTAAATACTTTCAATACTTTAATTAGAGTGAATTATTTAATTTCAAAAAAATATAAATAAAAATTCTAAGCAGCCAAAACAATGGCTGTTTTTATTTTGCCAAATTTTAAAAAGGAAAGGAGTGGGAACTTGACTAGATTTACAATCGATAGTAATAAGCCAATACCTGAATTAGAGTTGTCTTTGCATAGACCCGATGGCACTCAGATAGAAAATTTAACTGATGCCTATGATCGTACAGGAACGTTTAAATTTGGCGATTTTAAAGAGTTAGAAATAACTATTCCTAAATATGTACACAGAAAACATCAAAAAGTTAAATATAAACCGTTTGAGTTAGCTAGAGATAAATACTTGGTTAAAGCTACATATGGCAATATGTTCTCGGAATACTTGATTGTTACTAAAATAAAGAAATCTAAGAGTGCTATGCCTGTTAAGCAACTATCACTAAAATCAAGGCAATATGAGTTAAACAATAAAATTATTCGTACTGTTGAAAGTGGATCAAGAACAGTAGACGAATTAATTAATATTGCTGTTACTAGTACAAATTGGACTTTAGATCATGTTGATACTGAGTTTTTAAATCAGAAAAGGTCATTTGACGAAACTAAAATTACCTCTTTGAATCTGTTGTATAAAATCGCAGAATCATTTGGCGGTGTTTTGAGTTTTGATACGTTTAATAGAACGGTTAGCATTTATACTCCAGAGAATATGCAATATGATTATGGTTTAAGTGCTTCATATGGTAAATATATTAAGTCACTCGAAGATCAGACAGATGCTGAAAGTGTAATTACAAGGTTATATGTATACGGCAAAGATGGTCTTAGTATTAGTGATGTTCAACCAACTGGTAATGAATATATAGAGGATTTTAGCCATTATTTGAAAGGTTATGAGGTAGACAATAACGGAAATGTGATTAGTTCATCTCCTTATATGTCAGATGGATTATGTCAAGCAATTATTGATTATAATAATTTAATTCAAAGCAAACAAGCTGAATATGATTCTTTAATTGAAGAGAGACAACCATTTATGGAGCAATTGAATCCATTGTTAGATGACATGGAAGAGTTACAAGAAGAGTATGAGAAGATACTTGATGATATTGATACAGCTAAAGCTAATGAAGAAGACACAAATGAATTGATTAATAACCTTAATAATAAGCAAAGTGAAATTGATGATAAACAAGTTGAAATTTATGCTATAGAAGAAGAAATGTCTGATATTCAAGATGCTATTGAGACTATACATAATGAGTTATCTGAAGAAAATAATTTTACTTCTGAACAATTAAAAGAAAAAGAAATCTTTGTTGTAGAAGATGTTTGGGAAGATAATCGTTATACAGTCGTTGAAGAGTTATATAATGCTGCTGTTAAGAAATTAAATGCAAACAAAGAACCTCAAAGAGAATTAAAATTTAGCTTAATTCAATTTCTGAAAGTGATTGATGCCCAAAACGATTGGGATAGGATTGGTCTAGGGTATGTTTTTCGTGCTGATTATGAACCGTTGGATGTGGAATTTAAATCTATAATTAGTGAAATGAAAATTGGGTTTGATAGCAATAGTCTTGATCTTACTGTATCCAATGTAGTTTATAGCGATTCCAAAGAAAAGTTTGCAGAATTAATATATAATAATGCAGTTTCTACTTCAAACAAATTAAATAAAAATGAAAGCAAATGGAATGAATCTTCAGAAAAAACAACAGAGTTAGATAAAATGATGCAAGAAAATATTGAACTTACCAATAAAAAGATAGTTGCTGGAGCAGATCAAAGTGTTACGGTTGATAGACGTGGGATTAAAATAAGAAATCCTAAAAATGAAGAAGAAGTAATTATTTTGCAAAGTGGTGTAATTGCATTATCTGAGGATGGATCTGAAACATGGGGAACAGCTCTAGATGCAAAAGGAATACGAGCAGAGAAAATACTTGGTCGCTTACTAGCTGGTGAAAATTTGGTAATAGAGAATGATGGTGGCACGGTGAGAATAGATGAAGATGGTATCGATGTCATCAATGGCAATATTGCCATAATAAATAATGATGGTCAGAGCCGTGTAATCATAAATCCAATTGACGGAATACGGATTCAAAAAAATGATGGTAATGCTTGGGTCGACTCATTTTTTGCAGATGAGTCAGGAGATCTGTCTATTAGTGGAAATTTCTATGTTAACGGTGGCGAGGTGAATTGGTCGAATGTGAATAAGCCAACGTATACGAGTGATGACATCGATGCATTACCTGCTGACTCACCTAAGATAAGTAAGCTATCTGATACAGGTCAATATACTGGTAATGTAACACCATCACAAGTTGAAAGTGGTAGTTTTGGGAATAAAACTTTTACAGATGGAACGTTCAATGACTCAGAGATTAATAATTCTGATATTAGTAATTCTAACATTGAAAATAACGAATCCATTGATAATATTACTTATTTGATGCATCTTTTTAGTGATGAGTTTCACTTAGAGAACGTTGATAATAATACATATACGACAGTAAAGCCAGGATTAATTACTATAGCTGATAGTAATAATAATTTGGAGTTAAAGCCTGATGGTGTTTATGTGAACGGTGTTAAAGAAGTGTAAAATTTACATAATTGATTAAATGGTAAAAAATACCCTTTTGTAGTATTATATTACTATGGAGGGGATACATTGAAAGTCAAAGAATTAAAAGATGCAATTTATAAAAAAGACAATAAAGAGTTAATTAATTTTATTCGAGACAATTTTGAACAGAATGGAAACATTCCAGTATCTAGATATAGAAACAACCTTGACACATTAAAGAAAATAGATCATGATACTAGGAATACATTAGTTGCTAGATTAAGTAAATTAGAAGAAGGATATAATGCATGGCAAGGTTTAGGTGGAATAATTGCACTTATAGTACTATTTATTAGTTCATATTCTTCATTTGCAACAATTATTATGGGAGAAACTGGTGCAAGTTTAGGATCTTTTATTATAGCAGTCATAGTATTTTTACTCATTACAAGTAAAATAGGTGATAGTAGATTAGAACGATCAACAGCTATTTACTTTAAGCAATTAGTTACTGATACACATGAGTCAGAAAAAGAGAAAAAGGATTAAAATGAATGAAAATGTCATCTTATGGTAGTATTATCATGAGGTGATAGAGATATGAGTATAATAAAAAACAAAAAAATGCTAGTAGTTATTTTAACAATAGTGTTTGTCATTGCTGTTCCAATGTGTGTCAACTGGTTAATGAGTTTTGGAAATACAGTGACTTCAAATGATTGGATAGGTTTTTTTGGTAGTTATTTTGGTGCATTAATCGGTGGACTAGTGGCATTTGGTGCAGCATGGATTCAAATTAATCGAATGAGAAAAGATTCTCAAATTGAGGAAATTAAGAATTTTTTTAAAGTTTACTATGTATTAGATCCCATATTCAAGGATCTAAGTATATTACTTAATTATGGAAATAGAAATAGAGCATCACTAATTAATTTAATGCATGAGCATTTGAATAGAGAACATGATATGAATATCTATGAAGGAGAAGATATACGAAAATTCACTGATAATAGAGGATTAGCTAAATTAGCACTTTTAAAAATTATTGAAGTTAATGATGAATTAAAACTGATTCAAAATACAATTGAAAGTATTAATGACAATTACATACCATATGAATTCTATGAAGCATATATAAAAACTAAAAATAGATTAAGACAAATCATAGACTTTACAGAAACATTTTTATTTCATGATGAACTAACTGAAAAAACTAAAGAGCAAAAAGAGTTAAATGAATATCATGATAAACATAGTAACAATGATGTTATTCAAGCAAGATTAGTAGAAGATAGAATGTATGGTGAAATTACAGCTTCTTTTTATAATTATCATGATTATTTAACTGAACTATTTAATCAAAAAAGCGAAGAAATCAAGAAACTTAAAAAATTGTTTTGAGGCATCGAATAATCGGTGTCTTTTTATTATGGATAAAAAAGGAGATAAAATAAAGATGGCATATAAAATTATAATAACCATGATTAATGGGCAAGAGTATGAATTGAAGTCAAAAACACTTAATGAATTTGAATCAAGATTATACAATGAAATGGCATTCGGTGCAAAAGTGTTAGTTAATGGATTGAGACACTTTGTATTATATGACGAATCAGAAGTATGGATAAATCCTAGTCATATCTCTTCATTTGAAATAGAGGAATATCACAACACTGTTAATGAAACAATTAGAAAAG
Organism: Gracilibacillus caseinilyticus; assembly: GCF_022919115.1. Classification (NCBI taxonomy): domain Bacteria; kingdom Bacillati; phylum Bacillota; class Bacilli; order Caryophanales; family Bacillaceae; genus Gracilibacillus; species Gracilibacillus caseinilyticus. The sequence continues at coordinate 3,584,766 of NZ_CP095072.1, read as the reverse complement.
ATGCAGATTATGATGCAATCCGGAACTCTAAATACTATAATCCTGATGTTGAAGCTTATGAAAATGGTTTAATCGATGGTTGGGGAGAATCTGAAGGAATTGATTTAAGTGACTAAGCATTGGAGAGGGGATAAATAATGTTATTAGCATTTCAAATTTTAATGTTCGTGCTAATCGTAATATTTGGTATGGGTGCTATTGGTGAAAGAGACGATAATCATAAGTTGCAATTTACATCCATTACTATTGCAAGTATTTTAGCATTAACTTTTAGCTTTTATATTGTGGGATAGGGAGATTAACAGGTTGGAATATACATACAAGGATGCAGAGTATTATACGGATAAGATTAGAAGGAAAGTAGCTGTTGACAAGGTAGCAATGATATGTAAGTTGCCAGACTTAACAAGCGTAAAAGATAATTACGAGGTCCATTTATTTGTGGATGGTCATGCTGGAGTATTTAATCGTGAAAGATACAGATATTTAAAGCCGAGTATAGGTGATAAAAGAAGCCGTTATTTCAAGTATCAGTTATCAACTAAAGATGGTAGCGTTAAAAGGTTATATTTACATAGATTGATTGGTCTTGCTTTCATTGATGGATATGAAGAGGGATATTTTATTGATCACAAGGATTGTGACAGTTTAAATTGTCATATTACAAATTTAGAATGGGTTAGTCACAAGGAAAACACACAAAGAGCAGTTAAAAATGGATTAGGTGTAGGTAGACCGAGAGTACCGAAGAAACCTAAAATTTATAAGAGTAAATTGGAACGTTCTGCGAGTAATAGTAAGCAGTTAAATTATGATGATGTTACTAAAATATTTAGTTTGGCAAGAAAAGGGTTGACTAGGACAGAAATAGCGAAACATTTTGGTGTTAGTCAGCCAGCTATTAGTCAGATATTTAGTGGTGTTAGATGGTCAGAGCATGAAGAAAGTAAAAAGTATAGGGGTGTAGGGTAAATGAGAGATATTGACATAGGTACATATGGTGCTTCAGTTGTTTTTGATAAAAATAAAGAAAGTGAAGCAATTCTTAATAAATATAAGTTAGTATTTCATGATATAGATACAATTATCAAAGCAAGTCAACATAAAAGAGAGCTTACAACTGTTGAAGAAAATATACAAGAAATTGTTAATAGGGCATTAAAACTAGGAGAAAAAGGAGTATGTTAAGTGAACTATGTTGATGATATTTTAGGGGATGAAACTATTGATATAAATGGTCAAACTTACACGAAAAAAGAAATTGAAGAAATGGTTTATCAAACTGTAAAAGATATATGGAATCAGATTAAGTCATTATTCCAACAGGTAGCTGAGTATTGTGTTAATGCAATTAAAAGCTTTATTGAGTATGTTTCCAATATTAATTTTGTTGGAATCAAACGAGAATTAAAAAGAGATGAGTTAGAATATTATGAGTCTATAAGTGATGGTAAAAGCAATAACTGGCGAAAGTTACACGGCTTACATATTAAAAGGAAGTTACCTTAGTTTTAGAGAATTAATTTTCTCTTTATTTTTTGAAATGGCAAGTAGCTATGATAACGGTGCGATTCCGTTGCATTTCACTATTGTAAAATATGGGTAAATTTGAAGGATAATTCACTTTTTTGACGAATTAGTACATATGGACTAATTTGAAGAGGGTGGAGATGTAATTGAAGCGAATCAATGAAGTCGTAATATTTGATGGTAGTTTAATTGACATCCAAAGAATTAATGAGACATTTAATGGATTTGCAACACTGCTGAACAATGATGATTTGATGTTCTTCTTTATGGTGGCACATATTGGCGAGAATAAAGATAATCCAGTTAACCAACCACAATATTTTAGAACGTTGAAGAAGTATTTTCCGAATATTAAAGACGAAATCAAGTTGAAGCCAAATGACATTAATTTTATTGATGATGATAGAGCGCAAGTGTTTGTTAGAAGTACAGACGGTAAAGATACATTGATTCGTTTTGAATTGATTTTACATGGTATCATTGTAGTAATCATTTGTGAAGGTGGTTTCTATAATGGACGAAAATGAAGATGTACTCTTAATATTAAAGTTTGTTGAAAAACAGTTTTTAGAAAGTACATTGGATGGAAATTTATACTTTAGTAGATGTGGTAATTTTATAGACCTTGAAAAAGAACAACAAAAAAAGGGTATAGGGGATGCAAGAGAGGGTTCATGGAGTAGAAATATGGAAGAAGGAAGTAAAATAACTCTTACTCCAGAAAGTGGAGAAAGTTTTGATTTTATTGTGAAGCAAGGATCATTGCATGAATCTTTTGATGGATTAAGAAATATACCAATCTGTTGTTTTGTGATGTTGTCACTAAATAATGACTTTGCTGAGCAAAACAATATCTACACTTTGAAATCAGAAATTGCTAATAGTCTATATGAACAATTTAAAGATAGAAAATTAATAGGGTTTGATGCACCTGAATTGTTTGATAGGTTAGATAGTACATTAAAAAAGTCAGATATACCGTTTGATAGAAAACCTGTAAATTATTATGATGAAATGAATTATCCTCATCCAATATCAAGAGAAAATTACACTAAAGCCCCATTTAAAGCTTTATTTTACAAAAGAAAATTCTTTGAGTTTTAAAAAGAATACAGAATAGCTTTGAAAAAGTCTTTTGAAAAAGACCATATAATCAATATTGGTGATATAAGAGACATAACAAATGTATATGATGCTGAAATGGTAAAAAAGATAGTGTATAAAATAAAAGATTAGTAAGAATATGTTAGAATACAGGAAATATGTTCTAGTGAGGTGGAATAAAATGTACTCTATTTATAAGCTCAAAGATCCTGATAATAATGAGGAATTTATTGTTTATGGGAATAGTGATAAAGTTCAGAGTTATCTAAAGGAGCGACCATATTACAAACAAGTATACGGTAGCGGAATAACTAAAGACTCATTTAATGAAATAGAATCAATAGTTGTTGGTTTATCAAAGAATCATCCAGGAATTGAAATAATAGAATTAGGAGAGTAACCGACACTACTTAGCTGTAGTGTTTTTGTTATGATCATAAGACGAAATTGAAGACAAGGATATTAATAATAGTTTATTAATGTAAATTCTTTCTTTTTATAGTAAAATAGTTGTATTACTATAAAAGGATGGATTGTTATGTATAGTATTGGTATTAGGGTGTTACCTACGAAAAAGACACCCAAAATCTATTATGCTGTGGTTAAAATAGATGGTGATGAATTTGAAGTTGTTAGGAATTCATTTTTAAATATTCCTGTTTCTATTGATGTTCCTGAACAGCTAGCATTTATTAGAACTAATTTTTTAGCAATCATACTTGAATTTGAAGTCACTCATGCTGGTTTGCGTATATCAGAATCAATAGCACAAACCCCTTCAGTATATAGAATGCATATCGAGGGTGTGATTCAAGAATTGTTTGCTAATAGCTCAATTCAAAAATACTCAGTATTGAAAATACCACAAATGAGTAGGCTTCTTGAAGACAAACATATAAAGGATTATATTGAAGCAAAGAAGATATTTGCTGAGGATAATGATTGGAAATCATATAAACAAGAAGAACGAGAATCAATATTAGCTAGTGTTGCTTCATCATGTTTATAAGGGGAATAGTATATGTTATTGGTTGATACATTATTAAGTTTAGAGTTTAAAGAAGATATAGGGGATGAAGGAAGAAATTCAGATGTACATATTGCTTACGATCCACAATTAAATGCTGATTTAGTAGTTAAAATAATTGACAAGTCGGACTTTAATAATGAAGATGACTTTTTCAAGGAAGCACAAATGTTGTATGCAACACAACACCCTAATATAATGGAAGTTAAATACGCTTCTCAGGATGAAAAAAATATTTACTTAGCAATGCAATATTTCAAAAATGGATCATTAAATTCATTAATGAATGAAAGGTACTTAACTGTAAAAGAAATTATTAAATATTCTTTAGAGTTTTTGTCCGGTATTCATTTTATGCATACTAAGAAATTGATTCATTTTGATATTAAGCCTACGAATATTTTAATTAGTAACTCTAATAAAGCTGTGGTCACTGATTTTGGACTATCGAAATATCTTAATGATAGTGGTTTTGCAACACCAGATAAATTATATCCTCTTCACATTCCGCCAGAAGCATTTGTATTTGGTAAACAATCATTCTTTACAGATGTTTATCAAGCCGGCTTAACTATATATAGAATGTGTAATGGTGATGATTTTTTTAAAGATCAATTGAATAAATTAAATATAAACACCAATGGTGAATTAGGTGAAGCGATAAAAAAAGGCAAATTTCCGAAGCGAGATTCTTTTTTACCTCACATACCAGATAAATTTCAAAGAATTATTAAGAAAGCATTAATACCTGATGTTAAAAGTAGATACGAAACTGTTTTGGATATGATAAATGATATAAGCGGGGTTGAAGAAGAAGCAAATTGGGTTTATACTGAAGATACAAACAAAAGTTCCCAATGGACAAAAGAAAATGATACTCATATTTTTAAATTGAATTTATTTAAAGAGTCAAATAATTGGGTTACTTTTGGAGAAAAAATAAGAAAAAGTGATGGAAATAGTCGCAAAGTGACTAAATGGTGCAATAATGAATATACTAGTAAAGAAGAGGCATATAAGCATTTAAAGCAATTAATGCAATAAAACAAAGGAGGTTTATTATGGCTAGGTTTGTTAAAGTTAAGACAAATTTTACAAAAAAGTCCAATACTCCTTTTCCAATTGAAACATTAGACCAAAGACTTGAAAAAGATAAAGTAGTTGATATGCGTAATAATTATCACATTGTAGAACATGACAATGGTTATGTAAAAATTATTCCTATTGATTCAACAAAAATATTTAAAAATAAAGGATAGCAGTCTTCTTAGGCTGTTATTTTTTATGGGTTAATTGCCAGCATTTCGTAAAGGTGTAAAGGGGGTATACTTGAAGGATGATGGATGATAGAAAATATTTAGCTATAGAATTATTAGCAGATGGTGAGTTAACAAAAAAGGATATTGCTACAAAAATTGGAGTAAGTAGACAAACATTATATGATTGGCTTGAAAATAAAGAATTTAGGGCTGAATTAGACAGACGCTTACATGGTCGTAAAGTTTCAGTACAAAAAATGATTGACGGGAAGTTAGAATTTGTCATTGATAAACTTTATGAGTTGGCTAGTGACAATTCAAATAAGCGTGTTCAAGCGAGTGTATTAACTTATCTAGCTGATAGATCGCTTGGTAGACCAACATCTAAGCATGAGATTACAGCAGACATGAACAAGGAAACTGTTAATGAGGATGTATTAGAGCAAGAGTTGGCTGAGTTAGAGGATGGGGAAGAGTAATTTTATGCAATATTTTATGCAGAATTATTACAGAATATAGAGGAATATCAGCATAATATTAGCAATTAAATGCATATTCAATGAATGTATGAAACAATTGCTTATTCATCGTTTTATAAAGTGCTATTTTAAGTTAATATAACGCTATAATTGTTGATTTAATAGAGTGGTAATATATTCCATTCCGATAATTTACATTATGTAAAATACATATAAATGAATATATAATACATAAGATTTGTAGCGAAAAATAAATTAGAAGTATTCTGATAGAGGTAGGGGTAGGCATTCTGTTTTGATGGAGACTGAGAGCGCTACAGCTACCTCTACAATTTTATAATAAATTTTGCAAGTTCAAAGTTAATCAACAATTGGGGTAATATACTTGGAGTCAACCCAACCAGAATATTCAATCTGATTATCTTTATCTAATATTACTATTAAATTTTTATCATTTTCGTTAGTTATGGTAAAAACGGTAGTTCCTACTGGAACAGTATGAATTATTTCATCACTACTTTCGTCTTCATATAAGGGCAAATCTTCTTTTGTTGTTATAAATTTGTTTTCCAAGTATGTAGTTTCTTCTATATAATAATTCGTTGTTGAATTATCTATGTGTATTTTGTTTTCTATATCATAATTATTAGTCGTTCCAGAAGCTGTATTTAAAGTAAATGTTAAGCTGATTATCCCAATTAAAGTATTTAGTCTCTGTTCAGACAAACCAATATTTGAAGGTTTTTGTTCAACAAGTGAGATACTCCAATCCTCATTTATTTGTATTTTATTTTGTTTAACTAAATGAGTAACAAGATTAATAGTTTCATTAGTTGGAATATTTTTAAGTCGTATATCAGTAAATTGTTGTAGTTTTGGAATGTCGTTGATAAAATTTTTAATTTTGTCTTCGTTGTCACTCAAATAGCGGAATACAGCTGATGTATTAGAATAGATAATTTCCATTGCTTGAGGTAGGGTTTCAATAATACGTAAAGCATCATTTACTGCTTTTTTTATAAGTTCAAAGTCATACACTATATATCATTCCTTTTACATTATTATGGTAATTATATCACAAAGATTGGAGGTGGACGACATTACAGAAATAAATACAAAAGAAAATAGGCAACTATTATATAAATATCTCATTAAAATGTACGGTAAAGAAAAAGCAAAAGAATTAATGTTTAAGCATAAAGATAATTTATTCGGCAATAACTCACTTGCTTATTCGCTTGGTAAACGATCAATCGTATTCTATTGCTTATATTTCTTACAAGATTACTTTGTACCAAAAGATGATAACACAGTAAGAGACTTAGCACCTGTTCATTATGACATATGGAGAGAGTTAGAAGATATATTTATCCATCATACTCATGATAAGCAACAGTTTATATTACCAAGAGGTTGTGCAAAGACTTCTATTATAGATATGGCATTAAGTTGCTGGCTGCATTGTTATCGTGAGAGTATTTATACGGTTGTACTCGCAAATAGGGAATTAGACGCTATTAACTTTGTGGAACAAACAAAGATAGCATTACAAACTCCTTACATTAAAAATACATTTGGTGAATTGGTTCAACCACGTAAACGAACAGTCAATAAATTGGAATTAGAGTTAGATAACGATACAAAAATTCAAGCCTATTCAAGCGGTTCATCTGTTCGTGGTACTTCTTATACATCTTCTAAAGGTAAGAACAGGGTGACTTGTTTTATAGCGGATGATTACATATCTGAAGCGGATATTCTATCGGATGAAAGTAAAGAAAAGAAGTATATTAAGTGGCAAAAAGAAGTTGAAGAAGCTGGGGATGATCCAGTATATCGGAATGGAAAATTAATCAAATCAGGTACAAAGTTTATTGTGTTAGGTACTCCATTAGCAAAAGGTGACTTCATAGACAGTATCAAGAATGATCCAGAATATAAAGTGTTTCACAAATCTGTTGTTCCTTTTGATCCAGATGAGTATTTTGAAAATCATACATATTGGCAAAAGTTTAAAGAAATCTTCTTTGATAATAAACGTGAAAATCCTTTACAAGATGCTAAAGAATATTATGAAGCAAATAAAGAATATATGGCATTTGAAACAATTTGGGAAAAATACAGTCACTTTGAATTGGCTAAGAAATATTTCAATAAAAAGTTAGTATTTATGCAAGAGTTAATGTGTGATGTTGATAATGTAGGTGATAGTTGGTTTAAGAGTAATCGTACTATGCCAATGAAAGAAATAGAAAATCATACATTTATTAAAACAATGCTCACCATTGATACGGCTGGTGTTAAAAATAAAGATGCTAAACGTTCCGATTACTTTGCGTTTGTTGTTGGTTCATTAGCGGATAATGATTTTAAATATGTACGGCAAGCACACCTTAGAAAGTTTAAAGAGTTTGATGAGTACATTAAGCATGTAATTAGTTTATTGAAAGAAAATGAGGATATAACTCATGTTTACATAGAGAAAAATACATATAACGGTTTGGATGTAGATGCTATTAAAAGTGAAATGGTAAAACATTCCGAATTAATGAAAAGAGACATTACTTTTATTAATGAAATGCAACGTAAAAATAAAGACGATAAAATATCTACAATTGTGGATGCGGTCAATAATGGTCGTATCATTTTTTGTGAAGAAAGAGTAGAGCAATCATTCTTGGATCAAGTGATGTCATTTGCTGGTCAGAGGTTTTCTTTACATGATGATGCAGCGGATTGCTTGAGTGAATTTGCAAATAGAATTGATGAAATCGAAATAATGAAGAATATTACAACCATCCCTAGAGGATGGCTTTTTTAATGGGGTGAAAGTTTGGTTAAAGATAAATTAATTCTAAAGTTATTAGATGAACTAGATAAACAAAAGCCGAAGTACACTAAATTACAAAAATATTATAATGGGGAACACGATATTTTATATGGCAAAGCAAAGTTAGATAAAACTAGATCGGATGAACGTGCTTTTTTCAACTATTGCCGTAAAACTGTTCAGAATTATACAGGCTATCTTTTGGGTAAACCAGTCAATTATACTTCTAAATCCAACGATAAATCATTTATTGATGAAATTGAAAAGTATTATAGTTACTGGGAGAAAGAACACAATATCAATTTAAAACAACAAACTGAAATTTTTGGTCATGCCTATGAGGTATCATATATCAATCAAGATGGACAATTTCAATCAACTATTTTTAATCCATTGGAAATGATTGCAATGAATGATGGTTCAGTTGATCAAAATATCAGTGTAGCGGTTAGAAAATATGAGTTGGAATATGATGAGAACAAATATGTGGATGTGTGGGATCATACTCACTTTACAACTTATTTGTTGGAAGGAAGATCTCTCAAAATAATTAATCAAAAAAATCATTTCTTTTCCAGATGTCCAGTTATGGAAGTGGATAATAATGATGTAAAGAAATCAGCGTTTGCAGACATTATTCCGATAATTGATATGTATAATAAGATTCAATCTACAGCGGCAAATGAAATTATCGATCATCGACAAGCTTACCTTGTAGTTGAAAATGCTAAATTAACTCAAGAAGAAGCAGAGAAGATGAAGGAAAATGGTATCTTATTAGTTCCTCCTGGTTCAAAAGTGTATTGGGCTACCAAAAATAGTAACGGTGCTTTTGTTAAGGATATGCTAAAAGATTGGCAGGATGAAATTTATATCCAAACTAATCAAGTTAATTTGAATGAAAACTTCCAATCTAATACGAGTGGTGTAAGTATTCGTTTAAAACTACAAGAGTTAGAGAATATTAGTGCCATAAAAGAAGCAATCTTTGAGAAGGCTTTAAAGAAACGGTTAAAACTGTTCTGCGAATGGTTGGATAAAGCTAAAAACCAACAATATGATTGGCGAGACGTTTCAGTTACATTTAGTCGAAATGTTCCTGTTGATGAAGCATCTATAGCGACAATGGTACGTGATTTACAAGGTATCTTACCGAATGAAGAGTTAATTTCATGGTTGCCACGTGTTACTAATCCTTCTGCGTCCATTGAAAAGTTAAATGAGGAAACTGATGATATGGACTTGGATAGTATAGGGTTAGATAACAATGAATGATTTTGAGAAACAACTTCTTGAGATGATCGATTCTATCTATACTTTATCAGATAAGGAATATAAAGAAGTATTGAAAATGTATCGAGATTCAAGGAATAATATTAAACAGTTTATTGCTAATCTTTATATGGAATATGGCAATAATGGAAAGTTAGATATCAACCAACTTAGAAATAATGGTTCAATTGATCAATTGCAAACTGTGATTGAAGAAGAAGCTGAACAAATAGCACAAAATGAAGTGAATTTAACTCCAATTATTCTTGCAACTGTATTTGCAACTACTTACTATAAGTCTGCTTATCAAATGGAATCTTCATTTGAGGTTGGTATTGATTTTAAGTTACTAAAGAAAGAATTTATTGATAATGCAGTTAACTATGATTGGTCAGGAATACCCTTTTCAGAACGTATATGGGAAAATCGAAATGGATTAGTTAGAAATTTAAGAACTGAGATTACCAGGGGTTTTATTGACGGTGATGGAATCGATAAAATGGGCAGACGACTAAACAAGCAATTTAATTCTAAAGCCTATCAAGCTCAAAGATTGCTAAGAACAGAAACAGCTAGGGTAATAGACCAAGCACAACAAGAAATTTATCAAGATAGTGGTGTAGTCAAATATGTTCAATGGGTGGCTACATTAGAAGAAAACACTTGTGAAGAATGTGCAAACTTAGATGGTGAACGATTTAAATTAGATAATCCTTCTAAGCCGACTATTCCAAGACACCCGAATTGTAGATGTACATGGATTGGAGTTCCTTATGAGGAATATAATCCAGAAAGACGTAAAAATAACGAAAACAAACAGATTGAAACTTACAAAACGTTTGATGAATGGGCAGAACAAAATAATATACCAATCTAATTTAGTCACTTCTTAGGTGGCTTTTTTTATATGCCTTTTTATTGGTGATAGGCGTAATAAAGAAAACCAAAAAAATTATATTACCAATACATAGAGGGTTAAATAACACTTTATGGATTGATGGAGGTTAAAAATATGGATTTAGAACAAGTAAAGAAATTCTTAGAGGAAAACCAAGATCAAGAAGATGTTAAAAGCTATATTGAGGGGTTATCTGAAGTAACACCTGATAGAGTGGAAACATTTCTGGAAAGTGATGAGGGTAAAAAGCTACTTCAACCTAAGTTAGATAAGTATTTTTCAAAAGGTTTAGAGACTTGGAAAGAGAAAAACTTACAAAAACTCGTTAATGATGAGTTAAATAAGAAAAATCCTGAAGAGACTCCAGAACAAAAGCGCATTAGAGAATTAGAACAACAATTTGAAACAATGTCTAAAGAAAAGACACGTGAAGCTTTGAAGAATAAAGCATTAACTATTTTGAATGATAAGAAATTACCATCTAATTTAGTAGATGTTTTAGTGTCTAATGATGAGGAAACTACGTTATCTAATTTGGAACAATTTGAAGAAGTATTTACTACTCAATTACAAAATGCGGTTGAATCTAAACTGAAATCTGATGGTACAACCATTAGTAAAGGTTCTAAACCTACTACATTTACACTTGAACAAATCCAGTCAATGTCTCAGGAAGAAATTAATGAGAATTGGGATGCTGTTCAAGAATCAATGAAAAATAACTAAATTATAAAAAATAAAAATTATTAGAAAAGGTAAAGGTGATAAATATGGCAGTAAACACATTTTTGAAAACAGTATGGGAAGCACGTCTATTAACTAATTATTCTAAAGCATCAATTGCAGAGGTTATTACAACTGCACCATCAAGCATTGAAGGTAAAACAATGAAATTTAATAAAGCTGGTGCAGTTAATGTAAAAGATTATACAGGTACAGTGGCTTGGGATGAAATTGATACTACTGATGTTGATTTAACAATGGATCAACAAAAATACTTTGCATTTACAGTAAATGATGTAGATGCAGTTCAAGCAGCAGGTGACTTAGTAGATGGTCATGTGCAAAATGCTTCTACTGGTGTACAAGAAGAAACAGATTCATTTGTATTAGGATTATATACTGATGCACATGCAGACAATACAATTGGAACTGATGCAGCTCCAGAGTCACTTACTAAAGATAATGTATATGATTTTATTGTTGATCTTGGTACTAAATTAAATAAAAAGAAAGCACCTAAAACTGATCGTTATGTAACCATTAATTCTGATGTATTAGGATTGTTATCTAAAGATGATCGTTTCACTCGTCAACCAGTAGTATTAGAAAATGGTATTGTAGAAGGTCAAAAAATCAATGGTTTACAAGTTGTGGTTTCTGAAGAGTTGAATACTACTGATGGAACATTACATATTGTAGCAAATCATAAAGGTGCAATTGGTTACGGTAAGCAAATCGATGAAATGGAAGCTATGCGCTTAGAATCTAAATTTGCAGATGGTATCCGTGGACTTGCGGTATATGGTGGTACTGTATTGCGACCTGAAGGTGTAGCAGTATTAACAGCAACAATCGCATAAATAACAAACTATTAAGGGTGGGATTTTCCTGCCCTTTTTAAATATTAAAAGTTGGTGATCTATATTGCAAGGTAAGATAGTTTCTTCTAATGGTGCAATACAAATGGAGCAAGATACAGAAAGGTTCATTAAATTTGATATGCCTTTAGAATATTTCAACTTTATGGCTGTAGATAGTTGTATTATTTATCTGAACGGTTCTAAAGAAGGTATTTCTATACCAAAACAATACACACAACCATTTGAGATTAAAGATTTTCCAATTTGGTCATTTAAAGTGTGTCGTCACGGACATAGCCTTGAAACAGATAATGATGGTTTATATAAAGATATGGAATTCTATTATTATGGATACTATTAAATGAGGTGTTATAACTGTATGAAATTTAAAAATAAAAAGACAGGTATTGTGTGGGATATAAACAACGAAACACATATCAAACGTTTACAAAGTAATAAAGATTATGAAAAAGTAGCTGAGAAGAAAACAACTTCTAAAACTACCAAAACTAATGGGAATAAGACTCAAGCGAAGAAAACAAATACGAAACAAACTACAACTGAAAAGTGAGGTGATTATTAATGGCTTCACTAGATAATATTAAAATGATTTTAGAAATTGAAGAAGATGATACATCGATGGATGGACTGATCAATCTATACATAATTAGAGCAAAGAATTACGTGAAAAATTATTTAAGTATTGATGAAATTCCTAATGCTTTATCAGATGTAGTGGAAGATTGGAATGTCAACACTAAACTGAACAAATTTTTAAAGGTCTATTCTTGTTTGTATTCAGCTGGTGTTAAATAATCTAAAGATCCATGAATACGAATATTATTAAACCAATTCACATAATCAAATAATTCAAGATCAAGTTCTTGTTGACTAGTAAAAACGCTGCCACTAGCGAATTCTGTCTTAATCGTTTTAAACGTTGCCTCGGCAACGGCATTATCATAGGGTGTTCCTTTTTCGCTTAGCGATCTTTCAATACTAAACGTTTCTAATGCTTCATCTATCAGTTTATTTTTAAACTCGCTTCCTCGGTCAGTATGGAATAATTCGAGGCGATTTAGATTATACTTCACTGTCGAAAAGGCACGGTGAACTAGCTCAGCACTCTTATTAGGACCAGCGCTGTAGCCAATAATTTCACGATTATATAAGTCTATTAAAACACAGATGTAGTGCCATTTTTGGTTTACTCGAACGTATGTTAAATCACTCACAACTACTTTTAATTCTTTATCTGGATTGAATTCTCTATTAAGTGTATTTCCAACTTCAGATTCATTAACTGTTGTTTTTCTAGGCTTAAATTGAGCTACTGTGTACTTAGAAACGAGTCCTTGCTCTTTCATTATTCGGCTAATTCGGCGACGTGAGACCTTCCATCCTAGCTTTAGGAGTTCCTTTTTGATTTTTCTCTGACCGTATATATTGCGACTGTTTTTAAAGATTTCAACAATTAAAGCTGTTAATTCTTCATTCTGATTATCTCGGATTTTTGCTTCGTAATAATACGTACTTCTAGAGATTTGTAGGACGGTGCACATTGCTGATACCGAGTATTTGTGACTGTTATTACGAATCACCTCTACTTTCGTCCCATGATCAGCGCGGCTTGCTTTAAAATATCATTTTCCATTGAAAGTTTTTGATTCTCTTTCCGAAGCCTGATTAACTCTTCCTGTTCTGGCGATCTATTGTCCTTCTCTTCAAACGATCCAGTTGATTTATGTTGGTGAACCCACTTATCAAAGGTAGATGGCGTCAGCTCGTATTCTTTAATAATTTCAGAACGGGGCTTTCCAGAAGCATATAACTGAGCAATTTGTTCTTTAAATTCTTTGGAAAAACTTCTTCTTTCTCGTTTGGCCATAATGATTTCTCCTCACCGAATTAATTTTAATTAACTAAGTCTATATGACCTTAACGAATTTGTCCAACTAAGTGTAACCTATCCAGATATCGCTATTTATAAATATAGAAATCGTGGTGTGGAAAACATTACATCCGAAAGCAAGGGTAGTTTATCAGAAACATATAAAAGTACATTGCCTTCAGATATATTGGAACAACTTGATAAACAAGCAAGGAATGTAAGGGTAGTATGAGACTAACCAAAACAATGTATGTTATAGATAAAAGTGAAAGAGAAGTCATTGATTTAGACCCATTAGGAAATCCAATTTATGGTGAAGGCGAGATAATCTATCACCCCATTAGGTGTGAGATTGAGCCATATTCTAGTGAGTTGGCTAGGACAAGGCTTGGATTAACTGTAGATGTTACTCATCGTGCTTTTTGCTATCCAAATGATTTGTTAAAACTTAATGTTCCAATAAAATATGATGGTAGTGGAAATTATAAAATTACTGAGTTATTGAGATACGACAAACACTATGAAGTATTAATTAAAAAGGGCTGATGACATTGTATAAGTCCAATGCAAAGAAATTTCAAAAAGAAATGAAACAGAAGAGAGAGGAAACTGCGAAAATTATTGGTGTTTTTGCTGAAGCTGAATCGAAACTAAGAACACCTGTTAAAACTGGTAATCTGAGGCGAAATACGACTCATGATATCGACAATCAAGAAAATAAATCTGTTATTAAAGTTGGTTCTAATGTTGAATATGATCCTGTTATTGAATTAGGAAGTGTATCTCAAAATATTCCTGCACAACCTCATCATAGACCAGCAATTGAGGATAATAAAAACCCCATTGCAAATATGATTAAAAAAGGATTGTCTTTCAAATGATGATATCTACAATCTTGGATTATCTTAGATCAGATGATGAGTTAGTTTCATTGCTTGGTCATACAAAAAATAAACCTAAAATAACAGCTTATGAACCACATGATAAAAATGATTATCCTTATATCGTTGTAACAATGAATCCAAGTAATTTTGGAATTGTCATTGATGAATATAGATGTGAGATACGTATAGTAACAGATGATCAATTATTGGTTGAACCGTTAGAAAGACGAGTTAATCAACTAATGAACTTTAGGAATAGAAATGCTATTCAATTAAATAATGAAACATTATTCCACTCTTCATTTACTGGGAGTGGTTATTTATTTAATTTTGATGATGAAGGTCAAGTTAATGTTGGTGATGAAAAAACAACTAAAGTATTTGAGCAAGTTTTGAATTATACAACAAAATTTAAAAATAAAGGATGATTACATATGGCAGAAGAACAAGAAATTTTGTTTGGTACTGGTGACTTATTTATTGTTACCGAAGAAGATGATGGATCAGGCACAATGGTAGAAGTAGAAACGAAAATTGGTTTATCAAATGGAGAAGCAGCATTAAATATTGAATATGAAACGGTAGATGTTCGTGGGGATAAGAATAATAAGTTATTAAAAGTCTTTAAAACAAGTGAAAACATTACCTTTAATGCTGGTATCATTACTTATGATTTAAAAGAAATTGGTAACTTTCTAGATTCTAAATTCACAGAAGATGAAGTAGAAGGTACACGTAAATTAGAACTAGGTGGAGACTTCAAAGTAAACGTTAACAAATTAAAGTTTGTCCATTATAAGGAAGATGGTAAAACTATCACTATGACCATGCATAAAGCTACAAACGTGGCTGGTCTTGAATGGACATTCAACAACGAAGAAGCAACTTCATTCCCATTTGAATTTAGATTAATGCACGATTCAGAAAAGAATAACACAGTTGAAATTGTAGAAGAAATTTAATACATATTCAAATCGTTCAGGTGTCTCGTATGGAGATGCCTTTTTTTTATTTGTTCAAATAATACATTGAAATTTTAAAGGAGCTGAAATAATGGCAAACATTAAAGATTTATCGTTAGTTACACAAGAACCGTTAGTATTGAAATTTTCAGAGGATGAGCAATTTACCATTCCTGCTGATCCAAAATTAGATTTTACTTATAAATTGTTAGAGTTTGAAGAGAAATCAGCAAATGCAGAAACTTCTAAAGAGCAATTTGATTTACTTATTGATATGGCTGTTATGATTTTGAATCAAGATGAAAGTAAAGATGTAACGGCAGAGTTTGTACGTAAAAACATACATCAATCACAAATGAAAGCAATTGTTCAAATTTATCAAAATCAAATGATGGAGAACAACAATAACCCAAACTAAAAGTGCCCTATGACCCACAAGCTAAATCTAGCAATCGAGGTCGTGGGGCATCTTATTTTGATATTTTTGGAAACGTTACCTATTTATCAAGAAGAATGAACATTACACCAAATGATGTGTGGAAGTTGCCACATAGCCATTATTTAGCCTTTTTAAAGCACAATGTCACGATGGACATGCAAGAAACAGAAGAAGGAAGAGACATTCTAAAACGATTTGAGCGTGTAAATAATCCTCGTACTCATGCTGATTATTCTGCTATTCGTGCATTTGGTGGATATTCCACACAAAAGGTAGGTGATAAATAATGGCAAGTATGGACTTAGGGCAATTTGGTGCGGAAGTTGTTCTTGATACATCTAAATTTGATAAAGGTATGTCTAATGTAGATGGGAAAATGAAAAAATCAGAGGGTGGAATGAAATCCTTTGGTGGAAAAATGGGGAAAATGGCTGCTGGTGCTATTGCTGGTATTAGTGCTGCTGCCGTTGGTGCTGGTGCTGCTGGTATAGCTATGGCAAATAAATTCTCCGATAGTGCAGATAGAATTGATAAAACATCTATGAAGTTAGGTATATCCACTGACGCATTTCAAGAATTAGAATTTGCAATGGGTCAAGTTGGTGTAAATAGTGGCACAATGGAAAAGTCTATTGGTCGATTAAATCAACGATTAGCCGATACGGATGGTAACGAGAAGTATAGGACGGCTATACAAGATTTAGGGGTTGCTACAGAAGATGCAAGTGGTAAGACAAGAGATGCAGATGAAGTGTTCATGGAAACCATTCAATCTTTACATGAGGTTGGAGATTCTACTGAACAAGCTGCATTAGCACAAGAAATCTTTGGCACTAAAACAGCCAGAGAGTTAATGCCAGCTATTCAAGCAGGAGGAGACTCCATTGCTGATCTAAGAGATGAGGCGCATGAGTTAGGTGCGGTAATAGGTGAAGATGGTGTCGAATCAGGTGTTTTATGGGCTGATACTGTAGATAAAATGAAAAACATGGCACAAGGCTTATTTAACTCTATAGCAGTTGAATTATTACCTGTATTCCAAAATCTCGTTGATTGGGTTATTGCCAATATGCCACAAATTCAAGCTACTATGAAAACTGTGTTTTCAGTTATCAAAACGGTAATTGGAACAGGTATAGAGTGGGTACAACGTTTCATTTCTTGGTTGAAAAATTGGATTAATGATAATCAATCTACCCTTGATACGATCAAAACAGGATTTCAAGACTTCTTCAACCTAGTTAAAGACTTATTTAAAGGCTTTGTTACATTAGCTAAAAATATATGGAAAAATTACGGTGAAGATTTGCTTGCCTATGCTAAAAATACTTTTAATAATATTAAAACCATTATATCAGGTGTTCTTAATGTTATAAAAGGTATTATTAAAACGGTTACAGGTATTATTACTGGTGATTGGTCTAAAGCATGGGAAGGTGTCAAGCAAATCCTTAGTGGTGCTTGGGATATTATCAAAGGTGTAGTAAATCAAGGTATTAATTTAATAAAAACATACATAAATATTGGTTTAAAGGCTGTTAGAAGTGTGTTTTCTAGTATATGGAATGGCATAAAATCAGTTGTTAGTTCTGTGATATCGAACATAGTCAGCAATGTTAGTTCTAAATTTAACAGCATGAAAAGCAGAGTATCATCCATATTTAATGGTATTAAATCGATTGCTAGTAGTGTTTTTAATAGGGTGAAAAGTGCTATTACTTCACCTGTAGAAAAAGCAGTTAGCACCGTTAAAAATTTAGTTGGAAAAATTAAAGGTGCTTTTGACTTTGATTGGTCATTGCCAAAGTTAAAATTACCTAAAGTTAATGTAACAACTAAGAAGAACAGTCTAGGTATACCTATACCAAAATTTGATATTGATTGGCATAAAAACGGTGGTTTCTTTGATTCTCCTAGTGTTATTGGTGTAGGGGAAGCAGGAAAAGAAGCTGTTGTTCCTTTGGTTGGGAAACAAATGAATCCGTTTGCTGATGCCGTATATAAGCGTCTTGCTAACAATATGAATAAAGGTAATACTACCAACAATAACAATAATACTAATAATACCAACAACAACTTTAGTGTAAACATTGAAGTTAGTGGTAGTAATACTGACGCAGATGAAATATACGATACATTTATTGATAATTTAAAAGATTTAGGTGTACGATTTTAATTAATCATTTAACCCTGTCCATTAATTTGGATGGGGTTTTTTGTTTTTATTCTACTCTCCATGTAGCTACAAGATCAGTTGTAACACCACTCTTAGAATAATGATATTTTATTTCTTTGATTGTTACATCTCTATCATATATATAATTGTAGCTACCTTTTCTTTTTTCTCCCTCATAGATATATCCAGTATTATCAAAGTTCATACCATATCCAAGTCTATTAAATTCTTCTTCAAATTGTTCCTCATCTAAGGTAAACTTTAACGAACCAGCTTTTTCAAGAGGTTCTTCTGATTTGTTATGTACTTCAAAGAAAACTTCCACACCGTCTGATAAATATTCCACATTATGAATAGTTACCTCTATTTCATCATCCGAATAAGTTTCTCCTAATGCTAAAGTAGGTATTTCTTCATTTGTCCCATTCTCATTCTTATTAACAAGATCTTCTGACTCATGATTATCTTCTGTCATTGAATCTTCAAGTTCAGCAATTGTATTTTTTTGTGATTCTATAGTGTTAGCTTGTTCTTCAATTGTATTTTCTAAATCTTTTATAGTATCTGATTGGTTAGCTATCGTTTGTTCAGCTTCATTATTGGAGCAAGCAGTTAGCATTAATAGTAATGATAAGAGCATACATTTTTTCAAAAATATCATCCTCTCTGTGTTATACATTTATTAGAATCAGCGATTGGAAATCTTCCTTTTATTTCTTGGATTTGCTCTCGTTTTAGACTCAATTCTGATTAAACTTAATTTTATATCCATATTGTTTCTAGCAATATTTTCGATAGTATTTCCAGAAGAATTTGGATCATATTTTTGCAAATCAGCAAGTAAATTAGAATAAATACTATAAAACACACTTAATACACCAAAAATTAGTCCAAATACAGAGAATATATCCATAGTTGTTAATACAACCCCTAGTTGCTCAGCATTTATTAAAAATAAAAATAATAATAGACTTGATATTACTCCAGCAAAAGTAAATGTTATAGCAATCTTTTTAACTAAGGGAACATTATAGTATTTCTTGGTATTCTTAAATTGCTTATCTACATCTAATAAGTCAAACTTAATAAAACCTGTATATATGAATATTATTATATAAGTAACTGCCATTACATGTTTAAATTCTAAAAACCAAAATATCTCTTTGGTTAAATCTATTTTTAACGCTGAACTAATAATTGAAAAAGGAATTGTTGTGATAAGAGACAGAGCAACCAAATAAGTAAGGGCATGTAACATTTGTTTCATAAATGTTATCATACTTACAGATTGTAATTTATTTAAATAGTTCTTCATTTAAATAACTTCCTCATAGCTTTCCCTGCAATTTTCCCCGAAACACGTCTTCCCATACGCTTTCCAATTCTTCCTTTTCTTACAGCGTCCACATCATTCCATATTCTCAATATTTTATAGATTCTTGATTTAATACTCATATGATCTCCTTTATTGTCCGTGATACTTTCTCAATATCCTTATCAAAATTTATTATTTAATTCTTTGTATAATTCATAAGTCAGATCCATAAACATCTTTGCATTACCAATATGAGGTGCACCAAAAGGTTCGACAAGGTAATCAAATTTTTCCATACCTTCTTTTTGAATTAAATTTGCTAAATAACGATGTCTCAGTTGTTGATTTTTACAATTATACTTAAATTCTGGATCGTTAAAGATTATTTCTCTTAATTCTTTTTCATCTTGCTTTCGTTTCTCTTCTTTGTCTGCAACAACTCTCTTTACCTCATGATCAAAACTGTCTTCAATTTCTTCAATTGCTGCTTCTGCCACATATATTCCCTGATTTTCTATCCAAGGATTTTCTAGTTGTATTCCAACAAAAGTACCGTTCTGAAGCATAAATAGTGTTAAAGATTTTGGAATATCAAAATTTAGTGATTTAATCATTTTATTGTGTTTACTTACTATTTTTTTGAATTCATCTAAATACTCACTGTACCAATCAAATGGAATAATGTATTCTTCAGAATCATAGTAGGTGTAATAGTAATAAACATTATAGCAATTGGAGTTCTTCACAATCTGAAAAAAATCATCAACTTCATTTATATTAAGTTGAATTTGGTTAGATATTTTCATAGTATTTACTTCTATTGGAATCAAGCTATTTTCTTCGATAGTCTTTATAAGAAGCTCGTTTGTAGGAATAGTCATATAATCCCTCCTCTCATAATATTACCATATTTTTCTGATTAAGTTTTTATTTATATAGTAATTTAATGATTAATGATTTTATAAATATATATAAGGAAGAAACTCGGTTGATTTTTCTCCTCAAAGAAAGATAAAGCAAAATTCACCCCGAAAAATTCAACCTAGATCAAATTTTTCTTGTTATTTTGTGCTATTTATGCTATATTTTACTCAAGAAAGAGTGGTTAAGAAAACCTCTCAAAACCCTTATATGATGAACTATTTAAAGAAAAACCCACCAATTAATGAGCAAATGCTAAGAACAATGATGATGCAGATGGGACAAAAACCGTCACAAAAGAAAATTAAACAAATGATGCGTTCAATGAACAATCAGATGGATAATAAATAAACACGCATTGTAACATAATTGTCGAATTAGAATCCTTGCTTCATTCAAGCAAGGGTTTTATTATATTTATAGAGAGTTGAAGGATTGGAGGGGAGAGATTGAGTGAAGTAAATATTTTTATTGCTTTTGGAGCAGGCTTTTTATCTTTTATTTCACCCTGTGTATTACCACTTTATCCAGCATTTTTATCTTATATTACTGGCATGAGTGTAAATGATATTAAAGAAGAAAAAGCAATGTTCAATTACAAAAGCGTATTACATACTTTGTTCTTTTTAATCGGATTTTCAAGTGTATTTATTCTGCTTGGTTTCACGACAAGTTATGTCGGAGAATTTCTGACAAGATGGGATGATCTGATTCGACAGGTTGGTGCCATATTGATTGTATTCTTTGGGCTTGTAATTGTTGGTGCTTTAAATTTTGATTTCTTGATGAAAGAAAGAAAATTTCATTTTAAAAATAGACCAGCAGGTTTTTTTGGTTCCTATATTATCGGTATGGCTTTTTCATTAGGATGGACGCCTTGTACCGGTCCCATTTTGATGGCAGTCATATCACTCGCAGCAACCGATACTGAATTAGGTATGATTTTAATGTCGGCTTATTCACTCGGTTTTGCAATTCCATTCTTTATTCTTGCCTTTTTTATTGGTAAAATGAAATGGATACGACAAAATGGCCCGAAGCTTGTAAAAATAGGTGGATCTGTGATGATATTCATGGGATTCTTTCTGTTCTTCGATCTTATGACAAAATTAACATCCTTTCTCTCCGGATTTTTCGGTTTTCAAGGGTTTTAGTATTTCGAGTTCAACTGGAGGTGTAGTATGGCAGTAAAAAATGATTTGATTTTACGAACGATGACTGTGTTAATTTCTTTTATTTTATTTGGATTTGCAGTCAATTTATTTTTGGCAGGGCATAACGCGCCAGGCGGAGGATTTATTGGCGGGTTAATGACTTCTGCGGCTATTGTGCTGATGTATATGGCATATGGTGAACGTGCGATGAATAAAGTATTACCTTTTAATTATCGTACAGTGTTAGCAATTGGCTTGTTAATTGCAATTGCTACGGCTGTTGGTTCCTTCTTCTTTGGAGAGCCTTTTTTAAGTCAAACATTTGACCATTTTCATTTCCCGTTTTTCGGTGATATTGAATTAGCTACTGCTCTTTTATTTGATTTGGGAGTTTATTTAACAGTTATTGGTGTTACCATGACCATTGTCCTGACCATATCAAGTGATCGATAATTTTGCGCAGCAAAGACACGTAATCATATGATTAACGTGTTCTTGCTGCGTATTTTTTGTTTTGATAATCTTCTGGGGAAAATTGAAAAAAACGCTCGTATGGAGTGACGTCTATTTCTTTTTCTTTAAGTTTTTTTCGTAAAAATTTATGGTCTCTTTTTGGTGTTGCCATGATATACCCTTGTATTAAGGTTTCCTGCGTAATTGCTTGCTCATTTTTTTCCAATGCAATCTGACCAATTTTGCCGGCAATTTTTTGCCTCGCGACATCACGGAACAATTCAGGAACAGGAGCTACTAATTCCTCGAGAAATTGCTTTTCAGCATCTTTCCATAAATGGATTGATTGGTCGATATAATGTTGCTGCCAATCCAAATCAGATTTTCCGTCATCTTTAGGTAAACTTTTTAAAAATTTCCGAAACATAAAATAACCGCCTATGGCAATTAAGCCTAACAAAACAAAGGTCCACAACACGATAAACGTCATAAATTCAAAAGACAACTTATCCTCACCTACCATTTTTTTCTTCTTGATCTTAAAGAATGACATTTTAATTTTTTTGAAAATATAGTAATATAACATTGAATCGTATATTCAGTCATGATTATCTAAATTTCTCATATAATTTACTAGATCGTTGATATTATAGCATGATTAGACTTTTTTAGAAAACGATTTTGAAATTGTTAGGGGGGAGAACCTTGCTTAATTTCGCCGACCAGCCTGAGGGTAGGAGTGTAAGTGATGAAAGTGAACAAACGATCATGCTTGCAGACTTACCAAAGCCTATTCTCAATAAATTAGAAACAACCGGATTTGATTTTATCTGTATTAGCGATTACGCTGGGAAAATTAATTATATTACAAGTTCGATTGAAAAGGTGTTAGGTTTTCATAAATCACAATTAATGGGAAAATCAGTATTTCGTTATATTATGAGAGAAGATCAAAAATATTTACGGGCCTACTTAGATATAACTACCCTACAAGATCAAAAATTTTTCATACATATTCGGAATCAGATTGGCAGATTTATCATATTTGAAGTTGCAATACAAATAATGGATTGGCATGGAGAAAAGAAAATCCTGGCTTTAGCGAAAGATATTTCTGATAAAAAGCAAGCGGAAGAAATGTTAATAAGGTCTGAGAAAATGTCGATCGCTGGTCAATTAGCTGCTGGTATTGCACATGAAATAAGAAACCCTCTAACTTCTCTGAAAGGCTTCGTCCAGCTGTTACAAGGTGGTATCACAAGTAAAGAGGAATATTATAAGATTATGATTGAGGAAATTGATAAGATAAATGCCATCACTTCTGAATTATTATTCATTTCCAAACCAATGACAGACGATAAGAATAATGAGAATGTGAATGATCTTCTGCATGACGTCATGACCTTGCTTCGTACACAAGCAAATTTATACGATATCGATCTAGTATTAGAAGCAGAGCAAGATTGCCTGGTACTTTGTGATCGTTCACAAATCAAGCAAGTATTTATTAATTTAATTAAGAACGCAATTGAAGAAATGGCAAATGGGGGCATGATCCATGTCTTGGTTGAACTTCGAGGGAAAGAATGCATGATTGCGATTAAAGATCAAGGTCCTGGTATACCGAAGCATTTGATCCATAAACTAAAGGAGCCTTTTTTTACCACGAAAAAGAACGGGACTGGTCTTGGTCTAATGATATCCAATCAAATTATTGATAACCATCATGGACGATTAGAAATTGAATCAGAGAAAGGGCAAGGAAGTACGTTTAAAATTTTCTTACCTACCGAATAAAAGTAAATCTGTCTAGTAAATGTTCTGACAGATTTATAGCTATTATTTCATTTTTTTGTTGTGAAACATTTTACTTATAAACCGATTTCATTTAAAATAGTATGGTGCGTACTATGTTACATAGTATTTAGAGATATGAGAGATTGTATTTCGGTCTAACATTTTTGAAGGGGGTAACGCTAGGAATGACTAATCAGAATCCATTTCAAGCAAAAAAGCAATTTGATCTGAACGGGAAAACGTATAATTATTACCAGTTAAAAGCATTAGAAGAAGCAGGGATTGGTAATATCGATCGCTTACCTTTTTCGATTCGTGTTTTACTAGAATCGTTAATTCGTCAGCATGATGGACATGTTATTAAGGATGAGCATGTAAAGAGTTTAGCAAACTGGGGGAAAGAAAAAGGGGAAGATGTACCTTTTAAACCTTCACGAGTTATTTTACAGGATTTTACTGGGGTGCCGGCAGTTGTAGACCTTGCTTCATTACGCAAAGCAATGGTAGATATGGGCGGATCACCTGATAAAATTAATCCGGAAGTACCAGTGGATCTAGTTATTGACCACTCCGTACAAGTTGATGAATATGGTACTAAAAATGCATTACAGGCAAATATGGAGTTAGAATTTGAACGTAATGCAGAACGTTATGAATTTTTAAATTGGGCTCAGAAGGCATTCAATAATTATCGTGCTGTTCCACCTGCAACTGGTATTGTACACCAAGTTAACTTGGAGTACATCGCAAATGTGGTACATGCTATTGATAATGGGGATGGTGAAGTGGATGCATTCCCTGATACATTAGTCGGTACAGATTCTCATACAACCATGATAAACGGTCTAGGTGTGTTAGGCTGGGGTGTTGGTGGTATCGAAGCGGAAGCTGGAATGCTTGGACAACCTTCTTACTTCCCTGCACCTGAAGTAATTGGTGTTAAGTTTACTGGAAGTTTCCCTAATGGGACAACAGCAACAGACTTGGCGTTAAAGGTAACTCAGGTACTTCGTGAGAAGAAAGTAGTTGGTAAATTTGTTGAATTCTTCGGCCCTGGTCTTGAAGATATGCCGTTAGCTGACCGTGCTACCATTTCCAACATGGCTCCAGAATACGGAGCAACTTGTGGATTCTTCCCTGTTGATGCGGAGGCGTTGAACTATCTTCGTTTAACTGGTCGAAGTGAAGAGCAAATTGCATTGGTTGAGAAATATTGTAAAGAAAACAGTTTATGGTATTCTTCTGATCAGCCTGATGCAGAATTTACAGAGCTAGTAGAAATTGACCTTTCTGATCTGGAACCAAACTTGTCAGGACCGAAACGTCCACAAGATTTAATTCCATTATCTGATATGCAGCAATCATTTAATAAAGCAATCACAGCTCCAGCTGGTAACCAAGGATTTGGCTTGGATGCATCTGAATTTGACAAAGAAGTAGAAATCGATCATCCAAATGGCAACAAATCTGTTATGAAAACAGGTGCTGTTGCCATTGCAGCCATTACATCTTGTACGAATACTTCTAACCCTTACGTTATGTTAGGAGCAGGTCTACTTGCGAAAAATGCTGTCGAAAAAGGACTTGAAGTTCCTGAATATGTGAAGACATCATTGGCTCCAGGTTCAAAAGTAGTAACGGGTTATTTACAAGATTCTGGCTTAATGCCGTATCTTGATCAACTAGGATTCAACTTGGTTGGTTATGGTTGTACAACTTGTATCGGTAACTCAGGTCCATTGCGTGAAGAAATTGAGAAAGCCATTGCAGACAGTGACCTAACCGTTTCATCCGTTTTATCTGGTAACCGTAACTTTGAAGGACGTATTCACCCATTAGTGAAGGCTAATTACTTAGCATCACCACCATTAGTAGTAGCATATGCATTAGCTGGTACGGTTGACATTGACTTGAATAACGATCCTATTGGTCAAGATAAAGATGGCAACGATGTATTCTTTAATGATATTTGGCCATCTATGGATGACGTGCGCGATCAAGTTAAGAAAGTAGTAACACCTGAAATCTTCCGTAAAGAATATGAGAATGTATTTGAGTCTAATGAAAAATGGAACGCTATCGAAACAACGGACGAACCATTATATTCCTGGAATGATGACTCTACTTATATTCAGAACCCACCATTCTTTGAAGGATTATCGAAGGATGCTGGTAAGGTAGAAACATTGTCTGGTATGCGGGCAATTGGTAAGTTTGCAGATTCTGTTACGACGGATCACATCTCACCAGCAGGTGCGATCGCAAAAGATATGCCAGCAGGTAAATATTTGCAGGATAAGCAAGTGTCTCCTCGTAACTTTAACTCTTATGGCTCTCGACGTGGTAACCACGAAGTTATGATGCGTGGTACGTTTGCAAATATTCGTATTAAAAACCAGCTTGCACCAGGTACAGAAGGTGGATTTACCACTTACTGGCCAACTGGAGATGTCATGCCTATTTATGATGCAGCAATGAAATACCAGGAAGATGGTACAGGACTTGTTGTATTAGCAGGTAATGATTACGGTATGGGAAGCTCGCGTGACTGGGCTGCCAAAGGTACAAATCTATTAGGTATTAAAACGGTTATCGCACAAAGCTTTGAGCGTATTCACCGTTCTAACCTTGTTATGATGGGTGTATTACCTCTACAGTTCCAAGAAGGCGACGGCCCAGATTCTCTTGGTTTAAGTGGTAAAGAAACATTTGAAGTGGAAATTGACGAAACAGTAAAACCTCGTGATCTTGTAAAAGTTACAGCTACAGACGAAGATGGCAAGCAAACTTCATTCGAAGTCATCGCTCGCTTTGATAGTGACGTCGAAGTAGACTACTATCGTCACGGTGGTATCCTTCAAATGGTATTACGTAACAAACTAGCTTAATATATAAACCAAAAGATAGCCTGCAACCACAGGCTATCTTTTTTTATCATTATCATCAAAAGAAAATTGTATACACATCCATTCACGTAATTGAAATACAGCTGATAATACGGATTATGTATACGAACTGCTTAGTGGTAATTTTGAAATTATTCATGTGCTGGGATACTGCTCCGGCCAACCACTTCGCGTCCTGCGGGGCACGGCTGAAGATCCACTTTGTCTGTGCCTGTGTCTGCAAGTATTGCTTCGAAGTAAGCTTCCTCGGCACAAGGCAGCAAAGAAGTAGTGCAAGTAGTAGCCTAGCTGAATTCGTGCCCCATAGGACGCGGAGCATATTTCCGGAGCTTTGCTAAGCGCATAAAAAATTTCATAATAGCCAAATTGTTATACATCCCTAGTTGACATAATATATATTATGTCAACTAGGGATGTGAGCAAGTTTTTCACTTTATCTACATAATTTGATAATTAGACGCTGTCACAATAATTCGATATAATAGTATTTAGTGTAAAAGTAAAGGATGAAGAAATATGTGGAAAAACATTATTTCCATTTCGATTATTATACTGTTGGTTGGCATATTTATTGTGACCAATTTTACAAATATCGGCCAAGATGAGCACAAACCTAATATTATTGATGTAACCGGTGATACGTCCGTAGAAGGCGGTTCGATAAGCGCGCCGAACGCTTATCAAGTAAACGAAGGGGAAGAAGCGCCAAATTTCACCCTGGAAAATCGTGAAGGGGAAGAGCAGCAAGCCTTCGACCATGATAAGCCGTACACGTTGGTTAATTTCTGGGCAACCTGGTGTCCGCCATGTGTGGAAGAAATGCCAGCGTTACAAAAGTTCCAGCAACAAAATGCCGAAACGGTACAAGTTGTGGCTGTAAATGTCACAAATACCGAAACATCAAAAGAAGTGGTCTATGATTTCCTTGATAATGGTACATTCGAATACCCCATATTATTTGACGAGGAAGACATCGTCTATGACGGATATTCTATTATCAATATGCCCACATCCTTATTGATCAGAACCAGTGACCTTAAAATATTGAAACGAATCAATGGGTCAATGACGCTTGAACAAATGCAAAAGTATTTAGAAGATGCTCAGAGCAGTTAAAGACGGGGGAAGGAGTAGTTACGTGACTATGCAACAGTGGACAGAGATAGAGCAAAAAATTCAAAGTTGGAATTCGCTTGACGACATTCCTCCATTTAATGAGATTGAAATACTGCGATTGCTCGAGGAAGTCGAGCAATCGTCTTATTCGTTATCCAAAGGTACAGAGGCGTTGTTATACAGTATGCTGACTTTTTTTCGCTTGAAACGTAATGTAACAGACGATCATTTGAATCATCATCTTGAACAACTGAAACAGGATAGTGAACATCCGATGGTCGGAGAGGTCCAGTCACTGAAACATTATTTATCGGTTTATCAAGAATTGGCACATGTTGATTTAACGCAGTATCAGATGCGCGAAACAGATTTTGATCCGGTGAAATTAAAAAAAGCGAAGGCTTTAGTAACGGAACTAATTGATCTAGCGAAATTGCAAGTAGGTGGAACGGGGAGCACAAGTAACTTAAAAAAAGTATATGATCAAATATTTGTTCAAATCGAGGAATTAGAAGACCTGGCAGAAGGACTGATCTTTGCACTTGAACAACGAAAATCGACAAAAGAGATTCAGCCTTATAATGATGCCATCGAGAAACTGCGTCATTATATCACGCTGTTTCATGACAGGTTACCTGATTTTATGAAAGACGAGTCCAGTGAAGATCCGTTAGATGCATTACATCAAATGGTTGGACTTCAGGATGTGAAACAGTATATCAATCAATACTACCATTATTTAAAGTATCAGCAACGCCGAAAAGAAGCGGGCTTCCAAATGGTAGATGAACAAGGCTTAAACATGGTGATTACGGGTAACCCAGGTACGGGGAAAACGACGATAGCCCGGTTACTGGCTAATATATATTACCGGCTTGGGTTATTGAAAAATAACCATGTTGTGGAAGTAAACCGTTCGCAGCTTGTTGGCTCCTTTATGGGGCAAAGTGAAGAAAATACATTAAGCTATGTAAAAAAAGCTGTTGGTGGTGTCCTGTTTATCGATGAAGCGTATAACTTAAAACGAGAAGACCAGACTGGCAATGATTATGGACAAGCTGTCATTGATACGCTGGTTTCCAGTATGACAAGTTCAGACTATGCGAATCAGTTTGCTGTGATTATAGCAGGTTATCCAGAAGAAATGGAACACTTTCTCTGGTCGAATCAAGGACTCAGAAGCCGATTTCCAGACGGCAACTTCATCCATTTACCTGATTTTTCGAATAATGAGCTTGCCCAAATCGCAGAAGATACAGCGTTGCAGAATGATTACTTTTTTACGGAAAAAGCAATTAACCAATTTATTTCCTTAATAGAGAAGTCTCGTGTCGATGAATCTTTTGGTAACGCTAGAACGGTAAAAGATTTAGTCTTAAAAGTTATTTTTCATATTGGTGCGAAACATCTATTGCCATTGGAAGGTAGTTGGCTGTCTCATATGCGGATTACCGAGCAGGATGTAGTAGACTTAGACGATCAACAGGACACTTTGAATAAACCGATGGAGCAGTTAGATCAATTAATAGGGCTCGATAATGTGAAAGAAGAAGTGAAAAAATTATCAGCATTTGTGCAAGTTCAGCAGAAACGGAAATCATTACAGCTTCCAAAAGTACCAATTCAATTGCATGCAGTATTTTCAGGAAATCCTGGAACAGGAAAAACTACTGTTGCCAAATTGTATGCTCAGATTCTAAAACAATGCGGTTTATTAAAACGTGGACACCTAGTGGTAGCATCAAGAAGTGACCTCGTTGCCGGCTACGTTGGCCAAACCGCGATCAAGACAAAAAATAAAGTACGAGAAGCTCTTGGTGGCGTATTGTTTATCGATGAAGCCTATGCCCTTAACCGTGGTCAAAAAGATTTTGGCAAAGAGGCAATCGATACACTCGTAGATGAAATGACGCGACATAATGAGAACCTGGTCATTATTTTGGCTGGCTATCAGCGAGAAATGGAATCATTCATTTCTAGTAATCCTGGGTTGGAATCCCGTTTTAAGAAATATTTCCATTTCCAAGACTATACGAGAGAGCAATTAATGGATATGACAAGATTTCATGCCCATGAATATCAATATAAATTGGAAGAAGCAGTTATTCCATTTCTATTGGAGCAATTTGACAATACGAAAATCACTGGCAACGGTCGGTTTATTGTCAATTTAATCAATGAAGCGATCCAATACCAGGCACTTCGACTGGATTTAGAAACAGATGAAGTTGATTCCTTTGAATGGTTAACGGAGAAAGACTTTGCATTAGCTTGGAATTCAATGAGGAGGACAAATTAATCATGAAAGTAACTACACCGATAAAAGTCAGATATCAAGAGACAGACCAAATGGGAGTAGTGTATCATGCCAATTATTTAATTTGGTTTGAAATTGGCAGAACTGCTTTTATTGAAGAACTGGGTTTCAGATACCATGATATGGAGTCAGAAGGTGTCGTCTCTCCAGTTATTGATGTCAATATTCAGTTTAAACAACCAATCCGATATGGACACGATGCATATGTGGAAACATGGCTTGTTAAATATAATGGGATAAGAACAACGTATGGTTACAGGATTACTGATCAGAATGGGGAAGTGGCTGTTACAGGGGAAACGCAGCACGTAATTGTCAAAAAAGATAATTTTCGTCCTCTATCTTTAAAAAAGCATTTTCCTAATTGGCATGAAGCATACCAACGTGCATTACAGAGTGAGGACGCATAATGGCATTTGGTTTAGATCGTCAAACCCTGCGGCAATGGAAGCAGGAAGTGTTACACGGAAATATAGCGTTTTTAACCCACTATTGGATAGATGACCGATTTCCGGGATGCACGACTGTAACGAAAGTAGGATGCAATGATTATCGCAAATTGATTGCTTGGGGTGAACAGTATGGATTGAAACAAGAATGGATACATCATGACCCCGATTATCCCCATTTTGACCTGTTCGGTGAACGGCAGAAAGCAATTTTGCAACAAGAAAAACAATGGCACCACATTAACAAATTTAAGTTATAATAAGAAAAGCGCAAGCGCCCGTTTAGAAACGTAGCGACTGGACGGCATTAACTGAGATAAAGGAATCACGGTGAGCAAGTGATGTCGATGATGACTTTCGCCCAAGGGCATAAGGTCGACTAGGCCTCTGGTTATCACCAATCGGCATGTCTTCTTTATCTTAGGGCGATGCAGGAGGTCACCTAGTATCTGGGCGCCCGAGTGGACATGGCTGTTCACGTTAGAAAGCAGTACGAAACCTAAAAATTTTATACTCCCTCTTTATTCTAACGAAATCTCTTGTTTTCTCTGTTTAGCTTAGAATTTCAGTTTATTTATCAAGAATCTATTACCTTTTTATGGATATAGAGAACGTTTTTTGTGTAGAAGGGTGCACTTAATAAACCATTCTCCTCTTTTTGAGAAAAAATAGGAATTATTGATATGATCGCACCTTTAATTCCCACAATACTCATGGCGACAAACCCTCCCACATCTCACCGCGTCTTTGCGCATACATTCCTTCGTTCGGTCTATCCATGAAGTGGGGCCGGCGATGCTTTCCTGCAGGGTCATTGCCCGTTTGTATAAAACTTTCCAGCTGCTCCGTGCTTCTATTATTAGGGATGATTCTATTCCAAATAAACGTCTAATCAAGCTTCACTTTGTACAGGTGACATCCTTATGTCTTTAGGCTACATGTTGTAATCGAAAATGCGGAATATCATGCAACATCTTCTCGGGACTAAATGGCACTTGTTTTGTTCCAACTGTAAATAATATGCGAATCAATTTACAACATAGGGCTATCAAGGATTGCTTTTTCTTCAACGAATTCTCTTTTCTGGTCGTAAAATAACCATGTAATGCTTTAAATGCAGGATTATGATGAACTAAAGGCAACACGACTTTAAATAATAGGGCTCGTAATTTAGGACGTCCCCTCTTCGTAATCACGGTTTGGCCTTTATATTTACCTGACGTAGCTAACTTTAAGTTTAACCCTGCTAACTTAATGATCTGTTCGGGATGGGTATACTTGTTTAGTTCCCCGGTTTCTGCGAGGAATGAGGCAACCGTTATTTCGCCTATTCCGTTTATATCTGTCATTTCTTTCACACCAGGAATCGGTCTAATTAATTCTTTTACCATGTCCAACACTTCATTTATCTTTTGATGGAGGAGGGCATATTGATCCATCAAGGTGTGGATTTTCACCCTCGCCATCCTTCTTTGATCCCCACAGATTCACTTGATACCTCTTTTAGATGGCGGATCTTTTTTAACCCAATTCCTCGTTTCACTTCTTTGCGCATTTCTAGTAGAAGGCGTTCTTCATCCATTTTGGCTACCTCTTCCGGGAATAATCCCAGCTTCAATAGTTGAATCGATGCTTTTCCTTCCCAATTCGCAAAGACTTTCGTATATTCTGGATAATACCGATCCAACCATTGATGAACACGCCCTTGAACAGCTTGAAGATCTTTCATTAACTGCTCATACATATTCATCCCTTCCCGAAGATCTGCATAAATGGCTTCTGGTAAGTGCGGATCAGCGTAGCGTCCATCTTGAATCAAGCGCGAAATCACTCGAGCGTCTTTTACATCATTCTTCGTTGGTGAATTATCATCCAGCTCTTTTGACTTCTTCACATGTGCTGGATTAACAACTACAACTTTATATTGCTTTTCCATTAACCAATAGGCGAATGGCAGCCAATAGTGGCCGGTAGGCTCCATACCGATGATCCAATCACTTTTATTGTGCTGCCCCGCTAACTCTTTTCTCCAACACTCAAATCGTTGGAAGCCTTCCAAACTATTGTCAAAATACAGCACTTTTCCAAATTGTATGCCTCGGTAATCTTGAGCGCGAGCAACATGCCTTTCTTTGGCTATATCCACTCCAATAATCAAAGTTTGTTCAGACAGTTGTAATATCTTTTCATTTTGTTTATAATGCATGATAGTCCTCCTTGGTTTATTTAAGGGTCCTTTTTGCTGATCAGCTCTGGACACCTCGTATCATACCAAGGGGGCTTTTTTTATTCAATCCTCATTTTGCTTTATTACAGGAATGCTTTCTTACCTGTTTAGAAAAACTCGGCATTCGCCTCGTCTATAGTGAGTGCCGAAGTTTTACTTATACTTTGTACGTTCTACATTTTCACTACGTCGATCTGCTTCATCGCTAAAATTTTATACTTTCTGAACGTACAAAGAAAAGAGGCATGGAAATTCTCCATGCCTCTTTCAAGTTAGTGTTTTGTTTTTTTATCAGGGACAGGATCGAATCCTCCTGGGTGAAAGGGATGACACTTTAGAATGCGTATGACCGATAGATAGGAAGCTTTCAACACGTTAAAGCGTTGAAAGCATTCCAGACTATATTGGGAGCAGGTCGGTTGAAATCGACAGCTCGGTGGAAACATTGGGCTAATAAATTGTTGATAAAATCGAATCAATAGCATGATCAATTTTTTCACTAGCACTCACCTCAACGGTCCAATGCTTTATCATAGGTAATTGATGCGATTGCATCATGCAGGTGAATTGATTCTTCATTTTGACACGTCACCGTAAATTTTTCGACAAATGGCATTTCATATAAATCTGCAGCTACTAATCGTACCATATCCTCTACAAACCGTGGATTCTCATAAGCTTGTTCTGTCACCATTTTTTCATCTGGACGTTTTAATACAGGGTGTACGCGAGCGCTGGCATTACTTTCAGCAGCCTCTAATAATGCTTGCTTCCAGTCAATGATCTCTTCATCAAAGTTACCAGCGAGTTCCGCTGTCATTTTGACAATTCCTCTTTGATTATGGGCACTGTATTCACTAATTTCTTTCGAACACGGGCAAAGGGTAGTAACTGTCCCTTCAAGCGATACAGTGATTTGATAGCCAGCATGACGGTCATAATTTATTTTTATTGATGCTTCCGCATGGTTCATTCCCGGCATATCTGATGCAGGACCTCTGCGTTCAAAAAACCAAGGAAATTTAATGGTGATTTGATTATCATTCTGCTCTAAACGTTCAGCCATCTTTTTCGTAAATGCTTTTAACGAACTAATCGAAAGTGGAAAAGGGCTGTTATTACTGGATTCTTGGATCATTTCCGTAAATCTGCTCATATTCGTCCCTTTATGATTTTTCTTAATAGAGGAAGTCATTTCAAACGTACCGATCGTTGTCTGGGTAACCGGACTAACTTGACTCTCTACTTGAACAGGTTGCTTAACATTGGCAATCCCGACATGATCTATATCAAACAAAAAATCTTTCTTAGTATTTTGTAAATCAGGCATTTTTTCTTTTTCAGTAGGTTTTGTCTTTTCACCTGGTTCAACTGACCCGAACAATTTATGTCGATCTGCTTTATTTGGCAGTTGGTTGGTGTTTATATCTTTCATGATTAGACCCCTTTCGTCATCAACTATTTCAAAGTATACTTAAACATTAAGTAATATTCAATTTAAAAATCTCGAAAAAGAGGATCTAATGATTCATTAGACCCCGTTACATCCATTTAATTTTCGGTTCGGTTTTGTTTATAATCCGTTTAATGTTTGCCTGGTGCCGGTATATGACAAATATCGTCAAGACAGCCGTAACGATGGTTAGACCGGTTTCCTGCATTATTAGAGTAACCACAATCGTAATAATTCCAGTCAACATCGAAGCCAATGATACATACTTTGATAAGTACAAAATCACAAGAAAACTTAAAATCATAATTACAAAAACCAATGGATTTACACCTAAAATAACTCCAGCTGATGTCGCGACGGCTTTACCACCTTTAAAATTGGCAAACAGTGGATACATATGGCCAACTACAGCAAAGATACCTATTAGCAATGGAAAGACATCTGCGTGGAAAAGGACCGGTAATGCAGCTGCTAGCGTCCCTTTTAGAATATCGACCGTGACCACGATAATGCCAGCTTTTACACCAAGTACCCGAAATGTATTGGTAGCACCTAAATTACCGCTGCCGTGTTCACGTATGTCTTTCTTATAGCCTGCCTTTCCTACGATTAATCCGGTAGGAAAGGAGCCTAGTATGTACGCAATTATGATAAAAATAAAATATTCCATTATCAAACTCCTCAATCTCTGATAGACTTCATTGATGTCTCTATTTTAGCATGTTATTTGTAAAAAAGTACACGGTTGATGTAAATTTTGTTATTGTAATAGATAGTAATGGTTTGTTTAACAATAAATACCTGTCCATTGGTAGAAATTTATCAGTAGACTTGCGTCAATTTGCATTAAATGGTTTAATCAATAAAAATGAGGTGTAACAATGAATAAAGAAAATGAACAGCATACGATGCAGGAAATACTAGAAAATACGAAAACAATTGCTGTTGTCGGTTTGTCTGATAAACCATACAGAACCTCGTATCAAATTGCTAAAGCAATGCAGAAGGAAGGGTATCGCATTATCCCTGTCAACCCAAATATAGAGGAAGTGTTGGGTGAAAAAGCATATGACAGTCTTGCAGCTATTAATGAACCATATGAATTAGTTAATGTATTTAGAAGGTCTGCCTATGTCAAAGCTCTTGCAGAAGAAATAGTCAAAGCGGATGCAGAATATGTTTGGATGCAGCAAGGCGTCACTGATTCAGAAGCATATGATATATTAGTAAAGCATAATAAAAAAGTTATAATGGATAGATGTATTAAGGTAGCGCATGCTGTCTTAATGAAATAACTTTACAAATTAGAACGAATGTTCTATATTTCATAAGTAAGGATATGAAGTCGATAGGCATTTGAAGTGATTGCTGGGAAGGAGTATCGAGGAAGTAATGAGTAATAAGCCAACATATAATGATGAATCAATTCAAGTATTAGAAGGACTGGAAGCAGTAAGAAAAAGACCAGGTATGTATATTGGGAGTACAGATGCAAGAGGTTTGCATCATCTCGTATTTGAAATTGTGGATAATTCCGTAGACGAAGCATTATCCGGTTTTGGAGAAAAAATCGAAGTGATCATTCATGAGGATCAAAGTATTACTGTAGCTGATAGTGGCCGAGGAATGCCTACTGGTATGCATCAAACAGGCAGACCTACCCCTGAAGTAATTTTGACGGTTTTGCATGCTGGTGGTAAATTTGGTCAGGGCGGATACAAAACAAGTGGTGGTCTTCACGGTGTAGGGGCTTCGGTTGTGAATGCCCTGTCAGAATGGCTGGAAGTAACTATTCATCGTGATGGTGGCGTGTTCTATCAACGCTTTGAAAATGGTGGAAAACCTGTCACCACGCTTGAAAAGAAAGGTAAAACGAAAAAGTCCGGTACGTCGATATCCTTCAAACCAGATCGGTCGATTTTTTCAACGGAGGCTTTTCAGTTTGACATTTTAGCAGAGCGGTTGCGAGAAGCAGCATTTTTGTTAAAGGGAATTACTATTGATTTGAAGGATGAACGAAAAGAACTTGTGAAAGAAACCTATCATTACCCAGATGGTTTAAAGGAATTTGTCACCTATTTAAACGAAGAGAAAGATGCTTTGCATGAGGTAGTGGCGTTTGATGGTGAGCAACATGGAATGGAGCTTGACTTCGCATTTCAATTTAACGATGGATACGCTGAAAATATTTTATCGTTTGTTAATAATGTGCGTACTAAAGATGGCGGTACCCATGAATCTGGTGCAAAAACAGCTATCACGAGAGCTTTTAATGAATATGCTCGCAAGGTGAACCTGTTAAAAGAAAAAGAGAAAAACTTAGAGGGTAACGATATTCGAGAAGGGTTTACGTCTGTTGTGTCTTTAAAAGTTCCAGAAGAAAAACTACAGTTTGAAGGACAAACAAAAGGAAAGCTCGGAACGGCTGAAGCACGCTCGATTGTAGATGCAATCGTTGCAGAGCAGATGCAATATTTCTTAGAAGAGAATCCTGATATCGCCTCAATGCTCATAAAAAAAGCCATCCGGGCAAAAGATGCAAGACTTGCAGCAAGGAAAGCTAGAGAAGAAGCGAGAAGCGGTAAGAAGAAACGCCGTAAAGACGCGCTGCTAAGTGGTAAACTTACTCCTGCACAATCACGTAACGCAGAGAAGAATGAATTATATCTTGTAGAAGGTGACTCCGCTGGTGGTTCAGCTAAACAGGGGAGAGATCGTAAGTTTCAAGCCGTCCTCCCACTAAGAGGTAAGGTCGTCAACACAGAAAAAGCTAAACTCGTTGATATTTTAAAAAATGAAGAAATATCTACTATTATTCATACAATAGGTGCTGGCGTTGGGGCGGATTTTTCGATTGATGATGTGCAATATAACAAAGTCGTTATCATGACAGATGCCGATACAGATGGTGCTCATATTCAGGTCTTATTATTAACATTTTTCTACCGTTACATGCGCCCATTAATTGAAGCTGGTAAGGTATTTATCGCATTACCTCCACTATATTTGGTTTCGAAAGGAAAGGGTGCTAAAGCACAGAGTGAATATTGCTGGACAGAAGAAGAGTTAGCAAAAATCACGAGAAAATTCAAAAATGGTTATCAAATTCAACGATACAAAGGTTTAGGCGAAATGAATGCAGATCAATTATGGGAAACGACGATGAATCCTGATACACGAACGCTTATCCGTGTTACAATCGATGATTTGGCAAGAGCAGAGCGCCGTGTGTCGACGTTAATGGGGGATAAGGTAGAACCTCGGAGAAAATGGATTGAGTCACATGTGCAATTCAGTCTTGAAGAAGACGAAAATATTATTGATAATGAAAATATTCAAATATAGGGTTGTTTAGGAGGAATACCGTTGGCAGTGGAAGAGAAGTATTTAGATCTCCCGCTTGAAGATGTAATGGGTGATCGATTTGGGCGATACAGTAAATATATTATTCAGGACCGTGCGTTACCAGATGTGCGAGATGGTCTAAAACCGGTACAACGCCGCATTCTTTTTGCAATGCATGAAGAGAAGAACACGCATGATAGAGCACATCGTAAATCGGCCAAAACAGTTGGTACTGTTATTGGGAATTATCATCCGCATGGTGATTCATCGGTTTATGAGGCCATGGTACGTTTAAGTCAGACTTGGAAAGTACGGAATGTATTAGTAGAAATGCACGGAAATAACGGTAGTGTCGATGGAGATCCTCCTGCAGCTATGCGTTATACGGAAGCACGCTTGTCTGCGATTTCATCTGAATTAATTAGAGACATTGATAAAGAAACGGTCGACTACATTCCCAATTTTGATGATACGATCAACGAACCAGTGGTGCTGCCTGCTAGAATTCCTAATTTATTAGTGAACGGATCTACTGGAATTTCTGCAGGTTATGCGACGGAAATTCCGCCACACAATCTAGGAGAAGTAATCGAGGCGATCATGAGACGCCTTGATAAACCGACAATAACGGTAGAGGAGTTATTGGAAATAGTGAAAGGTCCTGATTTCCCTACTGGCGGAATTATTCAAGGGTATGAAGGGCTAAAAAAAGCTTATCAAACTGGTAAAGGTAAAATTGTTGTTCGCGGTAAAGCGGAAATCGAACCATTGAAAGGAAATCGCGAACAAATCGTGATTGATGAAATTCCATACGAAGTAAACAAAGCTTCACTTGTTAAGCGGATGGATGAATTACGAGTAGATCGCAAAGTAGAGGGTATTGCAGAAGTCCGAGATGAAACAGATCGTACTGGACTCAGAATCGTTATCGAATTAAAAAAGAATGCTGATAGCCAAGGTGTATTAAACTATTTATACAAAAACACGGACTTGCAAATTACCTATAATTTTAACATGGTAGCGATCAAGGATAAGACGCCAAAATTATTAGGCCTTATCGAGATTATTGATGCCTATATCGCACACCAGCGAGAAGTAGTTACAAGACAAACACGATTTGACTTGAATAAAGCTGAAAAACGTGCCCATATCGTAGAAGGTTTAATCAAAGCCGTCTCTATTTTGGATGAATTGATTCAAACCATTCGTGCATCGAATGATAAACAGGATGCGAAGAAGCGGATCATGGAAGCATATGGCTTTACAGAGCCACAGGCCGAAGCAATTGTGAACTTGCAGCTTTACCGTTTAACGAATACAGACATTACCGCTTTAGAGAAAGAAGCGACTGAATTACAATCTGCCATTGCGGATTATCGTACAATACTTTCTGATGATAAGAAATTAATTTCGGTTATCAAGAAAGATTTGCGTCAAATGAAGAAACAATATGCGGACGATCGCCGTACAAAGATTGAAGAAAAAATCGAAGAATTAAAAATTAATGTGGAAGTTACCGTGGCAAGTGAAGATGTAATTACTTCTGTAACAGAACATGGATATGTCAAACGTACTAGTATCAGATCTTATACTGCTTCTAGTGACGAAGACTTTTCGATGAAAGAAGACGATCATTTAATTTCATTATTAGAATTAAACACAACCGATCATTTATTGCTGTTTACGAATAAAGGACGCTATATTCCATTACCAGTCCACCAATTGCCGGATATCCGCTGGAAAGAGCTTGGACAGCACTTATCAAATATAGCTTCAATTGACAAAGAGGAGACCATCGTTAAAGTAATTCCCATCAGGGAGTTTGCGAAAGACAAATACTTAACCTTCTTTACACAAAATGGCATGGTCAAGAAAAGTACACTCGATCTCTATTTCTCTCAACGGTTCTCACGACCACTGATTGCTCTGAATCTTAAAAAAGGTGACGAATTAATCAATGTCTATTTAACGGATGGGAATCGAGATGTGTTTATTGCAACGAATAAAGGCTATGGCCTTTGGTATCATGAATCAGAAATATCTGTCATTGGACAGCGTGCAGCTGGTGTGAAAGCAATTCAGCTCAAGGGTGAAGAATTTGTTGTCAATGCTGTCTTGCCAAATGAATTGCACGAGAAACGTCAACTGTTTTTAACGACTCAACGCGGGGCATGCAAACGGATGTCACTCGATCGTTTTGAAAAATCTTCTCGTGCCAAAAAAGGTTTAGTAATGCTTCGTGAATTGAAAACAAAACCGCATCGTATTGTCGGTTTTGAACTTGTGGATAACAAAGATACCATGCAATTATTTACGGCAAAGGGAGAAACACATCAAGTCAAACCGATGGAATTACCGCTCAGTGACCGTTATAGCAATGGATCCTATGTATTGGATAGCGATATTGCAGGCGAGGTGACCATGGTCAAAAATCAGCGCGAATTGAATAAACCGTTCGACAGCGAAAAAGAATAAACAAAAAATAGACACCCTGATCGATCTTGGGTGTCTATTTATTTTATAAAAAATCTTTACAGTGATTAAGGCGAAATTACAAAGCGTATTGTACCTAAGATTGAGAAGTTAGAGTGCTTATAATACGGATGTAATACTAGCTTAATGGTAATTTTGAAATCACTAATGTGCTAAAATATCGCTCCGGCCAACCACTTCGCGTCCTGCGGGAGTCTACGTGGTTGGCCTGTGCTAGAGTGCAGACTCTACAACTAGTGTCACAGGTAGTATTTTGTCTGTAACCATATGTCCTACTAATCATGTATACTTGCATAGAACCACTGCTTTTAGCTGTTTCAATTGTCAGAAATTCCCTTCAGATAAGGAAATATGTGGAGACTTCCCTGGGATCAGTCGTGTCCGAAAATCCCACAGGAAAACAGGCTTCTTTCCGAGGAAGCAGATCGACGACCCCACAGGACGCGGAGCATATTTCCGGAGCTTTGCTACGCAGTTAAATCATTTCAAAGTTACCATATTGATACACAGTTCCACTTTACATAATCCTTTTTGTCAGAAGCTCTTTTCATTCAATCTGCATAAAGGATAGTGGATTTTCATTGGTTTTTAAGAAAAGCATTAGCGTTATATGGAAAAAATCAGTATAATGAAAAAAGAATGAATTTTCAAGGAGTTTAGAATATGTTGACAACTAGTAAGCCACTGGTAGATAAACAAAAATTAGCTGATCTTTTTCATTTTTTTCAAGTGCAAGAAAAAAAGCTCTATCAGGAGCAAATACTTGATTATTTTGCCAAATGGGATCAGCAAATGGTTCATATATGTTTTAGCGGACATTTTTCAGCAGGTAAATCAACCTTAATTAATCACTTGATGAGTGAGAGCTTGCTGCCACAAAGTCCAATTCCAACAAGTGCAAACATAGTAGAAATCAAACAAGGCGACAATGCGGTTATTGTCCATTTTAAAGAACGGGCACCGATTGAAATGAAAACACTGCCGTCGATGGATGTTTTGCATCAGCTTTGTACGAACGGTGATGAAGTAAAAAAAATTGAAATATATAAAATGATGAAGGATTTGCCTGCGGGTATTACATTAATGGATACACCAGGCATAGATGCAGCTAATGATGCAGATCGTTTGATGACAGAGTCTGCGCTTCATCAGGTTGATACAGTTTTTTATGTGATGGATTATAATCACGTGCAATCAGAAGTAAATGCAACTTTCTTAAAACAACTGGATGATATGCATAAACCGTATTACGTGATCATCAATCAAATGGATAAACATGATGAATCGGAAATCAGCTTTACAGATTTTCAACAAAGTTTATCACAGGTATTTAGTCATTGGGACATAGAGCCAACAGCTGTATATTATACTTCCATGCAAGAAAGTGTGGATACTATTAATCAATTCGATCAGGTAAAAGGTGCGTTGCATCAACTGATGACGGTAAATCATCAAGCACTGTTAGAAGAGACCTTATCTCACGGAATTCGTCATACTGTCCAAACCAGTGTTGATCATGAGCAACAAGTACTTGATACACGCCTGCAACAGTTAGATGAGAAGCTCGGTGAACTTGACCTGCCGGAAGAATCCTATCAGCAGCTTGAAACACGTTACAATGAACTGCAAAACAGCACCAAGCGTTTGGAAAAAGATTTTTTGTATGAATTGGAACAAACAACCAAAAATGCGCAATTAATACCTTATGAAATTCGTGAGAAGGCAGAGGCACTTCTTGCTGCGCATGATCCTAAATTTAAAGTGGGCCTGTTTAAAAATCGCAAAAAAATTGAAGCAGAGAGAAGAGAGCGATTAAAGCTTTTTTATCAAGCGTTACAAGAAAAAACAGAAGTCAGTTTGGAATGGAAATTACGAGATAAATTGTCGGAATTTTTAAAGCCTTATGTATCGGTTACTTTCTCAGAAGCTATTTTTCAAGAACATTTTCAACCAGAATCCTTACTTAAGTTGATGAATGAAGGTGCAACAGTTAATAATGAGTACTTGCTGGTGTACTGTGATCAAGTGTCGGC
Source organism: Gracilibacillus caseinilyticus (assembly GCF_022919115.1). Classification (NCBI taxonomy): domain Bacteria; kingdom Bacillati; phylum Bacillota; class Bacilli; order Caryophanales; family Bacillaceae; genus Gracilibacillus; species Gracilibacillus caseinilyticus. The sequence continues at coordinate 3,542,453 of NZ_CP095072.1, read as the reverse complement.
ATCAATCAAGAAAATGTACCGACAATATTATAAGGCTAAATGGCAACAATTATCAGCAGACGTTTTTGAACCGATTAATAAAGAATTGACGGATTTGAAGGCTAATATGCAACAACTTGAATCCAATAAAAGATTACTGGAAGAACGTGACTACGAAGAGCAAAGATTTCAACATTACAAGACTGAGCTAGAGTCGTTGGTAACAAGAGAAAGTGAGATCAATCAGGTAAACTGTAAAAAAATCGAAGAGGCGCTTCATGAAAGTCAATCCTACCGCGTGCAGGAATTAAACGATACAACGACGGCAAATGTAGCAACTGAAACGATCGAAGAAACAGAATTTAAGCAAGATCAAGCATCTCTACTGTCACACAACAACACCGTCGAAGATGTCAATGAGGCAGCAACTCTTTTTGCCAAAGTGGATGGATTGGAGTCATTACGTAATGACTTATTAAGAAAAAAATATCGTCTTGAAACTCGTTTATTTACGATTGCGTTATTCGGTGCATTTAGTGCAGGTAAATCATCCTTTGCAAATGCATTGATAGGAGAGAAAGTGTTACCTGTTTCCCCTAATCCGACCACTGCTGCGATCAACAAGATTAGTCCAACGAGAGATCAGTTTAAGCATAAAGAAATACTAGTGGTAATGAAGCAAGAGGAAGAATTGCTTAACGATATCCAAGCGATAACGGACAATAATTTTCAATCGTTGCAGGACGCTTATAAATGGATTAAGAGAACAAAGCTTGCTGCATTAGATATTGCTGATCAACACCAGTCGTTCCTGCAAGCAATTTATCAAGGATATCCTGACATGGAAGATCGGATAGGTTCCACATACATTATCGGTTACAATGATTTTCAACGATATGTGAGAGAAGAATCAATCGCGTGCTTTGTCAAAGAGATGGAGCTTTTTTATGATTGTGCTTTAACCAGACAGAATATATCATTAGTCGATACCCCGGGCGCGGATTCTGTTAATGCACGTCATACAGATTTAGCATTTTCTTATATTAAAAATGCAGATGCTATTTTGTTTGTTACGTATTATAATCACCCATTCTCAAAACCGGATCAACAATTCCTGGAACGATTAGGAAGTGTAAAGGACGCTTTTGAACTTGATAAGATGTTCTTTATTATTAATGCGATTGATCTTGCAAAAGATGAGACCGAGCAACAGCTGGTGATGAATTATGTTCGCAAGCAATTGCAACAATTTCAACTAACGAATCCAAGAATGTTTGCGGTATCAAGTAAGTCGGCCATCGAACATAAGGACGAAATTACAGGATTTCTACAATTCGAGGAACGTTTTTACCGCTTTGTAAAAGAAGATTTAGCGCAAATGAACATGCGGTCGATATATACGGATATGCAAAGGGCGCACGGTCTAGTCTCGAATTGGCTAACTTTCATTAATGGTGGCCAGCAGGAAAAAGAACAAATTATTTCACAAAATAGTCAACATCAGAACGATATTATCACGATCATCACAAATCGTGATAGTGAGGGATACTACGAACAGATTAATCAAAAGCTGCAGAAGCAAATCTTTTATGTAATTCAACGACTATCGATCCAATTTACGGATGTGTTTAAGAATCATATCCATCCCGGAGCTATTCAATCGAATGGACGAAAAGGAAAAAAAGAACTAGAAAAGGGCTTAGATCACTTAATCAAAGCGTTAAATCAGCGATTTTTACATGAATTTCAAGCGATTGTTATTCGTCTGGAACAAGTCTTCCTGCAGTCCTTACAACAGCTACATGTTGATTTGCAGAAAGAAGCAAAACAAGTGGATCAAGGATTTTCCTTCTCTCAACTTGAAAATGTGGACCTGGAACAGCCAGAAATAGCAGAACAAGGACTTAATTTAGAGCGACAATCTATTGACAAATGGGCGAATCAATATAAAGACTCAAAAACATTCTTTGCACAAGGTGGCAGAGATCAATTACAGGATCAAATTGCTCCTGTTTTGATGGAACAATGGAAAATAGCAGTGGAAGAGAAAAAAGAACAATTAAGCAAGTTTTATTATGATCAATGGGTGCAGTTAGACCAAGATCTTTGGGCTGAGTATGTAACAGAAGCGAATGGATATTACCAGCAAATCATTGACGGACAGCAGCAATCTGAACAAAATAAAGAAGAATTACTGGAGGTTGAACAACAGATCACACGAATTCTTCAAAATAGAAACATTATATAAGTCAGTTTTGTTGAATGAATTGTTTTACCAATTTTTTTAAAAAACGGCATTCGCATTGTCTTTTAGCGAGTGCCGAAGTTTTTCTTACTTGGTACATTCTAATTTTTACGTATGGCGTGGAATTTCTATTTTTTGAAGATACTTGAGACAGACGAAAAATATCAGCCACTCTAGTTTACATAATATTTATTATGTAAACTAGGTGTTTAGTCTATTTTAAGGTTCTTACTAATTTTCAAGAGGTAAGAGCTTATTGAATCCTCTGGTGATCGTCTTAGCGGTATGGCTGTCTGAACCAGGTTTGAGAGGGATACCTTTTTGTAAAGCAAGATCAACAATGGCTTGTGGGGGATACAGTTCCAAGCATTCCTCTTTATACAAGCCCGAAGTGTTCACATCAAGCTCTAATTTATTTTTTTTCATTAAGTCTAACAAACGTTCAATCGTTAATTGGTAACCTTGATCCACCGCATATTTACGTTGGTATTTGTGGATCAAGGTCAAATGACCAATCCGATTTGGTTTGAAAGGACCTAGATCAGCAACTATCGCTTTTTCTAATGTCTGATAATAGCTGTCATAGACTGCTTCTACACTTCCAAATAATTGGATTATCCGAGCAAATTCTTCAACACTGAAGTCTACACATACATAATCATCAGTATTTGTTTTTAGCATATGCACAGAAAGGATCGCATCATCGATCACGCTGCCATAATCATTTAAAAAGCTTGTAATTGCTGATTCATAGCCTTCGATATAATCCACTTCAAAACCTACGTTAATTTTTAGCTGAGCTTGATAGTCTTTTTTTACTTTTTCGATGGTTTGAATATATCCGTCCAGATCAGCCCACTTCATGGCACTGTCCTTATCTGGTGTGGGATCAGTGAAGGCTTTTGGAAGAGGCGCATGTTCTGTAAAACTTAATTCAGTTAAACCTTTATTTATCGCTTGTTCAATATATGCTTCGATTTTGTCGTTAGAACCATGGGGACAAAATGCGGTATGTACATGATAATCGCCAGTAATATTCATGAAAATCCTCCTTTTGCTTTTGAATGTTCTTTCTATTGTATATGGTTTAATGTAAAATGAAAAGCACTTATTGACAAAATAACAGCGCTTATGATAATGTTAAAGTCAACCAAACACTTTACTGCAGTAGAGCGGTAAAACAATAAAGCGTAATAGGATGTGAACGGACATGTTTTTACCAGCAGGAAGCCAGGACGAAACAGGAAATCAAATATCAAATAGGTTACGCGCGTCAGAGATTTTTCGTCTTGTAACCAAAAAACGTAATTTCAAATCAATCTCTACTCCGGTAGTGGAGTATGCAGACACATTTACGAACGATGTTGCAGGTATGGACCTACATTCCATGCTTAAATGGTTTAATGGTGAAGGTGAGATCGAAGTGTTACGGCCAGACTGGACTGCAGCTGTTGCACGCGCGATTGCCGGCCAGCATCCTTCAGAACAGAAGTGGTCCTATCAGGGCAGTGTTTTTCGTTTCGATAAGGAAGAAACAGAAAGTCGTCAAGCGGGGATTGAAATTGTACATGCGGATCGTTTTTTTGGTGAAGCAGAAAGTCTTTTGACAGCTGTAGCTTATTTAAAGAATTTAGCGATCGATTCGTATGTGATCGAGCTTGGTCATACCGGCATTTTTGAGACATTAATAACAGATTATTCTTTTTCAGATAAACAAAAAGATGCATTGTTAATAGCTATGCATGATAAGCGAGCCGATGTTGTAGAAGAGATTGTGACGAAGGCAGGTCATGAACAGCTTTCAGATTCATTGCTCGCGTTAATAGACGCTTACGGTTCTAAAGAAATTATTGATGATTATCGCAAACGTTGGGCCGGCCACGATGATTTAACCGCGATATTAACACATATAGAAAGATTAATAGATTTATTGGAAGCATCTGGGGTAACGGAAGTCATTGTAGATCTAGGTCGTGTGAAGAACTTGCCTTATTACGATGGTATTATGTTCCGTGGCTTTTTGACAAACGATGGATCAACTTGTTTTTCAGGAGGCAGATATGACCGTCTGTATGAACAATTCGAACAGAAGACTTCGGCAGTAGGTCTTGCCTTTTACGTAGATGTGCTAGCGAAGCATATGAAAGCTGAAACAGAGCCGGAAAAAATTTGTATTCTTGCTTCACCTAAGACACATGCCATTGCCGAACAATTTCGCATGGAACTGGATGAACAGGTAGTGGATATCCAATATGAGTTGAAAGTGGGCGTTAAATACCACCGAACCTATCAAGTGGTAGAAAAGGACAATGAATATAAGGTGGTCGAACGATGAAACCAGTTATTGCATTAACTAAAGGTCGCTTAGAAAAACAATTTTTACAGTTTTTTGAGAATCTAGGATTCGATGTGGCACCATTGAAAGAGAAGGGAAGAAAGTTGCAAATTGAAACAGAAGAGTTTGAAATATTTTTCGCTAAAGGTGTCGATGTTACCACTTATGTGGAGAATGGCATAGCGGATATTGGCGTCGTTGGTGGAGATATTTTGATTGAGCATCAACCAGATGTGTATAACTTATTTCCGCTTCCGTTTGGTCATTGCAGAATGGCATTGGCTACAAAAAAAAATTATCAATGGCCCGATCAGAAGAAGCGAATTGCCAGTACCTTTACCAATATTACGAAAAAATATTTTAAGGAAAAAGGTGAATCGGTTGATATCATTCGGTTAGAAGGGTCAGTAGAGCTTGCGCCGATTTTAGGTTTAGCGGATGCGATTGTCGATATCGTCGAAACTGGCACCACATTAAAAGAAAATGGGCTTGTCATTCAAGATGAATTTTTATCATTCAGTGCGAGATTGATCGCAAACAGATCCTCATTGAAGATTAAACGAAATCAATTAGTACCGGTGATCGAACGATTTAAGGAAGGAGCTAAACAACGATGATTCCAGTATTAACAGCTGATGCTTTTTTAGAGAAAGCATTACCGGGTCGAGCGAACAGTCAGGACCAGCAGCAATACTTGCAAGCAGCATCTGCTATCATTGCTGATGTACAGCAGGGAGGAGATGAAGCTGTCCGATCTTACATTGATAAATTTGATGGAACACCACCAAAGCAATTTCTCGTAACTGAAGAAGAACGACAAGCAGCATGGGATAAAGTCGATAACCAGGTTATCCGTTCCTTGCAAAGAGCTGCTGATAATATCCGGGATTTTCACAGAAAACAATTGAGTAATTCGCGGATTATGCAAGCAGATGGAGATGTAATGGCCGGGCAACTATACCAACCGATTGAGCGAGTGGGAATCTACGTACCTGGTGGAACAGCCGTTTATCCTTCTTCCGTATTAATGAATGCTATTCCTGCTGTATTAGCAGGAGTCAGTGAAGCGAATATGGTAACGCCTGTGAAGGACGGAGAAGAAATAGCACCTATCCTAGCAGTCGCAGCTGATATTGCAGGAGTTAACCACATTTATCGAGTTGGAGGTGTGCAGGCGATTGCAGCACTTGCTTATGGAACAGAGTCGATTCCGAAAGTAGATAAAATAGTTGGACCAGGGAATGCTTATGTGGCAGCAGCGAAAAAATTAGTATATGGGGATGTAGGTATCGATATGATCGCAGGCCCAAGTGAAGTAGCGATCATTGCCGATCAAACATCCAACCCAGTATACATCGCGGCAGATCTAATCGCACAGGCAGAACACGATGTAAACGCTCGTGCTTTTCTGATTACAACATCGGCACCACTTGTAGCAAAAGTACAATCTGAATTAGAAGTACAATGCAGTCAACTTCCGCGTAAATCCATTGCATCTGCATCATTAACCCAAAAAGGTGCTTGTGTCATTGTGGAGACATTAGAGGAAGCTTTCCAACTATCTAATCAAATTGCGCCAGAGCACTTGGAAATACAAGTAGCAGATCCTTTAGCAAGTTTAGGAAATGTACGCCACGCTGGATCTGTTTTCTTAGGGGAATATACACCAGAAGCGCTTGGTGATTATTATGCTGGGCCAAACCATGTTCTGCCTACATCTGGTACCGCACGATTTTCCTCCGGGTTATCTGTTGATGATTTTGTCAAGAAGACGACTTATTTATATTATTCGAAACAAGCACTGAAGCAGGCCGGAAATGATGTCGTAACAATTGCAAATCAGGAAGAACTAGAGGGACATGGTATTGCAGTGACAAAACGTTTGGAGGATGAATAATGAGAACAGCGACTAAACAGCGTAAAACATTCGAAACATCGATTGACATCTCAGTTAATCTGGATGATCCAACAGAAGTATCTATTGAAACAGGTGTTGGTTTTTTTGATCATATGCTCGAAGCCTTTGCTCGTCATGGCCGCATCGGTCTGGTGATAAAAGCAGAGGGTGATTTACACATCGATAGTCATCACACTGTAGAAGATGTAGGAATCGTACTCGGTCAATTGATCAAAGAAGCATTAGGTGATAAACAATCCATTAATCGTTTTGGCAGTGCCTACGTTCCGATGGATGAAGCGTTAGGATTTGTTGCGCTCGACATTAGTGGAAGGCCATATCTCGTTTTTGATGCACATTTTTCCAACCAGCGTTTAGGCAACTTTGATACCGAGTTAGTACAGGAATTCTTACAAGCATTTGCGTTTCAATCTGCTATTACCCTCCACGCGAAAGTCTTATACGGTGATAATACGCATCATAAGATCGAAGCTGTGTTTAAAGCATTGGGAAGAGCGTTAGGGGAAGCTATTCGAATCAATCCAGATATTAAAGGAGTAAATTCTACAAAGGGGATAATCGAATGATTGCAATTGTAGATTATGGCATGGGTAATGTCGCAAGTGTTAAAACTGCTTTTGAACGATTAGGTTATCAAGTTATAATTACTGACTCAATCGAACAATTAGAACAAGCAAGTCACATTATATTACCGGGAGTTGGTTCATTTCAAGCGGCAGCGGATGAAATCGAACAACGTCAATTAAAGGAACCATTAATCCGACTGGCGAAAGAAAAACCTTTTCTAGGAATTTGTCTAGGTATGCAGCTATTATTTGAAACAGGCTATGAAAATGGTATTTCAGATGGGCTCGGATTGATTCCAGGTGACGTCAATGTGATAGAAACGGAATATATTTTGCCACATATTGGTTGGAATCAATTGCAAATTGAAAATCAAAAACAAAGATTTGCACCATTAGAGGGTAAACATGTCTACTTTGTTCATTCCTTCCAGGCACAAACGGAACAATCTTATCTTGTCGCTACTGCCGATTATGGAACAAAAATACCAGCTATCGTTCAAAACGGTCATGTATACGGTATGCAATTCCACCCGGAAAAAAGTGGGGAAGCAGGAGTGGAATTGTTGAAACTGTTTATGCAAGAAACGACGATGGATGGGGGCGTTCAATCATGATAGCTAAGCGAATTATTCCGTGTTTAGATGTAAAGGAAGGGAAAGTAGTCAAAGGAACAAACTTCGTCGGATTACGCGAACTTGGTGATCCTGTCGAAATGGCTTCTAGTTATTCAAAGGCTGGTGCGGATGAAATCATATTTTTAGATATTTCTGCAACAAATGAAGGCCGACAGACAATGGTCGATATTGTTAGACGTACAGCAGAACAAGTATTTGTACCTTTTACTGTTGGTGGCGGTGTCCGGACAATTGAAGATGTAAATCGTCTTTTAAAAGCAGGTGCAGATAAAGTTGGCATGAATTCAGCTGCAGTTGAGAATCCTCAACTTATCACAGAATCTTCTGACCGCTTTGGTGCGCAATGCACGGTTGTAGCCATTGATGCGAAACGTACAGGGGATAAATGGCATGTGATGACACATGGCGGTTCAAAGGACACCGGAATGGACGCCATTGAATGGGTCAAAGAAGCAGAAAAAAGAGGCGCAGGAGAAATTTTATTAACAAGTGTAGATACCGATGGGGTGAAAGACGGATTTGACCTTGCGTTAACGGAAGCAGTGGTGCAAGCAGTTCGTATACCCGTTATAGCTTCAGGAGGAGTTGGCAAACCGGAGCATTTTCCTGAAGTCTTTAATCAAACTGATGTTTCGGCAGGATTAGCAGCATCCATTTTTCATGAAAATACCTTTACGATTAAACAAGTAAAAGATGTATGTAAACAACAAGGAGTGAACATTCGTGAGGCCTGATTTTTCAAAAGGATTAATTCCAGCAGTAATAACAGATTATGATACGAAAGAAGTCTTAATGGTAGCCTACATGAACGAGGAAGCATACGATAAAACGCTGGAATCAAAACAGACCTGGTTTTATTCTCGTTCACGTGAGGAACTGTGGCATAAAGGGGCTACATCAGGAAACACACAAGATGTGCAGTCGATTGATCTGGATTGCGACAAGGATACATTGCTGATTCAAGTAATTCCGGCTGGTCCAGCTTGTCATACTGGTGAACAAACCTGCTTTTTTAACCGGATAGCAGAGAAAGAGGATACCGTTGACAATTCCATCATCGAGCACGTTATGAAGGAAGTTGAACAACGAAAATCGGTATCGGTAGAAAATTCTTATACGAATTATTTATTTGATAAAGGTGTAGATAAGATAGGTAAAAAGCTGATCGAAGAAGCTGGCGAAGTTGTGATTGCGGCTAAAAATGATGAGAAACAGGAAATAACTAATGAAGTCAGTGATTTACTGTACCACACGTTCGTTATGCTGGCAAATCAAGGCGTATCCTTACAAGATGTAAAGCAGGAGTTAGCGAATCGCTTTGCAAAGAAGGGGAACAGCAAAGGAGATCGATCTGAGATTAAGAAGTGGTAAAATAATAATGTATTAACCGGAAACGAAGCACCTCTAAAATAGTTTTCTGGAGGTGCTTTTAGTATTATACAGTTTTCCAATGACAAACCCACTTATTATCAATAATATTAATATAATAAATGAATTTTTATCAAAACCAAATTGTTAATTTTCATTTTATGACAACTTAAAAGAAAGGCCGAACGCAACATGAATGTTGTTTGATAACATTCCGTGTTGCGTTCGGCTATTCATTTGACTATAAGTTCTTTTGTCTGTTTAATCCCAATTCTCTTCGATGAATGCATCTCTGCCTGATTTTGCACGGTCTTCTTCGTATTCCTGTTTATTTTTTTTATAAAAATCCTGATGATACGCTTCTGCAGGATAAAAAGTTGATGCAGGCAGGATTTCTGTTGCGATGTCTTTTTTAAAGCGATTAGAAGCTTGTAATCCTTGTTTAGAAGCTTCTGCCAACTGTTGTTGCTCCTGATCATGATAGAAAATGGCTGTTCGGTACTGAGGGCCACGGTCATGGAATTGTCCACCATCATCTGTTGGATCAATTTGTGGCCAGTATAAATCTAATATTTGCTGATAAGAAATCTTGTCTGGTTCATATATAATCTGGACAGCTTCATAGTGACCAGAGTTTCCTGTTTTGACATCTTCATAGCTGGGATTGTCTATATGTCCACCAGTGTATCCAGAAATGACACTTTCCACCCCATCCCATTGATCAAACGGTTTGACCATACACCAGAAGCATCCCCCTGCAAATGTTGCTTTGTTAAAATTTTTCTCCATTAAAATTACTCCTTCATATTGCAAAATCACTCTGTAGCATTTAATATACAAGTTATGTTAATAGAAGTAAATGAATAAAACTCAAAGGGTGAAATAGATGTCTGATAAAGGTCATATTCTTGTCGTAGACGGCATGGCGTTATTGTTTAGAGGTTTTTTTGCAACATCATTTACAGGTAATTTTATGCACAACAGCAAAGGTGTACCTAGAAATGGATTATTTGGTTTTTTAAATTATTTCACGAACTCAATGGAAACTTTTCAACCAACTCATGTTGTTTGTTGTTGGGATATGGGAAGTAAAACGTTTCGCAATGAATTATACGATGGCTACAAATCCAATCGTGATGCGCCACCAGAAGAACTGATTCCACAATTTGATTTAGCAAAAGAATTGGTGACTGCTTTTCAAGTACCGAATATTGGAGTGACTGGATTTGAAGCAGATGATTGTATAGGAACACTTGCCAAACAATTACACAAGGAACACGAAGTAACTGTTGTAACGGGTGATCAGGACTTGTTACAGCTGGTGGATGAGAACATTAACATTGCAATCATGAAAAAAGGTCAAGGTAACTACGATGTATTCACTGCTGATAATTTTTATGAAAAAAAATCATTGACCCCCCGTCAAATTATTGATTTAAAAGGATTAATGGGTGATTCTTCCGATAATTATCCAGGGATCAAAGGTGTTGGTGAAAAGACAGCAATGAAACTGTTACAACAATATGAAACAATCGATAATATGTTAGCAGATAAAGAGAATCTAACAAAAGGGATGCAGAAAAAGCTGGAGCAGTATGCCGAGGATCTCGAAATGTCTCGTAAGCTGGCAGCCATTTATACCGAAGTTCCGCTTACATTTTCGATTGAGGAAGCTTTATTCAATAAAGATTTTAGTACGATTCACAGCTATTTACAAACCGAATTGGAATTTCAAAATCCAGGGCGCTGGTTAGATAAATTACAAGCTTCTTCATAATGGACAGCCTTACGGGAAAAAGGCTGGAATATAACAAAAGAGTGTATATTAGAACATGAATGATCTAGATATAATTATTTCGTGTCAGTTTAGAAGTAACACGATTTTGAAGCAAGCTGCGAAGTAATGACAATTTGTTGAGACTTCTTGTGCTAACAAGCGTTGATGCCATCTTGAAATAGATAATGTGCTGGGATACCGCTCCGGTCAACCACTTCGCGTCCTACGGGGCACGGCTGAAGATCTCGCATGAAAGTGTATTTCTTTCCGAGGAAGCTGAACCCCACCCTACAGGACGCGAAGCATATCGGCCTTGCTAAGCAATTAAAACATTTCAAAATAGCCAATTTGATGTACATCTTTATTTCACATCAATTGATTAAAAAGTATTTTCTTGAGAAGTTACTTTGCAGCACTAGAATAAAGCCGGATATAACATGAATCCTTTTTTGATGGGATTGCTTGTTATATTCGGTTTTTTTTGATTAAAATTCTTTTGTCAAAGGTTTATGGTCACGTCAGCTGAATCTTAACTTATTCACATGTATTTTCCCAAAACTCCTATTGCATCTTTTGCATAAGCGAGAAAAATTCGATAATAAATTCGTAAAAGACTTGTTCAGATGGGGCCAGTTTTCTTTTTTTCGGAATAATAACACCGACTGTTCGGGTTAATTCTGGATTTTTGATTGCTACTTTAGCACTGTAAAATGGATTCAAATCGTTAAATGCACTTTCTGGTAATAATGTAATTCCGATACCGGCAGCGACCAGTCCTTTAATTGCATCCAAATCCTCTCCCTGTGACGTAGCGATCGGATTAAACCCTGCTCTTATACAGCCATCAATAACAAGCTGGTGTAAAACATACCCTTTTGGGAATAATACGAAAGACTCGTCTTTAAGTGTCGGTAAATCAATTACACCTTTCGTCGCAGCAGGATGCGATATCGGCACCAATGCATAAAAATTCTCATTGAACAATACTTCACCTTTGATGTCTGGAAGATCGTCTGGGACGGGACCGATAAACGCAACATCTATTTCTCTGTTTTTGACAGCGTCAATTAAGAAATTGTAAGAGCCTTGTCTTAATTGAAAATCTATTTTTGGGTGTTTCTTTTTGAATTCAGAAATAACTGTTGGCAGCATATTTCCGGCAAGACTCGTTGGAAATCCGATCTTAATCGAGCCTCTTTCAGGGTCAATAAATTCATCGATTTGTTTTTTGGCATGATCAATCGCTTTTAAAGCTGATTTGGTATGTGTGAGAAATATTCTCCCGATATGGGTTAATCGTACATTGCGGCCATCGCGTTCAAATAACTCGACACCAAGCTCTGCTTCAAGATTGGAGATCTGTCTGCTGATGGCTGATTGTGCCACATGCAGAACAGCTGCCGCTTCTGACACATGTTCTCTTTCTGCAACTTCCACAAAATAACGTAATTGTCTTAATTCCACATTTTTCACCTCGTGATATATATCAATATTAGAACGATCATATATATATTATATATTGTTTAGATTGATAAGAAAACTTACAATATAAATAGACACCTTAAAAGTATATTGAATGGGGGCGACACATATGACATATCGTGACTTGCCTGAAGCTCAAGGGTTGTATCATCCCGATTATGAACACGACGCTTGTGGTATTGGCTTATATGCACATATAAAAGGGAAGCAAACACACGAAATTGTAAAAAAAGGTCTTGACATGTTATGTAAACTAGAACACCGTGGTGGACAGGGAGCAGACCCACTGACAGGTGATGGTTCTGGACTAATGGTACAGATCCCTGATAGTTATTTTAGAAGAGAATGCAAAGACTTTCAACTGCCAGCTGTTGGACGCTATGGAGTTGGAATGTTGTTCTTATCTCAAGATGAGAATGAAAACAAAGATGCAATAAACAAAATTAATGGATTGATCGAACAAGAAGGTCAGAAATTAATTGGTTGGCGTGATGTACCTGTCGATCCGACACATATTGGTAAAGGAGCAATTGAAACATTACCGAACGTTCTTCAGGTATTTATTGAAGCGAATGACCAATTAGATGATGATTTAGCGTTCGAACGGAAATTATATATTATTAGAAAACAAGCGGAAAACTGGGCAAATGAACAAGGAATTCGCTTCTATTTCCCAAGTTTATCGAACCGCACAATTGTATACAAAGGATTATTAACACCTGACCAGGTAGATAAATTTTATCTTGATTTACAAGATGAAGCGTTTGTGTCTGCTTTTTCTCTCGTACACTCTCGTTTCAGTACGAATACATTCCCATCATGGGAAAGAGCACACCCGAACCGTTATTTAATTCATAACGGGGAAATTAATACAATGCGTGGAAACGTGAACTGGATGCGTGCTCGTGAACAACAGTTTGTTTCTGAAGCATTTGGCGATGATTTAGACAAAATTCTGCCAATTATCAATGGTGGCGGAAGTGACTCTGCTACATTAGATAACGCATTGGAATTCTTCACACTTGCAGGACGTAAGCCTGCACATGCAGCGATGATGCTTATTCCGGAACCGTGGGATAAGAATGCAAACATGGAGGAGAAAAAACGTGCCTTCTATCAGTATCACAGTATGATGATGGAGCCATGGGATGGGCCTACTTCCATTACGTTTACAAATGGAAAACAAATCGGTGCGATTCTAGACCGTAATGGTTTACGTCCAGCTCGTTACTATGTAACAAAAGATGACTATATCATTTATTCTTCAGAGGTTGGTGTTATCGACTATGAAGAGGAAAATGTACTGTTAAAAGAGCGTTTAAGTCCAGGGAAAATGCTTCTGGTAGATATAGAAGAAGGACGCATTATTTCCGACAAAGAAATTAAAGAAGAGATCGCGAGTACTCAACCATACGGTGAATGGCTGGATGAACAAATTGTAAGGTTAGAAGTAGATGCTGAAAATGACGACTATATTGACCCGCAACTTATTCAGAAACAAAAGGCATTTGGTTACACAACGGAAGATGTAGAAAAATATCTGATTCCGCTTGTAGAAGAAGGAAAAGACCCGATCGGAGCAATGGGTAATGATATGCCGTTAGCGGTTTTATCACAACGTCCGCAAAGCTTGTTTAATTATTTCAAACAATTATTTGCACAGGTTACGAATCCACCGATAGATGCATATCGTGAGCAATTGGTTACCTCCATGCTGACCTGGATCGGTGGCGAAGGAGATATCCTGCACCCTGCAAAAACGAAAAATAGCAGAATTCGTTTGGATTCTCCGATTTTATCGAACACACAGCTTGATAAATTAGAAAATAATCAAATTGATTATTTTAAATCAACGGTTATTGAAACATTATTTACAAATAATATGGAAGAAGCTTTAGAAGATGTGTTTGCACAAGCAAAAACTGCGATTGAATCTGGAAGCAATATCCTTATTCTTAGTGACAAAAACATGGATGCAAACAAGAAAGCCATTCCAGTCTTGTTAGCGGTAAGTGGTTTACACCAATATTTAGTACGTGAGGGTATCCGTACACGAGCAAGCATTATCGCACAATCCGGTGAAGCACGAGAAGTGCATCATTTTGCTACAATGCTAGGATATGGGGTTGATGCAATTCATCCATACCTTGTGTATCAAACGTATTATGAATCGATTTTAAATAACCGTATGAACCTGACGCTTGCAGACGTACAAGTCAAGTATATTAGTGTTGCTACAGAAGGTATTATCAAGGTTATGTCAAAAATCGGTATCTCAACGGTACAAAGTTATAGAGGTGCGCAAATTTTTGAAGCAGTCGGTATCAGTAAGCAAGTAATTGCGGATCATTTTACTGGAACTGCTTCACAAATTGACGGTATCGGTTTATCAGTTATTCAAGAAGAAACGGAGAAACGCCACAAGGAAGGATATAAAGAAGCGATCGAGGAATCATTAGAACCAGGAAGTGATTTCCAATGGCGTAAAGTAGGGGAACATCATGCATTTAACCCTACGACCATTTATACCTTGCAATGGGCTTGTCGACGCGGTGATTACAGCTTATTTAAGAAATTCTCCAAAGCAGCAAATGATGGGAATATAGGCTCACTACGACATTTATTCAGCTTTAAGCAATCAAATGCGATTCCGATTGAAGAAGTAGAATCAATAGAATCGATCTTCAAACGATTCAAAACAGGAGCCATGTCATTCGGTTCCATTAGTAAAGAAGCACACGAAGCATTAGCAATAGCCATGAACCGCATTGGCGGTAAAAGTAATAGTGGTGAAGGTGGCGAAGACCCTGACCGATTTACTAGAGATGAAAATGGTGACTTACGCTCCAGTGCGATCAAACAGGTTGCATCTGGGCGTTTTGGTGCGAAGAGTCATTACCTTGTAAATGCGAAAGAATTGCAGATTAAGATGGCCCAAGGTGCGAAGCCAGGTGAAGGTGGTCAATTACCAGGTATGAAAGTATACCCATGGGTAGCAGACGTGCGTGGTTCCACTCCAGGTGTTGACTTGATTTCACCGCCGCCACACCATGATATTTATTCAATTGAGGATTTATCACAATTAATCCACGACTTAAAAAATGCTAATCGTGATGCAAGAATTAGTGTGAAACTTGTTGCGAAATCAGGTGTTGGTACCATTGCTGCAGGTGTTGCAAAAGGAAATGCAGATGTTATTTCAGTTGTCGGTTATGATGGTGGTACAGGTGCATCTCCTAAAACTAGTATCAAACATGCGGGTCTACCATGGGAATTAGGCCTAGCAGAAGCACATCAAACCTTGATGCTTAACAATTTGCGTGACCGTGTCATATTAGAAACAGACGGTAAGCTATTAACAGGTAGAGATGTCGTAATGGCAGCATTATTAGGTGCAGAAGAATATGGCTTTGCAACAGCGCCATTAGTTGCAGTTGGTTGTGTCATGATGCGTGTATGTCAAAAAGATACATGTCCGGTAGGGGTAGCGACACAGAACCCTGAATTACGTAAGAAGTTCACAGGTGATCCGGATCATGTAGTTAATTATATGACGTTTATCGCCAATGAAGTACGAGAAATTATGGCAGAATTAGGATTCCGCACTATTGACGAAATGGTTGGCAGAACGGATGTATTAGAAGTATCAGAACGTGCGAAGTCACACTGGAAGGCTCAGCATCTGGATTTATCAACATTGTTGTATCAGCCTGAAGGAACTCGTATTAATACAACCAAACAAGATCACAAACTAGATGAATCACTTGATTTAAAATATATTTTGCCGGCTGTTAAAGATGCCATCGAGACAGGTGAAAAGGTTGAAGCATCCTATCCGATCAAAAATACTGATCGAGTTGTAGGTACGATTGTCGGTAGTGAAATTTCTAAAAAATATGGTGAACAAGGTTTACCAGCTGACACGATCAACCTTCACTTTACAGGATCAGCAGGTCAAAGTTTCGGTGCATTTACGCCATCCGGAATGACGATGACGGTAACAGGCGACGCGAATGATTATGTAGGTAAAGGTTTATCTGGTGGTAAAGTAATTGTTCGTGTTTCTGATAAAACAACCATTGATCCAGGTAATAATGTTATTGCTGGTAACGTATCATTCTACGGCGCTACAAGTGGTGAAGCTTATATCCAAGGATATGCTGGCGAACGTTTTGCTGTCCGAAATAGTGGAGCAAAAATCGTTGTAGAAGGCGTAGGGGATCACGGATGTGAATATATGACTGGTGGCCGTGTTGTTATACTAGGTAATGTCGGCAAAAACTTTGCAGCAGGTATGTCAGGCGGAGTAGCTTATGTGAAACCTGACAATATGGATCAGTTTAAACACCTGTGTAACGATGAATTGGTCCAATTTGAAGAGGTTTCAGATGAACTAGAAATAGCAGAATTAAAAGAAATGATTACTAACCATTATGAGTATACGAACAGTGATAAAGCTGCTGTAACATTACAGAATTGGGATGCAGAGCTAAGCAAAATTGTTAAAGTAATTCCAACTGATTACAAGTTAATGTTACGTCAGATTGATTGGTTCGCATCTCAAGGATTATCAGATGACGATGCTCGTTACGAAGCGTTTATGGCTAAGAAAGATGACAAAATGACAGTTACACTAAATCAGGAAGAAGTTCTGACCAAATAGAAAGGAGACAGATGATATGGGGAAAGCAACAGGTTTTATGGAAATAGAAAGACAATCAGCAAATGAACGTAATCCTGCGGAAAGAATTCATGATTGGAAAGAATACTCTGCTCCTTTCTCAGATGAAGTGGCAAAAACACAAGGAGCACGTTGTATGGACTGTGGTACACCATTCTGTCATATCGGGATGGATATAGATGGGGCAACTTCAGGCTGCCCTGTCTACAACTTAATTCCCGAGTGGAATGACTTGGTGTACAAGGGGAAATGGAGAGAGGCCTTAGATCGTTTAATGAAAACAAATAATTTTCCTGAATTTACGGGAAGAGTATGTCCTGCACCATGTGAAGGTTCTTGTACCGTGGCAATTAATGATCCAGCTGTGACGATCAAAAATATCGAGCAAAAAATTATCGATAAAGGTTTTGAAGAAGGTTGGATAACACCACGTGTACCAGAACATCGCACTGGTAAAACCATTGCAATTGTCGGTTCTGGACCAGCTGGAATGGCTGCTGCCGATCAATTAAATCAGGCAGGACATGAGGTTACAGTTTACGAACGCTCAGATCGAGCTGGCGGATTGCTTACGTACGGTATTCCTAACATG
Organism: Gracilibacillus caseinilyticus; assembly: GCF_022919115.1. Lineage (NCBI taxonomy): Bacteria > Bacillati > Bacillota > Bacilli > Caryophanales > Bacillaceae > Gracilibacillus > Gracilibacillus caseinilyticus. Next base: position 3,524,875 of record NZ_CP095072.1, on the reverse strand, counting down.
AAATTAGATAAAGAAGTTGTGGAACGTCGTGTACAATTACTTCGTGAAGAAGGTGTGACCTTCGAGTTAAATACGGAAGTAGGAAAAGATATTTCTGCTGAAGAAATTAAAGAAAAATATGATTCTGTAATTCTGTGTACGGGTGCTCAAAAACACCGTGACCTTCCGTTAGAAGGCCGTGAGGGTAAAGGTGTACGTTTTGCAATGGATTATTTAACAAGAGCGACGGAAAGTATTTTAGATGATTCCGTCGAAGTAGAAGAAGAATTGGATGCTGATGGTAAAGATGTCATTGTTATTGGTGGCGGGGATACTGGTGCCGACTGTATCGCAACAGCACTTCGTCAAGGTGCGAAAAGTATCGCACAATTTGGTAAACACCCTCAACTACCGATTAAACGTAATGATGATAATCAATGGCCAGCATATCCACAGGTCTTCAGTCTAGAATACGCACATAAAGAAGCGAGAGAAAAATTCGGTGAAGATATTCGCCAATATTCCATCCAAACAAAGAAATTTGTTACAGATGAGAATGGCAAGCTAAAAGAACTTCACACAGTTGAAATGAAGAAAACTCGCGACGAAAAAGGCATGTTCGTATTTGAAGAAATTCCTGGAACGGAGAAAGTATGGCCAGCTCAATTAGTCTTAATCGCGATCGGTTTTGAAGGGGCTGAGCAGCCAGTGTTGAAAGCATTTGATGTAGAAACAGAACGCAATCGTGTCAGCGCAGAATACGGTGATTTCCGTACGAATGTGGAACATGTATTTGCAGCAGGTGACGCTCGACGTGGTCAAAGTCTTATCGTATGGGCTATTAACGAAGGTAGAGAAGTAGCCTATCAGGTAGACCAATATTTAATGGGCGACACAGCATTGCCGTCAGTAGCGAATATGTAGCGAAGAAAAGTCCCGGTAAAGTCGGGACTTTTCCTATTATAAGAAAGAGGAATGAAGAAAACTAATAAATAAACGTAGCTAGTGACTGAAGTAAATAGCTAGTCGACATAATACAGATTATGTTAACTAGCTTTGTGCTTATTTTGAAATATTTAATGTGCTAGGATACCGCTCCGGCCAACCACTTCGCGTCCTGCGGGAGTCTACGTGGTTGGCCTACGCTAATGTTTGGACTCTACAAAGGAATTGGAAGTTAGTACATTACGTATGACGCAATAAAGGAAAATCGTACGTTCGCAAACGGATAAGGTCCCAGGAAGAGATGATCCCGACTGGTAATTCTGCAGCAGAACCTGTTTCGGTAAGAAGAATCGCTTCTAATTTAATCCCTTTTTGTAAATGAGCTTGAAATAGTACTTCGACATCCATTACAGTAGCATCACTACCTACGATCGCGACATTTTCTTCTTTCGTGATTTCAAATAAATCGCCGATAGTCTGTTCCTTATCTTCTGGCAGCTGATCCATATGTCGGATAACAGTATTTGCAATTTCACCGTCTGTTAACAAGCCAACAAATTTATTCTCCTGATAAATGGGATATTGTGAGTAGCCTTTTTCCTGTAAACAGTCGAATAATTTGGGAACAGTTGACTTCAGTTCAAAAAATTCTACTGGTTTTGACGCGATTGTGACGGCTAATGGCGGCTCTGTCAGTATCGCTGCAAGCTGCTCTATTTCTTTTACTACTTGTTCGTGCGGCTCAGCTATGTAAAAATCTTCTTTGATTTTTCGATGGACCATGGCATTTCTTAATTTACTGCATTGCTTTAGTATATGATAATATTGTTCAATAACAGCATGGTGGTATTTGGCTTTGGTCAAGACTTCTGTGAATGATGAATGGTTGTTCTGTTCTTGTGCGTAATCACACAATTTATCGTGTATTTGATTAAAAGCAGCTTCGAATCGTGCAGATCGTGCTTCATCCATGATGTATTTCTCCTTTAATTGATTGCGAATTGTCAGAATAAAAAGGTTGTCATCTTTACTTGTTTAGTAATAAAATAAAAGTTATAGGTTATTTTGCCGAAAAATGATCGAATTCATACAAATAAGGAGTCTTTTTTTATGTCAGAGTATACGATAACTTATATCAAGAATGAAAATCCAAAAGAAAAACCACAATCTGATCAGCTTTCTTTTGGCAAATATTTTACAGATCACATGTTTATCCAAGATTATAATCCAGACCGTGGATGGCATAATCCGAGAATTGTACCATATCAGCCACTAACGCTTGATCCTGCAGCGATTGTTTTTCATTATGGTCAGACTGTTTTTGAAGGGTTAAAAGCATATCGTACGAAACGTGATAACATCCAATTATTCCGACCGGATAAAAATATGGAACGTTTGAATCGCTCGAACGATAGATTATGTATTCCACAGATCGATGAAGAATTTGCTATCGATGCGATTAAACATCTTGTACATATTGATCAGGAATGGGTACCGGATGCACCAGGTACATCTCTATATATCCGACCGTTCGTGATTTCAACAGAACCATATTTAGGTGTGTCACCATCTGCTACCTACCAATTTATTGTCATTCTTTCACCAGTTGGTGCTTATTATGAAGCAGGGATTAACCCAGTAAAAATTGCTGTCGAAAATCAATTTGTTCGTGCTGTACAAGGTGGAACAGGAGAAGCGAAAACGGCAGGAAACTATGCTTCCAGCTTGAAAGCTCAGGAAATTGTTTCAAAAGAAGGATATGCTCAAGTTTTATGGTTAGATGGTGTAGAGAAAAAATACATTGAAGAAGTCGGAAGTATGAATGTCTTCTTTAAAATAAATGGTGAAATTGTCACACCTGAACTGAACGGAAGTATCTTAGAGGGTGTCACTAGAAATTCCGTAATCCAAATGTTGAAACACTGGGATCTTCCTGTAACAGAACGAAAAATTACAATGGAAGAACTATATCAGCATTACCAGGATGGTGCATTAGAAGAAGCGTTCGGTTCCGGTACGGCAGCTGTTATTTCACCGATTGGTGAGCTTGCTTGGGAAGGTCACCAAATGGTTATCAATGAAAGTAAAACTGGTCCTATTGCGAAGCGTTTATATGAAACCTTAACCGGTATTCAGTATGGAACGGAAGATGACATTTTTAATTGGACGACAAAAGTTAGTTATAAATAGGCAATAACACTTGAGATTTACAAAGCTATTCACTATAATAACATTAGAATAAATAAAAAGTTATGACTAGAGCCAGTAGTGAGTGATATGATGAGAAGAGAATGGAATTCATTGGCTGAGAGATTCCATCATCCACTATCCTGATGAACCTACTCTAGGAACTGTTAAGGATAAACTTAAACGTTACTCTGCGTTAAAGAGTTGAGAGGATCATACCAAATGTATGATCAAATAAAGGTGGTACCGCGGGAAAGCTCTTTCGTCCTTTTTGATAAGGGATGGGGGAGTTTTTTGTTTGGTATGATGCAGATTTGACTATTTCAAATGAAGGCGTGGAAGTTATGGCAAAACAGCGGATTGTGGTGAAAATAGGAAGTAGTTCCCTCACCAATAAAAATGGTGGACTTGATTTGTTGAAATTAAAAGAACATACAGCAGCCATCGCAGCATTGAAAAAACAGCATTATGAAGTCATCTTAATCTCGTCTGGCGCGGTCTCTGCCGGATTTTATGATTTAGGATACCCGTCGAGACCAGTAACGGTATCAGGAAAACAAGCAGCTGCTGCAGTGGGGCAAGGGTTGCTCGTCCAGGCATATAACGATGCGTTCAAAGAATATGATATGGTTGCTGCTCAATTACTGTTAACAAAGGATGTTTTTTCAAATCAATTACAATACAGTAATGTGTATCAGACGTTAACGGAGCTGTTAAAGCGAGATGTGATTCCGGTTATTAATGAGAATGATACGGTTGCGATCGACGAATTAACCTTTGGCGATAATGACATGTTATCTGCTTTGGTAAGTGGGCTTGTGCATGCCGATTTCTTAATAATGCTGACGGATATCAATGGCTTATATGATAAGAACCCGAAAACTGATCCAACTGCTAATAAATATGAGCGACTGCCAATGCTAACGGCAGAGATTCTGCAACAAACGAAGCATGAAACTGGATCGAAAGTCGGAACAGGTGGTATGAAATCGAAATTGCTTGCTGCCAAAACCGCGTTATCGCTAGGAGTAAAAGTGTTTGTCGGAACAGGTTCTGGAAAGGATAAATTAATCCAGATAATGGAAGAACACGGAGATGGGACGTATATTGGCGAAGAACTGAGTAACAGTTACCGCAAACAAAAACAATGGATCGCATTTCATTCTAAAGTTTCTGGCAGATTGCACGTCGATCAAGGGGCAAGTGAGGCGATCCTTCATCATGGTAAAAGCCTGCTGCCAGCTGGAATCAAGTGGGTAGAAGGTGACTTTGAGATCGGTAATGTTGTAGATATTGTCTATAACGATCATATTATCGCGAAGGGGCAAGTAAACTATTCTGCAACCGAACTGATTCAATCTAAAGGAGAACAGAGTAAAGTCGCTATGAAGCAATCGGCCAGTAACAGGCCGGAAGCTGTTCATCGGGACAGACTCGTATTATCGATAGAGGAGGCATACAATTATGAGTGATTTATTAGAGAAAGCGCAACTTGTGCATGCGACAACAACAGACTTAGCATCCGCAAGTACAGCGCAAAAAAATGAAGCACTACGACTCATCTCAGAAGAATTACGTAATCAGAAAGAATTCATTATGGAAGAGAATAACCGTGATATCGAAAAAGGTCGCAGCAATGGTCTGCATGAGTCATTAATTGACAGACTTGTCCTAAATGAACAACGAATAGAAGAAATGGCGGATGCGATGCTGCAATTAGTAGAATTAGCCGATCCAGTTGGAGCTATTTTAGAAGAATGGTCAAGACCAAATGGTTTGAACATTCAAAAAATGCGTGTTCCTATTGGTGTAGTTGGTATGATTTATGAAGCTCGTCCAAATGTGACAGTAGATGCAGCCAGCCTATGTTTAAAAACAGGAAATGCTGTTTTGTTAAGGGGTAGCTCATCTGCTATTTATTCAAACATAGCTCTAGTCAACGTAATTCATGATGCTCTACGTCAATCGGCATTACCAAATGATGCTGTTCAATTGGTGGAGGATACCAGCAGAGCAACAGCTTCAGAAATGTTTAAGCTCAATAAATATTTACACGTGCTTATTCCTAGAGGTGGCAAAAAACTGATTGATACTGTCGTTGCGAACGCTTCTGTTCCAGTACTTGAAACAGGAGCAGGGAATTGTCATCTGTTTATCGACGAAACGGCACAAAAGGATATGGCCATCGAGATCGCGATCAATGCCAAAACTCAACGTCCTTCTGTCTGCAATTCGATCGAAACAATCTTGGTCGATCGAAATTGGGCAGATAAGTATATGACAGATCTTGTGACATCTCTGCAGCAAGCGGATGTGGAAATCCATGGGGATCGTTTCACACAGCAGGCTGCTGATCATGTAATTGCAGTAACGGACGAAGATTATGGTACGGAATATTTAGATAAAATCGTAGCAATCAAAGTCGTTGATAAGCTAGATGAAGCAATTGAGCATATTAATCATTACGGTACCAGTCATTCTGAATCGATTATTTCTGAAGATGAAGAACATGTTGTGACATTTATGAATCAAGTTGATGCTGCTGCAGTTTACCATAATTCTTCCACCAGATTTACCGATGGATTTGAATTCGGTTTTGGTGCGGAAATAGGAATCAGTACTCAAAAACTGCATGCCCGAGGGCCTATGGGACTAGAAGCCTTAACCTCTACAAAATATTTGTTACATGGTACTGGACAAATTAAGTAAATTATTTTTCTTTTGCAACAATTCCTGTATAATGGGGTTGGATATAAATATATGGTAAATAAAGGAGTATGAGACATGGCAAACACATTAATTTTTGGACACAAAAATCCGGATACAGATACGATCTGTTCAGCAATTGCTTATGCCGAATTAAAGACGGCTTTAGGGGAAGATGTAGAAGCTGTTCGACTTGGTGAAGTGAACGGGGAAACACAATTTGCTTTAGACTACTTTAAACAAGCAGCACCACGTATGGTGGAAAACGTGTCTGATGAAGTCGATCAGGTAATTTTGGTTGACCATAACGAAAGTCAGCAAAGTGCGGAAGATATTGATCGTGTTCAAGTATTAGAAGTAATTGATCATCACCGTATTGCCAATTTTGAAACAAATGATCCATTGTACTATCGTGCGGAACCAGTTGGCTGTACAGCGACTATTCTAAATAAAATCTATAAAGAACATAATGTAGAGATCAAAAAAGAAACTGCAGGCTTGATGCTTTCTGCTATTATTTCTGATTCTTTATTATTTAAATCTCCAACATGTACGGACCAGGATGTTGCAGCTGCTAAAGAATTAGCTGAAATTGCTGGTGTAGATGCGGATAGCTATGGTCTTGACATGTTAAAAGCTGGTGCTGATCTCAGCGATAAGACGCCCCAAGAATTAATTAGTCTTGATGCAAAAGAATTCGATATGAATGGTAACAAAGTAGAAATCGCTCAAGTCAACACGGTAGATATCAATGATGTCCTTTCATTGAGAAGCGAAATTGAGCCTGTTATTGAAAAAACAGTAGCAGACAAAGGCTTGAAGCTATTTGTATTTTTAATTACGGACATTTTAAATAACGATTCGGTTGTGTTAACAGTGGGTGAAGCTGGCGATAAAGTAGCAGAAGCATTTGATGTGACCTTAGATGATTCGACTGCTACTTTAAAGGGCGTAGTGTCTCGTAAGAAACAAGTTGTGCCAAATTTACAAAATATATTTTAATAAGACTGGTGAAAGAGGTATTATCATCGATAATACCTCTTTTTCACGAATAAGGGGATCCAGATGATTATCACTACAGCAGGTCGAACTACTGACATTTTTATCCGAGAAGCACAAGTATTAGCAGAGCAATATCACTTCCCATATGTCGAACGGAAAGGCGTATCGGTAGAGCAGTTAAAAAAGCGGTATCACACAGATGTGCTGGTGGTAGGGAAAAATCGATTAAACCTATCTCCTCAAGAACTGCAAACGGATGTCTTTTTTCATCCTAATATGGCAATGGTGCGGGCAAAACGGTTACTAAAAGGTGAAGGGGATCCATTTATTCAGGCAACAGGGCTAAGATCCGGAATGTCTTATTTGGACTGTACATTAGGTCTAGCGTCAGATGCAATCATCGCAAGTATTGCTGTCGGTCCAAGCGGTGTAGTGACAGGTGTGGAAGGAAGCTTTCCATTATATCTGTTAGTTAAGGAGGGGCTGCAACATTATCAATCTGCTAATGCGGCAATTAATACTGCTATGAAACAAATCGAAGTAAAGCATGCAATGCATTTACAATTTCTGCAGCACACGGAGACAAATGCTTATGATGTCATTTATTTTGATCCGATGTTCGAGGAAAGAATAGACACTTCCGATGGGATAAAAGGGTTGCGTTCCAGATCCATAACGGAAGCGATAACAGAGCATACGATAGCAGAAGCCAAACGTGTTGCACGAAAGCGGGTTGTATTAAAAGACCATTATAAAAGTAAGCGATTCGCTGAATTTGGATTTGAACAACAAATAAGGAAAACCGCTTTGTTTCATTATGGAGTTATCGATGTATACTAATCCAGTTCATTTGCAAGGGCTGTCATAATAGCGCCGATCGCTTGAATCCAGTTACCGATCGTATTTACATTTTCGGCTTGCTGCTTTAGTTGGGTAGACAGTGCTTGAAGGCTGTTTCCAATTACTTGCAATAAATTACCGTAGCCACTATACATGATTTCAGTGGACAATGGCTGTTGCCAAGTTTGAGTGAAACTGATCGAGCCGCCTAATGCCTGCATTAAATTACCTTGTGTATTGAGTTGGTTTTGCATGTACTCATCAATATTAAGCTGTAAGGCTGCAATTTCTGTAATGTTGCCGGCTGCTTGTATTTCATTCGCCATACTATCCCAATCAGTGATGGAAATCTCATCTACCTGTATCGCATTTCCTGTTGCTTGCATGACATTACCAATTAATTGAAGATTTTGCTGGAGATCTGTTGATAATTTAAATTCAGGCGTACTGCCAATCGCAGCTAAGACAGTGCCTGCTGCCTGCACCCAACCGCCTAATTGCTGCTGCTCTTTCGTAACCATGAATCTCACCTGCTTTTCATATACTGCTATTAGTTTATGTAATTCAACGATATCTGTTTAGAAAACAGAGTACATAACTTGATTGTGACAGCGTTTTCTTATAAGATGTACGTATCAATACATAGAGAGTGATGAGGAGTGGAGAAGATGGTCAAAGCAATTGAAGATGTTATGCCGCAAATTGCTTTTGGTGGCGATTACAATCCTGAGCAATGGGATGAATCTGTATGGTTAGAGGATGCGAAATTGATGCAAGAAGCTGGGGTCAACCTTGTTTCTGTTGCTATTTTCAGCTGGTCCGTAATCGAAAGGAAAGAAGGAGAATTTGATTTTCATTGGCTGGACCGTGTACTGGATATTCTACACGAACACGGTGTTGGCGTTTCGTTAGCTACAGCAACTGCTTCACCTCCTGCTTGGTTATCGAAAGACTATCCGGAAGTATTAGCGGTTCAAGCAAATGGTGTCCCCTATCAAATTGGTTCAAGACAGCACTATTCGCCCAATAGTAAGCGATTCCGTTATGCCGTTAAACGACTGGTAACCGAAATGGCCAATCGCTATAAAGATCATCCTGCATTAAAAATGTGGCATATCAATAATGAATATGCATGCCATCTCGCTGAATGTTACAGTCAAGAGAGCTTAGAAACATTCCGTGATTGGCTAAAAAATCGTTACGAGACGATAGAACAACTGAATCAAAAGTGGGGAACGAACTTTTGGAGTCAACGTTATAATGACTGGGATGAAATTCAATTTCCTGTTAATCTGCCAACTTTCTATAATCCGAGTCAACGATTAGATTACGAACGGTTTATGAACGACGCGATTTTTGATTTATATAAAATTGAGAAAGAAGTATTACGTGATGTAACACCAGAAGTACCGGTATTCACGAATTTTATGTATGAATTTAAACCGTTAAATTATTTCGAATGGGCAAAAGAAATGGATTTGGTTACTTGGGATTCCTATCCGGATCCAAGAGAAGGGAGACCATATCGACATGCCATGCATCACGATTTGATGAGAAGCTTAAAGAATGGACAGCCATTTTATCTAATGGAACAAGTGACCTCTCATGTTAATTGGCGAGATATCAACCTGACCAAGAAACCAGGCGAAATGCGTCTATGGAGTTATTCAACCGTAGCACGTGGTGGAGATGGCGTGATGTATTTCCAATGGCGTCAAGGAAGAGCAGGCGCTGAGAAGTTTCATGGTGCGATGGTTCAGCATTCGAATGATCCAAACAGCCGGGTCTACCAAGAGGTTAAACAGCTTGGTCAAGAGTTAAAGCAATTGGATGGCTTAGCAGGTGCCAGAGGTACGGCTAGAGTAGCCATTATTTTCGATTGGGAAAATTGGTGGGCTGTTGAGCATGAAGGAAAACCGCACAACAAATTATCTTATTTAGATCAAGTCTATTCATATTATCAGGTATGTTACGAACAAAATATCGCCGTTGATTTTGTTGAAACGACCAGTGACCTATCAACCTATCAAGTCATAGTGGCTCCGATGCTCTACATGATCCGCAATGGGGAAGAGAAGCATCTAGAGGAGTTCGTAAAAAATGGTGGCACACTAATTGTCAGCTTTTTCAGTGGAATTGTAGATGAGCAAGATCACATTCATTTAGGGGGATATCCAGCACCGCTTCGAAACCTGTTAGGTATGACTGTCGAGGAGTTTGCACCGATGGCAGATGACGAGACCAACAGAATCGTCGCCAATGGTGAGATTACTACTGTGGATACATGGGCGGATATTATCCGGTTAGAAGGTGCAAAAGCTGTCGCTCATTTTAAGGATAACTGGTATAAAGGCAAACCAGCAGTGACAATTCACCGCTATGGAAAGGGGAAATCCGTTTATATTGGAACAAATCTAGCAAGTGAATGCTTAGCCAGCTTATTGGCAGGTATATTCCAACAGTCAGACATTAAGGCACCGCTTGATGCACCGGAAAATGTGGAAATAGTCGAGCGTAAAAAGAATGAAAAAACCTTTTTGTTTATATTAAATTATAATGAAGATCCTGTCACTATTTCGCTGGAGCCGAACAAATTATACGAAAATTGTTTACAAAAAACAGATGTATCAGATGAAATAACGGTTAGTGGTACAGATGTAGCTGTCATAAGATTTTGAAAAATTGAGTAAATTTATTTTCTATTCTGCTTCTTTATGTTAGTATAAATTTAACAATTGAAGTAGGAAGGGTTCGTAGAATGAGTACAAAAGTCAATCCAATCCAAGTAAGAGATATCATTATAGCAAATCAAGTGTTAAAAGATGTCGTGGTGAAAACACCTCTACAACGTGATACAATATTATCGGATAAATATGATTGTAACGTATATTTAAAAAGAGAAGATTTACAAGTTGTCCGTTCGTTTAAGATTCGTGGAGCGTATAACTTAATGCAAGGATTAACAAAAGAAGAATTAGCTAATGGAGTTGTATGTGCCAGTGCGGGTAATCATGCACAAGGTGTAGCCTACTCTTGTAAAGCTTTAGGTGTTAAAGGTGTTATCTTTATGCCGAGTACGACACCTCGTCAAAAAGTAAACCGTGTCGAATTTTTCGGCGGTCCTTTTGTGGAAATCCGTTTAACTGGTGATACATTTGACGATTCCTTCGAAGAAGCAATGGAATATTGCAATCAGCACCAGTCATCCTTTATTCATCCATTTAATGATACGAGAACGATTACCGGACAGGGGACAATCGGTTTAGAGATTTTAGATGCAATGGAAGAACCTATTTCCCATGTTTTTATGGCAATCGGTGGTGGAGGATTAATTTCTGGTGTTGGATCCTACATAAGCAGTATTAGCCCTGATACAAAAATTATTGGTGTTGAACCACAAGGTGCAGCTTCGATGCAAGCAGCTTTAAATAAAGGCGAAATTGTTAAATTGGACAAAATCGATAAATTTGTTGATGGTGCAAGTGTGAAACAAGTCGGTGATATTTCGTTTGATATTGCCAAAGAATTTATTGATGACGTTGCTGTTGTGCCGGAAGGGAAGTTATGCAGTACATTGTTAGATCTTTATAACGAGAATGCCATTGTTGCAGAACCAGCAGGCGCTTTACCAGTTTCAGCTCTTGATTATTACCGGGAAGAAATCAAAGGTAAAAATATTGTTTGTGTGGTAAGTGGCGGTAATAATGACATTGATAGGATGCAAGATTTTAAAGAACGTTCCTTAATTTATGAAGGATTTAAGCATTATTTTATCGTTAATTTTCCACAACGTGCAGGTGCATTACGTGAATTCATGGATGATGTTCTCGGAAAAGAAGATGACATAACAAGGTTTGAATACACAAAGAAAAACAATCGTGATAGAGGACCTGTACTCGTTGGAATTGAATTAAAACATGCGGAAGATTATCATTTAATTATTTCACGTATGGAGAGTAAAGGCTTTACTTATATCGAAATCAATAAGGATGAGCAATTATTCCAATTGTTGATCTAAGTGAAAGGAAGCGGACAGTCGCTTCCTTTTCTTACACCTTAAGAAAGTAGATTTTAATGAAAATAGCAGAAGTAATCATGCTTAAGATGAAGTGTGAGTTCTTATAATACGGATTATGTAAAGTAGAACTGTCTGACATTGTGGTAATTTGGATAGACTTCATCTGCTTTGCAAAGCTCCGGAAATATGCTCCGCGTTTTGTGGGCACAGCCTCAGCTAGGGCTACTACTTGAACAACTTCTTTGCTGCCTTGTGCCGAGGAAGCTTGCTTTGAAGCAATACTAGTAGACACAGGCACAGAGGATCTTCAGCTCGCGCTGACGCATGAGGAGTCTCCGCATATTTCCTACGCTTAAGGGAAGTACCACAACAGCTAAAAGCAGTGGTGCTAGCATATGTTATTCTATCGAACGCTATTATTATACAATTATGGATGCGCTCAAAATCCTACCTCTTTCAAAAGTTGTAGAGTACCAACCCTAGCGTAGGCCAACCACGTAGACTCCCGCGGGATTGTGCAGGTGCTGAAAATCCACTTTGTGAAGTGCCCTTCTTCACAAAGTTAGCTTCAGCCGTGCCCCGCAGGACGCGGAGTGGTTGGGCGAAGCGGTATACTAGCACATACTCCATTTCAAAATGGTCGTATCGATAAATGGTCTAGCTAGTTGATATAATCCGTATTATAGGAAGCTGTGGATATTTTAGTTCATTACGACCAGGCGGCTTCCTAGCCTAGTTTTTAATACTTCTGAACAGGAGCGATGCAGTTGGATCGAGAGCTATATCAAGATTTAATGAAAGAAACGGATGAAGAATTGGCCATATTAGAGGGCAATCAGGCTGTGAACAAACAAATTTATACGGATTTAACATCAGATTTCGTCATCCAAAGTGAAAAATTTCTCAAAGACGATCTAATTATGATCCGTAAGCATCCCAGGTATATTGATTTTCCCAGACATTCACATGATTATATCGAAATGAATTATGTATTTCACGGTTCTTTTCAGCAGCAGGTAGCAGATAAGAAAATTAACTTGAAACAAGGCGATATTCTATTACTGAATCAGTACATCGATCATGAACTTTCTGCTTGTGGTAAGGAAGATATCGTCATCAATTTCATTATTCACCCAGCTTTTTTTGACTATATTCTTTCCAATTTATCGACGGGATTTATTCAAAGCCAGATGCTCCAATTTCTGATGAGCAGTATGTTTTCCTATAACCAGACAGCACAATTTCTTTTTTATCCAGTTGCAGAGTCAGAAAGAGTACAGGATATCATGGACCAGCTTCTTAAGGAAATGATGGAAGATTCTATCCTGTCCAAATCGAAAATAAAATTTTTGATGGGATTATTAATTTTAGAACTAGTTGAACAAACAAATCAGTTTGAGCAAGATCCTTCTCAAACTAATCATCAGTCGTTTTTGACAGAGGTGTTCCGCTATATTGAGGATAACTATCAGGATGCCAATTTAAATGCGCTGGCCAATAAATTAAACCAAACAGCCTATTGGGTCAGCAAACAAGTAAAAGCGATTACCAAACAGAACTTTAAAGACCTCGTTCAGGAAAAACGACTGTTAGTGGCCAAAAATTTATTAATGTACAGTGATCTCTCGATGCAAGCCATTGCGGAAGAAGTAGGTTATGAAAACATTAGCTATTTTTATCGGTTATTTAAACAAAAATATGGGAAGACTCCCAAAGCCTATAAGAAACAGTTGATGGAGGAATAACGAACAGCCATTACAGCTTATAGATTCTTATAATATAGATTATGTAAACTAGCTTAGTATTCATTTTGAAATGGTTCAAATGCTAGGAAACCGCTCCGGCCAACCACTTCGCGTCCTGTGGGGCACGGCTTCAGCTAACTTTGGAAAGAAAATTCTTTTCTTTCCAAAGTGGATCTTCAGCTCGTGCTGATCCCACGGGAGTCTATGTGGTTGGCCTGCGCTATTGTGTTTGCTCTACAACTAGTGTGACAGTTAGTATATGGAACGCTATTTACATATCATTCTAGAGATGTATAATGCCTAGCACCACCGCTTTTATCTGTTCCAATCGTTGTGGCTCTTTATTTAAGCATAGGAAATATGCGGAGACTCCCGTCAGATCAGTCGTGTCCGAAAATCCCGCAGGAAAGTGGGCTTCTAGTTGAGGCCGCCCTCACAGGACGCGGAACATATTTCCGGAGCTTTGCTAAGCAGATAAAACCTATCAAAATAACCCCCTTGTATTACAGTTCCACTTTACATAATCTATATTATAGCTAGTTAAAATATTAAGTAAAAGTCGTTTTTTCTTGATAAGTCGCGTACTTCTCAGGATGGGGTGTGGAACATGGGAGGGTGCCTTTTTTATTCAAAAATGCGAGAGAAATATCACCAGCCTTTTAACTGAAAAGCTATTTTAAAATCTTTATGGATAAATAGTGAATTGTATTGCCTTCAATGTTAATTAGAATTTGGAGATGGAGCTGAATCAAATGGATAGACTGGATTACATAAGAAGAGAAGAATTATCACGATAGTTTTTATAATCATTTTAAGCTGTTTGAAAAAGGATCTTGGTTAAGTAAACCAGTCCAGACAGTGATGAATCAATTGCCATTACTAAAAGATCAAGGATACGTCCGTGTATTAGATTTGGGTTGTGGAGTAGGAAGAAACAGTATTCCAATTGCCCAACGGTTAAACAAAGGAACAGTTGTCTGTGTTGATTTATTGCCATCTGCTATAGAAAAATTAGAATATTACAGTCATAAATTTGAAGTGGAAGAATTCATTGAATCAGTGAGGTCTGACATTGGCAATTATACAATTAATGAGAATGAATTTGATCTTATTATAGCAGTATCAAGTCTGGAACATCTTGTATCAGAAGATATTTTGGAAGAAGTGCTATAAAAGATGGCGGTAGGTACTAAAGTAGACGGTATTCATTGCATTATTGCAAACACGGAAGTAGAAGAAACACTTATGGAGACAGGAGAAAAGTTAGATCCTCTCATCAGAAAGTATGAAGAAGAAATTAAACAAAATCTACCATGAGGATTGGCAGATATTAAAAGAATCAGTAAGACCACTTGAATTTCAAATTGAAAGAAATAATCAACAAGTTTTATTAAGAACGAATGCACTTACGTTAGTTACGAGAAAGCAAGTTTAATAATTTATCATATACTGTATTATAAAAGGAGATAAATGATGGGTCTAATATTTATTTTCTTCAGTATATGGCTGTGCGTTTTTGAGATTGCAAGGCTATTTAGTGTATTGGGAGGTAAATGGTCTCCGTTTGGAAAACATATTGGAAGATTGACTTAGTAATTTGCGGTGCCCAGGCTCTATTCATCACTTTCATACTACTATTTTTATTGAATTCCTCTAAGTCTGCATAAAATTAAGAATGAAGAATACTTAGTTAATCCGGGGTGAATGGAAATGAGCGTTAAAGAATGGCGATACACAGACAGAGTGCAAAGAATCATAAGGCTGGCTGAGAAAGAAAGGGTAATGACAGAGTGCCAATTATTAAATCCTTTTCACTTATTATTAGGTAGTGTAAATGAAAGAAGTGGAGCGCTTGCTGAGGTATTTCTTACATGTGATTTTGATCTAATTCATTTGAGAAATGGCTCAAAGCTACTAGATGATATGTCAAAGAAGCCCTCAAATGATTATGAAGAAGGCGTTCTGATAACGAAGGATGTTCATCAAATATTTGACGAAGCAGTAAAGTATATGGAAAGATATCATCAAGTTTTTCTAAATGAAGGACACTTATTGAAAGCACTAATATTTTCTGCATTGTTCGATAATTTTTTAAGCGATGAAACTAGATCGATTATTGTTCGCAACCTTTCCAAACCACGAGATATGATAACCTCTCTCAGAGAATACCAATTTCCCGATAATTACTTGAAAACATAAAAAAGTTAACATCGAAGAATGATGAATATTTATATGATTTCATTAATAAAAATTTTGCCAAAGATTGGTTGAAGACAACTCAAAATGCTATAAAGCCTGGAAAAACAACTATATACATTGCTTTTGATGATCATGACGAAATAATTGGCTTTGCTGCTTACGACATTGTTAGGAAAAAAAAGGGACTATTTGGACCAATGGGTGTTTCCTCACAAAACAGAATAAAAGGAGTTGGTTTTTCTTTACTCCATCATTGTTTAAGAGATATATAACTATCAAACTCTATCTAAACTGTTCCAATCAGCTGGGTTTAATGTCAGACTAGTAGAGTATTGTGACGAAGAAGGTGAATTTCACTATCATGACTGGGATGAGAAAAAAGGACTCATCTTCCGTTCGAAAAAGTTTGATAAGCGAAATCAGGGTGAGCATCTGGTTAGTCCATTAATTTTAGATGCAAAGAAAGAATAACGAGTTGTATTGCTTTTAGATGTCAGATGTAATAGTGGTCAAATTTTGGAATGAATTACATCATCCAATTATAGTCTTTGTTAGATAAGGTTACATCTTAATTATTCGAACATTTCCTATCGAAAAGAGGTTTTGTTGATGAATGCTTCCTTTCTACTCCGATTCAAAGCTTTTATGATTGATTACATACTTATTCTTGTATATCTGGCTGTTCTCTTTATTATTAGTGTATATCTCTTTCCATCCTTGCAGCATTTCTTTCAGGGCTCACTACTAATGGCGCAATTTGCTGTTTTTTTGCTGGTGACTTTTCCTGTCTCACTCTATTTTATAATTAGTGATTCGAAGGTTGGTAAACAGTCCTACGGAAAAAGAAAAACAGGTATCCGGGTTGTTGGGAATAACGGAGAATCATTGTCACTACTGCATATAACTATAAGAACCTTGCTAAAGTTTTTACCTTGGGAGTTGTCGCATTTCCTGACTTATTGACTGATTTATATAGGGGATGGAGCAGTGCCTTTCGCTTACTATCTGATTGGCGGATTTATCTATGCGCTGATATTCACATATATATTGACAGCCATTTTTACCAAAAAGAAACAATCCTTGTATGATATTGTGGTAAAATCACAATTGATGAAGGGTTAATTGCATAGGGTGAGATTTTGATAGAGATAATTGGCATTAGTGTATTAGTGGTTTCAATAATATTTTTGCTCATTTTTTATTTGTTTGATTTTATAAAGCCAACCGTAATACAACTTCAGTTATTCGGTATGCACCTAACTGTTTCTGGAGGTTTTCTGTTACTGAAAAATTTCAACATAATTGGCTCACTATTAATGTTGATTGGTTTAATAATAGGTGTTAATAAAAGTGAATAAAAGTCAAGACCGTAAGATAGAACAATTATGATATAACATTCTTCAAGAAAATAGTACATTATTTAGTTTAGAGGTGAGCAAATGAATAAAACAAATCCTTTCGGTGAAACAATAAAAACAGAAGAAGAACTTCGATCACTAGTTGGTTTTCCAAGTGATTTAGTTAATAATAAAGTGATAAACCATTTAGATTCGAATTGTAAAGATTTTATTAGCAAATCACCTTTTCTGGTTATGGGTACTATGAACGAATCGGGTTTTAGTGATGCTTCACCCCGAGGGGATGAGATCGGTTTTGTCAAAGTATTAGATGAAAAACATCTTATCATTCCGGAACGTCCAGGAAATAAGAGAATAGACTCCATGCGAAATATTTTATCACATCCCGCTATCAGTTTGATTTTCTTTATTCCAGGATTAGGAGAAACCTTAAGAGTAAACGGTAAAGCAACATTAGTAACAGACGAAGTATTACTCAACGAGATGAAGTGTCGTGGAAAAAGCCCGATCCTTGGTATTGGAGTGGAGGTAGATGAATGTTTTATTCATTGTGCGAAAGCATTAATCCGTTCTAAGTTATGGAATCCAGAGACTTGGCTGGATAGAACAACATTACCCTCTGCTGCAAAAATAGTTTCCGAACATGCTAAGCTTCCGGGCATGACGGAAGAATCTATCTCTAACAGATTGCAAATAAGTTATACAAATAAATTATATTAATAGGAAAACAGGACTTTTTTGTTTCATACCAATTGATTTAATCTGTGATGAAACATTAATAGTAGTGATTAACTAATCAAATGTAAAAACATAGAAAAACAAAGAAAGTTCAGTATTTGATGGGCATTTTATATCTGGAATTTTTACAAAACACTAACATTTAATAGAATCATATTCTCAATTTTTCCTTTCAATCCCTTATTAGGATGGGATTTCCTCCGTTAATTCTATTTTTTATCAAAATGAAAATAGAAATTAATAATGGCTTTACAAGTACTCGTTACACTGTAATTGTAAAACAAAAAGGAGGAAATCAAGTTGAAAAAAATATTCTATTCTATTATCCTTTGTAGTTTGGTCACAGTATTAGCGAGTAATGTATTTCTAGGTACATCAAAATTAGAAGCTTCAGAAAAATCTGCAGCAGCTTCAGAAGTACAGTTAAATGTTATGACGTATAACCTAAGGTATTTAAATGACAGTGACCCGTCGCCACATACTTGGGAAGAGAGACTTCCGGCTATTAAAAAACTTATACGAAAAAATCACCCAGACATTATAGGCACTCAAGAGGCAGTCTATCAGCAAATAACGGATTTAGAAAAAACGTTAAATCATTACAGTTGGATTGGATTAGGGCGAGAAGGAGGAAGTAGAAGTAAAGGAGAGTATTCAGCTATATTTTATAATGAACATCGCTATATTCCTCTAGAGTATGATCATTTTTGGTTATCAGATACGCCAGATGTTATAGGCTCAACAAGCTGGGGAAACAGTATACCGCGTATGGTTACTTGGGCAAAATTCTTTGATCAAGAGAGCAAACAAAGCTTCTATGTAGTGAACACTCATTTCGATCACCAATCTGCAAACGCTAGAGAAAAGAGTGCGGTATTGATCAATGAAAAGATAAAAGAATTCGACCCAGAACTGCCAGTATTGTTAACTGGAGATTTTAACGCAAGTCCTGATAGCATTCCATATGAGACGCTGACAAGTGAAGGTGCTTTCGACGATTTACTTAAAACGGCAAATGTCACCATTAATGAAAATCTCGGTACTTTCAACGGTTTCGATGATAGAACAGGCGGAGGTCCTGATAGCCGCATAGATTGGGTATTGGGCAAGGGGAACATATTCACACATAAAACGAAGATCATCAACGATTATAAAAATGGACAATTCCCAAGTGATCATTATCCAGTAATCTCAAATCTAACAATATCCTATTAAATAGCAGAAAGAGAGACAATCAACCAGTAGCTTGTCTCTCTTTTTTAGTAGCCAGAAAGATGAATAAGGTACAATTATTAAAAAATAGAGTTTAGTAAGACTTCTTATATACTTTGGCAAAAAAACGAGTGGGTTTTTAATGCAAATCCTGGTAATTTGAAGGGCGTTGCAAAAAAAGACAATAATAAAATAATTTTCGATATTAAATCTTATTTCTCATTCGTTTATGATTAATGTATAAACCGCTTTCATAAAGGAGTGAACCTATTGCAAAAATGTAATTTAGCTGTTGATATCGGTGCTTCCAGTGGTCGGGTTATTGCTGGTTATCTTGAGAATAATCAGCTGTTGCTTGAAGAGATTCATCGGTTTGACAATAATATGATCAAAAAAGATGGACACCTGTGTTGGGATATTGACCGATTATTTAGCGAAATTAAAACAGGTCTAAGAAAGAGTGTTGAAATGAAGTATCAGCCTCAGACTGTCGGGATTGATACATGGGCAGTTGACTTCGTCCTTTTAGATGAGCAGAAAAACAGAATTACTGACGCTGTTGCTTATCGCGATCATCGAACAGATGGATCCATGGAGAAAGTGTTTCAGCGCATTGATCAGCAAGAAATATACCAACAAACAGGGATTCAGTTTCAACCCTTTAATACAATCTATCAGTTGCATGCGTTAAAGCAGGAAAGTCCTGAAATTTTTGATAAAGCAGCCTATTTTTTAATGGTGCCTGATTATCTGCATTATTTACTAACAGGAAAAATAACGAACGAATATACCAATGCAACAACTACTCAGTTATTGAATGCAGGTACCCAACAATGGGAAAAAGCATTTCTTGAGAAGATCGGAATACCAGATAAGCTATTTTCCGAACCGACGATGCCGATGCAGTCGATCGGCTCCCTTACCGATGAACTGCAGAAAGAACTTGGTTTTAATCTAGATGTTGTATTACCTGGGACACACGATACTGCATCTGCAGTTGTATCCGTACCAGCACAAGATACGATTTACATTAGTTCAGGTACTTGGTCGTTAATGGGTGTGGAGCATGATTCACCAATCAGTTCACCACAAGCGTTTCAGTATAATTTCACTAATGAAGGTGGAGCAAGCGAGAACATTCGCTTTCTGAAAAACATTATGGGGCTTTGGATGATACAAGAGGTTAGAAGGGAATATAACGAACAGTACAGCTTTGCCGAGTTTGTTGAGCTCGTTGAACAGGAAGCGAATTTCACTTCGAAGGTCGATGTCAATGATCAGCGATTCTTAAGCCCTGAGAGTATGAAACAAGTTATTCAAGAGTACTGCCAGGAGACTAATCAGCAGCTACCAGAAACACCAGGACAATTTGCAAAGTGTATTTATGACAGTTTAGTTGAATGTTATGATGAAACCGCTAAAGAAATTGAAGAACTAACAGGCAAAACCTACAACTCTATTCATATCATTGGCGGTGGAAGTAAAAATAATTACATGAATAAAAAATTAGCAGAAGTTTCTGGTAAATCTATTTTCACAGGACCATCCGAAGCAACGGCAATTGGTAATTTAATTGCTCAAATGTTAGCGACTGGACAATTACCAACGATAGAAGCATCCAAAGAGATTATCAATAATTCATTTGATATTCAAAAATTTTAATGAAGAGGTGACGATAATGAGCGTAAAAGAAAATTTCGAAAGAGCAAAAGCACAATATGAAAAATGGGGAGTATCTGTAGAAGATGCGTTTGCCAAACTAAAAAAGGTACCGATTTCGATCCATTGCTGGCAAGGCGATGACATTGGCGGATTTGAAGTAGATCAGCAAGAATTATCAGGTGGAATTGATGTAACAGGAGATTATCCTGGAAAAGCAACAACTCCTGAAGAGTTACGTAGTGACTTGGAGAAAGCGTTATCGCTTATTCCTGGTAAGCACAAGATAAATCTGCATGCTATTTATGCAGAAACAAATGGACAAGTGGTTGATCGGAATGAATTGGAACCTAAACATTTTGAGAACTGGGTAAAGTGGGCAAAAGAAAACGATTTAGGACTTGATTTTAATCCGACTTTATTCTCACACCCTAAGGCAGCAGACGGCTTAACATTAGCTCATCCAGATAAAGAAATTCGTGATTTCTGGATCCAGCACTGCATTCAATCACGCAAAATTGGCGAATATTTTGCTCGCGAATTAGGTCAGCCCGCTTTAAATAATATTTGGATTCCAGATGGGTATAAAGATATTCCTAGTGACCGGTTAACACCGCGTAAGCGTTTAAAAGATTCATTAGATGAAATTTTTGCTGCAGATGTGGATGAATCATTAAATATCGATGCGGTGGAAAGTAAACTGTTCGGTATTGGTTCAGAAGCTTATGTAGTTGGTTCCCATGAGTTTTATATGAGCTATGCAATGAAAAATAATAAATTGTGCTTGCTAGATTCCGGACATTACCATCCAACAGAAGTTATTTCAAACAAAATTTCATCATTACTATTATTTAGCGATAAACTTGCATTGCACGTATCACGTCCAGTTCGTTGGGACAGTGACCATGTAGTAATTCTTGATGATGAATTGCGCGAAATCGGTTTAGAGATTGTTCGCAACGATGCATTGGATAAAGTCATGATCGGGCTGGATTTCTTCGATGCCAGTATCAATCGTGTAGCGGCATGGACAATCGGAACACGTAATATGATCAAATCATTATTATATGCACTATTATTACCTAATGAACATTTAAAACAGTTACAAGAAGAAGGTAACTTCACAGATCGCCTTGCCTTAATGGAAGAATTTAAAACCTATCCATTCGGTGCGATTTGGGATCATTATTGTGAGCAAATGGGAGTTCCGGCTCAAGAGAACTGGTTACAAGAAGTAAAAGAATACGAAGAAAACGTTTTATCTAAGCGTAACAGCTAATAATAAACGGTAATCGTCTTTGTTTGTGTTGATTTATTTTTGGTTTGTAGTATAATAAAAACAGAAACAACCAACTAAATCAAACAAAACAAAGATGGCTAGGGGAGGAAATTTCATTGGTACAAAACAAATGGGACGATAGTCAAGTAACACAAGGAGAAGGGTTAGAAACACTAGTATACCGTTCTAATCTTCTAGGATCAGATCGCGCAGTAGTCAATATCGGTGGAGGTAATACGTCTTCTAAAACAATCGAAAAGGACTTTAAAGGGGACGACATCGAAGTTATGTGGGTGAAA
This sequence comes from Gracilibacillus caseinilyticus, assembly GCF_022919115.1. NCBI lineage: Bacteria > Bacillati > Bacillota > Bacilli > Caryophanales > Bacillaceae > Gracilibacillus > Gracilibacillus caseinilyticus. The sequence continues at coordinate 3,502,709 of NZ_CP095072.1, read as the reverse complement.
GGTAGCGGATCTGATTTAGCTACGATGAAATCTCACAATTTCACTGGTTTAAAACTAGATGATATTCGTCCATTACTAGAAAGAGAAGACATGTCTGATGAAGAAATGGTGGAATATCTATCACATTGTATGATTGATGCCAAGCATCCACGTTCTTCGATAGAAACATTACTTCATGCATTTCTACCATTTAAGCAAGTAGATCATACGCATCCAGATGCGATTATCAGCATTGCTTGTGCAGATAACGGAAAAGAAATTGCAGAAGAAATCTATGGAGATCGATTTGTATGGGTACCGTACATCCGTCCTGGTTTCAAATTATCTAAAATGATTGCTGAAGGTGTAAAGAATAACCCGAATGCTGAATTAGTTATCATGGAGAAACATGGACTGGTTACATGGGGCGAAACATCGACAGAAAGCTACAATAAAACAATTGAAGTGATTAACGAGGCTGAAAGCTTTATTAATCAAAAAGCAGAGGACCAGGCACTGTTTGGTGGTGCAAAATACCAGTCACTATCTGATGATGAAAGAAAAAATCTTTTTGCAGAAATCATGCCAGTCATTCGTGGACAAGTTAGCAATGATAAGAAAATGCTTACGACTTACAATGATGATACCAAAGTATTAGAATTTGTTAACAGTCATGATGCAGAAGAGCTTTCCCAAGTTGGCGCAGCATGCCCGGACCACTTAGTCCATACAAAACGTGTACCGTTATTCATTGATTGGGATCCACAGTCCGGTGATATTAATACACTAAAAGAACAAATCAAAACAGGAGTAGCAGCGTATAAAGAAGAGTATGTTGCTTACTTTGAAAGAAATAAGAGTGAAGGCGATCAAATCGTAGAAACAGCTCCACGTATTATTCTAATTCCTGGTTTAGGTATGGTGAATACCGGTAAGGATTGGAAGTCAGCAAATATTAGTGAACAATTGTATCATCGCGCTATAGCGGTAATGAGCGGTGCGACAGTTCTTGGTAACTTTGTGTCACTAAATGAAGAGGAATCCTATTTGATCGAATACTGGCCATTAGAATTATATAAATTAAGCTTAGCTCCGCCAGAAGCAGAATTTTCTCGTCAAATAGCATTTGTAACAGGTGGTGCTGGTGGAATCGGTTCTGCTACTACGTATCGTTTGCTTAATGAAGGTGCACACGTTGTGATTGCTGATATTAACTTAGAAGGTGCAGAAAGCCTTGCAAATGAAGTAAACGAAAAGTACGGAGCAAACCGAGCACTTGCGGTAAAGATGGACGTAACAAAAGAAGAAGAAGTGCAGGAAGCATTAGCGACTTCTATCCGACAGTACGGGGGAATTGATATTTTAGTGAACAACGCTGGATTAGCTAGCTCTGCACCATTTGAAGAAACAACAATGGATCAATGGAATCTAAATATCAACGTATTAGTAACTGGTTATTTCCTTGTTGCACGTGAAGTATTCAAGCTAATGAAGGAACAAGAAATCGGTGGAAGCATGGTATTTATCGGTTCTAAGAACTCCATTTATGCCGGAAAGAATGCAGCAGCATACAGTACAGCAAAAGCTGCTGAGGTTCACTTAGCAAGAACAATTGCAGCAGATGGTGGTTCACTTGGAATCCGTGTTAATTCCGTATTACCAGATGCCGTTATCCGTGGATCTAAGATTTGGGATTCATCCTGGAAGAAAGAGCGTGCTTCTTCTTACGGGATTGGTACAGATGATTTAGAAGAGCATTATCGTAAACGTACGATTTTAAACGTGAATATTTTACCAGAGGATATTGCAGAATCAATTGCATTCCTAGCATCCTCCAAAGCAGCCAAAACAACTGGTTGTATGGTAACGGTTGATGGTGGGGTCGCAGCAGCCTTCACTAGATAATGTGAGACTGTACTGTCTTACTAAACAGTTAGCCCAGGATAATGATTGGAAATGGATAAACCCTCTTTAGGAGGGTTTATCCATTCTCTTATTAGCGGATAGCTGTTAAAATAGATTGCAAGAGGATTGCGATGTTCCTAAAAGGGGAGTATACAAAATGAAAGTATCATTTTTCATCACATGTTTAGGGGATATGTTCTATGTCAATGCAGGCAAAGCTGCTGTCGAATTATTAGAACATCTTGGATGTGAGGTTGATTTTCCTAGAACACAAACGTGTTGCGGTCAGCCTGCTTATAACAGTGGTTATCAGAGAGAAACAATAGAAGTGGCAAAGCATTTGGTCGAAACATTTGAACATGCTGAGTATGTTGTCGGTATCTCTGGCTCATGTGTTTACATGATTCACGAATATGTGCACTTATTCGAAGAAGGTTCTGAATGGCAGCAACGAGCAATCAAATTAAAAGAAAAAACATATGAATTAACACAATTTATTGTGGACCTACTTGGAGTAGAGGATGTAGGCGCCAGTTACGATGCGGTTGCAACCTACCACACATCTTGTCACATGACACGGTTATTAAAGGTGAACGAAGCACCATTTCGCCTTTTAAACAATGTCAAAGGGTTAGAGATGATTGATTTACCTAACCGTCATGATTGTTGTGGATTTGGGGGAACTTTTTCCGTGAAGATGAGTGATATTTCGGAGCAGATGGTCGACGAAAAAGTACATCATATTGAAGAAACGAAGGCGAATTTATTATTAGGTGCGGATGGCAGTTGTCTGATGAATATCGGAGGAAGATTGTCTCGTAACGGAAGTCCGGTAGAAGTAAAACATATTGCAGAAATATTAAATAGCAGAGGTGACGTATAATGCCGATGCACATTGGGGAAAAAGACTTTAAAAAAAGGGTAACAAAAGGAATTGAAGATGATTTCATGCGTGGTGCTGTTCGCTCGGCTCAAGGAAGACTAAGAGACAAAAAGGCAACCGCGTCAGAAGAATTAGGTGATTGGGAAGACTGGAGAACACTTGGATCGGAAATACGCAGTCATACGATTGAGCATTTAGATTACTACTTGCACCAGTTAAGCGAGAAAGTCGCTGAGTTGGGTGGACATGTCTTCTTTGCGGAAACTGGCGAAGAGGCAAATGAATATATCAAAAAAATTGCCAAAGAGAAAGACGCAAAGAAAATTGCGAAATCCAAATCAATGGTAACCGAAGAAATCTCGATGAATGAAGCATTGGAGGAAATAGGTTGCGAAGTAATTGAAACCGATTTAGGAGAATACATTCTGCAAATCGACGATCACGATCCACCATCCCATATCGTTGCACCAGCACTGCACAAAAATAAAGAGCAAATCCGTGATGTATTCAAGGAAAAATTAAGCTATTTAAAATCTGAAAAGCCGGAAGAATTAGCGTTATTTGCACGTGAAAAACTTCGTGAAGAATTTTTAGAGGCGGATCTAGGTATTACCGGCTGTAACTTTGCAGTAGCGGAATCCGGCTCCTTTGCATTAGTAACCAATGAAGGAAATGCTCGGATGGTGTCTACACTTCCGAAAACACAAATTACTGTAATGGGGATGGAACGAATTGTCCCAGGCTGGGAAGAGTTAGATATTGTGGTCAGTTTATTAACACGAGCAGCAGTTGGTCAGAAGCTGACAAGTTATATTACTGCATTAACTGGTCCGAAACAAGAAGGGGAAGCAGACGGTCCTGAAGAATTTCACCTTGTCATTGTAGATAATGGCCGTTCCAAAATTTTAGGGACAGAATTTCAGGAAGCGTTGCATTGTATCCGCTGTGCAGCCTGTATCAATGTTTGCCCCGTTTATCGCCATGTCGGCGGGCATGCATATGGTTCAATTTATCCGGGGCCAATTGGTGCCGTGTTATCGCCGTTATTATCGGATTATGATGAGTACAAAGAATTGCCTTATGCTTCTTCCTTATGCGGAGCATGTACAGAAGCTTGTCCTGTAAAAATTCCATTACATGAACAACTGATTATGCACCGAAAAAAAATTGTCGAAGAGGAAAAACGAACACCGTTGGCAGAGCGTTTTGTTATGAAAGGTTTTGAACAAGTGATGCATTCCGCCAATTTTTATCGAACAGCGACCAAAATGGCGCCATTTCTCACGACACCTTTTGCCAAAAATAATGTAATCTCCAAAGGACCTGGGCCATTGAAGCATTGGACCCATGCCAGAGATTTTCCAATGCCAGCAAATGAACGATTCCGAGACTGGTTTGCTAATCGCGAGAAGCGGGGTGACAAAAATGCCTAAAGGAAGTATTACAAATCGAGACTCATTTTTGGCTAATGTCCGTGAAAAAATTGGAGGTATTTCAGCTGATAAGCCGATCGAGAAACCTCAGTGGTCTGTAACCCCTCAAAAGAACGTGCTAGTGGGATATGATCAGGATCAATTAGTAACAGTATTGCGAGAGCAATGCAAGGAAATTCACACTGACTTTTTTCAAACAACTACAAACGATTTAGCAGATACGATTTCATCTATTATGGAGCAATATGCATCGTCATCAGTTATATATCCGGATGATTCTCGATTTACTAATGTTGGACTAGACAAGTATATGGAAGAACTAGATTCCTGCAAATGGGATAATCAGGATAGAAATGGATCTGTAGAATTTGCGGAAAAAGCAGATGTCGGGATTACGTTCAGTGATATGACATTGGCTGAATCAGGAACGGTCGTTTTGTTAAATGAGAAATTCCAAGGACGTTCGATCAGCTTACTCCCGACGAACTATGTTGCAATTGTGCCAAAGTCTTCGATTGTGAAACGAATGACACAAGCTACCGATTTGATTCATGAGTTAGCCGAAGATGGAAAAGATATTGCATCCTGCATTAACTTCATCACTGGTCCGAGTAATAGTGCGGATATTGAGATGAACTTAGTGGTTGGTGTACATGGGCCGATTCACACTGCATATATTGTAGTAGATGATTTATAAAATATCGTAGAGCAGTCCTCTTTGAAGCTGAAGAAGACTGTTCTTCTTTTATGGCAGGAGCAATTGCCTATACATAAGCGTTATATTTGGATTAATGTTTGATGATAACGCTGTCTTATTAGTTGCATTATGGTAAGATTATAATACTCCTTAGTATATAACATACTGTTTTCAATTTAAGATCAAAAATCGTAAAAAAGGTGGAATTGATGATGAGTGAATTCGGTTTATTGACAGAATTTACAGCTAATAGCGGGGAGCAGGAAAAGCTGAGAGGCATCTTACTAGAAGCGGCAACATCGATGGAATATATTGATGATTGTAAAGTATATGTTATACAAACGGCACAGGAAAATCCTGAAGCTGTCTACGTTTTTGAAATTTGGCGTTCTGTCAATGCGCACAAAGCCTCGTTATCGCTTGAAGTAAATCAAAAATTAATAGCAAAAGCAAAACCTATTCTAAAAGATGTGCAACGAATCCATACCTTTGCTGTAGAAGGTGGAAAAGGACTCTAAATTGGATTTCTCCTTTGCTGGTTGATATGATATTGGTAGATGTATTAGGAAGGGGATCAAGTAAATCCATGAATGTATATGAAAATATGACAGATTTAATCGGAAATACTCCGATTGTGAAATTAAATCGAATTGTACCAGAGCATGCCGCTGAAGTGTATGTAAAATTAGAAATGTTTAATCCTTCGAAAAGTGTTAAGGATCGTGCTGCCTACAATATGATTGTGGAAGCGGAAAAGGAAGGATTGCTTACAGAAAAATCAACGATCATTGAACCGACTAGTGGTAACACTGGGATCGGACTAGCTATGACAGCTGCTGCAAGAGGATACAAAGCGATTCTAGTTATGCCTGACAATATGACGAAAGAACGAATCAATATATTGAAAGCATATGGAGCGGAAGTAGTCTTAACACCTAGTTCGGAAAAAATGCCTGGCGCGATTCAAAAGGCGAAAGAATTAGTTGCAGAAATCCCTGATAGTTTCATGCCTCAACAATTTGAGAATTTAGCGAATCCGGCTATTCATCGAACTACGACGGCAATGGAAATATTAGAACAGATGGAACAAGATTTGGATGGATTTGTAGCGACTGCTGGAACGGGTGGGACCATTACCGGAACTGGCGAAACATTGAAAGAGTGTTTGCCCAATATACATATTGCGGTTGTTGAACCGGAAGGATCTCCTGTTTTATCTGGCGGAAAGCCGGGTAAACACAAACTAGTAGGGACAAGTCCAGGATTTGTCCCGGACATTCTCAATACAACCGTATATGATGAAATTATTCAAATAGCTGACAATGATGCTGTTAATACGTTTAAACGTTTAGCAGCAGAGGAAGGTATCTTCGTTGGCCCTTCTGCCGGTGCAGCTGTATTTGCAGCTATTCAAGTTGCCAAAAAACTTGGAACAGGCAAAAAAGTTGTTTGTATTGCACCGGATACAGGAGAGCGGTATTTGAGTATGCATTTATTCTAAACAACAGGAGGAGTTTTTCAGATGAATGTTTTAGTAATTGGAGCAAATGGACAAATTGGTACTCATGTTGTACAGAAATTAAATACACAGCAAGGTACGAATCCTGTCGCAATGGTCCGTAAACAAGAACAAGTAGAAAAATTCCAAGGACAAGGCATAGAAACAACACTTGTTGATCTTGAAGGAAGCGTAGCAGATATAGCAGATGCAATGGATAGTATCGATGCCGTTGTATTTGCAGCCGGTTCCGGTGGGAAAACAGGCGCTGATAAAACACTATTGATAGACCTTGACGGTGCGGCCAAAGCGGTAGAAGCAGCAGTAAACAAAGGTGTGAAACGCTTCGTGATGGTAAGTGCCTTCCAAGCACATAACCGTAAAAATTGGAGTGAGCAGATCAAGCATTACTTTGTCGCTAAACATCACGCAGACCGTATCTTAGAGGAAAGCACGCTTGACCATACCATTATTCGTCCTGGCGCATTAACAAATGATGCTGGTACAGGTAAAATTAGCATCGCAGAAAACCTAGAACCAGGATCTGTGACACGTGAAGACGTTGCGGATACGATTATTGCAAGTCTGCTTTCAGACAATGCAGTTAATCAGTCATTTGATTTAATCAATGGCGACACTGATATTGAAGAGGCAGTTAAAAACTTATAATCAAAATGCAAAGGAGGTTAATTCCTAAAGCGGAGTTAATCTCCTTTTCTTGTATGTAAAGAAAGCATATAATTACAGACGTAGAACAAATGACAGAAGTCAATGTCTTTAAGGTCGGTTCTTTTAATACGGATTATGTCAACTAGAAATTTTATCGATAAGACCATTTTGAAAATGTTTTATGTGCAAGGAGATCGCTCCGGCCAACCACTTCGTGCCCCACAAGACGCGGAGTAAATTTCCGGAGCTTTGCTACGCATATATACCATTTCAAAATTACCACATTACAAACAGTTCTACTTTACATAATCCGTATTATTGGAAGCCTTATTTATAATGATGCTAGTTAGGAAGGGGAGGAAGTAAAGTGCTAATTAGAGAAATCAAGCATACAGATGCAGAGCCATTCGCTAAATTGATACGTCAGGTGGAACAGGAAGCGCAATATATGCTATGGGAGCCAGGGGAAAGAGAAGTAAACACTTCTAGTCAATCAAAGGTTATAGAAAATATATTAAATAAAGAAAACGCAACAATACTTGTGGCAGAAGAGAAAGAGCTGACAGGGTATGTAATGGCAATAGGCGGAAATGCCAACAGAAATAAGCATACCGTTTATATCGTTATAGGTGTGCTCAATAAATTTAGAGGGCAAGGGATTGGCAATTTGCTCATAAATAAACTAGTGGAATGGGCCAACGATCATGTCATACATAGGTTGGAATTAACTGTAGTAACGAAAAATAAACACGCTATATCATTATATAAGAAAATGGGTTTTGAAGTGGAAGGAACCAAAAAAGATTCTTTGAGGATTAATGGAGAATTTATCGATGAATATTATATGGCGAAGCTTTTATAACTTATTGTAAGGAACATTCACCTAAAAACTCCTAATTAAATGTAAATTTGTTCCAAAAAGGTAACCACATGAAAAGAATGTGAGGTTTATGTAAATGGGGAAAATCATAAGAAGATCCATTATAATAGACAGGAAATATTGTAGTTTACAGTTGATTATGGAGTGAAAAATAATCCAAGAGTTACAGACATTGAAGTGGATGTACATGCAGAAGAGGTATATATGAAAAAGAAAGTGGGAAATGAAATCCAGACATATCAAGGTCAAGTGAATGAAGATGGTATGTTTCTCATTAATTGGGAAGGCAAAAACTCCTACATAATAGAAATAAGGGGATTAGATGAAGATGGAAACATATTATACCAAGATAAATTAAATTAGTGCCTAGAAGAGAGTTCTAAGCACTAATTTGATCTTAATAAGGGCCTGGCCCGCAGTATGGTCCTGGACAATATGGAGGATACGGCTGTCCGTAAGGCGGACCGTATGGTGGATAGTTATAATAAGGCGGGTATGGATATGGTCCTGGTGCTCCTGCTAACTCTCCTCCTAAGAAGCCAAGGCCAAATCCTAACAACCCAGCGCCCAGTGGTCCGATTGGTCCGAAGAATCGTTCATCTTGATATGGCTGTTGTGGATGGCGAAAATGAGGTGGTGCCATCTCGAACTGGTGATGATGCATAATGCATTCTCCTCTCTGACTGGATTCTTTCATCACTTGATAGTAGCCTATGCAACGGGTACAATTTAGGATAGGGGTATTCACCTATTTTCATAAAAATAAAATATAAAAGAGGATGGTAGTTTCATTGAAAATTATTGAAAAAACACATGTGAAGTGGGAAGACGAGTATTTACATGAAGATTGTCCAAGCTTGACACCATATTTAATCGATGGTGAGCAAGATGCACCAATCATAGTAGTTGTTCCTGGTGGGGGATATGGACACCGAGCTTACCACGAAGGCGAACCAGTGGCAAAATGGTTAAACGAAAATGGCTATCATGCCTGTGTGTTGCGTTATCAAGTAGCACCGATTAAAGATCAAGAGACCATTCTTCAGGCACAAGAAGCAATCATAACTGTTAAAACGAAGCGTAAAGAATGGGGCTTATCCGGAAATAATAAAGTCGGGGTATTAGGTTTTTCTGCTGGCGGTCATTTAACTGCTGTCATAAGTAACCGTTATCAAGTTAATCAGAACATGAACTCCAGACCTGATTTTCAAATCCTTTGCTATCCAGTGATTACAATGGGGGAATTTACACATGAAGGAAGCAGAGATAATTTACTCGGACCTGATGCTGCCTCAGAATTGATTGACACTTACTCGTGTGAGAAAATGGTACATAGCGAGACACCGCCAGCATTTATTTGGTCTACGGCGAATGATCAGGCAGTTATATCAATGAACAGCTTGCATTATGCAGATGCACTACAACATTATCAGATTCCTTATGAACTGCATATTTATCAGGATGGCCGACATGGTTTAGGCCTTGCAGATGACCATAATTACACGAAAGACTGGAAGAATGCATGTCTCAGATGGTTATCAGGTTATATAGCAGAAAGTGGTGAGTAAATTGGCAAAGGTTAAAATGCTTGTCCAATCAACTTATAATAAAGAATTATTACGGGCAGGTAAAGTATATGAGGTAAATAATGAAACAGCACAACGCTGGCAGGTAAGCAGAATTGCAGAGGTCGTAGAAGAAGAGAAACAGCAGGACTAAACTGTTTCCAGCAGCTTTCGGAATTTACACCGGAAGCTTTCTTTTTGTTCCTCTGTAAATTTTTTCGGTCCTTTCGTTCGTTGCCCTGCCTTTCTAGCTTTTGCATTGAGATGTCGCTCCTGAAGCATGCGATCGATTTTTTCCTTGGTGTAACGAAAGCCGATATGATGCATTACGTAGCTGCCTTTTGGTAAGCATAAAGCCGCAAGTCCATAGTCTTGTGTAATAACTACATCCTCTTTACTAACCATTCTGACAATTTGATAATCTGCAGCATCTGCACCATCATCTACATATTTCACTTCGACATGCTTCGGATAGTCTTTCATCGAGAAATGACTGTAGCTCCTGACTAACACGACATCGAGATCATATCGTCCTGCTTCTTCTATAATAATATCTACAACTGGACAAGCGTCTGCATCTACAAAAATTTTCATCTTACCACCCCTTTTTCTATAAACAGTGTATCAATAGTATAGCAAAATGACCTAAATTATAGTATGATTTTCTTAGTATAAAAGGAAAGTAAGGGAAATAAATGAAAAGATATCTGGAAGAACATCGAGATGAAATGCTGCAGTTATTAGAGAAATTAGTTAATATCGATAGTGGTTCCAATGATAAAGATGGGGTCAATCAAGTTGGTCATCTACTCCGTGATATATATCAGGAATTAGATTTTCATGTCCATAAAGTAGAACAGGCGGACCTCGGAAATCATTTTATCGTTAGTAAAAGCGGAAATCCATCAGACGCAACTATTTTAATTCTTGCCCATATGGATACTGTTTTTGAAAAAGGTACAGCCAGCACCAGGCCTTTTAAGATCGAGGGGAATCGGGCATATGGTCCAGGTGTGATCGATATGAAAGCGAGTATCGTGTCGGTCATTTATGCTGTCAAAGCCTTGCTTCATAGTCAGAACGATGCTTGTGGCAAAGTGGAAATTTTATTAACCAGCGATGAGGAAATTGGTTCACCAACATCCAGGGAACTAATTGAAAAACACGCGGTTGGCAAAAAATTTGCACTCGTTATGGAGCCAGCCCGCAAAAACGGAGCGATCGTGTCAGCCAGAAGAGGAAAAGGACAATATACGTTAGAGGTACTCGGGAAAGCAGCCCATTCAGGAATCGAACCTGAAAAGGGTAGAAGTGCAATTGAGGAATTGGCCTATAAGATTATCCAATTGTATGAAATCACTGATGAAGAAGAGGGAATTCATGTTAATGTCGGCTTAATCGAAGGCGGTACGTCAGTTAATACTGTATCTGACCATGCTACTGCACAAATTGATGTGCGATTCCGTACACAGGAACAGGCAGAAGAAATTAAAGAACAAATGGCTGAGATCATTGCCAGTACAGAAGTAGATGGGACTAAAGTCAAATTAGAAGGTGACATTAATCGTCCGCCTATGGAGAAAACGGAACAAACCGAAAAGCTGTTACGAATTATAAAACGAGTGGGCGATGAGTTAGACTTATTTATTAAGGACACCGAAACAGGTGGTGGATCAGACGCTTCGTTCACCTCAGCGCTAGGCATTCCAACAGTCGATGGTTTAGGACCGGTCGGCGGAAGGGCACATCGTGAAAGTGAATACCTCGAATTAGATTCATTTGTACCACGTACGTTATTGTTAGCACATGTCATTAATGAGTTAGCAAAGTATTAAAGCTGTAAGTTGATAAGTCCGCTTTTCCAATCAGGCGGACTTTTTCTTATACGTTAAGAAAGCATATAAGTACAGTCATAGAAGTAATCATACTGAACATGAAGATGGGTTCTTATAATATGGATTATGTTAACTAGCTGATTAATGGTAATTTTGAAATTGTTAATGTGCTGGAATGCCGCTCCGGCCAACCACTTCGCGTCCTGCGGGGCACGGCTGAAGCTAACTTTGTGAAGAAAAGCACTTCACAAAGTGGATCTTCAGCACCTGCACGTCCCGCGGGAGTCTACGTGGTTGGCCTACGCTCATGTATAGCTCCACAAATAATGCAACAGGTAGGATATGGAGCACTATCTGCAAGATTTATACCTTAATTTGATGACATACAATGCCCAACACGACTGCTTTTAGCTGTTCCATACGTTGTAGCACTTCACGGAAGAAATATGTGTGGAGACTCCGCTCCGCATGCGTCAGTACGAGCTGAAGATCCACTTTGTCTGTGCCTGTGTCTGCAGGAATCACTTCGAAGTAACCTTCCTTGGCACAAGGCAGTAAAGAAGTAGTGCGAGTATTAGGCTAGTTAAAACCTCGCCCTAAAGGACGTGAAGCAATTTTTAGTAGCTTTACTAAACAGATGAAATATATCAAAATTACCATAACGTCAGACAGTTCCACTTTACATAATCCATATTATAGGTAGTTGTATATTATTTATGTTAGTTAGAACCGGCTGGGGCTTTCCCCTTTTTTCTTATAATGAAAAAGGAGGATGACAAATGAATTTATCAGCGATTATTTCAGTGTTACTTGGCTTGTTTATCACGTGGATAGTACCCATAGTATCCGTTGTATTGCTTTATTAGCTGATAAGAAAAATCCGACTGAATAAATAAAGGAAGGGTGGGTGAGAAATGGAAGTCAGACGATTAACGAACAATGAAGTACCACCGATGGAATTACTAGTAGAAGCAGATCCGTCTCCACACCTTGTTCAAGAGTATTTAAAGAATGGCGAATGTTATGTCATGGAACACAACCGAAAGATCATCGGCGTATATGTGTTAGTCTCGGCAGGAGATTCTGCAGTAGAATTAGTGAATATTGCCATTGCAGATAAATATCGTGGTCAAGGATTGGGAAAACAATTAGTACAGGATGCTATTCAGCGAGCATATAAAGCTGGTTACAAGTCGATCGAAGTTGGTACTGGTAACTCGAGCATAAACCAACTAGCACTTTATCAAAAATGTGGTTTTAGATTAGCTGCAATTGATAAAGATTTTTTTATACGAAACTATCAACAGAAAATTTACGAAAATGGTATTATATGCAGAGATATGATCCGGCTAAGGTTGGATTTTTAACGGTATATAAACGTACAAATATGTAAGCAGTAGATCCTGAGTGACAACATTTTTTATGGGAGGCGGTGTGTCGATAATGAGGAAATGGTTAGTAGCCATTTTAGTTCTACTCATCCTAGCAATTCTATTTGACATACCATTACAACAACTCTTTATGAATGTCTACAACTATCTCAGTCAATTATTGATTCCGATTGTATTAGGATTTATAATAGTTGGCGTTGTCTTCACAGGATTACTGAAAAAGTAACATCTAATTGTCTTGCATCGGACCTTGTTAAATGGTAATATATACAAAATTAATACTTACATACATAGAAGAGAAGAGTAAATAAAGAACCATTCATATTAGAGAGCCCCAGCTGCTGAAAAGGGGTATGTATGACTTTATTGAAACAAGCCTCAGAGTATCGCGTTGGATTTCTTTAAAGATGATGGCGTGACAGGAGCTCCTGTTACAGAGCTAGAGTATATGCAGAGAGTTGTTGTACTTGAAGAGGTTAATATAGTGATATATTAACGAATATGGGTGGTACCACGGTGAATAAATCTCGTCCCTAAGACACAGTCTTGGGGCGAGATTTTTTTGTTTCAGAAATAGCCGTGAAACAGGGGGGAATCAACATGAAATATTATGCATTTCTATTACTTTTAGGTATTGGCATATCAAATATTGGCGAATGGATATACTTTCTTGCTTTAAACTTGATTGTGTTAGATAAGACATCCTCACCACTTGCAGTTACTGGCTTATACTTAATAAAACCTATCGCAACGTTATTGACAAATCTTTGGGCTGGAAGTTTGATAGATCGATTAAATAAGCGTCACTTAATGATCTTTCTTGATTTATTTAGAGTACTGGTAATATTTTCATTACTATTCACAGAGGATCTTATCACCATTTACGCAGCTGTACTTATCGTCAACATGTCAAGCGCAATATTCGAACCAGTATCGATCACTTATATGACGAAATTAATACCAGAAACCAGCAGACAACAGTTTAATTCTATTTTAAGTTTAGTGACATCGGGTGCATTCTTTATCGGGCCAGCGATTTCAGGTCTACTATTTTTAATAAGTGACCCAGAAATGGCGATTTTAATCAATGCGGTAGCATTATTATTTTCAGGTATGATCACTTGGCTGCTGCCAAACGTAGACATGGATCAAAGAAAAGATTCGATGAATAAAAAATTTTCCTCAAAGCTATTAAGAGAAGATTGGCATATGGTGTTCACATTCAGTCAAAAACATAAGCACATTATGGGTATTTATTTACTAAGCAGCTGTGTAATGGTCATACTGCCGAGTGGCATTGATTCTCTCGAAGTGTCTTTTACAAAAGTGGTACTGTCTTTATCCAATAGTGAATATAGTATCCTGGTATCCATTGCTGGCATGGGAATTGTTGTCGGAGCACTCATTAATACACTCATTGGCAGTAAAGTCGCTATATATATTTTAATTGGGGCTGGCACGATCTTTGTTTCCATCGGGTACATCATCTATGCTTATTCTAGTTCATTCTTGTCGGCATCGGTTGGATTTTTTAGTCTCGCGTTTTTCATTTCCTTTGCAAATACAGGCATTCTTACATACTTTCAATATAATATTCCGGTCTATATGATGGGAAGAATTGCTAGTATGTTTCAATTTTTTGAGGCTGTCCTCATTATGTTGGTTACTACTTTGATAGGTGTTGCAGCCGAAAAAATTTCTATTCAAATCAGCGTGCAAATAGGTGGATGGGTGATGACATTGTTGGCCATAGCCTTAGTATGGAGTATTTATAAAGGATTCTCATATGCTAAATGGCAGGAGTAAAATACACATGAAAGCAGCCCCAGCGGTCCATTATACCGTTGGGGCTAGAAAGTGTTGTTACTCGACTTCTAAAAAATCGATCAATGCATCCCATTGCCCATCATCACTCGTAACTACGAGCTCAATCTCCTGATTACCAGTTCCGTGAGAGACATTGTCTAATGTATAAACAGCAGGATAACTATCACCAAAATAAAATGTACCTTTTGTCTGTCCGCCAATTTTCAAATCAACTCTGGCCATGTTCGAATTATTGGATGCACCTCTTAGTGAAAAACTGTGCGTACCGTTTGCAAAATATTGCGTGTATTTAACGGAATCATTGTTGCCGTATAACCCGACTCCGTTAAAAGGGGAGCTGATATTTCCGGTATACTGTCCACTTTTCGTCATGGTCTCTGCTTCTACTCTGGTCGTACTGCCACTTTCATCGCCGCCGATCGTTAGTGTATTACTGTACACATTAGCCGTACCGCTGCTTTGATAGCCTTCTACTGTAAGTGCTACTTCATGCATGTTTCCCATTTCCATGCCTAAGCTTTCCCATTTTTTAAAATGCTCACTGACAGAGATGGTCCCGCTTGTACGTTTTGTTCTGCGCACACTCCAATATTGCTGGAATGTTGCTGTTCCCTCTATGGACGGCTGGTTCGTTCTGGTCGTTTCATAAATGTCATACGTTCCACCATCTACGGTAATAGTACCTTTTGCTGTTGCTCCAGGTGGACGCCAATCGCCCCAGCTATCGACAATATAATATTCTACCAGTGGATCCACTGTCCAACCGTATACACACAAGTATGAGTTGCCGTTCGGCTGATAAGTCGCCCCATAATTAATCGAAATGTTGCCAATTTGCTGGTGGGTTTGTGTCTGATCAAACTTTTTCCCTTTACGAAACAATATGTTGTTAATGTTACTCCATTCCGCACTAAATGCTCCACCGCTATTAAGCGTCATACTGCCTGAACCGCCACTGTCTTTCCAGAACTCATAATCATAACCATCATGGGTACCTGTATCATTGCTTGTTACTGCGGCATGTACATTCACTGCCGGAACCATCAGGATAAAGCAAAGTAATGTGGTAATAAGGTATCTTTTTTGGTGCTGTTTCACTCGCAAATTCCTCCTTATCTTTTGAAAAGTGTCGTATTGCAGTAAGTCAGTTCCACCTCCTAAATATATGATAACGCTTACTTTGGCGCTTCGAGTTAAGCATAACGAATGTTGGCAAGGATTGAAATACTTTACACGAAGACCTTTACTTTCTAAACTAACTTCTAAATTTTTTACAGCTTAAAATAAGATAGTTGACTTACATAAATGGCTATTTGTGTTAATGAGTATAAAATATTCCATGAAACATGTTATACTGTATACAATGAGGGGGAATACAGGATGAAGCCGAATGCTATATTAAAGAAAAAGCCAAAAAAGAAACGATCGCAATTGCCTATTCGTTTAAATATATTATTTGCCTTTGTCTTTCTGATTTTTTCACTACTAATTGTTCAGTTAGGTATTGTGCAAATTCTGAATGGGGAAGAAGCACAGCGGGAAATTAATGAAACCGCTAATACACCTACAGAAAAAGCTGTGCCAAGAGGGAAAATGTATGACAGCAATCATGATTTAATTTTAGATAACGAACCGGTAAAAGCGATTACGTATACACCGCCTAAGAACGGGGAGTCTGCAGAAGACCTGTTAAAATTAGCTGAAGAGTTAGCGGCATATATCACGATTATCAAAGATGAAGAAGAATTAACAGAATCAATCAGCGAAAGAGATAAAAAAGAATATTGGTATCTCGAGAATCGTGACACAGTAGCGGAGAGGTTAACAAAAGAAGAAAAGGCACTTGACAGTAGTGAACAATATAAGGTGGAACTAAAGAAGATCACACAGGAAGATTTAGACAAAGTAGACTGGAATGCTGATTTATTAAACATTATCGCGATCAAGAAAGAGCTTGCCGCTGCATATGAATTGTCACCACATATCGTCGTTAATGAAGGGTTAACAGATGAGGAGTATGCGAAAGTAGCAGAAAACCTCTATCATCTGGAAGGAATCAACGCGATGATTGATTGGGAAAGGAAAAACATGTATGAAAATACGATCAGCTCTTTTATCGGTGGTATCTCTACTTCTGAACAAGGGATACCAAGAGACAACAGTCAGTTTTATTTATCTAATGGCTATACGAGGAATGATCGTGTTGGTGAAAGTGGATTAGAGCAGGAGTATGAACATGTTTTAAGAGGAAGAAAAGAGAAAGTGAACTATACCACGGATGCAGACGGAAATGTTATTAGTTCAGAAGTTGTGGTGGAAGGACAAAGGGGTAAAGATCTTGTCTTGACTACGGATATGGAATTTCAGCAAGAAGTGGATAAGATTGTGAAAGAAGAGCTGGAAACGGCGATTCATAACCCTGCTAGTAACAATGGTTATTTAAAAGATGCATTAGCTGTAGTAATGAATCCGCAAACCGGTGATATACTTGCAATGTCCGGATTTCGTTATGACCGTGAAACAAATGAGTTTATGAATCAAGCTTACCGAACAGTTTATGATGCACATGAACCAGGTTCCTCCATAAAGGGGGCGACCTTGCTGGCTGGATATCAGGAAGGTGTAGTAGGCATTGGTTCGACACTGGTGGATGCACCGATTAAAATTAAAGGTTCACCATCATTCTCATCCCATGGTTCAGCAATGGGGGCAATTTCAGATTTGGTTGCTTTAGAACGGTCGTCTAACGTGTACATGGCAAAAGTAGCTATTAAAATTGGAAATGGTGTTTATCGGCAAAATGAACCATTAAATATTAATGAACCGGAAACGTTTAATAAGCTGAGAAATTATTACAGTCAGTTTGGCCTAGGTGTCGAGACAGGTATTGATTTACCGTATGAAGCAACAGGATTAACTGGTGAACCTAGTACAGAAAATTTAATGCATTTAGCTATCGGACAATACGATACGTATACAACGCTACAGTTAGCTCAATATGTGTCGACCATTGCGAATGATGGTTATCGCATGAAACCTCGCCTTGTGAAAGAAATAAGAGAACCTAGTGGCGAGGAGAGTGCTCCTGGTAAAATCATTCAATCATTTGAGCCGGAAGTTCTGAACAGAGTGGAAATGGATCAGAAGTATATTGAGAGAGTACAAGAAGGTTTTAGAAGAGTGTATGCTGGTTCTCGAGGAACGGCAAGTGGTCAGTGGAGTGGCTTTCCTTATGAAATGGCTGGGAAGACCGGTACAGCAGAAAAGCCTATCGTCGACAATGGAGTTGAAACTTATACCGACAATTTAGCATTAATTGGATATACACCACTAGATGAACCGAAAGTTGCCTTTGCCATCATGGTACCTGAAAATGGTACTGGATCAGGCAGACATCAAATTCATCATGCAATCGGTAAACGTATTATTAAAACATACTACGAAATGAAAGATAATCAACAAACAGAAGAGGAAGAGTAAAAAGAGCTACAAAGTTAGCTCTTTTTTTACTACAATCTGTCACATGTGAACCTAAAGATATCAAATGTTATAATAATAAAGGTATAGAAAAATCGTAAACAAGAAAGAAAAAGAAGAGGGATCTAAATGGCTTTGGAAATTCAAAATGAAGTGTTGAAAGTAGAAATTGCAAAACAAGGAGCAGAAATACGTAAAGTAAAGCACATGGAAAATGGCTTAGACTACATGTGGACTGGAGATAAAACCTATTGGGGACGTGTTTCTCCGGTATTGTTTCCGATTGTAGGAAGATTAAAAGAAGATCAGTATCAGCTTAATGGAAAGACATTCACCATGTCACAACACGGTTTTCTGAGAGATGTGGAATTTGAGGTGGATAAACATACAACAAACAGTATCTCATTCGTGTTTCACTCTGATGGACAATTTCGTCATATGTACCCGTACGAATTTACAGCATACATACATTATTCATTACAGGGCGAATCACTAGCTGTTCGCTGGGAAATTATCAATAAAAATGCTGAGGAGATGTATTTTTCAATTGGGGCACATCCTGCATTCCGATTACCTCTGATAGAAGATGAAACAATGGAAGACTACAGCTTGCATATTACACCTGCCAAAGATAAAGAAGTAATCGAATACGAACTGAAGGATGCACTGATTCATGAGAAGGGAGCTGCTAATGATATAGAGGAAATTCCGCTTTCTAATTCATTATTTAAAAATGATGCACTCGTCTACAGCAATATAGACAAGGTGAAACTTGCTTCTCATAAATCAGAAAATGGTGTAGAAGTACTTTTTGGAAACTTTCCATTTGTAGGGGTTTGGTCACCGTATGGGGAAGACGGTAAAATAGCACCGTTTGTATGTATTGAACCTTGGTACGGTATAGCCGACACCTATGATGCTACAGGAGATATGAAGGAGAAGTTAGGTGTGCAAAAACTTAAAAAAGGAGAAACCTTTACTTCAGAATATCATATTAAGTTTTATTAATAAAAACTAAAAAACTTGCCCTTTCTATTATAAAAAACAGAGGGGCAAGTTTTTTTAACCTGTAAGAAAGCAAATTTTTCAAAACTTCGTACCGCTAGTACAGTCATAGAAGTAATCATGCTGAACATAAAAATGGGTTCTTATAATATGGATTATGTCAACTATCGTTGAAATAATTTTGAAATGTTTAGTGTGCTGGGATACCGCTCCAACCAACCACTTCGCGTCCTGCGGGGCACGGCTGAAGCTAACTTTGTGAAGAAGAACGCTTCACAAAGTTAGCTTCAGCACCTACACGTCCCGCAGGAATCTACGTGGTTGGCTTACGCTCAAGTTTAACTCCACAGTTAATGCGACAGGTAGGATAGAGAGCATTAACTGCAGCTTTATGCCTTACTCTGATGACGTATAATGCCAAGAATCACTGCTTTTAGAAGTAGTTCAAGTAGTAGCCTAGCTGAAGCCGCGTCCGTGGAGCATATTTTCGGAGCTTTGCAAAGCAGATGAAGCCTTTTAAAATCACCACAATGTCAGTCAGTTTTACTTTACATAATCCATATTATAGGTAGTTGTTTATTATTTATGTTAGTTAGGACCGGGAGGACTTTCCCGTTTCTTTATCCTGCATAATAATTTTTCTGTAAGAAATGAAGTTCATGTTGCAAGAGTGTCATTTCCTGTTCATTAAGTGGAACGAGTGGTAATCTTACTTCTCCAACGTCAACACCAAACATACCAAGTGCTGATTTGATTGGTGCGGGGCTTGGTGCCATAAACATCGATTTCATAATCGGTACTAAGTACTGGTGCAATTCTTGGGCGCGTACAATGTTTCCAGTTTGGCAGGCTGCAACCATCTCATTCATTTCATTGCCAATGATATGAGATGAAACGGATACGATACCTGCAGCACCAATCGCTACCGCTGGTAGAGTTAATGTGTCATCTCCTGAATATAAGGAAAAATCATCATTGGTTTCGCGAATAATTTTTGTCATTGCATCTAAATTACCACTAGCTTCTTTAACCGAAACGATATTATCAATCTTTGCCAGCTCAATGATCGTATCCGGATTAACATTGACACTTGTTCTTCCTGGTATGTTATAGAGCATAACGGGTAATGTCGTTGCTTCAGCAATCACTTTAAAATGTTGATACAGCCCTTCCTGAGAAGGTTTGTTATAGTAAGGAGCAACTAATAGTACGCCGTCAGCACCAATTGTTTCTGCTTTTTTTGTTAATTCAATCGATTCCTGTGTGTTGTTAGAGCCTGTACCTGCTATTACTGGAACACGACGGCTAACGGTTTTCACTACGAATTTAATAAAAGAAATCTTTTCTTCTTTTGACAGGGTTGGGGATTCACCTGTGGTTCCCGCCACTACAATTGCATCAGTTCCATTTTGTAATAAGTAATTAATTAATCGTTCTGCTTTGTTATAATCAATTTGGCCTTGTTGATCAAAAGGTGTCACCATTGCCGTTAAAATACGTCCGAAATTCATTATTATCCACCTCTATTCAAAGATTTAAAACAATTGAGACATTCCATTGAATAGAGGGTATCTCATCCCCAATTAAAAAAGATGCAACAATGTGGCTATCATTGTTGCATCTTGAATGATTGGATTCGATGCGTGAGATAGCCCTCCATATAGTTATTCACTATATGACAGCCCAGCATTTATTTAATGATGGACCAGTAATAACAGCTGATGTCTGCTTTCATTACTTCGGCAAATTCCCCTTTCCATAATCATCACAGGTAACATCTTCCTCCGATTATGTACTATTGGTCTTTGCTCCTCTATTCTCACTTCAATAAAAAAATTGAAGTAAAATATTAAATTGTTTTATGTTGTTTCCCACTATAACAAAAAACGAACTGGATTGCAATGGAGAATTTTAAATTAGCGAATCTTCCTATAAATTGTTGTTCTACATTCTTTTTAAGATTTAAACCTGCATTACTGGATATTTATGTTAATGTTAGGATGAGGTGCTGTGATGCATAACGAACAGAAAGTATCAAGAATGCACAGTATAATTAGCTATATTACTCTTATCACAGCGTTTAGTTGTTTTTCTTGTACGATCAAATTCAAGGACAAATTGTCGCTGGTTTTGCGATAATTGATTTTTATGAAGATGATTTTGGTGGTAGCATAATATTGGACGAACATATCAAAACTTTTATTGCTACGAGAGCAGTAAAGTTTAAAAGCGACTAAAAATTTTCATTCGGCCTTTAGCGCTATTATTCATAATTATGTTACTATTTCTACGAGGCATATAATGATCTTTAGAAAGGAGAAAAAGAAATTGACCAAAAATAATGAATTGTCGCTTGAGAAACGGGAAGAATTAATAAGTTTGTTGAAAGACCGTTTTGAAAAAAATACGGAACGCCATCAAGGATTAGATTGGGATAAAATTGAAGCCAAGCTGGAAGCTGATCCGAATAGATTGTGGTCGCTTAACCAAATGGAAGAGACAGGCGGTGAACCGGATGTCGTTGGATTTGACGAAAACACAAAGGCATACCTATTTTTCGACTGTTCCGCTGAAAGTCCTAAAGGTCGCAGAAGTGTTTGCTATGATCGAGAAGCACTGGAGTCGAGGAAAAAACACAAACCTGAAAATACGGCTGTGGATATGGCCGCTGACATGGGCATTGAACTATTAACAGAGGAAGAATATCGAGAGTTGCAAAAACTAGGTGAATTCGATAAGAAAACATCCAGTTGGGTAAAAACACCTGAGAAAATTAGAAATCGCGGTGGGGCGATCTTTTGTGATCGTCGTTATGATACCGTATTCACTTATCATAATGGGGCAGACTCCTATTATGCTGCCAGAGGTTTTCGAGGCTCATGTAGAGTTTGAATATAAAGAGGGGGTTAGTGTAACATAATTCGCGAGTTTGTTACACTAACCACTTTATTAATTTTTACTAAATTACATATCATGCGACTTATTATGTTTTTGTCTAGAATGATTCTGGTTCTTTACTTTATGAGAGCCTGCCATCGGTTCTCCGTAAGGCTGAGTTGGACTTTTTGGTAAATCAGGTTGTTCAGACTGTTTTGGTCCTTTTCGATTTTTAGCCATTATAGTTATCCTCCTTCATCAGTTTAGTGATTTAGCATATTTAATAAAGGTTTCTTCATTTTCAATCAATCCGCATACACCACACTGTATTCTCTGGTTTGGCCCATTGTAGGCGATGTGAAAAATCTCGAGCGGTTCTTTTGCGTAATCATTTACTATTTCTCCGGTATCCATGTCTAATTTCACCGGCTTTGCCACTTGCTCAATCACATTAAAGCGAGACCGGTTCGTTTTACATTTTGGACATTTATAAGGCTGCGTCATCTATAATCCCTCCCAATATTTTCTCCATTAAGACTGCCTGCAATGTTAGCTTATTTTTTCTCATTAGTGACAAATTATACTGATCAATATTTTGAGAAAGATTGAAACGTCGTACGATTATTATTTCAATAAATATGGGTATGCTCTTGACAATCTGGAAAAATCTGATATGATAAAGTCGAAATTAATATACGAAACACATCCACTAGGGGTGTCTTAACAAGACTGAGATTAAAGTGATACTTTAAGACCCTTAGAACCTGATCTGGTTTATACCAGCGTAGGGAAGTGGCAACTATTCCTATACATATGATTTGAATAAGTATAAGTATAGCCACTTTCTTGCGTGCGAGAAGGTGGCTTTTTTGTGCTTTGGATAACAAATATGTAGAAGGAGTGGGAGTACATGAAGAAAAAGTTAACATTGGTGGACATTTTAATTACGATTGTCATTGCTTTTATTTTTAGTGTGATTTACCGAGTATGGGGACCAGTGTACAGCGTGATATCTGTGGTCGGCTTGCATGTCGATCAACTTGTATATGGTATGTGGTTTATGGCGGCTACGGTTGCTTTCCTCATTATTCGAAAGCCGGGTGTTGCCTTATTAGCAGAAGTGGCGGCAGCTCAGGGGGAATTTCTATTCGGGGGCTCCTGGGGGATTTCATTATTACTTTATGGCATTTTGCAAGGACTAGGCTGTGAACTTGTGTTTGCGATGGTTCGTTACAAAAGCTATCGATTGTTCGTCACCTGTCTGGCGGCTGTCGGCGCTACAATAGGTTCGTTAATACTGGATGTGTTTTATGGCTATATCGATACGTTAGCATGGTGGAATGTTACGTTGTTAATCGTCAATCGAACGATCGGTGCTATCGTGATTACTGGCGTTTTTGCTTATTATTTAGTTTTAGCATTGGATAAAACAGGAGTAACCAAGATGATCCGGCCATTATCAGAAAAAGATTATCACTTTTCCGATGAAGAAACGGGGTCTTAGTATGATCGAAATTAATCACTTAAAAGCAAAATATCCTGGCCAGTCAAGGACGATTATCAACGACTTTTCCTTATCCATCCAAGAGGAGGAAAAGGTCTTACTGATTGGTCCTTCGGGTTCCGGTAAATCAACTATCATGCAAATATTAGCCGGGTTAATTCCAGAGGTTATTGAAATTCCATTGAAATATCAATCTCGTACTTTACCTGATGCTTACGGTATTGTCTTTCAGGATCCGGATGCACAATTTTGTATGCCATATGTCGATGAGGAAATAGCGTTTGTTCTTGAAAATCGAGGTGTCGCTCGTGAAAAAATGCCAGATTTGATTACCAAGTATCTCGAGCAAGTCGGCTTATCATTTGCTGACAATCATATTCCGATTCAACATTTATCAGGTGGTATGAAGCAGCGACTTGCGATTGCCACCGTTCTGGCGTTGGAGCCGTCCGTAATCTTTTTGGATGAACCTACCGCAATGTTAGATGATCAAGGTACTGTAGATGTGTGGGATACGATAAAAAAAGTGGCAGCCAATAAAACCATTATCATTGTCGAACACAAAATTGAGCATATTTTATCCTTTGTGGATCGAGTCATCATGATAGATGAGTCAGGCAATATACTGGGAGATGACACACCAGAAGCCATTTTCACAAAATTTCGCGAGAAGCTTTATCGTTATGGTGTTTGGTATCCGAAAATTTGGCATGATTTTCTTGCGCAACGAGCCAATCCCAAACCTTCTACGCATATACTAGATCTGCCGGTAATTCGTCTCGACTCCTTAAAAGGTTACCATCTGAAAAAGTTAAAAATGGAAGTGGAAAAGGCAACCATTTATCAAGGGGACTGGCTGGCAGTTACTGGTGAGAATGGCTCTGGCAAAAGCACACTATTACTTGCCATCATGCAATTGATTCGTACAAAAGGGAATATCTATTATTATTTGTCAGAGAAATCAACGAATTGTAACTATCAGAAAATGGGCTATGTTTTTCAAAATCCGGAATTACAATTTATTGCAAATTCTGTGTATGAGGAGCTGGCTCAATCCTTAGTGAATAGTGAAGAGGAAGTGCTTCCTGAAACAATTGAACAGCACTTAAAAAGATATCACTTATTTCAAGTCAAAGATCAACATCCATACGAATTATCGGTCGGGCAGAAGAGAAGGTTAAGTGTTGCTACTGCTACGATCGCTAATGTTGATGTCTTACTCCTGGATGAGCCTACATTCGGACAGGATGCTAAAAACACTTTTGCCATGCTCGATATGTTAGACGCATGTCGCAAAAATGGGATAACGATTGTGATGGTTACCCATCAAAATGAAATTGTCAGGCATTTTGCGACAAGAGAATGGCGCGTGCAAGAGGGGCAAGTTCAGGAAATGACGGCATATCCATTGCCAATTCAACGTGAAGGGTGAGACAAATGATCGGAGAGATAACGTATCAGGCAACATGGCTGCATCGATTAAATCCTAGTATGAAATTAATCGCTTTTCTATCATTATTTATTGGCTTATTATTTATTCATAATCCCAATTTTCTTCTTTATTTTATAATCGGCGCCACCCTGATTTATTTATTTGCTACTGGGCATACGGGGAAAGTGATCGGATTGCTGGCGTTGCCATTAGTGATAATATTCGTGTCCTCAGCTACTGCCATGATCTTTTTTGGCGAAGGGGAGACGACATGGTATCAGTTTGGTCTGATTCATATTACAGAAGAAAGCTTCTATCGTGGACTCCACTTAGGATTAAGAAGTACGGTGTTTGGGATTTTAAGTCTGATTTTTGCTTTAACAACCAGACCGGTCTATCTGTTCTATTCTGTGATGCAGCAAATGAAAGTAAAGCCAGCATATGCATATAGTTTCATGGCCGGCATTCGTATGCTGCCGATTATGCTCGAAGAATTCCAAACATTACGACAAGCCATGAGAGTAAGAGGAGTCGTATTTCCACGAGGCGTTAAAGGCATGTATCAGAAAGTGAAACAATACAGTATTCCATTACTGGCACAAAGTATTCGAAGAGCACACCGAATCGCTGTCGCAATGGAAGCCAAACAATTTACCAAACAAACGGCTAGAACTTTTTATTACAAAATGTCGATTTCTCTGCACGATCTTCTATTTGTCTGTCTGCTAATCATGTGGATGCTTGCGACTTTGTATATCAGTATGGAATTTTCACTATTTCCAGTAGAAAATGTGCGGTGATCTGTTATACTAGTTGAAGATATCAAAACTAGTAGGAGTTTATCTTAATGGAGAGTTATGTAACATATGATGAAATTTTAACGAAATGTGCGGCGTTAAATGAAAAATATAGTATAGATGAAGAAACGTTTTACCAGGTAGTTGATCAATTGATAGATAGTGATTTGCCCACTAAGCAGAAAATAATCGAGGGATACCAGCAATTGATGAAAGCTGTATCGATGGAGATGGAACAGATGGAAGCAGCCGTTTCATTGCAACCGACTTGTCAAATGGGCTGTGCGTTCTGCTGCTATTTCCCGATTGTTATTAATAAAATGGAGGCGAAAATAATTCGGAATTCGTTTGATCAGTTGCCTGCATCCCGTAAAAACAAGATTAACGATCATATCAAACAATACTATGAGACTTATGGACAGAAGGTAGAGAAATTAGGCAAACTGGACGTAGTATCTGACGCTGATGCTAAATACAATTATAAAAAAAGCAGGGCTTCCTTGTGTAATGCTCGATACAGAATCCAATCAATGTCTTGCATACGAAATCAGGCCATTGCCATGCAGAACCTATGTGAATTATACGGATCCTGCTGTATGTAAGAACAATGAAATGCCGAAAGAAACGATCAGCTATGAATTTCTATACCAGGAGTACATGGGTGCATTTAATGAATTATTACAGTATTTATATGCTGAGGAAGACACTGCGATGGTACAGTATCCTGATGATTTGTATCAGGAAGATTTATTAATTAATTGGATGACAACCGTCTAGTTTTTCCACTCCTTTTTTTCGTATAAATGATGGGCTTTACGTCACACTAAGAGTAAAAGGAGTGATTGCATGATTAGATTATGGAAGAAATGGCTAATCGCTGGGTTTATGATGTCGCTGCTGGCAGGTATCACAATTTCACCTGTACAAGCAGAAACGAACGATGTAACGTTAACAGATAAACAAATCGCTGAAATGAAGACCTTACAGCAGGAATTGGTAGAAAAAGAAAAAACAATTATTAATAAGTATGTGGAATATGGCGTGCTGACGGAGGAAAAAGGGAAGAATATTCTCGAGCATCTTGATAGGAAATACAAAATGCTCGAAGAGAATCAATTTGTTCCGAAGTGGGATCACAAACATCATCACAAAAAAGATAAAGAGTAAAAAATAAAGCTTACCCGCGGGTAAGCTTTATTTCGTGATAAAACTCTCTGTATAGAAAGGCTGACCATCCTCTTTCATGGCAACACCTACCGACATAAGACGAAAATCAGCATGTAATATATTCTTTCGATGACCTTCCGAATTCATTAAACCTTGATGTGCAAAGATACTGCTCGCTTGACCAGCTGCCAGATTTTCACCAGCTAATTGGAAGGAAATACCGTCCTCTTTTAAGCGATCAAATGGAGATTGACCGTCGAGATTGTTATGACCAAAGTAATTATTTTCGGCCATATCGGTACTGTGGTTTTGAGCGGTTGTTCGTGCTTCTTCATACCACTGCAGAACAGGTAGACCGAACTTGACTCTGGATGCATTTGTCAGATCAAATAATTGGTATTCGAATCCTTCTTTTAAGGAGTCACCCGTTCCACCGAAGAAATCCTGCTTTTGATTCTCTAATGACTTCGCAACAATCTGAATCGCTGCTAATTGGTTACCCTGGTGGACATCATAGAAGAAAGTAACATAACTTTCATCAATAAGGAACGTATCTTGCTCCTCACTATCATTTATTTTATACCGGGTAAAACCTTTTCGAATCGAATCTAATGGTTCTCCAAACGCATCGCGAACGTCTGTTTTGTTGCTTGAAAGTGTAATATTCTTTGTGGATGAGATTAAATCCTGATTGGTATACAGAGCAGCTACCTGGTCTTGCTCATTGTAGGCTACCATAAGGAAATTTTGAAAATTGTCATGATAGCTGTACCAATCAACGCCATATTCATTCAGACTTTGTCGTTTCGCTTCTCCTAATTGCTCCGTTACGCTTGCTTTTGACTGGGACAATTCGATATTATGGATCGAGAACGATTGTTCGCTTGGCGCTGTGAGTTCGGGTTTTTCCGCATCAGATGGTACAGGTGGTTCTGTATTCGATTCAGTCAATCGTTCGAAGACATCCTCAAGCTTGTACTTCATCGTTTCAATCGTACTTAACAGCTGCGGATTATTTTTAATGTTATCTACATCGGTGGTTAATTGCTGCCAGACACCGTTTATGCCATTTTCCTGATAGTCATCACTATATATAAAGCCTACTATACCAGCAATAAGTAGCAAGGATATAAGTGCTCTTAACTTCCTCAATTTTTCACTCCTGACTGCTTGTTATCTAATAGTAACCATTATAGCACGATCTGGAAAAATTTAAGCATTAAAAACTTGAATAATTTTGTATACTTTTTATTCCTTGGTGTCGTCCATTATGGTGTAGTCGTATAGAAGGGGGGAGAGCATGATTGATGAGACGAAACTGATCGATAAAATGAAAGCTGGTAATCAACATGCAATTCGGATGATCGTAGAACGTTATCAGCACCATGTTTTTAAAGTAACATATAGTGTCGTTCGTGACCAAGAAATTGCAGAGGATCTTGCACAGGAAACATTTATCAAAATGCTCGATGCCCTTCCAACTTATCAGAATCAAGGGTTTAAAACATGGTTATCAAGAATCGCTTTGCATAAAGCAATTGATCATCAGCGCCAGAGGAAACGAAAGCGGGAAGAATTACATACGTTTGAAGCTTTTCACCCTGTAGACAAGAAGTTGAATGTGGAAGAAGAGGTGATGGCTAAAGATCAATTCACTATTATCCAACAGCGGATCAAGCAGATGCCTGCTAAATTTCAATTAGTGGTCCATGCGTATTACTTCGAGGAATTGAGCTATAAACAAATAGCGGATCGTTATGGTCTGGAAGGAACGACGGTGAAGACCAGGCTGTACAGAGCCAGAAAATGGATGAAGGAAAATTGGAAGGAGGAAGATTTTAGATGAGCCATCTTTCGAAAGAAAAAGTTATCGCGTATGTAGAACAAACTATCGATAATAGAAAGGAAATGGAAGATCATTTATTAACGTGTGACAGCTGTATGGAATTATATCTTATTGTTATAGACGAACAAACATATGAAGCCGCACCATCTTCTGATTTTACCGATACATTCATGCAACACATGAACAAAACTGTCGTAACACCTTCGAAGGATCGAACAAATCGTGCACTCATTCATTATGCGATAGCCGCTGGATTCACAGTGCTTCTAACAGTATCTGGGGTTTTCCAAGGTGTGATGCAAGCAACAAACGATCAACAAATGGAACAAAAGCCATCTATTTCAGAGCATCTAATGTTAAAAACAGATCAATGGATCGAAAAATTAAAAGGGGAGGGTAAGGAATGAATAACAAATCTGCAGTATTAGCATTTTTCTTAAGCTTTTTCCCAGGGTTTGGTCATATTTATTGGGGCCGTATATTCCGAGGAATTATATATATGTTAGCCTTTTTCGGTGGGGTGTTTGTTTCGTTATTCTCAGCATTTACGGGGGTTGTTGGTTATAGTGAATTTTATATATTAATGTTTCTTTTACTAGCTATCATTTGGTTCATCAATTTCCTCGATATGATCGTCACGATTTTACATGCAAAACCAACTGGAGTTGGGAATGCACAAGTTGATGATCACGAGACAAATCTCAATAATGAAAGAGTGAAGACCATTATTTTTTCCGTTATTCCTGGTGTTGGCCATTTTTACATAGGATTAACATACCGCGGTCTTACGCTATTATCAGCTTTTATCGGAATCATCACCATTGTATTCTTTATCAGCATCTTAACCAGTGGTGTATTTTTAATCTTTTTATTAATCCTGCCAATTATTTGGGTCTATAGTTTATTTGATGTGATTCAACTTCTAAATCGCAAACAAGCTGGCGAAGTATTAGAAGATAAAACGATATTAGATGATTTTGAACGTGCGCGAAATAGTGAAAACAAAAGCCGTGTTTTAGCCGTTATTTTATCTATCTTCCCAGGTGCTGGCCACTTGTACCTTGGCTTGCAGAAGCGTGGGCTTCAGTTGATGGCTGTATTCTTGTCTGCTATTTATATTTTAGACGTATTACACTTATCACTCTTCTTATTCCTGATTCCGATCGTCTGGTTTTACAGTTTCTTTGATACGATGCAAGCGGCAAATCGAATGGAATATGAAAACGTGGAAGACGTGCCGATCTTTAAGAATATTAAGAACAACCAAAAGTGGCTCGGTATTGGATTAGTCGTACTTGGATTATTTTATTTATTTGATCATGTGCTTCTTCCAGTACTGGGTAATCTGCTAGGCAATAATTTCTGGCATTACTATAACTCCTATTTCCAAGTTAGCATCGTCTGTTTATTGCTGATTGGAGGCGGCATGAAGCTCGCACTAATGAACCGGAAAAAGAAATCATAAACAGTCTCCAGTAAAAGCACTCCAGTGGTTATGGGGTGCTTTTTTGTGTTCTCATAATACGGATTATGTCAACTAACTGCTTAGTGATCATTTTGAAATGATACATGTGCAGGGATACCGCTCCCGCCAACCACTTCGTGCCCCACAGGACGAGGAGCTTATTTCCGGAGCTTTGCTAAGCACATAAAACATTTCAAAATAACCAAATCGTTTAACAATTCCACTTTACATAATCCGTATTATAGGTAGCTTTATGTATGATAAAGTTTAATAAAAACTGGGCGGGTTTAGTTCTTTTTTTTATTTTTCCGAAATACTGCAACGTTCGAACAAAAGAAAACAAGTACAACAAATAAATACATGTTCAATATATTGTTTCGTCTGTATACTTTATTGAAAGCGCTTCAAAAAGATAGGAGGTTCGTTTTATGTTGGGTAAAATGAAACTGGAAAACGTACGAAGTTTAGCTCTGATGATTCTTTTGATCGCATTCTCACTTTTTTTTATGGTTCTTCAAGCACATACTGTCCATGCATCGTCAGCAATTACCATTGACTCTCATGTTGAGGGGCAGTCTGTACCTGTTGGAGTGGAACGCATTTCTGGAACATATACGAAGACTTATAATATGGAAATAGTGATTAATGGTAAGAAGATTGTGAAAGTGCAGACGGATGATCCTAATGGTGACGATACTGGTATCTGGTATTATGATTTGGACACCTCCAATTATGATGGAGAAATAGAGCTAATGGTCAAGGGGCAGGATACTGTGTCCAGAAGCAATGCATGGTCCATTCTTCATGTAAACGTAGATAATGCTGCAGCAAACGTTCCAACTGTTTCTATTGACTATCCAGCTGACGGAAGTAGTGTCAAGGGCAATGTTAATATAAAGATTGCAGTAGAAGCCAAAAATAATATAAAGCGTGTGGAAGTAAGAATGAATGGAGGTGCTTGGAAAGAAGCTTCTTTAAATAATAAACACTATAAATACAAGTGGGACACGTCTGGCATTGGTGATAAAACAAGCAGTATAGAAACAAGAGCAATCGATTCCCGAGGTAATGTAGGAAAAAGCTCGACAACTTATGTAAAAGTAGGAGAGGGAACGAATGAGACCACATCCGCAGTAGATCAGGACCGTTCGATGTGGATATGGGAGAAGGCTAGCTATAATTTACTTCTTAATCCCGG
The DNA here is from genome assembly GCF_022919115.1 of Gracilibacillus caseinilyticus. Classification (NCBI taxonomy): domain Bacteria; kingdom Bacillati; phylum Bacillota; class Bacilli; order Caryophanales; family Bacillaceae; genus Gracilibacillus; species Gracilibacillus caseinilyticus. Next base: position 3,471,379 of record NZ_CP095072.1, on the reverse strand, counting down.
TTCAAGAAAAGTTTTAGATGCAATGGCGAAAGATACCACTACATTTGATCAGGATCCGATTACAACACTTTATTTTGGTGTCGATACATTTAACGGAATGGATATGCTGGAAGACGAAAGGGAAAAAGTAAGAGACTTTGTGAGCTGGGCTCATGATAGTGGCTATAAAATACATGCACTCATTGCAGGCGGGACCAATCCACCTTATTTTGGAGCCTACACGAGGTATCATGATTTAGCCATTAAAGAATTCGAAAAAGTTCTTAATTATAATATTTCTTCCTCTTCAAACGAGAGATTTGACGGAGTAAATGTAGATACAGAGCCTTATATTTTACCAGATTTTAAATCAGCCTATCCCTCCGTACAGATACAATATTTAGACTATTTTGAAAAGCTCATGCAACGACGTGATACGGCAGGATATAATCTATTAGTAGGTGCGGCCATTCCGAGATGGTATGATTCTTCTTCTAGTGCTGAGAATATAGATTGGAACGGCGATACAAAATGGATGTCTCAACACATCCAGGACATTGCTGATTATATTTCGATTATGGATTACTGGGATGTGGCAGATGATAGTCCAGGTATCATACCAGACGCACAAAGTGAGATAGATTATGCAAATCTTATAGGAAAACCAAACTCTGTCATTATAGGTGTAGAAACAAAAGATATTGCCAATAGTGGGGATCCAGAGACGATTTCTTTCCGTGAAGAGGGTCGAACTTATATGGAAGCAGAATTAGATAAGGTTTATCAAGCTTTTAATGGAGAAGAAGCCTTCGGAGGTATTGCACTGCATCATTATGATGAAATCAGAGCATTACCGTCTGCCTGGGGACCAAACGGTTATTTTTGGGAACCGCCTGCAGATTCAACTGCTCCTTCAGCAATCAGTGAAAATCCAGCCGCTACTGGTTTTGATTTTCAAAGTATCGGTATAGAATACGGAAGAGCATTCGATAATACCGAAGTAGAATCTTACAACATTTACCGCAGTACCTCCAGTGATTTTACACCGGACGATAGTAATCTGGCAGGAACAGCAAGAGGGTTATCCTATACAGACAATGGTTTACTTCCGAATACGAAATATTACTATAAAGTAGCTGCGGTGGATGTCCAAGGCAACATCGGTCCTATTTCTGATGAAGCCTCTGCCGTTACGGACGATACGACATTAAAACCGATGATTATTGATAGTATGGATGTTAGTTATAATGAAAGCAAGGGTAATGTAACACTGCAAGTCGTAGACAAAGACACGCTAGAAGGGATTCAGGCTGAAGTTCATGGACGATTTACGCATATGGCAGGAAAATATATTAGCGTTACAACAGATGAAAAAGGGACTGCTTTCGCTATGAGTGAATCCGTAGTGGAAAATTGGGGTGAGATAGGATTTGAACCGAGAAGGATCGTAGCAGATGGCTATTATTGGGCACAAGCATATGATCATCCGCACCAAACGTCCACAACATGGTCTCAGGAAATATACACAGTTGCGGAAGACGCCCATGTCCGTGGAGGAAGTTATGCAGATATGAACTTCGGTGCAGATACAGCTATTCAAATCAAAGATGTATCAGGATCAAATTATTATGATCGACTCGGTTTCTTCAAATTTGACCTTTCTAGTTTTTCAGGCAATGCAATAACATCAGCAGTATTGTATTTTTATACTAGTGCGTCGGTTACCAATTTGCCTGTAACGATAGCGGGGCTGAGTACGGATAGCTGGATGGAAAACAGTATCACGTGGAATAATCAACCTGTTCTAAATGACTCAGCCATTATAGGATCGATCGATGTCTCCAATGCAGGATGGTACAGTATGGATGTAACAAACTTTATTAACAGTCAAATGGAAGACAAAGTGGCATCATTCAGATTATCTGACCAAGCCGCAAAAGACAGTCTGATCATGATAGACAGTAAAGAAAACAAAAATCCTGCTTATCTGGTCATACAATAAATGTATTCTGACAATATGGCAGGTGCTAAAGCTGCTTACGGTATTCGTTCGGTGTCAGACCATAATACTTTTTGAATGATTTACTAAAATGCGGATAATCGCTAAACCCAACTTCAAATGCGATTTTCGTAATGCTCATGTCAGCGTTTTGAATTAATTCTTTCGCCTTTGCCATTCTGATATGGATAACGTATTTAATAAAGCTAATGTTCATTTCTTCTTTAAAAGAACGGCTGAAATAAGACTCGGAAACGCCGATATAATCAGCCACTTCTTGTAAGGAAAAATCTGGCGATGCAAAATACGCTTCTATATATTCCACAGCTTTTAAAATATTTTGACGTGAACCTAAATTTCTGCTGCCTTGAACAAAATCTATCATACGACTAACCGCTTGTTTTGCTATTTCCGTCGTATCAGTCATCATATTAGACCATGTAATTTGTTCAGGTAGCAGGTTAGGTAAGTTTGGGTTTCTATTTATTAATTCATTTTCTATATCTCTTAAAAGATCCTCCAATAATTGCGAAAGAGACAGTGGGTGATTAGGGATCCGGTTGTGCCCTTCAACAACATCGTTTATTTTTTCAAAAGTTTCTGCTTTATTAAATGTCCAAATATGTTCAACAAGTTCTTTCTTATAAGTTTCGAGAAGTAATATCCAATCATTATTCTCGGCATAGGAACGTTTGTTTGTTTGCATCTGGCTATACATGTTATCCATGATAGAGAGTATTTGATCGGGCACGATAGGCTTTAATATAAAGTCAGAAACCCCAAAACGAATAGCTGTTTGAGCATAACTAAAATCATCATAGCCAGAAATGATGATGAACTTTATTTTTGAATCTATATTTCTGGCTTTTTCTATCAACTCAAGCCCATCCATTTCTGGCATACAAATATCTGTAATGACAATATCGATGGAGTGGTTATCAAGTAAATGCAATGCTTCTTGGCCATCTTCAGCTACACCTGCTATAGAAAATTTATCTTCCAACCCTTCCAACAGCTTTTGTAAACTTAATAGAATCATGTGTTCATCATCTACTATTATAACATTGTACATTCTTTATCCTCCTCCTGATAAGGAAGTCTAAGTTCCACGATGGTTCCTCTGTCTGCCTTCCATTCTTTAATGTGTAATCCATAAGGAGAACCAAACGCTAAGCGTGTTCTTTCATGCACATTCCATAATCCGATACTTTTATATTCTTTTTCATAATCATGGATGAGTTGCTCATTCAGATTTGTAAAAGCCTGGTTATAAGCCTCTTTAATATCGGGCTGAATGCCATAACCTTTATCAATTACTTGAATAACATAGTATTCTTTTTGTTTATACGTTCGAATACCAATATAGGTGGCTTTCAATTTGCGTTTTTGATAGCCATGTAAAAAGGCATTCTCTACTAATGGCTGAAGGGAAAAGCGTATTAAAGAAATAGAATCCTGACATTGATCATCGATTTGGATATCTACAGTCAAATGCCGATGTCTTTCTTGTTGGATCTCTAAATACGAATGGATATGGTTCATCTCTTCTCTTAGCTGCACTACTTGTCGTGCCTCACTAAGGTTATAACGAAACATTTGCGCTAAAGAGGTAGTTATTTTGCTGATCACCATGTTATTATCCAGGATCGCATGGGAATTAATAATCCCAAGCGTGTTATAGAGAAAGTGTGGGTTAATTTGTGCCTGCATTGCTCGAAGTGCAGATTCTTTTTGTTTAATCTGCAATTGTTTTTCTTGTAATTGCGCTATATGCACTTCTTCGTGCAGTCTCTTCAGTTCATTTACCATCGCGTTAAAACTTCGAAATACATTGCCAATTTCATCTCGTCGTCCCTTCATCCCCGTATTCTGAACAGTGTAATTTCCTGATTCTACTTTTTTCATCATACGTTGAAGAGTGGAGAGTGAACCAGTGAGTGATAAGGCGAACCCTCCAAATACCGTAAGTGCTACGACTACGATAAATGCACCTAATATAATCGTTATCGTTCTCATTTGAACTAAATCGCCAATAATTTTGTTATGGGGGAGCTGTGCCACTAATACCCAATCCGTATCTTTGAATTGCTCATATATGTGAATTTCTTTCTCATCGTTCTTCGTCGTTGTAAACACATCACTTTCACTCGATATATACCGCTCTTTTAATGAGGTATCAACATATTTCCCAATTCGATCTGGATCTGTATGAAAAATCGTTTGTCCGGTATCATCCATTATTAGAACATTAGAATTCTCAATAGACAGATTATCACTGATTGTGGAGAGTTGATGCAGATTAATATCTATAATTAATAAAGCTTTATATAGATAAGAACTGGTGCTATGGATCTTTCTCGATACGGTAATAACGGGCTGGGAACCAATTTTTCGCAATCCTATTACGTTAAAGTTGTCCATATCCTTCCCGTTGTTAAAAAGATTATCATTTCTATTTCTTATCCGGTCCATATCTAGTAACTCTTTGCTCTGATAGAAATTTATCTGGCTGTGTTTTTGGCTGACCAAAGATATACCGACAATATCTGACCTGCCGTTCATCAATTGCGTGAATAGCTCCAATTCTATTTGTTCCGACAGAATAAAAGAATCATATTTACTTAGGTTGTCATTATTGATATACCACTGAATCTGAGGATTAGTGATAAAAGGATAAGTAGAATTTTCTATTTCCTTAATATACATGTTCAAGTACTCATTTGCTTGTTGAATTAATTTTTTATTCGATTGGATTGCTTCTTGTTCAATCGTATTCGTGGAGGATTCGTACCATATCATGCCGATGATCGAGATCGGTAAACAGACAAAAAAGGTAAAGATTAAAAAAAGCTTCTTCTTAATTGAATGTGTATGCATTTATGACACATCCCTTGTTATTAAAAATAATTGCTTTAAATAATGGGGAAAAGTAGTGAATAGTAATAACTAATATATGTATACAATAGCTTATCCATGTCTTATTCAGTATTATTCTGGTGAAGTTATTTAGCAAGGAGTCATGTGTTTTTCTTACTAAGATCAAAAAAGGACAAGTAAATAAAAAAAACCCATTCCATCGTGGCTTTAATTTCTGTAAGCTTTTCACAAATATTAAATATTAGGAGGTAATAAGAATGAAGAAAAAATTACTACCTGCTTTCCTTTCATTTGTCTTTATATTGTCATTATTGCTTGCGGGTTGTTCCGGTGACTCACCTACTGGAAATGATACAGAAAATTCCGATTCAGAACAAGTCACCATTAACCTTGGGTATTATTCGGGTGGTAAATCCGATGAAAAAATGCAAGAGTTGATTAATAGATTTATGGAGCAGCATCCGAACATTAAGATCACGACTCAGAGTTCACCTTATGGCCAATTCTTCCAGAAGCTTGACACACAGATTGCTGCTGATGAAGCTCCAGATGTGTGGTTATCTGATGGTGTACTAGTCATGAAGTACGCAGAGCGTGGAGCAATTAAAGATTTAACAGAATGGATTAATCGTGATTTGAACAAAGAGGATTATTACGGATTAGATTCTAATCAGGATACAGATGGAAAGTATTGGGGCGTACCACAAGGGATTCAGATTGGCGCTTTGTATTACAACAAAGAGCTCTTCGATAAAGCCGGAGTAGAATATCCAAGTGAAGATTGGACTTGGGAGGATTTAAAAGAAGCTGCTGCTAAGTTAACATTAGATGCTTCCGATAAGAAACCAAACGAAGACGGATTTAACAGCGAAAATATCAAACAATTTGGTTTAACGTTTTTTAGTATCACTGAGGGATGGTTCTCCGTTCTTAAATCGTATGGTGGAGGCATCCTGGATGAATCTTTAAATAATTCAGTTATTAATTCTGAAGAAAATAAACAAGCATTCGAGTGGATGGTAGATGGTATGAGCAAGGGGATCATTACAGACCCTGCTGATCTGAATAGTTTCCAAAGTCCGATGGCCGTCTTTCCTAGCGGTTCAGCTGCAATGAGAATTGGCATTTATGCTCGTGTGTTAGCTGCAAATGAAGCCGGATTAAACTATGATGTCACCGTACTGCCAAAAGGTCCGGACGGTGAGAGATTCTCTCCTGTCATAACAAACTCTTGGGTAATTAATAACAGTACAAGTGATAAGAAAGCAGAAGCTGCCTGGGAATGGGTGAAGTTTTGGGCAACGGAAGATGAAGTGCAAAAAGAGTGGGCAGCACTTGGAGAAGCGGTACCTGTTAAGAAATCTGTGGCTCAATCGGATACGTTCTTAAATTCAACTGACAAACCAGAAAATAAACAGGCATTCTTAGAAAGTTTTGATTTTGCAGGAAGCCTTGATACCAATGCAGTATGGAGTGAGTGGGTTGCGAAATTTAATGAACATGCCCGACGAGCTTTCCTCGAGGAACAACCGATCGAAGAGGCATTAGAAAATGCAGATAAAGATGTGCAAAAGATTCTGACTGATTTTTATAACGAATAATAAATGAAAGGAGCCATATAAGATGCAGACTAATCGTAAGAATTCTGCAACCACCATCATACCTGCAAAGAAACGTAAGTTAATATCGTATGAAGGGAAGTGGGGACTTCTTTTAGTCTCCCCTTACCTCATTCAATTCATCATGTTTGTAATTGCACCGCTGATCGCTTCTTTATATTTCAGTTTTTCCCAATATGATATGTTAAATGCTCCACAGTGGATTGGCTTAGAAAACTACGAAAAGCTGTTTAACGAACCTTTATTTTATAAATCGCTTTGGAATACGCTTTATTTTGCTATTTTATTCGTACCAGCACAAGCATTTCTTGCCTTGTTGTTAGCGGTTGCACTTAATCAGAAAATAAAAGCATTAAAGCTGTACCGCATGGCTCATTTTATACCAGTTATATCATCTTGGACTGTCGTTATGTATGTGGTTGATGCCATTTTTAATCCAAGATTTGGACTTGCAAACTCTTTTCTTATCAAGCTAGAGTTAGAACCGCAAAAATGGTTAAATGATGAACAACAGGTTATTCCGCTTTTAGTACTGGTGGCTGTCTGGAAAGGGATCGGCTATATTATGATTATTTATTTATCTGGATTACAGAACGTGCCGAATGAATTGTATGAAGCGGCTGAAATGGATGGAGCCAGTTCGATAAAGAAATTTAAATCCATTACATTGCCATCAATATCACCAACTACTTTCTTAGTTATAGTACTGAGTACCATAACTACTTTCCAGGCTTTTGAACAAATATATGTTATGACAGGGGGAGCCGCTGATATTTCTGCAGCTGGTGGTCCGAACAATGCAAGTTTAGTACTAATGCTCTACCTGTACCGAGAAGGTTTCTCTTTCTTGCATATGGGATATGCTTCCGCAATTGCGTGGATTCTTTTTATTATCTTGTTTATTCTCACGCTGCTCCAGTTATGGGGACAAAAGCGGTGGGTGCATTATCATTAAATAGTGAAGTGACAGGGAGGGGGCTATATAAATGAAAAACCGCAAATTTTTATCAGCTAAAAAGATTGGTTACATTATCCTGACGATTAGTGCACTGATTATGGTGATGCCATTCGTTACCGCACTATTTAACTCATTAAAAACGTATGCTGAATTTACAGCAGTTCCTCCGAGATGGATACCTGAGGTGTTCCAATGGTCGAATTATCCAGAAGTATTTAAGCTGGGTAATTTCTTAGATTACACCTTTAATAGTTTCATTGTTACCGGTTTGTCTGTCTTAGGTGCAGTCATTTCCTGTTCGATGGTAGGCTATGCATTTGCTCGTTTAACATTTCCGTTTAAAAATGCATTATTCGTCATGGTATTAGGAACGATGATGATACCACCCATTGTCGTGATCATCCCGCATTTTATGATCTTTCAGCAAATGAACCTGTTAGATACACTCGTGCCTCTCTGGCTTCTTGAATGTCTGGCACAACCGTTTGGGATATTTTTAATGCGACAAACGTTTTTGAGTATTCCAAAAGACTATGAAGAGTCATCCAAATTAGATGGTTGTAATCCATTTCAGACCTATTGGCGAATCTACTTGCCAATGGTAAAACCAAGTCTGGCAACTGTTGCGATTTTTACCTTTATGACGAAATGGAATGAGATTTTGGCACCTTCGATTTATTTAACGTCCAATGAGAAATTCACATTGCCAATCGGGATATTATCACTTGGTGGTCAGTGGTTTGGTAATGAACAATACATGGTCGCAGCTGCATTAATGAGTTTAGTTCCGATCTTAATCGTTTTCTTATTTGCAGAACGTTACTTTGTGCAAAACTTCTCGAATTCAGGCATTAAGTAGGAAGGTAAGGGGGGAGAGCAGGCATGGAACTTTTCTTTGAAGGAGATATTCTGGAGTTTCAGGATGGAATTGACCAGCTAATGCAGCAGTGGGCATTTTCTCAATCAAAGGATGGCGTTCCCATAAAGGTGGAACAAACAGATGTTGATGAGATTTATGTTAATTTTAATCACTCTAAAGCAGAAATTCACTATCATCATCCGGTTCAGTTTTTTCGAGCTTTAGGACTGCTATTAGAACACATGCAAGTGGTAGAAGAAATGAAGGTAAGAGAAGTACCGCAATTTCAGATGAACGGTCCGATGCTTGATTGTTCACGAAATGCTGTGTTAACAACGGAATTCCTCAAAGAAATGATACGGTTGATGGCAGGAATGGGCTTGAATACACTGTTGCTTTATATGGAAGATACGTATGAAATTGAATCAGCACCTTATTTCGGCTATATGCGAGGCAGGTACAGCAGGGAAGAATTAAAGGAGATCGATGAGTTTGCCTCTCTTTTTGGGATAGAAGTCATTCCATGTATCCAAACACTTGCCCATTTATCTACTTATCTTAGATGGGATGTAACAAAAGATATTCGTGATACAGACGATATTTTATTGGCTAATTCGGAGAAAACGTATCAATTCATTGAAAAAATGATCCAATCAGTTAGTGAACCCTTCCGATCGAGAAGAATTCATATCGGTATGGATGAAGCCCATTTTCTTGGAAGAGGAAATTATATAGAGCGATTTGGACACCAATCTGCTTTTCAGATTATGAGTGACCATTTGCAAGCTGTAAGGGAGATTACCGCTAAGCATCATCTTCAACCGATGATATGGAGCGATATGTACTTTCGGATCGCTTCTGATAAAGGTGATTATTATGATACGCAGGCTGCTATTCCTAAAGATATTATCCGTCAAAAACCCGATGACGTACAGTTGGTCTACTGGGATTATTATCATGAAGATCAAGATTTTTATCATGACTATATACGAAAACATCAAGAATTTGGAATGAATCCACTATTTGCAGGAGGAATTTGGACGTTTAATGGAAATACCATTCATTATGACAAGACTTTTGCTTCCACACATGCAGCCTTACGTGCTTGTAAGAAAGAAGGTGTTACAGAAGTTTTTGTCACGCTATGGGGAGACGATGGAGCGGAGACTAATCCATTCACAGCTCTGTTAGGTCTTCAGTTATACGCAGAACATGGATATACAAAAGAAATCACTAATGAAAAATTAAGATCTCGCTTTCGATTTTGTACAGGTGCAGAGATGGATGCATTTTTGCAGTTAGGGAGTATCGATTCCTATATTCATCCTGGCAAAAATCTGGAGCCTGTGAATCCTTCCAAATTTCTGCTTTGGCAAGATCCATTAGTAGGATTGTTTGATCACTATATAGAGGATCAGAAGGTTGCATCATGCTATCAACAACTTGAAAAAGACCTGCTGCAGGTTAAAACTAAAACTGGTAAGTGGCAAGGCTTATTTGATTATGCCGGTGCATTATGTGCGACATTAAGTATCAAAAGCACGATAGGGACCAACATGAAAACCGCATATGAGCAAAATGATAAAGCGGGTCTGGATCAGATTCTTCAAAAAGACCTTCCAGAATTGCTTCAAAAAGTAAAGAGATTACATCTACTTCACTACAAGCAGTGGATGGAGACAAACAAACCCTTTGGCTGGGAGGTACTTGATATCCGCTATGGTGGTCTGATGCTACGTATTGAGACAACAATGCTGCGCTTGCGTGAATTCTTGGAAGGAACAATTACAGCAATACCAGAGCTGGAACAAGAACGGCTAAGTTATGCAAACGAAGCAAAGGAGAACGAATTGGTTCGTTGTAATTTGTACCAGCATATTGCCACGCCGAACGTGCTTTGATCTTACTTGAAGTAAAACTTTTTATAAGGGAGATTGAATAATTAATGAAATATGCAGCTTTCAGCGGAGCGTTTATAGATTACAGTATTCAGCAAACAATGGTCATGACGAAGGAATTGGGCTTTGATGGCATCGAGATTGCTTGCAGGGAGCCTCACCTGTCTTCAAGTACGTCACTTCCCAGAGTAGAGGAAATGAAAGATTTAGCAGATCATTTGGGTCTTGAAATTCCTGTTCTGGCAGGGTACACAGGACACTTTTCGACTGCAAGTGATCAGGAATGTGCAAAAGCATTACAGGAATTTAGGCAACTTTTAAAATGGGCAGAAATTCTTGGAGCGGATATGGTCCGGGTATTTCCAGGTGGCCCGAATGGTTTCCTTGCAGAAGATTATCATTATGAGAAAGCAGCTTTTTGGTTGAATCAGTGTGTCAAGGAAGCAAAGGCCTTTTCGATAAACGTAATAATGGAAATTCATAATATAAGTTTGATAGAAACGGTCGAGCAAAGCAAGAAATTAATCAATACGATCGGCCATCATGAAAACATTGGCTTGATTCATGACGCAGGAAACATGTATATCACAGATACCGATTATGGAAGAGATTCTATCCTTAATTTAGGGGAGCATCTTTTTCATTTTCATGTAAAGGATGTAAAGAGAGTAGGAGAATCATCTTCTGCGCCTGGTTCCTTTACGAATAAAACAAAACATGGGGATGAACAGTTCATGCTGTGTTTGTTAGGTGAAGGAGCGATAGAGCACCAGCCACTATTTGATACGTTGTGCGAGATAGAGTATAACGGCTGGATTACGTTGGAATGTGCTGCACCCTATCCACCAAAGGATAGAATAGAAGCTGATTTAAAGAAGGTTCAGGAAATGGTAAAAAGGAATTCTTTTTCGTAGGAAAGGAGCGGTCGAGTGAAATTTTCGATTATAGGTTGTCAACACCCACACATCAGTATATTTATTAAAGAAATGCTTGATTTAGGTTATAAATGCGTGGGGATTTATGAGTCAGAAAACAGGACTTTAGTCAAAACAATCGCTGAGAAATATAATCTGAAAATGGTGGATGATATTGATCTCTTATTAGATGAGTCAGTTGAAGTTGTTGGGTGTGCAAGTATTAACAAAGACAAAATAAATATTATCGAGATGTGTGAGCAATATAAAAAACATATCATGATCGATAAACCCGCAGTTACAAATCGCAAAGATTTCGAAAGGCTAAAAGCTGTAGCAGAACGAGGCAAGATGCAAATTGGTATGCTGCTCACAGAGCGATTCAGACCATCGATATACACAGTAAAAAAGCAGATTGATGATGGACGCTTAGGAGATATCGTGAGTATTTCGATGAGAAAACCGCACCAGTTAAATCCTGCTAAACGTCCTCCATGGCATTTTTCTAAAGAACAATCTGGAGGTATTATCATTGATTTATTTGTGCATGACATCGATCTGCTGCGGTGGTTGTCAGGTGATGAAATCAATACGATTTCTTGTCATGCAGCCAAGAACATTTTGCCTGAATATCCATCCTTTTACGATGCTGCCGGGATGCAAATTGTCATGAATGATGGGGTAATCTCTCAATTATATGCAGATTGGCATACGCCAGACAAAAGCTGGACGTGGGGAGATTGTCGTCTTTATGTAGTCGGAACAAAGGGAGTGGCAGAAATTCGTTTAGAAGGTGACCCTTTTATTTCTGATACAGATTTAGTGTTAAGAGTGAGTGATGACGAAGTTTTAACAAAAGTACCGACAATCCAGCCTCCTGTAACGATTACAGAAGATTTCTTGCAGCGGATTCGCGGAGAGTATGGATTCATAGGTCATCAGGATCTGCTTGTAGCTACAGAAGCGACTATTAAAGCGGATGAACAGGCAAATAAGGTGAATCGTACATGAAGAATCGTACTTTGAATGGAGAGGATGACAGGGAATGTCAAACATAAAGAAAACGCGTTTTGCAATACTAGGCTGTGGCATTATAGCAGAGATACATGCTAAAGGAATCGCAGAAACAGAAGAAGCATCATTAGAGGCTGTTTACGATATCAATCAGGAAGTCAGTGATACTTTTGCGGATAAACATGGAGCGATCTCCTGCCATAGCTTAGAGGAATTACTTGATATGGATACGATTGATGTTGTATGTATCTGTACACCAAGCGGTATTCATGCAGAACAAACCCTTCAAGTTGCAAAAGCGAAGAAACATATTTTAGTAGAAAAACCAATGGCTATAAAACTAGTGGACATTTCTGCTATGATTCAGGCTTGTGAAGAGAATCAAGTATTGCTTTCTACTGTATTTCCGCGACGGATGTCACCTCAGGCTAATTTTGCTAGACAACTCATTCAAGAAGGGAAGTTAGGCAAGCTAAGTCTATGTTCTGCATATGTGAAGCTGTTTCGGGATCAAGCATACTATGACAGTGCTGGATGGCGAGGTACGTGGGAGGTTGATGGTGGGGGTGCTATGATGAATCAAGGCATTCATACCGTCGACATGCTGCAATGGCTGGCAGGTCCTGTTTCATCACTGTACGGAAAAACGAATGCAGTTTTGCGTGATATAGAAGTAGAAGATACAGCTTTATCGTTATTACAGTTTGAAAACGGTGCAATGGGCGTATTAGAGATTACAACGACAGCTTACGACGGTAAAGGCCAACGTTTAGCGATACATGGGGAAAAGGGAACATTAGAAATAGAAGAGGATACGATTACTAAATTGGAAATTGACGGGGAACAGGTCATGCTGCCAGATTTTGAAGATTTTGAAGTAATTCCTGATGGGCATCGTTTACAGATCAGGGATATGGCATTAGCTGTTCAGGAAAAGCGGCCCCCTATTATCCCAGGGACAGAAGGTCAGCATTCATTGGAAATTATATTGGGAACTTATCAATCTAGCCGTTTAGTAAAAGAATTGGATTTAACTTAAAGAAAGTGGTGGAACAAGAAATGCATATAAAGTCTGATAAAGTCGATCAACTAAATTTTCATCTTTTTGATAACCGGGAAGACATGGGGAAGGCAGCAGCAAAAGAAGTTGCAAACAAAATTGTTACATTATTAGAACGACAGGAAACAGTACGAATGATTTTTGCAGCTGCTCCTTCACAAATCGAGTTTTTACAAGCACTTTTGCGAGAGAAAGAGATCGAATGGGAACGGATTATTGCCTTTCACATGGATGAGTACATTGGTCTTGAAGAAGCGGCATCGCAAAGATTTAGTGCATTTTTAAAAAAACATATCTTTGACAAAGTCCCATTTAAAAAAGTCCATCTCATTGATGGCAGCAAAGACGCTTTGGAAGAGTGTCAAAGATACGCAGAACTTATTTGTGCTGAACCAATCGATATCATCTGCCTAGGAATTGGAGAAAACGGACATATTGCTTTTAATGACCCGCCAGTTGCTGATTTCGATGATAAAGAGATTATGAAAATAGTCGAGCTTGATGCTTCTTGCAGACAGCAGCAAGTTAATGATGGTTGTTTCGATACTTTTGACAAGGTACCAACACATGCTCTAACGTTAACGATTCCTGCCATGATGTCAGGCGCTTTCTTGTACTGTATCGTTCCAGGCGCATCCAAAACAACAGCTGTGAGAGAAACATTAACTGGAGCTATTTCAACCAAATGTCCAGCAACGATTTTAAGAGAGCATCCCAACTGTAATATGTATGTGGATCGTGATTCATATGGCGTCTAGCAATGTAATCAAAGGGATTCATTATAAATCAAGGAGACCGATTGAAATAACTGTTGAGGAAGAGAAGATCCTTGCGATAAAAGAAGTGAAAAATCCCAACACTGATTCATTGCCAACCATTGCTCCCGGACTTGTAGACCTTCAAATTAATGGGTATGAAGGCAGGGATTTTAATTCTCATCCTTTGTCTAAGCAGCTAATAAAAGAGGCTTCCTATGCACTATTTAAAGAAGGGGTTACTTCCTATTATCCAACTATTATCACTAATGGTGATCAAGAAATAAAAGAATCAGCAGAAACAATAACTCAAGCCTGTGACGAAGATGAATTAGTAGCAAAAACCGTCGCAGGAATCCATTTGGAGGGTCCTTTTATTTCCCCTGAGGATGGACCACGGGGAGCACATGGCCAAGAATATGTAAAAGCACCAGATTGGTCATTATTTAAGAAATGGCAAGCAGCAGCTAACGGAAACATTAAGCTGCTGACATTATCACCTGAGTGGTCAAACGCATCGGAATTTATCCGTCAATGTGAAAATAGCGGTGTGAAAGTTTCTGTTGGTCATACAGCAGCAACAAGCCAGCAAATTCGATCAGCTGTAGAATCAGGTGCTGTAATGTCTACTCATTTAGGGAATGGTGCCCATCTGATGCTGCCGCGACACCCTAATTATATTTGGGAGCAGTTAGCCCAGGATGAGCTCTGGAACTGTTGTATAGCTGATGGTTTTCATCTTCCGGAGTCTGTATTAAAGGTAATTTTCAAAGTAAAAAAAGAGCGCGCGATTTTAGTTAGTGATGCTGTTTTCTTAAGTGGTTTAGAGCCTGGTACTTATAAGACACACATCGGCGGTGAAGTAGTGCTCACAGAAGCAGGAAAACTTCATTTAGCAGAGAATCCGGATTTACTAGCGGGATCGGTACAAATGTTACAAGATGGTATTAAAAATCTTGTGGACTTTGGTATTTGTACGTTTGCAGAGGCATGGGATGCTGCCTCGATTCATCCGGCTAGACTAATGAATTTATCGGTTGAGAAAGGTTTGGAAGAAGGAGCACCCGCAGATTTTGTTTTGCTGCAGGACGGGCAAGTTAATCAGACGGTTAAAGCTGGGTATACGGTATTTGAACGGTGTTAACAATTATTTGTCAGTGAATTGTATAAGAAATTGTCGAAAGTGACCAGCCATTCATCATTTAGCAGGAATGACTGGTCTTTCTTTTGAGTAAAGAAAAAATATAACAGTCATAAAGGGGTCTCGGCAGAAAAAAGCGTAAATTTCACGATAAGACAATATTTGGAAGTGAAATGTCGATTTTCATTACTCTAAGGTACAAAGCCGGCTTATTATTTCATGTTAAGTGCGTAACTCTCTTAATTCCTTCTCTATGTTTAAATTAAATTTGTATTCACTTAAAAGGTTGATATGTTCCAATGCTAAATAATCAATTATTTGCCTCAATAGAAACCCTGGAGCACCAGCGCTCCAGGGTTTTTAATTGAAGAGTATTATTTTTCTTCGAGATCTTTTAATTTGATTTTCACCTTTTTATCTAATTCTCCAGAAGTATACGTACCCTCTAGACCATCTGTTTTAACCTTGAATTTACCATTTTTGCTTTGGATTAAGGAATTTCCATCCATTAAGTAATATAATCCGTTTTCTTCTTTTAAGAAGAGTAAATAATCCTTACCAATTTCGACAGGGTTAATAGCTTGATCCAATGTAATTGTAGATTCTGATTCTCCATAAAGATTTTTCTTAACCTTAAGTTTAGAAAGTGTTGCTTTCGGCATACCTTCTACTATTTCTTTTTGTTGATTTGAAATGGGCTCTACAAGTGCTATAAGTTCTGTTTTCCCTAAGAGTCTTTTTGCATCATAAGTAGGAAAATCAGCATGTACTTCTGGATTAAATGTATTACCACTTGAAGCGGTGTTACTTTTAAGAACATGTGTTGTTAGCGCACCACCAATAATCATACATGTAATAAGCACAGTACCTAATATATATTTCAAAATTATCACCTCTTATTTATATTGTTGAGCTGACTGAAAAACGAATAATTATTGATAAGACTTAACATCAGATATATCATGGGGCTGTGGATGTGTAATAATATTTCGATTTCTCTCATAACTCATAATAGAGTTATTACCCCAGCCACTCTCTAAATCATCTAGGAATAATGCATGTCCAAATTCATGGGTAGCTGAACTTTTATATGCAGCTACATAATTATAATGATCAGGATCTTCTCTTATTGATTCACTATTAACATATATGTCGAAAAAATCAGTATTACCATCACTTCCTACAGTAGGTGAATATAACCCGAACCATGAATAAGACAAGCTCTGTAAATAAACATCATTTGGACTAGAGGTTGATCGATAAAAATTAGTTCCTACATCATCTTCCCACCAAGATGCTGGATCATCAAAAACTGAATAGCTTCCGGCTTCAACATCATAATTAACTGAATACACACTATAACCAGTTGACAAATAATGAGCAAATACTGGTGTTGAAAGGAAAAATACTGACAATAAAGCTACAACTGCAATCATTAATTTGTTTTTATATTTCTTCAATTTTCTACCTCCATTTTCAAGAATTCTACTATTGATGAGTAATATGTGTGAAAACGATAGGAATAGAAATAGCGTCAGTAAGCGCTATCATAATCGATATATCTAACTCATGCTATTATTATCTTAGATTTTACATTTTTTCTATTAGATTTCCATGTGTGTTGTTATGATATTGCCAATAGATTGATATATTCAATATATACTTCAAAAAAAATAAACCCCTTCACTTGAGTAGAGAAGGAGAAAGTTTAACGCTTTTAATGTTACTTTAAAATGAGTTCTCTTACTTCTGCCTTAGTATATGCACCTTTACTTCCTAGTTTGTCACTAATATATTTTCCGTCTTGTTCTTGGATAACACTAGAAGGACTCAAGGAATAATGATATCCATTTTTATCCTTTTCAAGAAAAACAAGATATTCTTTTCTTTGTTTTACAAAATCATTCGTTTGATCTAGTTTTATTTCACCTGATACACTTCCATATATAGTCTCAATCACTTCTAATGTTGAGATTTGAACATTTAATTGATTCTCTTTTTTCTGTTTTTTTGTGTCTTTAACTTTTACAAAAGCAATTAGATCTGCTCTTTCAATCATTTCATCTAATGAGAGTGATGGCCAATCTCCTTGTTGAGATCCATCAAATGAACTTTCTTGATTGCTATTACTTTGACATGCGGATATTACGGTAATTAATAATAATACTGAAAGTAAAATAAATAACTTTTTCACATAACCACTCCTTTCTTTATCAGTCGAATAAAATTGATTATAAGTTGCAACTTTTTTCATATTTTCTATAAAATGTGGGTTTAGACATGTTTGCTCTTTCCATAGCAACAACAACTGTAATTTCATTGTTTTTCCATTCATTATTGAGGTACCGTCAGGAAAAATGCGGATTTACAACTTTATGCCCATTTTTCTGATGCTACCCCTTAAGATGTTAAACTTTTTACTATCAATCAGCCAAATGAGTTTCCCAATCTAGAAAAGATTCTTCGGGGAAGAATCAACCTAAAGCTAATTGAAAATAACTATGACGATGTATTACGATTAGCTCATTCGATTCGAGAAGGTACCGTTTCAGGGTCACTTATAATGGGGAAACTAGGTTCCTATGCTCGCCAAAATAAATTAGCAGCAGCTTTAAGAGAAATGGGAAGAATAGAAAAAACTATTTTTATATTAGATTACATTTCTAGTGAAGCATTGCGTCATCGTATACAAAAAGGGTTAGACAAAGGGGAAGCTATGAATGGACTAGCAAGGGCTTTATTCTTTGGGAAACGTGGGGAATTACGTGAAAAAGGTATACACCAGCAATTACAACGAGCGAGTGCACTTAATATTTTAATAAATGCTGTAAGTGTATGGAATACAGTTTATTTATCAGAGGCAATTAAAGTACAAAAACAGAACGGTACTTTTCGAGAAGATCTAATTCCCCATGTATCACCATTAGCATGGGAACATATCAACCTTTTAGGTGAATACAAATTTAATTTAAACACAAAGAAGGAATTAAGAGAGTTACGCACTTAACATGAAATGAAAAGCCGGCTTTCATACCTTAGAGTAATGAAAATCGGCTTTTCATTTCCAAATATTGTCTTAGCGTATATTTTCCGCTTTTTTCTGCCGAGACCCCATAAAGGCGAATTACAGAAGTACTCATGCTCAAGATGAAGTATGGGCTCTTATAATCTGGATGTTTAATTCGATTTACTTACAAATGTTCGCTAGTATTGGCTCCATTTTGATATATTAAGATAACATTTCCTATTTAGTAAGGTTTTTCTTACATTTGTGGAAAATCAAAAGGAATTAAACACTTTTTATGCTACTATTAAATTGATTGGGAATCTAACGCAGATTCATAAATTGTATAGCCGGAAGGGGAAAATAATGTGAACCAGACACTATTGAACATAATAATGCTACACTTCACGGTCATTATAACGTTGATCACTTTTCTATTGTCAGAAATGCTGACGAAGAATTGTTCTCTCCCACCCATGATTCATATAGATAATTACAATCAAGTTAGTGTCAAGGGATAGAAAACACTAACTTGTTAACGAATGCACAATTATTAATAAGTGAAGAATTGGTAGCAATTGAATTTTAGCTAGAGTCTCTTAGCTCATTAATAAGAAGTAGTATATATGATTTATAATAACTGAGGTGTAGAAATGAACCCAATCATTACCTGAAATTCAAAAAGCCTTAAACATATCCACTTTAAATGAATGTGTTACTAGATATTCCGATTGATAAAGGGGAATATTATAAGGAAGTACTGTTTACAAGTTATATTGATGGTCTTAGAGAATCTGGTTGGAATGGGGATGCTACGTTACCTAAATACGGTTTTTATGTATCATTTGCCTTGCGAAGTGCATGGGAGATGCCGAAAATAATCAAGTTAGCAGCAGATTCTATTGTAAAGTCTGTAAAGGAAGAAATATACGCAATAGAAATTCTTACACGAATTACGAGAATTCAAATTGGAATTAGGTAAAGAAGCAGATAGAATTTACCTGAATAGAGGAGTCTAATAAATCCACCTTATTTTCTAAATATTTTTCTAGTTTACATAATATATATTATGGGAAGTTGTGGACAAAACAATCTCAATATCTCATACACAAAGTATACTTAAGATATTGAGATGGAATAAAATTTTATAAGCTAAGTTTATCTAAATTTTTCGTTGCTGGACCTTCGATTACTTTTCCATCATAGTTAAATCTTGATCCATGACATGGACAATCCCAGCTTTTTTCTGATTGATTCCAATTACATTCACAACCTAAATGTGTGCAAGTTGGATCAATTGCATGTAGTTGATGATCATTATCTTTATACACGCCAACCGTTGCACCATTCTGTTTAATCTTTGCACTAGAATCCGGCTTTAAATGTTTTATATGATCTGTCGGACTTAGTTTTCCTTTAACAAATTCTGTTGCAACGTCTGAATTATTTCGCATAAAAGCCTTCAAATCAGGATCTGCGTGAAAACGCTGCGGTTGATATAGCTTTTTATATGGATTTTCTTTTCCAATAATCAAGTCCGCAAGTAACTGTGCTGCTACCGCGCTATTCGTCATACCCCATTTTCGATAACCTGTCGCAACAAAGACATTCGGATGTCGCTTGTTTAACGGTCCGATATACGGTAATTTATCAAGTGTTTCATAATCCTGTGCTGACCATTGGTAATAAAACGCTTGACTGTTCAGATACCGAATTGCAAATTGGGTTAGTTGTGCATATGGATCTGTATGTTGCTGCTGTTGTCCCGTTTTATGGGCTTGACCACCAAGTAACCAGATCGTCTGATCCTCGTTTTGAATGTGTCGAATGGATCGAACCGGCTGATCCACATCTAAATACATACCTCCTGGATAGGATTCGGAAGATGTGAATCCTATTACATACGATCTCGATGGATACATTCTCGTACTGTAAAATCCTTGTCCTTCGTAAAACGGAAATTGACTTGCTATGATAACATTATCTGTAATAATATTATGTCCTCTAGCTGTTCTTACAATCGTTTTGGGTTGATAGTCAATGTCTACAGCAGTTGTTTGTTCATAGATTTGGCCATCATGTTTTTCAATTTCGGGTACAATCGTTTTTAAAAAGGCCCTCGGGTGAAACTGTGCTTGGTTATCCATTCTCAGCGCTTTTGTATGTGGAAATGTAAACGGAATTTGATCAACTAAGGCTCCTTCGATTGCTAATTTCTGATAAGCCTTTCTTTCTCGTTCCAATTTCTCCTGATTTTGCGTCTGATTTGTATACAAATACGCATGCTCTTGCTGAAAGTGACAGTTTATCTGATATGAACTTATTATTTTACGATAAAATGCCATAGCTTCTTTTTGGCTGTTGTAGTAAAGTGCAGCATTTTCCTCACCAAAATGTTGTATTAATTCATCATAGATAAGATCATGCTGTGCGGTTATTTTAGCAGTTGTATGGCCTGTGGTAGATTGACAAAGACGATCTCTTTCCAATAGTACGACTTTAACGCCTTGTTTAGCTAAATGATAAGCTGTTAAAACACCGGTAATTCCACCGCCAATAATGGTAACATCCGTTTGGAGGCTATCGTGTAATGGCTCAAATGATTTCATTTCCGTTTCTAACCAGATCGGTGTATGCATAAAATCCCTTCCTTCTTCCATCATAGTTGTAGCATTACCAAAATAGAAGAGATTAACACATCGATCAGTTGTTGTCCTTTTCTTTTTTATTTTTATAAATCCATACGTAATAGACAATCCAGAGAATAATGGCGGTTAACAGACTATACTGGCTGTCACTTCGTGGCAATACATATATTAGAATTAATCCAGCTATAACGAATGGTATTAATAAAATAACGTATTTTTTCCATTCCATGTTCCCCACTCCAGTTATTTTTTGCACACACTTATCATCCTTTACTATAGGTATGTGACCAAATGCAATTTATTGCTAGGAATAATGACCGAATTATTATTAAAATGGTTAAGAAACGTATGATAACAAACTTTTGAAAATGAAAATGGGCGATGTTACTATTGACTGTAAGAGGTGATCAAGTTGAGACAGATTCATGTCATTGTATCAGGAAGAGTTCAGGGGGTAGGATTTCGGTTTTTTGCCCAACAGGCTGCTGCAGAGCACCGTATAGTCGGTTTTGTAAAAAATCAAGAAGATGGATCGGTTGTGATTAAAGCACAAGGTGAAGATAACGATACAGAATCTTTTATAGATCAAATCCGAAAAGGCCCATCTACCTTTGCTAAAGTAAAGAATTTAGAGATTACTGAAGAGAACGTATCTGATAAATTCAATAAATTCGAAATTAAGTATTAAAGTGAAGTATTAAAAAACCGCTATTTTTACATAGCGGTTTTTGTTTATGATTAATCTTCTTCAAAGAATTTTCGGTTTAATGCGATGTATTCATTTTCTTCATCAGGTACTTCGTCTTCCATGTAGATTGCTTCTACTGGACACACCGCCTCACATGCACCACAATCGATGCAAATGTCGGGATCGATATAAAACATATCTTTTCCTTCTTCTATACAATCTACTGGACAAACTTCTACACATTCCCCTGCCTTTTCTTGTTCGCAAGGTGAAGTAATAACAAATGCCAAGATGGTCCCCTCCTTTAACGATTAATCGTTATGTCTCTATACAAAACATTCTATCATAATTTTATATGCACGAATACCATTATAGCTGATTTGATAGAGAATTCAAGTTATATCTCAGTAATGATAGGACTCTGAATCTTCCCAAATCCTCTCTGAAATATATTCTCCCCCAATTCTCTGAATTAAAAACACATCAGGATTCGTAAGTGTTTTCCATTCATGAAAGCCAAAATCCACATGGAATTTTTGCAGCATCAATGCTAATAAGTTTCCATGTGTTACAACGATAATATTTTCATGTAATGGATCCTGTAAGCATTCTTCTAACACTTCATCTGCCCGTTTAAATGCATCATTCGAAGATTCTCCACCTGGCAGTTTGAAATGGAAATTCTCAAAAGACTCTTCCAAAATGTCAATCCAATCATCAACAGGCTGTTCGCTTAATAATCGTTCCTTTAAGCGTTCATCTGTTTCTACCTTTATTTGCTGCCTTGCTGCAAACGGTCTGATTGTTTCATTTGCCCGCATATATGGACTGGTAATGATTCTGTCAATAGGATAGCTTAGCTGCTCCAACTTTCTGGCTAGCTCGTAGGCTTGTTGAATGCCTCTTTTGGAAAGTGGAGAGTCACGATGCTGTCCTTCAGCATGGCAGTGTCGAATTAGAAGAATTCTTTTCATTTTATCACTCCTATGGAGAATCGTTAAAAGCGTAGATAATTTAGTCTATCAGCCTATCTTATATTTTTACCCATGTTTTCCCGATTTTAAACATATTTAGACGGTTTCGAAATAGTCTTTTTTTAAACCAGCAATTCGGTTCGTATTATCAATCACAAAATAAAATTCCTCGGTTTCATTTTTTACGTCATACACTTTTCCTTCTGTTAGTACGGAGTTTACTTTATATTTTTTTGCATTGGTATGCACACATTTTAGTTGTTTAATAGTTGGGTTGTTTTCCCAATTCTTATGTATCATGATTACCCCCTCCTTCTTTCCTATCATAACGATTTATGACAGCTTATACAAGATATTTATCTATAGTTTACATAATATGATTATGGTTAACTGTCAAACTTGGTCCATTTTTTCAAAGCAAACGGAAGAATCAAAATAATAAATAACAGTCGAACCAATTGCAAGGAACCAACGATTGCAGGATCTGCATTAACCTCTCCTGCTGTAATAGCCATTTCCACTAATCCTCCTGGTGCCAGACTAAGCATTGCTGTCGCGAAGCTTAGATTAGACATCGAGGCGAAAATATAACCTAAGCCGACTGATAGCATGATAATCACACAAGTAAATAAAAAGAAGACCCAAGAAAAATTACCTGCTTTTTTAATATCAGACATGGTGATGGACAATCCTAAGTGGATACCAATTGAAACTTGTGCAAAATGATATAAACTAACCGGGACATTTCCTACTTCGATACCACTAATTTTGAAGCAAGCAATGATTATCATCGGTATTAGTACGAATGGCGCTGGTATTTTGCGACGTAATAAATAGGCCAAGATAAACAGTAAACCGTACAGTATAGCTGTCCAAACGTTAAATGATATCCGATCAGATACCATTGTAGCAGTGTCGGTTTGTGTAAACATAAACGACGCAAGCAATGGCACGATCATCAATACCGCCATTAAGCGAATCGTGTGAAAGATTGCCACCAAGCCAGTATTGGCTTTCAATGAGTCACTCATTTCTACCATTACGGACAAGCCGCCCGGTATACTTCCTAATACACCTGTGGTTTTGCCAATACTGGCATATTTAGCAAGTAGTTCGCCACTTTTCATGCATGCATAAATCAGCAAAACAGTTATGATAAAAAAAGGAACGAAATAGGGAATCACTTTTTCTAATGTTGTTGTCGTGAAAGTAGCCCCTATTTGGCAGCCGGTGAATAGAAAACTGATATTTAATATGAACTTATTCTGACTTAATGTTGTCGTGGTATAGGTGTTGTAAATGAAAGTTGCCAGTAACGGCCCTAATATCCACGGCAACGGAATGTGAGCGAAATAAAACATAGTTGCTCCAAGAAATGACAGCAAATACATGATAAATAATTGAATAAGTTGTTTGTACAATGTTATCAACCTTCTAGTAAAGAAAACTTCCCGTTAGTCCACGGGAAGCTATTCGAATAATGGCAGGAACTCTTCCAGTCCCTCATTCTTTAACTGGTCTTTCGGAATAAACCGTAATGCTGCGGAATTAATACAATAACGCATACCGCCTTTATCCATTGGGCCATCATCAAATACGTGTCCCAAATGCGAATCAGCTTGATCACTTCTTACTTCAATTCGACGCATACCATGTGAGGTGTCCATGTTTTCGTTAATGGAATGTCGATTTATCGGCTTAGTGAAGCTTGGCCAGCCACAACCTGCATCGTATTGATCCTTTGAGGAGAATAAAGGTTCTCCGCTTACAATATCAACGTACACCCCTTCCTGCTCGTTATTCCAATACTCATTCTGGAATGGACGCTCTGTTCCATTTTCTTGGGTTACATGGTACTGGATTGGTGAAAGGAATTTTTTTAGTTCATCATTGGAATAGTGTGTGCCCCAATGCTTTTTGATAAAATCCGCTCGTCCGGACCCTTTCTTATAAAGCTGATAGTGAAAGTTTTGCTTTTTGTAATAATCCTGATGCTTCTCCTCGGCTGGATAGAATGGTTTGGCTGGCAGGATATCTGTTACGATTGGCTGCTTAAATTTACCGCTTGCTTCTAATGCTTGCTTTGATTGTTCTGCTAATTCTTTTTGTTTTTCGTTCGTATAATAGATCGCCGTTTTGTACGATTCACCACGATCATTAAATTGGCCGCCAGGATCTGTTGGATCTATCTGTTGCCAAAAGAGTTCTAAAAGCTTCTGATAAGGAAATACGTCGGGATCATACGTAATCTCGACAGCTTCACGATGTCCTGTCGTGTTGGTACAAACTTCTTCGTATGTTGGATTGGGCTTGTCTCCACCTGTATAGCCTGAAACCACCTGTTTTATCCCAGGTTGTTCATCAAATGGTTGCACCATACACCAAAAACAGCCACCTGCAAAAATTGCTTTTTCATTCGCTTGCTCTGCCATGTAAAAGCCTCCTGTTCACATCGATTCTACTTTCATTTTGCTCCTAGAATCTTAAAAATGCAAGTGGTCTGTTTTAAGCCTATATTTAGATAAATAACTTTGGTTGTGATTTTAATGCTGTTCGCCTTCTGTTCGCATTTGACTGCATGTTATCATCCGCTGATCCAGCGATATTGAGTTCATCGGCCTCATCTGCTTGCGCATCGACTGCTACATCTGTTGATTCTTCGTCATCCTCATCATTAATTTCACTTAATGCTTTCATCATATTGATGAGTTTCGGTGCATTTTTTATCATGGGTCCGTATTCTTTTATTAGAGGTGTTGCTTGTTGAGCTACTTTCAATACTTGCTGCACATTATTCAATGTTCCCATTAAATTACTCCCGCCGCCAGCTCCTGCACTCGATGCCAAGTTGGAGACTTGAGATGCAGATGATGCTTGTGAAGGCAAGAAACGTTGTAACAGCCCTTGTAAACCGCTTTGGCTATTAGCCGCCTGATTTGCCATAGGTGGCATTGGTCCTCTTGACTGAAAACCTGGAAAATAACCACCACCGCCGCCTGGTGGCATTTGTTGCATTGGGAATTGCGGTGGTTGATTTGGTGGGCGAAACATAAACATCCTCCTTTTCGATATCATTTCGTGATACAGTATATGTGATTCGCACAATCTTGTTATAGGCTGCGATCATATTTTAAAGATATCTTGTGAAATGCTGCTGTTCAAATAGTAGAAAAGCTGGTATTCGCCTCGTCTTTTAGTGAGTGTTGAAGTTTTTCTTGAATTTCTAAATTTTTAACACCTTGAGCTTCTTCACCGCTAAAAATTTTATACCTAATGTATAAAAATGAGCCTTTGATCTTATCTGATCAAGGCCCTTTTTATCACATGCGCAAAGGAAATATACTGAATTACGGTTATACTATTTCCTGGGCAAGCGCATGTTTTGACAACAGATACAAGGTGAACTGTTGTTTTTGTGTGAAAAAACGTGATATTAGTCGATTTTGAAGCTTGCAGCAGATCCGTCAGGTGAGGATTCGACAATTAATTTTGCTTTAATTTCCTCTTTTAATTGTGCTACGTGGGAAATTACCCCGATGACGCGGTGATCACGTTGTAAGTCTTTTAAGCAGGCGATCGCTTGCTCGAGTGATATTTCGTCTAACGTACCAAATCCTTCATCAATAAACAGCGTATCTAGCTGGACCCCTCCTGCATAGGATTGAACAATATCTGCCATACCTAAAGCTAAGCTTAATGCTGCTTTAAATCCTTCTCCACCAGAGAGTGTTTTGACCGATCGTTTTCTACCCGTATAATGATCGAGCACTTCCAGATCTAATCCACTCTGTGCACCTCGTTTTGCTAATTCTTCACTTCGAATTAACTGATAACGATGATCGGTCATCTTATCTAACCTTATGTTCGCTTGCAGCAGTATTTCATCGAGGAAGGTCGACAGTACAAATCGTTCAAATGATAACCTCGCTGTGTTATCTCCTTTAGCAAGATCCGCTAGTTCACCAATATGGTAATAATCTTTATGCAATTTTTCTATTTCCACCGTCAGTTCATTTGTTTTCCGGATGACTTCGATAAGCTGTTTCCGGTACAAATCAATTGATTGCAGATGCTTCGAATGTTCATCCTTTTGCTGCTGCATCGTCGCAATTTGTTCACGTATAATGGCGAGATCTGGTTTTTCACGATCACGGATCCATTCCTTCAGACTATTTAACCGATTTGCTTGTACATTCTTTTGTTCATAGAAATGGTTGATTTCTTGTTCCATTTCTTGCTGTTTGTCTATTGACAGTAAAGCTTCTTTAAAGCTTGTTTCATTTTCAAAATGATAGTCTGCTAGAGTTTGATGCCAAACAGACTGCTGTTGTTCGTATTTCTCTTCTAATTGCTGGTTGTAAGCAATGGCCTCGTTATATTTTGTTTCTTGTTTATGCTTATCTGCTAAAGCTTGTTCATAATCTGCTTGTACTTGCTTCCAAGAGTTATGCATACTTTGCATCTGCTCTTCTAGTTGCTTCAACTGCTGTTTAAATGCTGAAACAGAGTTAATATCATTTGGTAATTGCTCCATTAGTTGAGCGTATTTAGCATGGATTTGTTGATACTCGCTTTCTAGTTGTTTCTGCTTGGTTTGGAGATCGGCAGTATGTTGCTTGATACGGGTATAATCTGCTAGTGTGTTGGAAATCTTCTCCTCTTCCTTCTGCTGTTGCTGCCATATTGAATTTGCCTGCTTCTGAGTTTCTCTTCGTTTGCGCAGGTTGTCCATTATTTGTTGTTCAAGTTTCCGTAATTCTGACTGCGTTATATCTTGTGTTGTTTCCGCTCCAATTGTACTTAACAAACGATTAACAATTTGTCGTTTTGCTTCGCCTTGTTCCTTTATTTGGTACAGTTTCATTTGCATATCGTTCGTCTGATTCTGCAAATCTGTCAACTGTTTCTTTTCCATCTCCAGTTGTTCTTCCGATATACCTTGCTGACGATTTGCAGCAGGTGACGGATGGTGTTCTGAACCGCAGACTGGACACGCTTGTCCAGTCTCCAAATATGAGGCTAAGTCACTGGCAACGTGCGCTTTTCGCTCTTGTTCCAAACGGTCACAACGGTTAGTCTGATCGTTAACTTTATCCTGTAATTTTTGTTGTACGCGCTGATATTGCTGATAATCTTTTCTTAAGATTTGCAGTTGCTGATATTCTGTTTTTAACTCTTGGATTTCCTGAGATTGACGGACATTTTGTTCCAATTCATGCTCGAAATTTTGCAAAGTTGCTGAAGTCTCATGCATCGCATCCTTCAATCGATAATGCTCATCTCTTAGTTGCTCGAGTTCTGTCACTTTTTTCTCGGAATTCGTTAATTCTTTAGATGCCTGTTGTCGTTGTTGCTCGAGTTGATGACGTTTCTCAGAAATAGCTTCAAGTTCATCCATCATATCTAACAGTTTTTGTTGCTCTTTCAACTGAAATTGTAATGATTCTCGTTCGGGTTCCTTCTTTTGTTCCTGTTCATAAGTTTCTTTGATTTGTGTATAACGAGACTGATTCGTTTCTAATTGCTGTTTCAAAGTGGTTAATGATTGTTGGTGTTGCTGCCATTCTTGTTTTCGTGTTTGCAGTAATGTTTCTACTGGTTTTATTTTATCAGCGGTCTTCGCAAGCTCCAGCCGCTCTGTCCGTTGCTTTATTTCAGGCTCTATTTCTGCTAATTGCTGTTGTTTTATATTCAGTTGCTCATATTCGGTGAAATAGTCTACTAATTGTTTTTGCTGGTAGAACGTCTCTTGCAAATTCGTTAATTGATCTGTCATTTGTTCTAACTGGCGATTACCATTTTCTTTTTGTTCATCAAGGCTAAGGAGGTGGTCTTCTAGTTGTTCCTTTGTCTTTGCGTCTGATTGCTCATCTATTGTTCCTTCAGGGAGCTTGTCTAATTCTTGCTGACGCCGCCATTCTAACTTGCTTATTTGTTCTTTTATTTCGGCAGATTCTTCTTTTAATTTTTCAGTAATATTGCGATACAGATACGTGCGGAAGATTTTTTGTAATACTTCCTCCCGCTCTTTACTATTTTCAGAAATTAATTTGCGAAACTCTCCTTGTGGAATCATGATCATTTTCTTGAATTGTTCATAATCCAATCCGATCATCTGTTCAAGAGTTTCGTTCACTTCTTTAATCTTGGAGACAAGCAGTTCCCATTCTTCCTGCTGATTAGACACATATAAACTGGCACTTGCTACTTCTTCTGTGTATCCTTCTCCTCGTGCCCTAGGTTTAAGTTGTTTGGGACTTCTCGTTACCTGATATTTTTTTCCGTGTAATAAGAAAGTGAAGCGAACGTTCGTTTGATTATCAACCTCTGCAAAATGGCTTCGAAATGCTTCCTGATCTCGATCAGCACCACTTGCCCTGCCGTATAAGCTGAAACAGATAGCGTCAAAGATCGTCGTCTTTCCCGCTCCTGTAGGACCAGTAATTAAAAAGATCGGTTCAGCACCCAGTTCGGTAAAATCAATAAGCTGTTTCTCACGATAAGGACCAAATGCTGTCATTTCCAATTGTAACGCACGCATCTTATTTCCTCCTTTCGTCCGTCATGACTTGATGAATAACTCTTTTTATATACGTTTCTCGTTCTTCAGACAGTTCTGTTTTTTTGATTTCTTTATAAAAGGCAGCAAATAATTGCTCATGCGACATTTCTTGCTTCTCTTTAATGGATTGCAGCTCTCGTAACGATTGATGTACGTATGGGTTTTTTCGTTCTAGTCGAAGAATATTCGGATAGAGTTTGCGGAGCTTAGTGACTGGATCCATGATTTGTCCGTCATCCAGCAAGCGTATCTGTAAATAATCTTCTGTTGGTTCTGCAATTTTTCCATCTAACAGATCTTGAAAATAGCCTTCGAGCACACGTAAATTTCTTGGCGCGTTTAGTGGTATGGTCGATAATTGCTTGTCCTCATTTGTGAGTTCAAGCAAGGTAACGGATTTACGGTGATTGGCTTCAGAAAAAGAATATTTCATTAGAGAGCCACTGTAACGGATATACTCGCTTTTGATTTTTTGTGGCTGGTGTAAGTGCCCTAATGCTACGTAATCGAATGCATCAAACAGGCTTGCGTCGATATAGGGAGTCCCTCCAATCATGGTCAGTCTTTCTTCTGATTCTGACTCCATCCCTCCTGCGATAAATGCATGGCCAACTAGTAGATGACGTGCGTCCGGGTGCTCTGTCATCTTTTCTCTCAATTGGGCAATAATACATTCCATAGCAGCTTGATGCGTTTGAATGGTGGCATCCTGGAAATATGCTTTCACTTGCTCTGGTTCGACATATGGGACCATATGAATATACACATCACCATCAGAGTCCTGTAAATGAACAGGGTGAAAAATATCTTCTATCGTGGTTGCTACATATAATTGCTTGGAACGAAACAAGCTCGCACCAAAACCAAGACGGTCTGGACTGTCATGATTTCCTGAGATCGCTACAATCGGTATCTCTAATTCAACGGATGCCTTCGTTAAGAATGCATTTAATATATCTACTGCTTCGCGCGGAGGTACAGCACGATCGTATAAGTCACCTGCTATAATCAGAAGATCAGGCTTTTCTTTCTCCAAAATAGTGAGAAGCTCTCTTAACACCTCTCCCTGGTCCTCTGTCATATGTAAACCATGAACGATTTTGCCTAAATGCCAATCTGCTGTATGAATAATTTTCACCTAACACGCACCATCCTTTCCATATTTTACTTATAATTATACACGAACAAATGATCGAAGTCCATTGAAACAGAACGTCCGTTTGTGTACACTGTATATTGAGGTGATTACATTGATGAATGATCGAGGTAATATAAAATGGGCATCTTTAATGTTACCGGAGCATGTCAAGATGTTGCAAGATTTTTTTGAAGAAGAAGATACGGTAGATCCTTCCATATTAAGCGAGGATGACTCAGCAGAGATGGAGCATACCATTCAGGAAGCCATACACACATCAGCTGCTATCGAAATAGACTTTAAGGATAACGGAACATATAAAAAAACTGTCGGTACTATTATAAAAGCTGATTTAATAGGACGACAATTGAACTTACTTACAGCACAAAATAACAAGCTAAAGTTACGGTTTGATCAAATCGTATCGCTTCGTTTTCACCATAAGTAAAAGCCATGAGGTTACTCATGGCTTTTCTTCTTCTATATAGCTGTCCCAGAGATTATCAAATGTTGATATAGCTTCTGGGAACGGTGTATGCCATTCCAAGTAACGGCTGATGTCATCATAATCATTGGAATGTTTTGGGAAATCGTGCTCATAAAACATCCAATCTGCCAATTTTCTAGCATTATCTAATTGTTTGTTCCCCCGATAACGCATCATAAAGTGATAGAAAGATTTCATCGTATTCGCTCATCCTCTTTATTCATTTTCCATGAATTCACGATGTTTGTCTTGTTTTTTTCGATAAACCATCCGTGATAACATAATACTGATTTCATAAAGAATAATTAACGGGATTGCTACGATGATTTGCAAAATAAAATCTGGAGGTGAAATCATCGTCCCGATAATGATCAGTATGAAATACCCGTACTTACGTGTTTTCGATAAGAATTGAGGTGTAACGATGCCTAAACTAGTTAGAAACATCGTGATTACCGGCACTTCAAAGAATACCGCAAATGGTAAAGTCACTCGAAAGATAAAACGGAAATAATTCTCGACCGTAAACATCGTTTCAAACATTCCGTCATTTAGTGACAGAACAAATGGTAAGATCAGTTTAATGAAAATGTAATAGCCGAACGCAAGTCCTGCTAAAAATAATAGAAAAACAACTGGAATATAAATTAAGGAAAGTTGTTGTTCCCTCTTCGTTAAACCAGGTCTGACAAAAAACCATATTTGGATGCAGAGAAAAGGTAATGTTCCAGCAAGTGCCACAATAAAGGCAATCATAAAGATAACCCAAATAATTTCTTCAGGTGAAATAAGATTGAGTGTTATATCTATATCGTTTAGAAAGAAATTACGAATATCTTCCACAAAGTACAAACCGCCCATAAAAAATAATATAAAAATAAAGGCTGTCCATAATAAACGATTTCGTAATTCGGCAAAGTGTTCGAGATAACCCATCTCTTTTTCATTTGGTAATGATTTATCTTCCTCCATTTTCAACGTCCCTTCATCGTCAGACAGTGTACCAAAGGCAATCCCTGTTTCAAAAGAAGAAACAGGGATTCTGCATTTCCTATGTAGGTAACCGAAAATGCTTCGGCCACGTTTGTACCACGCTGTTGCTCTTATTTTTCTGATTTGTCTTTGTCATCGTTCATAATATCATTGGTCGCCTTCTTGAATTCTCGCAGTGAACTGCCAACTGCTTTACCGATTTCCGGTAATTTAGAAGGTCCAAAAATAACTAAGGCAATGATTAATATTAAAATTAGCCCAGGAAAGCCAATATTTGAAAACATGTCGTTCACCTCATTATAGGATTACTTCGTTGTATCCGTATCATTCTGTTCTTTCTCATCATCTGTCAAATCACGTGCTGATTTTTTAAATTCCCGTAACGTGTCCCCTGTTGCTTTGCCAATCTCGGGTAATTTCTTAGGTCCGAAGATGATTAAAGCAATGATCAGGATCAATATCAGTCCAGGAAAGCCAATTTGAGATAGCATAAAATGCGCCCCTTTAATTAAAATCTAAAAATATTTGGAGTGTTTCACCGTAAATCCTTTATTGATGGCAATCTCACTTTATTTCTTATCTTATCACGATTTGCATGCCTTGTCTTTATTAACAGTAAAAATATTACGATTTTTTCCGATCATACTGAATGAAGTAGTAATCATAGTTATTGTTTTCGTCTTTTATCCCTTTTTCTTTCTTCGTCTGGTGCCAGTCTGACTCATCAAATTCAGGGAAAAACGTATCACCGTCAAACGTTTCGTCAATGTAGGTCATATAGATACGATCGGCGAATGGTAATACTTGTTCAAAGATATACTCCCCGCCAATGACAAACCATTCTTTGTCAGGTTGTTCTTCATTTAATTGTTGTATATCTGCAATCGAGTGAATCACCTGACTGTTTGTAGCAGTATAGTTTTTATCTCTTGTTACAATAATATTTTCCCTTTTTGGCAATGGACCATTCATTGATTCAAATGTTTTGCGTCCCATAATAATGGTTTGGTTTATCGTCACATCTTTGAAAAATTTCAGATCCTTTGGCAAATGCCAAGGTAAATCATTGTCTTTACCAATTACTCGATTACTTCCCATAGCAAATAATAGTGAAATCATCGTCATTCCTCCTTACGTTATACAGCGACTGGTGCTTTAATCGCCGGGTGCGGTTGATAATTCTCTAATGTAATATCATTTAGCTCGATATCAAAAATCGATACACCTTCCTTAATATGTACAGAAGGTAAGGCTTTCGGATCGCGTGATAGCTGTTCTTTCACCTGTTCGATGTGATTGGAATAAATGTGTGCATCACCGAACGTATGAATAAATTCACCTGACTCCAAACCGCATTCTTGTGCTACTAGAAGTGTTAATAATGCATAGCTTGCAATGTTAAACGGAACACCTAAGAAAATATCACCACTGCGCTGATAGAGCTGACAGCTTAACTTACCATCTGCTACATAGAACTGAAACATCGTATGACAAGGTGGTAAAGCCATCGTTGGCACATCCTCCGGGTTCCAGGCAGAAACAATGTGTCTTCTTGAATAGGGATTTTGTTTTATGGCTTCAACCACTTCTTTTAATTGATCGATCGTTTCATTTTGCGATGTTTGCCACTGTCTCCATTGCTTTCCATATACAGATCCAAGGTTACCATAGGTTGCAGCGAATTGATCGTCTTCTAATATTTGCTTCTTAAACACCGCCATTTGTTCGTCATATTGCTGCTTGAAGGCTGGATCTGTTAGAGAACGGTGGCCAAAATCATCCATGTCAGGACCTTGGTAGTCTTCACTCTCGACCCAGTTTTTAAAAGCCCATTCATTCCAAATATTATTATTATGCTGCAGCAAGTACCGGATGTTCGTATCGCCTTTCATAAACCATAGTAATTCGCTAACAATTAAGCGAAAAGGAACTTTTTTGGTTGTTAATAATGGAAAACCTTCCGCTAAATTAAAGCGCATTTGATGACCGAAAATCGAATATGTTCCGGTATTAGTACGATCTTCTTTGGATGTACCTTCTTTTAATACTTTTTTACATAAATCTAAATATTGTTGTTCACTTTTTGACATCAGTCGTCTTCCTTCCTTCCTGGATACATATATTACAAATTCGTAACAAACATCACGAAAAATCATATTTCCCCTATTTTAACATAAATTTTTCGTAAGTAATAATTTCGCAAGGGGTGGTTTTATGATGTTACAGGATCAATTAGCACGGGTAGTAAAACACTCCGTCGCATACAGCTTTGCATTTAGCCAGCCTTTTATCTTTTATATTGATGCTTACCCAATGATGCAAAATGATGTGTTGGAACAGGCTGACATCAAGTATGGTATGCAGCATGAGGCTGTTCGCATGCTTCAGCATAAATTGCAAAAATTATCGTACTATGACTCATCAGTTGATGGAGAATTCGGCATTTTAACAGAATATGCGTTAAAGAAATTTCAGCAAGACAACTTCCTTGAACAGACAGGCAAATCAGATAAAAAGACGATTCAAGCAATACTGGACAAAGAAGAGCACTTTTACCAGAAACGATTGAATCAAAGTGACCTTGAATTCTCGATGGGTGAAAGTAGCCAGCAAGTATTGCAAATACAGGAAGCTTTATTGTACTTCGGCTATTATCGCGCCAACCTTGACGGAATATATGGTGAAAAAACCGAAGCAGCTATCGAAACGTATAAGCAGGATAAAGGACTTGAAATTCACCATATCGAAGCAGAAGTAAAGGAAGAAAAGGTCGAAACAAGGCAAATAGCAGCAGTAGAAGTAGTTAATGATCAAGCACAATCTACGGAAACTGCTAAGGCTGCTTCAGAGCCAGGCGAAGCGAAAACAACGAAGAAAGCAACTCCTGCTAAAAAAACCGTTACAGTCAGCGGCGTTGTGGCTACGGCTAAAAACTACATGGGAACTCCATATGTTTGGGGTGGTACTTCTACTTCCGGATTTGATTGCAGCGGTTATTTACAATACGTATTCCAACAGCTTGGTGTATCATTACCACGAACAGTCAGCGACATGTGGAACGCTACGAAACCCGTTGATCAGCCGGCTGTTGGTGATTTAGTTTTTTTCCAAACATATAAGCCTGGTCCATCTCATGCTGGTATTTACATTGGAAATGGTCAATTTATTCATGCCGGCGAGTCCAACGGTGTAGCAATAAGTGAGATGGATAACAGTTATTGGTCTCCGCGATACTTAGGTGCAAAGCGAATACAGTTACAGTAGGTCAAAAAAGTCTATTTGTTTAGGATGTAGTCCTTTATAGTGAATATTTAATAGTGCTAACAGCTGTTTGGCATTATCAGCTGCGTCTCCACCGGAATTATTATTAAATAGGATCGTTATTTCTTTTACATGCTTTTTAATTGTTTGAATGCGTTCTATCCATTCCTGTAACTCTGCTTCATTGTATCGATAAAGAAAACGAACGGCACGCCAATCTTCTTGACCGTGATTATTCCATCCATGGACATTTCTTCCATGAAAACGAATTAATGCACGGTCATTTGTCGTGTCGGTAACAATTGGTATCGATCCTTGTCCAGCTTGCGGTTCGTCACAGATTGTATGAGTTACCTGCAATTGTTTAAGGAAATCTGCAGTTTCTTGCTGGTGTGCTTCATACCAAGAGCGATTACGAAATTCGATCGCAATCGGAATATCCCCCATCCACTGTTTAATTTTTTTCAGTTTATCAATATGCCGTTGTTTGACATCAAACCAAGGTGGAAATTGAAAAAGCACGGTATTTAATTTCCCTGCTTCGATTACAGGCTGAATGGATGTGATAAAAGCTTCGACTAATTCCTTTGCTTCACGGTTTGTTAATTTTTTTCGATCATGGCCGGTTATGGTTTGAAATGCTTTAATCACAAAGGAGAAATTATCGGGCGTTTCCTCTACCCATTTCCGGTAATTAGCTTGAGATTGAATAGCATAAAATGAACTGTCGATTTCTACTACCGGAAAATGGGAACTGTATGTTTTCAATTTCTGGTTTCTTTCTTTACTAGATTTATATAAAGATGGATGGTCTCCCCATCCTGTTAAGCCTATTAAAACAGTCATTTCTGTCACCTCTCGTTCTATACATTACCATTTTTTTTGAGTGATGAAAAGGTTTTAATCGTTGCAGCTAAAGGAATTTTCATCTATCTATATCTTGACGTTTTTGGAAAAATAAGCTATAGTAAATGACAAGCAAAGAAGATGTTTTGGGTTCATTATTATCTGGTAGCTTCTATAGAAGTAAATGGAATGGTGATCCTATACTTCTGTGGTTGCTACCTTTTTCATTATTCCCCATCTTGTTTGTATTACCACGTTATACGTGAAAGCTTTTAGGAGGAAAGATAACATGGAAAACGGTACAGTAAAATGGTTCAATGCTGAGAAAGGCTACGGTTTCATTCAATTAGAAGAAGGCAATGATGTCTTTGTACATTATTCCGCTATCCAACAAGAAGGTTTCAAAACATTAGAAGAAGGCCAAGAAGTCACATTCGAAATCGTCGAAGGTGAAAGAGGCCCACAAGCAGCTAACGTAGAAAAAAAATAAAATAAATATACTACAGGCGATGATCCCGATATGATCATCGCCTTTTATAATAAGCCGATAGTATAGTTACCTCATAAAGCCGCATTACTAAACGCTTAAGATTGAGAAAATAAACATGTAATTACAAAATAATGCATAGCACCACTGCTATTAGCTGTTTCAAAAATTGTAACACTTTCTAAAGCGTAGGAAATATGCGGAGACTCCTCATGACGCAGGTCGTGTGTGAAGAGCCCGCAGGAAAGTTGGTTTCTTTCCGAAGAAGCTGAACCCTACCCCACAGGACGCGGAGCATATTTCCGGAGCTTTGCTACGCAGATAATACATGACAAAATTACCACATTACAGCACAGTTCCACTTTACATCATCCATATTATAGGTACCTATATATTTTTAAGTTCGTTACGGATCTGGCGGGTTTATGCTCGCTTTTTCTTATGGTGAAAATGGATACATTTGCTTTATTAGTTCGTACCGGTATCGATCCATTGTCAGGCAGATAGTTAACTGTTCTATATACGCGATCTGTTCTCTTGTAAGGATGTCATAACGGAACATTTCCATTTACTTTCTTCTATTAAATGTGGTATTTTTATTAATTGACGATACTGATTATCAAGTGTTAATCGTCTATAAGTTCCTCACAACTTCAAGCAGTTATTAATGAAAGGTTGGAAACGAATTTGACTAATGAATTGTTATGGATATTATTTGCCCTCGTAAATTTTGCCATACTGATCGTGATGTACAGAATTTTTGGCAAAGCTGGGTTATTTGTTTGGATTGGGATGTCTACCGTCATCGCCAATATTCAAGTAATCAAAACAGTAGAAATGCTTGGACTTATTGCTACTTTAGGTAACATCACCTATGGAACGATTTTTCTAGCGACCGATATTCTGAATGAGAATCACGGTAAAAAAGAAGCAAAAAAAGCGGTTTGGCTGGGCTTTGCTTCGTTGCTCATCATGACCATTGTCATGCAGGTCGTATTGCGATTTACGCCACACGCAAGCGACATCTCTCAAGATGCGTTAGAAACTATCTTTGAAATTGTGCCAAACATTGCACTGGGAAGTATGGCTGCATTTGTTATCAGTCAATACTTGGACGTTTGGATTTACAGTAAAATTAAGCAATTACTGCCTTCTGAGCGGATGCTCTGGATACGAAACAATGGTAGTACGATGATTAGCCAGTTTGTCGATACGTTAGTATTCTGTTCGATCGCATTTTATGATTTACATGACTTTGATGTCTGGTTAGAGATTTTATTGACGACGTATGTTATTAAATTTGCTGTCGCAGCATTAGACACACCGTTTTTATATATAGCAAAGAGAATCAAACCAAAACTTGATGAATAAGGAGTATATGGGATGATTGAAGTATACACAGATGGTGCAAGCAAAGGAAATCCTGGTCCTAGCGGGGTTGGTATTTATATAAAAAAAGGTACACAACATTGGGAACAGTCACACTTTATCGGAAAGTACTCTAATCATGAGGCAGAATTTATCGCTGTCATCAAAGCATTAGAATGGTGCCAGCAACAATTTCCGGATGAGATTGTATCTTGTCGATCGGATGCAAAAGTGGTTGTTGACT
The DNA here is from genome assembly GCF_022919115.1 of Gracilibacillus caseinilyticus. Classification (NCBI taxonomy): domain Bacteria; kingdom Bacillati; phylum Bacillota; class Bacilli; order Caryophanales; family Bacillaceae; genus Gracilibacillus; species Gracilibacillus caseinilyticus. The sequence continues at coordinate 3,433,606 of NZ_CP095072.1, read as the reverse complement.
CGGTTGAAAAAGAGATGGTACGAAACAGTCAGTACCAGCCTTATGTCGATCAGATTATACAGTTAGCTGCTGCTTTCCCCTATTTCTTTATGAAATGGATTCCAGAGAAACAAAATAAGCATGCAGATGTATTAGCCCGGAACGCAATAGCCAACGACCGGTATTAACGCATTAAGTCATTTTGCTTTAAAAGCAAGATGGCTTCTTTTTTTGTCTGGATTTGATGACGCTCAAACAATTCTAGCAAACTAATATAAAAACTGCGATCAAACGTCATTTGAATCTGCAACGTGAATGAAATCGCTAATTTGGCATGGATAATAGAAGTATTGGTATATTTATGGCCAAAATAAATAAAATGAACCTCTTCATCGGTTAATTTAAATCCTTTTGTCCATAAATTTTCTAAAAAATATGCCAGCTGTTCACTTTCCTTCACATTAATCCCCCGCTTGTCCTTCTCTCTCTGTCTAATTATGTATAGATACTCTAAGGCTAGTATAGATTTATTTATACCAATCGTCTAGTTTTCTTTTTTCAATTACAACATTCGGCAGACAAATAATTTAATAGACGGATGGCATCGGAAAAGTAGTCTAATTTCTTTATTATACACTTCCGTTTATATAAATGAGATTAAGTACAACTGATTTATGTTAATCATTTCTCTTTTATATTCAAGTGAACAAAGTATCTCATCTAATGTTTGGGTTACCATAGCATTGTTAAGTTGGTGTATAAAATTTATTATTAAATTGCTATATAACTTTTTCCATCCAAAGCGATCCAACTAATGGAAAAGGAAAAAGGCAAGTATGTACTTGCCTTTCACCTTTGTTTTTTACCGAAATACTGATAATAATCCGTTCTGATAAACGCATTGAACAGTTTGCGTTTTTTCGACGCTCCTTTACCATACAACGCTTCGAATTTCTCATTTGCAGTTAATATATACACATTCCAACTCGGATAATTTCGCAATACACTTCCGAGCTTTCGATACATCTCTTCTACTGCTTCTTTATCACCTAATCGCTCACCATAAGGAGGATTGCTGACGATATAACCGCCCTCATGCGTCGAATGAAAGTCTGTTGCTTGCATTTGCTTCCATTGTACAAGATCGGCAAGCCCTGCTTCCATGGCGTTTTCCTTAGCGATATCAATCATTTTAGGGTCAAGGTCGGAACCATAAATGTATAGCGGCTGATCATAATTAGCCAAGTCCTCTGCTTCTTCTAATGCTTTATCCCATATATCAGATGAAATGAAATCCCACTCTTCTGCTGCGAATGAACGGTTAAAGCCAGGGGCGATGTTTTGACCAATAAGTGCTGCTTCAATCGGAATTGTTCCAGATCCGCAGAATAGATCATAAAAAGGCTGATCACCGCGCCAATTGGTTAACTGAACCAAAGCTGCTGCCAATGTTTCTTTTAACGGTGCATCCCCTTGTCCTGTCCGGTATCCTCTTTTATGCAGGCCGACTCCGGATGTATCCAATGTAATCGTTACTTTATCCTTTAATAGAGCAGCTTCAATTTTATATTCCGCTCCTGTCTCTTCTAACCAGTTAGCAATTCCGTGTTTTTGCTTTAATCGTTCAACGATCGCTTTCTTCACAATGGCCTGGCAATCTGGGACACTGTATAACTTCGATTTGTGTGACTTACCATTTACAGGAAACTTCCCATTCTCCGGAATATATTGTTCCCACGGTAAAGCTTTTGTTTGTTCAAAAAGCTCATCATATGTCGTCGCTTCAAATTCACCGATCAGTAATTTTACACGGTCCGCTGTACGCAACCATAGATTACAACAAGCTATAGCTTGATGATCGGCTTGAAAGATTACCTTTCCATTTTCTACTGTGACATCTTCGTAGCCTAATTGACGTACTTCCTTGGCTACAATTGCTTCTAGGCCCATTGCAGCGGTTGCTATTAATGTAATTGAGTTTCCCATTGCTTATAAATTCCTTTCAATGTTATTACTATTTAGAATGAACCATTTTCTTATATGTATAACAAAACCCCTTTCACCAAGAAAAGGGGTCTATCGTCATCATTACGACCTGAATGAATGTCCGTAAGCCATGTTCTGTCCTTCTCGTACTGCAAACGGTGGTCAGCCTCGTACCAAAGGTGTAATCATCTGTCTACAAGTAACGAATACTTGTCCCTCGTTCGGTTGAATTCCCTACTAGAGGATGCCCCTACCAATATTTGGGTTGCTCACTCGAGGGGTTTACCTCGTTCCACCTAAATAGTTTCCTATTTAGCTACGTCACTGTGGCACTTTCAAGGTAGTCACACCATATCAACAGACTTAGGTGTTTTTCCTGCCGTTAACCTGATTCAGGTTACCTTGACTTATGATTTCGTCAAGCACGAACACTACAAGCATCTCAGCCTGTGTGAGCATGGACTTTCCTCTACACAGAAACTGTGCAGCGATTACTACAACATTCATTGCAATTATTTAAGCCTTCATTATTGTATCACGAATAAAACAATAGTCAATGGTAAAGATTAACGGATAAGTTTATTCTTCGTATTTCTTACCGAACACTGCTTTTTCCAAATTAGACAGTCTTTTAAGAATATCGTAATTTACTTGATGATTGGATGTTGTTGGTCGAATACGAGTGTGCTCTGCCTGTCTTTTTAATCGTTCATTTTCTTGCTGTAATCGTGCTATTTCATCCTGAAAATACTCATAATCCTGAATAATAACATCTAAATATTCGTCGACTTCTTCCTGATGATATCCTCTCATTGCGGTTTTAAAGTTTTTTTCTAGAATATCTTTTCCATTTAATTGATTTGCCATGCTTTCCACCTCATTTAATCATTAAATTCATTTTTTCAAAAAAGTCTGAAGTTGTCAATTTTTATTACGAATAACCGTCGATGGAGTCTTGATGCGACCTTACTACTTCCTCTAAATCTTCTGGTGTGATAAATAAAATAGAATAGCTGGATTCAGATGCTGCTTTTTTTAGCTTGTCTAACATGTATCCAGCACTTCCAGGATACTCTTCATCTGCAAGGATTAAGCATCCTTCTGTTTTGTCAATTAACCAGTGATCTTTGTTTATTAATTGATAAGGTGCTTTATAGGTTTCTTCATATAATGGTTGATAATAGTCGGCTTGTTCTTTTATTTCCAGAAAGAGTTCCTGATAAATATCCGGCCATCTAGATTCGTATTCTAAAAAAGGTGGAAATATGCCTAATTGAATATTATAATCTTCTCTGAGATCGATAACGACTTGTGCAGCCCATAATTCCACTCCCATTTGGCCGGACACGATAACCCATTCTAATCCATCATCAATTAAGGAAAGTAGACGTTGCTTTAATGCTTCTTTAATGAAAAAAATCCGGTGATCCTTTTCATTTCGTATATTTAATTCCATTGGTTTATTACCGGTTATCGTTATTACTTTCACTTTGTTTCCACTACCTTCCATCAGATGAAACTGTATGTATTAGTATAAAGGATATGCTTGCGAGTTTCTAGTAATGAATCATCTAGATAAACAAAAAATAAACCATCACAGAAAGCTCTGTGACAGCTTATTTTATCGTAACATGACAGTAATAGATAGATCCAGCTCTTATTACCACATTTTTTTTGGTTTGCAGCAGTGACCAGCAGGTGGTTGATTAAAACCAGGATCTACTGCTCCACCAACCATTCCATTATTCATACCATTGCCCATTCCGTTGCCCATACCCGGATCCATAGCACCCATTACAGCGTTGGGATTACCAACTGTATTTACTTGGTCCACTGTGTTTTGATATGAAGTAGTCTGCGGATAGTAGTGTGTGTTCTTCACTAAGTGATGATTTACTACATTTGTATGTGTCGGATGGATATGATTTACTTCACTTTCACTGCAAGTATGCACTTCTTTACATTTTGTCGGGTGTACAATGGTGTTAGCTGGACTTACACAACCAAAAGGTCTTCGATGTCTCATTCATAGTCACCTCACTATTTTGTATTCAATATTAGCGTATGTTACCTAGTGAAGTTTGTCTAAGACAACTACCTATTACTGGCATATTTTTTAATTTTTTTTGATATCATCTCTTAATAATGAGAAGACATAGATTACAGATTGATGTAATTCCATGTATCGTTTCCGCCTAACATCTACATAATAGCTGTGTAATAACAATAATTTAATATTTTCCTCAGTCGATTCAATTTGCTGTGGATGAACATTTACGTGTCGGTTCTTTACAAACTGTAATGCTTCTTGATACCAGTTTTCCACTTTTTTGAAAACTGGCGCTGTTTGTTCTTTAACGAAAGCGAAAAACTCGGGGTCACGTTTGTTTTCCGGTTTCTCATGTGTCAGATAATAAGATTTTAATTCGTTCAATTCTTGTTCCAGTTCTTCTATATATGCTAACAGTAACAACAGCAGTACCGCCTTTCTTCTCCTTGCGTTCCATTATTACTGTAACATGATTTCCTTTAATATTCTATTATGCACCTTCTTGTTTGTATTGGAGATTAAATGGCCAATGTGGACTATTTTCCCGGTTGGCAGGTCGTGTATTCCATTCTTGTTCGATACGATCAATAATATCAATTAGATGCTCCATTTTACGTTCGCAGGTTTCTTTCTTTACAACAACATGATTATTTTTCATGTCATTCCCTCCTTTTAATATTATCTATTCGATATTTATGTTTGGAATCCTTTGTCTTTGACAAAACTAGAAGTAAGCTGACACAACAACGAAAAATACGTATTTTTTATACAAAAATAGCCAAACTAACAGACAAAGGAGGGATATTAATGCGTGTAAACAAGAAGCGAAAACTAAATAATCAAAGGGAAAAACAGCATGACAAAGAGATACCGACTCAAAATGACAAAAAATTAAATGGGCCAAACCGTCCTGCAACTTAGAACAAAAGTCGACATCGCTGGCATCGTGATGTCGACTTTTTCAGGAATTATAAGAAATTAAGAAACATCTAAGGTTCCACATTCGTCAAGTATGTAGGTATGTTACGGATCCATAGTGAGAACCTTCTGGATACCCCCATGAAATGTTACGATTTTTCGAATTGTTAGGTTAGGACTTTCCTATGTTCACAGGGATTATTAGCCATTTTGATTGAAGATTTTGGTCGCTTGACGTATGATGTATCTATCCATCATAAGATGTTATGATGGAGTTGTTGGTGATATAGGAGGGAGTCAGATGCAATATCCGAACGGAAAAAAGTCATCAGCGAAGCATTATCGTCCATCTATCAGTCAAACAATTTATTCGAACAGGGGAATGACGCTAGAAGAAGAGATCAATGATACCAACCATTATTATCTCGCGCAGCAAATAGCGATAATCCATAAGAAACCTACTCCTGTTCAAATCGTACATGTCGATTATCCAAAAAGAAGTGCAGCAGTGATAAAGGAAGCTTATTTTAAACAAGCATCAACAACAGATTATAATGGCATTTACAAAGGAAAGCATGTTGATTTTGAAGCAAAAGAAACAAAAAATAAACAGTCATTTCCGCTTAGCAACATACATATGCATCAGATTGATCATATGAAACAAATTGTGGAGCATGGAGGTATCTGTTTTTTGTTAATTCGTTTCACACTTTATCAGGAAACGTATCTGTTTCCTGCTGAACATCTGATTACACATTGGGAACAACAATTTACTGGTGGCAGAAAATCTATTCGTTATGAAACTGTGAAAAAGCAAGGTTATATAGTACCGGTTCGTTATCAGGCTAAAGTTGATTATCTAGCAGTTATCGACCAGTATTATATGGAGAACGGAGGAAGACATCATGGCAGATAAAAGCCAGTCAAGAATGGAAAGAAGAAAACAAGGAAAACAAAAGAAAACGAACAATAATTCTACGTGGAAGAAAATCATGAAATACGCACTAATAGCCGTATTATTAATCGGCCTCGGTGTCGGAGCATTATTTACCTATTATGTTGCAACAGCACCAGATATCGATGCAGAATTGCTGTCTGATCCAGCTTCTACAAATCTGTTAGATGTGAATGGTGATGTATTTGCAAAATTAGGATCTGAAAAACGAACAAAAATTTCGTATGAGGACATACCACAACAATTAGAAGATGCGATATTAGCGACAGAAGATGTTCGATTCTTCAATCACATTGGAATCGATTTTAGACGAATCGGTGCCGCTGTTATCGCCAATTTTAAGAATGGATTTGGTTCTCAAGGTGCCAGTACCATTACCCAGCAAGTCGTAAAAGGATCCTTCCTGAGCAATGACAAGAAATTAAAACGTAAGGTTCAGGAACAATGGCTAGCATTAAAATTAGATAGTCAATACAGTAAAGAAGAAATACTCGAGATGTATGTGAATAAAATTTATTATGGCGCTAGCGCCTATGGTGTTGCTACTGCTGCAGAGGTTTATTTTGGTAAAACAGATTTAAGTGAATTAACCTTAGCAGAAGCAGCCATATTAGCTGGTCTCCCTCAACGACCAAGCGCCTATGATCCTTTTGTTAACCCTGAATTGACGAAGGAACGTATGAATACTGTATTGAACCTAATGGTGCAACACAATAAAATTAGTGAACAAGAAGCAGAAGAAGCTAGAAATGTAAACATCGAAGAATTGCTGACAGACAAGAAAAAAGACTATGTTAAATATGAAGGTTTTATCCAGCAAGTCCGTAAAGAAGTTCAGGAAAAAACAGGTGCAGATATTTATAAAGATGGTTTAACTGTCTATACAACACTAGATCCAAATGCACAGGAACAAGTTGAATTTCTGCTTAGTGACAGTGAGGATAATCCTATACCATTTAGTCAGGATCCTGACTTACAAGCAGGTTTAACGGTGGTTGATACGAAAACAGGTGCTATTCGTGCGATTGGTGGTGGACGTAATCGTGAAAATGATGGCTGGAACTATGCTATAGATGGCGATGGCCGTCAAGGTGGATCTGTTATGAAACCTGTAATGGCCTATGGACCAGCAATTGAGAATTTACAATGGTCAACTTATCAACAGATTAATAACGATCAACCTTATCCTATTGAGGGTACTGACAAAGTTATCCGTAACTGGAATGGCAGTTACAATGGCTGGGTATCAGCGAGATATGCATTGGAACAATCATTAAACGTACCAGCCGTTAAAACGTTCGATGAAGTTGGAGCAAGTGCTGCTAAAGAATTTGCAGAAGGATTAGGTATTTCATTCCAGCAAAGTCTCGCGGTTGGGGATGCGATTGGCGGTACAGCTAATGGCGTTACCTCATTGCAAATGGCGGGTGCTTATTCTGCGTTTGGTAACGAAGGAATTTATCATGAACCATATGCTGTGAAGAAAATTGAATACTCTGATGAACGTTCAGAAGAATTGGTTTCCGAATCAGAAGTAGCAATGGCTGATTCTACAGCCTACATGGTAACGGATATGTTAAAATCTGTTGTACAAGAAGGTACAGGAACAGCTGCTAATATCTCAGGGCTTCCGATGGCAGGTAAAACTGGTACAACGAATGACGATACAAACTCTTGGTTTGTCGGTTATACGACTAACTATACCGTCTCCGTCTGGACGGGATATCCTAACCCGGCTGAAATTCAGGAAACAGGTATCGCGAAGCAACTGTTCAAAGAGACGATGTCCTATATTTCAGAGGGTGTAGAGACAAAAGATTTCACAAAACCTGATTCTGTCGTTGAAGTACAAATTGAAAAAGGTTCTAATCCAGCTAAATTACCTAGTGAATATACACCAAGCTCAAATATCGTAACAGAACTATTTGTCAAAGGTACAGAACCAGATTCAGTATCAGAGAAATACGATCAACTGGATCCAGTCGCAAATCTTTCGGCTAACTATGATAAAGAGAATGATACGATAACAGCGAACTGGGAATATGATGAAGATGGCGTTCAATTTAAAGTATCGGCCGGAACAGGTGGATCACTCAAGGATCTAACGACTACTGAGGACAAACAAGTTGAGATCTCGAATGTGGAGAAAGGCAAAACATATACGATTGAAGTCATTGCAGCAAATGAGGATATGGAAAGTGAACCTCAAACAGTAACTGTCGAAGTGGCAGACGATGAGCCTGAGGAATTACCACAGGTTTCAGGGCTGCAGCAAACGTATGACCCAGCCAATCGATCCGCATTAATCAGCTGGCAATACGACCAGCAAGGACCAATTGAATATGAGGTTGTCGTAGAACAAGGTGGTCAAACGGTTGATCAATTTACGACTAATAAAAAATCAGTAAATATTAGTCAGTTACAGGCAGATAAGACCTATAATATTCATGTATCACCTATTCAAAAGAATAATGACGCACGTGGTCCTGCTGCCAGTATTCAAGTAACGACACAAAGTGCAGAACCAGAAGACGGCGGTGATACCGGAGATACAGGTAATGGAAATGGATCCGGTAGTGAAGATGGATCAGGAAACGGTAATGGCCAAGGAAATAATAATGATGGTGAGACCGGTGGAGAAGATGACAGCAATAACACCGGAGATGACAATGTCGAAGATGACCAAACAGAAGATAACGGAGATAGTGATTCTGGTGAAGACAACGCAATTCAAGATCAAGCATCGTAGTAAAGGACCGGGAAACACCCGGTCCTTTACTTTTAAGTCCATAAGAGATATTTAAATAAGTGCTTATCATTAGCAAAAAAAGCAGCAAGGCTTATACGATAACCTTGCTGCTTTTTTTCATTCTTTTTTGACCTTCCCGGCATAAATCTAATAATGGACAGGTCTCACATTGCGGGCTTTTTGCTTTACAATGATACCGGCCGAAGAAAATCATTCGATGATGGGTATCGCTCCACTCTTCTTTTGGAATCTTCCGCATCAGTGTTTTTTCCACCTCTAGAACACTGTCTTTCCAGCGGCATATACCAAGTCGCTTAGAAACACGTTCTACGTGGGTATCAACAGCAATGGTCGGTTCACCAAAAGCAACAGAAGCTACTACATTCGCTGTCTTCCTCCCCACTCCTGCTAAGCTCTCTAGCTCTTCTTTTGTATTAGGGACAATACCATCGTATTTTTCAATCAATGTCTCGCACAGCTTACGAATGTTCTTCGATTTATTGCGATATAAACCAATGGATCGAATGTCTGACTGCAACTCTTCTAGTGTAACAGCCAAGTAATCCTCTGGTGTTTTATATTTTTGAAAAAGATCTTTTGTTACTTTGTTTACAAGGGCATCTGTACATTGTGCAGATAATAAAACAGCTATTACTAATTCAAATGGATTTTCGTGTATCAACTCACATTCGGCATCAGGAAACATATTCTCTAATTCCTTCCGCACAATGGTTATATCTTTTTTTGTTAACATGTATCTTACTCCTCTAGCCAGTTATAATAAAGCGACTTATCATATGAATGTGATTTCTTTGCAGTTGTGTTCGATTGTTTTTGATGAAAGGAGCGGCTCGTCTGCTGAGCTTGCTGGAGAGATTTGATTCCTTTTTTGTGCCACTCCATTAAAATCCGATCAATATATTTAAAATTCACTTTGCCCATTAATACCGCTTCTCGTAAAGCAGCATATATCAGTGACCTATCATGCCTGTCCTCATCCAGCCAATTGTTAATCATCTCAATTTCAAATGGAGAAAGTGGTCTGCCAAATTCGCGTTCAAACTTTTGGAAAACCTCGCCCACTTTGTCTTCAGACTGTTTTTTTGGTTTTTCTTCTGCTTGATACAGTTTTTCCCACAGTGGCTCAAATGAATACGTCTCTTTTATAATCTGATCGTCTTCTTTGTCTTCTTCAATCGTAAGAAACCCTTTCTGTATGAGCTGACGTAACAAAGTAGAACAAGATTCACTACTGATCGTCAGCTGTCCGGACAGTTCTTCTGGTGTAGGAAAATTATTTCCCCGACGTTGCGCGGTATAGATTTGTAAAATAATCGCAAGTTGTGTTTCGTTCATTCCTAACTGTGCAAATCGTTCAATCAAGAGGGCTGGAAGATTGACCTGATCAAATAATATTGTTTGCATTTTTTCACGCATAAATCTAATCACCACCTTCTAAACAATTTTATGATATATATCTTTTGGGCCCGTTTATTATTCTTAACGTGTAAAATACGATAATCCCTTGCATTGAGAATGCAAAGGATTATCATTCCATTACGGGTATAAACGATTTAACAATCGTGGGAATGGAATCGTTTCACGAACGTGCTCGACTCCACTGATCCAGGCTACTGTTCTTTCTAAGCCCAGACCAAAGCCGGCGTGCGGAACACTTCCATATTTTCTTAATTCCAGGTACCACTGATAAGCATCTCCTGACAGGTGATGTTCCTGGTATCGTTGTTCCATTAAAGCTAAGTCGTCGATTCTTGCCGAACCACCAATGATTTCTCCATATCCTTCTGGTGCGATTAAATCCGCACATAACACGACATCATCACGCTCAGGATCTGGTTTCATATAGAATGCTTTAATGTCTTTCGGATAATGCGTGATAAACACTGGTTGGTCAAAGCTTTCGGCAATTGCAGTTTCATGAGGTGCACCGAAATCTTCTCCCCACTCTACATCAGTAAAGCCTTTCTTTTTCAGCATTTCGATTGCTTTATCATACGTAATACGTGGAAAAGGTGCCTTTATCTTTTTCAATGTATCAACATCACGTTCTAAAGTCGTTAGTTCTAATTGACAATGCTCTAAAACTTGCTCTACTACATATGCAACATAATTTTCCTGAATTTCCAGACTCTCTTCATGTGTTACAAAAGCCATTTCAGGTTCAATCATCCAGAACTCAATTAAATGGCGACGTGTTTTTGACTTTTCGGCACGGAATGTAGGACCGAATGAAAATACACGACCGAATGCCATTGCAGCAGCTTCCATATATAACTGACCACTTTGAGATAAATAAGCTTCTTCGTCAAAATACTTCGTATGGAATAATTCTGTCGTTCCTTCTGCCGCTGCACCTGTTAATATAGGTGGATCAATCTTCATAAAGTCTTCTTTTTGAAAAAACTGATAGGTTGATTGAATGATTTGATTTCTAATTTTCATAATTGCATGCTGTTTCTTCGAACGCAACCATAGATGACGATGATCCATTAAGAACTCTGTACCATGTTCCTTTGGTGTAATGGGGTAATCAGTTGCCTCATGGATCACTTCTAATTCTTTTACTTGCATTTCATAGCCAAACGGTGAACGCGTATCCTTTACAATCGTACCCGTAACGTATAAAGACGTTTCCTGTGTTATCGATTTTGCTAATTGGAACGTTTCTTCTGATACGTCCGCTTTTACGACAACACCCTGGATAAAACCTGTTCCATCACGAAGTTGTAAAAATGCGATTTTACCGCTGGAACGTTTATTAGCAAGCCATGCTCCAATTGTCACTACCTGATTCACATTGGATGCTGCCTGATTAATAGTTGTTTTCATGTTATTGCCTCCACTATCCATACTTAACTGTGATTTTCCACAAAGCGTTTAATACGATTTGCAGCTTCTTCTAGTTGCTCTAATGAAATGGCATAAGAAAGACGGACGTTATCCGGTGCACCGAATCCTGTTCCGGGAACTAATGCTACTTTTTCCTCTTCCAATAAAGCTGTGACCCATTCATCTACTGTTTCGAATCCGTTCATTTCGACTGCTTCTTTCACATTTGGAAATAAGTAGAAAGCACCTTTAGGTTTGACACAATCAATGCCTGGAATAGCTACCAGCCAGTCATACAGTTTTTCTAATCGATCGGCAAAAGCTTCTCTCATTATATTTACCGGCTGTTGATCACCAGTATAAGCAGCCTCTGCTGCTACTTGTGCGATTGATGTCGGATTGGAAGTAGAATGAGATGCCAGATTAGTCATTGCTTTAATAATCGATTTGTTCCCCACTGCATACCCAATTCTCCAGCCTGTCATCGAATGGGATTTAGAAACACCATTAATGACAACCGTTTGTTCCTTTAACTGAGGAGAAAGCTCGGCAATCGATACATGTTTTGTTGATGTATAAGTTAATTTTTCATAGATTTCATCTGAAACAATTAAAATATTATGTTTTAAACAAACTTCTCCTAATGCTTCTAATTCTTCTTTATCATACATAGCACCTGTTGGGTTACTTGGTGAATTGATGATTACTGCTTTTGTTTTGTCTGTAATCGCATGTTCTAGCTGCTCAGGGGTTAATTTAAATTCATTTTCTTCCTTTGCATCAACAAAGACTGGTTTTCCTTCTGCTAATTTAATCTGTTCTGGATAGCTTACCCAGTATGGTGCAGGAACAATTACTTCATCCCCTTTGTTTAACAGTACTTGAAATAAAGTATAAAGACCATGTTTCGCACCGATGGTAACAATGATTTGATCAAGGTCGTATGCCAAGCCTTGGTCATCTTGCATTTTTTGCTGAATTGCTTTTTTTAATTCTACGGTACCACCTGATGGTGTATATTTTGTAAATCCGTCATACATTGATTTCGATGCCGCGTCAAGAATATGTTCAGGTGTATTGAAATCCGGCTCACCTGCTCCTAAGCCAATTACATCATGGCCTGCCTGTTTCAATTCCTTTGCTTTCGCCGTAATGGCTAAGGTTGATGACGGGGTTAGTGTTTGCACTCTGTTTGCTAAATCCATAATTAATTAATCACCTTTCTAATATTGAAATGATGGAGTTAATGTTAATCGATAATGTGTTTTATCTTCTAGTAAGACATGTTCATAAACTAAACGATCAGACGTATCCATATATTTAATTTCCAGAATTGGCATTTCTTCATCTATGCCAATCGCAGATCCTAAATACTCGCATTCCGTACAACGATCTCGCCATTCTGTTAATAGTTCTTTCTCTGAGTAAAACGATTCTTCTTTATACATTTGATAATCCCACTGACCGTCCTCCGTTTGGAAAACATATGCTAAGGTATCTTGTTGTTGTTCATTCTCCCCTTCTAGCACGTAGTACAATTGGTCACCATGATATCTTTCCACACTATGTATTTGATCAAGTGAGGTGTTACTTAATGTATACTGCCGAACTTCTTCAAATTGATTGGTTTTACTTTCGATTACATCTTGATACAGTGAGACAAAATAATAGATGGCGATCAGTGCAACAATGGCAATAAGTGCCACAGTGAACCATAATTTGTTATGTCCGATAAATGGTAAAGATTGCTTTTTCATAATTATCCTCGCTTAATGTTAATCCAAACATCAAATTATCCTCTTTTAGCGTCCTGTTTAAGCTATCGACTATTTTATACAGATCATCGGCATGATCAATTTTCACTGTCGATAATGTTGTGATTTTTGATTGGCTCATACGTTAGCACCTCCAGTAATAAATTCATGTATGTGGGATGTAATCTGGACAGAGATGATTAAGAGAATTCTTTTCTTTCTTTATTTTGATGCAGATGCCGTAATTTTTCAACTGAAAACTTGGCAGATTTTTAATTATATTTACGAATTTAACGGTGTAAGGAGCTTACAGAGCTGTTTTCGGTTAGAATTTCGTAATCATCCTTGTTTAAACGGACAAAAACAGTTCCAGACTGCTTTAAAAAATAAACATCTATCCATGTTGCATTTAATCGTTCGATCAATGACTCATTTATCCTATGTGTCTGACTTGGAAAAATAATGCCCATATAAGGATCAATTTTCTCTAAAAAACGCTGAGACGGAGAATTTCCACTTCCAAATGCTGCTACTTTTAAGATATCGACGTCAACTGTCTGGTTCATTAATTTTCGCTCGATAGCAGTGTCCTTATCATTTAAAAACAAAATTGATTCCTGGCCATACTCCATTAGGAAAGAAATGTCGCCATCTTTTGTTTCGTCTAGTGTTCGCAAAGCCAATTCATCCCACAATTGAAATTGATCATCTAGTTTCCATTTCTGTATCGTCACGTCTTCTTCTAGTGATTGGACATTCATATTAGATGGTACAATGACATTCTCTACTTGGTAATGTTCGATAAAATACAACAGATTTCCTGTATATTCTTCTGATTGATTGGTAATGATAATGGTTTCTATTTTATCTACTTGTAATTTGGACAAATTTTCAAATAAAGTTTTTTGACTTTTTTTCGAGGCAGTATTGACTAAAATATGTTCGCCTTGATAATTGGTTAATAAACTAGCCTCTCCGTGAGGCACATTGAAAAACACCATGTCCATTTGATTTGTACTCATTTGCGGAATCTCAACATCTGGTATGGCATATACTGGAGAGAACGCAGCCAGTATGATAACGTATAAAATCATGCTACACATCAACCGTATTTTCATGGAGAACCCACCTACCTCTTCGATGATTTGTACTAGATAGGTTCTCACAAAATGTATTAGTTTATCATAACCATTTACTGACTCGGTTTAACAATTTTTCAAAGTGGTCATAATGAACTGAAATTTCAGGGATCGATCCCATAAATGTTTTGCCGTATCGCTTCGTCATCAGTCGGTCATCCATCACAAAGATAACTCCACGATCTGACTTTTTGCGAATCAATCTTCCAAACCCTTGTTTAAACTGCAGGACAGCCTGTGGAAGTGCAATTTCCATGAAAGGGTTAATTCCCTTGGCCTGATAATAATTAGCTTTTTTCTTATATACGGGATCTTGTGGTGATTGAAACGGTAGTTTAACAATCATCAGACATGAAAGGTCTTCACCAGGTATGTCAATGCCTTGCCAGTATGCATTGGTACCGAGCAATATAGATTTATCAAATCCTTGAAATTGTTTGATTAGTCTATTTCTGCTTCCAGAAGTAACACCTTGACCAATGATCATGTAATCAGACAAATAATCTGATTCCTTTAACAAATAATAACTTTTGCGTAACATATCATACGATGTAAACAGTACAAGCATTCTGCCATCTGTTTTTTCAGAAAGTGAAATGATCGCTTCATTGACAGCGTAAATAAAATCATCATTTCGCGGGTATTGGATTGCTGGTAAATCATCAGGAATTAACAGCTCGACATTATGTTTGTAATCAAAGTGGTGTTCCACCATATATTCTTTTGCCGTTAAAGTATTCATACCTAATTTATTGCGAATATATTGAAAAGATTTATTCATGGTTAATGTTGCACTAATTAGTATGATCGCTTCTTTTTGGTTAAATAATTGATCATGAAGAAGCTGTTGAACGGAAAAAGGTTCCTGGTGAACAAAAACCGCATTCTCTGCACCATTTTGATCTATTTCCAACCAAGTAACTGATGCGTTGTCTTCCACAGCTAACAAACGATGCATCTTTTGTTTTATCTGGATCAATTGTTTTTGTTCTTCCTCGTCGATTTGTTCCAATCGTTCACATAATTCTGTAAGCATCAATACTGTTCGATCAACACTATCCTTCGTTTGTTCATTCGGTTCCCATACTGCCTTAAACCTGCCAATTTCAGTTACTGCTTTTTGTTTTTGATTCTCATCTTTTACTACTTGAAACAGCTGTCGAAATAAAATATCAGCTTCGTATTTCACATGTTCAATCTTCGTTGGTATATCACTTAGGTTGCCGTAATTCTTTTCCAGCAGCTGTAGGTACGATGTTAATTCGAAATAACTCAAAGATAGACCGGAATGATTTGTCGCCACTTGTTCCAACTGGTGCGCTTCATCTACAATTAACCGATGGTAGCTGGGCAAAATAGGACGTTCTGCCTTGCTGTCAATCGTCAATAATGCATGATTGGTTACGATGATCGATGCAGAAGCCGCTTTTTTGAGCATTCTTCGATAGAAACAATAATCTTTCCACGGAGTCGAAGTTCTTTCATGATTAACAATAATCTGATGGTATATGGGTTGCTTATCAACAGCAAACTGAATTTCGTCCAAATCTCCTGTCGTTGTTTCCGTCAACCAAACTAAGATCATCGATTTAAACAACACATCCTGGTACGAAAAATAGCTGGTATCATGATAATATTGTTCAAATTTCTGCAAACTCAAGTAATGATTTTTCCCTTTGACAATTACAGTTGGTACCTGTACCTGAAGCTTCTTTAAATCCTGTTCAATTAATTGCGATTGCAAGTTCGTATTTGTCGTACTGATGACAACACGCTGATTGTGATGCAATGATTCATATACGGCTGGTATTAAATAAGCGATTGTTTTGCCCAGTCCAGTCTCCGCTTCAATGAGAGCATGTTCATGTGTGCGAAAATGGTCATAGACTTTTTCACTGATGAATTGCTGAGATGGTCGCTTCTCATATTCGGTAAACAGAGAAGCTAATTGCCCATCTTCACCGTACATCTTCTCCAGAAAATCACCATATGTGTCACATATGTCATCTTGTTGTTGTGTATACGAATCAGTGCTTTTCAATGCAAAACCACGAAAAATATCAATATCATTGCGATGGACTGGAGAATCGAGCAATTCTCCTAATTGATCGATATTTGACCGTAGCCGTCTCGATAAGTAGCGTAATTGTTCTTTTACAACCTGAGGCAATGATTGTAATTTATGCAACAGCAAGATGAACAGGTCTGCAGTGACTAGAGCGTCAGATATCGCACGGTGCGGATTCTCATGACTGATTAACAAATATTCTGCTAATTCGTTTAATTTATAACTGGAAGCCTTCGGTAATAGAATTCTTGCTAATTCGACCGTATCCAAAACTTTTGGTTTGATAGGTGAATGTCCGTTCCGCTCTAATTCTTCATTCAAAAATGTCAAATCGAAATAAACGTTATGAGCCACGAAAACCGCATCGTCGAACATATGTATAAAATCTGCTACAACTTCAGCGAAAATCGGCATCGTTGCTACATCTTCATCCGTTATCGAGGTCAGTTGTGAAATAAAAGCGGGAATTGGCTTTTCCGGATTGATCAGTTGATTATACTGTGCTGTAATTTGATTATTTTCGATTATTACAATTGCTATTTCTATGATTCGATCGCCTTTGGCTGCTGATTGTCCTGTTGTTTCCACATCTAATACGACATATTTTTGCAAAACGATCATCTCCGATACTAAAAATTCCAATTCAATCCGGAAAACACCTCTATATAAAAGAAACTCTTACCTAAGAGGGATAAGAGTTATCTAGTGCTATACGCGAGTTAATGGTGGTTCTTGTTCTAACATTTCCTGAATATTATTATTGTCATCCATCACGGCGACTTTCGGCTTGAAATTCGATAATTCCTCTTCTGAGAAAATACCATAGGAAACAATTATAATAATATCATCCGGTTGCACTAATCGAGCAGCCGCACCATTTAAACACACGACCTTACTTCCTCTTTCACCTGCGATTACGTATGTTTCTAACCGTGCTCCATTATTGTTATTTACAATTTGCACTTTTTCGTGTGGTAGAATACCAACCTGATCGATAATATCCGCATCTATGGTGATACTGCCAACATATTGCAAGTTCGCTTCGGTAACGCGTGCACGATGAATTTTTGATTTCATCATAGTACGAAACATGTATGTTCCTCCTAAACACTAGCTTTAGGCAAAGACCCTTGTTGATCGACAATCACATTATCAATCAATCTTGCTTTCGAAAACTGAACAGCTACAGCAATAATGATTTGTTGATTTATTGGAGCAGCTTCTGTTAACGACGGGAAAGCTAATACCTCTACATAATCTATTTGGCCACTTGTATTGGCGTAAATATACTTTTTTACTTTCTCTCTTATCATATCAGTATTTCTTTCACCGTCAATGATTAATTGTTTTCCGATTTGTAAGGATTGGTTCAAATGAACAGCTTCATTCCGTTCTTGCTCAGAAAGGTAAACATTCCTGCTGCTTTTTGCCAACCCATCTTTCTCCCTTACAGTTGGAACGGCGATAATGGTTGTATCAAAATTAAAATCATCAACTAAACCTTTTACAACGGCCACTTGTTGTGCATCTTTCAAACCAAAGAAAGCAAAGTCTGCTTTCGTAAGATGGAACAGTTTAGTCAGGACCGTCGCTACCCCGTCAAAATGACCAGTCCTGCTTCTACCACAGAGTACATCTGCGCGATTTTGGACTGTTACCGTCACTGTTGCTCTGTCTGGATACATTTCCTCTACAGTTGGCATAAATAAATAGTCGACACCATGTGCTTCTGCTATCTGTAGATCTCGTTCTTCATTACGTGGATAGCGTTCAAAGTCTTCATCAGGTCCGAATTGCAATGGATTGACAAAAATACTCGCGATTAATATGTCCGCATATTTTTTACTTTCATTCATCAGCGTAGTATGTCCTTCATGTAAAAAACCCATTGTTGGTACAAAGCCGATAGAATGCTGTTTTTGTTTAAGCTCTTTCGTAACAGAAGTTAATTCCTTAACAGTACGTATTACATTCACAGTGTTATTCCTCCAGATTCAATTCCTTTGCTAATTGATCGTCCATTTTGAATGTATGAGTGTCATCAGGGTACTTTCTTTCCTTTACTTCTTGATGGTATTTTGCCAGTGCATCTGTAACTATAGGACTAATCTCACTATATACCTTAACAAATGACGGCTTAAAATCAACACCATATTGTAATATATCATGATAAACCAGAACCTGACCATCACAATCTTTACCTGCACCGATACCGATTGTTGGGATAGATAACCGCTGACTAACATGTTTGGCTAATCGATCAGGCACACACTCTAATACTACTGCAACAGCTCCATACTGTTCTAATTGCTTAGCATCAGTGATTAGTTTCTCGGCAGTTTGTTTATCTTTACCTTGAATTCGATAACCACCTAACACATGGACGGACTGTGGTGTTAGTCCAAGGTGGCCAACAATCGGCACACCTGCTTCAGTAAGATACTGAACCAGCAGTAGCGTATCCGTTGATGCTCCTTCTACTTTTAATGCTTGTGCATTGGTTTGCTGCATGATCCATTGTGCATTTTCTAAGGCTTTCTCTAACGATAAGTGGTAAGACATAAAGGGCATATCAATAACAGTAAAAGTATCCGGTGCTCCTCTACGTACCGCTTTCCCGTGGTGAATCATATCATCGACAGTGACTTGAATGGTTGAATCATAGCCTAGTACTACCATTCCTAGTGAATCACCTACAAGGATCATATCGATTCCGGCAGCTTCTGCAATCTTTGCTGACGGATAATCATAAGCTGTCACCATCGAAATTTTTTCGCTGTTGTTCTTCATTTTTTGCAACTGTAACGTGTTTTTCATCATTACACTTCCTTACCATGTAATATCTGCACTGTAAATACGTTTATCTTCTCCATTTTGCTTGCGAACGATTAGCGCTCCATCATCATAAACCCCTTTAATCTCTGCATCATATTCTTCCTGAAACGTTTTTATATGAACCATCTCGTGTAATTTATACGCATGATTCAACCATTTTTGTTTAACTGGCTCAAAGCCTGTTTCTAAATACACTTCGTAAGCTTTCTCAAAATCTTGTAATAGTTGTTGGATTAATGTCAGCTTATCCCAATTATGATCAGATTCAATTCTTAATGAGGTGGAAAGTTTGTTAATCTCAGATGGAAGTTGTTCGATCGATTGATTGACATTGATACCAAATCCGATAATTAAATATTGAATGGATTCTAATTCAGCTTGCATTTCCGTTAAAATGCCTGATATTTTCTTCCCATTAATAAACAGATCATTTGGCCATTTGATTTGAATATCAAGCCCTGTATGTCTCTCTAATGATTCGACTAAGGTAACTGCAACAAATAAAGTTATCTGGGATGCTTGGTGTGGAGGAATGTCTGGACGTAAAATAAGACTCATCCAAATACCGCCATCGTGATCCGAATGCCACGTTCGGTCCATTCGGCCGCGACCTTGCAGCTGATTGTTAGTGGTAACAACCGTACCATGTGCAGCGCCTTTTCTTGCTAATTCATGGGCAATATCCTGAGTAGATGTCATCGACTCTTGAAACTCAATCTGTTTTCCGAGCCAATCTGTTTTTAACCCCCACTTGATCGTGCTCTCATTCAAATTGTCAGGTTTTTTAATTAAACGATAGCCTTTCTTTGGTGCCGACTCAAATTGATAGCCATCTTTCTTCAATTCGTTCATATGCTTCCATATTGCAGTACGTGAAATTTTCAAGCGTTCTGAAAGCATCTGACCGGAAATATAATTATCGCCTTGCTCTGCTAATATGGAAATAAGTTGATAACGTTTACTGGAAACCATAATTTTGCAACCACTCTCTTATATCATTTTTGTTATTATGCACTTGTTTCTCAACGACAGCTTTTTCAACTGCAGACAACATCTCCTGAATCCAGACGCCTCTTTCCTTGTCCGGGAATAAAGTAATGATGTCTTTCCCGTTCACAGCAAGCTCTGAACGTGTTAGTATTGGTAATCTTTCTTTCTGCTTTTGCAAAAAAGAAATCGACCATTGCTGCTGATGATAGAGCTGACAGAGAAATTGAAAGTCAGTGAGTAAACGATCTTCTACTTGATAAATAATCCAGCTTAGCGAATTCGCAGGATAGGCGAGTACACTATTATATAGTATTTCACAATCTTTTTTGATTTGATTGGAAAGCTTCCATTCCCTTTTCCAGGTAGAAAACGGGACAGTCTGGACCTGCAATTCCATATAGGCGACAAAAGCAGCGATACTTGTATAGGAATAATCTAATTCTTCCATCACTTGTTGGATAGCTGCATTTCTTCCGATAACTGGGAGGCAGTCGATCAGCCTAGTATCAACTAGGCTTTGCTTTGCTCGAGGAAAATGACTGCCAGTGACTGTTTTCATCCATTCAACAGAGATACGTTCGACAGCAATTTTGGAAAGCCACTTCCGGTGCTCACTGATCGCTTGCAAAGCTGATTCATCAATCAGAAAACCTAGCTGACTTTGAAATCTGATTGCTCGCATCATACGTAATGGATCTTCCAGAAAACGCTGATTCGGATCGCCAACCGTTCGGATCAGGTTAGCCTCGATGTCCTTCCTCCCGGCAAATGGATCAATTGGCCTAAAGGATGAGTCTATCGCGATAGCATTCATTGTAAAATCTCTTCGAGCTAAATCTTCCTTCAAATCAGAAACAAATTGAACCTGGTCCGGTCGTCGAAAATCGCTGTATTTACCTTCTGTACGAAATGTCGTCACTTCAAAGGACGTTTGTTGAAATCTTACAGTAACAGTCCCGTGCTGTAACCCCGTAGGAATCACTTTCGGAAAAATTTGTTGAATTTCTTGAGGCAGAGCAGACGTTGTAATATCGATGTCATCCACTTGTCGTTGAAGTAGTGCATCGCGTACAGCGCCACCGACAATATAGGCCTGGTAGTGGTGTGCTTCTATTCTTTTGACGATTTCCTGTGCTAATAGAAATAACGGATCTGTCATCTTATTCACCTAATACTTGATAATATAGACTTTCGTATTGTTTTCTGATTTTTTCCGATGAAAAACGATGTGTCACTCTTTCGATGGCATTCTCTGAGAATTGCTGCCATTTTTGCTTGTTTTGTAACAGTTCTAATACTCTCGAAGCAAACGCCTCTGTATCTCCTAATTCTTCAATAAAACCTGTTTCGCCATCAGCAATTACTTCTGGGATTCCACCTATATTCGAACCCACGCAGGGCACACCGCAAGCCATTGCTTCAAGCAGAACTAACCCAAAGCTTTCTTTTTCTGATAACAGTAATTTAATATCTGCAATCGAAAGTAACTCCGGAATATTTTTTTGTTTTCCGAGAAAGTGAACTACCTCTTCAAGACCTAATGCACGCACTAGATCATAAATCTGTCCGTACTCTGGTCCATCACCAATCAGCAGTAAATGGGACGGTTCTTTCTCATGGACCTTTTGGAACGTATGAATTACATCTTCCAGCCGCTTTACTTTGCGGAAGTTAGAAATATGGATCAGTACTTTATCATCATCCGCCATTCCGTATTTCTGTTTCAAATGATGTTTTTGATTCGGCACGTATTCGAGCTCGTTCACAAAATTATAAATAACATGTAATGGACACTTAACTCCGAGCATTTCCTTCGTTTGTCCAACTAGACTTTCGCTTACTGCTGTAGCAGCATCTGATTGTTCAATACCGAATTGAATCATTTTCTTCAAACTATGATCAATACCAAGTACGGTAATATCCGTACCGTGCAACGTTGTCACTATTTTGACAGGATGCTTTGCCATTTGTTTTGCTAAAATAGCGCAAATCGCATGTGGCACAGCATAATGTGCGTGAATAATATCTATCTGTTCCGTATCGATTACTTCTGCCATTTTTGTTGCCAGCGCTAAATCGTATGGTGGATATTGGAACACTGGATAATGATTTAACTCCACTTCATGAAAAAATATATTAGGATAAAATGAGTCCAGTCTAAACGGGATACTAGATGTAATGAAATGGATTTCGTGACCTTGTTTGGCCAGCATTTTTCCAAGTTCAGTCGCAATAATTCCAGATCCACCGACAGATGGATAGCATGTAATTCCGATTTTAAGCATATGGCAACCCACCTCGTTTATTTTTAATCTTATAATTTACGCCAATCAAAGAAGCCTGCATCTAGTGCTCTAATCATAACTTCTGCACCACCAAGATTTGTTACTAATGGAATTTGATAGACGTCACAAAGGCGCATCAACGCACTGATGTCTGGCTCATGTGGTTGAGCAGTTAACGGATCTCGGAAGAAAATGACCAAATCCATTTCATTATCAGCAATTCTCGCTCCAATCTGCTGATCACCGCCTAACGGTCCTGATTGGAAGCGATGAATTTCCAAGCCGGTAGCGTCACTGATTTTCTTCCCAGTTGTTCCAGTCGCCAATAAGGTATGATGCTTCAAAATTTCTGTATAAGCAATAGTAAAATTTACGATATCCTGTTTCTTTTTATCATGTGCAATTAAGGCAATTTTCAAGATGATCTCCCCTATTCTAAAATGTTTTCCAATCCATATACAAGCAGGTCCAACTTCATCACATGATCAATTGCAAGCTTCACACCAGTCATAAAAGACTCACGATGGAAGGAGTCATGTTTAATCGTTAAGTTTTCCCCAGCGGAACCGAATACGACTTCCTGATGTGCTACAAGACCAGGTAACCGCATACTGTGAATTTTCATGCCATCCACATCTGCTCCACGTGCTCCTGCAATCGTTTCTTTTTCATCAGGGTGTCCTTGTGTTTTGGATTCCCTTTCTTCTTGAATTAATTGTGCTGTTTTGACAGCTGTTCCAGAAGGCGCATCTAATTTACGATCATGATGCTTTTCGATAATTTCTACATCTGGAAAGTATTTCGCTGCCCATTTGGCGAACTGCATCATCAATACAGCTCCTAGAGCAAAGTTAGGTGCAATGATGACACCAATCCCTTTCTCTTCTGCTAGGTCTGTTAGCTCCTGAAGTTGTTCGTCGCTAAAGCCAGTTGTACCTACAACAGGTCGGATTCCGTATTTAATTGCAGTTTTAGTATGTAAATACCCGAATTCAGGAGTGGTAAGATCAACTAATACATCCGCATCGACTGCCTGAAAACATTGCTCAATATCTGTGTAAATGTCTACATCGAAATTGGGCAACTCTTCGAATTCGCTAACTTTCTTTCCTTCAAATTTATGATCTAAGCAGGCAATCAATTCTAAATCATCTTGTTTCTCGATCATACGTAATGCTTCACTGCCCATTTTTCCTCGCGGGCCAGCAACAATAACTTTCACTTTACTCATTCTGATCCTCCTGACTGTTTTTCCTTGTCCAACGATTTTTATCTCTTGTTTCGATCTTATTCATTGTTCGGTCAAATGCTTCATCTAAGCTAATCCCTTGAGAGTTAGCAAAGCAAATCATGACGAACAGTAAGTCTCCTAACTCCGCTTCAATCGAATTGTCTTTCTCTGTATTTTTCTTCGGTTTTTCACCATAAAGGTGATTGACTTCGCGAGCTAATTCTCCGATTTCTTCGGTAAAACGAGTCATCATAGTTAATGGCGAAAAATAACCTTCCTTGAATTGTGAGATATATTGATCGACTCGTTGCTGCATGTTCGCCATACTTTCTTTATTATACATTCAACACCCTCCATTGTTAAATAAAAAGACAGATGTTTATACATCTGTCTTTCATCATAATAAAACTTATTCATCACTCGCAAGGAAAAACATGGATGCAAAGCGGATTAACTCCGCTACTGCCACCAGTGCTGCTGCAACATATGTTAACGCGGCAGCATTTAACACTTTTTTCGTTTGACGTTCTTCATTATTGCGAATAATACCAGTTGAGACTAATTGGTTCATTGCCCGGTTGGAAGCATCAAATTCAACTGGCAGCGTGACTAGTTGGAACAATACTGCGAATGACATAAAAATAACCCCAACAAGTACTAAGTTCATTGCCCCTAACAGTATTCCTGCAATGATAAAAATAAAGGACATCTTGTCACCAAGTCCTGCAATTGGTACTAAAGTATGGCGAAACCGTAAGAATGCGTAAGCTTCGGCGTCCTGAATCGCATGTCCTACCTCATGGGCTGCGATCGCAGAAGCAGCAGCTGAATAACCATGATAATTATCACTCGATAATCGAACGACCTTTTTACGGGGGTCATAATGGTCTGATAAGGTACCTTTTGTCTCTTCTATCCTGACATCAAACAACCCATTATCATTTAATATTTTACGGGCAACCTCTGCACCGGTCATCATGTTTGCATTCATTACTTGAGAATATTTTTTATACGTGTTCTTTACTTTGGATTGGGCCCAAAGTGGTACAGCAATTAATAAAACCAGATATATTAAATACCCTAACATGTACAATCCTCCATTAGTTTATTCATTTATAACATTAATTTTAGTCAAAATCCGACAACGTGTCAATTGTAATGATTATACCGCTTCTCCTCTGTATTTTGCCCAGGCGACATAAGATAAACTAAGGAAAATAAAACCGAATACGATAAAAATTAACCATTTTGTATATTCTGCATTCGCCTTATTCATCGTATCACTATTTAGTTGGGAAATGTGTGAGAATGTCTCCTCTAGTTCTTTTTCATTAGATACCTTTTGATCATTGGTCAATAATGAGATGGATGCTTGATAATCCTGATATTGCTCCTCGTCAAGATGCAATTTTGCAACTGGAGAAATCACCTGCACATAGTATGCAATTTCTTCCACATCTTCAGTACTAACTGATTCTTTAGACAGAATAAGATCCATTTTTCTATCTAATTCTTGCTTCCATGTCGTCCAGAGTGGAGCATTTTCATTCTGAATGGCATCCCACAAAATTAAAATCTGCTGTGCAGCAATTCTTTTTTCGGTATAGCTTGCTGAGTCTTCTTGTAAAATGTCGATTCCACTTTCCAAATATTGCTGCATGACATCTTTATATGCATTCTTTTCTCTTGCAGCAGTTTCCAATATCGTTGATTTATTATTCTCAATCAATTGCAGTGCAACATGATATCGCTGTTCCTGCACTAGTCTTTCGAATGTATACATATATCGTGCATCTTGCTGCGCCAACACATTACTATGCACAAATGCTTGTATAATCATTAAAGAGAAAAAAAATACGATCATCACGCGAATACGCACAGCTACCCCTTCTTCCATCTTTCTTTTTAAAAATGTATGATGGAGTGTGGATAGATATGCAACCGTTTTGCTTTAAAGCTTGTTACCCAATTTTTGGTATGGATCATTGCGATGAACAGACCAGAAATAAACAGCTAGGATGGTAACAACCGATAACCAAAACGTAAAGTAGCCGATATGTGTTTGGTAATCCGATAAACTGCCATATACAGGCATCATTCCATAAACATAATCAATCATTTCATTATGCAGCAGCCAAATTCCTGCGATGGTTAAGTGGACTAATTTTATTTTGTACAGTGGAGCATAGAGAAACGCTTGAATAGCCATTGCACCATGAGAAGCGATTAACATATACCCTTGCCAACTTAAATCCCCAGTAACGACTAATGTCAGAATGTTCATAATCACTGCCCAAATGCCGTATTTTACTAGAGTGGTAAAGGCGAGCGCTTCAATAAGCGGGACGTTTTTTCCTTTTAAGATAAAAAACAAGAAAATAGTAAAGAATAAACTTGCTGTCGGGCTGTCAGGAACAAATAGCAGAAATGGAATCGGCGTATCTGCCAATTGGTTGCCATACCAATAATAGCCATAGATTGTCCCTAATAAATTTACGATGAACAACAAAGCTATGATATTCGGTTGAAATAAAAATTTTCTAATCATCTTTTTTCCCCTAACATTTGGTAAGATCATGAATGAACCTCACAGTAATCTTTGAAACATGTATTACTACCGGTTTATACCGTGATAAAAACCCTCGCCCGATATGTGAGAGCGAGGGTTTTTCGAATATGTGTTATTCACCTTCTGCAGCCTGTTCGTTGACAGACACAATAAATTCAGCAAGCTGCTGTAATTCTTCATCTGAACCTTCGAACTGATCTGCTGGCATAGTTCCGATACCATTGACCGCGATATCTTTAATTTCATCAACACCGTGCTCAGTTCCAATTAAGGAAGGAGCTGCAGCACCACCTGATAAGTCATCACCGTGACACTGAATACAGCTGTTCGCTTGATATACTTCATAACCGGGATCAGATTGATCAATTTCAACCGCATTTTCCTCCGGTAATTCCGGTTTATTATTTTCTGCTTTTGCTTCCCAATCAACATGATGAGCAGCTTCGTATGTTAGCCAGAAGATAGCCACAATACTTAGTAGCATTAATCCTGTTGAAATTGGACGCTTATGAGGACGGCGTTCTTTTCCACGGTCTAAGAAAGGTGCTAGGAATAAGGCACCAAAAGCAAGACCTGGAATAACAACGGAACCTAGTACGTTGAAAGCACCACTTGCAAATTTATATTTCAATAATTGATATAAGAATAAGAAGTACCAGTCCGGTAATGGTACATATGCTGTATCTGTTGGATCAGCTAATTTCTCTAATGGAGCCGGGTGCGCGATTGTTAAACATAAGAAACCAACTAAGAATACTGCACCAACTAACCATTCTTTAAGCAGGAAGTTTGGCCAAAAAGCCTCTGTTCTACCAGGATATTCTGAATAATCTTTTGGAATAAACTTTGGTTTGTCAGCACGAATACGTGAGTCGCCGACAAACTTCATCCCTTTACCTCGTTTCAACGCTATCCCTCCTTATCTGTCTGAATTCTACAATGGACCAGAAATACCTTGTTTTCGGATCATTATAAAGTGCACAGCCATTAAAACAAATAATGCAGCTGGCAAGAAAAATACGTGAATGGCAAAGAATCTTGCAAGTGTTTGAGCACCGACAATGGATGGATCACCATTTAAAAGCGTTTTAGCAAATTCGCCTATAAAAGGAACCCCTTCCACAATTTGAAGCGTAACAACTGTTGCAAAATATGCTTTGTTATCCCATGGTAATAAGTAACCGGTTAAGCCTAAGGCAAGCATAACGAAGAAAATTAATACCCCTACCATCCAGTTTAATTCACGTGGCTTCTTATATGCCCCTTGGAAGAAAACACGCAACGTATGTAAAAATAACATTACTATAACTACACTAGCTCCCCAGTGGTGCATTCCTCGAACTATCTGACCATGCGCCACCTCTGTTTGTAAGTAATAAACAGAACGCCATGCATTTTCAATATCAGGAACATAATACATGGTTAAAAACATACCTGATAAGATTTGGATTACTGTAACAAAGAAAGTTAACCCACCAAAACAATATACAAAAGCTGAAAAGTGATGTGCAGGGTTTACATGCTCCGGTACTTCGTGGTCTGCTATGTCACGCCAGATCGGAGTAATATCTACACGTTCATCAATCCAGTCATAAACTTTCTGTAACATCTAATTTGCTCCTCCTTCCTGGACAGGATTTGGAACTGTATCTCCAAGATATAAAGTTCCTTCTTTTACTTCCATTTGGAATGTATCAAGTGCTGCATTAGGTGGTGTATCTGGTACATTTAAACCACTCTTGTAATAACGCCCACCATGACATGGACAGTAAAATTCTTCCGGAAAATCTGGATTACTATTCCAGTTAACCGCACAACCTAAGTGTTTACAAGTTGGTGATAAAGCAATTATTTCATCATTTTCATCCTTATAAACCCAGGCACTATGAGTTACGTTTGATGTATACCACGCATCAACCTGCTCGATCGTCCAATCGAACCGCTGTGGTTCATTCGTTAATTCGGACACATCCACTACCGCATGCATTTCTTCACTACTTGAAGCTTGCAATACTGGATCAATCGCAAAACGTACCATAGGTGCAAGCATACCTGCAGCCATAAATCCCCCAACACCTGTTAACGTATAATTTAAAAATTGGCGACGGGACACTTGTTGCCTTTTCTCTGCCATCATTTACCCCCCTCTACACATATTCCGACTTCATGGATCATTATCTCTTATATTACTAGGACATTACTATGATAGCGCAAACTTTTGCTAGGGTCAATATAATCTCTTCTATAATATCTATTATTTTCTATTCAATTTAGTTATTTCCAATAACTTTCAATTAATTCACTAAGTTGATTCGTCTGGTTTGAAATTGCTTTTTGAGCGTGCTCAGACTTAAAATCATCGATTGAAGGAGCTGCTAACCAAACGAAGCTGCCAGCAAGATCTCTTTCAAATCGTTTCCAATTCACATCATATGAAAGTAGAAAAATATGTTGGAAGTGATCTCCAGAAAGGTTGCTTGTCCACTGGTTTACACGATCACATTCTATTTGAAAGTCTGTTCCCCGTACATATGTATAAGTGGGACTCAACATTATTCTGCCCGTATAATTTCGTTCTAATTCATCCGATATTATTTGTAAAGACGTTTTTTGATTGGCTAATTTATGAACATCAGCTGAATTAGCTAAGTCAAGTGGTATTAATGGGATACATAATGTATCGATAAATTCTTTGGATTGATAAAAAACCTCTAAGTCAGTACTTGTCCATTTCATTGTTTCCGTCTCCTTTTTTAGTATCATTATACCTTCTGTTATATATAAGAAAAAAATCGAGCTAACCACAAAAAGAAACGGAATTTACCTCTCTTAAAGGTCTTCCGTTCTTCAAGCTACTCACTTTTAATAATATAGGAGGTTTCTAATTTTTTCAATTGCTCTGAATAATATACAAAAAGCTCTTGATTCTTTTCGTCTAACGCTTCATTGATTTGTTGCAGTAACATTTCTTTTTTGTACTCATATAATGAATGTTGTAACCATTCATCCGCCATCCTTTTATCACTTTTGGTTAGAAAATAATCATCCGGAATGAATGGATTATCTTCTAACACTTTCATGTAAGGTATACTCTGCTTCGAATCTTTGAAATTGAGCTGAATATAGATAGGCTCCTGTGCATGCAGCCGAATATCGTGAAATGATTTATCTGCATCTGTCGTCACGATATGTTTTTTGTAAAATCGAAAGGCGATTTCTTTGGAGCAATGCGTGGAAATGATCATCGCTCGTGGGCAAAACCTAGCTTCCAATACAAAATGGACATGTTCCAGCAATTGATCATGGTTTAACAAATAATTAAGAATCCAGACACTTTCTCTCTTTTTTAGTTGAAAATTACCAAGAAACCACTGTATAAAAGATTTCTTATCCTCAATTTTAATTGACGTTTCCAAGGTTTATATCCCTCCCCCCATACTAAAAGAGAGTATCATCACTTTGTTCTTTCAAACGTTCTACATGTTGACCGATATCGAAATCTGAAGGATCAATGGATAAATATGCTTCGAACACTTCGATAGCGGTGTGAATCCTCCCTTCTTCCACAAGGAAATAGCCATAATTTTTAAGGAAATCAATATCTCCTTTCATTTTATTGTATGCATTTTGGTAAGCATTTAATGCCTGTTTATACGCTTCTTCTTCATAATAGGCTTTCGCAAGCTCCCAGCCAAAAATACCATCTAACTGTTCGATGTCCACATCATCCGAAAGCAGTTCAATAATTTCAGCATACATTTCCTGCTGTTTGTAAGACTCGACTAAAAATAGTAATGCTTCCTGGTATTCATTATCCAATGAAATAGCCTTTTTGACTAATTCGAACGCTTTTGGACTGTCACCATATTTCAATGTGATTCGTCCAGCGTGGAACCACATTTCTTTATTAAACGGGTCCATTTCTACGCCTTGATTCGCTGTTTGATACGCTTCGTCCAGCAATCCTTCTTCTTCATATGCTTTTGTAAGATACAAGTATACAGATGGATATTCTAATTCTTTCTCTAATAGCTGCTCCCAAATTTGGATAGCTATTTCGTATCGCTCTGATTTGAAAGCTAGAAAGCCGTATCGAAACAGAGTTTCAGGATCATCGGTTTCAATCGTCTGGTAATATTCGAGTGATTCTTCAAATTCTCCGTTTAAGGCATAGGCTTCTGCCAAACGGCTGGCAATATTCACACCAGCAAATTCATCGGATGTTCTTTTTAATTTTTCGTAATAGATCGTTGATTTATGATATTCACCTGAGGAAAATAGTAATTCGCCTAATGCGAAATCGATAATCGGTTCTTCTGGTGCAATGTTCTTTGCTGCTAACAGCTTTCGTTCTGCTACTTCAAAAAGTCCCTGTGCTTGGTAGAGATCAGCCAGTTGGACTAAGGCTTGCAAATAATTTCCGTCACTTTCTTCTATTTCATTTAGTAGCTCGATAGCTGCTTCATCTCGTTCGTCGTCGATCATGATATCGGCTAACAAGAGTTTTGCTTCACTATTGTTATGGTCTGTGAGCAGCATATTTTCTAATAGGTTCTTGGCTAAATCATGATTACCTAGTTCGATAAATATTTGGCATATATCTAATTTTGTATCTGCATCAGCGGAAGTAGCTGTTTCATTTAGTAACGTCAACGCTTCAGCAACTTCACCTGCATGAATCATTTCTATTGCTTGTTCTATCGTATTATTCAATCCATTCAACCTTTCTCATTTACTTCTTCCCTTTCATCTTATCTAATTCAAGCCGTTCGAGCAACTAGAAAACTTATTCGACTATTATACAATCGAGAGAAATCCTATCATTTTGCCTAACTGATGAATGTTGAAAGTATACTGCGCATTAATATTTCCTATAATACGGATTATGTCAACTAGCTAAGGGGTAGTTTTGAAATGATTCAACTGCTGGGATAGCGTTCCGGCCAACCACTCCATTTCGCGTCTTGCGGGGCACGGCTGCTAATCTATATATTATACTGAAGTTTGTGACGAGAAAGGCATAAAAGATCCATGTTCGCAGCGAACATGGATCTTTGTATTATTGTCCTTGGTTTAATAGTGTGTGTAAGTCTTCGAAGAAGGTTGGATAGGATATATTAATACATTCGTCGTCGTGTAATTCTACCTTATCATCTATTAGTAGTGACGCGATAGCGATCATCATACCGATTCGATGGTCGCCAAATGATTCAGTTACACCACCATTTAAGGAAGTGCCACCTTCGATTACCATACCATCATTCGTCGGCGTGATGGAAGCACCTAGCTTCGTTAACGTCTTAACGACAGAATCAATCCGATCCGTTTCTTTAAAACGCAGTTCTTCCGCATCTTTTATTATGGTTTGCCCTTTTGCCTGGGTGGCTAAAAGCGCAATGATTGGTATTTCATCAATGATACGCGGAATGATATCTCCCTCTATAACAGCTGCTTTTGGCTCTGAAGAACGAACTGTAATATCACCGATCGGTTCACCACCGATATTCTTCTTTTCTTCCACCATAATTGAAACGCCCATTAATTCTAATACATCAATAATTCCAGTTCTAGTCGGGTTCAGTCCGACATTTTCAATCGTAATTTCACTGTCAGGCGCAATGGATGCTGCAACCAGGAAGAATGCAGCAGAGGAAATATCACCTGGTACTTCGATATCACAACCTCTTAACGTTTGATTACCTCGAACAGTTATCTCATTTCCTTCTACCGAAAGATCTGCACCAAATGCTTTTAACATATTTTCTGTATGATCTCTCGTTTTTGTTTCTTCTACAACGATTGTTTCTCCATCTGTCAGAAGTCCAGCAAGCAAAACACCAGATTTAACCTGAGCACTTTTGACAGCAGGATAAAACGTAATTGGACTTAAACCGCCACCACGAACTGCCATTGGTAACAAACGACCGTTGTTACGTCCATCAATTTTAGCCCCCATCTCTCGCAATGGGTCAGCAATACGATCCATCGGTCTTTTTGATAAGGAAGCATCACCGTATAGTGTGAAATGATGTGGTAACCCAGCCAAAATGCCCATCAATAAGCGGGCAGTTGTACCAGAATTACCGAGGTTTATCGGTTCTACCGGCTCATTTAATCCTTCAAATCCAGCTGATTCAATCCAGACCGTATGTTGATCACGCTGAATCGATACACCCATCGCTTGAAAGGCTCCTATAGTAGACAGGCAGTCTTCTCCGACAAGGAAATTGGTGATGGTTGTTTTTCCCTCTGCCAATGCACCGAACATTACTGCGCGGTGGGATATTGATTTGTCACCAGGTACGCGAATTTTTCCGGACAATTTTTGATTTTGAAAAGCTAACACTTTATGAGACAAATTACACCTCTCCTATTCTTCAATAACCGTATCATATTGGTTTTTTGTTAGAATTGCTTGACTAAGCTCCTGATCGTTTTTATTTTGGAAGCTTAATCGTAATACTCCAGTAATTCCTTCTCTTATTTCAAGTATTTCAATATTATTAATACTGATATCATGTTTAGCCAATAGTTCTATCACCTTTAGTAATGCACCAGGTTGATCAAAAATGTCTACATATATATCATAGTATGAAAGTAACGCTCCTTGTTTTCTGCTGTCTAATCCGTCGCGATAATCTCTTGCCTGTTCGAGGTATTCTTGAATTTGTGTTTTTTCACTAGTATCAATCAATGTCTTTAATTCTTTCATTTCTTCGATCCAGTCACCAAGTAACCGACTCATTTTCGAACGGTTTTGAAAAAATATATCTCTCCACATTAACGGATTACTGGACGCTATTCTTGTAATATCACGAAAACCACCAGCTGCAAGCTTAGGAATATATGGATGCGTTTTTTGCCAATTTTTTGCCTGATGAACGAGAGAAGATGCAATTAAGTGGGGAAAATGAGAAATAACACTAGTCATCTCATCATGTTCTTCGGGTTCCAAAATTAAAAATTTACAATTTGTCGGTGCCAGTAATGCTTGCAATACATCAAGATCCTGATTAGAACTGCTTCCTGTTGGAGATAGTACGTAAATGGCATTCTCAAATAAATGCTTTTTGGCTGCCTGTACACCTCTTTTATGAGAGCCAGCCATTGGATGACCGCCTATAAATGCAATGTTATCAGACTCAATTTGTGTTGCAGCTTCCATTATAGGCCCTTTAACAGACCCAACGTCTGTCATAATAATGTGCTTATCGAATGATAACTGATTTAATTGGTGAATTAAATCGACAGTCACCGAAACGGGTGCTGCAAAAATACAAATATCTGCCTGCACAACCGCCTCTTTAAATTCGTCATACACATCATCCACCATTTTATTCATTTTGGCATACTCTAAGGTGGTTTGATTTGTATCAAAGCCTAATAATGTAATACCTTCCGTGTCTTTTATATTTAAAGCGAGCGAGCCACCGATTAGACCGAGCCCCGCAATCAAAACCGTTTGCTTCACGATTATTCTCCTTTTATAATGTTGCTAAAAATTCTTTCAGATGTTGTTCTAATTCTTTCATTTGTTCCGCAGAACCGATCGTTATACGAACACCATTTGGATGACCTAATGCCTCACCAGAACGAACAATAAATCCTTTGGTTAACAAATATTCAAACAGTGCATCCCCTGATGACGGTAATTTCACAAATAGAAAATTGGCCTCTGAGTCATAG
Organism: Gracilibacillus caseinilyticus; assembly: GCF_022919115.1. Classification (NCBI taxonomy): domain Bacteria; kingdom Bacillati; phylum Bacillota; class Bacilli; order Caryophanales; family Bacillaceae; genus Gracilibacillus; species Gracilibacillus caseinilyticus. Next base: position 3,399,562 of record NZ_CP095072.1, on the reverse strand, counting down.
TAACTCAAATTTAAATTAGAGCAAGCTTCCATAAAAGCTTGTTTGTTTCGTAAATTTTCTTCATATGTATGTATTAGAAATGCTTCATCTTCTAATGCACAACGAGCTGCAATTTGCGAAACGGATGTTGTGTTAAATGGTCCTCTGGTAATGTTCAAGTTTGTAGCAATCTCTTCTGAAGATACACCATAACCAACACGAAGGTTCGCTAAACCATATGCCTTTGAAAAAGTGCGTAAGATTACTAAGTTTGGATAATCGTTAAGCAGGTCGATACTATCTGGGTTATTGGTTGATTCGATATATTCATAATACGCCTCATCCAATACAACCATTACATCTGCTGGACAATTAGTTAAGAAGTATACTAATTGATCTCGGTTAATTAATGAACCGGTTGGGTTGTTAGGTGAACATAACCATACTACTCGCGTCTGATTATTAATTTCCGATAGCATTGCATCCAAATTGTGGTGACCATCTGTTAGTGGCACTTCAACAATGTCTGCTCCTTGAATCACAGCATTATGTTTATATTGCGGGAAAGTCGGTGTGGCCATAACCGTATTGGTACCAGGTTCTAGATAAGTTCGGCAAATCAAATCCACAACTTCGTCAGAGCCACAGCCAAACGTTAGTTGTTTCTCATCAACTTGCAATTTTTCAGCAAGAGTTATGCGAAGTTCCGTAGCATAACCATCAGGATAGATTTCTAGATGATCGATAATGGTAGGAATAAGTTCTTTCACTTTTGGCGAATAGCCGAAGGGATTTTCGTTAGAAGCTAGCTTTGTTATTTTTGTTAAGCCATATTCTTTTTTTACATCCTCGATTTGTTTTCCAGGTGTGTATGGTGACATTTGTTGAAATACTTGTTTTGCTTTCACTGGTTTATCTCCTTTCTTTCGTATGATTGCTTTCTACTAGGTCTGGTCTTAATTTCACTGCATCATTTAAATAAATATGTTCTACTTCTTTCTGCGCCATGTTTGTATTCACCGTCATCATCACACGAATGCATTTCGGCAAACTACCTGGAACTTCAATTTCAGGCATGCACATAACGGGTACATACTTCCACCCTTCCAAAAGCCTTAATGCTTTAGCAGGAAAAGTTGCGTTAAGATCTGTTGTTACCGAGATCAAAACCTGTGCAATGGTCTCAGGATCTATATCATTATGTGAGGCCATTTCTTCAATTAATTGTTTGGTTGACTGAATAATTTCATCTACGTCATTATGTTCAACCGTAACGGCTCCTCGTATTCCTCGTATCATCGTGAATCCAACTCTCTCAAGAATTTTTCAAGTAGTTCTGTCAGTTCCGTATCTTCCACGTTTACAGTTATCGGATGACCAATATTTTTCAAAAGAACCATTTGTACTTTGGCATTTTCTGATTTTTTATCTTTCTTCATCCGCTTTATCAAATCATCCACTGACAGTGGAGGTAAAGTAAGTGGATAATGATTGTTTGACAGCCAACAGAACAATTCATTATATGGTAGTTTACTAGCCAGTTTATTCTCACTTACTCTAATGGCAAATAACATTCCGATTGCGACAGCTTCACCATGGGTAATTCGTCCATAACCTAACTCTGATTCAATGGCGTGTCCCAATGTATGACCGAAATTCAAGAACTTTCTTATATTTGATTCTTTCTCGTCTTGTTCAACAATACTTGCTTTTACCGCGATACCTTTTTGAATATGATCAGACAATACTTTTGGTCGAAGTTCTTTCGTTAAATCAACTTTTAGAATATCAGACAAATAGGCCTCATTACTAATAAACCCATGTTTCACAACCTCTGCATAACCAGATCGTTTTTCTTTATCTGGCAGTGAATGTAGTGTATCTATATCATACAGAACAGCTTGTGGTGGGTAGAAGTTGCCAATTAAATTCTTTCCTTCTGGATGATTTATGGCCACCTTCCCTCCGACACTGCTATCATGAGCTAGAATTGTAGTGGGTACTTGAATAAAGTCAATTCCTCGCATATAGGTCGCTGCTACAAATCCGGCTAAATCACCAATCATTCCTCCACCTAATGCGATTATTAATGATTTACGATCAAGCTGATATTGAATTGCATCGGTCAATAATTGATAGTATTGTTCTATACTCTTGGAGGATTCTCCTGCAGGCACAACACTGACATGGACCTTTGTATCAGCAGATAAGTGGCGAACCACTTTATCTGCATATAAGGAATGGACTTCTGAGTCTGTTATCACGAGAATGTTTGAATACTTCCTGGGCAAGTATTGATCAATATGATTAATAATAGCTTTGCCGACAAGCACATCATATTCGTTGGTATCCGTTTTGATTGTCTGTTTATGCATTAGAAGCACCTGATTTCCTCACGGTATTGATCAATCGCTTCTTTTAATTTAGGGAATTGATCATTTGGAAACTGTTCTAGAATCGATTTGGCAACTTCAAATGCTACGACATGCTCCATCACAACTGCAGCAGCAGGAACAGCACAGGAGTCAGATCGCTCAATACTTGCATTGAAAGGTTCTTTTGATTCAATATCTACACTTTGTAACGGTTTATACAAGGTCGGAATTGGTTTCATAACACCCTTCACAATTACTGGCATTCCTGTTGTCATACCACCTTCGAAACCGCCAAGACGATTTGTTTTTCTGTAGAAACCTCGCTCTTCTGACCATAATATTTCATCGTGAACGTCACTTCCGTTCTTACGAGCCGCTTCAAAGCCGATTCCAAATTCTACCCCTTTAAAAGCATTTATACTTTGTACAGCACCGGCGATACGTCCGTCAAGTTTGCGATCATAATGTACATATGAACCAATTCCCGCCGGAAGTCCTTCTATTGCAACTTCACAAACACCACCAATAGAATCTCCATCTTTCTTCGCTAGATCTATTGCATCCATCATTTGCTTGCCTACCGTTTCATCCAAGCAACGAACTGGTGATTCTTCTGAGATTTTAATCTTTTCTTTAATGGATAGATCAGGCTTTTCTTCTGCTTTTATACCTGCAATTTCCTTTACATAGCCGACAATTTCAATCCCTAAATGTTTTAACAATGTTTTAGCTACTGCACCAGCAGCAACACGTGCAGTTGTCTCACGTGCTGAAGAACGCTCCAGTATATTACGCATATCACGATGACCGTATTTTAAAGCACCATTCAAATCAGCATGACCAGGTCGTGCCCTTGTTACAACACGGCGAATCTTTTGATCCTCCTCCACAGGGTCTTCTCCCATTACATCGATCCAATGCTTAAAGTCATCATTATGCACAACGAGGGCGATTGGTGAACCTAGCGTGTAGCCATGGCGAACCCCTCCCACAATATCTACTAAATCTTTCTCTATTTGCATTCGTTTCCCTCTTCCATGTCCTTTCTGACGGCGGAGAAGAGAATCATTAATATCATCTTGTGTCAATGGCATCCGTGCCGGTAAACCTTCTATAATTGTAGTTTGCTGTTTACCATGTGATTCACCTGCTGTTAAATAACGCATGAATATCCCCCTTAATGATTAATTTTGTATTAATATACCATAGCAAATCAGTATTGTATGTAAATTTTCTGATTTTTGTGTTAATTAATTTTTTTGTAAAAAAAAGTATCCAGAACTTCCAAGCTATATTGATCTGGTGAAAATATTTGTTCCGTACTACCAACAAAAAAGATTCCATTTATATCCAACGATTGACTGAATTGCTGATAAATCGTACGCTTTGCCTCTTCCGTAAAGTAGATCAATACATTTCTGCAAACGATAAGATCCACTTGGTTTGGGTAAGGATCTGCTAATAGATTATGTTGTTTGAAACGTATGGATTCCTTTAATTTTTCATCGATCTTATATGTATCGCCTTCACGGTGAAAATATTGCTTTTTTAGATGGGGGGGCACTTCCTGTAATGCTCTTTCTTTGTAAATGCCCTGTTTTGCTCTTGCCAGAACATTCTGGTCAATATCGGTTGCAAGGATCTCAATATCAGATACTTTCCAGAATTGATTGGCGATGATTGCCAGGGTGTACGGTTCTTCCCCTGTTGAACAAGCAGCACTCCAAATTTTAATTCGTTTCTTCCTTTTGGAAAGCGGAGGAAAAATTTCATTCTCCAACACTTCCCATCGAGAAGGATTTCGAAAAAATTCGGAAACATTGATCGTCACTTTATCAAGAAACTCATTCATTACTTGCTGATCTGTGTTAATCGCCTGAAAAAAGTCATCAAATGAATGAAATCCCAATTTATTACGCAAGGATGTTAATCGCCTTTTCATTTGTGCTTCTTTGTATAAAGACAAATCAAGGCCTGTTTTTTTGTAGACTTGACTAGTAAAGACTTGATAATCCGACATCTTCCGTCTCCCTCAATAGCTTTTTTCTATTTATGACAACCAGTTATCTATATCTTTCGCATAGTCCTGTATTTCTTCAGGATTGAAAAATAATTGGATTTCTCGATCGGCACTTTCTGGTGAATCGGACCCATGAATGATGTTTCGGTGTGTCATAATACCAAAATCTCCACGAATCGTTCCTACCGCAGCTTCTTGAGGATTTGTTTTCCCCATCATTTTTCTAGAAGTTTCAATTACATTCTCCCCTTGCCAGACCATCGCAAATACTGGTCCTGAAGTGATGAAAGATACTAAGTCCCCAAAGAAAGGCTTTTCTTCATGTTCTGCATAATGGTTCTTTGCTGTTTCTTCCGGGATTGTCATAAGCTTAGCTGCTAATAGTTTAAATCCTTTTTGTTCAAATCTTTTTACAATTTCCCCAATTAGATTTCGTTGTACTGCATCTGGTTTTACCATCAAAAACGTTTTTTCCATGTTATCACCTCATTATAATTTTCTATTGCCTATATAATTTGCAATTCTAGCTAAAGCATCTTTAGCCTGATTGGCTGGTAATAATTCTAAAGAATCATACGCCTTTCTGAGATAGAGATCACTTACGGTTCTTGCTTGTGAAATAGCATCAGAGTTAGCAATTTGCTCGATAATTGGTCGCATTCTTTCTGGTGTTACTTCATGCTTGTTTTCAAATGCCTTTTCTAAATCTTTTTTTATGTAATCATTTTCTAATGCATAGAGAACGGGTAAGGTAATATTTCCTTGAATCAAGTCACTGCCCGCAGGTTTACCCAGTTCTTTCTCAGATGCTGTAAAATCCAATATGTCGTCAATAATTTGATAAGACATCCCCATATAGTAGCCATACCGGAATAAAACCTTCTCTGTATGCTTATCCGTATTCGCCACGATGGCACCTAACTGACAACTTGATGAAATTAACAGTGCTGTCTTGCGCTTGATTCTGCGTAAGTATGTTCGCAAATTTTGTTGAAGATTATATTTGTCTTTAATTTGTTCAATCTCGCCTACGGTCAGTTCCATCATTGTTTTTGCTAAGATTTGATGAGCTCTGGGCTTATTAATATCGGTAAATTGCTGCAATGCTTTAGCAAAAATGTAATCACCAGTCAGCATCGCAACTTGATTATCCCAATTTGCTTTGACGGTGGGTTTTCCCCTTCTCATATTGGAATCGTCAATCACATCATCATGCACCAGTGATGCCATGTGTATCAATTCAAGAGAACTAGCCACATTTTTTATATGGTCTAGATTGTATTCTCCAAATTTAGAGGCTAATACAACAAATACCGGTCTTAAACGTTTCCCACCAGCTTTCAATAATTGAATAGAGGCTTCGTGGAGGACAGGTTGGTCTGCGTGTACCGTTTTTTCTAGTGCATCTTCAATTACGGATAAATCTTTTTTGATAAATGCATATGTCTTTGCAAGCTTCATATAATGTCACCTTTATTTCTTTTCGTGTTTTTCACCTAGATGCATGGCTGCTACGCCGCCTGTATAACTTTTATACTGCACATTGATAAGGCCTGCATCTTCAAATAGCTTTTTCAGTGCCTCTTTACCTGGAAAATCTTTAGCAGACTCATGTAACCATACATATTCTTGATAGCTTTTTGCGAAAATTTTCCCAAATAAAGGCATGATATTTTTGAAATAGAAATAGTAGATTTTGCGAAATAATTTACCGGTAGGCTGAGAAGTTTCTAAACATACTACTTTTCCACCTGGTTTTACTACGCGGTGCATTTCCTTCAAAGTTTGTAAATAATCAGGAACATTACGTAACCCGAAACCGATTGTAATGTAATCAAAATAATTATCTTCAAATGGCAGATCCATCGCATTACCATGAACAAACTTAACATTTTCGAGAGGGTGTTGCTGTTTTCTTTCCTCTGCCACTGATAGCATATTTTGACTGAAATCAAGGCCTATTACTTCCCCATTTTCACCTACTGCCTCTGACAAAGCAAATGACCAGTCACCTGTCCCGCAGCAAACATCCAATGCATTTTCCCCATTTTTAACTTGCATTTTTTTCATTACATCCTGTCGCCATTTTTTATGGCGTTGAAAAGAGATAATAGAGTTCATATGATCATAATTACTATAGATTTTTTCAAATACTTGATGTACTTTTTCTTCTTTTGATTGTTTTGTCATTGTGATAATCCTTCTTCCAGCACCAAATTCCATGTGTTTTCTGATCTAAGCTGATACAAATCAATCTCTTTAGGAATGATAACTTGCTCATTATTAACAGTAAGTGTGTCTAATTCATGAGATACCTTTTTTATATACTCTTTCAATGCTTTCGCAAGCTGCTGATTGTCCTGTATCGTGGCGATATTTTCTTTTGCCAGGCGGTGAAAGAAATTGTTGTTTCCTTTTTGAAGCGAGACTAGTTCAAACTCAAGCCGCTTAAGAATGATCCATTTGTTAAGATAATGGTTATCATCCGATTTGTTCACATATTGCGCCACCTTATCAATTAATACACATTCAATTTCTTTATAATCCGACATAAAATGATTAAAGTCACGATATTTACTGTAGTAAAACGTCATCTTCGCTTGTGTCATTTCATTGATGCCATCTGCAAGTAGTCGAATAAAGCTGATGTTTTCAATATTAGCTAGAAGATGATAATAGATGCCAGAATAATAATCACCAGCGAGTACAGTTAATTGCTGCTCCATCACATTTTCTTCGTTAAAATGAACATTGATTTGATCATGCGTATTTAAGGCAATCTGCACAAGCATTGTAGTCCGGACTAATTCATCCTGGTTCGGTTTGTCTTTTACCAGGTTATCGATAGCGACGATTTTATGTATATCCAGTTCCGGACTATTCAGGTGTTTGCTCAGAAAACTTTGCTGGATGGTCTGATGTATTAAATTTGTATAGTATTTTATCGTTTCTGTATATGTCATTATACTCACCGCAATTCTTCAAAATCCTATTCTATTTTAACATAGTATAACATAAGTTTACATCATCCTGACCAGATTAAACATGTTACGATTGATGGAAGGATATTTATAGAGGGGTCAATTGCTTAGAGGTAAGAAAAAAGGGTGCGGTATGCACCCTTTTTATTGCCCATATGTAATACCATATTATTTTACGATATCTTTAAGGGCTTTACCTGGTTTAAAAGCAGGCACTTTGCTTGCTGGAATTTCGATTTCATCCCCAGTTTGTGGATTACGCCCTTTACGTGCAGCACGCTCGCGTACTTCAAAATTACCAAAACCAATTAGTTGAACTTTTTCGCTATCTTTTAGTGAATCCATGATAGATTCAAAAACTGCATCTACAGCTTTTGTTGCATCTTTTTTAGATAGTTCACTTTTTTCAGCAACTGCATTGATTAGATCTGTTTTGTTCATGATATTCACCTCCTCCCAATGTAAGCTATAAATTTTTAACAAATGGAATATTTATAGCTAATTGCCATCTTTAAAGGATGACAAGGCTTATCATAACTGAGATTTAAAGATAATTCAACAATTTATAGCTATTCAGCAAGAAAAAAATAATATTTTGTCTATTTATTGTTAAGTTATCCTGAATGTTATCACATGTAATTCTACGATGCAAGTGTTTTCAAACGTTGATATAATAATCTTTTGCTGATTTATTGTTTCCTATTACCTATTATTGCCATATAACTAGCTGAATATACAGTAAAAACGTGAGAATAAGCGCTATCTCTCGTTTATTTTAAAGTCCCTCTTGAAAATAGCAAATCGTTCCAGTAAAACATTTGCTAATATACTATACTTATCCAAAAATAAAAACCGGGAATTTATGCCCCGGTTTTCTTCGAAATTCTTGCTTAACATTCATTTGGAAGTGTCTAAGAATACACAAACAAAAAAAGCGTAATGTCTCTACATTAACGCTTTTTTTCTAAATGGTTATAATATGATGGCGATTAGTCCGCCTGATCCTTCATTGATGATGCGCTCTAATGTTTCTTTCAATTTAAATCTGGCGTTTTCAGGCATTAATGACAGTTTAGCCTGGATTCCTTCCCTTACGATAGAGCTTAAAGAGCGTCCGAAAATATCAGATTGCCAGATGGAAAGCGGGTCCTCTTCAAAATCTTGCATTAGATAACGAACTAATTCCTCACTTTGTTTTTCCGTACCGATAATAGGAGCAAATTCTGATTCCACATCAACTTTGATCATGTGAATAGAAGGTGCAACAGCTTTCAATCTAACACCGAAGCGAGGTCCTTGACGAATAATCTCTGGCTCTTCTAATGCCATGTCCGCTAAAGCAGGTGCTGCTACCCCATAGCCTGTTTGCTTCACCATTTTTAATGCATCTGAAATTTGATCATATTCTCGCTTTGCATTAGTGAATTCTTGCATAAGTTGAAGCAAGTGATCTTTTCCGCGGATCTCTTCGCCTACAATTTCTTTTAATACTTGGTCATATAATTCATCCGGTGCGTGAAGATCGATATCTGCTACACCTTCACCCATTTCAATCCCTGCTAGTGAAGCTTGCTGAATGTAATCAAATTGGTCAAATTGGCCGATAACATGATCTACATCTCGTAAACGTCTAATATCTTTTACCGTTTCTTCGATTGCAAGCTGATAATTTTGTCGAAGCCAATGTGATTCATCAAGCACTAGTACCCAGCTTGGTAAATTAACATTCACTTCAAGTACTGGAAACTCATAAAGAACTTCACGCAGAACATTATTAACATCATGTTCTGACATGCTTTCAACACTCATGGACAACACTGGAATATCGTGTTTTTCAGATAGTTCTTGTCTTAATAATTCAGTTTCCTGATTATAAGGTTGGACAGAGTTAATGATCATGATGAAAGGCTTTCCTACTTCTTTTAGTTCGTCCACCACACGATTTTCTGCTTCTTCATAATCTTCACGAGGGATCTCGCCAATCGAGCCGTCTGTCGTAACGACAATACCCATCGTAGAGTGTTCTTGGATGACCTTTCGAGTTCCGATTTCCGCTGCATCATGAAAAGGAATCGGTTCTTCATACCAAGGTGTGTGAATCATCCGTGGACCATTTTCATCTTCGAACCCTTGTGCACTATTTACCGTATACCCAACACAATCTACTAATCGGACATTTACTTCTAATCCTTCTTCTACTGTTAACGATACAGCTTGGTTTGGAACAAATTTTGGCTCTGTTGTCATAATAGTTTTTCCTGCTGCACTTTGTGGTAATTCATCTTGCGCTCTTAGTCTATCACTTTCATTTGCGATATTAGGCAAGACCGTCTTTTCCATGAACTTCTTAATAAATGTTGATTTCCCTGTTCGAACTGCACCAACGACTCCTAAATAAATATCACCATTCGTTCGCTTTGAAATATCCTTGAAGATATCTACCCTTTCCAAATGATCCCCTCCCGATCTGTTCGACCTCATCATTCATTCGAATCTTTGACAATTCTATTCTATGATGTTGTCCTACTATTTTATGCAAGATATTCGCATAATAAATAAACTTTCATGGAATATACGTCAACTCAGTTATCCAGTACTAATGACAAGGTATGAAAGTGGAACATTGAATATGCCCATTTATTTGAAACTTGGCCAATTCGTTATGACTTCAATATGATACATGAAGCATTATACTTCACTATCTTTTTAAAGAAAAATTTGCTCCCTCCGAGCGTTCTAACTAACTTGAATATGTACAAAGCTACCTATAATACAGATTATGTTAAGTGGTGCTAGACATTATGTATTATCTGAATGAGTATATACTTTCCTGTGACATCAGTTGTAGAGCCTGCACTCTTGCGCAGGCCAATCACGTAGACTCCCGTGGGATTTGCCGTGCCCCACAGGCGCGAAGTGATTTGCCTGAGCGATATCTGATTGTTTCTGCAATTCGCCTTTAAGCTTTCTAAACGCAGAATGAGATGAACCACGTTACCTCCTGTTTAATCGATCAGAATGGCAATTCTTTTGCGTATATAAGAAAAAAACTTACCCAATCGGATAAGTTTTTTTCGTTGATTACCAGCCTTCCTCGAGATCAGGCGCAAAGACTGGTTCTCCATCTTTAATTGTATACGGAATACTGTAAGCAGGAACAACCGGATAATCTTTTATTAATATAGGACGAATATCGTCTCCGTTATTATATTGGTGTTCTTTACTTTGAAGTGCTTGGTAAAGGTCAATCCGGTAATCGATCAATAATTCACCTTCAGCGGTAATATAAACAGGCAACGTGTTTTCAGAATAGGGACTGTGCACTTGTGGTTTTGCATCCAGGTTTAGTTTCTCATAGTCCAGTTCGTAAATACCTTCTGCTACCTTCTTACCGAATGGAGGATATGTATGATCGCTACGATAAATGAAAAGTCGTTGTTGAATTGTTCGAATCTCATCCGTTAAATGCAAGTCAATCACTTTAACCGTAGGGTTTTCTTCAACATCGACAAGTACATATTGATAACTACCGCCATTTTCAAAAGCAGTGGCAGGAATCGATTGAATTAGTCCGTTTTGTTTTAACATGCTGAAATCGATCACATATTTTTGATATAATGGCGTGTCATTTTCTTTTGTCTGAATTGGTAATAATCCTCCCGTTTGTTCCGAATATTGATTTATCGCTTGTTGTACAGTTTGAAGCTGAGTATCATTTGAAATCTGATTTTCACTTAGGTTTTCTTCCGGATACATACAGCCGGCCAGTAAAATAACACTTAATAAAAGCGCTGTGAATTTATGTAACATTACGTTTCTCATCCTCCTTATCAGGCACCCGTAGGTCCACTTAAAACAACTAAGGCAATAATGATCCCACCAAAGAATAAGCAAACGTATGCAATAACTGCTACTATGATGGATAGTATACCTTTCAATTTATATCTGCTTAATAATATTAACACCATTGCAAGAATGAGTGCACCCATCCCTCCAAAGGATATCCACATTTTCATTAATGAAGCTGACAACTGTTTTTCATCCTCTCTAGGCATAATTCGATAAAGATTCGCTACATATTATAACATAGTTTTCAAAGAGAGATAACTATATGTTAGCAGTCTGACAAACTTGCAATAAATGGGCTTATTCAACTAATAAATAATAAAAAAACCGAAGCAGTAGGGGAAGATCTACTCCGGTTAATGACTAAATAAATACCCATTATCACCCTGAAAGTGAATGCTTGTGCGGTTTATTGTATGCGAAGCAATATTACCTTGCATCCTCATGTGCCTATGAATACTAATTTTTAAATAATTTACTTAGAGTACCAATATCCTTAGGCATATTATTATTGATAATGGCCTTGACAATTTTATCCTCTTTTTGCTTTGATACAGGTTTACCGGAGAGGCGAGCCAATTGCTTCACTAATTTTCTTACTGTTTTTTCATCAGAAAAATCAGCACTCTGAACCGATTGGGCCACTTTCATGATTTGATCTGGTTGAATATTTGATTTTTTCTGGATCTGATCGAACATATTTTGTTTAAAATCACTCAAAATAACTCCTCCTAACTACTATAGTCATTCCTATAGTATGCAGGGAGGAGTTAAACAGTTAATCCTTATCTCGATTGAAGAGAATATCAGAAATATCATCAATTTCTGTCGTTCTGTCTCTCGCCATTAACTCATCTACTACTTTTTTTGGCGACTTATTTTGGTGAATGACATCGTAAATTCCTGTCGTAATCGGCATTTCTATTTTCTCTTCTTGGCCTAGTTGAGTCACTGCTTCAGTCGTACGAATTCCTTCTACAACCATCCCCATCTTACTGAGGACCTCATCTAACGATAATCCTTGGCCGAGTAAGTTACCAGCTCGCCAATTTCTGCTGTGTGAACTTGTACAAGTTACGATGAGATCGCCAACGCCTGTCAATCCAATAAAAGTTAAAGGATTAGCACCCTTTACAGATGCCAATCGTGTGATTTCAGCAAGCCCTCTTGTAATGAGCGCTGCTTTCGCATTATCTCCATAGCCAAGCCCATCGGAAATACCAGCACCTAAAGCTATAATATTTTTTAAAGCGCCTCCCAATTCTACTCCTATCACATCCGTACTCGTGTACACTCTGAAATATTGATTCATAAATAAATCCTGTGTAAACGAAGCTAACGATTCATCTTCAGAAGCTGCTGTTACAGTGGTTGGATGTTTTAAGCTTACTTCTTCAGCATGGCTCGGCCCTGACAGCACGGCCACTTCCTGATAATGAGTACTATCCAGTTCTTCGTTAATCATTTCAGAAATACGGTAATGACTGTCAGGTTCAATACCTTTACTTGCATGAATCATAACAACCTGATGACGCAGAACCTGATCTAATCGTTGACATGTTTCACGAATAGCTTTTGTTGGAACAACTAATACAATTGCTTCTACTTCTTCAACTGCCAATGCTAAATCGTCATGGATAGTTAAAGAGGACGGTAATGGAATGTCGGGAAGATATTTCTGGTTCTTCCCTTCTTGCTCCATTCGTTGCTTTTGCTCCGTATTATGTGTCCAAATCCTAACGTCGTGATGGTTATCGCATAACACCATTGCTAAAGCTGTTCCCCAGCTACCCGCACCAATTACAGCTACTTTTGACATGCTGATCACCTCTAACTACGTTTTCTCGCATAGATTTTAATCGGGGTACCTTCGAATCCAAATGCTTCACGAATTTGGTTTTCTAGGAAGCGTTCATAAGAAAAGTGCATAAGCTCTGGATCATTGACGAATACCACAAATGTTGGTGGTTTTACGGCCACCTGCGTCGCATAAAGAACCTTTAATTTCTTTCCATGCTTAGATGGTGCTGGATTAATCGCTAGTGCATCCATGATTACATCATTTAATACGTTTGTTTCCACCCGTTTTGTATGGTTTTCACTTGCCTGGATTACTTTAGGTAATAATGTGTGAATTCGTTTTTTTGTTTTTGCCGATAAATAAATGATGGGAGCATAATCTAAAAATTGAAAATGCGCTCGTACTTTTTCTTCAAATTCTTTAATCGCCTGATCATGTTGCAAAATAGTATCCCATTTGTTGACTACAATTACGACTGCTTTACCAGCATCATGAGCATAACCGGCGATTTTTTTATCTTGTTCAATAATACCTGTTTCAGCATCGATCAATGTTAATACAACATCAGACCGTTCAATGGCCTTCAAAGCACGGAGAATACTGTATTTTTCGGTAGTTTCATAGATTTTTCCTCGTTTTCGCATTCCTGCTGTGTCTATGATCACGAACTCTCGATCATCTTTTTCAAAATTAGTGTCGATTGCGTCCCTTGTCGTTCCCGCAATGTCACTGACAATTACACGTTCTTCATTTAAAAGTGCATTGACTAAAGATGACTTCCCGACATTCGGCCTTCCGATCAAGCTGAAATGTATAATATCATCATCCACTATTTCATTTTCCCGTTCTGGAAATAAATTAACGACACTATCTAATAAATCGCCTAAACCTAGTCCATGAGTACCAGAAATCGGGTATGGCTCCCCAAATCCTAATGCATAGAACTCATAAATCTGCTCACGCATATCAGGATTATCAACTTTATTTACTGCCAGTACAACTGGTTTATTGGATTTATATAATATTTTGGAAACTTCTTCATCTGCAGCTGTAATCCCTTCTCTTCCATTGACAAGAAAAATGATGACATCCGCTTCACGAATTGCAACTTCTGCTTGTTCACGCATTTGTATTAATAATGGCTCATCACCAATTTCAATACCACCTGTATCAATTAAACGAAAAGTGGAATTGAGCCATTCTGCTTTGGCGTATATCCGATCCCGTGTTACACCTGGAATATCTTCTACAATAGAAATTCTTTCTCCTACCAATCGGTTAAAGATGGTAGATTTCCCTACATTTGGCCTTCCTACAATTGCTACTACAGAACTTCTCATGAAGGCACATCCTTCCTACTAATTAATTTTCTGCTAAATTTGTGTAAATTATCACTTTACTAAATTACCACAACTGTACCAATGAAAACAAGTTTATTTCATTTAGTTTACATAATAATATTATCGTTTACTAACTATCAATGTTTGACTATAATATAAATTTCATCACTTAACGCATGACTGATTCCATCCAAGATTGCTTCCAAGTTTGCAGCTACTTTGTCCATTTCTTCTTTTGATTCACAAATGAAAATGGATGCTCCTGCCGTTACTTTGCTGGCATCAGTTGTAATGGTTGCTAATATCGCTTTCTCTAACACCATTATGCACCACTCCTTTTATCAGCACTGGATTCAGATGGCATACGAATAGCATTCTCGAGAACAGGAACGGATTGCAATACTTTTAAGGCTTTCTTGTTGTCTTTCTCTTGTGGTAATATAAAAATACCAATTCTGCCATCATCTAAATCACGTTTAATTAACGGAACCAGTGCGGGTGTACCCGAATCTCGTACAACTCCCAATGAAACGGAAATATCATGCAAGATGGCCTGTCGCTGCCCTAAATTAGCAATGGTCGAGCGGACATCGAAGTTTTTTGGTTTCATGACGAATCCCATTCCGTATTTTAATATTTCCTCCTGTCGTTCTGGTAACCCGATATTCATAATGTAAATATTGTCTACATAAAGACCTGCTCCATCGAAGGAAATTTTAGAAAGTTCAATGTCAACGATATCCTTCATCGTTGATCCGCTCATATATTTGTGAATAAGCAAATAACAAATGAACGCCACAATAACAGCTGCATATATATTTAAGGCTATGTATGTTAATGTTGAAAGCAACGAAGTAAAAATAACTAAATAATTTCGACTTTCAAATGCTATGGCAATACCTTCTATATATGTCTTCCCTCTCGGCACCAATTCATAACTATCCATTTCTGTCAGCGTATTCCGTTCCATGTTACGCACTTCTCGAAATTGTGAAGCAGCAATGGTGAGAAACGTGACGGCTGTATATTCTTTTTCTAATATTGCAGGTACCGCTACCGCACCTAAATTGGCAGCGATAAACCCTAATGCTAAATGAATGATTTTACCGTGTAAATAGGTAGGATACTGTCGGTAATCCGTTTTCAACATAACCATTCTAGCAAGCGTCCCAATAATAATACCGAATAGAATCGGATATATGAATGGATTCACGTATTCCACCTCTTTTTGTACTCGAGTGATTTGATAAAGCTTTCAATCTTTATCATTATATATTCCCAGCAAGATTGAATAGCGATAATGAACAGAATGGCAAATATTATCGTAAAGTATGTTTCATAATTGACCGTATACTGTAAGTGATAACTGTTACAAATGATCAGATAAAACAATTGGCCAAAGCTGCATCCAGCTATTATTATCGTGATTTGCTCATCTTTGTTCTTCGTGAATAGATGAATCAGTAGAAATCCGCTAATAATGGCAATCATAATAAAAGTATTTTCATCGAGAACAGGACTTGTGATGCGCCAAATAAAGTAAACAGCGTAGAGGTAACTTATAAACAGAACGAGTAAATATCTTTTTACAGGAAATTTAGTCAATATTACCATCATTACTGCATACATAAGCAAAAATAAAAACAAACCGTTAACGGGTAAATCTCCTATTATTAGTTTTATGGGTAAAAGAATTAAACACAGATAAAGTAAGACCATATATTTTAATCGATTCCTGTTCTTACGCATAAAAAAAGTAACAAAACACCATAAAATCCAACATAAATACACCGTTATATATAAATACATCTGCATCACCTTTAACAGTATGTACGAAAAAGAACAACTTTAGTCGAGAAATTTAAAAGAAAATACTGCTAAGAAAAAAGACGTTTCCTTACCCTACCACTGCCTTAAATATATAATAGCTAATTGTAATACAGATTATGTTAACTGGGAAACCTTTTTCAGAATATGATAATTAAGACATAATTTACCTGCTAAGCAAACTCCGTAGATATGCTCCGCGTCTTGTGGAGCGTCGATCTTTTAGCTACTACTTGAACATGTTTCTTCGCTGCTTCGTGTCTAATAAGCCTACTTTCGAAGCGATCCTAGAAGAAACAGGCATATTATTGCGGGATTTTCGGACGCGACTGATCCAACGGGAGTCTCCGCATATTCCTAAGCTTAAGGGAAGTCCTACAACGTTAGCGTCAAGTAATAGCAGTGTTGCTCTGCATTATGAATTGCTTGCCGTAGGGTGGTAACATTTCTGAACACTAAAAGATACCGATTTATATGTTACCTCTTACAACAGTTGTACAGCTTAAGCAATAGCAGAAGCGATATCCCAGCACATGAATTATTTCAAAATGACCACTAAGCTAGTTAACATAATTTGTATTATAATAAGTCATTATTTCAATCTTAACCGCTATTCACTTCAGCAAATCGCCTTATTATCTACTTCCTTTGCTAATAATAAAAAAAGGTTCATGCAGGAACATGAACCTTTTCTTTCTATTAATCATTTATATTTATCTAATTTATCACCAATCATATCACCAAGTTGAAAGCCGGACTGTTCATCGTCCGCTTCAAATTGTTTGATCTCTTGTTGACTTTTTTCTTCTTCAATCTCTTTGATGCTTAAAGAAATGCGTTTATCGGATTCGCTGACATCAAGTACTTTGACTTGTACAGTTTGACCAACTTCTAATACTTCACCAGGAGTTCCGATATGCTCTGTCGAGATTTGTGAAATATGAACAAGACCTTCGACACCCGGAAGTACTTCGACAAAGGCACCAAAGTTTACTAGGCGTTTTACGGTACCTTCTACAACATCATTGATAGCTACTTTTTCTTCAATATTATCCCATGGACCTGGTAAAGTTGCTTTATGAGATAGAGATACTCGTTCATTATCTTTATCTACTGATAGAACTTTTACTTTCAATGAATCTCCTTCTGAAACTACGTCAGAAGCTTTGTCTACATGGGTATGAGCAAGTTGTGATATATGTACAAGCCCGTCCAATCCGCCTATATCCACAAAAACACCAAAGTCTGTAATACGTTGTACAGTTCCTTCAATTTCTTGCCCTTCTTCTATTTTATCTAACAGAGAACGTTTTTTATTTTGCTCTTCTTCTTCAATCACTGCACGGTGGGATAAAATAATTCGGTTTTGTTCTTTATCCAGTTCCACAATTTTTAATGCAAGTGATTTATCTTGATAATCAGAGAAATCTTCTACATAGTGTGTTTCTACTAATGAGGCAGGAATAAATCCTCTAATGCCTACATCAACAACTAGACCACCTTTTACAATATCGCGAACTGTTGCTTCAATGATTTCGCTATTATCAAATTTAGCTTGTAAGTCTTCCCAAGCTTTTTCAGCAATAACTGCTTTTTTAGATAATACTACCTCTTCTTCTTCGACTTTCTTCACTTGCAATTCTAGTTCGTCACCTTCATTGACTGCATCACTTGCAGTCTCGATCCTCAGTGGAGAAAGTTCACTAATCGGTACTATACCTTCTACTTTATATCCAATATCGACTAGGACGTGTTTCTCTTCTACCTTAACTACTTTTCCCCGTACAATATCACCTACGGAAAGCTCGTTAATCTCAGAAATTTCTTGATTCATTTCATCCATGACAAAGACCTCCTTCGATTTCCAACACAAAACAATAAAATGTGCTTTTTTCTAACTTCTAATATTTAGCGTGATTTGTCAAGTTATATAATCAAAACTTAATGATTTTCTTTGATTTTTTTAATTTCTTCCATAATTGCATCCGTTACTTCTTGAGCAGAAGATTTATTTGCTCTCATCGATTCCATATTTACTGGTTTTCCGTACACAACCTTTAACGGATTCTTGCTTTTATATTGCCCGATAATCGCACACGGAACAATCGTAGCTTTAGAGCGTAAAGCAAAAAAACCAGCTCCCGCAAGACCACGCTTTATTTCCCCTGTCTTACTTCTAGTACCCTCTGGAAACAAACCTAAAACATGTCCATCTTTCAAAACTTCTAACCCTCTTCGTAATGCATTTCGATCGCTCATCCCTCGCTTGATCGGAAAGGCATTTACATGGCGTAATATAAATCCAAAGACTTTGTTATCAAATAATTCTTCTTTCGCCATAAAATGAATTGGTCTTGGACTCGTTATTCCTACAATCGGAGGATCATAGTTGGAAATATGATTGGAACAAATAATTACAGGCCCTTCTTTTGGAATATTCTCCGTTCCGAAGCTTTGAACTTTATATTTCGGTTTTAGAAATATTTTTACTGCAGTTTTAGCAAATTGATAAAAGCTCATTTGTCATTCCTCTTTTTCTGTTGTGCTAGTTGTGCTATTGATAAAATTTGATCTGTAACACTTTCAATAGATAATGATGTTGTATCAATTTCAATGGCATCTGATGCTTTTTTTAATGGAGACACTTCTCGTTCAGAATCCATCTTATCCCGCTGTTTAATGTCAGTTTTTATTTGTTCCAAATCAGAATGGAAACCTTTCTGCTGATTTTCTTCATGTCTTCGCAGTGCCCTTTCCTGTACACTGGCTACCAGAAATATCTTTACCTCCGCATCTGGTATTACATGAGTACCAATATCTCTGCCATCCATCACGACTCCACGCTTTTCTGCTAGCTTTCTTTGTCGTAATACCATTTCTTCTCTTACTTTCGCAATAGAAGCAACAGCTGAAACGCTATTGGTAACCTCTTCGGTACGGATATCGTCTGTCACATTCGCTTGATCCAGATACACCTGCTGCTTTGGATCGATATCGATGGATATTTCATGTAGGTGGTTCACCACTTGTACATGATTGTTTACATCGATTTTATGTTTTAGTACAGAGTGGGTTAAAGACCTGTACATAGCGCCTGTATCAATATAAACATAGCCGAGATGCTTGGCTACCAGCTTTGCAACGGTACTCTTTCCCGCAGCTGCAGGTCCATCTATCGCGATGGCTAATTTCTTATTTTCGTTCATTTTTTTCTTCCTTCCCTACTGAATAAATCCTTTACGGCGATTCTCTAGTTGTTTGATGAAACAGTACCGGATAATATGTTGTTGATCCTTCTTATCAATTTCCACAAATTTAACCGATAGTATGTTGTTATTTTCACAAATGCTATGTATACGAATTGCCGTTCCAATAAGATGAAGATATTCTATCTCATTATCTAAAGGTAATACTAACATAATATCCAACATTTCGCCTTCATTTATGACCAAATTATTTTTAATTAAGATTGATAATCCACCACCACTAATATCATGGGTGACCGATGTAAACGGTACAAATGAAGGTTCCTGATTCCTGCTGCGCACAGATATGTCGAGCAGTGATTCAACCCTTACGAATTCACGGCGCTGGATCTTCTTCAATTGTTCTTTATCAAAGTTCATAATTAAGGTTGGAATATTATTGATATTAGCTTTTCCGATAATTTGTGATGGAAAACTAAACAGAGAATAATTTTCGGTGAAAAGTGCCTGGAATTCGCTGCCGACCGGGAATAGCTGCGTCCGATTTGTTTGCACATCAATTGGATAATCGATGTACAGTTTATCTTGTTTTCGATCAATCACCCGGCATTTATACGTTTTATTTTTATTTTTTACTTCTTCAAGTTGTATAAAGGAACCAATTCTAACCAATTTTTTACCTCTTTCTATGTATTATTTAAAAAACACGCAATTAGAGAATAATCCTTTGTCCCTATTATCGCAAAAAAAAGAAAGAAGGAAAAGACCTTCTTTCTTTTTTACCAGAAAGTATAAAATTTTAAGGTTTTGTATCACTTTCTAACATGAACAGCCATGTCCACTCCGGCGCCCAGAAACTAGGCGACTTCCTGCATCGCCCTGCGATAAAGAAGACTTGCCGATTGGTAATAACCAGAGGCCTAGTCACCCTTATGCCTTTGGGCGAAAGTCATCATCTACATCACTTGCTCACCATGATTCCTTTATCTCAGTTAATGCCGTCCAGTCGCTACGTTTCTAAACGGACGCTTGCACTTTTCTTAATATTTTATCTCAGCTTGCTTTAATTTATCTACTCTAACTTCACTGCCGTTTTCTGCATTGATAAAAATCCGGTACGTGTCCTGATTTAACGTCCCTAAAAATACGTATGTGAGAACTTCCTCTCCCATATCATCTTCAATAATCGCGATATGATTTTCCTGGATTTCCAGGTTAGGATTTACTTTATCACTTGCTTCTTCCTCTGTTATCGCAGGTTCTGCAATATCTCTTTCATGATAGTTCTCCAAATAATCTTTTGCTACAAATCCTAGGACATCGCCGTTGTCTAAGGCAACCTTTACCTGAATAGCATCTGGGTATATCCAGACATCATTTACATTCGGAACAAATTGAAAAACACCGACATTGTCATACTGATTACTCTCGACCATTGCAACCTCAGAAGCAAGGTCTAATTTTGACACATAGTCCTTGGCAATATTCATTGCCTCGTGCAAGCTGATTTTAGTGTCACTTACTTCCCGGTTAATCATGAGACTGGCTGGGTAACCACCTTGCTGAGTAATATCTATATATCCGGAGCGTTCCGATTCTTTGAATGAACCACTGTACATTGGGACGTTTGCTCCTTTACCAGTAGCAGCAATGGTTAATTCTGTATCATCCTTTAGTTCCAGGAAATCCTTCATTTTCTGTTTCGCTTCTTCTTCCGTTATTTTCGATTCACCTAACATCGAAAATCCATCTTTATCGCTGGAAGTTCCCATCATACTTGCATTTAACTTACCTTCTTCAAAGCCTTCAACTGTTTTTTCTACTGTTTTAAAGCCATCAATAATGGTGTTGTCCGCTTGCTCATCATTATTTACTAATGCAAGCTGTACATCCATCCACCTGAGATTA
Organism: Gracilibacillus caseinilyticus; assembly: GCF_022919115.1. Taxonomy (NCBI): domain Bacteria; kingdom Bacillati; phylum Bacillota; class Bacilli; order Caryophanales; family Bacillaceae; genus Gracilibacillus; species Gracilibacillus caseinilyticus. Next base: position 3,378,279 of record NZ_CP095072.1, on the reverse strand, counting down.
TCATTTAACACCATGTTTTGTACTTTTCGCAATTCTGATTCAATATTACCTGACATTTCATAGAGAGATTCTAGTGTGCCTACCTCATCTTCTGACAATGGTTCGCTTTCTAAATCTCTAATAGCGGTTCGATAACTAAAATTCCCCATTTGGGAAAGAAACTCTTCCGTTTTGTTAAATGGCATTAACGTTAGTGGCAATTGTCCAACATCATTATGTGCCATGGATGTTAATCTCCAAATTTCTGCTAATTGTGGAGATAATTGATCTCTTGTATTCATCGCTAACGTGGAACCGATTTTGTCATGAAGCAAGTCCAGATTATAGGTTAGATCATGAAATGACCGTTGATAATTATTTTCTGCCTGGATTAATACAGCATTTTTTTCTTGATGTTCTTGGTATCCCCATACGGAGACACCGATAATTCCTATACTCAATACGGTAATAAATAGCCATCGAAACATGTTTTCACCTCCGAAAAATTACATACAGAATACGTGCTTACCTATCCGTTTTATTTGTGGCCTCGACCATATCCATGCCGAAGTCGCAGTATCTGGATTAAAGTAATAGATCGCTTCTCCCGTTGGATCCCATCCGTTAATCGCATCAAGTACTGCCTTTTTTGCTTGATCATTTGGCGTTAGCCATATTTGCCCGTCACTTACAGCAGTAAATGCTCTTGGTTCAAAAATGACACCTGAAACCGTATTAGGAAAACTTGGACTTTCTACGCGATTAAGAATAACAGAAGCAACTGCTACCTGACCTTCGTACGGCTCCCCTCTTGCTTCACCGTATACGGCGTTAGCCATGATTTGAATATCATTCTGCGAGAATCCTTGTGGCATATTGACAGCACTTGGTTCAAGGTCTTCATCCGTTGTTTCATTCGTATCCTGCTGCTGATCGGAATCACCTGATCCAGAGTCAGATCCACTTGTTCCTCCAGAACTTCCAGATCCTGACGATGTATTGTTGTTATTAGGTTTGGACTGTTTGTCATTATCGACTCCACCGTAATGAGTAAAATCATTACCTTTCCTAATTTGTTCATATACATAGTCCCTGTCAAATTCACTCGCATCCGCTAATTTTTGCTTGGTGGCTGCACCTGCCAGACCATCAATTTCCATTCCGAATTCATATTGAAAATTACGTAGTGCCCAATACGTACCCCAACCAAATACACCATCAATTTTGCCATTATAAAAAGCTAAATATTGAAGTCTTGCCTGTAGTTCAATTACGTCATCACCTGTTGCCCCTTGTTGAATGACTTGATTCGAAAAAGCATCCAGCTGATCTTTCTCTGAATTAATGAAACCAAACGAACTAATGGTAAGTATGAAAAGACATATTAATATTTTATTTTTCATTTTCGTTGACCCTCCATAACTAGTCAAAATGGATTGATGATATGGATAGCTTTTAATAAAAAAGAAAATTTATTCATAAAAAAAGAAGTCTCATTTAAAGACTTCTTCAATTAATTTGATGTTGTGTGATTTCATTTGCAATTTTTACTTTTCGAAGACCTAACAGCCAGAGTATTACCATAAATGGCATTAAACCGTATATCCATCGTTTCTGTATGATTTCTAAGATGAAATCATATGTGCCATGTAGAAATGCTGGAATCAGAAATGCCAAGCAGATTAATAGAGGTGTATAACGCTTCGCGAACTTCGCTCTTCCGAGATAATATCCCATGATTACACCAAACAAAGCATGTGATGACACCGGAAATAAGGCGCGGCCGATTGCAAATTCGATACCATGTGCAAACAAATAAAGAATATTTTCTAATGTCGCGAAACCTAAGCTAATCGCTGCACCATAAACAATACCGTCATAAACAGTATCAAATTTCGAATATTTATAAGTAGTAAACATGAAAATAAACCATTTAAAGAACTCTTCAAATAAGCCATATATGAAATAGGATTGAAAGAAAGGCGTTTGCCCTATTCCTTCTTCCTGAAATGCATATTGAATAAACATAATTGGAAATACTAATAGTGCTCCGTAGATAAATGTTCTAAAAATTGCATAAACCGGCTCTAGTTCGTATTTATCTTTTAAATAGAAAAACGACATTAGTGCAAAAGCCGGTGCAATTGAAACGGAAATAAGAGCAAACAAACTTGTCACCTACTTTCTACCTCCAATCAATTATGCCATAATATTTAATGTATTTGTTAAAAGAATCAAAAAAGGAAGATGGAAAATGAAAAAAACATTAGTGATCCATACAGGTGGAACAATCTCTATGAAAGAGAACCCAGATGGCAGTGTCGTAGAAACAGATTCACACCCATTGTCCAACGCAGACTTATTAAAAACTCATTCCATTGAAGAAGAGAACGTCTTTCATCTGCCATCACCACATATTACACCACCACATATGCTGACTTTAGCCAATTATATTAAGGAAAAAGCAAGCAATGGTACGTATGCAGGAATTGTTGTCACACACGGAACAGATACATTGGAAGAGACAGCTTACTTCGTTGATCTTTGTGTCAACACCACCGTTCCCATTGTTTTTACCGGTGCAATGAGATCAAGCAATGAAATCGGCTCTGATGGTTTATATAATTTAATATGTGCCATTCGTGTCGCGTCACATCATAAATCCAAACAACGAGGTGTACTCGTTGTCATGAATGATGAAATACATACAGCCCAATATGTAACGAAGACATCCACCAGTAACGTGGCGACGTTCCAGAGTCCTCAGTTTGGACCTGTCGGTATGGTAACGAAGCAAGATGTCTATTATTATCAGAAGACGTATCACGAAGAAATTTTTGATATATCAGCTGTAAGTAAAAATGTACTGCTACTGAAAGCATATGCTGGCATGCCTAAAGAATTAATCGAAATGTTGGATCCGGCTAAGACGGATGGGCTGATTATTGAGGGTTTAGGACAAGGTAATGTCCCGCCAACGATAGTGCCAGCAATCCAGCATTTATTACAGCATAACGTAGTGGTACTGCTGGTATCTAGATGTTATAAAGGCATCGTACAGCCAACCTATCAATATGAAGGTGGTGGTCGTACCTTAGTTGACAAGGGAGTTATCTTTGCCAACCATTTAAATGGTCCAAAAGCAAGGCTGAAACTCATGTTATTACTGGAAAACCATGCATCACATCATGAAATGATCCATGCATTTAAAGACTGATCATCATCTACAATCCCCACGACAAACTTAAAGTTTCGTGGGGATTGTTTATCCTTCCATATATTTCCTTGATAAGGAATTCCATTAAAGCAGTTAACTATTTTCTTTCTCCTGAACAGATGCCGCTATCAATCCTCCATGAAAACGACCATTTTCAATAAATATACCGTTGTTGTCAAAACCAGCAGCAATGACACCTGCAATGTAAATGTTTTCCACATTCGTTTCCATTGTCGAAGGTTGATATGCTGGTTTTCCTGTATCTTCCTCAATAGAAATTCCTGCTTTTTCCAGGAAGGGGTGGTTCGGTCGGTAACCAGTCATCGCAAAGACAAAATCATTATCTATTTTCTTTCGTTCTCCATTAACGTGATACGTAATATGGTGTGTGGAGATTTCTTCCACTTCTGCATTGAACTCCATTGTTATTTTTTCATGGTTCACCAGCGATGCGAACTCTGGTAATATCCAGGGCTTCACGCTTTTCGAATATTCACTTCCTCGATATAACACTGTTACATTTGCACCTGCTTTATGCAGCTCAATCGTTGCATCTACTGCCGAATTCTTTCCGCCAATCACGACTACATTTTGCTGGTAAAATGGATGAGCTTCTTTAAAATAATGGTGTACTTTATCAAGCTCTTCTCCTTTAATACCCAAGTAATTTGGTTGACCATAATATCCGGTTGCTATAACACAATAAGTTGCATGGTAAGTTTTCTTTTCCTGGTATTGATTTGTCGTTGTTATTTCGAATTGATCGTTGACATGTTCGATTGCGATTACCTCTTCAAAGCTGTTAATTCGCAGCTTTTTTCTTATCGCAACCGTACGATAATATGCTAATGCCTGATTTCGTACGGGTTTGTTTTTTTCTGTGACAAATGCGACATCTCCAATCTCTAATTTATCACTGGAACTAAAAAAGGTTTGATGTGTTGGATATTGATATATCGCATCGACGATATTACCTTTTTCAATGAGTAATGGATCTATTCCAATATTTTGCAGTTCTATCGCTGCAGACATTCCACAAGGTCCTGCACCGATAACAATAGCTTTTTCCTGTTGCATGGTTTGATACACTCCTTCAATTCTACACCCAATCTTAATAAACGATGCTATTATGTATAATTCCCTTAGAAGATCACGATATCGAGGGAAAATTTTACCCAATAATATATTAACATGTTTGTTCAAAGAACGTTAACTAGCTTGTTTATAAAATCGAAATTTGTTGGATGTTTATAGTATACCCAATCGTAAGCATAAATGTGAAATCATTCATTATTATCGACATTCCGTCATAGGACAACTTCTATTGCCCATAAACTAATTTTGAAGCGCAAATATGATTTTTATGAGGAAGGAGTTATTCGCTATGTCATTTACAACAACGAAATGCTATTCACCGTATGTGAGTAAGTTCGATCCTTGCAAGCCAATCAAAACAAAATGTTATTCCACGCCGCCGAATTTATATATAGGATTCCAGCCAAAAAATCTAGAACAATTTCCAACTGCAAGAGAAGCACTTTTTGCCGGAACTTTGTGGCCTTGTTTGTATGATGATTATCCACCAAGAAAGGAGCGTAGTGATTCATGACCCATTCCCGATCAATGCCAGATAGTTATTATCAGCAACTAGAACAGATTCAGGCAATTGATTTTGTTTTAGTGGAATTAACCTTGTACCTGGACACCCATCCTGATGACGTTGATGCAATCAATCAATTTAATCAAGCCGCTTTTCAGAGCCGTCAATTAAAGAATAAGTTCGAAGAAGAATTTGGTCCGTTAATGCAATTCGGCCAAAGCTATTCCGGTTATCCTTGGAATTGGAAAGATGCTCCATGGCCATGGCAAGTCTAAGAAGCGAGGAGTGAGTTAGAAATGTGGTATTACGAAAAGAAATTACAATATCCGGTGAAAGTTAGTAAGTGTAATCCAAAGTTAGCCAAATATTTAACCGAACAATATGGTGGTGCTGACGGAGAGCTGTCTGCTGCATTACGTTATCTAAATCAACGATATACGATTCCGGACAAAGTAGTCGGACTGTTAAACGATATTGGCACCGAAGAATTCGCCCACCTTGAAATGATAGCTACGATGATCTATAAACTGACAAAGGATGCCACGCCAGAAGAGTTAGAGGCTGCTGGACTTGGTGCGCACTTTGTTAATCATGATCACGCTCTCTATTACCAAAATGCTGCTGGCTCACCTTGGACAGCAACATACATTCAAGCAAAAGGGGATCCGATTGCTGATTTATATGAGGATATAGCGGCTGAAGAAAAAGCGCGTGCCACGTACCAGTGGATTATAGATATTTCTGACGACCCGTTTATTAATGATTCCTTGAAGTTTTTACGCGAACGGGAAATTGTCCATTCGCAACGATTCCATGAAGCTGTAGAAATTTTGAAAGAAGAGCGAGACCGAAAAAAAATTTTTTAGATATTAATAAACCCCGTCTCGTTCATGGAGGCGGGGCTAACCATCGTTTAGTCTGTCAAACTGCTACTGATCGAATCTGCATTTATATTAGGAATAGTAATTTCTTGACCAACAATCAATGTACGATTTTCAATATCATTTGCTTCGATAATAATATCAACATATTCACTCGTCCCGTAGTATTGTTCAGATATTGAAAATAAACTATCCATCTTCCGGACAACATGTGTAACTAAATCCACTTCTTGATGTAGCTGCTCAACGGTAGAGGACTTACTCTTTATCGTTACTTCTTCCACGCTATGATCACTCTTCTCTTGTACGGCTTTTGATAAATACTCCTCTCCCCAGTAACGCATCGTCCATATTAATACAATAATTGCAATAAATAAAATAAGCATAAAACGGATTAAAGGAAAGGAGATTTTCCATTTTGATTTTTGTTTTTTATTTTTGTGGACCTCACTTCTAGGTGGCAATGCATCGTTTTCTTGACCTTGCTGCCGTTCTATTTGGTCTCTGAGTGATGCTGCTTGATCTTCATTCATATTATCATCGCGCATGCTGAACCCCCCTTGTCCGAATTAACAATGCTAAAAATAAATCGACAAAAAAATGCAAAGCGATAACGGTTGTTAAGTTGCCCGTCCACTGATAAACAAGTCCAATCCAGAAACTTAACAAGATGACAGCAATAAATAAAAAGGGTTTCGCTAAATATCTTGTGTGAACTAATGCAAAAATAATACTTGCTATCCAAAGTCCAAACTGTGTTTGAACAATACCACGAAATAGCCATTCTTCTACCAAGGCAATACAGAAACAAAGGACTATAATTTCGATATAGGAACCTTGTTTAAATATTTTTTCGTTAACTCCCCCATCATCCCACCATTTCTTCGGAAAAATATACATCGTCATTATATCTATACCCACAATGATCAATGCAGAAAACAGACTATAGAAGACAATTTGAGACCATGACCAGGATAAGAGATTAAAAAATGCAGCTGCACTGTCAAAAAAGATAAACATTAATGTAATGGCCAGTAATAACAGTAATCCCTGTGAAAGCCAAATCTGTTGTTTCAATTGTTTACTTGAAAGTTTTTTAATCAGTTGTTCTTGACTGTTTTTCATTTTGATCTCCTTGATATAATAATTCGTATAACAGTTGGTGCCACTCTTGAACAGTCTTTTCTCTCACCATCTCTTCAGGTTGCCAATGATCCCACTTAAAATCACAGAAACTGCAACACATGAATGTCGGTTCTTGTACATCGTTTTGGAAATGACGGAACAATGCATTTCTTCGACAATGATCAGTGTAAACCCATTGCAGCATTTCAGACAGTTTTCGTTCTTTATATCCCATTCTCTCTGTCATTGTTATTTCTAAAGCTTCTAATACATCCTGTTGCGATATAGTTTTAACTTGCCAGTTAGCTTGTCGTAATAGGCCTAATCTCTCTAATTGATATTGAAAGAAACGCCACTGGCTTTCTACACCATTTGCCTGTAATAAAAATGATTGTTTCACTTCTTCAAATGTTGGTTCTGTTTGATAAATGATGTCAAGTTGCTGTTTAATCAATGATAAGGATGGAAGTTCTGATTCTATTAATCGCCTCGGAATAAAAGCATCACTTTCATGAAACAATGTAAGACTTACCACTTCCTGGCCTTCTCTGCCGGCTCTTCCTAATTCCTGAATAAATGATTCAATTTGGCTTGGAATATGATAATGAATAACAAGTTGAATATCTTTCTTGTTGATTCCCATACCAAATGCATTTGTGCAACAAACAATATCAATTTGATTGTTCATAAATTGTTGCTGAATTAAAAGGCGATCCTGATTATCCAAACCACCATGGTAAAATGCAATACTTCGATCTTTAACCGCAGATTGTAAATAGGCTGCAACCTTTGCTGTTTCTTCTCTGCTTGAGAAATAAATTAAAGTTGGGACTCGGTACGTATTCACTAATTCGGCGATACGCTCTTGTTTTTCATGTAATTGCGTGACGGATTCCAACACTAGCGAGATATTTGGTTTATCCATTGGGTAGATGAAAGTACTCACTTGCTCCAATTGTAAAACCTTTATAATGTCACGCTGTACATCTGGCGTTGCCGTTGCAGTAAGTGCTAAAAGTGGTGGGTTTCCCAACGTTTGATGTATAGCTGTTATTCGTAAATAATCTGGTCGGAATTCATGCCCCCATTGTGAAATACAATGCGCTTCATCAATGACAAATAAATTTATCTGCAGTTGTTTTATTTTTCGGATGATTCGATTACTCTGTAACATTTCAGGTGATACATAAATTAATTTATAACTGCCGATCCTGCTTAAGATTGATTCTTTCTCCTGATACGTTAACATGCTGTTTAATGCGGCAACTTTTTTAAAACCATTTGCTTTCAGCTGTTTCACCTGATCTTCCATCAAAGAGAGTAATGGAGAAACAACGATGACAGTACCATCCAGCATCATGGCTGGCAGTTGGTAACAGATCGATTTTCCCGTACCAGTAGGCAGAACAGCAAATACATGTTCCTTATTCAATACGGATTGTATGATGGCTTTTTGCCCTTTTCGAAATGAGCTATATCCAAAATAATACTGTAAATACTGTTCTAACTTATGATCATGCATCGTCCTTCCTCCTCTCTCCTTGTTGTTCCATTGCTAGTACGAGCTTTATTTGGAAATAATTAATATTAGTAGGCAATTGTACTTTTAAGTCTTTTAACTTTTTGGAATTTGTATTAATAATTACAGATTGGATCAGTTGATAATCGTGATGATTTACATAATGCTGCCATTGAAACTCCTTTGCGGCATAGGCGATTTCGATAAGATGATCTTTAATCGTACTTTCTTTCAAACGCCTGATGCTTGATATTTCCGAAATAGATAGCTTTTTTTTTACATAATATAAGGTTTGATTGGCCGAATCACTGATTAAAAGCTGTTTCGTGCGTACAGGATAGAGCTGTTTTAACAACGATGTACTATCGTTAGCGACAATCATCCTGCATAGATTATGGATAATATTCATATTGATGATGGAAATATCGTGGATAGTCATTTGGAATTTCTCCGCTAATTGATACCTGCTTAATCCTATTCTTTGATCGGTTGAGAGACGATCAACAAATATTGCAGCATGATCACTAGGGAAAAATTCCAATAATCGGTACAAATCTTCATAAAGCTGGTCTAACATCCTTTGAGTTCCATGCACCTGATTGTTACGCCAGACTGTCTTCACAAATCGCTGTGTGGCTATATCGTCAACAATCGGTATGAAACTATGTTTTCGCATATGTAAATGTGTGATGGTCTGCACGAATAATATCACATGTTGCAAGAGCTTCTCCGCATGCTGTTCGTACTCTATTCCATTTAATGTTAGAAGAGGGAGATAATGTTGCCCCTGCTGCTTATGTAACGTCATCCCTTTATTTGTAAGCTTTACTGTATCTCTTGCTTCCATTACAATACAATTCTTTTTTTCTAGTCGTTGCACCTCTTCATCAAACTGTTTCCTGGTCATTGATTTATATATACCAAAATAAGCAGTCAATCCAAAAATATTACTGTCCTGAATCGTTTGTGTTGATTTTTTGGCTGTCAATAAATGATATATATTATACATCGTCCGTTCGCCATTTAATTTCAACATACAATCCAACAATATAAATTCAAACATTTCAACACCTCGATCTATCTAATCTTATTCTAACAAGATTTGTCGAATTTGGATACTAGGTATTTGTCAGAAACGGGAGGATCTGATAATCTAGAACAGAAGAACGAACAATAAAGGAAGTGGCTTATGCCATATTTTACGTGGATAAATAAAGAAACTTGTATTGCTTGTGGAGTCTGCGGAGCATCGGCTCCTGAATTGTTTGATTATGATGATGAAGGTATCGCCTTTGGTCTCAGGGATGATAACAAAGGCGATGAAGAAGTTCCCTCTGACCTCATCGATGATTTATTGGACGCCCATGAGAGCTGCCCAACCGAATCAGTCAAAGTAAACAGGAAAAAGCAAAAATAAATGGAAAAATTCTTTTCACAGCTCCGGAATTATAAATAGTGTTACTGTAGTAAGTTTGACACATGTTGTGAGCAAAGCGTTAGTTCTGACTAAGCAGGTCCCAAAACAAAGCGAAGATCAGGAACTACTCTTGCACATGCTATACGTCAATATAATGAAAGCAAAATAGAGAAAATTATCCTCCATCCCCTAAACCAATGTCCAACGTCGAATGATCTACGTTGGACAATTTTTTTCCTTACCACTTATCGATAAATAACGTTAATTTGCTGGTCTGTCTGCACTGGCTTTGTTAAATCATATTTGCCCACTTGTTCATAGCCGATATCAAATTGTACGGTTTGAAAACCAAAAGAATATGCTGTTGCAATAATTGCTTCGATCATGTTGACTGTTTTCTGATTTTGACCTGTTTTCGCTGAAACAATTTGTAATTCTAGTGTATCATCTTCAGCTTGCTTAACCTTTATTTCTGCATCATTTGGGATAGTTGACTTCACATGATACTGTGGCTCTGCTTTTTTCATCTCGTTCAACGCTTTTTCGATTGAATCAAATTGCGCTACCTTCGTAGCAACGAGCCAGCCTGAAGCTTGTGCATTGTATCGATATTGCTTATAGACTACAGTGCCAGAGCCTTTTAATATATATGTGTTATCGACCATATTAATTTGGTCGATAAAATCGTTTGTCTGATCAAACTGTATCTGTTTGACCCTAAATGGTTGAAAAATAAGGTTCATTAACTGGTCGAACAGCTGTTGACTTGCAGTATCAGGTTCAATTGTAAAATCATGCTGAACAGAAGCAACAACGATTTGCTCCTTTTTAGTAAACGTCATATGCTTTAATCCGATATCCTGTAAGCCATTTACGGCTAGATCAATTTCGTCCCCCAGCTTATTAAATGAGAATGGTTCTTTTATTTTTTGTTCTGAAATAGTAATTGGCACTACATATTGCGGAGGTGTGGTCAATAAACCAAGTTTTTTAATCTTCTCCTTCGGCAGTATTTCCAACTGATATTGAAGCACGCTATCCTCTGTCGTGTTATCTGATTCCTCTGACGCTTCCTCCATTTGTCCACTTTCTTCACTATCACGGCTTTCAATAGAATTTTCCTGACTCTCAAATCTTATTTGAGCTTCGTCAGAGGCAGAAGGTGAAGAAGATTGTTCAAACTGTGTCAACCTGTCTTGTGAAAGAAACACTATAAATACCAGAAGTGCACAAGTGACAGCTGAAATAGCAGGTATCCAAAACCATCGTTTTTTTCTTTGCTTCGCTTCTTCTTTTTCTATCATTTGTAGCTGTATTTGCCGATATATTTCTTCTTTGGTGCGCTCATCTTTAATTTTAGGCATGGAACGTAACTGCTCTTTTAAACGTGTTTCATAATCCTTGTCTTTATTCATGATTAACATCCTCCTTTTCACTAGATGTCATCATGCAGGTTTGCAAAACTTTTAATGCACGATGTTGTGTTGTTTTCACTTTGCTGGTAGACCACTTTAATATTTCTGCTGTTTCTTTAATAGAGAATTCCTGTATGTACCGTAGAATAACGACCTGCTTCTGATCCACGGTACATTGATCCAAACAATGATAGACTTGATGCATCTCATCATTATGAAGTATGGAATCTTCCGGTTCCTCCATTGTTGATGTTAACTTTTCACCATCATCTTCCCAATTAAAAAAATCTTGTATCTTCATGCGTTTCCGCTTCAACTTTCGAAAATAATCAAATGTAGTATGCCTGGCAATGGAAAAAAGCCAGGTTTTTTCAGCGCTGTCTCCATTAAAGCTAGAATAGGCACTGAGCACTTTAATATAAACTTCTTGAATAAGGTCTTCCGCTTGTGCTTTGTCCTTAACCAGGTAGAAGATATATTGGAAGAGATCTTGATGGTATTTGTCATAAAGATCCTCAAATGTGGTCTTCATCATAAGACCCCCTCACCGATACTTTATTTGTCGAATAAACGCTAGCAAAAGTTACAAAAACTTATACTATAAAATAAAAATACCACAGTCATTTACACTGTGGTAGGTTATCGCTCTATTTTTTCTAAATTTTGCTGAAAAACTCTTCTTATTACGGGATATAAAATCAACATAAAAACAAGATTGCCAATTGCATGCATCAAGTCAAACGGTATGCTTGCCAGCATGTAGGCAAAAAAGCTGCCTGAGAAAGTGAAGGTGCCTAAGTTAAGAACCAAACCATAAAGAAAAGCCGCCAGCACACTAAATCCTGTGAGAATAACCAGATGATATCTGGCAGGCACATACCTCCCGATCAGTCCAGCTAGTAAACCGATGATAGACCATGCAAATATCTGCCAAATCGTCCATATACCCATTCCCATAAACAAATTTGTCACATAAGTCGAAACGATTGCGATACAAATGGCAGGAACCACCCCGAGTAATGCTCCTGCCACAATAATAATTGCAGTAACCGGCTGAATATTCGGCAAAAATTGAAAACAAATTCGGCCTGCCACACATACTGCTGCCAATAAGGATATTAATGTCAGTTTATAGATATTCAACGAATCACTCTATTATTTGAAGATCAAAAGTAATGTCATCTTCATCCTGCACTTCATAATCTGCAATTCCTTCGCTTACCATTTCACCGTTTGCTTCATATGTCCAATACTCATTTTCTTCAACATTTTGCTCATGTCCATTAATGGAAGTTAAGAATCCATCCTCCGTCACTTCTACCTCATAATTATCCTGCAGAAGGTCTTCTAATGTTGTTCCGGATGTTACCGTGTAGGACTCTTCACTAATTGTCTTATTCGTAATTTGATCCGTTATCGTTAGCGATACGTTAATATCTCCTTCGGCCACATTGGTTCCCGTATTGCCACAAGCTGTCATTACTACCGCTAATATGATAACTATTAATAGTTGTTTAAACTGTTTCACATTCTTCTCTCCTCAATAGTAAACTCTTTGAGGATCCAAGCATTTTGCAAGTATGTATATATGGAAAAACACTACTTTACATGCTTAATCCCCGAAGCATGAATACATGTCAGATGGCAGGTCTCCTGACTTTGTGCTTTACTCTACTCCAGCACCTTCCCATACATCAAATATTGCGTACAGTGGTTGTTGCTGTTTCGTTTGCACTTACAGTTGCGAGGACAGTTCTGGATTTCCACCAGATTCCCTATTAAGTATACTCACCATCAAACAATCTTCTATTACGGTTTTGTTACTTCAAATTTATAACCGACACCCCATACAGTAACAATCATTTTTGCCGCTTCTGCAGATACTTTGTTTAATTTTTCACGTAGTCGCTTTACATGAGTATCGACTGTTCGTAAATCACCAAAAAATTCATATTTCCACACTTCCTTTAATAAAGCTTCTCGTTCGAATACTTTATCCGGTGATTTTGCTAGAAATAAGAGTAATTCATATTCTTTTGGTGTTAAACTTACCTCTTGATTGTCTGCTAGCACACGATGTGCATCATTATCTATGAGGAGATGTTGGAATTCAATCAAGTCTTTCGAGCGAGTCGACTGATTGATATTCGTTGAAGCAGAGGACCTTCTTAATAACGCTTTAACACGTAATACTACTTCACGTGGACTAAAAGGCTTGACAATGTAATCGTCAGTACCAGCTTCAAAGCCGTGAATTCGATTTAACTCTTCACCTTTTGCCGTCAACATCATAACCGGTGTTGCTTTATGCAATCGTATTTCTTTACAAACCTCAAGCCCGTCTTTGCCAGGCATCATCAAATCGAGTAATATGACATCATAATCATTTGATAAAGCTAATTTTAATGCTTGTTCGCCGTCTTCTGCTTCTTCTATCTCATACCCTTCTCGTTCAAGGTACATTTTTAATAAACGACGAATTCTTTCCTCATCATCTACTACTAATACTTTGTTACCTTCTGTTTCCATCTTTACCTCCCCCCTGTCACTACCTACAGTATATAAGTAAATGACAGAACTAACAAATGAATGGCCTTCATCTGTCTTGTTATGCGTAAGAATGCAAACCAGCTAGTACGAGATTAACCACGATTAAGTTAAACATAATTATTGCAAAACCCACCACAGCTAACCATGCAGATCGCTCACCATGCCAGCCTCGAGACAAACGGAGATGCAAGAATATAGCATAAAAGAACCAGGTTATGAGTGCCCACACCTCTTTCGGATCCCATCCCCAATAACGATTCCAAGCCTCTTGTGCCCAAATGGATGCGAAAATCAATCCACCAAGTGTAAAGACAGGAAAACCGATGGTGATAGCGCGATAACCAACCTCATCTAATAATTCAGGATTTGCTTTTCTAAGAAGAGGTTGTATTGCCGCAGCTACTCGTTTTCGTAATATTATTCTAGCCAATAAATATAAGACTAATCCAATTAACAATGACCAGACTAACGTGTTTAATTTTCGTGGCGCTTCTGCACCATGCATCCATTCCGGTGTCTGTAATAATGCATCCATTCGATTTTCAGTTAATAGCTCTCCGTTTCCAGGTCCAAACAACGCTGGTAATTCATAATCCAAGGTTGTTTCATTTTCATCAACAACATAGGAAAATGACGCATGATAGTCCATTGCTGAAAAAGTAGTAGTAATCATTACAAATCCTATAGTGGCAAAAATGGAGTACATGATGATTTCGAGCCACTTGGTTCTTGCAGTAGATTTTGTTTGATCTATCTGTCTAATCAGGTAGATCATACCAGCAATAAAACTGACTGCTAGAATCGCTTCCCCTAGCGCAACTGTTGTAACATGGATATAAAGCCAATGACTCTTTAAGGAAGGTACCAATGGCGATATTTCTCTCGGATACATACTTGCATAGGCGATAACCAGTAAAGCTATCGGTAATGCAAATAATCCTAATAAATCAATACGATAGATAAAGTACAGGATAATAAATGCCAAGACGAGCATCATACCAAAAAATGTAACAAACTCAAACATATTACTAACTGGTGCATGCTTACTGGCTACCCAACGCGTGAAGAAATAACCGATTTGTGCAACAAAACCCAATATCGTAACTCCGATCGCGAGTTTGTTTATGAACCGGAATTCTTTTTCTTTCCGCTTGTCTCTAATCGTTGCTGCGAAGAGTACTGTTGCGATCAAATAAATAACAAACGCACTATATAACAGGCCGCTGCTTAACGACAATAAATCCATGCTTTTTCCTCCTTACATTCCCTTTGAAGTTATTCTTTTTCTTTCGTTTCTTGGTCCTCAATCATTTTCAGGTTGGTTTCGTTTATCATTTTCTCGAACTCTCTTGTAAAACCAAACCAGTTCTTATTCGTATGACAGGCAACATATAAACTATTATCATCCGGATGAATCCAAATTCGGCGATGCTGCCAATACATCCCTTGGATTACACCGATCATAAATATGAAAGCGCCAACTCCTAGTATTGGTAAAGTTAAATCTTTCTTTACATTTAATCCGCTAACATCACGTACCGTGAAATCTGCTAAACCTAACTTATATTGATTATCCCCAGAAGGAATATTTTGTCCAATTGCAAGGAAACTAGCTTCTTGTTCTTCTATATCAGGCCCTTTGACAAAAAAGACAAAACCGGGATTACGTGGATAATTCGATACAGAGCGTGGCTGTCCATTATTAAGTTCATATTCTGGATAATATTTGTTTAACTCTATCGTATACCCATTATCAAATGTGTATTCTCGCTGAGGATCGGTTAAATCAACCGTAAATTCAACAATAGCTTCTTCCTCTTCATCATCCGCTCGATGAAGTTTAAAAGTCATTGTCTGAAATTCGTTCATTTGATAACTGTCCTGATATAGGCCAAGACCATTGATTTTCATCGGTTCATTTACGATGATTTCACCGCTTTTAACCTCCTTCAGCTCTGGTTCTGAACCAACCACATCTGTTGACACATTTTCATAAAGTGTCGCCCTCGTTTCAAAGTGTTTTGGTATTGGACCATTGGTTCGATCTAATGCAGCCTGAAAGATATCGTCTTCATCTGACTCTCCATATGTTTCAAAGATAAACTCTTCATTTTTTATGTAATATTGCTGGTTTGTACCTGGAATAACAGCTGTTTCCCCTTCTCTAACCCACACAAAATCATCGACATACATAAACGGTACAAATCGAAATAACGTCCCAATTAGAAAAATAATAAGTCCTAAATGATTGACATACGGACCCCAGCGGGAAAAACGTCCCTTCTCCGCTAAAAGGTGGCCGTTCTTTTCCGTTATTTTATAACGATGTTTTTTTAAGTTTTGAATAAAAGCTGTTCTATCTTGTTCTGATACATCAGTGTTTTCCACGAAATACTTTTGTCTTTTCAAAAAGTGCAAATGCCGTTTTATTGCCTGATTCTTTAACGCTTTAAATAACGGCACACCTCTGTCAATACTGACGATAAAAATAGAAATACCAATAAGCGCTACCAGGATAAGGTACCACCAGGACCCGTATAAGTTATGAAACCCTAACTGATAGTAAATTTGCCCGGTAATTCCATACTGATCCTCATAGTGAACAGCAGGATCCACATTTTGTGGAATGTACATCTGCTGTGGGTAGATCGTACCTAAAGCGGATGCAACGAGCGTAATCGCAATTAAGGTAACCCCAACTTTAACAGACGAAAAGAAATTCCAAATCTTATCAACAATTGACCGGTTTCTCGTCTTTGAACGAATCGCTGTTCCATCATAGCGCATATTTAATAACTTTCCATTTTGGTCATTATCTAACGGTTTTCCACATTTTTCGCAAATCGTCGTCCCTTCGTTATTAACATGACCACATGTAGTACATTTTAATGTATTCATTCAAACCCCTCACGATCCTTCTGGAACTATCTGATCTAGATACCCTTGTAATTTTTCTACTGTCAGTCCACCTAATACGCGTTCGACAACGATACCATTTTCGTCAATGAAATAGGTTGTCGGTATAGGCTTGATTCCATAAGTATCTAATACTTCGGTATGTTCATCATATAATATAGGAAAAGTAAGGTTATACTGATCGACGAAATTCTGTACCGGTAACTTCGTTGAATCTAAATTCACCGCAAGTATTTCGACGCCTTTTTCCTTGTATTCCGGGTACAATTGCTCCATGTAAGGCATTTCTTTTTCACATGGTTTACACCAGGTTCCCCAGAAATTCAGCATGACACCTTTTCCCCTTAGATCAGACAACTGAATCGTTGATGAATCATCTGTTGCTATCTGCTCTAATTGAAAATCTGGTGCCTGATCACCCACTTCTACAACAGCGTCTTCTTCTGCTGTTAAATTGGAAACAACTGCGAAAAGAAGCGCACCAAACAACACAATCAGGATGGACGTCCGAAAAATAAAACGATTTCGTTTTTTTGATTTCTTGTTTTGTTTTGCCTGTTCAATCTTACTCATCCGACTCACTCCCTTCGCTCATTGTACCATTTACTTCATGTCGAAAATGTGACAGATATTCAACAATTATTTAGCTAATTTTTTTAACTCGGCAATTTCTTGAGGTGTTAATTCGCGGTGTTCACCTGCTGTTAAACCATCTAACGTCAAAAAGCCAAATTTTTCGCGTTTGAGCTTTTGAACTGGTGTTCCTAACCATTCAAACATTCTTCTGATTTGACGATTTTTCCCTTGGTGCAACACGATCTTCACTATTGCTGTTTTCTTTTTGGTGTCGACGGACATTACTTTGACATATTTCGCCTTCAGCACGTCACCATCTGATTTAATGCCTTTTTTAAATAATTGTAATTTTTCTTTATCCGGAATTCCTTGCGTCTTTACAATATATTCTTTATTAATTTGGTGACTTGGATGCAACAATAAGTTCGTAAATTCACCATCATTCGTCATGATCAGGATTCCTGACGTATCATAGTCAAGTCTCCCTACTGGGAACAGACGCTCTTGATATTGTTCAAAAAAGTCCGCTACGGTCTTGCGATGTTTATCATCCGACACACTCGTTATGACACCACGTGGCTTGTACAAAAGAAAATATAACTTTTTTTCTTTTTCAATCGGTACACCTTGTACTTTCACTTCATCTTCAGAAGATACCTTTGTACCTAATTCTGTTACAACTGTGCCATTCACTTCTACTAAGCCTTGTTCAATTAGTTTCTCCGCTTTCCTGCGTGATGTTATACCACTTTGAGCGATCACTTTCTGCAGACGTTCCATCATATACACACACTTTCTTTTTTATAATTTATAAGAGGTCGTTCAAAAAGTCCGGGAAAAATCGCTGTGAATTTCTGCGTTGGCATGCTTCTCCGTTCCTCATGTATTAATAAGCATACATTCCAGTACTCGAAACTACGCCGCCTTGAATTCCTTTGCGCTTTTTGTCCTCCTTTTTAAATACGCACTATAAGTAGTTTTTTGCTTCCAAATGAAAACAGTAGCGCTTACCTTGCCTTAGCGCTACTACATGAATAACCATGTCACTATTATCACAGATACTATTATACCAATAAAATCCGCAATCAGTCCAATTTTTAAAGCATTTCCCATTTTTTTAATACCTACAGCCCCAAAATAGACAGTGAGAATATAGAAAGTTGTATCTGTGCTGCCTTGCATAGTCGATGCCAATCTTCCCAAAAAAGAATCCGGTCCATACACTTGTATAATCTCCGATGTTACGCTTAATGCTGCAGTACCAGATATCGGACGCAGGATAGCAAGTGGTGCTATTTCTGCCGGTATGCCAACTTTTACAAGAATAGGTTCTAACAACTGGATAAAGGCATCTAGCGCACCAGAACTTCTTAAAATCGCAATTGCTACGAGCATTCCTAACAAAAAAGGAAGAAGAGAAACGGACATTTTTAACCCTTCTTTCCCACCTTCCACAAACACTTCATATGCTGGTACTTTTCTGATGATTGCTACTAATAAGATAAACATAACTGTCACCGGTACAATCCATATACTGATGACTGTCATTGCTTCGACCACGGCTTTCCCCCCCTATAGCTTAATGGCTTCGTGAACGGCGCAATAATCGATCGATGAAGATGGCTGAAACAGTTGTAATCGTTGTTGCTAATATGGTACTGGCGACAATTTCTGTTGGAGCCTGGGAACCATATTGTAACCGAATAGCAATAACGGTCGTTGGAATCAACGTTATACTTGATGTATTAATGACCAGAAATGTAATCATTGCATTACTTGCCCTGTCCGATTGACTTATTTTTTTCATTTCTTCCATCGCTTTTATCCCCATTGGTGTCGCCGCGTTCCCTAAACCAAATAAATTTGCCGAGAAATTAGCTAAGATATAACCCATTGCTGGATGACCTGCAGGAATTTCGGGAAACAACCGTCTCACTATAGGACGTGCTAATTTTGCGAAGGCTTCCAGTATACCTGCACGTTCTGCCACTCTCATCATTCCCAGCCAGAAAATCAAGACACTGGATAAACTGATTACAAGTGTTACAGCTTCACTGGACCCATCAAACAGCGCTTGATTCACTTCTTCCATCGTTCCGTTAAACATTGCATATACAATGCCAATAACAGCCATTAATGCCCATATAACATTAATCACGTTGATCACCTAAAAAATGTTGAAATTGCTGCCAAATACTTGTCCATAGATTAGAGTTTTTCTTACTAGGGGGCTCTCCCAGGTATATACTTGTTGTTGTAATTGGCTCATCGTTCAAATAGAATACTCTTTTACCGATCCGGTCGAAAGCCCCGACTGTATCGCTCAAATAATTTTTATAGTCTACTGCTTTCGCTTCTGCTTTCGTTAATGGATAATCAATCGTTTCATCTATACTCGCTGTAATTCGTTGATCCTGATCCAGTTGAAGTTCAAATGTAGATTCATCTTGAATATTTTGAAGCGGATAGGTTTCAAACCCCCATTCAAATAATCGCATATGATCCTGCCAATCATTTGGTGCATCTAATGTAACCATAATTAATGTTTGTCCATTTTTTTCAGCTGTTGAGACCAAGGTTCTCCCTGCAGCTTTCGTATAACCCGTCTTTCCTCCACTACTGTATTTATACATCTGCGTAAGCAACTTGTTTTTGTTCTTCCAAGGGTAGTCACGGGAAGATGATTTGTAGGAGGTGGTACCGGATATCTTTTGATACTCTTCATTATCCATCGCGTACTTCGTTAATAATGCCATGTCATACGCAGTGGAGTAATGTGTGTCGGAATCAAGGCCATGCGGATTATCAAAATGAGAGTTAGTCATGCCAATCCACTTTGCTTTTTCATTCATTAAATAAGCAAAGCCTTCCTCACTTCCTCCCACATACTCACTGATCGCGACAGCTGCATCATTTCCTGAACGTAACATTAGTCCATATACAAGGTCTTCTAAGCTAATTTCATCCTCTTTTTTTAAATAAATCGATGAACCTTCTGTTTTAATAGCATTATCAGTTACGTTAACCTTTTCGTCCATTTTTCCTGATTCTATTGCTATAATGGCTGTCATAATTTTTGTAATACTTGCAATCAGACTCGGTACATCCGCATTCTTTTCAAATAATACTCTGCCTGTTTCCTGGTCCATTAATATCGCACTTTGCGCAGATACCTGTATATCAGTTGTCGCCATAACATGAGCAGGTATAAACTGAAAAATACTGATGAGGACAATAATGCAATATCCTATTTTTCGCATGATACACCTCTTCCTACTTTTCCAGATACGTTTGTAACATTTTATGCAGACAAGCCACCCTTATGCCAAAAAAATTAACCTTGTAACAATTTATGCTACAAGGTTAATCACTCATATTCTGTAAACGATCGAAAAACAAATCTGCTTCTTGTTCGATATCCAATTCATTAATATCTTCTGGCAGTGGTGGCAAATCATCGATTGAGCTCAAACCGAAATACGTTAGAAACTCAATAGTGGTACCGAATAAGATCGGACGTCCAACCCCTTCCTTCCTTCCCACCTCTTCTATTAACGCACGCGAGGTCAAGGTTTGTACAGGTCTTTCACTCTTCACCCCACGTATTTGCTCTATCTCCGTTCGTGTAATAGGTTGTAAGTAAGCTATAATTGCTAATGTTTCCAGGGCAGCTTGTGACAATTTGGCATGTACCTTAGCCTCTTTCAGCTTAGAATAGTATTCGCTATGTTCTGGCTTTGTTGTTAAAAAAAGCACATCTTGTGACTCCATCAGCATGATTCCCCGTTTGGCATGCTCATATTCGAACTTTAATTCATTGATCAGGTGATCTGCCATATCCTTATCTAGATCCAAAACCTTCCTTAGTTCTTTTTTATGAATTCCTTCATCTCCAGCAGCGAAAATTAATCCTTCCAATATCGCCTTAATATCATTAATGTCCAACTTCTATACCTCCATCAACATCAGTGCGACTCGTAACGAGAAATGATCAACTCGTCCAGGTTTTTCTCTTGTTTACAATGAATTCGTTTTTGTTTCATTAACTCTAAAATCGCAATAAAGGTTGCGACGATGTATGTTCTTGTTTTACTGGGAAACAATTCAAAAAACGAAATCGGCTTATTTACCTGATCGATTGTCTCCATGATTTCTTCCATCCGCTGTTCAATAGGTATTTCCTGACGCTGAACGGATGTCTCCAATGGCCGGTTCCATTTCTTTCGCTCCAACACTTTACCTATTGCTTCAATCATATCATAGATATTCGCAGCGCCTTCCGGTAATTGACGGTCTTCTTCTTCAAATTGCATTGGAGGTCTTGTATGAACCTGACTCTGTTCTACTTCTCGATCCTTCAGATGCTCTGCAGCTTCTTTATATTTTCGATATTCTATTAAACGTCGCATTAATTCTTCACGAGGATCTTCTTCATATTCTTCCTCAATTTCTATCGAGGGGTTAGGGAGAAGTAATTTACTCTTGATCTCTAGCAAGGTAGCAGCCATCACCAGATACTCACTAGCAATATCCAATTCTAACTGCTGCATAGTATGTATATACACCATATATTGAGAAGTGATTTCAGCCACTGGAATATCATATATATCGATTTCATATTTATTAATTAAGTGTAAGAGTAAATCTAAAGGGCCTTCAAAGCTTTCTAACTTCACTTGGTAATGGTTCGGCATAAAAAAACTCCTAAAAAATACATTTTTTATGGGCGATTTATTACAAACGCCTATACGCGTATCCAATTCTTGCATACATTAATCTAGAAAGATCAATTCTTATAATTGATTAATTAATCTTTAGGAGGTTTGAAAATGGGATATTCATATGGCGGTGGATTTGCTTTAATCGTTGTGTTGTTCATTCTTTTAATCATCGTAGGTGCAGCTTGGTACTAGGATCAAACCTAATCAAAGCTTATCGTCTGTAAAAGGCGGTAAGCTTTCTCATTAATCTGACTGTCTACATATTTCATTTTTTGAAAACTACCTGTCCAAATTATTCTATAAATACTCATCATGACAGCACCGTGTTCAAAATAACTGTCGACTTGTTTTCCCGTTATTGAAAAGAACCTTTGCCAGTATTTGATCAGCAAAGGTTCTTACGTATTATTGATCCTCTTCTGTATTACATTTTTTCAAGAATCTATCCGTTAATTCATTTGGGACTACGTCAAACGATGTACCATAATGATTCTTTAGCGCATTAACCATTTTCTTTCCAAATCCAATATTACGATGTGATGGATTTACTGTTATATGCTGGAGAACAGCTATCTTCGTTTCTTGATTTAAGAATACACCAACCGCACCCAAAATGTCCTCTTCTTCTTTCCATAAAAATAATTGCCAATCATCATTTGTTTCATACTCTTTGATGGTATCCTGCAACTTTTTTACTTCTTTCTCATCTGGCATTAAGGATAGTAAACCCATAGCGATTTTTTCAAACCTTTTTTTATAACGAATTAACATATTGAACCCCTCATTATTCATAACAAATTCATTTATTGATATGTTATGTTTTCATTCAAAAGTCGTTACTGTTTATTATTTCCAATCACTAGGAAGAAAATACAATTCCAAACCAGTAAAAACAGCCCCAAGCAATAGCCAAGACTAACAATATCACAAAAAGAAGAATGTTTCTTTTCTGCATATGTATCGTTCCTTTGAATGATATAATCAATTGCCACTTTCCACTTTACAATAGTATAAACGTCATACATTGTCAAACATTATCAGAATTAGACAAATCATACTGATTTTATACTTCTGTCACTCGAACAGTCTGCATCGCATCACCTTGACGAATACGAAGAACCGTATCCATACCTTCGATTACTTGGCCAAATACAGTATGTACACCGTCTAAATGCGGCTGTGGTTCATGAACAAGAAAAAATTGACTTCCACCCGTATCTTTTCCAGCATGTGCCATTGATAATGTACCAGCAACATGCTTATGAGGATTTCCTTCTGTTTCACATTTGATCGTATATCCTGGTCCACCCATACCTGTTCCAGTTGGGTCTCCGCCTTGTGCAACAAATCCAGGGATTACGCGGTGGAAAACAACCCCATCATAAAATTTTTCATTCGCAAGTTTTTCAAAGTTTGCAACGGTATTCGGAGCTGCCTCGTCATACATTTCAATTACAATTTTTTCTCCATTTTCAAATTCAATTACTGCCTGTTTCATTATTCTTTCCTCCTATTCGTATGATAAATCATTTTGGGTCATGTCTTTATATGATTCTCGTTGTACAACTAATTTATCCTCACCATTCTCGACAAAAACAACAGCCGGCTTTGGAAATCGATTATAATGGTTGGACATGGAGTACCCATAGGCACCTGTTGAAAAAACAGCCAAAATATCATTTGGCTCTACCTTTGGTAAGGTTATATCCCATATTAACATATCACCCGACTCACAACATTTACCCGCTATCGAAACTTCCTCTTCATCTGTTCCATTTACTTTGTTGGCAATAACGGCTTCATATTTAGCCTGGTATAGCGCTGGACGCAGGTTGTCAGTCATCCCACCGTCTACGGAAACGTATTTACGGACGTTTGGAATTTCTTTAATAGATCCGATTGTATATAAGGTTACTCCAGCGTCTCCTACTATCGATCTGCCTGGTTCAATCCAAATTTCCGGGAAAGCCATATCGTACTGGTCTATTTCTTCTTTGACTTTGGTAATTAAGGCTTCTACGTATGCTGGGTGCGGAAGTGGATCATCTTCCTTTGTATATCTAATGCCAAAACCACCACCCAGATTGACAACCTCTGATTCAAAATGATGACGATCTTTCCAAACCTTTAGCGTATGAAATAACCTTTCAATAGCCATTGTAAAACCGTCTGTTTCAAATATTTGTGAACCGATATGACAATGTAATCCTTTAACATGAATGCGGTCAATCTGACGTAACCGTTGAAGCGCCTCTTCTGCCTGCCCATTCGTCAAATCAAAACCAAACTTAGAATCTTCATTGCCGGTCAGAATGTAATCATGTGTATGTGCTTCGATTCCTGGTGTAACTCGAATGAGAACGTCCATTTCACGTTGTTGTTCTTCTAAAATATGTGCCAATAATTCAATTTCATGAAAATTATCAACTACTACACAACCAATATTGTATTCAACTGCCATCGATATCTCATCGAAACTTTTATTATTTCCGTGCATATGTATTTTTTCTACAGGAAATTCTGCCTGAATTGCCGTATACAATTCACCTTGTGAAACAACATCAAGACTTAAATTCTCCTGTTTAGCAATTTGCACCATCGCAACAGAAGAGAAGGCTTTACTCGCATATGCAACTTGTGCGTTAATCCCATGTTTTTTAAATGTACTTACAAATGCTCTAGCATTTTGTCGGATTTTTTCCACATCATACACAAATAATGGAGTGCCATATTTCTTCGTTAATTCCACTGCATCAATACCAGCGATGGTTAATTGATTATTATGAATTGCTGTAAACGGTTGTATCATCATTTTCACCTCACCTGCCATTAGCTGCTATAGCCATTTGTCAAACAAAAATCCCTTATCCCCGTCTTTTCTGCAAGACAGGTAGACAAGGGATGAGACCATTCCCATTTCTACAAAATGTAACAAAGTATAAAGATAATTTATCACAGGGAAGTCATTTCTTCAAGTATTATTTCTACAAGATCAAGTTTGTTTTCGATTATTCTGCGGCTTTACAATACTTGGCCGTGTCTTCGATAAAGGTACTGCAACACGAAATAGAATTTGCCAAATAGCTTTATCATTAAATGGGATGAACGGCCATAAATAAGGTGTCTGTAACGATCTTGTTGCAGCCAACAATAAGATATAAGCAGTACTGCCAATAACAAACCCTTTAATTTGGAATATAAAAGTGATGATTACTAGCAATATTCTCATCATTTTATTGGCAACACTTAATTCATAACTGGGAGTAGCAAAAGAACCAATCGCCGCTATTGATACATAAAGAATAACTTCTGCACTAAATAACCCCACTTCAATGGCTATTTGACCGATCAATACAGCCGCGATTAAGCCCATAGCTGTTGACAAAGGTGTCGGTGTATGGATAGCGGCCATTCGCAGAAACTCTATCCCGATATCCGCAAGTAGAATTTGGACAATAATGGGGACGTTACCCGTTTCATTCGGTCCAATAAATTGTAATTTTTCCGGCAGCAGTGATGGATCTAGCACGAGTAACATCCAAAGTGGTAACAAAAACAATGATGCAAAAATCCCAACAAACCGAATCCATCGTACAAACGTTCCAACCGACGGAGATTCTCGATATTCCTCTGCATGCTGCACATGATGAAAATATGTAGTCGGCGTAATTATCATACTCGGAGACGTATCCACCATAATAATAACATGACCTTCAAACAAGTGAGTTGCCGCAACATCCGGTCTTTCCGTATAGCGTACGAGCGGATAAGGATTTATCCCTTGATGAACTAAAAATTCTTCAATCGTTTTATCTGCCATCGAAATCCCATCTACATCAATTTGATCTAATTCATTTTTCAATAAATCTACAAGATTTTGATCAGCAACATCTTGTAAATAACAAATACATACATCCGTTTTTGAACGTTCCCCAACTTGCATCATCTCATTTCTCAGTCGTTCATCTCGTATCCTTCTTCTTGTCAATGCAGTATTTTCTACTATATTCTCGGTATATCCATCTCGAGACCCCCGGACTACTTTTTCGGTATCCGGTTCTTGCGGTTGTCTTCCAGGATACGAACGAACATCGACAATAAAGCATTCTTCTTCTCCTTCAGCAAATACTACCAGCAGGCCAGACAATAACTGATCAACAGCTTCATCCATCGTTTTCTTCTTCTCGACCTGCTGGTGAACAATGCGATTATTTATTTCATCATATAGATCAGAATGTACATTCTCGTTATCATTCACAGAGATGAGTTTCTTAATTACTTCGATGACGTATTGGGTGTCTACTAATCCTGTAACATAATACAGTTGCACTTTTTTCTTTAAAATCGTTAATTCTCGGAAACCGACATCAAAGGATACACCAATTCCCAGCTTTGTTTTAAGAAATTCCTGGTTCTTTTCTATGGAACGATTAATTGCTTGTTTCTTTTTAGCCATAACGAACTCCTTCACTATATAATATCCACAAAAATGAGCCATTGAAATAATGAGCCAACAATTTTCCCGATCACAATGGCCATCAATAACCATAATAATTCTTTATCAATTCCCAGCCTTTTCATGAGTAACGGGAAAACATTTAATACTTCCGTTAAAGCAGCTGCAAGCATTCCGATAAAAATGCCATGTAATAACCCCCAAACCCCTAAAAAGATCGCTGGTATGTGTAATACCTTGTCTGTAAATGTCAGGTACGTTCCAATCATTGCACCAATTATGACGCTTGCTTGATAATTTTTCAGCCAATGATTTGATTTACTGAGTTGCACTAATCGAGGAATGATTCCTAACACGGTTAAAAATGCTACAAAACCAGTCCCTACCATTAACCCTGATCCAAAGCCAATTGCAATTTCAGCAATAATATGAAGGATGTCAAGACTCATCGCGTTTGTTCAAAGCATTTTCATGATAGATTAAATATTGATCAAGGTCTTGCTGGTAATTAAACATTTCAACTTCGAGCGGACTAGGTTCCTCATTGAATCTTTTTTTGAAAATATGGTTAAAAAAAAGGATCATACCTAAACCTAAACCAATCGAGTAGGGAATTTGGATCCATAAAGGCTTTTCTTGCTTTTCACCGGTCAGCAGATAGAAGAGACCTTGATGTACTTCTTCCATACTTACATCATAATGAAAATTCATTATCGCCATCGCGGAGCCAATACATAACAGTAGCCATACCACAAGAATGAGGAGCAAGTTTGCTTTCTTCTCTTCTTTTTTAATCTCAATAATCGTTTGATTCGAATCTAATAATTCAATAGTTAAAAATGGATACTGCGCAACAAGTTTTTCTAATAATTGAAAACCGTCAATGACCGAAACATTATTATCCTTTTCGGTAATCTGATAAATTTTTAACTCTTTCAGTTTTTCCAGGTAATCGATATTACCGGTAATATGTGCAAGGTCTCTAAGTCGGATCAAATGCTGCTTTTTAACGGCGATTTTCTTTTTCAGGCGAAGATATACTTTTTCCTCCTTCATATTCATCATCCCTTTTCTTAATAGGCTTTAGAGGAAATGTTTTTCTTAGTATGAGAGGAAATGGAGTTTTCATTCATTTTGTGGTAGAAAAGACGAAATTCGGATGCGCTTATAGTTAGCTAGTACTTATGAATACTTAAGCTAGTTTCAGAAGAAAAGCGTCCAAAAGAACTTGATCATCAAAAAATAATGTGAAAGTAAGGGTAGCTTCGACATTACCATATTCAAGAACCTATCGTCGGCTTTTTTTGGTTTGTGTGGACATGTTAGATATTTTCCTTGCCAACAAAAAAAGACTACCTGTTAAGGCAGCCTTAATTCATGATCTCTTCTTTTATTTTCTCCAATATTTTTTTCTCAATTCGCGATACTTGTACTTGTGAAATGCCCAAACGATTGGCGACTTCTGTTTGTGTCTTGTCTTTGTAATACCTCAAATATACAATCAGACGCTCACGCTTATCTAAATCTTTAATGACTTGTTCCATCGTGAGCTTGTCAAACCAGTTATCATTCACATCCGCAATTTGATCCAGTAATGTAATGGGATCCCCATCGTTTTCATAAACAGTTTCGTGAATGGATTGTGGTTTTTTGGTTGCCTCTTGTGCATGGATAATATCTTCCGGTGATAATTCTAACTTATCAGCAATTTCTTGTATTGTCGGAGCTCTTGATAATTCCTTAGTTAGTTCATCTGTCACTCTTCTAATTTTATTGCCGATCTCTTTTAATGACCGACTTACTTTCACGGTTCCGTCATCACGGATAAACCGCTGAATTTCACCAATAATCATGGGAACAGCATAGGTAGAGAATTTTACTTCGTACTCCAGATCAAACTTGTCTATCGACTTTAATAGGCCGATACAGCCGATTTGGAATAAATCGTCTTGATCATAACCTCTGTTTAAGAATCTTTGTACAACGGACCATACTAAACGGATATTCTTTTCCACTAACAATGATCTAGCTTCTTCGTCTCCCTGCTGACTGAGTTGAATGTATTTTTTTACCTCTTTATCATCCAATGGTGAAGCGTTCGAAATTTTAGTTTTCATAGGCATCACCTAATGACTCATACTTTTGCTTGTCTGAAAATCTTTCGTCATTTTCACTTGTGTACCTTCTCCTGGGTGTGATAATATTTCGACCTTGTCCATGAAATTTTCCATAATGGTAAATCCCATTCCGGAACGTTCTAATTCCGGTTTCGATGTATAAAGGGGTTCTTTCGCTAAATCAATATTGTCAATGCCTGATCCCTCATCTTTAATAACTAAAGACAAGGAACGATCCGTTAATGTACAAGAAATATATACAAATTGATCCGGGTCTTCTTCATAACCATGTATGATCGCATTCGTCACGGCTTCAGATACTACTGTCTTAATTTCTGTTAATTCATCCATTGTCGGATCAAGCTGAGAAACAAAGGATGCGACCGAAACCCTGGCAAAAGCCTCGTTTTCACTGACACTTTTAAATTTTAATTCCACGGCATTATTCACGATGCCACCCCCAAACTGGAAAGTGCAAAGTCTTCATCGGATTCCAAACGGACAATTTTAAACAAACCGGACATATCAAACAGTCTTTTCACCGCTGGGTTTACAGAGCATACAATCATTTCTCCACCTAATTGTTTTACTTCTTTATATCTTCCTAATACAACACCTAGCCCTGAGCTATCCATAAAGTGAAGTGCATTCAAATTCAGGATCACGTGTTGAATTCCTTGCTTTTGAAGCTGATCCTGCCATTCAATTTTTAATCGAGCAGCAGAATGGTGATCCAACTCTCCATCTAGCCTGACAATCAGAACGTTTTGCACAACTGTAAACTGTGATTGTAATTGCATAAAGTTTCCCTCCCTGTTCTTTTCTGTCTTACAAATTCTATTTTTGTTGGGCATATTCCTGCTTTATGACAAAAGTAGAACGAAATCGCCTAAATAAATCGATTTTCGACTTCGATTGACGAAAACAAAAATATTCTGTATTTATCAACATTTAAAAAAACGATTGAAATGTTCGTTTGAATAACTGCAACAAATTGGCATGTTCTACGTCTTCCGAAATCATTAGATCTGTTTCACTCATTACCTGCTCACCATCTGTCACTTGTAATTTTCCGACGACGGTGCCTTTTTCCAATGGCAACGTAATATCCTTATAAATCGTAATTTTGGTCTCTACTTTATCTAGATCTGTACCTTTTGGATAAAGGATCGATACCGAATCACTTGTTACGACATCAACTTTTTGTTGATTAGCCTTTAACCATTCAAAAGAAGTTACTACTTGATTTTTTTCATATAGTGGTTTTGTATCAAATTTGGCATAGGCATAATCAAGCAGCTTACTGATTTCATTATTACGGTCTTTCGGTGTTTTCGCTCCCATAACAACTGCAATCGTCCTCATTCCATCCTTCTCAGCTGTCGCAGTTAAACAGTATTTCGCCTCATTGGTAAAACCAGTTTTTAAGCCATCCACACCTTCATAAAAGCGAACTAACTTATTCGTATTAACTAACCAAAATTCTTTTTCGGTTCCTTTTCGTAAATAATCTTCATAGATGCTGGTGTAATTCGTAATGGCTTCATATTTTAATAATGCTTTCGCCATAACTGCCATGTCATGAGCGGTACTGTAATGATCCTCAGCAGGTAATCCAGTGGAATTCTGAAATTTTGTTGAAGTCAAACCTAAGTACTTTACTTTTTTATTCATCATTTCAACGAACGCTTCTTCGCTGCCTGCAATTCTCTCTGCCATAGCTACACTCGCATCATTTCCAGAGGCAACAGCTATCCCCTTCAACAAGTCGTCCACTGTCATTTCTTCGCCCTCTTCCAGAAAAATTTGCGATCCACCCATAGAAGAGGCCTTTTCACTGACTTTCACTTTCTCATCTAATGTTAATTCTCCCTTTTCAATTGCTTCCATAATCAATAGCATCGTCATGATCTTCGTCATGCTAGCGGGTGGTAATTTTTCATCAGAATTCTTATCATATAAAATATTGCCTGTATCTCGTTCGATTAAAATGGCTGATTTCGAATTCTTAGCCAAGTCAAGTGAACTGCTCTCATTAACTTCCATTGAGATATGCTGGTCATTATGTTGCGCAAACACAACACTTTGACTCATCAACATTGATAATAAAAAAACTGAAATAATACTTAACTTTTTCACAAACGTCACCTCCGATTAATAACATCACTATTTTTTCCAAAAAAATTCAAAGGTATAACCATTTGCGCAGATATTTTTAAGAAAAACCGAGCATAAACCCGTTCGGTGCTAATGATAGCTACTTATAATACGGATTATGTAAAGTGGAACAGTATAACAATGTGGTAATTTTTACATATTATATTTGCTTATCAAAGCTCCGTAAATATGCTCCGCGTCCTGTGGTGTTGGCCTCAATTTCCTTTGAAAGAAAAGCACTTTCCTGCGGCATTTCCGGACACGACTGAGTCACGGGAGTCTCCGCATATTTCCTACGAGCTCTACAACGATTGGTACATGTAAAAGCAGCTGTGCTTTGTATTATATTTTACATGCAGCAGGTGGTAACACTTCTAGAAACTTATAGATACCGTTCCATATACTAGCTCTTACATTAGTTGTAGAGCTGAAACAATAGCGTAGGCCAACCATGTAAACTCCCGAGGAGTCAGCGCGAACTGAAGATCCACTTAGGAAAATCCGTATTATAAGAACCCGTTTCTTTACCTTAAGCGATATCTTTTGCAATTCGACTTTAACGATGAATTATATGCTTTCTTAACTTGTAAACAAAAATAAAGATAGCAGAAAATCTGCTACCTTATTTGATCACTTCATATATCATTTTCCGCTGATTTATTGACTCTTTTTTGATTGTATACGCCTGTTTTACCATTCCTGCAATATCTTCTACATCGTCATGATCACTGTATAATATCGCTAATGTGTCACCTTCTTTTACTTGATCGGCAATTTTTTTACGAAGCGTGATACCGACGCCGTGATTAATCTTGTCTTCTTTCTTTGCTCTTCCTGCACCAAGGTGCATCGCTGCTAATCCTATCTCATCTGCTTCCATTTCATGCACATATCCATCTTCCTCTGCTTTCACTTCAATTTGATGAGATGCACTTGATAATTTTGACAGATCCTCAATATAGGATGTATCACCAGACTGTGCTTTGACAAACTGATAGAAGGATTCGTAGGCTTTACCGTTATCCAGTAACTTTGCCAAAGCTTCTGTTGCTTCATTATAATCACGATAAATACCAGCAATCAACGTCATGTGGGCGGCAAGCTCAATAGCTAATTCCCTTAGATCCTCCACTCTCCTACCTTGTAACACTTCTATCGCTTCTTTTACTTCATTAGCATTGCCTATCTCGTAACCAAGTGGTTGATTCATATCACTTATAACAGCAACTGTATTGCGTCCTAATTGACTACCGATTGTCACCATTTCTTTCGCTAATCGTTTGGAATCTTCTAATGATTTCATAAATGCTCCAGAACCAGTTTTGACATCAAGTACAATACCATTTGCTCCTGATGCAATTTTTTTACTCATAATCGAGCTGGCAATTAACGGAATGGAATCGACTGTAGCAGTAACATCACGTAATGCATACAGTTTCTTATCTGCTGGTGCTAAATTACCGGTTTGCCCGACTACTGCCAGCTTGAACTGATTAACATTATCGATGAACTGCTGATTGGATAACTCTACTTGAAAACCGGGAATGGCTTCTAATTTATCAATTGTTCCCCCTGTATGTCCAAGTCCCCTTCCTGACATTTTGGCTACTGGAATGCCTGCTGCAGCAACTAAAGGACCGACGATAAAAGTAGTCTTGTCACCAACTCCACCAGTAGAATGTTTATCCACTTTATGACCTTTGATCGGGCTTAAATCAATGGTATCACCTGATTCAACCATTGCTTTTGTTAACGAAGCCGTTTCTGTGCCTGACATCCCTTTGTAATAAATTGCCATCATCAGAGCGGACACTTGATAATCAGGAATCTCATCTTTCATGTAATGCGAAATAAAATAGTCAATTTCAGTTTCAGATAACTCACTACCATTACGCTTTCTTGCAATTATATCTACCATTCTCATCGTGAATACGCTCCTTAAGGTTTAATTTCTTGTAAAAAACTAACACCGTATTCTGGCATCTTTACATCAAAATTATCGGCAACAGTTGCACCAATATCAGCAAATGTTTGTCGAAGTGGCAAATCTTCTCCTTTGTCAATCCCGTTATGGTAGATAAGTAATGGTACATACTCTCTCGTATGATCAGTTCCATGATGGGTTGGATCATTACCATGATCTGCTGTAATGATCAGTAAGTCATCGTCCTTTAATTTAGCAAGAGTTTCTGGCAATTGTTGATCAAATGCCTCCAAAGCATCGCCATACCCATCCGGGTCTCTCCGATGACCATATTTTGCATCAAAATCGACTAAATTAAGAAAATTTAAACCTGTAAATTCACTTTCCATCGATTCGATAAATTTGTCCATACCATCTTTATTATCATTTGTCCGAATCGATTCCGTAACACCTTCTCCATCGTATATATCAGAAATCTTCCCTAGCGCAAGTACATCAAAGCCTCCATCTTTCAGTGCATTCATTACTGTATAACCAAATGGCTTCAATGCATAATCATGCCTGTGTGCTGTCCGTTCAAAATGTCCGGGTTCTCCCACAAACGGTCTAGCAATAACTCTACCGATCATATACTTTTCATCCAGTGTCAGTTCTCTGCAAATTTTACAAATTTCGTATAGTTCTTGCACAGGGATAACCTCTTCATGTGCAGCTATTTGCAATACAGAATCCGCTGATGTGTACACGATTAAATCTCCAGTTTCGATATGGCGCGGTCCTAGTTCTTTAATAATTTCGGTACCGGAAGCAGGTTTATTCCCAATAACCTTTCGTCCAGTTCTTTTCTCTATTTCATTAATTAATTCTTTTGGGAACTGTTCGAATGTACGGAAAGGTGTATCGATGTACAAGCCCATGATTTCCCAATGTCCTGTCATCGTATCTTTACCATTAGATGCTTCCTGCATTTTTGTATAATATGCTCTAGGATGTTCAGCTTTTTCAACCCCCTCTATTTGTCGTATATTACTGAGTCCAAGTTGAGCCATTGTTGGCATATTTAGTCCATTTCGATGAGCTGCGATATGCCCGAGTGTATCTGCTCCACTGTCGTTAAAAGCGGCCGCATCAGGGGCTTCACCAATGCCAACCGAATCCATTACAATTAAAAAAATACGATTAAAAGTTGTCAATTACGATCCCTCCTAATAATCCATACCCTTTCTACCTTGTTAATATGCTTCAAAAATATTGTAATATAACCGTTTATATGATATCCGTACTAACTTGACTAGATTAATGGAAAAACGTTTAATTAAAGATCCAGGGAAAGCTACTTAACAGAATTAGATAATCTGCATTATGTAAACTTGTATTATAACTTTTTTGACATATTGAAATGATTTATCTCCAGTTATCTAAAAGATAAGAAAAACCGGCAAAGCCCACCCGGCCCTAATTAACATAAATAATATACAACTACCTATAATATGGAATATGTAAAATAAAAACTGTACTGCAATGTAGTAATTTTGAAATGTTTTATCTGTGTATCCGAGCTCCGGAAATATGCTCCGCGTCCTGTGGGGCACGGCTTCAGCTAGGCTACTACTTGAATAACTTCATTGCTGCCTTGTGCCGAGGAAGCCCGCTTCAAAGCGATACTTGTAGACACAGGCACAGACAAAGTGGATCTTCAGCTCGCGCTGATCCCACGGGAGTCTCCGCATATTTCCTACGCTTAAGGGAAGTTTTACACCGTAGGAAACAGCTAAAAGCAGTGATTCTAGGCATTATACGTCATTAGAATAAGGTATAAATCCTGCAGATAATGCTCCCTATCCTACCTGTCGCATGAATTGTAGCTATACATGAGCGTAGGCCAACCACGTAGACTCGAGGCCACTGAAAAAGTCCATAAAAATTTGCGACAGGAAAATCGAATCCAAATTCATGCAAAATATCATATAAAAGTGGTGGATTAAAACCACTTTAAACCTGTTTATAGCTATATTAGTGGGAGAAAAAATTTCCAAAATATGTTTTTTAGTGACCTCCGTAGACTCCCTCGGGACATGCAGGTGCTGAAGATCCACTTTGTGAAGCGTTCTTCTTCACAAAGTTAGCTTCAGCCTTGCCCCGCAGGACGCGAAGTGGTTGGCCGGAGTGGTATACCAGCACACTAAACATTTCAAAATGACTTCAACGCTTGACATAATCCATATTATAAGAACCCGCACTTTTATTTTCTTATGCTTAAGCGCAAATTTGGTGATTCGACATTAACGAGGTAATTTTCTTATAATGGTCCTCTTTAAATTTTAACTACTTCGCGCTTCATCATTGCTAAAATTCTCCTTACGTGTATAGAAAACGCCACGATCAGATCGTGACGTTTTATGCTCTCGGATGATGACTTTTATAAATATCTTTCAAACGTGACTTGGAGACATGGGTATAAATTTGTGTTGTGGAAATATCAACATGACCAAGCATTTCCTGAACTGCTCTCAGATCTGCTCCATTTTCCAGCAAATGTGTTGCAAAGGAGTGCCGCAACGTATGAGGAGATAATTCTTTTTCAATGCCCGCTTCTCTAGCAAGTTCTTTCATAATCTTCCAAAACCCTTGTCGACTCAATGGATTACCGTGATGATTAACAAACACTGTCTCCGTCGACTTTTTCTTAACGAAATCGCTTCTGGCCGTGTGAATGTATCTGTCTAAAGCATCTCGTGCCATCTCTCCTAATGGGACGATTCGTTCTTTCGATCCTTTTCCAAAGCATCGTACAAAGCCCATCGTGAGGTGTAAATCATTCATCTTTAAGTCGATTAATTCTGAAACTCGCAATCCTGTTGCATAGAGAGTTTCTAACATCGCCTTATTACGAACGGTATATTTATCAGATGGCTGAATATTCAATAATTTATCAACGTCAGAGGTTGATAATACTTTCGGTAACTTTCGATTTGCTTTCGGTGTCTCTATATGTAAACTAGGGTCTTCTTTTATTTGGTATTCCCGTATCAAAAATTGATGGTACAGTCGTAACGTTGATAGCATGCGAGCAATTGTAGCTGAGGATCTCCCCTGATCATTCAGGCTGTATAAAAACTGCATGATGTCGTTTCTGCTGACTTGATTCCATTCCGTTAATTGCCGTTCGGTATGAAGATAATGATAATACTTCAGCAAGTCCCGTTTATAGGCTTGCAAAGTATTATCAGATAATCCTCTTTCAATTTTCAAAAAATGAAAAAATTCTTCCACGGGATATTGCATCTCATTCATTTTCTATTCTCCCAATCGAAAAAAAATACTAAGCCTTTCCCATACATCTGTTTCTTCTTGAGGTTGAAATACTTTTACTGCGTCACCTTGTGGATATTCGTAACGATGCAAATCTTCGTATTCATGATGCAACGCTTTAATAACGTAATAAAATAGCATTGTACACAAAACGAATATCACAAAAAACTTCATCATTTCCATTAACATTTTAAAAACGGAAGACATATGGCATTCTCCTAATAGAAAACATTCTATTAGAATTTATACCAGTTTTAGAGAAAAATATACCTATTTTGCTGCCAATTTTTTCGCTTCACAATTTCGGCAAATTCGATCTTGACATACTTGGCAAATGCCATGGAAGGTTAGACGGTGATCTTTTACGATAAAGCCCCAATCCGTCTGTACAATTTCCTCCACGTCTTCTAATAAGTCATCGGTAATTTCTTCGACAGAACCACACTCTGTACAAACTAAATGATGATGGAAATGCTTTGCTCCTTCTTTGCGAAGATCGTAGCGTGATACTCCATCACCAAAATTAATTTTATCTACAATTTCTATTTCTGTTAACAGTTCTAATGTTCTATACACAGTAGCTAAACCAATTTCTGGTGCTTTGTCTTTTACTAACAAATAAACATCTTCTGCACTTAGATGATCTTCTTCTCTTTCCAATAAAACACGAACAGTCGCTTCTCGTTGAGGAGTCAATTTATAGCTTTGTGCGTGTAATTCTTTTTTAATACGATCTAATCGGTGTTCCATATGAAGACCTCCTTACATTCTCATTATAAATAGTCCCATGTAAGGTGTCAATTAAAATAATTATAAATAGAGTGAATATATAATTATCAGTTAATAATGATTATTAATTGATAAGTCTGTCCGATATTAATTTCATCGCCTCAAAGGATACCGCTGATTCCAGAATAGCAGCTAGGCTTACCACCACCATCAAACCAATAAATATGGCGGTATAGCGAAAGAAAATTTGCATAACAGGATGTTTAAACCGTTTGGAAAAAATACTCTGTAGCAATGATAATGAGAATACCATAGCCAAACTGCTCGCAATGATATAGATTGGAATGATTATCAAATTCTGCGGTGCAATTGCTGAGAATGAGAATAACAAACCTTGCATGCCTAGCTGATTTACAAAAAAACCAACCGTAAATCCAATTGCGACTCCCTTAACAAACAATAAAACCCAGATAATAGGTAAACCAATGACAGCTAACCCTAAGAAGAATAGTAATGAGAGAAACTGTATATGGTAAAATGCTGCATTTTTTAACAGCTCATGTTTCGACAGATTTTCATCTTGTAAATATCCTAGAAAGAAGCGTTCCAGATAGAAATATAAGTCTTGTTTTTGGACAAAGGTCATACTATTCACGATGATCGCACCAAAAATGATACCTGTAATAAATAAAATAATCGTAAATATATAGATGGTATGGTATTTCGTAATATGATTGGTGATGGTGTGTTTATTTTTTGGTAATTTCAATCGCTTCACATCCTCTAATTTTGTTCTCGTTTCAATCTATGAATTGCTAGATCGAAATAGAACTAAACTAGATGTGTTTTCCAATACAATCATTTATGAGCTATCTTACCGTACTTCCCACCACCTCCAGACTCTATTAAAAGTTTTCCTTCTCGAAGCTGAATGATCATCTCTGCTATTTTATTCCCGATAACAGGAATCAAAGCTTCTTTATTCACATGATGGATCACCGACATCTCATTACCAAAATGATCAATCAGTTTATCTAACGTTTTAGGACCTAAAGCTGGTATGTATTCCAACGGCACTTGGTATAGATAGGCTGGTCTGTTGGATAGAGGCTGAGAAGATGTTTTTAATTCTGCGATCCGATCAGCAACTCCTTTTATAAATGTGACGGATTCGCATTGTGGACACGGTGATTCCTTATAGGGTCTTAAACACTTTTGACAAACGGTTGTGTAGTATTTCCCTAATCTCGGATTCATTCCGAAATTTTTGATAACTTTTCGTTCTTCTATTTGATGGAATGCCATCTGTAATTCTTTAAAAGTCGGCTCTGCCATGCGAATAAGTTGATATTCTCTAGCTATTTTAGCCAGTGAATGGGCATCCGAGTTGGTAACGTACGTATAGCGGTGTAGCTCTGCAATCTGATCAGCCATATGTGTATCAGCACTTAATCCGAGTTCGATTGCATCTATCCATTCAGGATTGAACACTTCCTCTAATGATTGTCTGACACCTTTACCGAACAAACTTTTAAAAGGTGTAAATACATGTGCCGGTATAAAAATCCCGTCTAGCTCCTTGGTTTTCTGTTGTAAAGCAACTGCACTTCCATAGAAACGTTGTGAACTTAGTTGACTATTTTTCATATGATCAGATAACCAATTCGAAAAAATAGTCATGGACTTTAAAAAAGGAAAATAACAAAGCACATGGATCGGACCTGCGCAGTTTTGATCATAGATTTCGATTTCACTACCAAGCATCAATGTCGTGTTGCCGAATTGAATGCCACCTTCCTTTTTTTCAACAGCTTTGGAATCAGACAGCAATTGCTGTAATTCTTCCAAAACCGCCGGCGCCTGGCAATCAATCACACCTACGATATCAATCCCTTTACGTTCACTTGCCTCTAATAAAATATTCTCAATCGTCAGGTGTTTCGAAGCTGTTATTTTTACTGGCCCACCATACTGGTTTCTTCCAACATGAATATGTAAATCTGCATAATAATCCTTAAGCATTTTATAATAGTCCTTTAAGCTTTAAATAAAGAAGTGCATATGCCGTTTTTGCATCATGAATTTCTTCACTTTCGACTAATGCTTCAGCTTCCTCCATCGTCAATTCCATTAATTCAACAAATTCATCTTCGTCTGTTTCCAACGGCTGTTCGAGCTTTGATAACGATTGGGTCTGATACAGATAAATAATTTCATCTGCAAAACCAGGTGAGGTGTAGAATGATGTAACATAAGTTAAGTGCTCTGTCGTATAGCCTGTTTCTTCCTGCAACTCTCTTAAAGCAGTAATTGCGGGTTTTTCACCTGGCTCCAATTTACCCGCAGGTATTTCGATTATTGTTTTTTCTAATGCTTTTCTATATTGTTTAACAAACACGATTTTATTATCTTCTGTAACCGGAATGATCGCAACAGCTCCTGGATGTTTAACCAGTTCTCTTTTTGATGTTTTTCCATCAGGTAAAGATACGTCATCAACCTGAAGACTGATTACTTTCCCATTAAAAATCGTTTCAGAATGAAATGTTTTTTCTTCGAAATTTGTCATTCATAATTCTTCCTTTCTATTCACAGTCACATTCATTGTATTTCTTTATGGTGATTTGTACAATAAATATAGACTATTTTTGAAAGGGTGTCGAATGTGGAAAAAAAACAACTAGGTAAATCGGATTTAATGGTCTCCTCCATTGCACTAGGATGCATGTCGTTAGGAACTGATTCTAAACAAGCTGTAAATGTGATAGATGAGGCACTCGATCTTGGCATCAATTACCTTGATACAGCTGATTTATATGATCAAGGATTAAACGAGGAAATGGTCGGAAAAGCGATAGAGAACAAACGGAAAGATATTATTCTAGCCACTAAAGTAGGGAATCATTTGAAAGAAGATGGCAGCTGGTTCTGGGATCCTAGCAAATCTTATATAAAAGAACAAGTAAAAAAAAGCCTAAAAAGATTACGTACTGATTATATTGATTTATACCAGTTACATGGTGGAACAATCGAAGATCCTATTCCTGAAACAATTGAGGCGTTTGAGGAATTGGTTAAAGAAGGTGTTATCCGTTATTATGGCATTTCATCGATTCGACCAAATGTTATCCGTGAATTCATGAACAAATCCAATATTGTAAGTGTGATGATGCAATACAGTATATTGGACAGAAGACCTGAAGAAATAATGCTAAAAGAGCTCGCAGATCAACAGATCAGTGTCGTCACTCGTGGCTCTCTAGCCAAAGGAATGTTAAGTCAAAACGGACCAGACATTATTGAACAGAAAGCTCATAAAGGCTATTTAGACTATGACCAGTCAAATCTCAACGATACAGTATCCCAATTGCAACAATTGCTTAGACCGAATCAGACGTTAAATGGACTAGCGTTGAATTATGTATTAAATAACCAAGCGGTTACTTCCGTCGTATCAGGGGCAAGCGGTACAGAACAGCTGAGAGAAAATGTAGAAGCAATAAATCAATCTTTTAATCAAGAACAATTGGACAAAACAAAATCTATTGCCTTGGCAAACACTTATCATCAGCACAGATAAATAAAAATAGTATGGAAGCTAAGACAACATATTAGTCAAATTTATGGCCGAATATAACATTAAATGCATCAAAAACATTCACGTTATATTCAGCCGTATTCTGATGCAGTATGTATATTCTGTGAAGTAAATTCTTGCGAAAGTACTCTAATTTAAACTGATATGAATTACAGTTATATAGCAATTTGCCATTTTGAAATGTAATTAGTGCTAAGCAAAGCTTCGGAAATATGCTCCGCATCCTGTGGGGCACGGCTTCAGCTAGGCTACTACTGAACTGCTTCTTTGCTGCCCTGTACTGAGGAAGCTTACTTCGAAGTGATACTAGCTGACACAGGCACAGACAAAGTGGATCTTCAGATCGCGCCGACACATGCGGAGTCTCCGCATATTTCCTACGCTTAAGTGAAACTCCACAACGATTGGAACAGCTAGAAGCAGTGAAGCTAAACGCTAAGTATTATGCATCATTAGAATCACGTATGGGCACTGGTGAATACGCTCCCTCTTGCGTCAGTTGTAAAACCTACACATTAGCGTAGGCCAACCACGTAGACTCCCGCGGGACATGCAGGACGCGGAGTGGTTGGGCTGGAGCGGCATCCTAGCACATACTCCATTTCAAAATGGTCTCAACGCTAGTTAGCATGAAGCAGCCTAACCTATTTGTCATTATTTCGTAGTTCCCTTAACTTCATATTATTTGTATCCAAAACAGTAGTTATTTATTATTTTTATTAATTATTCGTTATCCAACATTCTCACATTTGTTATGTGACAGCCTGTTTTTCCACCATGAATCATATGAAATGGAATAGCAAACAGGTAAAAACTTCACGCTGTTACGGAATGTACATGGATAAAAGGGTTTAACATTTCATTTGGGCTTGATAGTCGAAATGTCGTGCCGTTATAATCCAATTTCATTTCATTGCTGAAGAAAGTTGCTTGCTGTTTATGGATCACGACTTCCAGCTGATCACATTCTACAGGTTGATCATAGTCATCCGGCTGATCTTTGATGGCAATCGTCGGCATCCCATTAACACCACAACCACACCCTTCTGTATCATATGTTAATGCCAGAATAAAAGGTGATGCTGCGAGTGTATTTAACTTTTCTAGTGCTTGTTCTGTTATGGTTAATTTCATACTATTCCTCCGTTCGTTATTTTTTATTAAAAGCAGGTTTTAATAGTTTCTCCATTAATCGAGGAAAGGTTTGATACAGCTTCCCCCCTGCATTCATCCATACTGGTAAATTGATTTCCCTTTTCTTTGTGAACAAAGCAGTGGTGATTTTAGCGGCTACGTCATTCGGATCTAGCATGATGCTTTGTATACTTTTTTGATAGGTTCCATCCGGGTCCGCTTGATCAAAGAAAGCCGTTTTAACTGGACCGATATTGACAGATGTCACAGAAACCTTATCCTCCAACTCCATTCTCAGCGCATTAGAGAAGCTAATAACACTAGCTTTGGTTGCACTGTAGATGGATGATTTAGGAGTAGGCACCTTACCCGCCTGTGAACCGATATTAACAATATGCGCCGGTTTATTTTTTAATAAATGCGGAAGCAGATGATAGGTAGTGAAAAATAAAGACTTTAAATTGAGTTGAATCATTTTTTCAATTTCTGACCAATCCAATTGATCAAAGCGTTCAAAAAACCCAAGACCTGCATTATTAATAACCGCATCCAATTCTCCAATTTCCATCAACATCTCATCAAGGGTTTCTTTCCACTGCTGTCTGTCAGTGATATCAACAGCATAATAATAAGCTTTTATGTGATATCGTTGTTCGATTTCATTCACTGTTTGTACAAGCTTACTTTCCGTACGTGCCACCAGGATTGGTATAGCTCTTTTTGCTGCCAAATGATGTGCCAACGTTTCTCCTATCCCACTTGACGCTCCTGTTATTAAAACATGTTTATCTTGTAATCTGTTCATGTGATCAACTCCATCTTCATGATATCATATTTTGAAAATGTGGCAGAACATTTTGCTGTTTGCACCGAGAATGTATCATTGAGTGTGACAGTTTTAAAGAATTAGTAAATGTTAGTACGATTCCATTGACTTTTCCAATAATATTCTAGACAATCATGAGGAGGTTATTTAAGAGAGGTGAAAGTGACGGATGATCATTTATGCACACCGTGGAGCAAGTAAACATGCACCAGAAAATACGATGCCAGCATTTGATTTAGCGTATAAACATGAAGCTGATGGAATTGAAACAGATGTCCAGTTAACGAAGGATGGTGTAGCTGTTTTGATCCATGACGAAAAGCTGCAACGCACAACCAACGGATATGGGTTTGTCAAAGACTACACTTACGATGAATTAATCCAGCTAGACGCTGGCAGCTGGAAATCTCCTAAGTTCACTAACACAGTCATACCAACTTTAGAGGATTTACTACGTTGGAATCAGGATAAGCAGCTAAAGCTGAATATCGAATTAAAAAATAATGTAATCGCCTATTCTGGATTAGAGAAAACTGTTTATCAGCTGCTACAAAAATACAGTATGGTAAAACAAACTGTGATCTCGAGCTTCAATCATGATAGTATTGCTAAACTAAAACAATGGTCAAATGAACTAGATTACGCTTTTCTAACAAGTAAGAGAGATAGAAATTTAGTTCCGTTTGCACAATCTATTCATGCAGCAGGTATTCATATTCAAAACCGCCTACTCTCCAATAGACTGGTAGCAGAAGCACAACAACATAATTTATATGTGGCTGTATATACAGTTAATTTGCCACTATCGATAAAACGGGCTATTCGTATGAAATGTCATGCCATGTTTACTGATATCCCAAAACTAGCTGTCGATTTAAGAAAAAACACACGATAGAGAGGAAGGTATACATGCACGTTGAGTTTTTAGGAACAGGGGCCGGACTTCCTAGCAAAAATAGAAATGTAACCTCAATCATGCTTCATTTGGAACAGGAACGCAATGCGCTTTGGATGTTTGATTGTGGGGAAGCAACGCAACATCAAATTTTACATACGTCGATCAAGCCGAGAAAAATAGAAAAAATCTTTATCACACATTTACACGGAGATCACATATTTGGATTACCAGGCTTGCTAAGCAGCCGTTCCTTTCAAGGTGGTGTTGATCCTGTGACAATATATGGGCCGAAGGGTATTAAAGCATTTATAGAGACGAGTTTAACGATTAGCTGTACAAAATTGTCCTATCCTATTAAAATTATTGAACTGACGGAAGGTGTGATTTTTGAAGATC
Source organism: Gracilibacillus caseinilyticus (assembly GCF_022919115.1). Lineage (NCBI taxonomy): Bacteria > Bacillati > Bacillota > Bacilli > Caryophanales > Bacillaceae > Gracilibacillus > Gracilibacillus caseinilyticus. Next base: position 3,334,816 of record NZ_CP095072.1, on the reverse strand, counting down.
AGCAATTTATTGTTTCTGCTAAGAAGTTACAGCATGGTGTCGAATGCTTCGGCTTTCTAATGGAGGAGAAGGAAAGTCCTGGGCCGTTACTGGTAGATAAATTAAAAGCAGAGGGTATTGAACCAGGACCGATCTATCAAGAGTTTAAGTCAAATGAAACCGTTGATCTGGCAAACGGAAATACAGTTAAATCTGAGGACTATATCGGAAAACCAAAACCAGGTAAACGGTTAGCGATTATAGGTGATACTAGAGCACATGACGCCATAATACCCTTTGTTCAGGGAGTAGACTTGCTAATTCATGAAGCAACCTTCGCGGCAGATCAGGAAACGTTAGCACATGAATACTTTCACTCGACAACAGTCCAAGCTGCTACCATAGCTCAACAAGCTAGCACTAAAAAGCTAATTTTGACGCATATATCTTCCAGATTCCAAAACGAAGATATGGAGGTCCTGCAAACAGAAGCTCAACAACTATTTAGCAATACAACAATCGCCCATGACTTCTACCAGGCAACGATAGATTAAAACAAAGATGATTCTCTCTGCATATTCTTAATGACTTACTAAATACTTTCTTAGCTTATAAGAAACACCGGGCATAGCCCCGCCCGAATCTGACTAACTTAGGTATTTATATAACTACCTATATTATGGATTATGTCGACTAGCAGAGTGGTAATTTTGAAATGATTGTTGTGATACCGCTTCAACCAATAAAGAAAAAGATTAGGAGAGAATCCCTTCTCCTAATCTAATCCTTTCATATATTCAAACAAATTCATCTGATACGTCATATCATCTTTTTTTACGGTATTTTGAACCGTTATGCCAAGCAAACGGACAGGCGTGCCGTTCCAATGATCTTCTAACAAACGCTCGCTATAAAAATAAATATCTGTAGCATTTTCAATATATTGATTTATTTTAGTTCTTCTGGTGATTGTTTTTCTGTCATTGTATCGAATCGTTAGCTGAATGGTATTACCTAAAGCAGATTTACGCCTTAACCGCTTCGTCACACTTTCTGCCAACTGATGTAACTGTGCTGATAATGCGTCATAATCCGCGATATCTTGTGGAAATGTTTTGGAAGTACCAATGCTTTTAAAACTGCTCGCACGCTCTGGATCGACAGGACGTGGATCTTCCCCTAATGCTCTTGTTTTTAACTTTTCTCCATTTACACCTAACATACTCTTTAGCATCATGGTATCGGTTTCGACTAGATCCTCGATTGTGTTGATCTCATAACGTCGTAATTTCTCTGCAGTTTTTATACCGATACCATACATTTCATCAATAGGTAATGGCCACAATTTAGATGCTACATCTCTTTTTCGTAAAATCGTAATGCCATTTGGCTTCTTCATATCCGATGCCATTTTTGCTAGAAATTTATTAGGAGCAATACCAATACTACAGGGTAACTGTAAGTCATTCGCTACATGCTGTTGCACGGCTTCGGCAATCTCAATCGGACTTCCTATATCATAGCTATCGGTTATGTCCATAAATGCTTCATCGATTGAAACCGGTTCGACGTATGGTGTATAATCTTCTAAAATTCGAAATAATTGGCTCGAAACTTCTCGATAACGTGGGAAATTCGGCCGTTTCACAATCAAATCAGGGCATCGTTTTTTTGCTTCCCATAATGACATCGTGGTCTTTACACCTTTACTTCGTGCTTCATAACTGCTTGTAACGATGATACCTTTTCGCTCATCAGGATTACCCGCTATAGCTAATGGCTTGCCTTTTAACTCCGGATGATCAACGATTTCGACAGAGGCATAGAAGCTATTCATGTCAACGTGTAAAATCACCCGGCCGTTTTTGGGATACCATGCTTTCATGTAATCACACTCATTTTGATAATTGCTTTACAATTTCATACATATACAATGGAACTTCCTTTAAACTGGCAATACTGATTCGTTCATTTTTCGTATGAATATTTTCATAGCCGACTGCTAAATTAACGGTTGGAATGCCTTTACCGGACAGATGATTCGCATCACTTCCCCCACCACTCACTTTCAATGCAGACTTTTTACCAAGAGCAGATGCAGCTTTTATTGCTACTTGAACAACTTGATCATTTTCATCAAATTGATAATTTGGGTACATATGCTTTATCTCAATGTCTACTTCTCCACCCATATTCGCTGTACTTTCGTTTAGCGCAGTGCACATTGCTTCCACCTGTTTTTCTAGTTTGTCCTTCGACAATGATCGAGCTTCTGCAATTAACAAGACTCGGTCACACACCACATTTGTAGGACCTTTTCCCTCAAAGCTACCTACATTGGCAGTCGTTTCTTCATCAATGCGACCCAACGGCATTTTTGTGATAGCTTTTGCAGTCATACTGATCGCAGACACTCCTTTTTCCGGTTGAACACCAGCATGAGCTGCTTTACCTTTGATAGTTGCAAATAGTTTTGCTTGTGAAGGTGCTGCTGTAATAATGGATCCAACTTCTCCGTCACTGTCGAGAGCATAGCCAAAAGAAACTGGTAATTGCGACTCATCAAAGTATTGTGAACCTACAAGTCCTGATTCTTCCCCGCTCATAATGGCAAAATAAATGTCGCCATGTACCAGAGGCTGTTCTTTCAACAGATGGATAAGCTCAACTATCGCAGTAATCCCTACTTTATCATCTGCACCTAATACTGTAGTCCCATCTGAATAAATGAATTCGTCTTTGATCACAGGCTTGATTGCTTCTCCTGGTACAACTGTATCCATATGTGCAGTGAAATAAATCGCTGGGATGTCAGAATCAGTTCCTTGGAGGCGGGCAATAATGTTCCCAGCTTGATGCCCTGTTTGTTTATGGGTATTATCTTCTTTCACCTCTAAACCTAACTGTTCGAATAATTGCAGTAAATAATCTGCTATCTTACGTTCTTTCGTTGTTTCTGAATCGATTTGAACTAGTTCAATAAATTGTTTGACTATTCTATCTTGATTGTTCATTTGCTAACTCCTTTTTTGTGAAATCTTCACTTGTCCTATTCTATAATTACATGTAAAATATATGTTAGTATCGCCCATAAAGGAGGATTTTAGTATGGCTTCAAAACGTGAAAAAAGAACAAAAATTATCGTATATATAATGATTGTAGCTATGATCTTATCTACTTTTACTGCTGGATTGGCAATGTTTATTAATTAAAGAAGAATGAAATCAATTTTGACTCTTTGAAATGTGTATAGCAATGAATACCACACAGGAAAAGACACCCAGTTCAGTTGGGTGTCTTTTCACACTTTATACTTCCTCACAGTATTCCTCAAATAATCCCTGTAGCTTGTTCACGACCTCTACAGGGCTGTGACCTTCAATTTCATGTCGCTCCACCATTTTAATGATATGACCATCTTTCAATAAAGCGAAGGAAGGTGATGAAGGCTGATATCCTTCAAAGTATTGTCGAGCTAATTCCGTTGCTTCTCGATCCTGACCAGCAAAAACAGTTACTAATTGATCTGGTCTTTTGTCATAATGTACTGCACTAGCAGCTGCAGGACGTGCTACTCCGCCCGCGCAACCACAGGTAGAATTCACCATCACTAATGTCGTTCCTTTTTTACTTAATGCTTCTTGTACTTGCTCTGGTGTTTTAAGTTCATCGTATCCCGCCTGGGTAATTTCATTACGTGCGGACTCGACGATATCACCCATAAATAAATTGAAATCCATATATATCAACCCTCTCTTAATAAAGTAATTCTCCCACCTTAGGTTTCGAAACCCTTTCGATAGACATCAGTCTCCTAGTCCTCCTACTAACTTTCATTTCCAGTAGAGAGTTCTTACAGACGATGACTACCATGATAAAATTAATTCTCTGTTCATAATATCAACAAAAGTCGTTATTTTCAAACAACTGAACTTTTTTGTTTCACGTGTGGTAAAGCCATTTTAAAGGTGGTACCGTTGTGATCACTTTTGTAAATAGAAATAGACCCATTATGATTTTCAATAATTCTTCTTACTACATTCAAACCTAGACCGGTACCACTGTCTTTAGATGTTGAAAAAGGCTCGAATAAACTTTGTCTGATTGTATCCGGAATGCCGGAACCGGTATCACGAATATAGATGACATATTGGTTAAACTCAAGCGTACTTTCAATTATTATCGTTCCATTATCGCCAATCGCATCTTTACTGTTTTGGAGCAGATTCAGAAATACTTGCTTCAACTGTTTCTGATCAGCTAGAATATACTCTTCCGCAATTTCAGTAACTAAGTTAATATTTTTTGCTTCTAAGGAACTATACATTAAAGGCAATAATTCTTGTAGAAGTTCCGAAAGTAATACCATTTCTTTTTCCGGCTTTTTATGATTCGACATAAGAAGCATTTGTTCCACGATGGAATATAATCGATCGATTTCTTTCATCATCAAGTGGAAATGATATTTTTCAGCTTCCTCATTAGACATAGACTCTTTCATCAGTGTCAGAAAACCATGGATAACAGTCAACGGATTTCTGATTTCATGAGCTGAACTTGCAGCCATTTCCCCGACTAGCGCGAGCTTCTCTGACTGCACAATTTGATTTTCAAGCATCTCAGATTCCGTAATATTTACAAAATAGAGAATCTTCCCTGTTGTTTGACGATCTAAATCTTTGAGATTCGTATGTGACGCCAGCAGAACATATTCTTCGTTACGACTAGTAAATTGAAACTTTTGATTATGAACGACTTTATTGGACAATAGCATATTTAATATAGGGTACTGCTTTTGTTTTTCGATTAAATCACGATCCGATATCATATCTTGATCAAATTCGAACAAATAGCGTGCACAGGAGTTTACCCAATAAGTCTTTTCATTATAATCATTTGTAATAATACCGATAGGCAACGAATTTAATATTTGTTCATGTTTAATTTTGTCAGACATAATCTGATGAAATGATTGCTGTAACCTCATCGACATACGGTTGATTGAATTGGCCAAGCTTTTAAATTCGACTTGAACAAAATCTGTTACGGTCTCTCCATAACTCCCGTTGGAGATATTATCAACTTTCGCAACCATTTTCTCAATTGGATTGGTAATACTTCTGCTAAGTCTATAAGAAAAATAGATCGCAAGTAGAATTCCTATAATGGTAAGTATAATTAAAAAATATAATGATTGCTCAATTATTTCTGGATATGTATTCGTATTCTTTTGTAAGGCATTTAATTCCTCGTTTCGTTGTGCAAGCAGTCGCTCGCTCAAATCTTCCAATGCAGGTAAATATTCCTGTTGGAGTACATTTTCTGCCGCTTCTGTATCGTTATATTGTAATAATCCGAAAACTTTATTCGTAATGATAAATTCAAGTAACATAAGTTCGGTATGTAACCCTTCTGCTTTTTCGGTAGTTTTTAGTACTTGACTCAATTCTTCACTTTCTGAACTGCTGCTGTACTGTTGAAATTCCTGTTGAAAGTCATTTTGAAAACCATTCTCTATACTTTTTAATACGATTTGTTTTTTAATGGCTAATTCTTTCTCCCATTGGTTATACCAGACTATCTCCGGAATGTTTTCATTTTGAATTGTGTTAGACACTGAACTGACTTTCTCAATCGATTGAATGAGCAGCAGTGAAAAGCCACTGAATATTACAATCGCAACGAGGAGAATGCATAACAGCTTATTCCGAAGTGAGAAGTTGTTAAAGAACGTTATCATTCGGTATATCTCCTATCATCGTTTGACCTTATTAATAAGGGATCTCTACATCTGTTACAGTTTGCATTTGTTCAATCTCATACTCCGTGAACATCGGTCCGAGTGGAGCAAGACCATAGACCCCATCACTCTCATTCAGCATTTTTTTACTGTGAGGCAATCCTTTCTCGCTTAGATAGTCTTTTATAATTGCATTGTAAGCCATTGGAACATCATTTGTAACACTGGTAAGCATAAGTTCTTCTGCCATATATGATTGATCTTCCAAATAGCCGATTAAATAAATTCCCTGTTCTTTGGCGTAATTAATAACCGCTTGATTATAGCTGTTACCCTTCGTATAGATCACATCAACGCCAGAATCAATTAATGATGCTGCTACTTCTTTCGCTTTTTGTTTATTTGTTCGTTCAGGTACCAATTTATAGGTTAGAGAAACGTCAGGATTAATCTTTTCTACACCGTCAGGAAAACCCCAGTCTTTATGATAATTATCTACCGCGTCAATTATTGCTATTCTATTTGTTTCGGTTTTCATAGCTGCCGCCATTCCCGCAACAACTTCAACTTCATTCTGATTAAACGTATATACAGAAAGATTCTCACCTGTAGATTGCCCATGAATTGTTGCAAACTGTACATCTTTGTATTGATTCATCAAGCGGTAAAATGGTTCAGAAAACTCCCTGCCATGTCCAATAATCAACTGATAGCCTTTGTTAACATATGTCTTTACCAAATCTGCGGTATCTTTATTTTCGTTCACACTACCTATTACTTCAGCGGAAATGTTATATTCGTCTTCAATTAATATTTTTCCTTTATATGCCAATCCACCCCAGCTTTGATCGTTCAAATTATCGGAAGTGAGTATGAGTACTTTAGCATCCTTTTTGGCAGAGGCATTTAAATTTTCTAAAATATGAGAAGCCTTAAAAATGAGAAAAATAATAAAAATAGATGAGACAATTAATGTAAAGGCAATGATGTATTTTAGTTGTTTGTTTGTCCCCATAAAACATCTCCCTTAGTAAATACTGACAATATTATTATACATAAAAAGACAAGTTTTGAACATACTTTTCCAATTTTCTTTCGAATTCGACAAAATTTTTACCTGATACTTGGAATATTGATAAGATAGACAAGCATATAGTTAAAAGACAGAGGTTAAAAAGGAGGATATTTCGGTGATCAGTAATTTGTGGGCAGAGTTGGACTGGATCAGTTTGTTGCAAGTAATATCAATTGATATTATTTTGTCAGGTGATAACGCACTTATTATTGCCATGGCGACGAAGAATTTGAACAAAAGGCACCAAAACAAAGCAATATTATTTGGAGTTGCGGGGGCTATTTTGCTTCGTATTACTTTTGCGAGCGGAATTATTTTCTTGCTTAAATTTCCGCTAATCTATTTGATTGGTGGTATATTATTAATTTGGATAGGATACAAGATTCTGTTAAAAGAAGAAGAAGCACAAGATATCGCTTCCCACCAATCCTTGTATAAAGCTGTGATGACCATTATTATTGCGGATGTGATCATGAGCTTGGACAATGTTGTTGCGATAGCCGGCGCTTCGAAAGGAAGTGTCACCCTGCTAGCCTTAGGTGTAATGGTAAGTATTCCATTAATGATTTTCGGTGCCAAATTCATTGTATTGTTATTGAAGAAATATCCATTTCTCATGTATATCGGTTCGGCTATTTTAGTGTACACCGGTGTTGATATGATGATTCATGAACCTTTCGTGTTTAACTTTTTTCAATTACAATCCGGCATGATAACTATTATTCTAAGTTTCATCCTAACCATTGGTGTTGTCGTATCTGCCTATGTTTCCAACAACGAAAACTATTCCGGCAGTCATTAAAACTACTTAACAACAGAATTCTTGTGTACAATTGGAACATTCCATTTCCACTTTACTGCCAACATTCGAATAGTAGCTGTAACAATTAAACAAATATACAAGCTAATACTTGGCGTGACAAATTCATACATTAGAATCAAACTGATTGAGCCGGCAATCGATGCAATCCCGTAGATCTCTTTGCGAAATACGAGTGGTATTTCACGCACAAAAACATCACGCAGCACCCCGCCGCCAATACCTGTGACAAGACCCATTGCAACAATCAGGAATGGCTCCGAGTAATCCAAAGAGATGGCAGCATTGGCTCCAACAGCGGTAAACACCCCTAGACCAATTGCATCGGAAAATACAATGGCGTGTTCAAATCTATTTAACTTGTCAAAAAATAGTATAGTGATCAAGCACGCTAATAAACTAACCAAGAAATATTGCGGATCCGCTAAATTAGTAGGTGGAATATTACCGATCATAATATCGCGGATGACTCCACCTGCTAAAGCTGTGGTTAAACCAAGTAAGATGACTCCAAAAATATCTAAATTATTCTTTATTGCAATTAATGCACCAGAAATAGCAAATGCAATGGTACCTATATATACAAATGTTTCAATCAATAACATGGGTTACCCTCCATTTCGTGATGTAGAAAATAACTTGCATCTCCTCATCCACATCGTTTCGAACTTCTCAAAGAACCATTGAAGTACGACACCTTGCATAATCACACCAAAAAATGAGGTAATTGTCAATACGACGATGGTAGGAAAATGTTCTATCGTATCCATACTTCCAGCAAAAATAAACAAATGTTTGAATACGGCAGCAAATGACGCACTAAGATAGCTTAATTGATTTTCCATTTTCCAAATAAACACAGCTTCCAAGCTAAGCAAAATCGGTATAAGTGCAAAAAAAAGGACAAGTGTAATATTGGATAACTTCTTCAAATAAGGTGAAATATAATATTTCGTAATCGTTTTGATACGAAACAGGTATAATAATCTTACAATTCTGGCAACTTGAAAAAACTGGTCAAACGGGATAACAGCAATCAACAGAAATGGATTTTGTTTTACAAACTGCCACTTTTGTTCTGCCATTATAATCCGTACAATATAATCTACTAAAAAGATCAGCCAGACAATCAGATTGATGACCGAATTAATTTCATTCTCTGCCCATAACGTCAAAATGGTAACCATGACCAGCACGATCATGATCAAATCATATATCACTTTCGTAACACGTTGCATACTCATCACCAATTCAGAATAAGTAAAGGGAAACCTGCAGTTTTTAATCGTAGGTTTCCCTTGCTTTTATTAGTATACTGTTTTTCGCAGAAAATGGGAACAGTTTTTTTACCATCTATCCCAAGAATGATAAAGATATTAATATCCAAATTTCTATCATACCTACTATATTCTTCTGTGAGCATAATCGGTATGACAGGTTGTCTAGTATATAGGCGTTGTGTCGCTCGAAATATTTTCCAATATCGCTTTGACATGGGACATGAAGGCGCCGCAAATAACACCATCCAGCACACGATGATCCAGTGATAAACAAAGATTCACCATGTCTCGGGCCGCAAACATATCATCAATAATAACCGGTCGTTTCACAATCGACTCGACTTGCAAAATAGCAGATTGCGGATAGTTAATTACACCCATCGATTCCACTGATCCAAATGAGCCTGTGTTATTGACAGTAAAGGTACCACCCTCCATGTCTTCTTGTGTCAATGTATTCGTTCTTGCTTTCTGGGAAAGCTGTGCAATTTCCTTCGCAATCCCTTTGATACTTTTTTCATCTACATTTTTAATGACTGGTACATATAGTTCATGTTCATGCGCTACCGCAATCGATAAATTGATGTCGTTACGCTGGATTATTTTCTCTCCTGCCCAGCAACTGTTTAACTCAGGGAATTTCTTCAATGCTTTAGCCACCGCATTTAAAAAGAAAGCAAAATATGATAAGTTATACCCTTCATTTTCCCTGAATCTGTCTTTTTCGGCATTACGATAAGCTACAAGGTTCGTTACATCCACTTCAATCATCATCCATGCATGTGGAATTTCTGTTTTAGAGCGCACCATATTCTGAGCAATCGTTCTCCGCAGACCCGTTACTGGAATTTCTTTGTCACCTGGGTTGGCCTCCACTTGCTTTCTGCGGATAATTGGTGGTGTGAATTCCTCGTCTGATTGCTCTGATTGGTTTGTTGGCTCTTCTTTCACAGGATTTGATACCTCTTTGTTTGATGCTCCATCCGCGATAACCTTCTCGATATCTTTTCTCGTGATGCGGCCACCTTTTCCTGTACCGTTAACGGTATTTAAATCAATCTGATTTTCTTGAGCTAAACGCATCACAACTGGTGAATACCGTTGCTTCATATCAGACGAGGCAGATGAAGGTTCATTCTTCTGTGCTGATGCAGTTTCTGGCTGAGCAGCCTGTTCTGTCTGGGTTCCTTCTACTTCTATGTAGCACATCAGCTGCCCTACTTCGATTGTTTGTCCTTCTTCTGCCACCAGATCTTGAATCACCCCTGAATAGGAAGATGGCACTTCTGCATTTACTTTATCTGTCATGACTTCTGCGATAGGATCGTATTTTTCAATATAATCGCCTGGTTTCACAAGCCAGGTACTTACAGTCCCTTCCGTGACACTTTCCCCAAGCTGGGGCATATTAATTCGTTGGACCGTCACACTACTCACTCCTTCTTAAAATTCTGCCAGCTCTCGAATGGCATGTTCGATTTTGTCGGCATTCATCATAAATTCCTTCTCCAATGGCGGTGCGTATGGCATTGCTGGTACATCCGGTCCAGCTAACCGTTTAATTGGAGCATCTAGATCAAATAAGCAATGCTCACTAATAATAGCAGCTACTTCACCAATAATGCTTCCCTCTTTGTTATCTTCTGTAACGAGCAATACTTTTCCAGTTTTGGATGCTGCCCGCTTAATCGTTTCTTGATCTAGTGGATATACAGTTCTCAAATCAACAATCTCTGTAGAAATACCTTCCTGTTCCAGTTTTTCAGCAGCTTGTTTCGCAAAATGGACACATAAGCCATAAGTTATGACAGTGACATCTTCTCCCTCACGTTTGATGTCTGCTTTACCGATCTCAACAGTATAATCTTCTTCCGGTACTTCCTCTTTCAGTAGCCGATAAGCACGTTTATGTTCTAAAAACAATACCGGATCATCATCACGGATCGCTGCCTTTAATAAACCTTTTACATCATACGGGCTTGAAGGCATGACAATTTTCAGTCCAGGCTGATTAGCAAAAATCGCTTCAATAGACTGTGAATGATACAATGCCCCATGGACGCCGCCACCATATGGAGCTCTGATGGTTATCGGGCAATCCCAATCGTTGTTCGATCTGTACCTTATTTTCGCTGCTTCCGAAATAATTTGATTAACTGCCGGTAATATAAAATCGGCAAATTGCATTTCCGCAACCGGACGCATACCGTACATCGCTGCACCGATCCCTACTCCTGCAATGGCAGATTCTGCGAGTGGTGTGTCAATGACACGCTCTTCCCCAAACTGATCGTACAAACCAGCAGTAGCAAGAAATACTCCTCCTCGCTTTCCTACATCTTCCCCTAGTACAAAAACCTTGTCGTTTTGTTCCATTTCTTCTTTCAAAGCCAGATTCACAGCTTGAATATATGTCATTACAGCCATCAGTTAGCCCCCTTTTCATGATAGACATAGCGTTCTAGTGTAGATGCGTCTGCATATGGTGCGTTTTCTGCGTATTCAGTCGCTTCATTGATTTCGTTTTTGATGGATGATTCGATCTCTTCTTCTAATGCTTCCGTTAAAAATCCTTGTTCTACCAGGTGTTTTTTGAAGACAGCAAGACCATCTTTTGTTTTTTCTTCCGTTACTTCTTCTTTTGTTCGATATGTCATGTCATCGTCATCACTAGAGTGTGGTGTTAAGCGATAAGAAACAGCTTCAACCAGTGTTGGCCCCTCGCCATTAATAGCACGGTCCCGTGCTTCTTTCACTGCTTCGTATACAGCAAATGCATCGTTACCATCGACTTTAATACCTTTCATTCCATAACCGACGGCACGATCAGAGATATTGTCACAAGCTACCTGCTTATGAAGCGGCACACTAATCGCATATTTGTTGTTTTCTACCATAAAAATAGCTGGCAATTTATGGACTCCTGCAAAATTCAACCCTTCATGAAAATCACCTTGGTTAGATGATCCTTCCCCTAAAGTGACGAAAGATACCGCTGGCTTTTTCTCCATTTTACTGGCTAGAGCAAAGCCAGTTGCATGTGGTACCTGAGTCGTTACCGGTGATGAGCCTGTTACAATTCGATTTTTCTTCTGACTAAAGTGACTTGGCATTTGACGACCGCCTGAGTTCGGGTCTTCTGCTTTAGCGTAAGCCTGCAGGAATATTTCCTTTGTTGTCATTCCGAAGTGAACAACTACTCCTAAGTCCCGGTAATATGGCAATGCATAATCTTGTTCTTTATCCAAAGCAAAAGATGCTGCAATTTGCATCACTTCTTGACCTTGACAGGATACAACGAACGGGATGCTTCCTGAACGATTTAGCAGCCACATTCTTTCATCAATTCTTCTTGCTAATAACATTTCCCGATACATATTTAATAATGTTTCTTTATCGGACTTAATATCGACTGTTTGATTAACCATGAATTTTCCTCCCTTGTACTGCTTGTGCAGCTTCTCCAAAAATTTCACCCACGGATGGATGCGGGTACATAACCTCTGACAATTCTAGTGCTGAACTATCAAAGTACTTTGCGATACTTGCTTGTCCTATTAATTCGGTTACGTGTTCACCTAATAAATGGATGCCTAATATATCATCTGTTTTTGTATCTATTATTATTTTCATAAAACCATCCGTATGACCATTCACATGTGCTTTTCCAATGGCTTGAAGTGATATTTTTTCTGTTTGGTAATCATAACCTTTTTGCTTTACTTCCTGTTCCGTAAATCCTATCATCGCTACTTCCGGATTGCTGTATATGCAAGAAGGTATTTCCTGATCAGATAATGTACTGGTTGTAACATCCGCAATGTGTTCCACCGCTTTTTTTCCTTCGTAAGTGGCAACGTGAGCAAGTTGTCTGCCACCTATAACATCCCCAATTGCATAAATGTGACTTTCCTCTGTTTGAAAATCTTGATTTACACTTATAAAACCTTTTTGATCCACTTGGATATCTGTGTTTTCAAGCCCTATTTTGTAGGTATTCGCCTTTCTTCCTACTGCCAGCAATAGTTTATCTGCTGTCATTTGATGTATTTGATCCTTTTTCTGATACTGAACCTGTAATTTCGTCGCTTCTGTCTTCGTTGCACTTTCAATCTTTGCTTGCTCTACAATAGTGATTCCTTTTTTCTCAAGAGATCGTTTCAACTGCTTCGTTATCTCTTGATCAAACATTGGCAAAATGTGTTCCTGTGCTTCCAGAATGGTCACTTCAACCCCTGCATCATGTAGAAAAGAGGCCCATTCGATTCCGATCACACCACCGCCAACGATAACAATTGAAGCAGGTAATTCAGTTAAATTGACTAAGTCATCTGACGTGAGAATATCTTCGTGATCAGATTTGATAGAAGGCAGTACAGCTGGGGAAGAACCTGTAGCAATAACCACATTCTTTGGAATTAAAAGATCATTCTCTCGATCATCATCATACTCAACAGAAATCGTCCCTGCTATTGGTGAAAAAATTGAAGGACCTAAAATTCGTCCATATCCTTCGTAAACATCTATTCGATTAGTTTTCATCAAATGTGTTACACCCTCATGTAAAGAAGCTACTATGTTGTCTTTCCGCTCGATTGCTTGCATGAGATTAAATGTCGGTTCAGAGGTTTCCACACCAAATGTTGCGGCAGATTTAACTTGTTGAAAAACGGACGCACTTTTCAGTAATGCTTTCGTAGGAATACAACCTTTATGCAGACAAGTGCCGCCTAACGCCTCTTTTTCCACTACAGCTGTCTTCAGGCCGAGCTGAACGGCCCGGATTGCCGTCATATAACCTCCCGTCCCGCCACCTAGGATAACCAGATCATAATTATGAGCCATTTTTGCCATTCCTTCCTTTATCATAATGCTTTATTGTTTCTTTCCCGTTTAATACACGTAATGTCCCCTGCGCTAAGGCAAGCATGACATTCTCACCTGGGAATACATATGTATCAGCAATCCAACTGACCTGCTGAATAATTTTTTCATTCAAATATGGATAAGCAGCCAAATCACCTGTTAAGGCAATTGCGTTCACATTACCCGATAACACAGTACTCATCTTACCAATCTCTTTTGCAATTTGAAAACCTAATATATCAAATACTTCTTCGACTTTCTCTGGTGATGTATGCCATAACCAATCGAGATCCGCTTTGCGTTCGATACCCAAATACGATTTCAGTCCACTTTGGTAGATAATTTTATCCTGGATTGCTCCCTTTGATAAACCTGATTCAAAACAGAGATCTATCAAGCTTTTATTAGGAATCGATCCAGCTCTTTCAAAAGATAAAGGACCGTCACCATCAAAACCATTATTCACATCAATCACTTGACCATATTGATGCGCCCCTACCGTGACACCACCACCGATATGTGCAATGATCAGGCAGAGATCCTCATAATTTGCCTGTAACTGTCTTGCTAATGATCTTGCCACTGATTTTTGATTCAATGCATGAAAAATACTTTTACGTTCGATTGATGGTACTCCGGTTTTTCTGGCAATGTCAAACATTTCATCTACCACAACCGGATCAACGATATAGGCTTGTAAGTTCCAGTCCTGCGCTATTTCATCTGCAAGTAACGCACCTAGATTGGATACATGATCCCCATTTATTTGATTGTTGAGGTCATCAATCATCTGTTGATTGATCTGATAAGTACCGCCTTCTATTGGTCGTAACAGGCCACCACGCCCACAAACAGCATCAAAGTGAGCAATATTAAATCCTACTGTTTGAATGGTATCGGTTATGTCCTTTTTTCGATCTTTCAACTGCTGGAGAGTTTCCAGGTCATACTGTTCGTTTAGCAATGGAATCATTTTATCATAAAGGCATTCTTCATTTTCATAAACGGCAATTCTTGTTCCTTCGACTAATGGATTAATAACTAATATACGAAAGAGTTCTGACGTCATGAATTTGCACCTCTTTCCATATTATATTTTTCCATTTTATAATATAAATTGCGCACAGATACACCTAGCTCTCTAGCTGTCTTAGACTTATTAAACTGATTCTGTTTAAGTGCAGAGAAAATATAATCTTTTTCAAATTGATCAATTGCTTCCTGTAAGCTTCTGTTCTGGAATGTGACTGATGGAACTGGGGAATCGATATCTGCTTGCTCCAACTGATCCAACGTAAGTACCTCAGTCCCAAAACTAACACGCAAGACTTGTTTTTCCAACGTTCGTTCCAGCTGCATGACGTTTCCTGGCCAATCCTGCTTTATCCAATGCGTGAGCAGATGATCATCGATAGCAGATACATTTTTTTGATATTTTTGATTCAACATATTTATTATTGACATAATAAGTGGTTGAAAATCCTCGCTTCTCTCCTTAAGATTAGGCAAGACCATGACATATCTTTGCAACATATCATAGAGACCATCAAGCCAGTCAGTTGCATGGATGGCTGTGGCAGTACCGAATATTATTCGGATATGGTGCTGCTTGGTCATTATTTCTAACAGTTGTTCTTGTCTGTCCTGAGTCAACTTTGAATCCATATATATATAATAAGTACCTTTTTGTTTAATAGGCAGTTTTTTTGTTATAGCGTTTTGCAATTCAGAAAAACGAATAAAATAAAACGGATAGTCTCTCCATTCACTTAAATCATGTATCGCTCGTGCCATCATTTGCTTACCTGTTCCCACTTCCCCTTTAATCATAATCGGGGTATGCATTTTGGCATATAGCTTTGCTTGCTCCTTTGCTATATTCATTGCAGGGGAAACAGCAATGATATCCGACATTCGATAAGAGGATTCCAGTTTACGAATCAATTGTCGTGCAATTGTTAACTCTTCATCCGTCTCCTGCTCACTGCTCTTATTAACAAATTGCATACAGCCTGCTATTTTCCCATGATTCCACAAAGGCTTGCAGATAATTTCTAAAGATCCGCCCCTGTTAGAGGAAACTTGTACACGGTCTGATATTTCTCGTCTTGCATTGATAGCTTTTGTAGCTAGCAGATCCACCCACTGTTTTTCTTTCTTACTTAATTGTTGCCATTTTTGACTAACAAACCACTCCGTCTTATCTGGCATAACTACTCGAAAATCATAATGATGATGTTTCATACTTTCTTCAATAATACTTTCAAGCATCTTTTTGTCAGTAAACTCACGTACCTGTTTATCAAAAGTATGTAGAGACTCAAACATTAAGATGATACCCATTAATGTCCCTTGTTCGCTAAAAAATGGGCGATAAACAGATAGTACTTTTTGTTGATTAATTTTTATCGTATCAATCGATTCAACATGTTGATGGAGTTGCTTCACATTGATCGTAGCTGGATGATCAATGATTTCAGACAAGGACTGCAGATCGTTGTCATTGGCTAACTCGCATAATTCTCGCGCCATTGCATTGGCAAATTCGATGCGATCGTCTTTATTGATTAACATAATACCCACTGGCAATTGCTGCAACACATGATCATATTTCATTGACGTAATTGAAGCTATTTTCATCACACCTTGCATTATTTTTCATGCTTCTAGTGTATAATTTCTTGCAAGATATTGCAAGATAAAGCTATTTTCAATTATCGAGCTTTTTTGCTATACTTTAAGTATTTCCACACTATAGGAGGAAACCTTTTGAGACTGATTGCGTTATTGTTACTAGTCTTACCAGCTGTTTTGGCAACATATGGTATTAAATTAATGAGAGATGCCTTCTTCGGTGAATTGAATCTCCTCTTTTTTCATATTGTGATTCAATTTATTATCGGACTTGTTCTTTTTGTCGGCGGTTTATATTTTATTGGTGGTTTTATCCTGCATCGCGATAAAAAACGACAATTAAATAAAGGCGGCAAGCGTAACAGATATTCTTCTTAATGAATATCTGTTTTTTTATGTTCAGCTGAATCAATCGCGCCTAACCTTGAAAAAGTAAGTGTGCTCATAAGACGATTTATATAAATGTAGTTATGTTGACATACAGTATATGCTAGCTCTTCGAAGTTAGTTTGAATCGAGCGATTTTTGTTGTTGCAAATTACTAGCGGTTACAGTATTATTGAATGAGAATGATTTTCATTTTCGGAGGTGCAAGGTATGAAAGATATATATGATGTCACGATAATCGGCGGAGGCCCTGCAGGATTATTTGCCTCTTTTTACAGCGGTCTACGTGACCTAAAGACAAAAATAATTGAATACCAGCCATACTTAGGCGGTAAGGTTCATGTCTATCCTGAAAAAATGATCTGGGATGTAGGTGGTCAACCACCGATCAGTGGTGGTGATTTTATAAAGCAAATCGTACAACAAGCTCATACTTTCTCTCCAACTGTTGCCTTAGATACAAAGGTTACCGATATTCGTAAAGAAGAAGACTATTTTATCTTAAGCACTAATAAAGAAACACATTATTCCAAAACCGTTATCGTAGCTATTGGTGGCGGAATATTAAATCCGCAAAAACTTAAATTGGATGGAATCGATAAGTTTGAGGTAACGAATCTCCATTACATAGTTCCATCGTTGCAGCAATTTAAGCACAAACGAGTGTTGATTTCAGGTGGTGGTAATGCAGCCGTTGACTGGGCAAATGAATTAGAGCCAATTGCTGAAAAAGTCATTCTCGTTTATCGTAGTGAACAATTAAAAGGACATGAGGCAGAAGTTAACAAAGTCTTATCTAGTTCCATAGAAATACATTTGGACACAACAATTGAAAAATTAGTAAGCGAACAAGACAATGACCATATCAGCAAAGCATTATTATACAATAAAAAACACCAAACTGAGCAGTGGCATGAGATAGACGAAGTAATCATTAACCACGGTTATGTCATTGATCGTTCCCTGTTTGAAAATAGTTCGATCAATATCGCATTGGATGAATACCAATTAATTCAAGGTAACACAGACAGTTCTACGAATATTCCCGGCATCTATGCTGCTGGGGATATACTGAAACACGAGAGCAAATTACATTTAATTGCTGGATGCTTTCAAGATGCTTGTAATGCAGTGAATAAAGCAAAGCAATTTATTGATCCTTCGTCCCATGAAAGTGCCATGGTATCCTCTCATAACGAGAAATTTAAAACAAAAAATAAAGAGCTTCTAAAAACACAAAAAATACTTGACTAAGAATTAGTCAAGTATTTTTCCATTATTCGAAAAACATACGATATAGTGCTCTAACAGAATCATTTACTTTGTCTGCTTTAATTCCAAACATCATGGAAACTTCAGAAGACCCTTGGTTCATCATTTCAATGTTGACATCTGCCTGATGAAACGCATGCGTTGCCTTATCTGCTAAGCCTACTGTACTGTCCATTCCCTCGCCAACAACCATGATCAAGGCAAGATCACGTTCAACGCTGACAGTGTCTGGATCTAACTCTCTTTTAATTCTGGTAATAACACGTTCTTCTTTTTCAGGAGTCATGTTAGACTCTCGGATAATGACAGATATATCATCAATACCAGAAGGCGTGTGCTCAAATGAGATATCTTCATCTTCTAAAATCGTTAACAGCTTACGACCAAACCCTAACTCACGGTTCATTAAGTATTTACTAACATAGATACTGATAAATCCTGTATCACTGGCGATACCCACTACTGGATTCGGTTGTGGTTCCTTTTTCGATACAATAATCGTTCCCATTGCTTTCGGATTGTTCGTATTTTTAATACAAACTGGAATGTCTGCTTTAAATGCTGGAATCAATGCTTCATCGTGAAAAACAGAGAATCCTGCGTAAGACAATTCACGCATCTCTTTATACGTTAAGGATGTGATCTGTTTTGGATTGTCCACAATTGTCGGGTTCACACAATAAACAGAGTCTACATCTGTAAAGTTTTCATATAAATCCGCTTTTACCCCTGCAGCAACAATAGATCCTGTTATATCAGATCCTCCACGTGAAAAAGTTATTAATTTACCTGCTTTGGAATAACCAAAAAATCCAGGAATTACGACGATCTCTGTACGCCCTCTTAACTGATACAAATGATCATAGCTTTCTTCAAGCACTTGTGCGCCTCCAGGATGATCACTTACAAAAATTCCTGCTTGCTGTGGATTTAAGTATGTTGCTTCAATCCCTAACGATTGTAAATAAGCACTCAAAACCTTTGCAAGGGAATCCTCGCCTGTAGCTTTTAATGCATCCATCTTTAAAGCATCACTATCTTCAGAATGCAATACACCTTCTACCCCATCTTTAATTTCCTTGATGATCTGGTCAGATAAGTTTAACTCATTTGTTATCGATTGAAACCGCTCTAATACTGCTTGTAATTTTTGGTCGTACGGTTGCTTATTAAAGAATGCTTCCCCAAGCTCAATAAGCATGTCTGTTACTTTAATATCATCTGAAAATCGTTTACCTGGTGCTGATACGACGATAACTTTTCTATCTTTATCGTCTTGAATAATAGATGCTACTTTCTGTAATTGCTCAGCATTTGCTACTGAACTTCCTCCAAATTTAGCTACTTTCATGTTTAACCTCTCCATTAATTATTTTGCTACCATAAAAATATTATCATACTTTTGTCTGAATTGTTAAACAAAATAAGCATCTAAAAGCAAAAATATCGGAGAATATCAGCGCTTGAATGTATACAATGGTACATTTATTAAAATTCAAGACGAGAGACTGTCAAATAAGCATTGAGCGTATTTGAGTCTGTTGGATTAGTTCGCAATAAACATTTGCGTCCAGTAATTTCCATCTTTTACATAGCCTACACCTATATGTGTATATTTTTCATTTAGAATGTTAGCGCGATGGCCACTTGAGTTCATCCATGCTTGCACAACTTGATATGCTGTATTTTGGCCTTTCGCAATATTCTCTCCTGCAGATGAATATGAAATACCGAAATTCTGCATCATCGTAAATGGTGAACCATATGTTGGACTTGTATGGCTAAAATATTGGTTTTGCAGCATATCCTGCGATTTGTATCGTGCTACACGAGATAGTTCCCAATCGGCTCGCAGGCTAGGAAGACCATTTTTCTCTCTTTCCTCATTCGTATATTGGATAACTTGATGCTCGATTTTTTTAATTTCATCGATCGTCGGAATCGTAATTTGTTGGTTTGGATAAATTAAATCAGGATTTGTGATTTGTTCATTTGCTTCAATGATTTCGGATAATCCTTTCTGATATTTGACAGCAATTTCCACAAACTGTCACCGGGTTGCACAGTATAAGTACTGGCTGCAAATACAGTTTGCATCGGCAATAAAAATAACACAACGAATAATAGCACAAATAATACTCTTCTCACGTTCAACAGTCCTCTCCAAATTTATACGTGTTTAAATTGTCCAACCTGCAGGAAACTATATATAAATAGTTGGAAATACATATTGATCATGATAAAGTATTTATATAACGCTAAAAATGGAGGGTAACACGTTGGACTGGAGATTCTGGGAAGCTATCACGTATGAGGATTATATTAATATCGGCATTAGTATCGGCGTCATATTTCTGGCTATCCTTTTACGAAAATTGTTTATTAAATACATTTTTTACTTGTTTTTAAAGTTATCCAATAAAGGAAAAACGGAACTGCTTAATCATGCCTTAAAAGCATTCGAACACCCATTGCGTTTCTTATTTGTCATAATAGGTGTTTACATCGCCATTCATTATTTTCCGTACATCGATGCAAACAAGGATATCTATAAACATTTATTGAAGATATCGATCATACTCGCTATTTCTTCATGGCTGTTTAACCTGTCATCAAGCACGTCACTTTTGTTCATGAAAATAAGTAATAAATTAAATTTTGAAATGGATTCTATACTAATTCCATTCTTATCCAAAGCAGTACGAGTAATTATCGTAATGATCAGTATCAGTATTATTGCAGAGGAATTCGGGTATAACGTCAGTGGATTTGTAGCAGGCTTAGGTTTAGGTGGACTAGCATTTGCACTCGCTGCCCAGGAAGTAATCAAAAACTTGTTTGGCGGTGTCGTGATTATTACCGAGAAACCATTTACAATTGGAGATTGGATCCAGTCACCCAGTATTGAAGGAGTTGTAGAGGATATTAATTTCCGAAGTACCATCATTCGAACCTTTGCTGATTCACTCATTACCATACCGAACTCAACTTTATCAAATGAACCGATTACAAACTGGAGTGAAATGAACAAAAGAAGAATATTCTTCAATCTTGGAGTAGAATACAGCACATCTAAAGAGAAAATTCAGCATGTCATTCATGAAATTCAAGAATATTTGGAGAATAATGAGGACGTACACCAAGAGACCATATTTGTCCGGTTTACCGAATATAATCACAGCAGCCTTGATATTATGCTCTATTTTTTCACGAAGTCGATTGTTTGGGATGAATATTTAACAGTAAAACAAAATGTTAATTATAAAATAATGGAGATCTTAGAAGAGGCAGATGTATCTGTTGCATTCCCCTCTCGTTCAGTATATTTTGAACAAGGCAGTATGCACAATATGCATACTTTACAAGACGATGAACAATAATTGTGAAACCCCCGAATATAATTCGGGGGTTTCATTATATTAGTTAGCTAGCACGATGTTCTAAGCGTAATCGGTCTGCAACCATTGCGATAAATTCTGAGTTAGTCGGTTTTGCTTTGGATACACTGACCGTATAGCCGAACAGGGATGATATAGAATCCATGTTTCCTCTGCTCCAAGCTACTTCAATAGCATGACGAATGGCACGTTCTACTCTCGAAGCAGTTGTGTTAAATTTTGTTGCAATATCTGGATATAGAACTTTGGTGATCGATCCTAATAATTCAATGTCTTTGTACACCATTGTAATTGCTTCGCGTAAATACATATAGCCTTTAATATGAGCAGGTACACCGATCTCATGAATGATATGCGTAATACTTGCTTCTAAATCAAACCTTTTGCTGTTTGTCACTGAAGATCTTTTATCATTATGTACAGAGGTTTGGATACCATGTACTTGCCTGATTTGTTCCGCAAGGTGTTCTAAATCAAATGGTTTCAAAATAAAATATGACGCACCTAAACCGACAGCTTTTTTCGTCACTTCTTCCTGTCCGAAAGCCGTGAGCATGATCACATTTATGTGCTTGGTACGTTCATTTTGTTTTAATTTAGATAGTACGGCTAAACCATCAATATGAGGCATAATAATATCTAATATAATTACATCCGGATTAACCTCTTCTACATAATCCAGGCATTCTTTTCCATTATATGCTCTCCCAACCACAGCAATATCATCCTGATCCTCTAAATAATCATTCATTAAATCAACAAGTTCACGGTTGTCATCCACCAACATTACATTCGAATTCTTCACAAAAAGTTCCTCCTTCACCTTATGCTAACTATTTTGACCTTAATTAATACTTTCGACAAAAGGAATAGAATTCCTTCTTTTCGTTCAAAAAATATACAAAATTTCGTTCTACACGGTTTGTCGAAAAATCTTTGTTTTTAGTTTAGCAAAAGATCAGATAACCTGCAACCATTATTTTCCTAGTGACTAATAATGTAAAAGAAACAGCTAAAATAGCTGTTTCTTTTCTACGCTAACTTGCTTTTCTGTTCTCTGATTTATAAATATCTATTCCTGCTTCGTTCAGCATCCATTCAATATGAACGCCATAACCACTTGTAGGATCATTGACAAATACATGTGTAACCGCACCAATTATTTTTCCATTCTGAATGATGGGACTACCGCTCATACCTTGTACTATTCCACCAGTAGTATCTAATAAACGTTTATCTGTTATTTCTAATATTAGCCCTTTTGTTGCGGGTGCAGATTGATTAACAGCATTTACAATCTCCACGTCAAATGCTTCCACTTTTTCTTTATTAATAACCGTTAAAATTTTAGCCGGTCCTTCTTCCACTTCATTCGGTAAGGCTATTGGCATTGGTTTCGCCCAGTTGTCGCCTTTTAATGGTTCATGGAGGGTTCCAAAGATACCGAACGGAGAGTTTTTCGTAATATCACCCATCTCTGTTCCATCTAATACGAAATCGGCACGTTTTTCACCTGGAACGCCATGCTCACCTTTTTTAATATCAGTGATTTGCGATCTTACAATGCTTCCATTATCAATTTTTACTGGCTCTCTTGTATCCATATCTGAAATAATATGTCCAAGTGCGCCATATTTTTTTGAATCTGAATGGTAAAAAGTCATTGTTCCGATTCCTGCTGCAGAATCACGGATATAAACGCCTATTCGATAGTCTTCTTCTTTGACATCATATTGCGGCGTTAACTCTGTATCAATCGTTTTACCACCACGTTTTAGCTCTACATCTAATGATTCATGCTGTTCCCCAGCTTTCTTCACAATAGGAGCAACTTCTTGCATTTTCGTAATTTTTTTATCGTTAATGGAGATAATATTATCCCCTACTTGAATATTGGCATCTTCGCCTGGAGAACTGGTTCCTTCCTCCGTGGTCACAAGATGATGTCCTACAACCAGAACACCTTGTGTTTGCAGGTTTATACCGATCGATTGACCACCAGGAATAAGACGGAAATCATCGTACACTTCCACATCCACTTTTTTGACCGGAACATTGGCAAATGTATAGGTAACTTCATCTTGACCGCTCTCTTCAAGCGAGTAATTCATTAAGTCTGTAGCATATTGAACGGCATCATCGTTCATTGCTGATATTGAAATGTCATCACCTAATGTAGGTAAAGACACTGCATTTGACTGTGTAAAAGTTTTGATTTGGTTCGGGATGGAGAGGTATATCTGAAATGGTGAATACCATGGGAGTACAAATAATATGACAAGGAGTATTAATCCTATACATTTTCTTACGTAGTTATTCTTCATTGGTTTTGACCCTCCTTGTTTTACAGACTGTTTTTGATCTGTATCATTAATTTGACCTTAAGGAGGGCTTTTTAAACCCGTTAAACATAACAAAATCGGGTGAACTTTTCCACTTCAAGAAATGATTATTCGGAATATTATTTATGTTTGTGATTCATCTCGATAAGTTCGCGTGCATGTGTTTTGGATGCAGTTGTTAATTCTTCTCCGGTTATCATTTTACCTATTTCATCTATTCGTTGTTCAAAGCTTAGTTCTTGCAATGTTGTATGGGTACGATTATTTTCTACAATCTTTTCTATTCTTAAATGCGTATCGGCAATTGAGGCAACCTGAGGTAAATGGGTGATACAAAGTACTTGGGAACCACTGGATATGTTATGAATTTTCTCAGCCATTGATTGCGCAACACGGCCACTTACACCGGTATCAACTTCGTCAAAAATAACACTCGTAATGCCTTGGTGCTTTGAGAAAATATTTTTTAAAGCAAGCATGATCCGAGACATTTCCCCACCTGATGCAATACGGTCTAAATCCTTGACAGGTTCTCCTGGATTCGTAGAAATTAAAAATCTTGCCTGGTCGATCCCATGGGGATGTGGCGTAACTTTTTTGCCTTCGAATGAAATACCATTTTCACGACTAGGTATAGAGATATCTACTTCAAACGCAGTTTTATCCATATATAAATCCTTTAGTTCCGCTAAAACTGCTTTTTCTAACTGTTTAGCTGCTTTTTTTCTCAGCAGATACAATTCTTTTGCCTCTAGTAATAAATCATGAGCTGCTTCCTGTAACATATTAGAAAGATTCTCAAGATGCTGATCCCGATGTGTGATCTCATCCAATTCTTCTTCAATTTTTGCGCTGTACGTCATAATTTCTTCCACTGATTGCCCATATTTACGCTTCAGCTGATCGATTTCATGTAAACGGGATTCAATCACTTCTAAGCGACCTGGTTCATAATCCATACTTTCAAGTTGTTGCCGTATTTGGTATGAGATCTCTTCCATTAAATAATAATGATCAATATAATCTTGATGCATTTTTTTAACGGCTTGATGATGTTCTCCAGCTTCCTCAAGATGATTGGCTGCATGTGACATCCAATCCAGACCGCGTTGTTCTCCATGAAGAGCATTATACGCATCATTTAAATTGCTGTGGATTTTCTCAAAATGCTGTAATTCATTTCGTTCTTCTGTCAGAAGTTGATCTTCATCTGGCTGCAAATCAGCATTTTGGATTTCTTTTAATTGAAAATCCAATAAATCCATACGCTGAGCCAATTCTTGTTCATTTTTGTTACTTGCCTCATACTTATCTTTCAGCTGTTTCCAATGATTATACAGGTGTTGATAGGATTTTTTGAAATCTGGATGACTCGATTGATGAAAAAAGTCTAACAGTTCCAAGTGCTTCTCTTTATTTAATAATGCCTGTGTTTCATGCTGACTATGGATATCAAGAACACTTTGTCCTATCTCTTTTAAAATGGCTAATGTCGTTAGTTTACCGTTGATACGGCATATGCTCTTGCCTGAATGAGAAATAGTTCGATGAATAACAAGCATTTGGTCCTCATTGATATCAATTCCTAATTCTTTTGTTTTCTGGTAAACAGGGTGTCTACGGTCTTCTATAATAAAAAGCCCTTCTAATTCTGCTTTTTTCTCACCATGACGTACATATTCAACCGATCCTCTTCCACCAATCAGTAAACCAAGCGCATCAATAATAATGGATTTACCAGCACCAGTCTCTCCGGTTAAAACTGTCAATCCAGATTGAAACGATATGGATAATTGCTCTATTATCGCAAAATTTTTTATCGATAATTCCGTTAACATCTACCCACCGCCTTTTTTTTACAACATGTCTAAGAATTTGTCTTTCAATGCTTCTGCATCTTCCACTGTTTTACAAATAATCAGGATCGTATCATCACCGCATATACATCCGACAATTTCTTCCCAGCCTAAATTATCAATCAAAGCACCCATTGCTTGCGCATTACCCGGAAGAGTCTTCATCACTATAAAATGAGTGGCAGTGTCTATACTGATAAATGCATCCATAATAAATCGTCTTAACTTATTTAATGGATTGAACTTCTGATCTGCAGGTAAGCTGTATTTATAGCGACCATCTTGTGTTGGTACTTTTACGAGGTGCAATTCCTTAATATCGCGAGAAATAGTCGCTTGGGTTATTCCATAACCTTGACTACGCAGTTCTTCAACTAAATCATCCTGCGTCTCGATTTCGTTCTCTGTAATAATTTCTCGTATTTTGATATGCCGTTGTGCTTTGTTCATTTCAACATCCTCCATCAATCATTTCTCATATGAAAACGGACTACAAAAAAAGTAGTCCTCCCCATTTTATTTGCTTAGCTGCTGATGAGAACCTGCCACGACGCTTTCTGACAGTGCTAAAAGGTCTTGTGTTTCTTGTTGCACAGCAGATTTTTTTAACAAACCTAAATACTCAATATTGCCATCTCCACCAGTAATTGGTGAAAAAGTTACGTCAATAATATGAAAACCTGTTGTTTCAGCAAAAGTCAATATTTTTCGCAGCACTTGCAAATGAACGGCAGGATCACGAACAATTCCCTTCCTGCCTACTTGTTCTTTCCCTGCTTCAAATTGTGGTTTAATAAGAACAACCACAAAACTCTCATTTGCTAATAACTCATAAAGTGGTGCTAAGATCAATTGTAACGAAATAAAGGAAACATCAACAGTAGCGAAATTAGGAACTTCTTCCGTCAGCATGTCAGGTGTCACATAGCGAAAATTGGTTCTTTCCATAACAATTACTCGAGGGTCGTTGCGTAATTTCCAGTCTAACTGGTTATAACCGACATCGATCGCATAACTGCGTTTCACACCATTTTGCAAGGCACAGTCGGTAAAACCACCAGTAGATGAGCCAACATCTACCATTACCTTACCGTGTATATCCAAAGAGAAATAGTCGAGCGCTTTTTCTAATTTCAAGCCTCCTCGGCCAACATATGGAATAGCTTTTCCTTTTATATCAATCGCTATATCATCTGCTACTTTAGTACCTGGTTTGTCCAAACAGAGGCCCTCTGAAAATACCAGTCCTGCCATGATGGTTCTTTTTGCTTTTTCTCTTGATTCGCTTAACCCTCTATCCACAATTAATTGATCTAACCTGATTTTTTTTGTCATAATCTTCAAGCCCTTTTTTGCTTATCATTACTAATTGTTACCAATTGTTGTAATTCAGAGATAATTTGATCCTCTGTTAAGTTAATTTCTTTTAGTAGTTCTTTGACACTTCCATGCTCAATATATTTATCCGGAATACCCATTCTTTTCATTGTAGGTTTATAATTATGCTCTTCAGCAAATTCAAGTACGGCACTGCCAAAGCCACCCTGCAGCACTGCCTCCTCTACTGTTAGAATCGGAACGTTCTTACTCATACGATCATGTAATAACTCTTCGTCAAGTGGCTTTATAAAACGTGCATTAACAACCTCTACGTTAATCCCTTGTTCTTTTAGATAGTCACTTGCGGCTAAAGACATTTCTATAGTCGTACCAAAAGTTACTATGACTGCATCTGTTCCTTCGCTTAATACTTCCCATTTTCCAATCGGGATAGTTGACAGACTTTGATCCATTTCTACACCTAAACCATTTCCTCTAGGAAAGCGGACAGCAATTGGACCATCGTCATAAGCAATAGCAGTGTACACCATATGCTGACACTCGTTTTCGTCTTTGGGCATCATAATAACCATGTTCGGTAAGTGTCGCATAAAGGCAATATCAAACACACCTTGATGCGTTTCACCATCTGCACCAACAAGTCCTGCTCTGTCAATCCCAAAGGCAACATTTAAATTCTGACGGCAAACATCATGCACCAATTGATCATACCCACGTTGCAGGAAGGTAGAATAAATTGCTAAAAATGGCTTCATTCCTTGTGTAGCAAGGCCCGCTGATAAAGTGGTGGCATGCTGTTCCGCAATACCGACATCAAACAAACGGTCTGGATATTTCTCCTGGAACTTGTCCAGCTTAGATCCTAAAATCATAGCAGGGGTAATAACGGCTAATCGATCATCCTTCCCTGCTATTTCTTCTAAGGTATCACTGACTACCTGACTCCATGCAGGAGCAGCGTTTGCCGGTTTAATTTTCTCACCAGAATCAATTTTATATGGTCCAACCCCATGCCATTTATCTTTCTGATCCGTTTCAGCTGGCTGGTAACCTTTTCCTTTTTGTGTGATGACATGAACAATCACAGGACCTTCTGTTTTTTTTGCGTATGCAATATTTTCTTCTAAGTCCTTAAAGTCATGTCCGTCAACAGGACCGAAATAGGTGAATCCAAATTCTTCAAACAACATGCCTGGAACCATAAAATATTTCATGCTATCTTTTACACGCTCAGCAGTTTGTGCGATCTTGCCACCAACTGCAGGAATTCTTTTTAAGAGTACTTCTAATTCATCTTTTACTCGGTTATATTTGCCTGCACTGCGCATTCTGCCTAAAGCATTATGTAACGCACCGACATTTCCTGCTATAGACATTTCATTATCGTTTAAAATTACTGTAAGATTCTTTTGTTCATGTCCAATATGGTTTAATGCTTCTAATGCCATACCACCAGTTAAAGCACCGTCACCAATAATGGGTATCACTGAATAATTTTCATTTTTCATATCTCTGGCAATCGCCATTCCCATTGCTGCTGACAACGAAGTGGAACTGTGTCCAGCTTCCCACACATCGTGTTTACTTTCATTCATTTTAGGAAAGCCACACAAACCTTTATACTGTCTTAACGTATCAAACTGGTCCGTTCTGCCTGTTAGCATTTTGTGGATATACGATTGATGTCCTACATCAAACAGAAATTTATCTGTTGGGCTATTGAATTGCTTATGCAATGCCAATGTAAGTTCAACGACACCTAAATTCGCTCCCAAATGACCACCCGTAACCGATAATTTTTGAATTAAAAATTGACGGATTTCGTGTGCAAGTACCTCAAGTTCTTCATTGTTTAATTCTTTTAGAAATGTTGGATTCTTCATCTTGGTTAGATCCATAAAGGAATCCTCCCTACTATTTTTCAAAACTTTGTCTATTTCGACAATATCTTTATTTTAAATTTTTCTTCAGAAAATGCAATTATTTTACCAACGAAGAAGATAATTTTCGTGGAAGAGTTAATTGCTAAAAATTTCCCAAGTGCTTTTCCTCCAACTGTCAGTGCTGCAACAAGACTGGTCAGTATTACGTTAATTGTTAATTGAAATGTGCTGCCCTCACTGTATCCGAAATTATTGGCAATTTGCAGAATTACAATTGCAGAGGCTGTACCACTTATTATACCCGAAATATCACCAATAACATCATTACAGAAGCTCGCAAAACGGTCCGCATTACGCACAACCAGAATCGCCTGCTTGGAACCGCTTACCCTCTCTGCTGCCATTGCATGAAATGGTACTTCATCTGCAGCTGTAGCCGCTATTCCTAGCATATCAAAAAACACACCAGTAAATACAATAATAAGCACAATAGTTAATCCAATTATGGAAGAAACCCCGCTTAAAATAGAAGATGACACCACGGAAAAAATAGCCGCTAACACAAACGTGATAACGGCAATGCTTAAGCTAAATTTTATCGACTTTTGTAATTGTTTTTTATCCATATAAAAACCTCATCAATTGGTTACATTATGTATAAGGAAATGGAATGGTCATTTAAAAGGTAAAAACTGCGGCTTAGGTCCAGTAGGTTTTCCCAAACAGGTACCGAATGTTGCCATTCTGGCGGTTCCCCTTTAAACCTGCCTTAGCGCAGTCACCCGACGCTAGACTGGATTACCACTTAGTCCACACTATAATCCCTTTTAAATGTCCTTATGGAACAGTCTAGGAGATTTCCTCGACAATCTTTCGCCGTTTCCTAGCCTCTTTTGCAGTACGAATTTCATATAGATAAACATATCCAAGCTAGTGGCCATCCAGTTTAGATACTTTGTTGCCTATAATCCCCTTCGTACCACTCAAGGCAGGCTACGCTACAAATAAGGATTCCCTGATCCTTATTTTATAGGTTCATACCCCATTCCATACAGAATACTTGGCTAAGTCTTCTATACAGAGATGGGCCTCCGCGGAAGAAGGGTCGTCGCCCACATGCCTTTGTGGATCGCCCTTCAACCTTAACTCCCAGCATCGACCCAAGGCTGGGCGCCTCAAGCCAACACAAGGAACTTCATCGATGTGCCCTTTGGCGGATTTTTAGGCCCGCCTTCAGAAACGGGGGATTGACTAGAATACTGCACCATCCCTTAACATACCTTTAATATAACATGAATTATATTTTTTCTCAATATTTACTGATCACGTTCACTCAAATATGTGCTGATTACCGCTAAATCTGTATTTTCCAAACCCGTTTCTTGTAAGCAATCTGCTGCTTCAACCATCAGCCTTGCTTTATATTGCTTTGCCCCTTCAATCCCAAGTAACCCTGGGTATGTGCTCTTATCATTGTCTATATCGCTTCCGACGCGTTTACCAATTAACTCCTGATCTCCTTCAACATCCAAAATGTCATCTTGAATTTGAAAAATAAGTCCAAGGCAATCACCAAATCGTTTCATTATTTCTCTTTTCTCTTCGGTCACATCTGCAAGATAGGCGCCAATTTCAATGGCAGAAGAAATCAATCTTCCTGTTTTTAAATGGTGAATATGTTCGAGAGCTGTCACTGACACTAACTTATTTTCAGCTTCCATATCCAAATATTGACCAGCTACCATCCCCTCTAATCCACTAGCTTTGGATAAAGCAGTAATGACCTTTACTTTTTGTACATCTGTATAGGCCTTGGTCGTACTGATGAGATGAAAACTATTCGTTAAAAGACCGTCACCAGCAAGGATCGCAGTAGCTTCATCATATTTCTTATGGTTTGTTAGCTTACCACGACGATACATATCATCATCCATTGCCGGCAAATCGTCATGGATTAATGAATACGTATGAATCATTTCTAATGCAACGGCTGCCGGATATACTTTGTCAACTTCTCCACCAAGTCCTTCACAGGTTAATTTCATTAAAAGTGGTCGCAATCTTTTTCCGCCAGCTTCAATGGAATATAGAACAGATTCTTTCAGACGAGCTGGTACCTCTAGTTGATGAATGTATTTCAGGAGGGTGTTATTGATATTATCCTGTTCACTCTTCAAAATATCGTCAATTGATCTTTGCAATTATTTCTCCTCCTGTATCTCAAAACCTACCCGTTCCTGATCTTCATTTAAGATTTCTTTCATTTGTTTTTCCGCATTCACTAATTTATCATGACAAATTTTTGATAATTTCGATCCCTCTGCATAATATTCCATAGCTTTTTCCAAAGGAACCTCCCCTTCTTCCATTTTTTCTACAATTTCTTCTAATTGTTGCAAAGCTTCTTCAAAGCTCCATTCTGTTTTTTGGTCTGACATGGTTATTCATCCTTTCTGATTTGTTGGACCTTACTCTTTACGATGCCATCGGTTAACTGAATATGTAATTCATCCTCTGGATCTATTTGCTGAACCGATCGGAGAATGTCGTTATTTTCATTATATGTTATCGAATATCCTCTACTCATAATACGGGTAGGGTTTAACAAGTCGAGCTGAGTTAAGTGCTTTGTAAATTGATTCTTCTTCTGATCTATTTGCTGAGCAATCACCCTATCCATCCTTTTTTGGATTTCCAGAATGGACTGGTGCCGCTGATTCATGTTTCGCTGAAGAGGAATACGAGCATAACGTTTTTCTAAATAAGTATATTGATCTTTTTTCGTTTGATAGATCGTCACTAACTGGTTGGATAAACGCTCAACGGCACGATCTAACCGTTGCTCTTTCTCCTCGACTAACCTTCCTGGATATTTAAAGACGTAAGATCCTTGCAGCCTTTGCAATTTTTCGTTTAAGTGTCTGATTTGATGATGAACAATCGACTCCATCCCTTGATCTATTTTGTGAATACGTTCTAATAATTCTGCCTGAGTCGGAACTGCTAATTCTGCCGCTGCAGTGGGTGTTGCTGCTCTTAAATCAGCAACCATATCACTGATTGTAATGTCTGTTTCATGACCGACCGCCGAAATAACCGGCAGAGTTGAATGAAAAATTGCTCTTGCTACCACTTCTTCATTAAAACTCCACAATTCCTCGAGTGAACCACCACCGCGACCTAGGATAATGACATCTAGATCATTTAACTCATTTGCTTGTTCGATGGCAGAAACGATAGAGGCAGCGGCTTGCTTTCCTTGTACAAGTACAGGAATAATTAACACACTTGCAATCGGGTAGCGCCTTTCCAATGTAGTAAGAATATCTCGAATCGCCGCTCCTGTCGGTGATGTTAATACTGCTATTTTCTTTGGATAGGTAGGCAACTCTTTTTTGTAAGCTGGATCAAATAATCCTTCTTGTGCAAGTTTCTCTTTTAATTGCTCAAAAGCTAAATACAGTGCACCAATGCCATCCGGCTCCATTTCCTGTATGTAGAGCTGGTATTGCCCCTGTGATTCAAACACGCTGACATACCCAGTTATTAATACTTTCATCCCGTCTTCAGGTCGGAATTTAAGCGTTTGATTTTGGCGTTGAAACATCACCGCACGAATACTGGTTTGTTCATCCTTGATGGTTAAGTACATATGCCCTCTGGAATGATGCTTGTAATTCGATATTTCTCCTCGCAACAGGATATGATTTAAGTGCTGATCCACATCGAACTTTTTCTTAATATATTTTGTTAATGCTGTAACGGATAAATATTTATCTTCCACGTGTCCATCCCTCTTTATCATTGTCCGACGATTTTATATAGTATTTGCCATCTGTTTTTGCTAATACTTTAAAAGAAGGCCATCCTATTTAAAGAATGACCTAATTATTAACTGTATAAACGCAACTAGCTTAGTCCGTTTGCTTTCTTGGCAGATTTAATCGTGTTATGCATGAGCATTGTAATGGTCATCGGTCCAACCCCTTTAGGTACTGGGGTAATGTAGCTGGCTTTCTCCTTCGCAGAATCAAAATCTACATCTCCCGTTAATGAACCATCTTCCACTCTATTGACACCCACATCAATTACAATCGCTCCGTCCTTAATGTGATCACCATTAATAAAGTGAGCTTTTCCGACCGCAACAATTAAAATATCTGCTTGTGCTATGTATGCTTCCATATCTTTTGTTCTGGAATGGCAATAGGTCACCGTCGCATTTTCACTTAATAATAATTGGCCTACTGGTTTTCCAACAATGTTACTTCTTCCGATAATTACCGCGTGTTTTCCTTCCAATGAGATATCTTTTGATTTCATCATCTGGATAATCCCATACGGTGTACAAGGAAAGAAAGTATCCTTACCTGTCATCATCCGGCCGATACTGATCGGATGAAAACCATCAACATCTTTCTCTGGTGAAATTGCTTCAATAATCACTTGCTCATCGATATGTGCTGGTAATGGCAATTGAACTAAAATACCATGAACCGTATCTTTATGATTCAGTTCATCAATCAAATTTAATAATTGCTCCTGTGTAGTATCAGTTGGGAGCTCTATTAAGTCAGAGTCTACCCCTACATAATCCGATGCTTTTTGTTTCCCTTTCACATACGACCTGGATGCAGGATCATCCCCTATTAATACGACGGTTAAACCAGGTACGATATTTTTCTCCCGTAACCCGGTAACTTCTTCCTTCATCTCATCTCTTAGTGATTTCGCTAATTCACTTCCAAAGATTACTTCTGCAGTCATGATATTTCCCCCTTAAAGCATTTTAGACAATACACCATTGATAAATTTCCCTGATTTATCATCACCGAAAACATGTGCAATTTCAATTGCTTCGTTTATTACAACGCTTTCGGGTGCGTCTTTTAAGTAAAATAATTCATATGTTGCAATGCGGAGCAATGTTCTTTCCACTACCGCCAATCTTGTCAATGACCATTTTACCAAATGTTGCTTGATTCTTTCATCTATTTCTACTTTTTTATCCACGACCCCATGTACTAAGTCAAATAAAAAAGGATCATGCTCCTCTTCCGATAATGTGTTCTCAAGCGTTGTCGTTACATCATATTCTTCGTTATCTAACGAAAATAAAATTTGTAGTGCTTTCTCACGAGCGATTCTTCGTTTCATTACGTATTACTTCTCCTTATCACGATCAGATTCTTCACTTTCAAATGATACCACGTTATCTATAGGATTACCAAAAAAAAGTTTAATTGTGCATTAATTTAGCAAATGTCATCAGAAAAATTTAGTAAAAATCCTGCAACAGTTATATCCATTCCGTTTCTGAATTATTATCATTCAGATAACGAAAAGCCCCTCAGACTTATAGCTGAAGGGCTTTTATCATTTAAACGAGATTAAATTTCTAAGTCTTCGTTCATTTGTTCCATATGGACACCTACGACATGGATGTTGATTTCTTTAATTTGAATAGCTGTCATATTTTTGATCGCTTGTCTCACATTCGATTGAATCTGTTGTGCTACAGTCGGTATTGTGTGACCATAATCAACCACTATAAAGACATCTATTAGCACCATTTCGTCTTTCAGTTCTACTTTTATCCCTTTTCCGTGTGTTTTCTTTCCAAGTCTTTCTGCAACGCCTGTTGCAAAATTGCCACGCATACTTGAAACACCAGGAACTTCTGTTGTTGCAATACCTGCAATAACTTCTAGGACATCAGGAGAAATTTCTACTTTCCCTAACGGAGTTGATTCACCAACATTCAATAATTGATTGTCAGACATGATGAACCCCCTTTAGTTAATTTTTTTCTTTACTATCTTCCATTATACTATACTTATCAAGAAAACTGGTATTAAAATCGCCTTCAACAAACACTGGGTGTGTCATCATCTTACGGTGGAAAGGAACTGTAGTAAATACACCTTCAATGACATATTCATCTAGTGCGCGTTTCATTCGGTCTACCGCTTCTTTTCTTGTTTTTCCATACGTAATCAACTTCGCAATCATTGAATCATAGTATGGTGGAATTTGATATCCAGGATATACAGCAGAATCAACTCTTACTCCTAAACCTCCAGGTGGCAGATACATGTCGATCGTTCCAGCTGATGGCATAAAGTCCATTGCTGGATTCTCTGCGTTAATCCGGCATTCCATCGCCCAGCCTTGGAACGTAATATCTTCTTGTTTATAACGTAATGTCTCATTATTCGCTATGTGTAGTTGTTCTTTTATTAAATCTACACCTGTCACCATTTCTGTAACTGGATGCTCCACTTGAATCCGTGTATTCATTTCCATAAAATAAAATTTATTTTCTTTTTTATCGAAAATAAATTCAATGGTTCCAGCGCCTGAATAATCAACAGCCTTTGCTGCTTTCACGGCAGCTTCTCCCATTTTTGCACGCATCGCGTCATCAATAGCTGGAGACGGCGTTTCTTCGATAAGCTTTTGCAGCCTTCTTTGCACGGTACAATCACGTTCACCTAGGTGAATGACATTCCCGTGATTATCTGCTAACACCTGAATTTCTACGTGACGAAAGTCTTCAATAAATTTCTCTAGATACACACCCGGATTTCCGAAAGCTTTCTCCGCTTCATTTTGTGTTACGCGGATACCTTTCAGCAATTCTTCCTCAGAGCGAGCCACACGGATTCCTTTACCGCCTCCACCAGCAGTTGCTTTAATGATAACAGGGAACCCGATCTGTTGAGCGATTTCCAGACCTTCTTCTTCATTATCAATAATACCATTAGATCCTGGAACAACTGGTACACCTGCTTCGCGCATCGTCTCTCTGGCCACATCTTTCGTTCCCATTTTTTGAATGGCATAAGCGCTCGGACCTACAAAGGTTACATTGCATGCATCGCAAATCTCCGCGAAATCTGCATTCTCGGAAAGAAATCCGTACCCAGGATGAATCGCGTCAGTTTCTGTTAATGTAGCCACACTCATAATATTTGTAAAATTTAAATAGCTGTCTTTACTTAATTTTGGACCAATACAATATGCTTCATCTGCTAATTGCACATGTAATGCTTCACTATCAGCTTCTGAATATACTGCTACCGTTTCAATGCCCATTTCTTTTGCAGAACGAATTATTCTTACTGCGATTTCTCCACGGTTAGCAATTAACAGTTTCTTAATCACAATTTCATCCCCTTATGCCTTCTTAATTCGGAATAATGGCTGACCATATTCCACTAGTTCACCATTTTCCACTAAAATTTCTGTGATCGTTCCTTTCACATCTGCTTCTATTTCATTAAATAATTTCATTGCTTCTACGATACAGACAATAGAATCTTCCTGTACGTTGTCACCTGTTTGTACATAGTTTGGTTTGTCGGGAGATGGTGAGCTGTAAAAAGTCCCTACCATCGGTGATACAATTTCATGATCGTAATCAGGCGTAGACACATTCTCTGCAACTTCTTTACTCTCTTCTTCCTGACTGCTCACTTGTTTCGGTGCTTCTTCAGTTTGTGGCTGTACTACCGGCTGCGGTGTATGTACTGGCTGTGAGACTACATTGGTAGTAGCTACACCTGTATTTTTCTTCATTTTAATTTTTGCACCATTTGCTTCATACGAAAATTCATCAATGGATGATTGATCTAATTTGTCGATTAGTTGATTGATTTCTTCTACAGATAACATTTCTGCACCCCTTCATATTTGTTACATTTAATAACAGGTACTAATAACTCCTTCTAATATTTTACGCAATCCAATGAGAAACTGCAACCTTTGTTTTTATTGTACAAATATGGCCAGCTAATGAAAAGTAATAAGTGATAGAACCAATTTTACAACTTGGAGTATTTTAATTGCGATACTTTGTTACCATCTTTATCGCTTTAAACCATTCATAACTATCCTTCCCAACTTGGCAAAAAAAGCCCTCGATTTTACTCAAGGGCTTATACTGTCTTCTATTAAGGATGTTATTGGGCTTGATAGACAACATCAATTTTGATTTCACCAAACTCCTCTTTTGCCTGTTGGATAATATCATTTGCATCTGCAGCTGATAAACTATCTGCTTGGACTGTTACTACAAGGTTGTTATCTTCCATATTACGAACCAATACTTCTTCATAACCTTTTGCTGATTTTAATTCTTCTTCCAAAGTGGATTCTTTCATGTCTAATGTCTCGATTTCTTTCATCGCTTCATACGCTTCATTTTTTTCCTCAGAAGTAGCTTCGCTCGATGCGACAATATCTTCTAATCTCTCTTTTTCGTAGCTTCTTTGATTCGTAATCTCCATTCTCACAGCTGCAAAATATTCATCCGTACTAATAGAGGATGTATCTAGCTCTTCACTCGACTGTTCTGTAACATTTGCTCCTTCGGTACCGGACTCTGTCTCATTGCTTACTTGATCAAGAGACGTTGTTTGATCTTCTGATTGATCCTCAATATTATAAGCTAAATCCCCTTCATTCGGTGCATTCAAATAATACACACTTAATACAATCATTAAACTTAACATAGTCAATAACCAAACAGTTTGTTTTCTTAACATGAAATCCCCTCCTAAAAAATTTGTTTATTTACTTTTGGGCATTATCGATATCCGATGTGCTGGAACATCTAATACTTTGGATACTGCGTCTAATACCCACTTCTTCACCTCGAGATTGTCCACGCCATTTGCAACCACTAATACCCCTCGAACTTCCGGACGTTTCGTCTGAACTAATAATGGTACTTCTTGTTCTCCTTGCCGAATAACGACTACTGTCTGTTCTCTAGATTCATCTTCGATTTTTCTTGTTCCACCATTTTGATCAGTTTCGCTGGTGATTTGTGATCCGATTACTAAATTTTTTTGATAGACTTGTTCGTTGGTAGCATCGAGATTGACCATTACTTCTACTTCAGATACCCCGTTTATTTTCTCAAGTAAAGGTACTAAATCTTTTTCATAAGACGTTTCCAGATCCGAGATTTTAGAGCTAGCATTAGAGCCTTCAACTGGTGATGGTGTGCTATTGTTATCATTATTGTTTGACGATTCAATCATGGTTTGTGGCTGATTTAATGATTGATTTTCATCATTATCACTAAAAATGTTGCTAACTAACAAAACAAAAACCGCTATTAATACAAGTAATGCAATATACTGCATTTTTGTAGGTTTTTTATCTTTTGCTTTTAAATTTGAAAGAAACTTTTCCATCCATCCAGGCACCTTATTCCTCCTTCCATCCAATCTGAATGACATCTTTCTCTACACCCCATTGATCAGCCAAAAATTGCTTCACTTCATCCTGATCACTTGGAGGTTCAGAAGTTTGAGGTAGTGTCTCACCAATTTGAATTTGCACTTCTTGGACATCGTTGGAAGTGTCTTCCGCATCAGCGATCTGGACATCTATATGCTCTATTTCGCTTGCTTGAGATGCAGTTTCATTTGCCCAATTCACTTCTAGATCAACGATTTGATATTGATAGGTCTGCTGCAACTCCTCCTCTACTAAATTTTCCATTTGGACAACCATCTCTTCTAATACATATGCAGCTTGCACCTTTTCTATTTCACTTTTCTGCTGATTCATTTGATTTTCTATCGAAGTTTCAACAGAAGCCGTTTCTCTAGTTTGGAACAAATTATCTACTATGCGTGATACATCAATTGAAAATACGGATAATATTGGTTGTAAGATGATCAGGATTAAAAGAAGACCGACCACTAATTTTACGTATTGTTTTAATGCATTACTTGGGAGAAGCAGGTCGACAAGCATAGCTAAAATGATATAAATAATAACTTGTAATATCCAATTCGATATATACTCAATGATCAACCCCCCCTTATCTCACCATCATCGTTAAATTACTGGAAATGATTAAAATAACAATGGTAAAGAAAAACATAAATGTAGCTAATAACAATGCAGCAAATAAATAGAGTATATGCTTGCCAATGACATCTAAGCATTCAATCACAGGACCGTCACCAATAGGTTGCAATACAGCTGTTGCAATTTTGTACATAAGTGAAATAGCAAAAATTTTAATAGCTGGAAATAATACAATTCCTATCAAAATCACGACACCGATAATGCCGATCCCGTTTTTTATCAGGATGGTTGCACTTAGTACGGTATCCGTCGCATCGGTAAATACTCTGCCGATAACAGGTATAAAGTTACCTGTTACAAATTTCGCTGTCCGCATTGCAATTCCATCTTGAATGGCGCTTGCGGCTCCTTGGACAGATATTACACCTAGAAATACAGTAAGCAGAATCCCCATAATACTGATGGCAACATTTTTTATTAAATTGGCAAGCTTTGTGGCCTTGTATTCAGGACTGATCGTGCTGACAATTTGTAAAATCGCTGAAATCAAAATCAACGGAATGACAATTTTAGAAATAACAAATACACTAGTTGGTATTAGCGTAATAATTATTGGATGAAAAAAAGAGATAGTGACCAATTGTCCTAATGAAGAAAGAATCCCTAATAATAATGGTAAAATCGCCAGCAAGAAGCTTTGTGCCATTCTGACTGTGTCGACGACATAAGTAGCTGCGAGTTGAAAACTCTGCAAAGCGATTATAATTAAAATAATATAGACAATGGCGTAAGCAACTTTACTTACAACCTGTTTTTCGAATGCATTCTGAATCGTCTGCAGTAGGAGACAGAATAATGTCAGTAACATTAAAGTGGCTAATAATTTACCATTTTCGAGTAATTCGTAGAAGAAGTAACGTAGTGAACCTTTTAACCAGTCTTGCACACTGACGTTTCCATCTCCTTTTATCATCGACCACAAACTTTTTTTGTTCAGATCTGGTAATGCCTCTTGGTATTCTTGTCCCAGGTATTCCCAATAACTTTCTATCTCGCTCCCTTCGATTAAAGAACGGTAGGCTTCGGTTTGATTGGTGTTCGCATCGCCGTGCAGCGGTACCGGAATGACGATGAATAAGAGAACCAGCATCGTACATAGTTTTGTCCAGCTCATGTATATCCTTCCTAACTAAGCGATTGGAAAAATATTTATGATGGTCTCAATTAATGACTTAAATATCGGTATGGCCAAAATAAGAATAAACACTTTTCCGATCATTTCAATTTTTACTGCTATCGATTCTAATCCCGCGTCTTTTACTATGTTTGCGCCTATGTCAGTAATGTACGAAATACCTATAATTTGCAAAATTGTTTTAATATATACCGCATCAATATTAGCTTGTTCACCCAAATATGTGATCAGATTTAAGATTTCATGGACATATTGCATCACATATATAAAGAAGTATAGAACGGTGAGCACAACTATTAGAAAAGCAATGCTAGGCTGCTTGTCCTTCAGCAATAAGAATAGTACAGAGGTAATAATTCCGACACTGATCACTTCAAATATTTCCATAAACCATTATCCTTTTAGAAAAAATACAGCTTGGATTTGCTGGAACAGTTCAGATATGCTGTTCAGAACGAAAAGCAGTACGATAATAAACCCTACCAAGCTTACGAATTGTGCATACTCTTCTTTTCCCATTTGTTTTAAAATTGTATGAATCATAGCTACAATAATGCCTATACCAGCAATCTGGAATAATACACTCGTATCTCCAATCACGCGATAACTCCTCTCTATAGCAAGAGTAAAACGATAAACATACCAATCAAAAAGCCTACACTTCTAGACATATTACCAAATTGTTGATTTCTTTCTTCTGCCTCCACTAAGCTTCTTTCTAAATGAGTAATCCCTAGTCGAATATATTTTTGCTGTTGTGTTACATCATGTTGGCCAAGCGTTCGACCAAATTGCTGGAGAATTTCTCTATCTTCTGCCTGTAATGGTTGTTTTTGGTGAAAACGGTTGATGTGAAGCTCCCACACAGGGTATAATTGTTCTTTTTCTTGTGCAATATCAGATGCCAAATCATGAAACAGACTCGATATTGGTTGAGGTATTTGTTTAGATACCGCGAATAGCGCTTCTTGTACGGTAGATTGACTGTAGACAATTTCAGCTTCAAGAATTTGCAAAGCACTTTTCAACATCCGTATAATCCGTGGACGATTTGCTAGATTCCTAGCATATTCGTGCCCAATCCACGTTAGAGAACCGACAATTAATAAGCTTGCCAATAGTTTCACCATACTTTAACACGGCTTTTATAAAGAGATTGTCCTGATGCATCAAGTATCTCCGTCACTTCTCCTGCACGCTGTTGATTCGATAAAATCATAAAGCGCTGAAAAATATTTTTCTCTAAGATATTCTTCATCGTTGGTCTTTTCATAATATCTTCAAGCGACTTCCCGTGAACGGTGCAAACTATTTGCACTCCAGCATGTATGACTTCATCAATTGCTTCCGCATCTCGTTCACTGCCT
The DNA here is from genome assembly GCF_022919115.1 of Gracilibacillus caseinilyticus. Taxonomy (NCBI): domain Bacteria; kingdom Bacillati; phylum Bacillota; class Bacilli; order Caryophanales; family Bacillaceae; genus Gracilibacillus; species Gracilibacillus caseinilyticus. The sequence continues at coordinate 3,293,549 of NZ_CP095072.1, read as the reverse complement.
ATTTCATCGACTATAACCACTTCCGGTGACATCGATCTGACAAACATCATCATACCTTCTGCCTTAGGACAGCGGTCGAGTACGTCAATTCTAGGTGCAAATAAATGTTGCGGGACACCGTTAATAGATGCACAAATTTCTGAACGCTCATCCACAATTGCGGTTTTTAGCTGCAACTTCGAGCTGCCACAATAGTTGGCTATATCTCTAAGCAATGTCGTTTTTCCTGATTGTGGCGGACCAATTATCAGTGTATTTTGAATTGTATCTGTGATCAGATAAGGTGTGTACGCATGGATAACTCCGAATTGAGGTTTAGCAATTCGAATGTTAAAGGAACTGATATGATGAATGGCCTTCACTTGTCTATTTTCGACTACAACTGAACCTGAAATGCCAATGCGATGTCCGCCTTGAATGGTAATAAAACCGTGACGTAATTCTTCCTCTAACCGATATAACGAAAAGTCACTTATTTTATTGAGAAACAAGGTTGCGTCTGATTGGCTAAAGTGTGTTTGTTGTAACCAGCGAACATCTCTTCCGTTGTTCAGTTCAACAGGCTGATTGACTCTAAGTCTGATTTCTTGAACATCGAAGTCTTTATCCTCAAGTACGGCATGGATATGGTCTGTAATATGATTGGGCAGAATTTGCAGAACACTTTCCATCACATATTCCTCTTTTCCATAAGCTTTTTCTATAAACATTCTATGCGACTCCGTGATAGATATAACCATAGATAGGTACGAGCTCTGTAAAAATAGTGACAAACAAAAACCGAGCATAGCCAGCCCGGTTCTCTTAGTTTAAATACTATGTTTGATAATATAGAATATGTTAACTACACGACTTTCAGTATAATTTTGAGTTTGGTGATATGAGTTGAGTTGGAAAGACGAAGTAGCTATGCTCGGAAGCGTGCAGTCCTCTTGTCTCTATATCAATATTTCCTATACTAGAGGGGAAGATTCAAGAATGTTAAAAGAAACACCCACCCTCTAACTTAAGTATATATAACTACCTATAATACGGATTATGTCAACTAGCACTGTGCTTATTTTGAAATCCTGTTAGTGGTACGATACCGCTCCGGTCAACCACTCGTAATATCAGAACCTATACTTCATTTTGAGCATGATTGCTTCTGGAATTCACCTTTATAAATACTTTCTTCATTCAAAAAAAACTACTAAGTGCAATCACTTAGTAGTTTAAATAGAACTATGCACGGGAAACGTATTTTCCGTCGTTTGTTGAAATGACCAGTACGTCGCCTTGGTTGACGAAGAATGGTACTTGTACAGATAACCCTGTTTCTAGTATTGCAGGCTTTGTTCCACCGCTTGCTGTATCACCTTTAATACCTGGTTCTGTTTCAGTTACTGTTAATTCAACGTTGTTTGGAAGATCTACACCGATCGTCTCCCCTTCATACGTTAAAATATTAACTTCCATGTTCTCTTTAATAAATTGAAGCTCACGTTCTATTTGATTAGCTGGCAGTTCTGTCTGATCAAACGTATTCGTATCCATAAAGGTATGCATATCACCTGAAGCATATAAATATTGCATTTTACGGTTTTCAATATGTGCTTTATTTACTTTTTCACCACCACGGAATGTTTTCTCCTGGATACTTCCATTACGCAAATTACGCAATTTTGAACGAACGAATGCAGCACCCTTACCTGGTTTTACGTGTTGAAACTCCATTACTTGCCAGATTCCACCATCCACTTCGATGGTTAAACCTGTTTTGAAATCATTTACTGAAATCATCTTATTCCTCCTCTGTAATTTACGATACAGGCAACTGAATTAGTTCCTTTGGTGCATTGGTTAATCTCTCATTACCATCTTCCTGAATAAGAATGTCATCTTCGATACGACATCCTCCGACATTTGGAATGTAGATTCCTGGTTCAACAGTTACAATCATACCTGGTTGTAACACCTCATCCGAACGGAAAGACAACCCTGGCATTTCATGAACATCCAAGCCTAAACCGTGGCCAGTAGAGTGTCCAAAATATGTTCCATAGCCTTTATCGCCGATATGGTCTCTAGTTAAGGCGTCTGCTTCTTTTGCAGTAATACCAGCTTTTATTCCAGCTACACCTTTTAACTGAGCATCCAAAACAGTTTGATAGATCGATTGTAACTCTTCTGAAATCTCTCCGACTGCAACCGTTCTTGTAATATCTGAAGCATACCCTTTATATAATGCTCCGAAATCCAATGTCACTAATTCGCCTGCTTTTATTTCCTTTGATGACGCTACACCATGAGGTAATGCAGATCGATAGCCAGAAGCTACAATCATATCAAAACTAGATGAAGTAGCACCTTGTTTTCGCATGAAAAACTCTAATTCATTGGCAATATCGATCTCTTTTACGCCTGGCTTTATGTACTGTAAAATATGATCAAAGGCATCATCTGCAATTTTACATGCATCCTTTATTATATTAATCTCATCTTGATCTTTAATCAAGCGCAATTTCTCAATCAATCCATCTGATGGCACAAGCTTTGTTGCTACTGCTTTTTGATATGTTTCAAATAGAGCATAAGTCAAATCTTTTTTTTCAAAACCAAGATTCTTCAGTTGTAACGAATCCACAAGTGCTGCAACGGTTTCCTGAATTGGTCCTTTATGTTCTTTAATAGTAAATTCTTTAACTTGATCAGCTGCTTGCTCTGTGTATCTAAAATCTGTAATAAAAATAGCCTCATTATCGGTAACTAGTGCAACTCCTGCTGTTCCAGTAAAACCTGTCATATACCTTCTGTTAACTGGACTGGTAATTAATAACCCATCTAACTGTTCATTATTTAAAACTTCTCGTAATTTCTCCAAGCGATTCATGCGCTATTCACCCCTTTTGTTCTTTTTCTTCTAACAGATAGGTTGCTGCTAATTGGTATCCTGTTGTTCCTAATCCAACGATCTGGCCAGCACAGACTGGTGCTAACATAGATATATGTCTAAATGATTCCCTTTTATGTACATTGGAAATATGTACTTCAATAACGGGTACAGTAACAGAACTGATCGCGTCTCTGATAGCGATGCTGGTATGTGTATATGCACCTGGATTAAAAATAATGCCAGCATATTCTCCTTCTGCTGCATGGATCCAATCGATTAATTCTCCTTCATGATTAGATTGTTTCGCATCTAGATGAAAGTGCTTCGTTTCAACGAGTTGTCTTACCTGTTCTTCAACATCCTTCAATGTTTCGTGACCATAAACTTCAGGTTCTCTCTTTCCTAACCGGTTAAGGTTGGGACCATTTAACAATAATATCTTCCCCATCGACTCACCCCATTGAACATGCTTTCTTTACCATAGTAACACAATTGATTAATTATTTTCACCATAATGCTGCTGATAGGCAAAAGAAATCGAATATCCAATAAATACACTATATAAGATAAACAAACACATAGTTGTAACGATTGTATCGCTATCTAGTTCAAAGAAAGCTGGAATATTAGAAAAGAGCGGCTTCATCAGCCAAAAAACAACAAACCACAGAGCTATACCAGTAATGATACCTGGCAGAATCCCATTAAACTTTTTTAACATAAGATAATATAAGCACGCAAATCCAATCGACAACAAACTGATCACTAAAATGGACACTAATTCCCCCGTCCACTGATCAGACCAGGAATTTTGCAGCCATGAACGTAGTATAAAGCTTTTAGGTGTAATGGTTGTAAAGTGAAAGAATCCTGCAAAAGCAGCTACTGTGCTCCAGATTAACCCCCCAAAAAAACCGATGCTAATTGTTTTTGGCAGTAAGGATACTTTCTGTTTTTTGTCATCATCTGTATTTAATCGTCGCATCTTTTTATCACCTCAGCATTAGGCTAACCAATTTCCACTATTTCATGCTTTTGGTAAAAAACGACCTAGTTATTTTACTCTTTTTTTTATACAATAGAACTAACAACTCTTTGTAAACATCAATTTCAAATATTTTGTATAAAAACCAATTCAAAACGGGTATAACTATAGAAAGAACATTTTTTTCGAAAAACTTGAACTAAAGGAGGAATCACAATTGAATCGAAAAATAGGTTCTAGTCTCGTCTATGTCTTAATAGGATTAGCCGTAGTGGGTTTCGCAACAGCATTAATCAATGACACAGTTGGATTACTTTCTTCACTACTAATCTCTTTATTAATAGGTGCAGCTATTTTTGGATTAGTTTATTTCTTCTTAATGAGAAAACGTTCAACGGACGAACTAAAAAAATACCGAAAAGCAGTCAAACAATCCAAGCAAAGATACAAAACACAACAAAGCAACTTCAAAACGAAATCGTCAGCATTAAAACCAAATTTTTCTACCAAAAAAGCCATCCGCCCACTGAAATCATCAAATCGATCTGCAACACATTTACGCGTCATTGAAGGTAATAAACAGAAAAATAAAAAGAACAGAGCGTCGTTATAAACCGCTCTGTTCTTTTTTATTTTGACCATTTTCTCAGAAATTTGTTCGTACGTTGGTAGCCAATTTCAATTAATTTTAGTTTATCGTCACGTGAAAGTTGAAAATCGGTCGCACTGATGTCTTCAATCGGAAAAAAGATAATATCTTTCGCAACATTCTCCGCTATATAACGTGTATCATAAGCATTCCGCATTGTATTCATCATGGCAAACAACATATCGAGCGAATTATTAATTTTATGTTTCGGCTGCTTCTGCCTCGGATCTGATAACTGCATACCAACAATCGGACGTACTCTCGTATGCTTCCCTCTGTCAAATAACCACAAAGGAAAATTACTCAAGATCATCCCGTCTACAATATAGCTTTTACGTTTTGTTTGGGGATTATTTAGCTTAAAGGGGCGAAAAAAATATGGAATGGAAATACTGCTTCGTACTGCTTTAGCAACGGTATAATAAGTGGAATCAATGTGATAATATTTAGCTAGATCATCCGGAAAAATAACAACCTGATTCAAGGTTAAGTCCGCAGATACAATCTTCAGCTTTCCTGTAGGTAAATCGAAAAATGTTTTTACACCTTTTTCTTGAAGCTTTTCTTCAAGCCAATATTGAAAATAGTTTCCTCTATACAAGCCCATTGTCCGGTAAAGCGTTATCCATTTAATAATCGGAAATGCAGCACCGAACTTCGACTGATCAAGAAAATTCTCTAATGGTAAATCCAAGAACAATTCTTGCAGTTCTTCCGCGGAATACCCAGCCGCTATAAAAGTCGCGAACAACGCACCTGCCGATGTACCAGCGACACGTTCAAACTGGATATTATGTTCTTCTAAGGCTTGCAATGCACCGATAAACGCAAAAGCCTTGACACCACCACCAGAGAAAACTCCATCTATTTTCATTCTATCACCCTATCTGAATGGTTTCAGAATATATATATACATCAAAACCAGCAGATAGAACCAAACGGCTATTCTTTATTCATTTGAAAGTTTTTCAGTTGCTCCAGTCTTTCTGGATCTTCTAAAAATTGAACAAGACTCCCGATACGATCTATAGAGTTCCAGCTTAAATGGTGCTCAATACCTTCTACATCTGTATAGATATTTTCTTCATTCACGCCAATGATTTGCAGGAATTTCTCCAATAATTCATGGCGGTAAACCAATCTTTCCCCAACCTTCTTACCTTTTGGTGTTAGTATCAAACCTTGATATTTCTCATAATTTAAATAATCATCTTTATCAAGCTTCTGAACCATCTTCGTAACAGAAGAAGGCTGAACTTGTAAAGCTTCAGCAATCGCAGATACACGAGCATATCCTTTTGTTTCCATTAAAATATATATTTGTTCTATGTAATCTTCCATAGTAGGTGTAGGCATCATAAATCCCCCATCCTTAATTAATAATGTAAATAAAAGCATACAATAGAATGGTACATGAAACAAGCCATCCTGCTTAAAATATCAAATTCAATATTTTTTGCTTTATTTCAGCATATTAAATGGTATAATCCTTTTTAGAGGATTTATTAGAAAGCAATGGGGGATTACAAATGACACAATTATACATCTTACTAGCTATCCTAGCTGCCTTTATTCTGTTTAGCGTGTATCGATACTTTAAACAAAAAAGAATTTTAAAGGCGCTTTCCGAAAATGATTTTCGCGAAGGATACCGTAAAGCACAGCTGATCGATGTTCGTGAACCGAAAGAATTCGATGGTGGTCATATTCTTGGAGCCCGGAACATACCGTTAACCCAGCTGAAACAAAGATTGACAGAACTTCGAAAAGATAAACCAGTTTATCTTTACTGTCAATCCGGATCACGATCGATGCGAGCTGCATTAATCCTGGATAAACAAGGCTACAAAGATTTGTACCAACTGCAAGGTGGCTACAAAAAGTGGACAGGTAAAATTAAGAAAACAAAAAAATAGAATAATCAAGACAAAACGAGTGGAACAACTGCCACTCGTTTTTTTCAGTTGAATAAAAAACATTTGGAAGTGTGAATTGATTTAGTAAAACTGTTATTTGTCTGCTTAGAATATGTATAAACTCCTTAAATTTGATTACAATAACATAACAAATTGTATTCATGATAGGATGGAGTATGCCATATGATCAATATCCCGATTAATAGAGATGAAACATTTATACAAACATTCGAGGATGCTGCAGCAAATCCTTCGCAAATGGCTGATTGGCAGTTATTCAAAAAATCTTATCAAGTAGCTCAAACACTACAAATCCCTAGTTTCAAAGAACTAGTAGCACCTAATTTTCTTCCACATGTTAAATTTTTGCCTCATCAAATGAAAAGTGCAGAAAAAGTTATTCAGGATATGAATGGAAGAGCTCTGTTAGCAGATGAAGTAGGGCTTGGCAAAACAATTGAAGCGGGATTAATTTTAAAAGAGTATATGCTGCGAGGTCTGGCTCAAAAAATACTAATCCTCGTCCCCGCTTCTCTTGTTAACCAATGGGCATTAGAATTAAATCAAAAATTTCTAATACCTGCAATTCCATCAGGTAAACGTGTGGACTGGCAAAATACTAATATTCTGATCACAACTTTAGATACAGCCAAATCTGCTCGTCATCGCCAGGCAATCTTAGAACAAGACTATGATTTTGTTATTGTAGATGAAGCACACAAATTAAAAAACCATAAAACAAAAAATTTTGATTTCGTACAACAATTATCTAAAAAATATTGTCTGTTTTTAACTGCTACACCAGTTCAAAATAAATTAACGGATATATTCAACTTAATAACGTTACTGCGTCCTGGGTACCTTGGAACATATGAAGATTTTCTGCAACGATATCGAGAACAAAATAAAACAATGGATGAAGACCCTTATCTAAAACAACTTATCAGTAAAGTGATGGTACGAAACCGTCGGGGTGATACCGGGATTGAGTGGACAAAGCGTGAAATTGAAACGATTTGGGTTCCTTTTACAGAGCAGGAATTGGATGCATATCAGCAAATCGATCAGTACTTCAAACAAAACCGAGCAATATCATCCATTACCTATGTTCGCGAATTTTGCAGTTCAAGAGAAGCTTGTTATCTTTCTATTAAAAAGTGGATGGAGCAATCAGAACAAACGGATGTTCAAGATATACTATCAGTTATTGAACAACTCCCTCACCATGCAAAAGCATTAAAATTAATAGAATTAATCAAACAATCTAATGAGAAATTTATTGTGTTTACAGAATATCGCGCTACACAAATTTATTTACAATGGCTATTGCAGCAGGAACAAATTCCCTCTGTTATCTATCGGGGCGGCTTTAAGAAAGGGAAAAAAGACTGGATGCGCCAACTATTTCAAAATCATGCACAAGTAATGATTGCGACAGAAGCTGCGGGTGAAGGGATTAACTTGCAATTTTGTCATCATCTTGTCAACTATGATTTACCTTGGAATCCGATGCGCTTAGAACAACGTATCGGTCGAATACACCGCTTCGGTCAGCAAAATGATGTGAAGATTTACAATTTCGCATTAGAGAACACTGTTGAAGAGCATGTCATGAAGTTGTTATATGATAAAATACATCTATTTGAAAACGTAATAGGACACCTGGAACAAATTTTAACAGATTTAAATGTGAATAATTTAGAAAAAGAAGTAGAGCAAATATTTGAACAATCTCATTCTATCGGTGAATCAAGAATTAAATTAAATAATTTAACATCTGTAATCCAATCTTATCAGCAAGACGATCAGTTGAAGGAGAATCAAATATGATTTCCAACCTACATTCATTTTTAACAGAATACTTCGAATTACATGATTGTCAAGTAATACAAGAAAATACTACAGAGATGGAAGTGAAATTAACACGGGAGTTAGATCAAGTATTGATGAACCGGCCTTTTTACTGGCATTATATGGATAAATTAGGCCGTGAAGGAGACCCTATGTCCATTCATCTGGATACAAGTCTAGAAAAGAAGGATAACCAAAAGGAATGGATTCACTATGGCAGTCCACGTCTCCATCAGATTTTTCAGCACATCCAGCAAAATGCGAAATTTACTATATTGTATGAAGAAACGAATGGTCAGACTAAGACATCACTGATGCCATGGCTGATCGTTAATGTGATGATTCATTACTGCGGAAAACAAAAACGAGATGCCATATATTCAGTTGGTGTTCATTTAATAAACGGCGTCATTCAGACAAACATGATGGAACGTTTTGACCAACTTTCTTTCAGCCGGCAAATGACTGATTATAGTTATACGATCTCCCCTATTATTAAACCAGTCAGCGGCTTCAGACGTGCTTATCAGTATGTAGAGAATCATTTATTCATCGAGGATTTCAGTTGGGTTGAAGAAGCGAAAGAAACGTTACAGGAAGAACTTGACTTATTGGAGTACTTCTATCAGCAGAAGGACAATGTAGAATTACTAGAGAAGGAAAGAGAGAGACTTACTGATCGTTTAGAACCTAGAATTAATTTAGAAGTAATTAATGCAGGACTCTTCTACTTAACAGAACAGACAAGTAAACAAGTGATCAATCATTAAGCAAAAAGAGGTTCGCGGTCCCACAGGACGCGAAGTGGTTGGCTGGAGCGATATCCTTGCACTAACAACATTTCAAAATGAGCACTAAGCTAGACATAATCTGTATTTTAAGAAACTTATTACTTTTTTAACTATTCAATGCTTTCGTTGCGTTCTTACAGATTTTTTTGCTGACAATGAAAAGGCTGCTGTCCAATATCATGGACGCAGCCTTCATACAGGATGCCTTAGGAATCTTTGCGTTTTTGGATGAGTAAACGAAATGCGAAAGGTAACACACCAAACCATTTGCTGGAATGAGCAGCTGCAGGCTTGTTGTCCGCCTTCTGTTTCTTTCGTTCATTCTTTGGTGTATCCATATACTTAACGATACGTTGAGTCATATACTTTACATAATCGTTACTGGACAATATTACTCACACCTTTTTAATCATTTACTGTTATTTTTTCCGACCACCTTTTTTTTATGCATGTATATTTGATATTATTTCAGATGCGATCATTTCTTCTGTCTTATTATCTGTTTGGATAACATGACTTGCAACCTCTAAGTATTTTGGTGTACGATCTTCCAGAAGTTTTTGTTTATCACGTGACTGATTATTCCAAATCGGTCGGGAGCTGTCATGCTGTAATCTGCGCTCGATCTCTTCCCAGGATGTTTGAAGAAAAATAATATTGCCTTGATTTATTAACCATTGACGGTTTTCCTCATTCTCAATAATTCCACCGCCTGTTGCAACGATCGTATTTTCAGCAGTTGTGTTATGTAACATGTTCGCTTCGTATTTACGGAATACAGCTTCCCCTTTTTGTTCAAAAATGGTAGGAATGCTCATTTGATAATAATCGACAATCATCTGATCAGTATCTTGAAGTCCCCATCCTAATGCCTTATGCAAACATTCCGCGATACTTGTTTTACCACTCCCCATAAAGCCAACTAAATAAATGCTCTTCATCTTTTACCTTTTCCCCCTTTTTAAAAAAATTGTATTTTTTGCAGGATTTTGCGAATAGATGCCGAATATAAATATTGTACCATGATAAAAATAGGAGGTGAATGATTAGTTGAACAAAGCCTCAGCAATTTCCAACCACATACTTCAAGCAGCAATTGAGGCGCATGCTTCTGATATCCACTTTATTCCTCGTCAACAAGATATTCAGATCTTTTTCCGTTGTAACGGGTCACGTATTTATCACTCCTCCATTACCAAAGAACAGTACGCATTAGTGTTAGCCTACTACAAATTCGCAGGTCAAATGGACATTGGTGAAAATCGTTCTCCACAACAAGGTGCACTGTCATATGCCTTCCGGACAAAGTCATACTCTTTACGTTTTTCTACATTACCCGTTCGACACAATGAAAGTTTTGCGATCCGTATCCTGCCTCAACAAGATATACAGGACCTGCAACGCTTATTTCTCTTCCATCATCAATTTCAAACTGTCGAAACCTGGTTAACCATGAAAACAGGACTCATTCTTCTGACAGGTGCAACAGGCTCCGGTAAATCTACGACACTTTATGCATTACTGCAAGCTTTTGCCAAAAATTCGCACAAACAGATCATTACGCTCGAAGATCCAATCGAAAAACCATTAGACAATATCGTTCAAGTACAAGTAAACGAAAAAGCTGGTATCAATTATGATGCGGGACTGAAAGCAGCTCTGAGACATGACCCTGATATATTAATGATAGGTGAAATCAGAGATGCACAAACAGCTAAATTTGCCTTTCATGCTGCCAACACCGGTCACTTAGTTTTGTCTACGCTTCACGCAAATCATGCGCAAGGTACGATCCACCGGTTATTGGAAATGGGTATCAGCTCAGTAGATATTGAACAAAATCTGCAAGCAGTTGCCTCTATTCAATTAGTTACCTTACACATACGTAAATTCGCACAACAACGAGCAGCTATTTTAGATATTTTAGAAAAACAACATATTATAAAAATCCTGCATGATCAATCGTTTACAAATCCGAGCTGTTTTGAACAATTGAGGAGAAAAGCATATGCATTTGGATATCTTGCTTCCATTTAAGCGACATGAAACACTGTCACTGCAGATCCAATATCAATTACTGCATCGCTTAGAATTGTTGTTTAGACACGGCTACATGCTAAATGATGCCCTTGATGTTCTGCTATGGGAGAAACAAATGGTTCAGCCAGCACGAACTATTAAGCGTCAGCTAGAGCTAGGACAATCTTTTGTTACGGCATTATCCCGTGCTCATTTTCATGATGACATTGTCCGATTTCTTGAAACAGCAATTGAACATGGTAATTTAGCAGACGGATTAACTCAGTGCTGCAATCTTTTACAACAACGGATGAATTTCACTAAAAAACTGCGATCTTTAACCAGATATCCCCTCTTTCTGTTTATTTTCTTTTTTATCCTATTGCACTTGTTAAAAACCTCCATTTTCCCAGCCTTATTACAACTTTTGCAAACTTCCCAAAATGGTGTGTTTCAACAAGCAATAGCAGTCATTAATATCATTTACTATGGAATTATTACTCTTTCAGTGATCCTTTTGCTTCTATTTTTGTTCCGTTTCTCTTTCCAACGTTCCATCACTTTAGAAACAAAAATAGCAGTAATCCAAAAAATCCCTATCTACTTTCGATACAAACGAATGCAGACGACTTACCTGCTAATTACCCACTTATCAAGCTTGTTAAAGAGTGGATTGACAATGAAGGAATGTTTAGAAATAATTAAACACAATCAGAAAGAAGATATCGTTCATTACTATGCTACCCATATAAGTAGTCACTTAGCAAATGGCTATCAATATTCAACCATATTACCTCATTGTAAGTTATTAGAACCACAGTTAGATCGCATCATGACCAAAGAAAGAAATCAAGATCAATTACAAAAAGAATTCTCATTATATGCAGAACACTTAATTGCAGCTATGGAACGATTCATTAAGAGCTGGCTTAGTTTCTTACAACCATTATTATTAAGTATTCTAGCTCTGTTTATCGTTTTCGTCTATCTGTCCCTTATGTTGCCGATGTTTGATTATATTCAAACCATGTAAAAAGGAGAAGATCAAATTGAAAAATCAAAAAGGTTTTACTCTTATTGAAATGCTTATTGTATTGGCGGTCATCAGTATTTTAATGCTGCTCTTTATTCCAAACTTAGCTGATAAAAGCCAAACGATTAATAATAAAGGCTGTGACGCTTTACTGCAAATGACTGAAAACCAACTCGCCAGTTATGAATTAGAAGAAGGCGAAGAACCCGCAACACTCCAAAGTCTGGTCGATAATGATTACCTGGAAACTACAGAATGCGCAAACGGTAAGAAAGAAATTACCAAAAATACAACCGGCGAGTTAACGATCAGTAATAAAAATGATGAAGAAGAATGATCTGGCATTTACATTACCTGAACTTCTCATTGCATTAACGATCACCTCACTACTGCTCCTTATAAGTGGCAGTGCATGGTTAAGATTACATGATACAGTTCAATACAAACAATTTATAAAACAATTTAATCGTGACCTACTTTATTTGCAACAATTAGCATTATCTCGAGAAGAAACTTATTATTTACAAATCGATACATCCCTGCATCGATATACGATTCGAAAAAGGGGATTGGGCACGAAAGTCCTGGAGCGTGTATATAGTAAGGATTGGGAAATTGACACAAACACCCTTATACAACCAATCGAATTCTCCCATAACGGCAATTTAAAAAGACCTGGAACCATGAAAATAAGAACACAGTATCGTTTATATTTGTTTAAATGTCCGTTCGGAAAGGGGCGTTGTTATGTACAAAAAGAATAAGCAAGCAGGTTTCTATATAATAGAAACCTTGCTATCTTTTCTGTTATTCTCCATCGTTTGTGTCACACTTCTCCCAATTCAGTACCAATTACTGCTAGAAAAAAAGCGAATTTATGAGGAAGATAAAGCAATTTATTTTCTTATGAATCAAATGCATGAAGCAATAATGCAACCCGACGTTCCCTCTGATAAAACGTATGACAATGTCATCAGCTCTCCTCTAACTATAAGTTGGAAGCAAACGAATGATTTACTCGAAGGATGTGTATCGTGGGCGAATGTTAAACAACAAAAAACAACCACATGCTTATATGGTAAGCAAAAATGAAAAAGGCTACCTGATATTCGAAGTCATGTTTTCAACTATCTGCTTGAGTATGATGTTAATTTGGCTTGGTCAAATTCTGATCTTATGGCACCAAAATGAAAATGACAGTCTGCCACAGGTTTATCATTTTCATCATCTGATTGAATTGGAAGCTGAGACAGCAGAATCCATATCAGTTCAACACAACCAGCTCTATTTTATTCAAACCACAGGAGAGAGAGTAACGATTTCTTATCACAATTACAAAATCCGCAGACAGGTAGATAGCAAAGGGCAAGAAGAAATAGTACGAGATATTTCAGATTTTGAAATAATCGATCGTAAATTTGATATTGTCATTCGAATTAAAACACAAAGTGGTGAAGCGTTTGAAAAATATTTATTTAAAAAAGGTCTGTAACCAGCAAGGAGTTATGTTTCCTTTAACGTCTATTGTCATTGTCCTTTTATTACTATTTACAACTCATCTCATCATGCTGAACAGGAATTTAGTCGCCCTTCATCAAATTCATGAACAGCAGTTCACGCTTGAAATGCTATATCAAAAAAGCTATCAACAATTACTTCAAGAGACGCAGACACCTCCTATCCATTATTCATTTCCAGATGGTACTGTAATAATTACAGCTGAGAAGATCGAAAATACCACGATCTACAGCTTTGAACTTCAGTCAAAGAATGGCGGCTATCGTCTTATAAAAACAAATTTAGCGGATTAATGCATATTATTGATGGTTTTATGAAAAAATAATGAAGAGTAAGCAATTATTTAGCTCTTTTTACCAGAATAATTTACATTTAGGTAAGAGTCGTTTATAATAGTCATGATACATATTGATTAATAAAGGAGGGGGAACAATGGATCGAGTATTCCGCATGCTAGCCTTCTGGACAGCTATATTTACCGTCATGTTTTATGTTGGAGACATGATGACGATGGCATACTTATTTTTAGCACAAACAATATTCTTTCTAGGTGTTGGATATTTAAAATTATCCGAAAGAATGTATATGTATTTATTTGGAGCTTATTGTACCATTTTCTTTATTGGATTTACATTCTACACCAACTTTATTCTTGTTCCTGGATTTGGACATTAAAATGGAAACGCTCTGATCACAATCGATCAGAGCGTTTTGGCTATCCTTGTACAAATGGATTAGATTCCTTTTCTAGTTTAATCGTCGTCTCTGGTCCGTGTCCAGGATACACAATATAGTCATCAGGCAGACGATAAAACTTCTCTTTAATACTTTGTTCCAGCTGTTCAAAACTGCCGCCCATTAAATCGGTCCTTCCGATACCACCAGCAAACAAGCTATCTCCACCAAAGACAAGACGATTATGGTGAAATATATACGCAACGCCACCTGGTGAATGTCCAGGTGTATGACAAACTTCAATCGAAAAGCTTCCAATTTGCAGTTCCGCATCCCCGTTATTTATCAAATGATCAGCAGCTTTAGCAATAATTTCCCCCATCCCAAACAATGATGAACCGTTCAACTCAGGATCTTCTAACCAATCCTTTTCAGCTGTATGTAAGTAAACGGGCACATGATAATGATCTCTCACGACATCCAATGCCCCAATATGATCAAAATGTGCATGCGTCAGCAAAATTGCTACAGGAGCGACTGCTAATTGCTCAATTTGATTGATGATTTGCTCGGCATCTCCAGATGGATCGATGATCACTACTTCTTTGTCCTGTACAACCAAATAGCAATTAGTAGATAGTGGGCCTAGTGGCATCTGTTCAACATTCATTACGATTACATCCTTTCTCTTACCCATCTTTTAATAGACAAAATCCATTTTATGTTTTAAAATAAGTATGAATTATCTATTAATACATATTATAACGTTAACAGTTGTAGAATGAAAATGATGGACTGGATGTAAGGAGGGGAAAAAATGGAATTAGGATTTATTATTTTAGTAGTTACAATCCTTTGTGCTTTAGCAGTTTTTCGTGAATTGAAAAAGCAAAATATGTTCGGTGTCGCATTTGCGGGTCTTGCCACACTGGTATTTGGATTCTTTTCCATTGCAACATTATATTGGGAATTGATTCATCCATTATTTCAAAATTAAAACGCATTCTTAAGCAATTTACTTTCTTATGAATGCACCTACATAAAAGAACAAGTTCGACAATAGTCTAGCTTGTTCTTTTTTATTAAAAAATCACTTCATATCATTCGGGCTGAGCATCAGCAACATATTACTTGCCAAATCCGCCAACCCCTTACTAACTTTAGTGTATATAAAGAATGCTACGTATAATATGGATTATGTCAACTAACTGCTTAGCGGTAATTTTGAAATGATTCATGTGCTGTGAAGCTAGGAGCAGCAGGGAAGCATTGCAAGTAGTAGCCTAGCTGAATTCGCGCCCCACACCCACAGGACGCGGAGCGAATTTCAGGAGCTTTACTAACCACTGTACACATATCAAAATTACCACAGTGTTATTCAGTACCATTTTACATAATCCATTTTATAAGAATTCTTTTCAAGCTTGAGCGCGATGCACTACTGAAATTCTCCCTAATGACTGTGATTATGTGCTTTCTTTGCATACAAAAAAGGTTCTGCGTCAAATGTTGGGGTAGGAATCTTTGCTCCTATCCCTTAACCAACTTGAAAATCTAGGTTTTTAAATTGATGATGCAGTAATACACGTAACCTTAATCGATCGTATCGTTTAAAGCCAAATGCATTACGTTTAATAACCTTTGTTTGGTTATTTAGGCCCTCCACAAATCCAGTGTTGTAGTCAAAGGCAAAAACTATTTAAAACTTCTGCTTGCCAGTTCTTGAGTGTACCAGCGGCTTTGATGAACTCATCTAGTCCTGCTTTTTCTACCTGTTTGTAATAGTTATACAGTCCTTGTTTTACTTCACCTAAATCTTTTGTTCCAACCTTTTTCGCTCCTTCAAACCAGGAGCGGAATGCTTCCTTTAAACCATAGGCCTGTCGTAAATCCTCCGACAAGCCTAAATATCTGTCTAAATACCAGTGTTGCTTACTACTCAGTTCTTCATATCGTTTATAAAAAATGTGTTTCATACGCTTGCACTTTTTGCGGTCGTAATCATGGAATTCTTTTTGAACACGTCTTCTCACTCGTTCTAAAGCCCAATAAATATACCGACAAAAGTGGAAGCGATCTGCAATGATGATGGGGTTCCCCAAAGCCTTTTGAACTGCTGACTTAAAGCTATAGCTCATATCCATGACAACCATCTTTACTTGAGATCCTTTTTTGGCTAAGTACTTTTTAATCGTACGTACAGAGCGATTCGGTAATATATCAAGCGGGACACCTGTTTCTCCATTTGCGATGATTACTTGGTATTTACCTTCTGTTGTATCCCCTTTATATTCATCGATAGCTATTACTGGTGGTAACGTGTCCACTTCTTTTAAACTAGTAGCTGCTAGTTGATCAAATCGACGAATAGCTGTTGTTTGAGAAGTTCTGAACTGACCAGCAGTATCTTTAAAGTTTTTCCCCTGGATAACACGAAGCCCTAGGGCTTGATTCCATTCCTTTGAATGTCTTTGATATCGCCCTACAACTTGGTTTTTCTCAGGAAACCTCTTTCCACAAGTACAAACGTATCTTCGCTTCCTATAAAACAGATAAGATGTTCGTTCAAAGAGCTTTAAGTGTTGTACCTTTTGTATTCTATAGTCATGGACGTGGCTTGTTCTTTCCCCACAAGCAGGACAACGGTGTTTCTTAACAGGCAACTTTATATGTAAGTAAAAGTCCCCCTCCAACTCCTCCATCTTAGTAACAATAACACTTTCTAATCCTGGTAAATTCATGTTAAACTGCATGTACACGCATCTCCTATCCCTTTGGTTTGTTTCTAGTCCATTCAAGTGTAAAGGATATAGGAGCTTGCGTGTTTTATTATGCTTAATTTTTTCAAACCCCAACATATATAATAGAGCCACAAAAAAGGATGAACGCTATGTTCATCCTTTTTTTATTGTTTATTCTTCATCACCAAAGTCATAAAAGCGGAATAGATCCCCAAACACAATTTGGTCTGAATAATTAAGTTCCTTATTTACTTGTTCCATATATGGTCCACACGCACTGGCTTCTTCGTCGTCACTGGATTCGATGTTACCTTCTATTAATTCACCAGTATCCTTGTTATAGCATTGATCTTTGGTATAGACATAATCATCCGTAATAAAGCTACCATCACGTAATGCTACGTAATCTTTACGATCGTCGCTGAATAAATCAGTACCGAATGACAGGTCATTACTATCATCAATTCCTAATAGGTTAAGAATAGTTGGTTTTACATCGATTTGACCAGCAACCTTCGAAAATGTTTTGCCTTCTTCACCTGGAATATGGACAATAAACGGTACTCGTTGTAACTGTACGTGCTGAAAATCTGTATATTCCTTATCTAGATATTGACTCATTGCTTTCTTATGAAAATCACTAATACCATAGTGATCCCCCATTAAAATGATGATTGAATCTTCATATACACCTGTTTCCTTCAGATGATTGAAAAATTCTTCTACTGCTTCATCCATATAACGAACTGTCTGGAAGTAATGATTCAACGTATTTGAGTTAGAATCATATGGATCGATAGTAGCATCCTCTTCGCTTAGTTCAAATGGATAGTGGTTTGTTAACGTAATAAATTTAGCATAGAAAGGTTGTTCCTTTTGGTTCAGTTGTTGTAAATATTTCATCGACTGTTTAAAGAAAGGTTTGTCTTTTAGGCCCCAGCCCACTGAATTTTCTTCTGTTACTTCAAAAGCTGTTTCAGAATAAAAATGATCGTATCCAAGGTTGTCATACATTACATCTCGGTTCCAAAAGCTTTTATTATTCGAATGAAATACTGTTGAATAGTATCCATTGTTACCAATAATTTCTGGTAAAGAATGAAAATCATTAGATGAATGTGTGAAATAAACTGCCCCTCTTGGTGATGGGTAAAGTGAATTTTCAACAATAAACTCTGAATCAGACGTTTTCCCTTGCTCTGTCTGATGGTAGAAGTTTTCAAAATAATAACTGTCTCCAATTAAATCATTTAAGAAAGGTGTTACTTCTTCGCCATTCATCTTGTTGTTAATCACGAAACTTTGCAAGGATTCCAAAGAGACAAAAATAACGTTCTTACCTTTTGCAATACCTTCCATTTCTTCACTACCTGAAGTAGTTGTTTCTTCTTTCATATAATCAGAGATTTCCGTTAACTCATTTCCATCTGCAAAAACACGCTGTGCTTTGGACTTTGAATGCAAGATTGCATCATAAATATGGTAGTTAAAAATACCAATGTTCTTCACTAAATATTCTCGGTCAAACGTACGTTGAAACAGCTGAGGACGCTCAATTTCAGCTAAAGTAAAATTACCCGCCATCATTAGTAAAGACAAAACAATCGCTAGTCGCTTATACCGTTTAGAGAATGATGATGTTAATGTTGTACCATATTTTCTCGCTAATATCCATACGATAGCGACATCCAGGAATAAGGCAATGTCCCATCCTTCGATTAAACCTAATACACTGCTTCCTAAGTCAGCAGCATTGCTTCCCTGAAATAATAATGGAATTGTTATAAAATCTGAGAAGTTCCGGAAAAATACAATATTGAAAAACAGAATCAATGACCCTAGTAACATAGCATACTTAATGTATTTTAATTGTCTTCTCTCATTGAAAAATATACTAAGAACAAAAATAAAAAACGCCGTAACAAACGGGTTGATTATTAAAATGAATTCCTGCATTGTGTTCTCAAGTGTTATATCGAATATAAATCGATAAATGATATACGTTTTTAGACCAAATAATAAGGCTGCGATTATATATAATGGCATGTGCAGCTTTTTCATATTCATTTCTATATCCTCCTCAAAATGATTACCCTGAATCTCTATCTCTATTTTTCTATATCTATTTATTATAGACGAAAGATATCACATAAAAGTTTCATAAATCTTAAAAAAAGTTACAATTAATTTACGAATTTCACGTCAGATGCATTTTTTTAATTGTTTTGTAACACAAGGTATGCACCACCGTACACGCCTGCATTATTTCCTAGTTCTGCAATTCCGAATGTGCAAGCCTCATTTGCTCTAGCAAGTGCATATTTCTCAAATGCAGCTTTTACAGGTTTCAACAAAGCATCTCCTGCTTTTGATACACCACCACCAATTAATATTTTAGCAGGATTCACAGTTGCAGCTACATTCGCTAGTGAAAAACCAAGTACATCGAAGACATACTGCAGTAATGCCTGACAATCTGGATCCCCTTCACTAGCACATTCGAATATTTCTTTCGTTGTGATACTGGACAATCTAGCCTTTCGTTGTTGCAGCTTGACAGCTTTCCCTTCATCCATCAGCTCTTCTGCTTGTCTTACGATTCCTGTAGCAGATGTTACAGTTTCGAGACAGCCATTACGGCCGCAATTACACGGTGCTCCGTCAGGTTCTACGATCATATGGCCAATCTCTGCACCTGTACCATTTGCTCCACTTAGAATGTGACCATTTGCAATTATGCCCCCGCCGACACCAGTACCTAGTGTAACAGCCAGCATGTTGTCAACTTGATCACCAGAACCTTGCCAATTTTCACCCAATGCAGCAATATTTGCATCATTATCTACTAAAACAGGTAATCCGGACAGATCTTCCAGTAAGTCTTTCAGGCGAAAATCCTTCCAACCGATGTTTACTGCTATTGCAACTATACCCGTTTCTGGTTCAATGAAACCTGGAGCACCTACTCCTATACCTAAAATTTGTTGTTTAGTAATGTCTAACTCTTTAAGTTTTAAATCAATGGAAGCCCAAATTTCAGTTGGAATACTGATTCCTGCGTTTTGCAGGTTTGTAGGAATTTCCCAACTTGAAACCATTTCCCCATTACTCGTAATGATTGCATGCTTTACAGTTGTTCCACCAATATCAATTCCAATCATCAAATCTTTCTCCATTGTATTCCACCCTTTTATTTAGTTTTTTCTCTCTCTTTTCTGAGTATCAGCTTAGCTTCTAAATATTCTTCTTTTGTGATGATATTCACTTGGAAAAGTTCATCTAATTCTGTTTCCATCATTTCTAAATCAGCTAAACGATCACCTAAATAGATGATCGTTCCAAATTTCAATAATAGTTTTCGTATATCATAAACACTCTGCATTCGATATCACCTAAAACATTATATCAAAGTGAATACTAAAAGGAAATAAAAAACTATTTTTATCTATCTGGATCTTTCGGGTTTAAGAAAGATGGACGCTGATGATCGTATGGAATAGGCTGTCGCACGATAACATTTAATAAAGCTTTCGGTTCAAATGGCATGAATGGCCAAAAATAGCCGATGTAAAAAGTCTTTAAATTGGTTAAATACAAAATGTAGACTGTTATGGATATAATAAACCCTTTTACACCAAATATAGCTGTAGCAAGTAACAGTATAATCCGCGTAACTCGATTTGCCAGGCTTAATTCATAGCTTGGTGTGGCAAAAGTACCCATCACAACTGCTGCCAAATACAACACTACTTCATTAGAAAACCAGCCTACTTCCACGGCAATTTGCCCGATGATAATAGCTGATACAAGTCCAAGAGCGGTTGCCAGGGACGATGGCGTATGAATAGCTGCCATCCTCAATACATCAATTCCAACTTCAGCCAACAGGAATTGAACGATTAATGGAATTAAGCCAACTTCTTTTGGTCCAATGAACGCTATTGCATCTGGCAATAATTCTGGCTCCGTTGACAATAGGAAATAAAACGGCAGCAGAAATAAGGACACAAATACCGCTAGAAAACGAACCATACGTAGATAGACGCCGATAAATGGTTTTTGTCGATACTCTTCTGCATGCTGTAAGTGATGCCAGAATGTCGCTGGTGTAATCATGACACTTGGTGAACCATCGATAATCACTAAGATGTGTCCTTCATACAGATGTTCAGAGGCAGTATCGGGTCTTTCGGTATAACGGATGGTCGGATAAGGATTCCATGTTTTTCCACTCAAATATTCCTCAATCGTCTTTTCTGCCATCGGTAATCCATCGGTATCAATACTATCTAAGTGATTTTTGAGTGTCTCTACTCTCCTCGGATCTGCAATATCTTCCAAATAACAAATACAGATATCGGTTTTTGACCTGCGACCAATGGACATGTATTCCATTCTCAGTGACCTGTCTCTGACCTTTCGTCTTGTTAACGCCGTATTAAAAATAATGGTTTCCACAAATCCATCACGAGAGCCTCTCACCACTCTTTCCAAATCTGGTTCTTCCGGTCCTCTGACAGGATACGTTCTTGCGTCGATCATTATCACATGATCAAGTCCTTCTACTACTAAAGCTGTAGGACCTGCCAATACAAAATCAGCTGCATTATTTATATCTTTTTCTACATCAATCTCTACATAGGGAATATAGCGCTTGATTAATTTTTGCAGTGTTTCTGGTTCAAGATCACCTTCTTCTAACTCAGCGAGAAAACGCATCAAATAATGAAGCATTTCATCTTTTATTAAACCATCAATAAAAAACAATGCCATTTTCTTTCCAGCATACTTGACATCTAAATGTATAAGGTCAAAGCTTTTATCTACTGCCAAATAATCATGTATATATTGGACATTCTTCTCATAATTATGATACAAACGTTTCTCTTGTTCCATGCGATTCCTCCTTCATCATCCCATTAATGGATAGTCTGTTCCATTTCAATCGTTTCATGCAGGAAGAAAGGTGGACAAGTTGAATTTAACCAAAAGAGGGATGACTCATGATTAAATCAAGAAAATTACATATTATTATATGTATATTAATGATGCTAAGTATGTTGTTGTTACTGTTATCTAAACACTCTGCGGAAGAGACGATTAAATATTTCCCACTGGATACGGATACGTCATTTGTTGATGCCAAGACTAATTTACAACTCTTAGATGAAACCGGTAATGATCAATATCGAATAAAGTGGACAGCTAGCAGCACTTTGGATAACGAAATCTATTTAAGACAGGATGTATCATTACTTTATATGGACGGGCAGTTAAAGGGAATGAAAGGACTGTGGAAGGAAAATGAAAAGGATATTGCATTAGAAGTACTTTTTGAAGAAAGTGACAGTAGTCATTTCCAGGCAATCAGCTTTCATCATGGTGAAATTCATTATCCCAATGATGAAATTAAAAGCATTCAACGAATGACTGTGGATCAGCTTTATGTAATTGACTCACCTTATACTGCATTAGAATCTTTTCGAGAACCGAATTCATCGATGCAAGAGGAGTGGAAAGAAACCATTGATCATACCACAACTCAACAATTACAATTCGCCTGGAAACAATGGATTAATGAGTCAAATTTGGATATAAATCATTACACCGCTTATCCTTTAACCTCAATCAGTAAATTTGAGAATACACCTATGGAGGGCTTGACTCAGGAACAAACGGATCGTATCATGGGACAATTATGGGAAGGGTTGTATAGAAATTACATCTTACCTATTTCCAATCAATCCAATACAAAAAACCAGACGATGCCAATTATATTAATCGATAAAAATCATGATCACTTAATCGTATTATTTGAAAATGAAAATTACCAACTTGAACAACTGTATCAAAAATTATCCATTACAGATAAAAATAAAAACGACGAGTAAGGCATTAATTCGTCGTTTTTGTTAATTCCTGATATAACGTCTGATAAGTCGTATTATCTTGATCAAGTTCTATTAGTTTTTCGGAGATTTTCAGAGCTTCCTCCATCTTTTCTTCCTGTTGGTATATCAATGCCAAATTATAAAGTGCTTCTTTGAAATCCGGCTTCTTATCAACGGCTACTTCTAAATCCTGTTCCGCTTGATCATATTCCGCTAGTTGGATATTGGCAAAAGATCGATAAAACAAAAGTTCTGCTTGATAATACTCCGCATATGGTAAAGATTTTGACGCAGACTCTGTTACTTGCTGATATCGTTCTTCTTCTATTAATTGCTGAATATGCTGCAACTGCACTGTTTCATTATATTGAACCTGATCATTTTGGATACCATAAAACAATAAACCAACACTGTATACCAAATACGCGCAAAAAAACAAACTTTGCTTCCAGTTCTTTTTCATGCTTGGCAGCTGAACCACTCCAGCTGCGAGGAAGCCACCGATTAATCCGCCTAAGTGAGCACCATTGTCTACTTGTTGAATAGAAAGTCCAAAAATGATATTCAATATGACTAGAAAAATAACATTCATTCCAATAGTTTTAAAGAAAATCTTAGGATTCTTTAACCCAAATAATAACAGTGCTCCAAATAGACCAAACAAAGCACCTGAAGCTCCTGCTGCCACATTTGCATTAAAGGCGAAACTAGCTATTCCTCCACTGATACCCGCTAAAAAATAGATGATAAGAAAACGATAATTGCCAAAAATCCGTTCCACCAAGGTTCCTACAAAGTAGAGGGCCATCATGTTAAGACCAATATGCAAAACACCAATATGTAAAAACATTGACGATAAGATACGCCACCATTCACCGTCCATCATAGCCGGGTTATATTTGGCGCCGAATTTTATTAATGTTTCGGGATCAGTGGAGCCTCCCATCAACTCAACCAGTACAAAAACAGCAATATTAATTGCGATCAGTACGTAGGACAGAATTGGTTTAGCCTTGTTAAATACGTCAGCTACTTCTTTTTTTGCTTGATAGTCGATCTGATCAATTTTTTGTTTTAAATAGTTTGTATGCTGCTCTAATTCCATAAGCTGTTCCGGAATGGAAAAGCTTAAAGGTTGCTCAATACCTGCGTTATTAAAAAAGCGGGCAAATTGTTCATCTTGATCTGGCGTCCAGATATAAACATATGTATGGTCAATTGCTTTCATGTTTGGAGCTTTTTGTCGCTGCCAACTATCTACTGGTACATAATCTGCTATGCAAACATGATGAAAATTGATTTCTTTCTGGAACAATGGCAACTGCACGTTTTTGCTAAAGTTTCTCTCTATTTGTTCGATAGAATGATCAAGCTCTCGAGCCCAATCAAACTGTTTTAATGCAATTCTAACGATGTTTGTCGTCCGATCCATTTTACGCCATAACAAAATTTCGTCCCGATTAGAGGATTTAGTAATCGTTTCATATCCTTCATGCTCTAATAAATGTAATACTAATCGATGACGAACAAATTGGTTTTTTAAATACATTTTCACTCACCCACCCTATTACTATTCCAATCATATCATGTTTCCTTATGATTGGAATAGTAATGAGTGTTTTCACTATTGAAACATCGAACGCATAAATTTTTTTCGGAAGTATGGGATCTTCATAACCGATCGCACTCCGAACCTTCGTATGAAGGGAATATTTATTAAGCCCTTTGCTATATTATGGCGAAAAAAATAGACAGTGGAAAACAGAGTCGCGAATGACAAGAGAATTTTTGCAACTTTCATATCCATCACTCCTTATCTTATATATAAGAAGTTTTTCCTTTCGCCGCTTTTTTATGTATTGGCTGATAGACTTTGCAGTAATCGGTTATAATGATGTCTACGGGTACATCATGCGATTGTGTAGGAATCGATGAATATAATTGAAAAGCTGCAGCTATTGACATTGAAATTCCTTGATAACCTTGTAAATATCGATCATAATATCCGCCTCCATATCCGATGCGGAAGCCAGCTTTATCGAAAGCAATGCCAGGAACAACAATTAAATCAATTTCTGATTTCTTTATTAGTGATCTGGCATTACCAACTGGCTCCAGCATATCTTTCCAAATTGGAAGCAATTTATCGCCTGGATTGTATTGATAAAAGCACATTTCCTTCGTTAGAGGAAAACACTTCGGTATCGCTACCCGTTTACCTTCCTTCCAAGCTTTTTTTATAATCTCTATGGTATCCCATTCCAATGCAGTGGAGATTGTAATAGCAATCGTATCGGATTGGTGCCATTCTGAAGATTGAAACAGCTGCTTTTGGAGACGGTTCTCTATCACGTTTCTCTTGTTAATTTGTCGCCAAGCATGAAAGACTGCAGATCTAATCATTTGTTTTGCTTTCAGCTCCTCCATCCTGTCCCCCCCCCTTTATCTCAATTGATTGACCGTACATAATAGAAAAACCCTTACCAATGGATGGTAAGAGCTTTATCCGTTCATTATTTTGTTTCACGGTGTAACGTGTGTCGTTTTAAACGTGGGCTATATTTTTTCAGCTCTAAACGTTCAGGATGCTTACGTTTATTTTTAGTCGTAATATAGTTACGATCGCCTGTTTCAGTACAAGCTAAAGTAATGTTAACGCGCATGGTTTTCCCTCCAAACTAAATCATAACATCATTCATATCGAATCATTACCTACAATATCATAGCAAAAACAAACAAGAATTTCAAGTATCTGTTTTATTGTTCTGTTAATTATGATATAACTGTATTTAGATATGGAAAGGAATAGGAGGAAAAGCATGTATTTTGCAATTGGAGCAGTTATCATTATAGCAATTATACTATGGATTTTATCGTTTTTTACACAGGATAAATTTAAACAATTAGAAGATCAGTTGGAGCAATTCTCTATCTCCACCCTCCAGGAAACTTATCAATTGAAAAAGAAAGTAAGTATTCTGGAAGAAGAACTTTTAATTAATGACGTCACAGTCGAACAAACCATGTCCTATTCTAAAAACGAAACACCAGTAATGCAAAAAGTGAAGGAATTGCATCAACAAGGCCATCACACAGCATATATTGCAGAAAAGGTTCAACTAAATGAATATGATGTGATGACAATGATTAAACAATTTTAAAAAGAGGGATAATCTTGAAACAAACTATCAGAGCTTTCTCTTTAGGTTTGCTCACCGCTGCAATTATTATTGGAGTTACATATTGGATCGAATCACCTGCTGCAAACAGCTCCACTTCCGCTACATCGACGGAAGATAGTATCGAAGCAATTCAAAAAGAAGGCTATTTCGTCTATCAGGAAAATAAAAATCTAGAAATTGAAAAATTAGAGGGACAACTGACAAACTTACAAACACAACAAGACAATCAAGAATCTGACGAAACGCAACAACAAGAAGTTATTACTACAAACGTTAGCATTGAGTCGGGTATGACACTGCAAGAAATTGCTGATGTATTAGTAGACAATGGAATTATCAATGACGGCGAGGCATTTATTACATATGTAGAAGATAACGATCTATCGACTTCCATTCAAATTGGAGAATTCACACTTTCCAATCAAATGAAAATATCAGATATTGCGAAGTTGATTACGAATTGATCACATACTAACTTTGATCATATACAATATGTAAAGTGAAACGGAACAGAATTTGCAGTTTCGTTATGTTGTCAGTCGAATGGCATCGAACATGTATTTCAAGATAAAAAAGAGTGAGCTTGATTATAGCTCACTCTTTAAATTTATTCATTTAAATCTGCTGATTCACCTTTGACGAGATACATAACATCTTCCCCGATATTTGTTGCATGATCGCCAATTCTTTCCACATAACGCCCACTGAAAGCCATTTGCATAATATGCTGAATTTTTTGTGGATTCGTAGCTGTTTCTTCTAGTAATTCCTGTAACATGGAAGAATACATACCATCGATAATATCATCAAGATCTGCTAATTTCCTTGCCAGAGTTATATCTTCATTTTCATAAGCACTGATAGCTAGATCAATCATTTTGATAGCTATTTCCTGCATTTCTTTAATAGCGCTGTGAATTTCAATCCCATGATTGTCTCCCAGATGAATGGCAGATTTAGCGATGTTTTTTGCATTGTCAGCCATCCGTTCCAAATCTGAAGAAATGCGAATTGCAACAACTAATCTTCTCAAATCAGTTGCAACCGGTTGTTGACGTGCAATTAATAAAATTGCCGTTTCGTTAATTTTGAAATCAAGTTTGTCCAAGTTTCGATCTGCTTCAATGATTTCTCTAGCTTGTTCTGTGTCACTAGAATGCAAAACTTCCACTGCAGAACGCAATTGCTCCTTCGTCTTCCTCGCTAGTTCAATAATTAATTCTTCAACCTTTTTCAGTTCACTCTGAAATATCTCTCTACCTACCATACTGCATTTCCTCCCACAAAATAATTATCCGAAGCGACCTGTAATGTAATCTTCAGTACGTTTGTCGCCTGGATTAGAGAACAGTTGATCTGTTTCTGAAAACTCAACTAATTCACCGTTTAACATGAAGGCTGTTTTATCTGAGATCCGTGCTGCTTGTTGCATGTTATGCGTCACAATAACAATCGTATAATCTTTTTTCAACTCTTTTATTAACTCTTCGATTTTAAGAGTCGAAATAGGATCCAAAGCAGACGTTGGCTCATCCATTAATATTACTTCCGGTTCTACAGCCAAACATCTTGCAATACAAATTCTTTGTTGCTGACCACCAGATAAGCCATATGCATTTTGGTTCAAACGGTCCTTCACTTCGTCCCAAATAGCCGCACCACGCAAACTTTTTTCTACTATTTCATCTAATACTTTCTTCTTTTTTATGCCGTGAATCTTCGGTCCGTAAGCAACATTTTCATAGATAGATTTCGGAAATGGATTCGGTTTTTGGAAGACCATTCCCACGTGTGTACGCAATTCTTCTACGAGCTGTTTTTTATCAAAGATGTTTTTATCATTATATTTAATAATACCAGAAGTATTCACGATCGGAATGGTTTCTGTCATTCTATTTAATGTCTTTAATAGTGTAGACTTACCGCATCCAGAAGGTCCGATAACGGCTGTAATTTCTTTTTTAGGAATATCCATATTTATTTGATACAATGCTTGATCATTACCATACCATAAATTAAAATCTTCAATATTAAATGCATTTGCTGTTGTCATAAATAGCCCTTCTTTCTCTAATATCTGTTTTGGAATTTGTTACGAATCCACACTGCTACGGCGTTCATACATAGTAATATTACCAATAGAACAATAATTCCTGCTGCAGCAACAAATTGCCATTCCGCTTGCGGTCTTGCTGTCCAACTGTAAATTTGAATTGGCATCACTGTATACTTCGACATAAACGAGTCTGGAATAGTATATATCGCAGTCGCTGCCCCAACAATAATTAATGGCGCTGTTTCCCCTATTGCCCGGGATAAAGCAAGTATTGCCCCCGTTATAATACCTGGTATAGATGCTGGCAATACGATCCTCCAAATCGTCTGCCACTTGGTAGCCCCCATTCCAATTGAAGCCTCTCTAATTTCCTGTGGCACCGAACGAATTGCTTCTTGTGATGAAACAACGATAACCGGCAATACGAGTAAACTCATTGTTAATGCACCAGCGATCAATGTATATCCAAATCCCATAATGTAAACGAAGAATGTCAATCCTAATAAACCAAAAACAATAGAAGGGACACCTGCTAAATTCTGAACATTTATTTGAATGAAACGTGTAAATTTATTTTGTTTCGCATATTCTTCCAAATACAATGCTGTAGATACTCCAATGATAATCGATACCGGCGCAGTGATTGCCATCATAAAAATAGAACCCATTATTCCTGCAAATATTCCCGCTTCCTCAATATAAGGTGCAGGGAAATTCTTGAGAAAATCTATACTTACATAATCCATCCCTTGGCTAACAATCCTGTAGATTAGAGCAGCAAGAAAAAGCATCGCTAAAGCCATAGCAAATATAAACAAATACTTAAAAATTTTATTAATGTTTACACGACTTTTAATTTGACTTGTATTAACATGTTGTGACATTAAT
Source organism: Gracilibacillus caseinilyticus (assembly GCF_022919115.1). Classification (NCBI taxonomy): domain Bacteria; kingdom Bacillati; phylum Bacillota; class Bacilli; order Caryophanales; family Bacillaceae; genus Gracilibacillus; species Gracilibacillus caseinilyticus. The sequence goes on along the minus strand of NZ_CP095072.1, from coordinate 3,264,479 downwards.
AATCCTCCTTAAATCGACGCGAAATATATTGTGATAAAATATTCATCAATAATGTAAAGATAAACAGTGTGATACCTACTGCATAAATACTATTGTAAATAGTAGAATGATAAGAAGTATCTCCTGTAGCACCCTGTACAATAAATGCTGTCAATGTTTGAATCGATTCAGTCGGGTTAAACGTCAGGTTAGGTGTAGCTCCTGCTGCAATCGTCACGATCATCGTCTCCCCTATCGCTCGAGAAACGGCTAATACAATTGATGCGATAATCCCAGATAATGCTGCTGGTAATACCACTTTCATCGAAACCTCAAAACGAGTGGCCCCTAAACCAAGTGCACCATCTCTTAGTGATTTCGGAACAGCACTCATTGCATCTTCTGATAATGACGCAATCATCGGAATGATCATAATACCAACTACTAGCCCTGCACTCATCGCATTAAAGATTCGCATGTCTGGAAAGATATTCATCAATAACGGAGACACAAATGTTAATGCAAAAAAACCATAAACAACAGTAGGAATACCAGCTAAGATTTCCAATATTGGTTTAATGATTTTTCTTGCTCGTTCTGATGCATATTCACTCAAATAAATAGCACATGCAATACCTATAGGTACAGCAACACATATAGCAATAGCTGTAATTAATAATGTTCCTGCAATTAATGGCGCCACACCAAAGTGTTCTGTCCAAGGAGACCAATTCGTTCCAAAATAGAAATCAGTCAATGGTACTTTCGTAAAAAATAAGATAGATTCTCGTAGCAAAGTAAATAATATACCAATTGTCGTTAAAATCGATACAACGGCACATAATAATAAAAATATCGGTACTATTTTTTCAATGGCATTACCTAGATTCTTTTTCTGTTTATTTTGTTTAATCATGTCTTGAACGGATAAATTTTTGTTCATCTGATTGCTCGCCATGATAATCCCCTACACTTTCTTCACAAAGATGATGGGACAGTTGCCCGCTAGAAGCGGGTCTGTCCCATATTACATTATTTTTATCTTACTCAGATACCATTTCCGTAATTTTATCTATTTGCTCTTGGTATTTTTCATCAGGAAGTGCAACATATCCAACTTCTTCAGCTGCTGCTCCTGCATTTTCTAGTGCGTATTTAGCGAAATCAAATACTTGTGGTTTTTCTTTCATGTAATCCACGTTTACGTATGTGAATAACGGACGAGATAGCGGAGAGTAACTGCCATCCTGGATAGTATCACCATCAGGTTTTACTGGGTTACCATCTCCGTTGTCAATACCTAGCACTTTTAATGAATCTTGATTTTCTAAATAGTAAGCATAACCAAAGTAACCAATTGCATATGGATCATTTTTGATACCTGTAACTAGTGTGTTGTCATCTTCAGATAATGTTGTGTTTTCGCCTTCGCGCATTGGGTTTTCTTCTAAGATTACTTCATTAAAATAATCAAATGTACCAGAATCATGTCCTGGGCTATAGATGATGATATCTTCTTCTGGCCATTCTGGATTTAGATCAGACCATTTTGTAGCAGAACCATCAGCTAAAAAGATTTCTTTTAGTTGATCAACGGTTAAGTTCTCAACGAAATCATTCTCTTGGCTAACTACTACTGATAAACCATCGTATGCTAATTCTAATTCAAGTAACTCAATACCGTTCTCTTCTGCTGTTGCTCTCTCTTCGTCTTTAATTGGACGGGAAGCATTACTGAAATCAATTTCACCAACAGTAGATTTTTTGAAACCTCCTCCTGAACCAGAAGAGTTAAGAGCTGTTTCAACGTTTGGTTGAACTTGATTATATTCATAAGTCAAGTATTCCATGATTGGTAATACAGTAGAAGAACCATCTAAATTTACTGGACCAGAAACTTCTTCTGAATCACTAGATTCTTCTGCATTGTCAGAACCTTCATTCGCACTTGCTTCGTTTGTTGTTTCTTCACCCGTGCCTTCTTCGTCTTCTGCTGGTGAATTACCGCATGCAGCTAGAACACCCATTGTTAGTACGGCAATCGCGACTAACATCATTAACTTCCACTTGTTCATTCTTTCTTCCCCCTATTACAATCTAAGAATTTTCAGCTCTCTTTGAAAGCTTCTACTACATCGTAACGCACAACTGTTAAGGTACTATTAACCTATTGTAAAGACATTGTAAATTCGACAGATTGATAGAAATTAACATGAAATACTACATATTTTGCAATCTATCACCAATAAACGTTCTATTTTCGAATAACAATTACCGAACAAATCCTCCATCTACATTAAGTAAATATAGTTTACATTATCGTATTATAAAAAGCCTTCCACTTATGTTTTAATTCATTGCAGCATTCATTTTGCAAATATTTAATAAAAGCAATGGTAATTTTTCTTTACAACTAAGAAAAACCGGGCAAAACCTCGTTCGACCATAACTAACGTAATTATATATAACTTCCTTTAATACGGATTATGTCAACTAACCTTGGGACTATTTTGATATATTGTGTGTGCTGGGATACCGTTCCAGCCAACCACTTCGCGTCCTGCGGGGCACGGCTGAAGCTAGGCTACTACTCGAATCACTTCTCTGCTGCCTTGCACCGAGGAAGCCTACTTTGAAGCGTTACTAGTAGACACAGGTGCAGACGTAGTGGATCTTCAGCACCCCGCATGTTCCGAGGGAGTGTACGGAGGCCACTGAAAAAGTCCATAAAAATTTGCGACAGGAAAATCGAATCCCAAAATTCATGCAAAATATCATATAAAAGTGGTGGATTGAAACCACTTTAAACCTGTTTATAGCTATCTTAGTGGGAGGATAAATTTCCATAATATGTTTTTTTAGTGACCTCGAGTCTACGTGGTTGGCCTACGCTAGGGTGTTTGCTATACAACAGATGTTACGGGAAGTATTTGAAGAGCTATCGCATGAGTTAGACCTCCTCATTTTGATGTATCATAATGCCTAGCACCGCTGCTTTTAGCTGTTTCAAGCGTTGTAGAACTTCCCTTAAGCGGAGGAAATATGCGGAGACTCCCGTGGGATCAGCGCGAGCTGAAGATCCACTTAGGAAAGAACAGAATTTTCTTTCCTAAGTTAGCTGAATCCGTGCCCCACAGGACGCGGAGCATATTTCGGGAGCTTTGCTACGCACACTAAAAATGTCAATATTAGCACATCGTTATACAGACACACCTTCATGTTTAGCATGATTATTTCTATGACTGTACTTATATACTTTCTCATAAAAAAAGAGAACTAGTAAGACTAGTTCTCTTCCGATTCGGCTTCTTTTTCTTCGTCCGATTTCTCTTCTTTATACTCATAATAGATTTCGATGATACGTTTACCAATGGCATGATGAATCTGGTGTCTTCCATTGGCTGTACCATTTTCCGGAACAACGATTGCAAATGCGACTTCAGGATTCTCAAACGGACTATAACCGATCAGAGATAAATTATCCGTATCCTCGACTTTCTTATAGGTCCCATCCTCCTGTTTTTCATACTGTGGTTTTTCTGCTGTACCTGTTTTCCCTGCCATTTCGTAAGGGAACCCACTCCATTGAGTTGAAGCCGTTCCACTTTCATAAACCCTTCTAAATCCTTCTTGGACTTGTTCAATATATTTTTCGTCCATTTCAACACGATTTAAGACTTCGGGTTCGAATGATTCGATAATTTTTCCTGGTGTCCCAGTTGTGCTATTGTCAGGTTCTCTGATTTCCTTTACAAGACGTGGCTTCATACGATAGCCATCATTAGCGATAGTTGAAACATATTGCGCTAATTGTAATGTCGTATACGTATCATACTGGCCAATTGCCAAGTGCAGCAGATTACCCTGTACGGGGTTCGCTCCAGTCACACCTGTTGCTTCAAAAGGTAAATCAATTCCAGTTTTAACACCTAATCCAAACTGGTTATAATAATTTCGCATCGTATTAAAAGCGCTATAATCAAAGTTGTATAATGGTTCATTTAACCGATAGGTTGCACCGGCAATTTTAATAGCAATTCGTGCCATATAAACGTTTGAAGATTCCTGCAAGGCAGTAAGATCAGAAATGCTGCTACCTAAAAAAGCGTGCGATGCAAATTCAGGTGTCGATTTAATTTTAATCGGAACATCACTCAGCCTTGAGCCAATATCTACTACACCCTCTTGATAACCTGCTAGCAATGTCGCACCCTTTATTGCAGAACCAGGCTCATGAGAATCATAAATTGTGCGATATGCCTGATTTAGATATTCATCATTCTTCTTATCATAACGGTAACCAGACATAGCTAATATATCACCTGTTTGCGGATTCATGACGACAGCCATCGCATCCTTTAAATAACCGTTATTACTAGCGGAATTGTTAATGGCTTTTTCTAACTCTTCCTGGACAATCTTATCAACTTCCTGCTGAAATTCCATATCTACGGTTAGCACAAGGTCTTTTCCTCTTTGCCCATCTACTACGACTTCTGAATTGACCACATTTCCGTCTGAATTAGTCGTGTACTGAACTTGTTCTTTTCTTCCACGTAACACACTTTCGTACTCTTGCTCCAGTCCACTTGTACCAACACGGTCATTCCAGGTATAGCCATTTGCTAAATAGAAGTCACTATTATCACGAGGAATGCCCTCTTCAGAAGAAGTCAGATTACCAATAAATGAGCTAAATGTATCCTCATATTCACGCTCACGTTCCCAGTCAATTACCGCATCAATGTTAGGTAAATCCGTTAAATGTTCGGCCACTTTAGCATATTCTTCATCTGTTAAGCCTTCATTTACAACAACATGTGGTGACAACTCGTAGGCAGAGTCCAATTCCTTCTTAATAGCTATTATGTTGTTAAGTTCGCTTGTCCAATCAACTGTTGAAAGGTCTTCCTCTGTAATACTGTCCAATTCAATCTGATACCGCTCACTCGCAGTCAATGTTTTTTCTTCTTCGGTCAACCGATCAGTGATCGTCTCCTGATTGTTTAAATACCAATATTCTTTTTTATCTCGTTCTGTAATTTCATCACGTAACGCTTCATCATCTTTAATAATCATGATGTATTTAGCTAATTTCCTTGCTAGTTCTAATCTTTCCGTTGCAGATTCACCATTTTTTGGAGGTGTATATATAATGGATTTAACTGCCTGGTTATCCACTACCAGATCAAAGTTACTATCATACATTTTCCCTCTTGGCACAGGTTTTTCTGAAGGTGTATTATCAGTCTGATTTATTTTCCGCTGTGCCTCTTCTCCATTCAGGATCTGAACGACCCCAAGTTGAATAATTAATAGTGAAAAGACAAGAAAAACCGATACAAATAAAATATTTAACCGGAGAGGCAATTGCGCCTTTTTCTTTTTCAATTTTTTCTTTTTTCTCCATTTAAGATGTAGTTTCATGTTCTACTCCCCCTGATGAAAACATCCTTTATAGTATAACACGAAAATCTGTGCTTTTACTATGATGGAGTGTTATATATAGAAGAATCTGTTTTGCGCACAAAATAATACGCAATAAGGTTCCCAGATCCGATTGTCAGCAGCAATATTGGTATAATAAATTCCGGGTCAAATACTAATACGCCAATAATAAATAGTGAAATGGCGGATACCCTGCCAATATTAACAAACAATTCTCGGAAAATTATATATTCTATTCTTAATTCTTTTGCTCCCTTGGCTTTACCTATAATATCGTACGTAAGGGAAATAAACGGCACGTTAAAGACTGGGTAAGCCACCCCTACTACCACTCCGTACAATAACAACATCCAGAAGCCAGGTTGAAATACAAAGATACCTACTCCCAGATATAGCAATAAACCACCGAAAAATATTGTCTTTTTTCGATTGCTTTTTTTTGTTAGCTTCGTGATCACATAGTAACCAACAAATGAACAAAAAGAAAAAAGAAGATTAAAGGATCCTAAAGCAAATTCACTGTCCGTAGCAATGTATACCCAAATTGCTACAATAAAAATAAATAATCCTTCCCGTAAACCTTGAAAAATATGCGCATTAAGAATAAATCGCCAGTTACTGTTTGATTTTCTTTCCTCTACAACATGCCGAAACAGAAATCGTCCAGTTGCTTTTCGCTTTTTGAGGAAAAACGAACAAACCACTGCTAATAAAAATAAAAAAAAGGATATAAAGAAAATAATACTATATCCTTGAAAATTATCCAGCTTCGAAATAATATATCCCGCAACGAAGGGGCCAATCATGCCGCCTAATGATTGTAAGACCCCTAAAATACCATTAAAAAAATCACGAGATTCCGGCTCAGTTACTTCAAACGTTAAAACATTAAATGCTAGCCAGTAAAAACCATATCCAATTCCTAAAATAGCCCCTAGAAGATAAGGTATTTTCGAGGCTTGGTCGCCAACTAACAATACAGTGACGTAGAATATAGATAAAAATGTTACACCAAAACGGATAATAAGAGTTCGATCCACTTTCTTAGTAAATTTACCTGCAATCACGAACGCAATCGGTTGTAATATGTAAATAAATAAATTGTATACCGCTATATCTACATAATTGCCTGATTGTTTCCATAAAAAAACATTTACGAATGCATTCGATAAAAAAGTAGCTAACGAATACAGTCCGCCAATTGTTAAGAGTATTTTTAAATCTTTACTGTTGGGTAATCGGTTTGTCGAAGATTTCGGCTTATGATTCATCGTATACACCTCACTACAATCTAATCTTTATTTTGATCTAGAAAGGCGGAGTTATACATATGAATCATAGAGAAAAGAAGGAAACACAACAAAAGGACTATAGTATCAAACTATAGTCCTTTTAATGTTAATGGAGATTATTTTGCTTCACTATATAGACTTGCTACTTTATCCCAATCCACTACATTCCAGAATGCTGCAATGTAATCAGGGCGTTTGTTTTGGTATTTAAGGTAGTACGCATGCTCCCATACGTCTAATCCTAAGATTGGTGCTTTACCTTCTGAAATAGGAGTGTCTTGATTTGGTGTGCTGATAATTTCAAGGTTACCGTTGTTTACTACTAACCAAGCCCAGCCTGAACCAAAACGACCTGCTGCAGCAGCTGCAAATTCATCTTTGAACTTATCAAAGTTACCAAATGTCGCATTGATCTGGTCAGCTAATTCACCTGTTGGTTCACCGCCACCATTTGGAGATAGCAATGTCCAGAATAAGCTGTGATTAGCATGTCCGCCACCGTTGTTACGCACTGCTGTACGGATATTTTCAGGTACCGCGTCAAGATTTGCAAGAATGTCTTCGATTGATTTGCTAGCCAAATCATCATGACCTTCAAGTGCAGCATTTAATTTTGTAACATAAGTGTTGTGATGTTTAGTGTGATGAATGTTCATTGTTTCTTTATCAATATGAGGCTCTAATGCATCATATCCATAAGATAATTCTGGTAATGTAAAGTTTGCCATGTTTAATTCCTCCTATTTTTTAATTAGAAAGTATAAAAATCTCTCTATTCAGAATGGTATCAAATCATTTTATTGAAATGCAACTATTTAGCATTCCTTTTTGTATATATTTTATACAAGAATCGATGTAGTTTTATCTAGCTGAAGCTTGAAATATGAAAAATGCCACTGAGGAAAATAAGGGTAGCCAAATAAAAAAACAAGCTTTATCTAATGCTTGTTTAGAAATGGTGGCTCGGGACGGAATCGAACCGCCGACACACGGATTTTCAGTCCGTTGCTCTACCGACTGAGCTACCGAGCCAATCCTTTATGAAATTCAACCAACTAATATGTATATGGCGGAGGAGGAGGGATTCGAACCCCCGCGGGCCGTGAAGCCCCTGGCGGTTTTCAAGACCGCTCCCTTCAGCCGGACTTGGGTACTCCTCCGAATGTAGTTGGTGGACCCTGCAGGATTCGAACCTGCGACCGATCGGTTATGAGCCGATAGCTCTAACCAACTGAGCTAAGGGTCCTATGTTACGTATATTATATAATGGGGCGACCGGTGGGGATCGAACCCACGTATGTCGGAACCACAATCCGATGTGTTAACCACTTCACCACGACCGCCATTATGTTTGGTAGCGGCGGAGGGAATCGAACCCCCGACCTCACGGGTATGAACCGTACGCTCTAGCCAGCTGAGCTACACCGCCATGGCTCCACAGGTAGGATTCGAACCTACGACCGATCGGTTAACAGCCGATAGCTCTACCACTGAGCTACTGTGGAATAAATTATGTAATTACTGAAGCGACATTTAATAATTTACCATATCCATATTAGATCGTCAATAGTTTTATTGCATTTTTTATTTTTTTGTCGATAAGAGATGAAAATAGTCTGGAATCACCCAGACTATTTCCCACTATTTATTGTTTATAACGTTCTCCCAATACCTCATCTGCAATGTTCACAGCATGATCACCGATTCGTTCCAAGTTACTGATAATATCAGCAAACACGATACCTGCTGCACCCGAACATGCACCTTCATTTAACCGAATAATATGTTTTTTACGGTATGTTCTTTCCATTTTATCAATTTCATTTTCTTTTTGCACAACATTTAAGGCTGCTTCTCTGTCCATAGTGTCCAGAGCTCTGATAGCCTCTTTAACCGTAATGATTGTTAAATCAAACATGTCATTTAAATCGATCATTCCTTGCTCAGTAATATCAACTTTATTGGACATTTTAAAATGGACTAATTCGATAATGTTCTCAAAGTGATCACCAATTCGCTCAATATCACGAACTGAATTAATTAAAGCTGAATGTTTGTTAATTTCTGATTCCGAGAAATCTTTCTTAGATAAGTCTACCAGATAAGAAGTAATTTCCCTATCCAGATTATTTAATGCCCCTTCAATTTGTATAGCAAGTTCAGAGGTCTTCGGATTTTGTTTGTTTAAGAACAGACTTGTTTCTTCCAATCCTTTGGTCGCATACTCACCCATTCTGATTACTTCTGCTTTTGCCTGATCTAATGCGACAGAAGGAGATTGTTCAATAAAAATTGGATCTAAATGTTTTGGTTTATATTCTATTTCTACATCCTCACCAGGGATGATTTTTGTTACAAGTAATGCTAATAAACCGATAAACGGAAACTGTACGGCAGTGTTTAGCATATTAAATATACCATGTGCATAGGCAATAGTCATCGACGGATTTAACTCCAGTGCTCCTTGAATGTAGCTTATAAAGTTACTATAAGCACCGATGAAAATGATAACTATTGTAGCCCCTATTACGTTAAATATTACATGAGTTAATGCTGCTCGTTTGGCTGCTACTGTTGCACCGATAGATGCTAACACAGCAGTAATGGTTGTCCCGATATTATCCCCGAATAATACAGGTAAGGCTGCTTTTATTTCGATAGCACCTTCCATCATGAGGCTTTGCAATATACCGATGGTAGCACTTGAACTTTGAACGACAACTGTAAATACTGTTCCAATAATAACACCGAGTATCGGGTTATTGGACATGTCAACCGTTAATTCATGAAATGCTTGCAAATCACGTAATGGTTTTAAGCCTGAACTCATTAGTTCCAGTCCAAAGAATAATGATCCAAAACCAAAAATGGTGATCCCAATATTCGTTACTTTACTATTTTTAATAAAGAATATAAGTAGTGCGCCGATACCCATGATTGGCAGCGCGTATTCACCCAGGTCAAAACCGATAATAAACGCTGTTACTGTAGTACCGATGTTTGCCCCCATAATAACACCTATTGACTGTCGCAACGTCATAAATCCTGCGTTTACCAATCCTACCGTCAATACAGTTGTCCCCGAACTGGATTGAATTAAGATGGTTACAATAATCCCGGCAAGTACACCCATAAAAGGATTACTGGTGAATTTGTCTAGAATATCTCGTAATCGGTCACCGGCTGTTTTTTGTAATCCTTCGCCCATGTACTTAATACCTAATAGAAAAATACCTAAGCCAGCAACAAACTCCAAGATCATAGCTTGTACATTTAAATCCAAAAGTGTTCATCCCTTCTCACAAAACTTTTTCTTTCTTTTTATTATGACCATTGTGCCGAAAGTATTGCTTAAAATTCTTATCCATTTTTATTTCCGACATAAGTTGACAAACTTTCCGCACACACCAATTCATTATTAATGATAGGTATATATTTTGTAAAGGCTTTTTATATAAAATTTACAAAAGATTAACACTTATTTTTATTGTACCAAGTTATTCCATGATTGAAAGCGTTTAACGAAATTTTAGTTACATTCTTTTCCCTGTAAGGTTATGAAATGTAAAATTAATCAGGTTGCTTTTTTATAGGATAACAATATTGCTTTACCACCTTATTAAATATAATCTGGCTATATGATCTAGATAAAGAAAAAACGAGCTTCCCCCACCGGCTTAAGCTATCTATAATACGGATTGTGTCAACTGGCTTAATGGTAATTTTGAAATCAGTTTGTAGAGATAGGCTAAAAACTTGTCCAATAAATGGGGGTCACCGCAGTCCCGCGGGAGTCTAAGTGGTTAGCCTACGCTAGGATAAAACTCTGCAACTTTTGCAAGAACTAGCATATAGAGCATATCCATAATTGTCATGCCATTCTAATTCTAAATATCGTAATGCCTAGCACTACTGCTTTTAGCTGTTACGTACGTAGTAGCACTTCACTAAAGCGTAGGAAATATGCGGAGACTCCGCATGCGTCAGTGCGAGCCGAAGCCGTGCCCACAGGACGCGGAGCATATTTCCATAAAACATTTCAAAATAGCCTAATTGTTAGACAGTTACACTTTACATCATCCGTATTATAAGAATCCATATTTCTTCAGTATGAATCTGTAATTCGGCTTTATGACTGACTTCTATGTTGCGTTCTTTACTTTTAAAAGAAAAAGTCTGCTGGTGTTATCCGGCAGACTTTCTTTTTTCTTGCACTAAAATTTTTGTTCCATCTACTTTGACCACTTCTACTTCTGTTTGTTTGCTGATCCATTTTCCTTGCGATATGGCACTATACTCTGTGTCTTCAATTAATATTGTTCCAATTGGTCGCATATCCGTTGTAGTAAGTCCTTGCTTTCCTACTAGGGATTGATGAGTGCTGTTCATACTGGAATAGCCAGCTTCTTCTGTTAATTGATCAAATAGTGTTATTTTTGTCCACATCTTACGCTTAGGAAATACTTTTAAAAATCCAAAGGAAGCAATCCCGCCAATAAATACACCGATGACTGCATAGAGTCCTGAAATCCAATTAGGTGCTGTAAAACCGACTGATACGATCATACATACAAGTCCAATAACAGCCAGTGTACCATCATTTAATACTTTGCCATCAATTAATATGAATATAATACCAACAAAATATATCACCAACATGACAAAAAACATTGCCGGATCAAGATAAGACGCAAAATATATCGAAATAAATCCGATACCTAACAAGCTAAAGATACCTTTTGCATTTACCAAAAGTTCCCCTATTAGAAAGAGGGTTGCCAAACCAACAACGACAAAACTCATCCAATCTGCCGATAATGTAAACATTATCCTCACCTCGTTCTGTTTTCTACTTATCATATCATACGTATGAAGAAATTATTTCGTTTCAAAATATTATTTTTTCATGATTTTTTATTGAAGTATAAGGTTTGATACTTCTCTTTTATTGGTTTAACCTTTATAATGGAATGTGGTAATAAAGTTACCTAAAACCATATTTTTATAATGAAGTCTAAAATCAATTAAAAAAACGTAAAATTTTCTACATGAGTTTTTTTGTAAATCGGAATAAAGGAGCGATTTTATTTATGGCTTTAATACATCGAAAAGATACGCGACCGGTAAAAGTCGGGAATGTAATGGTTGGTGGCAAAGATGAAGTAGTCATTCAGTCGATGACTACGACAAAAACACACGATGTCGAAGCAACCGTTAAAGAAATAGAACGTCTTGCAGAAGCGGGATGTCAGATTGTGCGAGTTGCTTGTCCAGATGAGCGTGCCGCTAATGCTATTCCTGAAATAAAGAAAAGAATTTCAATACCGCTCGTTGTTGATATTCATTTCAATTATAAATTAGCTTTGAAAGCCATTGAAGGTGGAGCAGATAAAATTCGTATCAACCCTGGTAATATCGGAAAACGAGATAAAGTAGAAGCTGTGGTCAATGCAGCGAAAGAAAAAGGGATTCCAATGCGGATTGGTGTTAACGCTGGCTCGTTAGAGAGACATATTCTTGAAAAATATGGTTACCCAACTGCTGATGGTATGGTTGAAAGTGCATTACACCATATTAAAATTTTAGAAGATCTTGATTTCCATGATATTGTCGTTTCATTAAAAGCATCGGATGTTAATTTAGCGATCGAGGCTTATGAAAAAGCAGCAGAAGTTATTCCTTATCCGCTACATTTAGGTATCACAGAGTCTGGTACACTATTTGCCGGAAGTATAAAGAGTGCTGCCGGAATGGGAGCTATTTTGAGTAAAGGGATCGGAAGTACAATGCGTATTTCACTAAGTGCTGATCCTGTAGAAGAAGTTAAAGTTGCAAAAGAATTGCTTAAAACATTCGGATTAGCGTCTAACGCTGCAACACTTATTTCATGTCCTACATGTGGACGAATTGAAATTGATTTAATTAAGATTGCGAATGAAGTCGAAGAATATATTTCCACCATCAAAGCTCCTATTAAAGTTGCTGTGCTCGGTTGTGCAGTAAATGGTCCAGGTGAAGCTAGAGAAGCAGATATTGGCATTGCCGGTGCTCGAGGAGAAGGATTATTATTCCGCCATGGTGAAATTATTCGTAAAGTACCAGAAGAAACCATGGTAGAAGAATTAAAAATAGAAGTCGACAAAATCGCAGAAGAATATATTCAAAAACAAAAAGAAGAAGCTCAAGAAGTATAAATAAAAAGGCAAGCCTGTAACAGGCTTGCCTTTTTTAATTCTTATCTAAAATGGTATCAGAATCATCGATAATATAATCGAGATAATCCCGATTGCGATAGCAGAGTTACCAAGTGTATCTGCACCTTGTTTTTTGGATATAAATCCTAAAACAATGGCACCAATAGCCATTATAAGTGGCCATACAAAAAATGATGCAATGGCAGCAATTAAACCGATCCAACCATAAACAGGATTAACATTTGTTTGCATCTCTGTTTCTTGTTCATCGGATGCGACCGGACGGTTAAATTCACTTGCTGATAATTCAGCAGAGGTCTCTGCTTCTCTCTTATATGCCTCATCTACTGCATATAACTCATCCGTCGCCACAAATTGTTTGGATTGCGGGGATTCATCGATGTGTCCATTATCAATCTTTGGTGCATTCTCTACATGCTGTTCATCTTGATGATTTGGCATACTATATACCCTCCCTTTCTTTTAGAGGTACAAACATAGTATGTCTCATTCGACTTAGCACTTACGTGGTAAATTCTACTTTGGAACTACTGGGCAAATGCAACAAATTCTTGATATTCACCTGCATTATTTTGGATTTTTGTTGCATACGAACTTTTCGCATGCCCATTGTGCAGTTTGTACTGCTCTAATCCTGCCATCCCTCGATTATAAGCTGTCAATGTCTCATCCCAGTTATTATATTGATCATAAAGAAAATCCAAGTACACTAATGACAATTTTATCGAATAATACGGGTCAAATAACATTTCCTGATCATAGGGCATTTCCGCCATATCTGCAATCCATGGTGCCGTATTTTTCATAAACTGCGCCATGCCGTATGCATGTCCATATTTTGTTTCTGGGCCAACTAACTTTGTATTAAAACTGCTTCCGGATTCGACCTTCAACAATTCGTAAGCAATAAACGGATCTATATCATACTCCTCTGCTTCTTTCACAAGATAGATGGCCCATGGTCGTAAGAATTTCCCTTCACTATCTTCGACCATTACCTCTGCTAAGTCAAAGAATTTCGGCCAATTTTCTCTTGTCATTTTAACATCTTTTTGAGTGGATTGGCTTAATATATATTGAGATTGGGATTCCATTTTTTTTAAATCCTGTTCCAATTCAATATTTTCCTCTTCTAGTGTCTGTACTTTTGATTGATATGAATTTATTTGATAATAGCTCCAAGCTACAAACACTAAAATCAATACAATGCCAATCCATTGTATTCTTTTCGTCATCCTTATTGTACACTCCTTCTTTGTAAATGCATGCAACCACGACGTTGCCATTTTACCTACAGCGGATAATGTTAGCTAAATTTGTCGAGAAATGCAAATAATAAACACTCACTACTAATAACCTTTATGCACAAAACCTAAACATCGATGCATAAAATAGAAATATCGAATGGAAAGGAGCCATATTCATGAATGGACTTACGAAACGACTTATGATGAATAAGCTGAAAAATTTGGATACAAATGAAGTATTAAAATACGCTCGACAATACAACATTTCTATTTCACCAGAGCAAGCAACTTCCATTACCGCTCATTTAAACACGAGTAATTACGATCCGACAAAAGCTGAAGATCGAACTAGAATGATCAAGAAATTAGCGCAGCTCACCGATTTGAAAACAGCAAAAGCTTGCCAGCAGTTATTTCAACAATTAATTAAAGAATACGGTTTGGAGCACTATTTCCAGTAATAGTTTTATTTTAAATATAAAAAATATGCATACGACAGGAAAGAGTCTGGGAAAAGTGGATTTTAGTCAAATTAAAAGCCGAACATAAAACGTCATCAAGTAAGATTCGAGTTATGATTCGACTTTTCTCTTGAGATATTACTGATGGTTGAAAGTCACTAAAGAAATATGAAGTTGAAGAATACTACGAAGTAATGACAACTTTATGCTAACAAGCGTTGAGTTGGTTTTGACAGATTTAGTGTGCTAAAATACCGCTCTGACCAACCACTCCGCTTACTGTGGGGCATATTTCCGGAGCTTTGCTACACATTTAAATCATTTCAAAATAGCCAAATATAAGAGGAAAGTATGGTATTTTTATGAATTTACTTCGTAGTATATCTTTACAATATCAGTGTTCTAACTTTTAGCATTATTGCTGAACGATTTTTTCTTTGAGATCTGAAACGAAAGAACCTTGTCTTAGCATTTCAATTTCAAATTGGTATGGCGGTTTTTTATTTTTCTTATCTTCGCCTACATAAGGTGTCTCCAAAATCTTTGGCAGGTCTTTTAATTGGTCGTGGTGCACAATTTTATGAATCGCATCGAAACCAATGTGTCCAAAGCCTATGTTTTCATGACGGTCTTTTCCTGCACCGCATTCATTCTTACTATCGTTAATATGCACTACTTTCAGCCGGTCCAAACCAATAATTTTATCAAATTCATTGAGTACTCCATCAAAGTCTGCTACGACCGGATATCCTGCATCGTGGACGTGGCAAGTATCGAAACAAATTGACAGTTTATGGTTGTGTGTGACACCATCAATAATTTTTGCCAATTCTTCAAAGTTTCTGCCGATTTCAGATCCTTTGCCAGCCATTGTTTCTAAAGCAATTTGGACATCCTGATTTGGGTCAAGTACTTCATTTAGCCCTTCAATTATTTTGCCAATTCCTACTTCGGCACCTTCCCCTACATGTGCACCTGGGTGAAGCACAATCTGTTTGGCTCCAAGGGATTCTGTCCGATCAATTTCATTTTTGAGGAAACGTACGCCTAAATCAAATGTTTCTTTTTTCTTAGCATTACCTATATTGATAATATAAGGGGCATGTACAACAATTTCCTCAATACCATTATCCTTCATATGTTTTTTTCCTGCATCAATATTAAGCTCTTCAATCGGTTTTCTTCTTGTGTTCTGTGGAGCACCAGTATAGATCATAAATGTATTGGCACCATACGATACCGCTTCTTCACTTGACGCTAACAACATTTTTTTTCCACTCATTGATACATGGGAACCTAATTTTAACATTTTTACCTCTCACCTTTTCTTTATTTCTTGAATTGATTTCGTTTAATTTTCTTTTTCGCTTTCTCTTGTTGATACTTCATCTTTCTTTTGTAACCTGGCTTTACTTTTTTCGGTTTTCTCACTTGCTTCCATGCTTTCTTTTCAATTTCTGATTCTTGTTTTTCTCTTTTTTGTCTGATATTCCACGCTTTCGCTTCACGCCATTCTCCTTTAACTACATCATAATAGGTAAAGGTTAAACCTTTTTTCTCTAATATCTTAATCAAATCAATATCATCATCATGATAAATACTGATTGCTGTACCTTCCATACCTGCTCGAGCTGTTCTGCCGACTCTGTGCAAATAGAAGGATTCTTCCTTAGGGAGCTCTGCATTGATGACATGACTGACACCTTTAATATCAATTCCCCTTGCAGCTAAATCTGTTGCAACAATATATTGATATTTCAACTGTTGAATTTCTTTTAACGCCCGCTTCCGTTCACGCTGATTAAGTCCACCGTGAATAAGACCTACTTCTAATCCTTTTGCTTGCAGTTCCTCAGCTAATTGATTAGCTTTCTCCTTGCCATTCGTAAATATAATTGCTAAATAAGGATGAATTAATGTTGAGATTTCAGCAATAATGGATGCCGGATCTCGATGTTTCCGGTCTATTAAACGATGTTCTAATTTTTCTGGAGCCAATCGATCATCAATCTTCACATATATTGGAGCATGTAAATATTTTTTTAGGAACGGCTGTAATTTCTCCGGGATTGTAGCGGAAAATACCATCAGCTGTATATCACGATCAGCATGGACCAATATTTTATCGATCTCTTCAATTAGACCGAGTTCAAGCATTAAGTCCGTTTCATCTATTACAAATGATTTAGCCTCATAAATATCGAGCACACCATCTTTAATCAAATCCAGAATACGCCCTGGTGTTCCGACTACGATATGCGGAGGTTGTTTCATTTTTTCTACCATTCGTTTCTTGTCAGTACCACCAATGATTAATTTGGCACGCCATTGATCCTGTTTCCCCGAAAATTCGGTGATTTTCTTTACTTCATCGTAAATCTGAATAGCAAGCTCACGCGTAGGTGCTGTCAGTATTACTTGTGTTTGTGACCGATCTGTCTCTATATTATTTAATAATGGAATTAAGAAAGCATGTGTTTTACCGGAGCCTGTTTCTGACTGTCCAATAATATCTTTACCTCTTAATGCCTCAGGGATGACTTTAGCTTGAATGGCTGTCGGTTCATAAAAATCAAGTTCTCCTATGACGTCATACATCCAGTCATTCAATGCATATTGTCTGAATAAGTGCTTTTCCATGTTAATCTCCTTCATTGTATGAAATATCTTTGTCAATTACAGCAAATACCTTTATAATATAAGTATTGGACATATATACGTCCACTATTACACATTTTACTTGATCTCTAGTAGAAAGTACAGAGGGGGAACCATAATGGAAGTAATTAAGATCGCTCCTAGAGGATATTGCTATGGAGTTGTCGATGCAATGGTCATTGCACAAAATGCAGTGAAGGATCCCAATCTACCTCGTCCTATTTATATTCTTGGTATGATTGTTCATAATTCGCATGTAACCAACGCTTTTGAAGAACAAGGCGTTTATACTTTAGATGGGAAAAACAGAGCAGAGCTGTTAGAAGAAATTAATGACGGAACTGTCATTTTTACCGCACACGGTGTGTCACCAGAAGTGAAACAACGTGCAGAACAAAAGGGTCTGACAGTTCTAGATGCAACTTGTCCAGACGTTACCCGGACACATGACTTGATCCGCGAAAAAGTCAAAGATAATTATGAAATTGTCTATATCGGTAAAAAAGGACATCCAGAGCCTGAAGGTGCTGTAGGTGTTGCTCCTGAACACGTCCATTTGATTCAAAATATGGAAGATGTTGACACTCTGGAATTACATGCAGATAAAATATTAGTTACCAATCAGACAACAATGAGTCAGTGGGATGTCCACGATGTCATGTTGAAAGTACAAGAGAAGTATCCACAGACTGAGTTAGAACAAGAAATCTGTATGGCAACACAAGTTCGTCAGGAAGCTGTTGCAGAACAAGCGAAAGATGCAGATCTAACGCTGGTAGTCGGCGATCCAAGAAGTAATAACTCAAACCGCCTGGCACAGGTTTCCATTGAGAAGGCAGGAACACAAGCTTATCGTATCGCTGACGTGTCCGAGATCCAGCTCGATTGGCTAGAAGGTGTAGAGAAAGTAGCTGTAACCGCAGGCGCATCAACGCCAACACCAATTGCTAAAGAAGTGATTAGATTTATTGAGAATTTCAATGCGAACAATCAAGAAACGTGGGATATTACTTCCAAAGTTAAAAAAGATAAGATCTTGCCAAAAGTAAAAGCAAAATAAAAGAGTCCACGACATAAAGTTAGCTAATATAAAAAGCCGAACATAACTTGAAATCTCATCAAAAAGGATTTCTGTTATGTTCGGCTTTTCTAATATGTTTTAGGAAAAACCGGGAAAGCTCTCCCGGTCCTAACTAACAAAAATAATATACACTACCTATAATACGGATTATGTCAACTAGCGTTGAAGTCATTTTGAACTGCTTAGTGTGCTGACATACCGCTCCGGCCAACCACTCCGCGTCCTGCGGGGCACGGCTGAAGCTAGGCTACTACTCGAATTACTTCTTTGCTGCCTTGCACCGAAGAAGCTTAATCGAAGCGATACTAGTAGACACAGGTGCAGATGTAGTGGATCTTCAGCACCTGCATGTCCCGCGGGAGTCTACGGAGGCCACTGAATAAGTCCATAAAAATTTGCGACAGGAAAATCGAATCCCAAAATTCATGCAAAATATCATATAAAAGTGGTGGATTGAAACCACTTTAAACCTGTTTATAGCTATCTTAGTGGGAGAATAAATTTCCATAATATGTTTTTCAGTGACCTCGAGTCTACGTGATTGGCCTACGCTCATGTTTAGCTACAATTATTGCGGCAGGTAGGATAGGGAGCATTATCTGCAGGATTTATACCTTATTCTAATGACGTATAATGCCTAGAATCACGCTTTTAGCTGTTTTAAACGTTGTAGAACTTCCCTTAAGCGTAGAAAACATGTGGAGACCGTGGGATCAGTACGAGCTGAAGATCCACAGTGGAAAGAAAAGAATTTTCTTTCCACTGTTAGCTGAAGCCGTGCCCCACAGGACGCGGAGCATATTTCCGGAGCTTTGCTAAGCAGATGGAATCTATCAAAATTGTCCACAATGTCAGACAGTTCCAATTTACATATTCCGTATTATAAAGACCCCATCTTCATGTTCAGATAATTGTGAAGAAAAAACAACTTACACAGGTCTATTTTTCCCAGTATCGTTTTAACCTATGCTGCTGCCTATTCTTATCAATTAGATAAACCGAAATGGTTCGGTTGATAATTTGGACGCTTTTATCTCGATTCTATTTGGCAACTGTTCCATATGGTCAGAAAAAAATCGTTTCACACCTTGCTTCATCACTTCCTCAACGTGATGACCTGGGTCAATTAAGGAAAAACCAGCTTGCTCAGCATCCTGCGCGTCATGAAAAGTCAAATCACCGGTAACGTAAACATCCGCACCTGCATGTTTAGCGGCATCTATAAAACCCTTTCCACTTCCTCCTAGTACGGCAACTTTCTTAATAAGCTGTTCAGGATCACCAACATATCTCAGTGTTGGCACCTGTAACTGTTCTTTCACTAATGATGCATAGTTTGCTAAAGTTATTGGTTGTTTGACTGTTCCGATACGTCCTAGTCCCCTTTTCTCACCTTTATTAGCAAGTGGAAGCAAATCATATGCCATTTCTTCATAAGGATGTGCCTTCTGAGCAGCTTGCAGCACTTGAGACAACTGACTTTTTTTAATAATGGTTTCGACCTTCGACTCTTCTACTTCTTCCATTTTATACTCTTTTCCAATAAATGGATCCGACCCTTCTAATGGTTTGAATGCACCGGTTCCTTCTCCTCTATAGGAACAGTGACTGTAATTTCCAATATGTCCCGCATCAGCTTCACCAAGTGCCGCTAACATTTCTGTCACATGTGTACGTGGTACATAAACAACAAATTTGAGCAATGATTCTTCTGTTGTTGGTACTAACACCTTTGTATATTGTAATTCTAGTCTTTCTGCTAACCAATCATTCACGCCACCTTCCACTACATCCAAATTGGTATGAGCAGCATAAACGGAAATGTTGTGTTGGATTAACTTCTGAATGACTCTCCCTTTCGGACTGGAAAAATCAATAGATTTAATCCCTTTAAACAAAAGAGGATGATGTGCAATAATCATATCGACTCCACCTTCAACCGCTTCGTCCACCACTTCTTCAACAACGTCTAGTGTGATCATTAATTTATGTACGGGCTGGTTTTTAGAACCTATTTGGAGCCCGACATTATCCCATGATTCTGCAAGGGTTATTGGAACCCATTTCTCAAACAGTTTGATTACATCCTTAACCGTTGTCATCTGCTAAAACCTCCTGAATCCATCGACATTCTTTTTGTAATTGTGTTATCTTTGCTTCTGGAGCAGTTGTCGCCAGTTTCATTTGATTGATCAAATAGTTACGTTTATCCATTTCCTTTTTCCACTTTAGTCTAAACACATCATTTTGTTTTTCCAGCAAAAATGGACCGAATAAAATTTCCTTATCCGTTAAATATAGATTGTCTCCCGTATAATCGCTGATCAGCACTTCATATATATAACCGTCTTCTTCAATGATCTCTTCTGCCACAATCTTATATTGATGCGTTTGTAGCCATTCTCTTACTAAAGGAGCATCAACATTAGGCTGTAAGATCAATCTTTCTACACCCTGTAATTTATCTTTGTCATTATTTAATATCTGACAAATCAGTTTACCACCCATACCGGCAATGGTGAGCTGCCTAACTTCTCCTGGACTGATGACAGCTAAGCCATCTCCCTTACGAACAGAAATCCGGTCTGCTAGCTCTTGATCAGCTACCGTTTGAATTGCCCTTTCATATGGTCCCTGATTCACTTCTCCTGCCACAGCTTTTGCTTGAAGATCTTTTGAACAGACATAACATGGTAAGTAGGCATGATCTGAGCCGATATCTGCAAAATGTACCGGTGACTGTAAATACGTTGCTAACACTTGAAGTCGTTTGGATAACATTCTTTTCGTCCCTTTCCTGAATACTTTCAATTAATTTGATTAAACCAACAAAAAAGCTTCCTGTCTGCACAGAAAGCTTTTTCATCTGTTTATTCGCCACCTTGACCTTCTGCAAGCCATTCAGCCAATACAGCGGCTTCTTCATTACTAACAAGTCCACCAGGCATTCCTTTATCTTCTCTACCGTTAACAATGATTTCTTGTATTTCTTCTACTGAATACGTATCACCGATATTTTGCAGGCTTGGTCCTGTAGCACCTTCAAGATTACCACCATGACAGCCTGTACAGTTTTGAATTAGTGTTTGTGGATCAGCAGCTTCCTCTGTTTCACCTCCACCATTTGCAATTTTATCCTGTTCATTTACACCTACCGCAGATATAATAATCATGGCTATAATTCCGAGAACAGCAATAAGAGCAAAAGGGATGATCGGATTTTTTTTCATTTTTTAGTTCCTCCTTCAATGACAAGTGTTGTTATTATTAGTAATGTTCCAACTAATCATAGATATATGTATTAAGAAAACCATCTCTATTTTACTTCAAAATCAGCAAATAGAAAAGTGATACTACTAAAATTCGATAAAATTATTATAAAAAGTTAAATCCTAACATGATACAAATGATAATAAGGACGAAAATACCTGCGATTTGCAAGAAATGCTGTTGCTTTCTTTTACCGATTATAATCCAGGTTAAACTGTTGAGTAACATCCATGAATACGTCATCCAACTGTTGCCTACATATTCATCTAATATTAAAAGAGAACTAAACAGACAGACAACAAAAAATATCATGACCGCATAAGCTGATTTTAATTCAGGATAACGGAAAAATTGTTTCTTCATAAGCAAAGCTAGCGTGCAAATGATAACGATACCAATCATTCGTATAAAAAGTTCATCTGTTGCTAAAAAGACCAGAATAGGTAATAAAATCAATATAGAGTCAAAGAAATAGTAAAGCAGCATGTATGCTGATTGCTTTTTTAACTTTTGATTCTCCCCGTCTCCATGCCCTTCCGTATATAAAGCTAACAAAAAATCACAGTAATGATCAGGTAACAGCTTGTGTGATTTCCAATAATGAATTTCATTTACAATTATTTGTTTTCGACTTTGATTCATTCATACCATCTCCAAGAATAAGTCACGTTTCTAATTATATCGGCTTCATCATGATATCCTTTAAAATAATCATGAATAAAATGTAACTGAACCATCTGAAGTTACTTCAGACAGTTCAGTTACCACTCAGAGACTTATTCCAAGAAATCTTTAAGTCGTTTGCTGCGACTAGGATGACGTAATTTACGTAAAGCTTTTGCTTCAATTTGACGAATTCTTTCACGGGTTACACCGAACACTTTACCTACTTCTTCTAATGTTCTCGTACGTCCATCATCAAGTCCAAAACGCAAACGCAACACATTTTCTTCGCGGTCTGTTAATGTGTCCAAAACATCTTCTAATTGTTCTTTTAGTAATTCATATGCTGCATGATCAGAAGGAGATGTAGCTTCTTGATCTTCAATAAAATCACCAAGATGTGAGTCATCTTCTTCACCAATTGGTGTTTCTAATGAAACTGGTTCCTGTGCAATTTTAAGAATCTCACGTACTTTATCTGGAGTCAATTCCATGTCCTTTGCAATTTCTTCTGGCGTCGGTTCCCGCCCTAGATCTTGCAATAATTGACGTTGTACACGAATCAATTTATTAATGGTCTCCACCATGTGTACGGGAATACGAATCGTTCTCGCCTGGTCGGCAATTGCTCTCGTAATTGCCTGACGAATCCACCACGTGGCATACGTACTAAATTTAAATCCTTTACGGAAATCGAATTTCTCAACTGCTTTAATTAATCCCATGTTTCCTTCTTGAATCAAATCCAGAAATAACATGCCACGACCAACATAACGCTTTGCAATACTTACAACGAGTCGAAGGTTTGCTTCTGCTAATCGTTTCTTAGCGTATTCATCGCCATCTTCGATTTTCTTGGCTAACTCTATCTCTTCCGTAGCAGATAATAAATCTACTCTACCGATTTCCTTTAAGTACATACGAACAGGGTCATTGATTTTAATTCCTAAAGGAACACTTAAATCATTTAAGTCGAATTCCTCTTCTTTTGAAAGCTGTTGCATGGTAGGATCTTCTTCCGAATCACCTATTACTTCTACTCCCTGTTCATTTAAGTACTCATAGAATTCGTCCATTTGATCTGATTCAAGATCAAAACCTGATAACCTTTCTGCTACTTCCTCATATGCTAAGACACCACGCTTTTTACCTAGCTCGAGCAATTGATCTTTTGCCTGATCGATTGTTAATTCAGGGTCCTTTGAACGTGATGGTTTATTTTCTGCCATGAGTGCCCCTCCTTCCAAAGACTAACTCCAATTTTTCGATTTCTGTTTTATCTTTAATATCTCCATTGCCACTTTAGCAGCTTCTTTCGGGTCTGTTTTTTCTAATTGTTTCATTTTTTGTTGTAGTTGTTTTACACTAGCCTTATCAGTTTGTTCAGATTGTATAAAATAAATATAATCCTGCAATTCTTTGTCGGACATCTCCCAAGAACTATCCATCATTGACAATTCCACCACAATTCGTTGCAAGTCAGGATCATCTAAATAGGATAAGAAGTGACTTGGATCCGGTTCATTACCTTCTTCATAATATCCATACAAATGGGTTACAATAATTTGGTGTTGTTCGAGATTAAACTGGGACCCGATCATTTCTCTTACTTTTTCAGCAACATGCGTATTTTGCAGCATATATGCGAGTAAGCGGCGTTCCGCATTTTGAAAAGCTGGAGGAATCACTTGTAATGATTGAACGGTTTGTTTATGTTGATTTCCATCATTAGTATTACCAAACCTGTTAGGCTTATCATTACTTTTTTCGATATTTCGCATCCGAGACATTAATTCTTGTGATAAAGCATCGTAGGATAGATTGAACTCATCTGCAATTTCTCTAATATAGTGATCCCGTTCTATGGAACTTGACAATTTTGCAATTTCACTTATTACTTTCTCTACATATTGCAGCCGATCTCCTTCGAGTGATAAGTTGAAATCTTTTTTTAAATATTGTAGAAAAAAAACCATTTCCGTATCTGCTGATTCAATTACTTTCGTACGGAATGACTCTTCTCCGAATTCCTGAATATATTGGTCTGGGTCATATTTATACGGTAATGATGCAACCCGTATATGACATCCAACCTTCTTTAATAGCTGAATCGCCTTATAAGTAGCATTCTGCCCAGCTGAATCAGCATCATAACAGATGACTACAGTGTCAACATAACGTCTTAATAAATTCGCATGCGTTTCTGTTAATGATGTTCCTAATGATGCTACACCATTCTTTACACCAGCCTGGTATGATGCAATGACATCTGCATATCCTTCAAACAGCACTGCTTCACCTTTCCTTCGAATTTCAGCTCTTGCTAGATCGAAGTTATATAACAGTTTACTCTTTTGGAATAAAGCTGATTCAGGACTATTTAAATATTTTGGTTCTTGTCCCTGAACGGACCTTCCACCAAATCCGATAGGTTTACCAAGATGATTTCGAATCGGAAAAATTACTCTTCCCTGAAATCGATCATAATACTGTCCGTCATTTGATGTAGCTAACAGACCAACATTTGCCATTTTTTGCTTATGGAATCCTTTTTTCTCAAGAAATTGTGGAACAAAATCTCGCGATGAGGGGGAGTAACCAATTTGAAACTCGTTGATCACTTCATCATTAAACCCTCGGTTATAAAGATATTCCAACGCTTCTTTACCATCTTTGGAATGGCGTAATAAGTGATGATACAGCTTCACAAGCCATTGATAAGCTTCTAAACTCGACTGTTCTTCACTATTTGTTTTTCTATCTGTCATACCCTTTAATTCAGGCAACGACTGGCCGGATTTTTCCGCTAGATAACGAATAGCTTGTTGAAAACTGTATCCTTCCATCTCCATTACAAAGGTGATCACATTACCACCTTTACCGCAACCAAAGCAATGATAAATCTGCTTTTGCTGATTGACAGAAAAAGATGGTGTACTTTCAGAGTGAAACGGGCAAAGACCAAAATAATTTCGTCCTTGCTGTTTTAATTGCACATACTCTCCAACGATATCAACGACGTCATTAGCCTTGCGTAACGACTCAATCGTTTCATCCGAAACCTGGTAAGCCACTGTTTATCACCATTTCTACCATATACTTCTTTAAAAGTTCGACAATTTTCTCATTAATAACCCTAGTAAGTAACTGAGTGTTATAAAACAGATAGCCTCTTGTTAACATAATACCTCTTAACACCAGATAATAAACACTGTGAAAAATCCTCCGGTAATTGTTTCATACTTATCATTACAAAAGGTCCATGCATAAATATTTCTACATTAATCAGCAAATTCCTGCTTAAAACTAATAATTTTCAAAAAATGTTGGCTAAAAAGCAGAATTTATTGGTTAATTTTAAATAATAAAGCAATCTATTACTCAGTAATATACATTTTCTTTATAATATAAACATTTTCACAAATTATTATTATAATACAAACATGATTAGAATTCCAACATATTTGCTTGGGATGATTTATTTATTTGCCTGATGTTCATGAAAATCCCAATAAGGCTGGTTAATCATATTCATAATACTATTAGCTGTTTCCTCGACCGCCTTATTCGACACATCGATAACGGGACAATTAAGCCGTTGAATAATTTGATCAAAAAAAGATAATTCTGCTTCAATACGATCCAAATTAGCATAAAAGGCTTTATCATCTAATCCTAGACTTTTAAGGCGTTCTTTACGAATATCGTTTAATTTTTCGGAGCTGATTCGCAGTCCAATGCATTTATAAGAAGGTATTTCAAATAACGTTTTCGGTGGTTCAACTTCTGGAACAATTGGTACATTGGCAACCTTCAGCTGCTTATGTGCCAAATATTGTGATAAAGGGGTTTTCGATGTTCTTGAAACCCCTATTAATACAATATCAGCCTGTGCTACTCCTCGCGGATCTCTTCCATCATCATAACGGACGGCAAATTCGATCGCTTCCACTCGTTTAAAATAATCTTCATCTAGCTTATGGATTAAACCAGGTTCTTGTTTGGGCTGCAGATTGAATTTTCTTTCCATCGCTTCAATCATTGGACCTAAAATATCGACACACTCCACATTCTTTTCAAATGCTTCCTTTGTCAGAAATGCTCTTAAATCTTTGTTTACTAACGTAAAACCAATCATAGCTCCTAATTGTTTTGCGTGATAAACTGCTCCACGCAAAACTTCTGTATTTTCCACATAGGGTATTCTGTAGATGTCATATTCGTTTTCGTTAATAAATTGACTAAGAGCAGCTTTTGTTACGAATTCTGCTGTTTCACCGACAGAATCAGATACGACATAAATTACCTTTTTTTCCATAGATGTTTAGACCTCCTAAGTCCATTATGATTGTGTCTGCTGCTTCCATTGGACTTTAGTTAGATCTGCAAATTGATTAAGATCGGTGGCTACTAGTTTTAATAAGGCCAGACGGTTTTGTCGAATAGACTGATTGTTATCCATTACCATCGTATGGTCAAAGAATTGATGGATTGGCTGGACCATAACAGTGAATTGTTCCATTGCTTTACCCACTTGTTTATCAGCCAATGCTTGTTTATAGCGATCATGTATTTGTAAAAAGGTATCATATAATAATTTCTCATGTTCGTTCTCAAATAAATTAGTATTTACTTCGTGATCCCCTTCCGCCTTTTCAGCAAGATTCATAACACGAACAAATGCTTCCTGCTCCGCCTTAAAAGCAGGATCCAACCTCTTGTCTTTTAACCAACGTGCTTTTTCTAAAAGGAACGAGATATCTGATAGTTGATTAATTAGAACAGCTTCCATAATATCTGATTCAATATTCGCTTCCTTCATAATATATGCAGTACGCTGTTTAAAAAATGATTCTAATTGATCGATCACTTTTGATTTTTCTGCTGTTGGTATGTTTTTTGCATCAAAAATGGTATATACTTTCTGAATTAACGAATTAATATTTAAATCCCACTGTTGCTCTTGAATTATCTGCATAATACCTAGCGCTTGTCTTCTTAATGCATATGGATCCTGTGAACCACTCGGTATTAGACCGACAGCAAAACACCCTACAATCGTATCTAATTTATCAGCAATACTCACAACAGATCCTACGTTGCTCTCAGGAAGTTGATCTTGTGCATTTCGTGGCATATAGTGCTCTTCAATCGCTTTTGCTACAGTTTCGTCCTCCCCAAATATAAGCGCATATTTTCTTCCCATTATCCCTTGTAATTCCGTAAATTCATTCACCATATTGGTAACCAGGTCAAACTTACTAATTTGAGCAGCACGTTCAATTTTCTCCTGAACTTGACCGGATAGATGCAATTCGTTTGCAATCATCTTGCTAAAATCTGTAACACGACTAACTTTATCTGCTATTGTTCCAAGTTGCTCCTGGAATACCATTCGGTGTAATTTTTTGAGATTCTCGTCAATCGATTGTTTTTGATCTTCTTCATAGAAGAATTGTGCATCCTGTAACCTTGCACGCAATACTTTTTCATTTCCTTTGGCGACGGAATCAATATGTTCTTTCGTACCATTGCGTACACCTACAAAGTAAGCTAATAAGTTCTCTGATGTCGTTTGTACCGGGAAGTAACGTTGATGCTCTTTCATAGAAGTAATTAATACTTCCTTCGGTATATGCAAGAATGCTTCACTAAATTGACCATAGAATACCGTCGGATACTCCACCAGATGTGTGACCTCTGTCAATAAATCCTGGTCTATCGGGATAACCCATCCGTTTTCCTTTTCAAGCTCTTTAATTCCATCGGCAATCATTTGTTTTCTCTGAGCTGTTTCAGCAATCACATATTGTGCTTTTAACTGTTCCTTATAAGTTAATGGATTCGTGATTGTAAGTTGCTCTCCCAGAAAACGATGCCCTTCACTTGTATTCCCGGTTTTCACACCAGTAATGTCAAATGGGATAACCTGATCGTCCTTCAATGCAACCAGCCATTTGATTGGTCGTATGTAGCGTAATTCTTGATTAGCCCAACGCATATTTTTAGGGAATTGAAGGCTTAAAATGATGTCTTTAAACCCTGGCAATAACTGTTCTTGTGTTTGTCCTTCGATAAATTTATTAACAAATACGTATTCTGTTCCATTCAATTCTTTGGTATATAGATCATCGACTGATTTCCCTTGCCCTTTGGAAAATCCGATTGCTGCCTTTGACCAATTACCTGCTGCATCTTTAGCGATTTTTAATGCAGGTCCTTTTGCTTCTTCCTCTTGATCAGCTTGCTTGTATGCTAACTCTTCGATTAAAACAGCAAAGCGTCTTGGAGTAATATAAGTTGTAAGGTTTTGATAATCCAGTCTTATATTTTCTAACCATGCAGTTGTTTTGTCTTTTAATTGTTTCTCGGTATCGTCCATAAACCGAGCCGGCATTTCTTCCAGACCAACTTCAAATAATACATTAGTTGTTTTCATGATCGATATCTCCTTTCAACATTGGGAAGCCTAATCTCTCACGCTCTGCCACATACAATTTAGCAATTTCCCTTGCCAGATTACGTACTCTCCCGATATAGCCCGTACGTTCCGTGACCGAAATAACACCTTTCGCATCTAATAAGTTAAAAGTATGCGAGCATTTCAACACGTAGTCATAAGCTGGAAATACGAGATCTTTATCCATTGCTCTCTTTGCTTCTTTTTCATATGTAGAAAACAATTCAAACAACATCTCTGTATCAGATTCTTCAAAAGTGTATTTTGAATGCTCATATTCAGGCTGATAGAAAATATCTCCAACAGTTACGCCATTGGTCCATTCCAATTCAAATACATTCTCTTTATCTTGAATATAGGATGCTAAACGCTCGATACCATACGTAATCTCAACTGCAACTGGCTTCGCTTCAAGACCGCCAATTTGTTGAAAATAAGTGAATTGAGTAATTTCCATACCGTCAAGCCATACTTCCCAACCAAGACCTGCTGCACCTAACGTTGGGTTTTCCCAGTTATCTTCAACAAAACGGATATCGTGATAAGCCGGATCAATTCCTAACTTCTTTAATGATTGCAAATACAATTCCTGGATATTGTCTGGCGATGGCTTCATGATCACTTGGAATTGATGATGCTGATACAAGCGATTCGGATTCTGTCCATAGCGCCCGTCCGCAGGTCGTCTTGACGGTTCTACATACGCAACATTCCACGGCTCTGGACCCAAGCTGCGCAACAAGGTCATTGGTGACATTGTTCCTGCACCTTTTTCGACGTCATAGGCTTGCATTAAAATACAATTCTGATCGGACCAATGCTTCTGTAACGTTAAAATCATCTCTTGAATATTCAATCTTTTCATCCTCCTATACAGTTTTTTTTACTTGACTTTGATTTATTTGATTACCTGTCTTTTACGAAAATCGTCCAATAATTGCTAAGTTACAGGGTTTGTATAATACAGATTATGTGAACTATATACTGTATTAACTATGCTGGAACAAAGCTCCGGAAATATGCTCCGCGTCCTGTGGAGCACGGCTTCTTTGCTGCCTTGTGCCGAGGAATTCCGCTTCGAAGCAATACTTGTAGACACACGCACAGACAAAGTGGATTTTCAGCTCGCGCTGACGCATGCGGAGTTTTCCTACGCTTAAGGAAATGCTACAACGTATGAAACAGCTAAAAGCAGTGGTGCTAGGCGTATTGTGTTATGTAGAATTTGAATGCTATCTTATTAATCAGCTCAATGTGCTAGCTCTTGTATAAGTTGTGGAACCCGTAAATAGCGTAGGCCAACCACGTAGTTTCCCGCAGGACGCGAAGAGGTTGGCCGGAGCGGAATCATATCACTAACTGCATTTCAAAATGACCTCTACGCTAGTTGACTAATCTGTATTATGAGCACCTGTACCACGTAGAGCCCAGCCAAGGTAATTCTTATATACATTTTTCATAGAACCTTTTTCTAATATTAAAAACCCGTCCCTATGTCTTATCACCAACGATAAGACATAGGGACGGGTTCATCCGCGGTTCCACCCTACTTGTCACCGGTACAGGTGACCACTTTCAAGAACTATCGCTCTAGAGCGCCTTCCTGTTTCTATTCTTGTTCAGCTTACACCATCCTGAACTCGCTTGTAAGACATTCGAAACAGTACTATTCTCTTTCATTGCAACAAGATATTCTTTTCATTTAACCATAATACGAAACATTCGCTTACTTGTCAATTGAAAAATTATCTTGCAATTTGTTCATTTGTTTTAAAAACTTCTTGGATTTCAAGTAAAATCCTCCATGTTCCTCATAATATTGCTCCATAATTTGCTGAAGAATAATTTTATTCTCGGGTTTAACTGATATATTTCCGATTTGTTCCACTTCTACCCAAGCGAATACTGCCATTAATTTCGCTACTTTCTCCGGGACTGCCATCGCATTCGGGTCAATGGACAAGCACTGCCGGCAAAGTAATCCACCGTTGGAAATAGAAAACGCTTTAAGCTGGTCTTTCTTGCCACAAGAAACACATTGGGTTACAACTGGTGCAAAACCAGCTTCTTTATACATTTTCCATTCATAAATCATGGTTAGAATTTCGGCGTCTTGACCGTCATTTATTTTATTAACGGTATGTAGCAACTGCTGATAAATAAAGGGATTGTATTGCTTAGGGTCAAGTAATTTATCTGTTAATTCTGCTAGATAGCTGATATAACCCGTTTTAAATATATCTTCACGTATTTTTCGAAACGATGATAGTACTTCTCCCTGCTGTATCACTGCCAGCCCTGAACTTGGCTGGATTAAATAAGAACCATGAATAAATGGCTGCGTAATAGCAGCCATTCGACTTTTTGTTTTTTTTGCTCCCCTTGCTATGGCGCCTACTTTTCCTAAAGACGGAGTCAACAATGTCACAATTTTATGTGTCTCCCCATAATCTTGTGTTTTCAGAACAAAACCTTCGACTTTCTCAAACACAAGCTCCACCTATCCTTTACAAACTAAAAATGTGTGTCCTCAAACAATGTATGGTCATTTTCGTCTTCCGGCTCTTGATAAACGTCTGATTCAACTTCTTTCATCCATAAATAAGCTTCAATATTTCCTGTTTGACTAAATATTTTCCATGGTACATCGATCACAATAAACCTCACCTTTCCTTTTGGTAATCTTTCATTGTGTTCATTATTAGATTTTCCTGAAAATCTACATTCAATTAGTAAAAATATTTACCATGTATGAATCTGCAAACTTAGCACTTATCTGTTAAAGTTGAGACGTTTGTTACAATTACTTAATATTCATCCTGTTTGTAACCATATTCGAATAACTGATGTGGTTTATTCCGCCAGTTTTCCTGTACCTTTACCCACAATTCCAAATAGACTTTTGAACCTAATAAACGTTCGATATCTTGTCGCGCCCGTTTTCCGATATCTCTTAACATTTTTCCCTGTTTTCCAATAATAATCCCCTTTTGTGATTTTCTTTCCACAATAATACTAGCTTGGACTAAAATCTTTTCATCTTCACCACGGTTGTCTATTTTTTCGATAATCACCGCGATCGAATGCGGAACTTCTTCCCTGGTTAAATGTAATGCCTTTTCCCGTATTAATTCACTAATAATAAAACGTTCCGGATGATCCGTGATTTGATCCTCTGGATAATATTGAGGGCCCTCAGGTAAATGCTCCGTAAATACATCCATTAAATGATTGACATTATTACCTTCTAAAGCAGAAATAGGAATGATCTCCTCAAAAGAATATTTTTCCTTATATTGCTCAATAAGAGGTAACAACTGATCAGGATGTACAAGGTCTATCTTGTTTATGACAAGAAAAACAGGTTTATTGATCGTTTCCAGTCGATCGATAATAAACTGATCTCCTCTGCCATACCCTTCGTCAGCGTTAATCATAAACAGAACAGCATCTACTTCATTAAGCGCGTTTTCAGCTATTTTCACCATGAAATCGCCTAATTTATGCTTTGGTTTATGAATACCTGGCGTATCAATGAATATAATCTGTTTAGTGTCATCTGTATAAACACCTTGAATTTTATTTCTTGTTGTCTGTGCTTTGTCACTCATGATAGCTATTTTTTGACCTATCACGTGATTCATAAAGGTAGATTTACCTACATTCGGCCTTCCAATAATTGCTACAAATCCTGATTTGAATTGGTTATGCATAACTTTTCCTCCGCTATATATATCTTGCTGTGATTTATTCTGTACCTCAATGATACTATATCTTCCGTGAAATTTCATACATTCGACAAAACTAGTGAGAAAGTTTAAAAATGCGTGTTTCTCTAAAAAATTTCGAAAAAATAAGGGATAAAAATAAGGCATCCGATTAGAAAAGCCGCGATTGCTGTAATAAATACTGCAGCTGCTGCCAAATCCTTTGCGATGCCGATCGCTGGCTGGTGATCTGGTTCAAGATGGTTCAATGCTCGCTCTAATGCTGTATTCATTAATTCCATACTTATTACTGCACTGATCGTTAGGATTAGAAGTACCCACTCTATAACAGAAATCGACACAGCCATACCAAGCAATGAAGCCATAATGCCTGCGACAAAATGTATTTTGATATTCCGCTCTGTTTGTACAGCAACCTTTAAGCCATTCCATGCATATTTAGCACCGATGTGAAATTTATTTTTCCCTCGATAATCCGAAACCATTTAAGATCTC
Organism: Gracilibacillus caseinilyticus; assembly: GCF_022919115.1. Taxonomy (NCBI): domain Bacteria; kingdom Bacillati; phylum Bacillota; class Bacilli; order Caryophanales; family Bacillaceae; genus Gracilibacillus; species Gracilibacillus caseinilyticus. Next base: position 3,231,482 of record NZ_CP095072.1, on the reverse strand, counting down.
CTCTTGTTTTAAAAACATTTTTTTCTCATCATCCGGATTCATATGGTCATATCCAAGCAGATGTAAGAAGCCATGTAAAGCCAGAAAGCCAAGTTCCCTGTCATAGGAATGATTATAATCTTGAGCTTGTTGTTCAGCCTTATCTACAGATATAATTATATCTCCTAAAGCGATGGGGATATCTGCTCCTTTTATCTTTATTTCTTCTTCTGCTTCTTCCTCCAAAGCAAATGATAATACATCAGTTGGCTTGTCTAATCCCCGGTATTGTTTATTAAGTAACTTGATTTCATTGTTATCAACAAATGTTACCGAAAGCTCCGCATCAGGTGATATGCTTTGATATTCTCCAGCATATAATAGCAACTGCTGAATCAAATCCATGTGTGTCTCCTTTACTTTCCCGGTTTCATCTTGAAAATCTATCTCCATTGTTATTTCGCCTCCTTCATCTTCGAATCATTAGGATATTGAATTCTTGAGTGATAAATTCCTTTTAGTGTCTCACATATGACTAATTTCATTTGTTCTAATTCTTTAAAGGTCAATGTGCTTTCGTTTAATTGTCCATCTAATAATCGATCTTCGAATATAGAGGTTACAATCTTTTCGATTTCTTCTTGTGCTGGATTCGCTAACGAACGAACTGCCGCTTCGATCGAGTCACAAATGGATACAACTGCTGCTTCCTTCGTACATGGTTTTGGTCCTTCATAGCGAAAATCTTCTTCCTTGACATGTTCGCTACGCTCTTTAGCCTTATAATAAAAATATTTTAACAGCGTCGTTCCGTGATGCTGTTGTGCAATGTCGATGATTTCTACTGGCAGCTTATTTTGCTTTAATAATTTTGCGCTGTCTAACGGATGATGTAAAATGATTTCCGCACTCTGATAAGGGTCCAAATAATCATGCGGGTTTTTCATCCCCATCTGATTTTCGATAAAATAATGAGGACGTATCGTTTTACCCAAGTCATGATAGTAGGCTGCTACTCTTGCAAGCAGTCCATTAGCTCCGATTGCTTCACAGGATGCCTCACTTAAATTCGCAACCATGATACTATGATGGTAAGTGCCAGGTGCTTCAATTAATAATTTCCTTAATAATGGTTGATTTGGACTTGATAAAGCCAATAATTTTGTATCAGATAATATTCGTAAACCTGATTCAAAAAACGGCAACATTCCAATCGTTAATATGGTTGCTAACATTGCTGAAAAAAAGCCGTAACCACTAAATGTTACGTAATCTATCCATGCATATTTTTCAAATGACAAGAATAAAAATAAACAGATTGAAACCATGTTTACGACAGAGGTAACTAATCCACTCTTAATAATAGAGCTCTTATCCTTAATTTCGGATAGAAAAAACGTCCCTGCCAATTGAGAAAATAAGATATAAATTCCAGCTTCCATATTCAGCAAACCTGGAATATTCGAATTAAAAATAACACAGCCCATAATAGCATAATAAATGGACATGACTAGTGCCATTCGTTCATTTATTAATATTTTTAGTAACATGGACACCGCAGCAACTGGCGTCACATAATATAACGGATTGGTTGAAGTGGCATACACACTGACTACCTTCATCATTACCATGATAAAAATACTCAAAGCTGCAATTGCCATTAATTTACGAGCATTTAAACTGGACTGAATATCCTGATAGCGACATTCTAAAAAAATAAATAAACCAATTAATAGTATTAATAAACACAAGCCGATTAGCGGATAATAATTACGTTCTTCGTGTAATAGTCCTGCAACCTCTAACTGTTCATAGATATCATTTGTAATTAATTGACCTTCTTCCACCAGTACTTCTCCTGCTTGTATCATAACAGGTTCTACACTGTTTCTCGCCTGTTGCTGTGCCTGATTTGTTTCGTCTGCTGAGAAGAAAGAATTTGGCTTGATACTGACGGCTATTAATGGATTTAATGCCTGTACAAAAGAATAATCCAAAGTGGAGAATGAAAGCTTTTGCTGCACAGTTTGTATCGCTTGTTCGACTTCTTCTGATTTGATCCCACTATGATAAACATCATATAGCCCTGTTGAGATTAATTCTTTTGCCAATACACGGTCTTCATGTGAAGCTTGGAACAACGTTGTAAGCGAATCTGTGTCTACCGCTTCCATTATATCGTCTTGTACGAGTCCTTCGAGGTAAGTAATTCTATCAGATATGTCGGCCAAATTAGATTGTTCCTCATCGATATCAACCTGTCCACTCTCTATTTTATTAATAGCATCAAACATTTCATTAATATATGTAACTTGCTCTTCCACGACTTCTTCTGATATTTCATAATGATCCTCAACTGACTGAACCACTTCTCTAATCCGTCTCTCAGTTTCTTTTGTATTTTCTATCGTGATAGGGGATCGAATCGTCTCTTTCGCAACAGCTAATTTCTCAAAATCGTAGGTTTCGGATTGCACGTTTTGAAAACTGACAAGCAAAAAAACAACTGCAATTACCGAGCAGTTAGCTATCAGTTGATGAATGCGGTGTTGAGAAAGAGAGGTGACAAATTGTTTCCAGACCGAAATTCGTTTCAAGACCTTCGACCCCCTATCTTATAAAATCAATAGTTGCCATAAAAACTTACGAATGTATGCGCAAGCTTTTATGGCCCATATACTTCTTAATGCTCGTATGCTTCAATAATTTTTTGGACAATAGGATGCCGAACTACGTCAGACTGTGATAAGTAGACGATACCGATCCCTTTCAAACCTGCTAATTTATCTTTTGCTTCTGTTAACCCTGATAGTACGCCTTTTGGTAGGTCAATTTGAGTAACATCCCCTGTAATAACCATCTTCGAACCGAAGCCTAACCTTGTTAAAAACATTTTCATTTGAGCGTTGGTTGTATTTTGAGCTTCATCAAGTATGACAAAAGCATCATCAAGTGTTCTTCCACGCATATAAGCAAGCGGCGCTATTTCAATAGTACCTCTTTCTATCAAACGCAAAGTGTGTTCTGTTCCAAGAACATCGTGCAATGCATCATATAAGGGACGTAAGTATGGATCTACTTTTTCTTTTAAGTCACCAGGCAGGAAGCCTAAGCTTTCACCCGCTTCGACAGCTGGTCTTGTCAATATAATTCGTTTTACTTTTCCGTTCTTAAGAGCATGTACAGCCATTACAACAGCTAAATATGTCTTCCCTGTACCTGCAGGGCCAATACCAAATACAAGGTCATTCTGTTTCATCGTTTGCAAATAATGTCGTTGTCCCAGTGTCTTGACTCGAATGGATTTTCCATTAGCTGTTTTGGTAATCTCATCTTCAAATAAAGTTTCTAATTGATTGATTTTACCTTTCTTTGCTAAATCAACGGCATAAATAACATCCCGCTCACTAATGGAAATTCCTTTGCGGATAATACCCAGCAGCCCATTTAATACATCCTGTATGATGGATATATCAGTATCGGTTCCTGACACACTAATTTGCTCGCCACGTGATGTAATAGATACCTGTAATTGTTCTTCTAATTGTTTCAAGTGACGATCTTCCGTGCCAAAAAGACTTAACGCCTCATTCGGATTTTCTATTTGTAAATCAATCATTTTTAGGTCTTCTGTCATAATCAATCTCCTTGACTCAATGGTTGTTTCTTTGCAATATCCTCTAGTACAGTAAAATATAAAGTTAATTTTACTTTACCATTCTCTACCGTTTCGTGCAAAACTTTTTCCTCCTTAATTTCTGCTTCTTGCGAAATTTGACTTCGCAATTCTCTTCTTGCTTGTTCTAAGGCAATTTCTTTTGCTTTTTTCTCAGTTAGTTGTTCTTTCTTTACTTCTTTTTGATAAATAGTTTGTTCAACATAAGTGATGGGCAATTTCCATTTCAAGAAATAAAATTCCTTTTGTTCAACATCCATTTGGTAGTCCTTGAATTCCGGCTTTTTAAAATTCCAAATTGGGATTAAATAGTTGTACATATGAACATAATGCTTTTTCTCTGATATTCCATTAAGTACAGCATATTCATTATTTAAAGGAACAGTGACTTCGCTCTTATACCAAACTTCGGCAATCACTTCCCCATCAGCAGCAACCGGATTGGACTTATTTGGCTCATCGTCTTCATCCTCATCTTCTGACTCGTTCAGAAATGCTGATACAAGAGTATCCCCTTGATAAACCACATCATTAGGCTGTACGAGGGGTTGTCCTTTTTTTACATATAAATCGACAATAACACCTTCTTTTGCAGCAACCAGGTGTCCTACAGCTTCCTCTTCTTTTTTCTCAACAGTTGTTTTCTCCACTCCTTCAAGGTGATATGCTGAGCCATTCTTCTTTACACCTATCCACAACAGCTCGGGAACATCTGCTAATAAACGTTGTTGTAATGTGCCAGGAGAATCAACGTTCCACTGTAAACTGCCTCTTTCAAGTCCATATTCCTCCATCTGGATCTTGACTTTCCTTTCTAATTCCTCATCAAGGCCAACTACGTCGATTTTCCAGACAACGTTAGATAATAAAAATATAACAGACAAAGCAATCGCGATACTGATCAAAAATGGTTTTTGATAAACTAATTGGCGAAGAAAAAAAGGTAACCCCATTCGGTCTTTAAAATATATTTTATATATGGATTTCCTTCTTACTGCTCTTAGTTTGGGCAAATCCGATAATTTTATTTTTCCTGTCGAAGTAGTTGAGTCTTTTTTTTGTATGTCCCAGGACGGAATGTCATACCTTGCACACATGTCAAAGAAATGTTCTGGATATTGTCCTTTAATTTCTATTGTTATATAACCTGCCAGCCAATTTTTGCGATGGAAAAACATAAGACTTTCCCTCCGATATTAAGCTTTATCTTTTTCAAAGGTAACATCTTGAATCTTACCCTCTAACAATATATCTTTATCAATCATCATTTTTAATACAAATTCATCCCCTTTGACTCTGACAAATCCTTGATGTACTTTTAAGAGCAGCTCCTGGGATGAAAATACTACTAGTCCTTGATGATTTTCTATGTATGCATGAATAGAACCAATCATGGTAATTCGAGGTAATTCAAGTGTCACTTCAGAAGGCAAATCAAATGTACGTGTTAAAGCTCTCATAAATTTTTCTTTCATTTTTTTCACAATACAAATGCCTCCCCTCATGTCTATTCTATGAACTTAAATAGATTTCAGAACAGTTTAGGTGAAAGTTCAGTTGATAAATCAAGCACGAAAGCAATATTCCAGCGCAATATTTATTTCAACATAAAAAAACTGTGATCAACCAGCCAAACAAAACTAAATAAGGATATATAACTTCGTTTAATACGGATTATGTTAACTAGCAGTTTAAAGGTAATTTTGAAATGATTCATGTACTGAGATACCGCTCCGGCCAACTACTCCGCGTCCTGCGGGGAGTGGTTGGCCAGCGCTAATATTTAGGCTCTACAAATAAGAAATGAGGTAGTAATTATAAGAATAAGCCATTTTACATCTTTAATTGCCCCTAATGCTGTTTTAGCATGAAAAAACCGAATGGATTAGACCATTCGGTTTTGACTATCGGTTGATTCTTGTATTATTTCTGTTTTGATATGCTCGAGGTGGGCCAAGTACTTCTGCCATGATTATTCCTTGAGCAATACCTTTTTTATTAAGATTTTTCGCAATGGAAAGTGTGACCTCTTTTTCTGTTTGTTGCTTTTTCGGTCTGGATAAAGGCTTATCTTTTAATGCATTGTGCTCACCTAATGGCTGTTCACTTTGTTCCTGCGAAGCACCTGATTGGCCAAGTTTTGCCTTTAACTTCTCCATTTGCTGCTCTTTTTGCTGAGCAAATGTAGTATCCAATTCGGTAGATACCTCTTCAGACCTTTCACTTATCGTCGGCTTACTCTGCTGCATAGTTGAAGGGTTAACAGGCTTTGCAGGGCTCTGCTTTTGTTTCTGCTGCTCTTTTTGGTCTGACTTGCCAAGACCAAATAACCAAACAACAACAGCTATAATCGGGACGATAAAACTTAGAATCTCATTCATTTTTCATCATCCTTTCTTTGTTGCGGATGAATTTTTCATTAACTGCGATTTTCGTCTTCCTCATTGTCCGTGTCAGTTAATTTTCCGATGGAATCACGCATATCAGTATCTGCATTAATATTTTTATAATTCATATAATCCATTACACCCATATGACCAGAACGTAATGCTTCTGCCAATGCTTGTGGTACTTCTGCTTCTGCTTCTACTACTTTTGCACGCATTTCTTGCACTTTTGCAACCATTTCCTGCTCTTGAGCAACCGCCATTGCACGACGCTCTTCGGCTTTAGCCTGCGCAATATTCTTGTCAGCTTCTGCTTGATCTGTCTGTAGGATTGCACCAATGTTTTTACCAATATCTACATCAGCAATATCAATCGATAAGATTTCAAACGCTGTACCAGCATCTAAACCTCGATTTAAAACATTATGTGAAATCGAATCCGGGTTTTCCAATACTTTTTTATGATCTTCTGAACTACCAATCGTACTGACAACACCTTCACCTACACGGGCGATTACCGTGTCTTCACCAGCACCACCAACGAGTCGGTCAATGTTAGCACGTACCGTAATTCTTGCCTTTGCTTTCACTTCGATACCATCCATGGAGATACCGGCAATAAAAGGTGTTTCAATAACTTTTGGATTTACACTCATTTGAACTGCTTCAAGTACATCACGACCCGCAAGGTCAATCGCAGCACAGCGTTCAAAGCTTAATTCAATGTTTGCTCGTTGCGCAGCGATTAGCGCATTGACAACTCGATCGACGTTACCTCCAGCTAAAAAATGACTCTCGAGCTGATTTGTTGTGACATCAATCCCAGCTTTGTGCGCTTTGATTAGGGGATTAATAACACGGGACGGTACAACCCTTCTTAAACGCATACCCACTAATGTAAAGATACTAACTTTCACGCCAGCTGCGAGTGCACTAATCCACAGCATCACCGGGATAAAGGTAAATAATACCGCTACAGCAATAACAATTAAACCAATAATAATGATTGGAAAAATTACTTCCCATTGTTCTGACATAATACATTCCTCCTCAATAAATTATGATTTGATTTTTCGTACAACTATCCTTGACCCTTCGACTTTCACAATAGTGATCGGACTGTTCACTTCAATAAAACTACCCTCGGAAACGACGTCCAATCGTTCTTCACCAAATTCAGCAGATCCAGCAGGTCTTAATGGTGTAACCGATATGCCTTCCTGCCCTAGTAACTCGTTACGATTGACAGTCGAAACATACCCTTGTTCGGTTCTCGTCGCATCCTTTAAAATAACGTGGCGAAACGCACCTTTCTCCAAACCAATAGTTTTAAAAAGAATCACAGAGACGATTATACTAGCAATCAGCGCAATAGCAATACTGAGCGTCATATTTCCCACATCATCCGTGGACATAAACAAAGCCCCCACTATTGCGCCCACACCAATAAAACCAAGTATTCCTCCTGGTGCAAAAATCTCGATAATAATCAAGACAATGCCAATAATAAGTAATACAATCGATTCATAGCCAGCTAATCCGGCTACGATATGTCCATAAAAATACAGTACTAAGGAGCCAAGTCCAATCGATCCAGGAATACCAAATCCAGGGGAATATAATTCCACAATTAAGCCAATGCTTGCTAATGACAATAAGATTGGTACTACAACTGGACTTGTAAGAAATCTGGCAAGCACTTCTGCCGCAGTAGGCGCCGTTTCAACTACCTTCGCCTGGGATAAGGAAAGCTCATTTAACAAAGCGGTACGATGTGAAACAATGCCATCTGCGTACCCTACTTCCGTCGCATAGTTTGCATCCAGAGTTAAATATTTTCCTTTAGGGGCTCCATATTCCGACAGGTCTAGTTCAGCATTCGCCATAGCTTCGGCGTATAACGGATCTCTCCCTTTCGAACTGGCAGCTCCTCGCATGCTGGCAATCCAAGCTGATTGGGCTTTTTTGTCTGCAGCTGTCCCATCTGAATTAATCACACCACTTGCGCCCATACTTGTTTGTGATTTCATAAAAATATTATCGGTATTAAGTGCGATAAATGAACCCGCCGACAGCGCTTTTACCGTGATGAATGATGTTGTTTGTACATCAAGATCCTGTAAGATTTCCCCGATATTCTGTGCAGCATCAACCCGGCCGCCAGGTGTATTAATTTCAAAAATGATGTGATCCGCATTTGCTTCTGTTGCCTCTGTCGTTGTTCGGCGAATAAAAGCTTCCAAGCCTCTTTCTACTTCATTTTCAATTGGAATGATGTAAACAAGCTTACCTTCTCCGTTATCTGCAGCAAACACTTGATGGTTGTTCAGAAATACAGTTCCAAAAACAATCACCAGCATGACAGCGGTTATAAGCTTTGTAAAGATACGTTTCAATAAATGACCTCCTTCCCACTACGCCTCTACTATGTACGAATCAGCCAGGCGAAAAGTTTCAAGACGTAAAAAAAAGATGGTATCGCATTCAGATAGCTATACTAGTTTCGAACATACTGTTAAAATACATCGATGTCAAGCAACAGACTTATAAATAGTAAAAAGACCCTTAGCTTATTAATAAGCCAAGGGCCTTTATTGTTGAATGAAATCATTATGTTCGTTCTATGATAAGTTCTTCTGAACCAATTGATTCACTCTTGAGCCTTCTGCTTTACCTTTTACTTTAGGCATAAGTGCGCTCATTACTTTTCCCATGTCTTTTTTAGACTGAGCTTGAACTTCCTCGATCGTCTGAACAACAATTTTCTCTAATTCATCATCAGATAGCTGTTCAGGCATATAAGCTTGTATAATGTCAATTTCAGTTTCTAAATTGCTTACAAGATCTTCGCGTCCAGCTTCTTTAAATTCATGGAGGGAATCTTTTCTCTGTTTTAGCTCTCTAGCTAAAACGGTTAGTTCTTCTTCTTCAGACAATGCATCTTTCTGTAATTTAATGGCTTCATTCTGCATCGATGCTTTGACCATTCGAATAACACTTAATTTTTCTTTATCTCTGGCCTTCATCGCCTGTTTCATATCCTGGTTCAAAAGTTCAACGATTGCCATTATCTCATTACACCCTCTTTAAAATTTACGCTTTCTAGCTGCCTCTGATTTCTTCTTACGGCGAACACTAGGTTTTTCATAAAATTCACGCTTACGGTATTCAGACAATGTACCTGATTTAGATACACTGCGTTTGAAGCGACGAAGAGCATCTTCAAGAGACTCGTTTTTACGAACGCGAGTTGTGTTAGACATGCTAATTTCCCTCCCTCCGAAGCATACAAAAAAATAATCCCACATATGTAATCATACATATGTCTCTTTGCAATTATAATATACGTTATTAACCAGGTCAACCATTTTCACAAGAAAAGTGGCATCTTCTTGATTGCCATTTTCATGCGGGCAATGGCATTACCTATACAAATAAGTTATACCGATAATGCAGCATCATCCATGACACGGACGAAAGTACCTTCATTATATGGATACCCTGCTTTTGTGATTTTTACACGAACAATTTCGCCGATCATCTCTTTAGTACCATCGAATTTAACCTTCAAGTAATTATCTGAATAACCTACCAGCATATTAGGTTCTTCTTCATTAAATGATTCTTCAGGAATTACTTCTACTACTTCATCTTCATAGCTCTTAGCATAAGCAAGGGCTTGCTGATCCGACTGTTCAATCAACATTTGCACACGTTGATGCTTCACATCATCTTCCACCTGATTATCCATTCGGGCTGCAGGAGTACCGGTTCTTTTAGAGAATGGGAAGACGTGTAATTCTGAATAGCCGATTTCTTTTATGAAATCCATCGTTTCCTGAAATTCTTGTTCTGTTTCTCCCGGGAACCCTACAATTACATCTGAAGTAATTGCTAGATGCGGAAGGGCTTTTTGAATTTTTGCCACTCTTTTTTTGTAAAAATCAGTTGTATATTTACGCCTCATCCGCTCTAATACGGTATCAGAACCTGATTGTAATGGAATGTGTAAATGCGGTACTACTTTCTTTGATGCATCAAGTACCTCAATAACTTCATCTGTGATTTGACTTGCCTCAATTGAGGAAATACGAATACGTTTGAGTCCATCTATTTTGCTTTCAAGGTCACGTAATAATTGCGCAAAATTATATTCCTTCATGTCTTCACCGTACCCGGCAGTATGGATACCTGTAAGGACAATCTCTTTATAGCCGGCTTCCACTAGTTGACGCGCTTGTTTCAAAACATTCTCAGGCTGTCTTGAACGTAATAATCCACGAGACCAAGGAATAATACAGAAAGTACAGAAGTTATTACAACCTTCTTGTATTTTTAATGATGCACGAGTACGATCAGAGAATTGTGGCACATCCATTTCTTCAAATGTACGATTTTTCATAATATTCGATACACCGTTAATCGGTTGTCTATGTTCTTGGTGTTCTTCAATATACTGGATCATTTTTCCACGATCTTGTGTACCAACAACGACATCAACTCCTGGGATTTCCATGATTTCACCTGGAGAGGTCTGCGCATAACAGCCCGTTACACATACTACTCCCTCAGGATTACTGCGAATGGCACGACGAATAACTTGTCGACTTTTTTTGTCCCCTGTGTTCGTGACGGTACATGTATTAATCACATATACATCCGCATGATGATCAAACTCAACACGTTCATATCCTTCGGTTTTGAACTTCTGCCATATTCCTTCTGTTTCATAATGATTTACCTTGCATCCTAATGTATGAAAAGCCACTGTTGGCATTTCATCACCTCATTTCTTCAAAGTAGTAAGACAAGTTAGCAAGCACATAAAGAGGTGCTGTTTCTGTTCTTAAAATTCTTGGCCCTAACCGAATCGCTTGAAACCCATTTTGTTTCAATCTAATGGCTTCATCCTCATCGAACCCACCTTCAGGTCCGATACAAACCATCACCGACTGACCTACTTCTATCTGTGAAAAATAATGGTGTAACTTAACAGTCGGATACTGTCTTGCCGTTTCCTCATAAGCGAAAAATTTCCAATCATAAGAAGCAGACTGCTTCACAAAATCTTTAACAGACAGAACAGGATCAATGTCAGGTAACTTGTTACGGTGGGCTTGTTCGCTCGCTTCTTTTACGATTTTTTGCCATCTCGCTACTTTTTTCTGTTGTTTTTTTGCATCCCATTTAACGACAGAACGTGCCGCTTGAATTGGAACGAAGCGAACCGCACCTAACTCCGTTCCTTTCTGCAAGACAAACTCCCACTTGTCTCCTTTCGGCAATCCTTGGGCAATAGTAATGTGAACAGGTAATTCTTTCGTTTCCTCGAGCCATTCTTCCACTACTGCTACGACCTGGTTTTCATCAATGAAGGTAATCTTACACTTAGCTGCATCCTGATCGGGATGATTGGCAATGAAAGTATCCCCTTCTTGCATCCTCATCACATGAACAACATGATGAAAATCCTCATTTGTAATCTTTACCTCGTCATCATTCCAATTATTACTGTCAATAAAATAGCGTTGCATCCCATTACCTGCTTTCTTCGGGTTTTTGGGCAATGATGGAGATCCAATCTTCCATCTGATTGGTTTCAATAATCTCAAAACCAGCTTCTTCTAGTGCATTCTTTACAGCTAACTTCTTTTTTTGGATAATTCCGGAAGTAATGAAAATACCTCCAGGAACAAGTCGATCAAACGCGTCTTTTTCGAAACGCAAAATGATCTCCGCCAAAATATTCGCTACAATAACATTAGCTGTACCTGTAACATGCTGCAGTAAATTGTTTTGTTTGACCTGCATTTTATCATCCACTTTATTTACTTTAGCATTCAGTTTTGTACTTTGGATTGCAACTTCATCCAGGTCATAAGCATAAACTTTATCAGCACCTAATAGTGCAGCAGCAATACTTAAAACACCAGATCCACACCCGACATCAAAAACAGTATCTCCGTTCTGCAAATGACTTTCCAATGCCTGAATACTTAAAACAGTTGTAGGATGTGTCCCTGTTCCAAATGCCATTCCTGGGTCTAACTCTATAATAAGTTCATCTGTTGAGACAGGCTGATAATCTTCCCATGTGGGGGTAATGGTTACACGTTCCGATATTTTTGCAGGCTTATAATATTTCTTCCAGGCTGTTGCCCACTCTTCTTCATTCACTTCACTCAGTGTAATTTTGTTTAAGCCAATATCGATGTCGTATAACAATAAATTGTTAATGGCTTGCTTTATTTCGGTAACAGTCTCACCCAGAAAACTATTAACAGGGAGGTAAGCTTTTAACCGAACTCCCTCTTCCGGATAATCATCCGGATTAAGGTCATAAATTTCTCCAAAGCGACCTTCCCAAATACGTTCAAGATCCTGACGATCTTCTATTACTACGCCACTTGCTCCTGCTTCGTGAATAATATTTGAAATAGGTTCAATCGCTTCATTTGTCGTATAGATACTCAGCTCTGTCCACTTCAAGCAGATCAACTCATTTCTATCTAAAATTTGTTACTATGGTTAATTATTCGCCCTTAAAAGCACGTTTTACTCGTTGAAAAAATGTATTTTCGTGTTCGTCTGTCGGCTGATTTCCACTAATTTCATTAAATTCTCTCAACAATTCTTTTTGGCGATCACTAAGGTTTGTTGGTGTTATTACACGGATTTTAATATGTTGATCTCCATGAACATTACTTCGCACATTCGGCGCACCTTTACCTTTAAGTCTGAAGGTTTTCCCTGTTTGTGTACCAGCTGGCACCTTCAATTTCACCTTACCGTGAAGTGTCGGCACTTCAATTTCATCCCCTAATGCAGCTTGCGCAAATGTGACCGGCATTTCACAGAAAATGTGGTCACCTTCACGTTGATAAAATTCATGAGTTTTCACTTGAATAACAACGTACAGATCTCCCGCAGGACCACCATTTATACCAGGTTCCCCTTGGCCAGCAACTCGAATTTGCTGTCCTTCATCAATCCCGGCTGGAATGCTAATATGAATCTTTTTACGTGTCTTCACTTTACCTTGACCGCCACAAGTTCCACATTTGTCTTTAATTTGCTTTCCGGTACCTTGACAGTGATGGCATACTCTTCGGTTTACGACTCTACCAAATGGTGTATTTTGCTCTACATTTAGTTGTCCACTTCCGTTACAATTACTACACGTTTCAGGCTGTGTACCTGGTTTTGCACCAGAACCGTGGCACGTGTCACATTCTTCTTCTTTAGGAATTTGAATATCTGTTTCTTTTCCAAAAATGGCATCCTCAAATTCTAATGTCATCGTATATTGCAGATCGTTACCTTGACGAGGGGCATTTGGGTCTCGTCGGCGGCCACCACCGAAGAACATATCAAAAATGTCACCAAATCCACCGAAATCTTCAGCACCGCCTCCAAATCCACCAAAGCCACCTTGACCTTGTGGACCAGCATGACCGAATTGATCATATTGAGCTTTTTTCTGTTCGTTGCCCAATACTTCATAAGCTTCTTTCACTTCTTTAAACTTTTCGTCCGTGCCTTCATCTTTATTCACATCTGGGTGATATTTCCTTGCAAGTTTACGATAAGCTTTTTTAATTTCATCTTTCGATGCGTCTTTGGACACACCTAAAACCTCATAATAATCTTGTTTACTCACTGACTGATCACGCTCCCGCTCGTTTATTGCATAAACATTATCATAACATTTATTTATACTGATTAGCAAACATTATTTCACTTGTAAGAGAGTGGCACACCTACCTTCTCGCCACATTTAAATGGGCTGCAGGGTCCGCCATTTACATAGCTCCATTCTCGTTATCTACTAATATATTCATGGATTAGCAGTATGAAACGACACCTACCTCATGGAAAAAGCCAAAGCCGAGAATTCTGACTTTGACTTTTCCATCATGTTACGTGAACTATCTTATTTTTTATCTTTATCTTCGTCATCTACTTCTTCGTAATCGGCATCGACTACATCTTCTGCATTTTCTTGACCAGCATCAGCGCCGCCTTCTGTCTGCTGCTGTTGTTGTGCTTGCTCATACATTTTCACTGTTAAGTTTTGCACTTCTTGTTCTAAAGCTTCTTTTTTCTCTTTAATTTGATCTTGATCATTATCTTCTAAAGCTTTTTTCAATTCTTCTTTGACAGCTTCCGCTTTTTGTTTTTCTTCATCTGTTACACTTTCGCCAAGATCTTTTAAAGTCTTATCTGTTTGGAAAACTAACTGATCTGCTTCATTACGAAGCTCAATTTCCTCACGACGTTGTTTATCTGCTTCTGCATTTTCTTCTGCATCTTTTACCATTTGTTCCACTTCATCGTCAGATAGACCAGAAGAAGATTTAATCGTAATAGACTGTTCTTTATTCGTTCCTAAATCTTTCGCACGAACATTTACAATACCGTTCGCATCAATATCGAATGATACTTCGATTTGCGGTACACCGCGTGGAGCCGCTGGAATATCCGTTAATTGGAAACGACCTAATGTTTTGTTATCCTGTGCCATTTCACGTTCACCTTGAAGCACGTGGATATCAACCGCTGTTTGATTATCTGCTGCAGTTGAGAAAACTTGAGAATGGCTAGTTGGGATTGTTGTGTTACGCTCGATTAATTTTGTCGTAACACCGCCCATTGTTTCGATCCCTAGTGATAATGGTGTAACATCAAGTAATACAACATCTTTAACATCACCTTGTAAAACACCACCCTGGATCGCCGCACCTAATGCAACAACCTCATCTGGGTTAACTCCTTTAGAAGGATCTTTACCAATTTCTTTCTTAATGGCTTCTTGTACTGCTGGAATACGAGTGGAACCACCAACCAACAATACTTTGTCAATGTCGCTAGCAGATAGATCTGCATCACGCAATGCTTGACGAGTAGGTCCCATTGTTTTTTCCACTAAATCTGCTGATAGCTCATCAAATTTAGCACGTGTAATATTCATTTCCAAGTGAAGTGGTCCAGCATCTCCTGCTGTAATAAACGGTAGAGATACTTGTGTTTGCGCAACACCTGAAAGGTCTTTTTTCGCTTTTTCTGCTGCATCTTTCAAACGTTGCAATGCCATTTTGTCCTGAGCAAGGTCAATGCCATTTTCTTTCTTGAACTCTGCTACCATGTGGTCAATTAATACTTCATCAAAATCGTCCCCACCTAGTCTGTTATCACCTGCAGTAGATACTACTTCAAATGTACCTTCTCCAATATCCAGAATAGACACATCAAACGTACCACCACCAAGGTCATATACCAGAACTGTTTGATCTTGATCAGCTTTATCAATACCATATGCCAATGCTGCAGCAGTAGGTTCATTGATAATACGTTCTACTTCAAGTCCAGCAATTTTACCAGCATCTTTCGTAGCTTGACGCTCCGCATCATTAAAGTAAGCTGGCACTGTAATAACAGCTTTATCAACTGTATCACCTAAATAGTCCTCTGCGTATGACTTCAAATGTTGTAGAATGATTGCAGAAATTTCTTGAGGAGTGTATTCTTTTCCTTCAATTTCTACTTTATAATCTGTACCCATATGTCGTTTAATAGACTGAATCGTATTTTGGTTTGTAATTGCTTGACGTTTCGCAACTTCACCAATTTGACGTTCTCCACTTTTGAAAGAAACAACAGAAGGTGTTGTACGATTCCCCTCCGGATTCGGGATTACTTTAGATTCTCCACCTTCCATTACTGCTACACATGAATTTGTTGTACCTAAGTCAATACCAATGATTTTACCCATAACTAAAATTCCTCCTTCACATCATATGTAATTATTGATTTACTTTTACCATTGCTGGTCGAATTACTCTGTCTTTCAATTGATAGCCTTTTTGCATAGTTTCGACAATTTCGTTGGATTCAAAACCTTCTTCTTCCACTTGCATTACGGCTTGATGAAGATTCGGATTAAAATATTGACCATCTGTCTCAATTTCAGATACACCTTCATTTTCTAACACTGTCTTCAACTGACGGTAGACCATCTTTAAACCTTCTACCACACCTTTAGCTGCCTTGTCATCAATTTCAACCTGCAGGGCACGCTCAAAGTTATCGAGTACGGGTAGCAATTCAGTGACAACTGATTGAGATTTATATTTTAAGTCCGCTTCTTTCTCTTTTTTGGTTCGTTTTCTGAAATTATCATACTCTGCCTGAACCCGAAGAAGACGGTTCTGTAAGTCGTCTTTTTCAGCTTGAAGTGCTTGAATGTCATCTTCACTTACATCCGGTTGCGTCGCTGTAGCTGTTTCCTCATCACTCACCAATTCTTGTTCTGCATCTTCAATTACTTCTTCTTGTTCGTTTTGATTGATATCTTTTTCTTGCATTACTGTCACCTCCTAGATAAAAAACCATTGTATAGCTAAACATACTTTCTTAAAAGAATCAAACTTTATACACACAAGTGAAAAGAGTACGGATTCCACCATACCCTTTCACATGTTAGTACCATGAATCAAACGTCTTGCTTAATTGCTTTGACAGGACATTTAACAGTGAAACCACTCTGGAGTATTCCATTCGAGTAGGTCCTAACAAGGCGATCGTCCCAAATTGGTCCTCACCCAGTGAGTATGTGGCAGTGATTAAACTGCAATCCTGCATTGCGTCTATATGGTTTTCTTGCCCGATTACTACCTTTAACCCTTGGCCAGATGTCCGGAGCAGATTGGCCATTTCATCCTCACGCTCCATCAAGGAATACAATGATTGTATCTTATGAACATCATGAAATTCGGGCTGTAACATAATATTGGTTTTCCCATCCATATAAAGCTTCACCGGCTGTTTCTCTAGCAATGCTTCGTGCAAATAGGAATAAGTCGTTTCGAAATCAGCACTGTATCGTTGTAAAAGCTGCGCGACTTCTCCAAATAATCTATGCTGCAATTGAATAATTGGCACTCCTACCAGACGATCATTTAAAATGTTAACCAACTTCTCCAAATCAGATGACAACATCGAAGCAGGTACATTAAAATACCTGTGCTCCACATGCCCTGTGTTTGTTACCAGGATCGCGACTGCAGTACTGTTGGATAAACTGATCAGCTGTATTTGTTTTAACGTGGTATGAAACACTTCCGGACCAAGAATAATCGACGTATAATTGGTCAAATCAGACATGATTCTTGCTGATTTCTGAACAACTCTTTCAAATTCTATCATTTCCCGCTCAAACGTATGTTTAATCATATTCACGTCATGACTCGATAATCGAAAGGGTGAAATTAAATGATCGACATAGAAACGGTAACCCTTTTCTGAAGGTACCCGACCAGAAGAGGTATGGGTTTTTTCAATAAATCCCATTTCTTCCAAATCTGCCATTTCGTTTCGAATTGTAGCGGGGCTGAAAGAAATAGTTTCTTTTTTCGCAATTGCCCTTGATCCAATCGGTTGTGCCGTCTGGATGAACTCATCAATAATAACCTGCAAAATTTGTATTTGTCTATCTGTAAGCATCGATGATCACCTCTGTTAGCACTCTAATTACTTGAGTGCTAATTCTACTAATAAATTATCAAATCCATTCTTAATTGTCAATTAAGAAACACAGAAAAATGAAGATTATCAGGCTAGAACGCATTATCATCTAACAGAAAGCTTTGGAAAACTTCATTGCCAAAGGGTTTACCTTCCTCTGTCAGTTTTACAAAACTGCTGTTGACATCTATCCATCCCTTTTGTTTTAGGGTGTCCAATTCCTCGCCATATAAGTCTCTTAGCGGAATTTGATATTTTTTTTCAAAGGCACTCACAGAAACTCCTTCACTCTTTCGCAATCCAAGAAACATTTCTTCCTCAATCTGTTCCTTACGTCCAATTTGTTCAATATGAAGTATTGGTTTTCCCGAATCATTCGCAGCCTCCACATATTTCGGAAATGGACGAATGTTTATAATGCGCTCACCTGGTAAATACCCGTGAGCACCTGCACCGAAACCGAAATAATATTGGTTATTCCAATACACAAGATTATGCTGACTTTCAAACCCCGGCTTGGCAAAATTACTAATTTCATATTGATGAATGCCATTAGCACGCATTTCACTTCGAAGCAATGCATACATATCCGCCTCTATTTCTTCGGGTGGCTTCGATAGTTTTCCTTTCATATATCGCTGATAGAAGATCGTTTTCGGTTCTATTTGCAACGAATAAGCTGAATAATGCGGCAGATTGAACTGTAATGCTTCCTTTAAGGTTTTGTTGAATCCTTCGATAGATTGATTGGGGAGACTGTACATTAAGTCAATACTAATATTATCAATACCTGCTTGTACCAAGCCATTGACATTCTCATAGACATCTTTCACTCTGTGTAATCTTCCGAGTTGTTCCAACATTTCGTCATCAAGTACCTGGACACCCATGGAAATCCGGTTGACACCGTAAGCACGTAATATATTAATTTTCTCATTTGTTAAATCCCCTGGGTTCGCTTCGAAAGAATACTCGCTGACGGATGCTACATCAAAATAATGAGCAATCATTTGCACCAATTTCGTTAACTGCTTCTCATTTAATGCTGTCGGTGTACCTCCACCGACAAAAATTGTGTTCATTTTCTTTTTTGGTTTATGGATATAGGCTTTCATTTCCTTTTCTAATGCGATTAAATAATCATCTGCCATTTTTTCATCATAAAAAAACTTCGTAAAATCACAATAATGACAGATCTTTTCACAGAAGGGAATATGAATATATACGGATGAGACCACTTCTCTTTCCTCCTTTTCTTAGCTGTGACAGAAACTATGAAGGCGTACGGCAAAACCCTTGTCGACTGACAAGGGTTTAGATGGTTTACTCATCATCCATTTTTAGTACTGCCATAAATGCTTCTTGTGGAACTTCTACTGAACCAACCATTTTCATGCGTTTTTTACCTTCTTTTTGTTTCTCCAACAGTTTACGTTTTCGCGAAATATCCCCACCGTAACATTTACTTAGAACGTTTTTACGCATTGCTTTAATATTGGTTCTGGCAACAATTTTATTACCGATTGCTGCTTGAATCGGAACCTCAAATTGCTGACGGGGAATCAATTTTTTGAGCTTATCGGCTATTTGTTTTCCGCGTTCAAAAGCAAAATCTCTGTGTACAATAAAAGATAGTGCATCGATGGTATCACCGTTTAATAAGATGTCCATTTTCACTAGATTAGACGTTTTGTAACCAATCATTTCATAATCAAACGAAGCATATCCTTTCGTTTGTGATTTCAATTGGTCGAAAAAGTCGTAGACAATTTCAGATAGCGGGATTTCGTACACAACGTTCACCCGATTATCATCTAAATATTGCATATCCATAAAATCGCCGCGTTTTTTCTGACAGATCTCCATTACTGGGCCTACAAAATCATTCGGTACCATAATCGTTGCACTTACATATGGTTCTTGTACTTCTTGAACAGACTGATTATCAGGCATAAAGGATGGATTATCGATCGATACTTCTTCACCATCTGTCTTGATCACCTGATAAATTACACTCGGTGCCGTCGTGATCAAATCAATACCGAATTCACGTTCAATACGTTCTTGAATAATTTCCATATGAAGCAGCCCAAGGAAACCACAACGGAAACCAAAACCTAGAGCTTGAGAAGTTTCCGCTTCATATTGCAAGGAAGAATCATTTAACTCTAGCCTTTCGAGCGCTTCACGTAAATCATTATATTTATCTGCATCAACTGGATATAGTCCACAGAATACCATCGGGTTTAATCTACGGTAGCCTGGTAATGGCTCTGGTGCAGGGTTGCTAGCTAAGGTAATCGTATCCCCGACGCGTGTATCTCCTACATTTTTAATAGATGCCGTTAAATAACCAACATCTCCAACCGTTAGTTCATCTAATTTAATTGGTTTTGGATTAAACACACCGACTTCATTCACTTCAAATTCTTTACCGGTCGCCATCATTTTGATCTTGTCGCCAACCTTTACTGAACCTTCCTTCACACAAATATATGCGACAACACCACGATAAGGGTCATACAACGAATCAAAAATAAGGGCTTTCAACGGTTCCTCAGGATCCCCCTGTGGTTCTGGTATTCTTTCTACAATCGCATCAAGAATTTCTTCAATACCGATACCAGATTTGGCACTGGCCAAAATTGCTTCATCACCGTCAATACCAATCACATCGGTAATCTCTTGTTTAACCCGCTCCGGATCTGCACTAGGAAGGTCCACTTTATTAATAACAGGTATTATTTCAAGATCATTATCAAGTGCAAGATAGACGTTCGCTAATGTCTGTGCCTCGATCCCCTGAGCAGCATCCACAACAAGAATTGCACCTTCACAGGCCGCTAAGCTTCGAGATACTTCATATGTAAAATCGACGTGTCCTGGTGTATCAATCAAATGAAATAAATAATCGTCTCCATCATCACGGTGATACTTCAACTGTACTGCATTTAATTTAATGGTAATTCCACGTTCACGCTCTAAATCCATCGCATCCAGGAATTGCTCTTTCATTTCTCGAGATGTTAAAGCTTTCGTTTTTTCCAGAATACGATCAGCTAAAGTAGATTTTCCGTGATCAATATGTGCGATAATGGAAAAATTACGCACATTTTTTTGATTTCTAATGTTCGTCAATGTCATTCAACTCCTATATTTGACCACAATACTAGCATTGATTATAGCAGTGAAACCGTGGATGTTCAACATAAATATATGCGATTACCTATTTGGACTCATGAAAACAAACCATCTACAATTGCATACGTTGCATGGACAATCTGATTAAAAAAATGTTTGACAACCGTTTCCCCTTTATTGGCTACTGAATGGATAAATGCAGGCTCTAATTCATTTTCTGTAACACCGTTCTTTTCCACTTCCTCCATAATTGCCGCTCGATTCATCTGATCAAACTGACTAGTGGAAACTTCTTCAGATGCCTGTTCGGCTTTTGAACCTTCCGCAGTGGCAGTTTCGCCACTACGGTCAATTCCAAGATACATACCAATGGAAAAGCATATACTTAATAACAACAGATAGAAAAAATACTTCACCTTACTCATCCCCTTCTCCAGAAACTCTTTCTGCATTCCAATAATATTCACTAAAGATTTCTGCAAAAACTTCTGAGGTGTTGTACAATTCTTCCATCGTGTTATCAACACCACCGAATTCAATAGTTAAGGCGTTCTCAGATAAATCTTGGTTATATACACCGTTTCTTCCTGCTCCACCGTACATTTCAACACCACGACTTAATCCAGGGTATTCTTTATCAAGTTTGTCCTGTAATGCTTTAGCCAATGCTGCATTTTTTTCATGTTCAGGGTTGTCTCCACCGATGACAAACATCATTTTCGCGTACGATTTCCCGTTAATATCAATCGTTGTAACATCTTTTCGCATACTGTCACGATGAAGGTCGAAAATAAAGTTAACATCTTTATTGTCTGTAAGTGCCGCTTCGACTACTTCTTTAGAAGCCCGATAGGAATCCGCTGAATAGTCCCAACCTTTTTCATTCAGAATGGAGCCGATATCGGTCTTGTCCACTTGCGCTCCAATACCGAACCTTTTTAAATCTTTGGCTAACTGTTCACTTACTTTTGTAATATTCACCTCACGATGAAAGGCATCATTCGGGTCATCCGTATCAGGCAAATAAGGCAGGAAAGACTCCCGGTTGTGGGTATTATAGATAAAGACTACATTCCGCTCTCCTGTTGTTTTTTCCTGTTCTTCTACTGGTTTGTTGTCTTGCTTTTCTTCTGGTTCGGTAGCTTCTCTCTCCTCAAGTACAATATCAAGAGGAGGCGTTGATTCGACTGTTAAATTTGTATAATCGGTTCCTTCCCCAGCTATCAAAATTTGTCTGTCATACATTTCGAAACCTGGTAGTTCTCGTCCAAGTAAACTGCGAACATCATGCATGCGTACATTCGTCCCTAATTCAAACATTACCTTCCACATGTCTATCGGCGGCTTATCCTCCGGTAATGCTTCTTTAAACATCCTATTTTCCATTGACATTAACGTTAAAAAATGTTCTTCTGTAACATTGGTTGTCCATTTTTTCACTGTGTTAGATGCAACGCGATAGCTGGGATCGACACTTGTTAACATCCCAATCAAAATAAACATTGCAAAAAAAGCCGTTATAAATGATGAAATAATGATCAGTAATTTGTGCTGGGAAAAGAAATATACTCTTTTGCGAAAGCGGTTAGGTCGTTGCATAGCGTTCTCCTTCCTATCTCCTCTATCATATCTAGTAAATTCTATGATGATTCGATAGAAAGTAGAACCTTATATTACCTTGTATATTGTGCAAAATTATTAATATCTACATTTTTATGCATCGCAGCATTGATTGCTTCTGCTAGTAAATGGGCCATATCTTCTATATATCCATCCACTTCTTTTGGTGTCACCATTAAATTGTGTCCGAGTGGCGTCAGTACTTCTTGCATTAACGAACGTTTTTCCTGGTCTGAAAGAGAGCCTATCATTCCAAAAATCTTCTCCCGTTTCTCAATGGATGGAAGATCCTTATCCGTTAACGTTCTATTTCCAAATGACATACCGGAAGGTGTTAAAGATTTGGATGGTTTATCCTTCTCACGCCATTCTTTACCAATATGCTTTAGTACATAATCAATGGCATCACTTGTAATCGTTACTGCATCGACAACGGTAGGAACACCGATTGCAAACACAGGAATTCCAAGGGTGGATTCACTTAGTTCCTTTCTTTTATTACCTACTCCGGAACCTGGATGGATGCCGGCATCCGATAGCTGTATCGTGGCATTGACTCGTTCTATTGATCGAGATGCTAATGCATCGATTGCAATAACAAATCCTGGTTTATATTTCTCTATCACACCTTTGATAATGTCACTCGTTTCAATCCCTGTAACCCCCATTACCCCTGGTACAATGGTTGCTACTTTACGATAACCATCTTGAACATATTGCGGTTCGTGCACAAACAAATGATTCGTGACCAATACTTTTTCAATAGCAAGTGGCCCTAGTGCATCCGGTGTAACATTGCGGTTTCCCAGACCTACTACCAAGCCTGCTGCATCTGCAGGAATATTATTTTTGTCTAACAGCTCAATGATTTGCTTGGCAACAACTTTTGCCGTTTCTTCCTGAAGTTTAGTATCTTGTTTCTTAATGGCTTCTGAGTAGATCGTTCTGTATGAGCCTGGATTCTTTCCAATTTGTTTAGCACCATTTTCATCGACATCTACATTTGTTAAACCGATATTTCCAATTTTGTCTTCCCTAATGGTAACTCCTTCAATTTCTAGATTTTGATCTTTGTTTTGATTTTGATTAACATACATTTCTTTCGCCTCAACTGCCAGGTCTGTTCGAACTTCAAAATGTTCTTGATTTTCCAACTGAAAACACCTCTCTGCTTTTATTTTTTATAGTTTGACCGACTGAATCCAAATTGATACACGTAACGTTATTTCAGAATTAGCGACGATTTTTATTGAAAAGTAGCCGAAGCTTTGGTAAAATGTCATTTGACCTAACATAAGATAGGCTATGAAGTAAGATGGAGGTGAAGACATTGGCTAATATTAAATCAGCTATCAAACGTGTACGTGTTAACGAAGAACATCGTCTACAAAACCAATCATTTAAAGCAGACATGCGTTCCCATATTAAGAAAGTGGAAGCATTAGTGGAAAGTAAAGATGTTGAAAATGCAAAAGCTGCTCTTCAAACAGCAATTAAGAAAATTGATAAAGCGGTACAAAAAGGATTAATTCACCAAAACAAAGGTGACCGTCAAAAATCCCGCTTAGCTCAGCAAGTTAACAACCTGAGCGCATAATAAATAACCACAACAGACTAAACTGTTGTGGTTTTTATTACCTGGAAAAGGCCGGGACAAACAGAAATTGGTATGCTAGCAAAACGAATAATCAAACCATAAACAGGTACTGTTCTAGTTACGAGCAATATAAAATTAAAGGAAACGCTACGAAGTAATGACAATCGATTTATAGAACCATCCGGAAAAATTTTATTTCGATTTACTGATTTGAGGAAAAGCCGAACGCAACTGGAATCTTGATTCATGAGATTTCAGTTTATGTTCGGCTTTTCATTTGACTGAAATGCTTTTTAATTATGATACACGTTGTCTTGTTGCAATTAATTGGTAAAGCAATAGTTCGAATGCTAACGATTTATCCATCCTGCCTGATTTTATTTGGGCATCCGTTTCAGTGAGAAGATCGATCGCACGTTTAAGTTCTTTTAATTGAAACTTTGCTTGTCTTTGCATCGATAGCTTAGCCACATACGGATGTACCTTAAGTTGCGATGCCATTTGTTGCTGCGTATACCCCTTTTGCTTTAATATTTTTACATGCATCAGTGTCCTGTATTGAGATGCTATAAGGGCGATTAACGCAATGGGTTCCTCATTCATTTTTTCTAAATCCTTTGTAATATCAATCGCTTTTGCTAGATCATTATTCATGATGGCGTCCATTAATTTAAAAGACGAACTACTCTCTTGACTGGACAACAACAACTTGGCGTCTTCTAGCCTTATTTCGTTCCCTTCGCCGACATATAAAGCGAGTTTTTCCATTTCGGAATGGATAATCATCATGTTTGTCCCAATTTCATTTATAAAATAAGTTATCACTTGCTCAGAAAGCTTCACATTATGCTGATTCGCAATCGAAGTAATCACTTTCTGTAACTCCCGTTCTTTTAGGGGTTCACAAGAAACGGCTTTTGTCTCTTTTTTTAATCGCTTGACAACTTTTTTACGTTCATCGACTTTCTCGTATGGTGCAATTAATACAACGATCGAATACGGTGCTGGATTTTCCAAATACTCAATCAATACATCCGGCCGGTGATCAACTTCCATTTTGGGAGGTTTTGCCTTTAAAAATGACGCATTCGTAGCCAAAATAATTTTTCTTTCACCAAAAAAAGGAAATGTTTCTGCATCTGTGATCACTTCCTGAATCGATGTCTCTTCTAAATCATATACCTCGAAATTGGTATCCTTCTCTTCTTTTTCTAAGCCATTGGATATTAAAGCTTGTTTTAAGGCCTCAATCATATATGTCTCTGTTCCGTAAAAATAATAAACAGGAGCAAATTTCTGTTTTTTCATTTCTTCTATACAACTTATGTAACTCATGCGCTCCACTCCAACTATATAAACTGTTTAATAAAAAGTTGAAAAAAACTTCAATATGTTTTATTGTATAATAAGATTGATGTAATGAAAAGATGTCAGCATGTAACTACTTATTTGAATACATAATAATAAAAGAGGGAAGCGTCATCATCCTTCCCTCCTCAATCTATATCAACGCAACTTCACTAGCCCCAGGTATCTAATCAAGTTGCGATATTTTCTTACATATAGATTGACCTAATAACCCAAATATATAGGTGTTAACTCTTGCTAAGTAAGGGAATCCTGTGACAAGGATGAAATAATTAAAGTGCATGCGACGCCAAGGTTTTAGAGATACTTAGATGCAAAAGGAGGTAGACAAAATGAATGAATTTGAAAAGGACGTACAGTCGAAACGTCACGACATTTTTGATGCAGGATTTGGTTTTGTGTTTTCATTTGTATTTTTCATGATCATTTTCTTTATCGGCGTTGTTTTTGACGCAATTGCATCATAACAGGAACGAGGCTAATTTCTTTAGTCTCGTTTTTTTTACGGCCAATCCTTCTAGCGATCGTGAGAAAACCATTCTAAACCATTCCTTGCTCTTGCTACATTATCCTATGGTAAGTAAGTGGAAACTGTTCCACTATCTGAAGAAAATTTATAGATAATTGCACCATTTATATCCGTTCTTAAGATCTGTACTCCATGAGCGGTCAAACGATCGACTACTTCTTGATCCGGATGGCCATATCTGTTGTTAACACCAACAGATATTAACGCAAGTTCAGGTTGGATCGTGTCTAAATAATTTTTAGAGCTTGACGTACTGCTGCCATGGTGTGCCACTTTTAACACATCAATCTTTTCAAATGGAAACTGACGGACTAATGCAGTTTCTCCTTTTTCTCCTATATCACCAGTAAATAACCAGGTAAGCTTCCCGAATACAGTTTTCATCACCAAAGAATTTTCATTAGAATCAGACAAATCCGATATTGGCGACATCACTTGAAACGATTGCTTATCAATAAGGAATTGGTCTCCACTTTCAACCGTAATAAAATCTGCTTGGCTAATATTCCGCCACTCAGCCAATTTAGTTTGATCAAAGAACGGGCTGGTTATGATTGCTTGCACGTTGTAATGCTTAAGAATATCGGAAACACTTCCAATATGATCATGATCTGCATGAGAGACGATGACGGCATCGATTTCAGTAATTCCCTTTGATTTTAAAAACGGATCGATAATTTGGTCAAAATTCTTTGATGAGGGCGATGAAAAATCTGCTGACATAGTTCCTGCTGCATCAATGATTATGACTCTCTTTCGGTATGGTAATTCCACCACAATCGCATCTCCCTGACCGATATCGAGCATCGTTACGTACCCATACTCATTTAAATACGGTTTGATATTGATGATTACTAACAAAGTAACCAATGCCATACTTAAGCAAAATGACTTCATAAATTGCTGTTTTTCTAAAAAATAAAGCATACCGCACATCAGACAGTAATACGGCAAAATAAATTCGGTTGGAAATTCACCTGTAACCCATGGAACACTTACCCAATCATTAATGATATGAATATTTTCAATCATAACATAATGCAATTCGGAAAAAAGACGATCCGCTAGGGACAGCACATTGGGTAAGAATGACAAACATAATATAAACAATAAAAATGGCATGACTATAACCGTAAAATACGGTATGATGATAAGATTTAGCAAAACCGAAAGAGGTTGGAACTGATAAAAATGCAAAAGCTGTAATGGTAAAATGATGAGCATACTAACGAGAGAGATTCTTAAGACTATCCATATGTAGTTTAACGATCCGGCGATTACTTTTCTAGAAAGTATTATTGCGAACGTTACCATAAAGCTGAATTGAAAGGCCAATGAATAGATACTATAAGAATGGAATAATACCATAAACAAAAAGACGATACTTAGACTATCGGTGATGGCGAATTTTACAGGTGATTTATGTATCGCTATCAGTACAATTGCCAGTAAACTCGCACGCCATACAGAAGCAGCTCCACTTGCCATTAACGGGTACAAAATCAATAAACAAACAACTAATAATTGTGCCCTTTCCAATGTAATGCGATATAGAAAAAGCAGCAAAAAATAAGTAATCGCTATAATAAAACCTACGTGTAAACCTGAAATAGCAAGTAAGTGAGAAAGGTTCCAATCCTGAAAAAGAGATACTACCTCTTCATCTAAATATTGCCGATCACCAAACAATAACGCAGCATACCAGGAGAAAGTAAAAGTACTTAGGCGCTCTTTCATGTGGCTTAAGTGCTTTTTTCTAGCATCATAAACATTTTGGAGAAACGACTGACCTTCACAGTCACTTTCAAATGTTGGTTCAATAACAAATTGATAATGAATTCCTTGTGAAGCTAAATAATACTTGTAATCAAATTGTCCAGGATTTCTCTTTGTAGGGATTGTTTCGAACTTACCAGTTAGCTTACAGGATGCTCCCGTGCGAAATATGTCGATATTTGGTTGGGATTGATCTGTGGAAGGATATAAATAAACTTGAACAAGCATTTCATCAGCAGTTTCTAATGTAAACCGGAGGAATTGACTTTGCTCTTCTATCATAGAAACGATCGTGCCTTGAAGCGTTTGTGAGGAAGTGTTTAATGGTTTACTTATTTCTAAGGATGGAATCTGGAAATAAGCTAAAAAAGCGAAAAGAATCAGAGAGGCAATAAAAAGATTGGTAAATCGAAAGCAATAATGCATAAACAGCCCCAGCATCGCCAGAACAAGCAACAGCCATAAGAAATTCCCATCATTAAATATAAAACAAACTAAATAGATGATGACATACCAATGCAGACGTTGATACAATCCATATCACCTCCCTTATTCACGATGTTCTATTGAGGTTTTAAGGAAATGCAAGATTGATCTAATTCCACTTTCTCGACATGCACACCAACTTCTTCAAATAATTCGATGGCATATGGATGATTTTTGTAATCTTCCGCGTAATAAACGGTTTTAATACCACTTTGAATAATGGCTTTGCAACAATTTAAACACGGAAAGTGGGTCACATATATTTCTGCGTTTTCCGTTGAAGCTCCAAATTTAGCACACTGTAAGATGGCATTCATTTCAGCATGTATCGTTCGGACACAATGCCCATCAATCACATAACATCCCTCATCAATACAATGAACACTACCGGAGACACTACCGTTATAGCCCCCGGCAATAATACGCTTGTCCCTGACAATAGTAGCTCCTACCATTAAACGTTGACATGTGCTGCGCAACGCTAGCAAATGACTTTGTGCCATAAAATATTGGTGCCAAGAAATTCTCTCCATTCCATTCATCCCTTTCCAATCACAATATAATAAAGTGTAACGTTGAAACTTTAAAGCGTCAATATCTATGGCACAAGAATAAATTCTTTCATGTTTTCTAATGTTTTTTCACCAATTCCAGTAACTTTTGTTAGTTCTTCAGGTGTTTTAAATCGACCATTAGTTTCTCGATATTCAATAATTGCTTGTGCTTTTACTTCTCCAATACCTGGGATCGTTTGAATCTCAGTAGCATCCGCAATATTAATCCTGATTTTTGCTTCATTATCTTCTGAAGCAACACCAAGCTCCATCGATACATTATCTGAAGTGTTTTTATCAGGAACCTGCACAATCATTTCGTCATATACCCTTTCTGCTAAATTAATGAGTTGTTGATTTGCCTTATTGGTAAAGCCACCTGCCTTTTGAACAACATCTTGTACCCGATCATCTTCATCCATTACATATACACCTGGTTGTTGTACTTCTCCTTTAATATCGACCATCACTTCTGTAGAAGGTTTGGATTTACCTTCTGATACAGTGGCTGAAGCTGGCGTCTCATTTATCATGATTTCTTCCCCATTCTGATCAGCCTTATCTACGGATGGATCGACAATTAGCCAAATTGCAATTGCGGCAACAATGACTATCACATACCAATTTTTCAAAATCCAACTCATGATTATCATTCCTTTATCATAGAATAGTAAAGTTGTTCATAGGATAGTGTTAGAAAATATGCAGGAGGCGATTTCTGATGAAATGGGGTCTAGTCGGAACTGGAAATATGGGGACCGTTTTAGTAACTGCTTTTCTCGAATCTAACGTGCTGTCACAAAATGACTTATATATTACGAACCGAACGATTGAGAAAGCAGAAGCTATTCAACATCGCTATAAAGATATACATGTAGAAAAGAATCTATTTGAATTAGTGGATCAAGTAGATACCCTCTTTCTTTGCGTGAAACCGAAAGATATGGTGGATGTGTTAGAAGAAATAAAACCAGTACTTGCTGACAATCAATTACTCGTATCCATAACAAGCGGAATGTCCGTAGAAGAAATTGAATCAATAGTTGATTGTCAGGTAGCTAGAATGGTACCTAGTATTACAAATTATGCACTTGCTGGCGTCACTTTACTGACATTCGGAAATCGAATCGATTCGTCAAGAAAAGAGTTGTTTATCAAGCGTTGCCAACGATTCTCTGAGCCAATTGAAATAGAAGAAAATACAATTCGAATTACTTCTGACATTGTATCTTGCGGTCCTGCTTTTTTTTCTTTTTTGGCGGAAAATTACATTCATCATGCAGCAAGTTTAACTGATATAACAACAGAAGAGGCAACAGCATTAATGGAAAAAATGTTTATTGGATTTGGTAAATTACTTTCGGAGAATCATTTTACGTTAAGTGAATTAATCGAAAAAGTATGTGTAAAAGGTGGCATAACTGGAGTTGGAATTGCTGCAATGGAAGCAAACCTTAATGAACTATTTCCGGAATTAGTCAAAGCAACTCACGGAAAATTCTCAGAAGATAAAGAGATGATAGCAAAGTTGATGGAAGGTTAACGAAAAGGAAATATTAGAAGTTACCTAAAAAAATTGCCCGGGAAACCGCAAATTACGACTAGTTTTGATCAAATAAAAGACAATATATGATATATTATGCAGAAATGGTAGAATGATGCCAAATTACTGCTCCTACAGCATGTCAATTGTCCCTATAAATAGCTAACCTATTTTATATTATTATTCGATAAAGAATGACGAAATTCCTGCTACAATAAAAAAATGTTAAAAACATCTACTTTCTTTTATTCACCGGAACAAGGATGAAGTAATTAGCAACTGGACACAATCCTGTTCCAGTTGCTAACGAATCCATTCTAACCTTACTGCTCCATTAACTCATCTACAGACACCATGTATTTCTGTTCTGGCTTATTCAGTGCATGAACTGTCGCATGACCAGTGCCCTGATCTACATGTTCGATGTACACTTGATCTCCTTTACATGTTACATGACACATGTCTGAAGAGTCCATGATTTCCTGTGCGCGTTGTGCATCCATTATTTCCCCTCCTCTTTATAGTGGTAACGAATTGTAGTATACTCATATCTTGGAAAGGTATGTATTTTCCTCAGACTAACTATTATTTAATATAAAACTTATTGACCAAATATAGGATCACTATCATCACTAATCCGATCCCGAAACCGAACGCCAAACCAATTAACATATTTTCCAGCAGAAAGCCAAGTATGACACCAATCACCATCGAATAGATCAGTTCCATTATGACCATTTTTTTCATATTCATGTCATTCATCCCCCAACAGACTTTTCATCTATTGTAGCATATTGGAGTGTTCAAGCTGTTTAGAGACTTTTAAAGTGTAGAGCACCAGAGCATCAGAATTATGTAGCCTTTCCGCAGCATGCCTGCAGAAAGGGATAAAAAGTATTTGTGCTTCATATGGATATTTTATCTTAATTTGCTTTTGCTTTTTGTCCAGAGGATTTTTTCGTTGTTTTCGATTTTTTAGCAGTCGTTTTCTTTTTCTTCGTTTTTGATTTATTTAGTGATTTCTCCAATGCTTCCATTAAATCTGTTACATTATCTTTACGTGGTGGCTCTTTTGCTGTAGTTACCTCTTCGCCTTGTTTTTTCTGCTCAATCAATGCTAATAAGGCTGTACGGTACTCATCATGATATTTCTCTGGCTCAAATGTTGCAGTGAGTTGATCAATCAGCAATTTAGCCGTTTCTAGTTCTTTTTCTACAATGGCTGGTTCTTCTGGAACATTTGGAACTTCCTTAAAATCACGCACTTCATCCGGAAAATAAATGGTTTCCATAATCAACGTGTTGTGATAAATACGAACTACCGCCAAATGTTGCTTAGAACGAATCGTGATTTTCGCCAATCCGATCTTACCCGTTTCCTCTAGCGCATTTCTTAGCAATGCATAAGCTTTTGTTCCACCTTCATTCGGTGATAAATAATAACTACGGTCGAAATAAATCGGATCAATTTCCTCCAGCTTGACGAATTCAATAATGTCCACTGCTTTCTCTTCATTTTCCTCTCTGAGTGCTTCTAGATCTTCCTGCTCCAACACGACAAACTTATTCTTGGTATACTCGTAACCCTTAACCATATCCTCCTGGGAAATTTCCTTTTCGCAAACCGGGCATACCTTCTCATATTTAACCGGTGAATGACATTCCTTATGCAGATTTTTCAGTTTAATGTCTTTGTTTTCTGTAGCAGAATGTAGTTTTATCGGGATATTTACTAAACCAAAACTAATCGTTCCTTTCCAAATCGTATGCATCTCTTAACACCTCTTTTTCTAACTAGTTTTTCAAATTCTCACATAATCATGCAAACGAACGGAAAAAATAACATAAAAGATATAAAAACAAGGGGCGTTGTCCACGTGTGGAAACCGATGTTGCCAACTCTTACAAGCCAAGTACCAACAGGTCATCAATGGTTATATCAAATAAAATATGATGGATTCCGTTGTGGATTATACTGGGATAAAAAAGAAATCACTATAATAAGTCGTAATGGTCACGATCTGACAGCTAGCTTCCCTGAAATTACCCTTTGGTGTAAGGAGCATCGTGACTTTTACGAAAGATATTTCCCCCTACAGTTGGACGGAGAAATTGTTCTGTTACTAACTCCATACCGCTGTGACTTCAGTCAAATTCAAAGAAGATCGAAGACAAAACGAAACAAGAAAGAACAGCATAACGTAACGTTTATCGTCTTCGATCTGCTGACGTGCGAGGCGACCAATTTACGTAATAAACCATTCACAGTAAGGGATCGAACTCTGCATCACTTATTCGAGGAAAATATCGAAACTATCCAAAAAGCACCTACTTTTGAACAGTTGGAAGATGTGGAAAAATTGGTTGCTTTGCACCAGGCAGAAGGGTTTGTCGCCAAGAAAAAAAACGCACCCTATAAAGAAGGAAAGCGCAGTGAATCCTGGTTAAAGATTAAAAACTATCGTACCGTCCAAGGGGTTGTAACAAAGTGGAATAGTAATAATGACTACTTTACAGTTAGTTATTATATGGACAATAAGCTGCAAACGTTAGGGAAATGTAAAAACGGATTGAAAAAGGAAGAAAAAGATACGTTACAAACATTTATTAAACAGAATGGAAAGAAAGTAAACGGTACAACTTGGAATGTGTCACCATCAATCTGTTTGGATATTCAATGTCTTGACGCCAGTAAAGAAGAATTACGTGAACCGCATTTCTCAGCATTCCGTTTTGATATAGAGCCAGAACATTGCAATACTGAAGCGATCAAATTTGGGTTAGCACAAATTCCGGAACGAGTATCGGTGTCCAAATTGGACAAATTGCTATTTCCTGAATACTCTAAATTAGATTTTTTGTGTTATTTAAGAACGATGGCTCCATACATGCTTCCTTGGATAAACGATCGAAAATTAACGATTATTCGCTATCCTGATGGTGTAAGTGAACCATCTTTCTATCAAAAACATTTACCTGACTATGCACCTTCCTTTCTCAGACCAAAGCATTCAGTCGGTGGTGATGCTGCTATATATTGCCAGAATTTTGAAAGCCTTCTGTGGTTTGGTAACCATGGAGGCTTGGAGTTTCATATTCCTTTTAACAAACAACAGCATCATCAGCCGGATCAGATTGTCTTTGATTTAGATCCTCCTAGCCTTAAGGAGTTCTATCTTGCTGTTCGGGCAGCATTA
This sequence comes from Gracilibacillus caseinilyticus, assembly GCF_022919115.1. Taxonomy (NCBI): domain Bacteria; kingdom Bacillati; phylum Bacillota; class Bacilli; order Caryophanales; family Bacillaceae; genus Gracilibacillus; species Gracilibacillus caseinilyticus. The sequence goes on along the minus strand of NZ_CP095072.1, from coordinate 3,198,106 downwards.
TTAATCAAAGAAATGATGGAGCATCAAAAATTGAAGCCATACATCAAGACTTCCGGAAAAACTGGACTACAAATTCATATCCCTGTCAATAATTGGACGTACCAGCAGACACGTGAATTAATGGAAGCTACAAGTAATGTATTAATACAAGCCTATCCGGATCAGTTTACCAGTGAAAGATTGATAAAGAATCGTGGAAATCGTCTGTATATTGATTATGTGCAGCATGCAGAGAGAAAAACAATCATTGCTCCTTATTCCACACGTGCAACAAATCAAGCAACCGTAGCTACGCCTTTATTTTGGGAAGAAGTTACCGAAACATTGGATCCAACCATTTTCACTATCCGATCCGTATTGCAAAGAATCCGAGAAAAAGGTTGCCCTTTCTTTGATTTTTATAGGCATCTTGAATAGCAAGACTAACTCTCTACCCTCATGCACCTGAAATAGTGATTAAAGTGATCTGGCTCTGATTGAGAAATCGTATAGGAAGCATACTCGTACCAATTCCACTATCTATATAGAGCTGCTGACGAACAGAAAGCGCGAACAAGCCTTGGTCATAAGTTGGAAAGAATCCTTGATCCGGGGCAACTACAGCTCCAATAAACGGCAATCGAACTTGTCCCCCGTGTGTATGGCCACTTATGATCAAGTCAATCTCATTCGGTAACGGACCTTGATTCACCGGGGGGGTGTGTGATAATAAAACAGTAAAGATTTGATGATCCAGACCTTTCACTGCATGCTCGATATTACTTTGCCCAGTTGATAGATCCACCACACCGGCTATCTGGAAACTAGTATGGCCTAACAGTATTTGCACATTCTGATTATCCAATATGTTCACGCCAGCTTCACGGAGACCCTTAAATAACGATTCGTGTAAAGGATTGTCCCAATCGTGATTTCCTGAAACATAAAATACCGGAGATTGACTGATCGATAACTGTTCAACAAATGAGAGGACATCATCGATATTTTCCGTACTGCGATCCACAATATCCCCTGTCAGCACAACCACATCTGGTTCAAGTTGGATAACTTTCTCAAGTAATTTTTGATTATCTTCACCAAATTGCTTATTATGCAAGTCTGATATCTGTAATATCTGAATGGACTGGTTTCGATTCAATTTTTCATTCGACAATTGAACCTCCGCTACTTTTAACGCATTTGTATCATAATAAACTTTAATACCTACAACTATTGCTATCATACATCCTGTAATAATCAATAAGATTCCATACATTTTTTTGTTATTCATTCCCTCTACTCCAGACATTTTCGCTTTGAATTAACTTCATACCTGTAAGAAAAACTGGGAAAGCCCACCCGGTCCTAACTAACAAAATAATATACAACTACCTATAATATGGATTATGTAAAGTGGAACTGTTTGACTTTGTGGTAATTTTGATAGATTCATTTGCTTAGCAAAGCTCCGGAAATATGCCTCCGCAGGACGCGAAGTGGTTGGCCGGAGCGGTATGCCAGCTAAGCATTTCAAAATGACTTCAACGCTAGACATAGTCCATATATCTTCATGTTCAGCATGATTACTTCTATGACTGTACTTATATACTTTCTTCACTCACTACAGAAAAACCTCTTAAGCACATTATGACATGCTTAAGAGGTTTTTGCTTTACTCATTAATTCCAGATTTCTTTGGTTACTTCTACAATATATTTCAGTTTTTTCCACTGATCTTCTTCTGTCAATTTATTACCGTGATGAGTCGATGCAAATCCACATTGAGGGCTTAAGCACAACTGTTCAAGTGGTACGTATTTGGCAGCTTCCCCTACTCTTGCTTTGATTTGTTCTTTATTTTCTAATTCACCAGTTTTTGAAGTGAATAAGCCCAATACCACTCGAGCACCGCCATCTGGAATATAGTCTAGCGGCTTGAATCCACCAGAACGTTCATCATCATACTCCAAGAAGAATCCATCCACTTTCTCTTTTGCAAACAGTGTCGGTGCAATGAGATCATAACTTCCAGAGAAAGCCCAATTAGAACGGTAATTTCCACGACATAAATGCGTGGTCACAACTAAATCTTCCGGTTTGTCTTCTAAAACACCATTCACTACACGTAAAGCTAAATCAATTAAATAATCTCTGTCATACGCACCATCATTAAAAGGAATGTCCGGTGACGATAATCCAGCAATATAAACATCATCAAATTGCAAATATCGTACACCTAAATCGTAAAAAGCTTTAATGGCATCACGGTATGCCTGAATGACATCACTTGCAAAATCCTCAATATCCGGATAAATGGTTTCATTACGAATCCCTATATTAAATAATTGATTCGGACTTGGGATCGTTTGTTTAGCATCGGCACGGCCATTGACGATCTCATTAAATTCCTTAAAATCTTGTAAGAATGGATGATCTTGATTAAAAGAGATTTTTCCATTATTGCGAATATTGTAACGCTCTGTTTCTTCGTTTCCGTTAAATATGTAACCAACTTCTGGTACATAACCTTCAATTCCATTCAAATGTTCCAAGAAATCCGTATGCCAGAAGCGGCGGCGGAACTCCCCATCAGATACTAATTCCAGACCAACTTCAATCTGCTTATCGACAATGTGTGCAATTTCTTTGTTCTCTACTTCTCGCAATTCTGCTGCACTTATATTTCCTTCCTGATACGCTTTTCTTGCCTCCAATAAACTTTCTGGACGTAACAAACTTCCTACATGATCTGCTCGAAATGGTGCTGTTACTGTTTTTGTAGACATACTGCAATCCTCTCCTTCAGCTAATTGTTTGCAATAATTCTTATCCAGTAAAAAAAGACCCCCTATAAGAAGAAGGTCTTTAACGTTTAAAAACTTATTCCTCTTATCTGTTGGAATTAGCACCATGTCTTCGTATAGACTGGTTGCTGAGACATCATTAGGCCAAATCCCTCCGCCTCTCTGGATAAGAAATTATCTGAAATTATTACCACAAACACATATTACTACATAACAGAGATTGGATCAACCCATATTTGTTAAAAAATTTCAAAAAGTCTTACAATTTCCTCATTCTCCGCATAAACTCCCAGTTTAAAAGCAATCCTAGATAAATGATTAACCTGAAGAAATTACTCTAGAAAAATGAATTTGAAAGGACGGTGGCAATCATTAAGCCATCTTATCCTCTTCCGTATCCATTAAATATAATAAAACATCGATTACAAAACAAAAAAAGCTATTACGCAATTAAAGATCAGTTATCTGAACCTGAGCAAAAACTAATTAATCAGATTAACCATGACACCAGACAATATAATCGAAATAACGTCACACGTACAGAAGCTTATTTTCGCTTTTATCAGCAATTTCCAGAAGTCGAATGGAGCTTTTTGGCGCATATGGTATCAAGAAATGCCGGTTGGAATATGACCGATCTTAAAGGCAGTCTATTATCCAAACTACTGACAAAAGAACAGCAGCAATACTTTTTTCATTTTTTAGAACGGAACAATTGGCTGATATTTCAAGATGCCTATCCTCAGTTGCGCTTATACGAAGCGAGTATCCGCCTTAGCAAGAATATGTTTTACATGCTTCCGTTATTTGGAGTTTCCTACTTTATGAAAGTGATATGGGATTACTTTTATGAAAATAGACAACGTTCTCTGATTACCAATGCTTTGATTATCAACGAACAAAATTACATCGAAAACCGTGTCATTAACAACCCACAATATGCTAGAACGAATATGGAGGCGCTCGAATTTATCGTTCAGCAGATGATGCAAATGAACCAAATTATGTTTCCTTACAAGAAAGAGCATAAGGTCCAGTTAGTCGGGTTAAATGTCCATCGCTTTGAGTCATTACCTAACCGAATTGACATCGGAAAACAACTTTATCAAGTATTATTTCACCCAAAATATTATGCAGCCATTTATCAATTCGCGGTTAAAACGCCTCATTCTGGATCAAGAAAAGATTATTGGCCATCAGTCTTTCGCGAAAGTTGCCATGATCCGTTAATAAGAATAGAAAGGGAAACTCCAGCTGCCTGGCGGTTGAAACCATTATTCAGTCCGAAGCTAAGCGATGTTTGGACAGATATTCAACACCCGAATAGCGAAAAGGAAGATTGGTATACAGACTGGCACACTGTATATTTACTAGATCAGATGAACCCTCCGAAAAATCCAGACATACTACCGGCATACCATCAAACACTAGCGAAACTTCAACTGGCGGTAAAAATCAAAGAGTGGATCGGAAAGTAAAGGCAAGCAGATGACGGTACTAACCTACAATTCTAAGCAATTGTTCGGGGGAATATTGATAGCATTTCAATTGTTGCAACATATTGCAACTAAATCCTATCATATGCAGTTTATGATCACGAAGATTATCTTCGGTTATTCTCTTATATACTCTAATTACTGTCGATGTGAAAGAAGTTGTATAACAATTTTGCTATTATGAAATATTTTATGTGCGTAGCAAAGCTCAGGGAATATGCTCCGCGTCCTGTTGGGCACGGCTTCAGCTAGGCTACTACTTGGACTAATTCTTTGTTGCCTTGTGCCGAAGAAGCTCACTTCGAAGCGATAACTTGTAGACACAGGCACAGATAAAGTGGATCTTCAGCTCGTACTGACGCATGCGGAGTCTCCGCATATTTCCTACGCTTAAGTGAAACTCCACAACGATTGGAACATCTATAAGCATTGGTGCAAAGCTTTTTTCACCTCATGTAATTGTTTTATATAGATCTTAATGTAATAGATTAATATGCTAGCACTTCTATCAGTTGTAGAACTTAAACTTTAGCGCAGGCCAACCACGTAGACTCCACGGAACTGCAGGACGCGGAGTGGCTGGCCGGAGCGGTATCCTAGCACATTAAATCTGTCAAAATCAACTCAACTCTTGTTAGCAAATAGTTGCATTACTTCGTAGTTTGCTTCAACTCTATATCACTTCATAATAAAACCGGTCGTTTTCTAGTACGCGCGCTTCGGTTATGACAAGCTTCATTGTATTTAAGTTCTACGGGAAATTTGTTGAATAGGGTCCCAAACACTGTTGTAGGGTGGCGCATAGGAAAGATCCAGATCTTGCAGTTCCTGAATTGTCATTTTATTATACAAAGCAGTAGCAAGTACATCAATTCGCTTATCTGTCCCTTCTTCACTAATCACTTGCCCCCCCAATAATTGATTGGTTTGGCGATGATATAATAGCTTGATATGTAATAGATCAGCACCAGGGTAATATCCTGCATGATTAGTGCTCTTTCTCGAAAGTGCTTCATACGGTATTTGTAATTTCGTCGCCTCTGCTTCCGTTAATCCAGTTCTCGCTAATGATAAGTCAAAGAATTTGATAATAGAAGTTCCGACAATCCCTTTAAACGTTAACGGATTCCCCGCCATATTTGCTCCTGCAATCCTGCCTTGTTTATTTGCTGTCGTTCCAAGTGGAATATAATCTTCCAACTGTTTTACAATATGATAATCTGTCGCACAATCCCCCGCTGCAAAAACATTGGCTGCCGAAGTTTGCATATACGGATTAACGCGAATAGCTCCTTCTTCATTACGCTGGATATTAGAATGCGCAAGGAATTCTGTATTAGGTTTGACTCCAGCACTAATTAGAACCAAATCACTAGGATACTGAGATTTATCTGTTATGACTTTCTGGACTCGTTGGTTGCCGCTAAAACCTGTGACCTCTTCCGTTAAAATGACTTCAACATTGTGCTTACGCGCCTCATTTTCAATGAGAGCAGCCATTTCATTATCGAAAATGCTGGCGAGTTGATCTCCTCTTTGTATCAACCTTACTTTTTTTCCAAGAGAAGTGAAGCTTTCTGCCATTTCCAAGCCAATATAGCCACCACCAACAATCGTTATCTGCTCCACTTTCTCTGATAAATCAGCCATAATAGCTTTTGTGTCAGGTATTGTTTTTAAACAATGAATCCCTTCTAGATCACTCCCTTCCCATTCTGGCATAATCGGATCTGCACCAGTAGCAATTAATAAACGATCATATGTAATTTCGTGCTTGCCTTGTTGATTCACTCTATACCGAACTGTCTGACTGGTGACATCAATATCGATAACTTCTGTATGTATTTTGGCATCAATCCCGTATTTATTTCGAAACGTCTCTACAGAACGTGCTATGACAGATTCAGTTGATGGGACGAGTCCGTTTATAACATAAGGTAAACCACATTGACCATAGGAATAATCAGCACCTCGTTCTAACACGGTTACATCAGCATTGTTATCTGTTCGAACGATTTCCATTGCTGCACTCATTCCGGCTGCTACACCACCAATAATCACATATTTCATAATCATTACCTCCTCTTAATAGAGATGTTCCCCAAATATGGGTATTTTAAGCCTTGGAATCATTGTCAGGTATTACCGATGATTGAACCATTAAAAAGTTTGGCTGCTTCCGAATCTTTTTATATTTGTCAGGAAATCGTTGTTTAAACACATCCGTTGGTAATGGTTCGATTACCTGATCGAGCTTAAAATAACGAATCGTATCATTAATTACTCGCTGTAACGGCCTTCGATACATTGGAACCTGAAAGGACTCTCCTTGCTTTTTCCATTGATCAATATAAGCCTCTACCGAAAAATAGTCAGGTTGTTCAGCGAGTCGAATCTCTGTTAAAGGATGGTGGATCGAATACAGCAGTTTTCCACCAGGTTTTAGTATCCGAGAGAATTCTCGAAATGTCGGCTGCCATTCTTCCAGATAGTGGAGTGTTAAGGAACTGATAACATAATGAAAACGATCTTGCTCAAAAGGGAGTGGCTCTGCCAAACTTAATTGGCGAATGTCAGCTTGATCACCTACTCGTCTTTTGGCTGCTTCTACCATTTGTTTACTAACATCAATTGCAATTACTTCTGCACCTCGTTGCAATAATGTTTTGGTATACCAGCCTGCCGCACAACCGGCATCTAATACTTTGAGCCCGTCCATCTTTTTTGGTAATAGATTCATCATTGCTGGTCGTTCATATTCCGTATTGTATAGACTATCTGTATCGACTGAATTCTCATAAATACTGGCCAACTGGTCAAATACACTCTCGATCGGATTATTCATACATTCACCTTTTCCTAGAGAATTAACGTGCTACTTGAAAATGTGCCAGCAATTCGCTGGCATGATGTATTTCCTGGTCTGCTTCGTAAACAGTATTGCTAACGGTCCGCTTACGATGATTCATCCAGATTGCCTTCCACCCCACATGTTTTGCCCCTTCTATATCTTTTTCGAAGGAGTCACCAATATAGACTGTATCATCTGGATGACAACCAAGAGCTTGTTCTACCACTTGAAAGATCTCCAATTTCGGTTTTGCCACTCCATACGAACCAGAAATAAAAATATGATCTGCTGGAATCCATTGCTCCAGACCTAATTGCTTTATTTTCATTGTCTGATGTTCCGTGTCGCCATTCGTTAATATTGCCATCTGTTTACCGGAATCTTTTAAATAAGTTAAGAGCTGTTCCATTTCCGGAAAAAGTTGAATCTTGGCCTGTTCCCTTTTGTATTGCTGGTGAAAGCTGGCTGCTTGCGCTTCAGTAATGACAATATTAAAATCTTGACACGCTTTTATAATTCTACCTGTCTGCCATTCGTATATAGAAATTTCTCCTGCTTCACTCTTGTCAAATAAAATTTCACTATACTCCCGGCTTCGACGGTAAATCTGATCCAATTCATCGTAGGAATAATAGCTAGCTATAATCTTGCGAAATGTATGATGAAACGATAATGACTGATCATACAATGTATCATCCACATCAAAAATAATGGTCTTCATGGTTTCTTCCTTCCCTAAGCTAAAAATTCTTGTAAAGGGGCTTTCAGTTTCTTCGTATCTTGATAACCTTTCCTGTACAAATCCATCAATTTATTTTTATTTTTTTCTACCCTGCCCACTGTTAACTTCTCATTTGGAGAAATAATAAAAACATTTCCCTGTTTTTCTTGTTCATACAAATACTGCAATGTGTCATTGTATACCTGATGACGTTTCTCAATCGCTTTAATCAATCCTGGAAAGTCTTTGTACTTTCGCTTAATGTACCAGTTTTGACTTGCACGCTTTTTGAAATAACCACGATTTCTAGTCAACACAACAACATTTTTCTGATTGCCATCCTTCATCGATTGTACAATAGGAATCGGATCGGCTATACCACCATCCATTAAAACTCGACTCTGAAAATTAATCGGAGGTGCTACAACAGGCAGTGAACTAGATGCACGAATTACCGTCATCATATCCTGGGCATATTCCGCTTTACTATAAAAGACAGGCTCTCCTGTTAAACAATCCGTTGTACCAACGACAAATTCTTCTTTTGCAGATTGGAATGTGTGATAATCAAAAGGAACCAATTGATTAGGAAGCGTATCAAACAGAAAATCCATTCCGAATAACTGCCTCTTTGTTACCCAGTTGCGTAAGGATAAATAATCTGGATGACTGACATAATCAATATTAACCTTTTTATTGCGTTCGATTTGTCTGGAGATATAGGAGGATCCATTACATGCTCCTGAAGATACACCAATTACGTATGGTATGTAAATATTCTGTTCCATTAAAAAGTTTAGAACACCGGCAGTAAAAACACCCCTGCTGCCTCCGCCTTCTAATACTAATCCAATATTTTTCATTTATATCGCCTCGAAACTCTTATTATATTCATCTCTTCTCATTATCTAACAAAAAACAAATAATTTCCAATCATACATTTTGTATAGGAAGAAAAAATGATTCTGACGGGAATCATTTTTCAATACCAAAAAATTTGGTATACTTACAAGTAAATGGAAAAGGAGAGGTTACTTATGAGCCAGCACGGATGTGTAAAATGCGGAAGTACAAATGCGAATCAAAAAGAAGTGTCGATGACTGGAACAGGATTATCGAAAATGTTTGATGTGCAAAACAATCAATTTTTAGTCGTATACTGTGAGGATTGCGGTTATTCAGAGTTTTATAATAAACAAGCATCTAAAGGATCCAATATCCTTGATTTATTTTTTGGATAATCGTTTGACTGACAGAACATTAACTAACCCATAAAACTTGAAAAACCCCAAGCAGTTTTGCTTGGGGTTTTCTTTACACTTCTAATGCCTCCACTACTTTTTCAGCTGTACTTTTACTGGATTGCGGATTTTGTCCTGTTACTAAAAAACCGTCTCTAATCGCATGATCAGACCAGTTTTCTTTCGCTGAGAAGTGGGCACCATTATCTCGTATCTTCGTCTCCAGTAAAAAGGGCATATATTGATCTAATTGCATTTCTTTTTCTTCACTGTCCGTAAAAGAAGTGACATGCTTATCTTTCACTAATGGCGTACCATTTCGATAAGTGGCATTCACTAAACCTGCCGGTCCGTGACAAACGGAACCAATGATCCGATTATCTTCAGCAAATTGCTGAAGTAAATATTGTAATGTTTCATTTTCTGGAAAATCAAACATTGTTCCGTGACCACCTGGCAGAAAGATCGCGTCAAATCCATGGACATCCTCTTTACTTACCTTCGCAGTATCTTTGAGTTCTGCTTCTGCTTCATTCCATTCCGGCTTGTCCTCGACACTGTTCGGATCTAGTGCTACTTCTCCACCTTCGATACTTGTCACCTTTACACGGTAACCTTTTTCTTTAAATACTAAATAAGGGACGGCGAATTCTTCTAGCCAAAGCCCTGTTTTATGCTGATCTCTTATTTTTGTATGATTGGTTACGACCATTAAAACTTGTTTTGTCACATTATTCCTCCTAGCAAGTCCTTATGTTGCTTCCATAATTCATCATACCCGTTTGTCTGATGTGCTCAAACATCATCTATTAGGCGATCACCCATTTTATCTGGTTATTCACCCATAAGACATGTTAGTGGAATATACTAAAGCACGACAGGTTGGAGGTGATTACCATCACTCGTTTATATCAATATCCCGATCAGCAAAAACTTTCCAGTTGGGAACAAACGGTCTTGGAAAGCTTCAAACAAAAAATGACTGATCGGCAACGTCCCTTTCCATGCATTCCGGCAACCATTGGTTTTGCTACGAATCAATTACGGTACGGCTTTGTCGGCGATCCTGCTGTTGATTCAACCATTCGCGATGTAGCAGCATTGCTTACAGCCTACACAAAACAGTCGAGAGCATATGGACGCTATACTTCGCTTATTATATTCTTTCAAATTTCTGAGAATGCTGAGCTTTCTCCATCAGTAGAAAATTTCGAAAAAATCTTTTGGAATCATTTAGAACGACTAAATAAATACGATGAGAAGGAATGGCCATCAGATATTCCAACAGACCCCCACCATCCCGCTTGGGAGTATTGTTTTCATGGTGAGCGGTATTTCATGTTCTGCGCTACACCGGCACATAAAAATCGGATGAGCAGACAATTTGATAGTTTCATGCTCGCTATCACCCCTCGATGGGTATTAGAGCAATTTAATAGTAGTCCAAAGCATGCAGAAAAGATAAAACAACAAATCAGAAAACGGATAGATAACTATGACCAACTCACTATTCACTCTGCATTAAATAGCTACGGTGAATCTGATAACTTTGAATGGAGGCAATATTTTTTACGAGATGACAACAGCTCATTATCAAAATGTCCTTTCCATCGATAATATGGTGGACTTCACTATTTGTGTTCGTTGTTTGCCTGCGCCAATGCTTGTATTTGGGTAAAGAACTTTTCAACTGTTGTGGAGCCGACACGGTCGTATTTAGCCAATATGAATAATTCCTGAGGCAATTGTCCGACATATTCGATTCCATCATGGTGCATTTGCCGCAAGAAATAAGGAAAGCCCGTGAAATATGAATCAGTTAAAGGAATGTTGGCCAAACGTTCCGTCATAATAAGGTGTTGATTTCGGAAAAACAATAAAAGCTCTCCAGGACGTTGATGTGCTATTTTTCTTCTGGTCCATTCCTGCTTGACAAATCGAACTAAATCATCATACATCTGCTGCTCATTTTCGGCCTTATATCGTTTTACGAAAGTTGAAATGCCCTCCAAGTCTTCTGGAAGCTCACTCATAATCCGTGCTTGCTGGACACCTCCTAAAGCTACCATAAATCTGGTAGAATTTTCAAATCGCTGTGGCAATAAGAATGCATCTCGCAAAAAATAGGGAATGTCAATGGATTGTTGCTTGTAGGTAATTGTTCTAATAATTGTTTCACCAGGCAGACTGACAGTTTGCTCAGTGAAATGACGCTCTTCTTGAACCTCTGTTTCTGTCATAGACTGAAAATGGTCGACAAGACGTTGTTCCAATGCATGTAATTTCAGTTCTAGTTCTTGAATGTCGTATTTATGATCTGTTGTAAGGCTCGGCTCCTGATAGGTTGGGACGGTAATGGAAGGTGATCCATACACCTCCACATACCACTTCATCACAACATATAAAGCTTCCCAAGCTTCCAGTGCTTCACGATAACGAAATGCGCGTAATTGGTGAGCTGCTTGGTTACCTAAATGTCGAATTCTATCCAACGCTTCATATGGGCTCTCGGTTAACAATCCATTCGTTTGCAATAACTTGATTTGGTCGTTTAGATTGTTGGACTCCCCAGCATCAATTTCTTCTATTCGTAATACACGTTGTACAAGATTCTCGATAAATGCTCGTGAATGAGTCAACATCGTTCTCGGACTGGAAAATACGCTAAATTCTAATTCCCGTGCAATTGCCGCTAAATCATGGGATAATTCGTTAAGAAAATAATAAAAATAGTTCTGTTTCACATCTTCCATCTTGATTCGTTACCTCTCTTGTTGTCTTTTTTCAGTCCAAATGAATTTCTCACGAAAACATGAGAAAACGAGGTCAGAAAGTAATCCTTCTACCTCGTTTATTACTTGCAATTAGTACTGTCGTTTGAGCAATTTGAAATACCGGGGGCATATCCGAGCAACTCCTCCTCCGAAATTCCGCAGGCACATTTATCTATGACGGTATGGAGAGCTTTTAGTTCTTCTTGCAAACGAAAAAAATTCGTTCGTTTTCTTCTGGATTCTCTGCTTCTGTTACTGAGAAATCGCCATAAATGCCTTGCAAATCAAACCCTGTTTGCTCTAATAATTGAACATACGTGTCTACTGCAAACGTACGTTGAACATGCTGTTCATCAAAACGCTGATATTGACCGGTCAATTCATCCAGCAGAAAAAAGGTGAGATCATGCTCGACACTCCCCACCTCTTCACCTTGTTCACATAACCAGACATAGGTAATGTCTTCATATATTTCAGAAAATGTATGACCAATCATATCCTCGGCAAAATGCTTAAGGCTGTGTATATCAAATATGAAATAACCACCATCCACAAGACAATGCCGGACATTTCTAAAAACTGTTTCTAAATCATTAGTGGATGTAATGTAGTTGATGACATCACACAAACTGACCACAGCATCAAATCCATGTAATCCATTTAATTCTCGAATATCTTGTTGAATATACTGAATTCCAGATGAACTGGATTGCGCGTATGCCAGCATATCTTCCGAAAGGTCTACACCAGTTACAGAAAAATGAGCATTTGCAAAGCGCTTGCTCATTCTTCCCGTACCACATCCTAAATCGAGAAGTTGGCCACCTTTAATGAATTGTTCAACAAAAGCCTGCCAATTGTCATACAATTCGTCATCCATTAACATATCGTAAATATAAGCTAATTTAGAGTAAACCATTTATAATTTCACTTCAAGCTGTGGAGCATCTCCCCACAATTTCTCCAAATTGTAATATTGCCGTTCATCACGATGAAAAATGTGACATACCACGTCGCCAAGATCAACCAATACCCATCTCGCTTGATCAAAACCTTCCAATCGTTTCACTTCAATTTCTTCTTCTTGTGCAAGATCTTTCACTTCCCGAGCAATTGCTTGTACCTGGCGTTCGTTTGTTCCCTGACAAATTAAAAAATAATCAGCGATTAGCGAAACATTTTTCATATCCATAATAACAATGTCTTCTGCTCTTTTGTCATCGCATGCTTTTGCTACTTGATCAGCTAATTGTTTACTATCCATTCATGTTCCTCCCTATTTTTTCATTATATAATTGAAATGTATCAGGATAAACCGGTTGTTCTTTTCCCATTAAAAACTGAATGGTATTCCTGGCTGCTAACCAGCATGCCCTGTCGATATTTTCGAATACCAGCCCTCTGACTTCCTCAACACCCGCGAACTCTCTGCCAGGCTCTACGTAGTCTGCAATAAAAATAATCTTATCCATTAAGGTCATATTACGCTTACCAGTAGTATGCCAATAAATAGCGCTCTGTATTTCAGGGTCCGAGATCCCCACTTCACGTTCGATCATGACAGATCCTACCGGTCCATGCCATAATTCCTGGTGGTATTCTAACAGATCATGAGGCAGTTTTTCTTGTATAATCCATCTTTTCATTTCTTCTGGATGACGGTATTTTGCGTAATCATGAAAGATAGCAGCTAGTTCAACTTTTTGACGATCAACTTGATAATGGCCTGCTATGTCTAATGCCGTTTCCATCACGCGAACCGTGTGCTCGTACCTTTTTTTTGTTAATTGTCTCTCTACTATTTTCAATGCTTCTGCTCTGTTCATTTCTTTGCACTCCCTTTTACTAAAAAAAGGATTACTACATTTTATGAATATAATTGATATTTATTAATCATTGCAATGACTTCCGGAGAGGTCAAATACCTTATAGACTCACCAGACTGGAGCCGATCACGAATCATGGTAGATGAGATTTCGATTAAAGGCATTTCCACTTCTTCTACCTTATAAATCGTATCTAACGTATATCCGGGCCGTTTCACGCCAATAAAAGGGACTAGCTTCATTAATTCATTAATTCGATACCAGTTCGGCAAATATTCCACCATATCGCCACCAATGATAAAGTAAAATTGGAAGTCAGGATACTGTTTTTGCAGTAACTTGATGGTATGAACCGTATAGGATTTATCTTCTCTGTCTACTTCTATCGTGTTAACGGAAAAAGCAGGATGATCTTGTATCGCGATTCGTGTCATTTCCACTCTGTCTTTTGCTGTCGTATTTGCTTCTTCTTTGTGCGGCGGCTTAAAAGATGGAATAAACCAAACCTCGTCTAAATCCATCTGTTGATAAGCGTGCTCCGCCATGAGTAAATGACCATAATGCGGCGGATCAAAGGTGCCGCCGAATAAACCAATTCGTTTCATGCTGGTCACCTGCTTTTAAGGTAAAGTAATTTGTTTGTTTTCTTGTGATTCTTTATATAATACGATAGTGTTGCCAATAAGTTGCACAACAAATGCCTCTGCACCTTCAGCCAGTGCATCTGCTACGTCGTTTTTATCTTCCATACAGTTTTGCAAGATTGATACTTTAATCAATTCTCTCTTTTCCAATGCTTCATAAATTTGTTTGATCATATTATCGTTGACACCGTCTTTACCGACTTGAAAAATCGGGTTCAAATGATGTGCTTGCGCTCGTAAAAAGCGTTTTTGTTTACCAGTTAAATTCAATTATTTTCACCTCTTAATTTTTTCTCTAATTCATCTACAAGATGATTAATTTCAAGCGTATGTCCGGTCCATTTCTCGAAAGCCAATTGTCCTTGATATAACAACATCGCGTGCCCGTGGTGGATAGCTGCACCGCGAGCAGATGCATCTTGTAGCAACTGTGTCATAATTGGTTGATACACAATATCACTTACTACAGCATCAGCAGATAGATTGGCTAGCGAAATTACTTGCTTAGCTATGTGCGGCTTCATGCCGACAGAAGTTGTTTGTATGATAAGGTCATAATTGGCCAACTGTTCTTCCGCTTCTTGAAAGGACAGTACTTGTGAGTCGATATCTGGTAATCGCATGGAAGCAATTAATTGTTCCGCCTTATTTGCAGAACGATTCGCTATGTCCACACGTCCTATTTGTTGTTGAATCAATGCACGATAAATGCCACGGGCTGCTCCACCAGCACCTAATAATAACACAGATGTGTTTTTATTTAAAAGATTTGGAAATGGTTCAGTTAAAGAACGGATATAACCTGCACCATCCGTGCTGTACCCTTTCCACTTTCCATTAACTGATACAACTGTATTGACAGCACCGAGTACTTTTGCATCCTCATCAATTTCATCGAGGAAGTCAACAATTACTTGTTTATAAGGGACAGTGACATTAAAACCATCTAATTCTTCCTGCTTTAAATGTTTTAAAACCTTGGGAAGCTGTTGATGATCCCCTTCATATAATTTATATTCCCCATCTAATCCTGCTAAATCCAAAAATTGTGCGTGAATCCAAGGTGAAAGCGAATGACCGATTGGATGGCCAATTAACCCTAATTTATAATCCAATTACTTCTCCTCCCCTATTTTTTATATTAAAGCAGCACGTAACGAAATATTGACACCTTTAGGTACATGAATCGAAACCGTAACGCCTCCTTCAGGTACGGTTATCCAGCCAAGACCCGGGATGACAATATCAGTTTTTTCGTGTGGAATCTTAATCGTTTGTTTTACTAATGGCGGCAGCATCTCCAGTGTTTCCGGACTAGGTGGCTGCAATAAATCCCCGACATGCTTCTCATAGAAGGAATCCGCTTGTTCTAATTTCGTACGATGAATCATCATAAGGTTTGAAACATAACACACAAAGGATTGTTTCATTCCTTTTTCGAAATCAAAACGAGCAAAACCGCCTAAAAACAAGGTCTGTTTGTCTTGTAACTGATATACTTTCGGTTTGATTTCTTTTTTTGGTGTAATCAATTTAAGGTCTTTATCTGTCACATAGTGCACAAGCTGGATACGGTTGACAACACCAGGTGTATCGTACATGAACGAATTCTTATCTAAAGGAATTTGAATAAAACCAAGTGTTGTTCCAGGGAAGTACGATGTGGTAATCGCGTCTTCCACCCCATTTGAACGATTAATCAACTGATTAATAAACGTGGATTTTCCAACATTCGTACAGCCTACGACATAAACATCCTTACCATTGCGTCTTGCTTCGATTTCCGCTTCAATTTGCTCAAAACCTTGCCCTTTTGATGCAGAAACAAGAAAAACATCCTGTACAGTTAATCCATAATCACTGGCTGTTTTTTTCATCCAGTGAATCAATTTGTTGTGGTTCGTTGATTTCGGTAATAAATCCACTTTGTTTCCGACCAATATAATTGGGTTTTTACCTGTCAAACGTTGTAAACCAGAAATAAAACTGCCATTAAAATCAAATATATCGACAATTTTTACGACTAAACTATTTGTGTCACTGATCTGATGAATCATCCGCAAATAATCATCGTCAGTATATTCAACTTCCTGTACTTCATTATAGTGCTTTAGACGAAAACAACGTTGACATATAATATGTTCGTTTGACAATGCACTTTGCGGAACATAACCTGACTTTGTCTTATCTTCTGTTTGTATTTCTGCTCCACAGCCTTCACAATATAACTTCTCCATTATTATTTGTCCTCCCAGGTAATCATACCTTTTTTATGCATCCAATTCAGTATTCGCCTTTCAATCATACGATTAAACCTTGTTATTTTACCATCTGTCTCTACAATAGGTACAACTAGAATGGTATGAAATCCAGCAAAATTTCCACCAAGTACATCTGTCAGTAATTGATCCCCAATCACGACGATTTCTTCTTTTTTCAACTCCATATGCTTCGCCGTCCGCTTAAAGGCGTGTACTAATGGCTTTCTCGCACTATAGACGAATGGTGCTTCCAATGGTTCAGAAAAGACACTTACTCTTTCCTTATCATTGTTTGAAATTATTGTAACTTTTATTTCATTTTCTTTCATTTCTTTAAACCACTCTATGACCTCTTCCGTTGCATCTTTCACGTCCCAGGCAACGAGTGTATTATCAAGATCAGTAATTACTCCTTTAATACCCATCTCACGGAGCTTCGCCGGTGTTATATCTAAAACACGTTTTACATGTTCATTTGGTAAAAATTTAGTCAGCAATGGTAGTCCACCTCTACAATCATCTCTTCTTATAAATATACATATCTTTTCCTATCATAAACAATTTTCACCTATTGTTCAAAGAAATCTGTGATAAGACGAAATTATAACATAAAATGTGACAATAGATCCTAAAATAACAGTAAAAAAGTATTATATTCGTAAAATCGTTCGACAAATTATTACAAACTTTTTCCTGTGGATAACTTTGTGCACATCATCCACACTTATTCCATCAACTTCCTGAGCATTTATGCACCACTTACACACAAGTTATAAACAGGTGTATGTAGATAAGTTAACAGTTGTCCGTATGTTGATTTCATGCTACATTTACTATAACACGTAGCAGACATCCTAACTATTGGAGGGACAAGCTTTGGAAAACTTATCCGATGAATTACTAATTGAATCCTACAAAAAAGCTACCGAGCTTCAACTCAGCTATGAATTTATACAACTAATGGAAGAAGAGATGATCCGCCGCTCATTAATGGATTTTCTAGAGTACACTAATTAAATGAACCTAAGTAATATCAACTTAGTCGCGTAACGACTAGGTTTTTTTCTTTTATTTGCATCCTTATCTAATCTGCCATTTTCCCTCATTTCGACAAACTTCATTCTTTTTCTTTTGCAGCAATTATAACTTTCTATCTTCCACTCGCACAAAATTTTTTTTTGAATTTATATTTAAATAGGATATTACTCGTCTAATTTGGAATAACAAGTAGAAAGAACAGTTCACGTCTCTTGTATTCCACGAACTTTATAGATTAAAATAGAGTAGATGCTGCAATTTACAAAACATTATTATTAATTTGAACATAAGGGGGAACCTCGTTAGATGTTGTTCGCAGTTTTTTTGCCAGTATTGCTGGCAATCTTTATCCCATATTTAAGTAAATGGAAGGAGAATATACATACAGGCTATTTTGTATTACTAGCGCCACTCGCTGTATTCCTTTATTTTATTCCACACATCGGTAATGATTTTACGCCCATTATCCAGTCTTTCAACTGGATTCCATCAATGGATATTGGTTTTGACTTTTATCTGGATGGCCTAAGTTTATTATTTGTCTTATTAATAAGTGGTATCGGAACACTAGTCACACTTTATTCAATCTTTTATCTGCATACCTCTGAAAGACTGGACCAATTTTACGTCTATCTCCTGATTTTTATGACAGCCATGTTTGGTGTCGTTTTATCCGATAACGTATTTGTGCTCTATGCATTTTGGGAGCTTACCTCCATTTCATCTTTCCTGCTGATTGGATATTGGAATTATAAAGAACGTTCCCGTTATGGTGCCTTAAAATCAATGTTGATCACGATTTTTGGTGGTTTAAGCATGTTTGGTGGTTTTATTTTACTTACCTCTATAACAGGTACAACAAGTATTCAAGAAATGATCGAGCAAACTGACACGATTCTATCCAGTCCATATTTTGGATTAATTTTAGCACTGCTTTTATTAGGTGCCTTTACAAAATCTGCTCAATTTCCTTTCCACATCTGGCTGCCAGATGCGATGGAAGCTCCAACGCCAGTTAGTGCTTACTTGCACTCCGCTACAATGGTAAAAGCCGGAATATTCCTTGTTGCCCGCTTTTCACCTATTTTCTCAGAAAGCGACTGGTTCTTTGTATTGGTTAGCGGTTTTGGAATTATAACCTTAATTTGGGGATCATTTATGGCGGTTCGTCAAACCGATCTGAAAGGTATTCTAGCCTTTTCTACCATCAGCCAGTTAGGTATGATTATGGCGATGCTCGGTTTTGGTACCAAACTTGCAATTTACGCAGCAGTCTTTCACATATTAAACCATGCTACTTTTAAAGGCAGTTTATTTATGATAGCAGGTATCGTTGATCACGAGTCTGGGACACGTGATATTCGCAAATTAGGTGGTCTGGCAACCTTGATGCCTATTTCAGCAACATTAGCCTTTTTCGGTACGTTTTCTATGGCAGGTGTACCATTACCATTCTTAAATGGGTTCTATAGTAAGGAATTGTTTTTTGATGCTTCCTTAGAATTACACGAATCCTCTATTGCATTTGCCAATGTTTTAGCACAGGCTATACCGTATTTAGCTGTTTTTGGAAGTATTTTCACATTTGTCTATTCCATGTATTTAGTGTTTGGAACATTTATGGGCAAAAAGAAGTTAGATCAGTTACCAGCCAAGCCGCATGAAGCGCCTGTTGGCATGTTGATTTCACCGATAATACTAGTCGTAGGAGTTGTCATTATCGGCTTATTCCCGAATCTCGTAAACAGTACCTTTTTAGCTCATACTGCGGAAGCAATCTACGGTGCTCCTGTCGAAAAGCATGTCCAATTTTGGCATGGCTGGAACAGCCCACCATTGTATATGTCATTAGTGGTTGTCGGGTTTGGTACAGTGCTTGCACTCACGATCAAACATTGGAGCAATATTTATCAGTACTTGCCTGGTAAGCTAAGTTTAAATAAAGTATACGATTTTCTCGTAGATCAATTTGAGAAAACGTCAGCAAGAATTACGAACAGTTATATGAATGGTTCATTGAACCGTTACATGTCACTGATTTTAATTGCGATTGTCGTCTGTACATTCGGAATACTTTGGATTACAGATGGATTTGCCTGGGATACCAGCAACCTGGCAGAAATTACATTACATGAGATACTGATTGCTGCTGCCATGGCTGTTGCTGCTATCTTTACGATATTTACAATAAATAAGGTTGCCTCTATTTTAGTCCTAGGTGTCGTCGGTTATGGCTTATCCTTGTTATTTATTCTTTATAGTGCACCGGATTTAGCCTTAACACAGCTCGTTGTCGAGACGATAACGGTAGCTTTATTCTTGCTTTGTTTTTATCACTTACCGAAACTTCGAGAAAGAAACGAAAGCAAGACGAAGAAACTTAGCAATCTGATCATATCTGTTGGTTTTGGTGCGATGATGACGATCATTGCAATTTCAGCACACAGTACAAAACTTTTTGAAAAAATATCAGATTACTTTCTCGAGACATCTCATGATATCGGTGGCGGTGATAACGTCGTAAATGTCATATTAGTCGATATGCGTGGGATTGATACTTTATTTGAGATTGTCGTATTAGGGATAGCTGCTTTAGCCATTTATGGTCTTATCAAGCTTCGCAACAAAAAGGGGGCAAAATAAATGGAAATCGTCATGTCGATTCTAGCAGGGATTTTGTTCACAACTGGTATCTACAATTTGTTACAAAAGCAGATGCTGCGGATTATTATTGGTACTGCTTTGATTTCCCATGGAGCTCACTTATTTATTTTAACAATGGGTGAACTAAAGCGTGGGAAACCACCAGTTCTTAGTGACGATATCGTAAATTATAGCGATCCGCTTCCACAAGCATTAATCCTTACATCAATTGTAATTAGCTTTGGTGTCACAAGTCTATTGCTCGTGCTGGCTTATCGTGCCTCCAAAGAGAATGGAACAGATAATATGGAGAAATTAAGGGGAAACGAAAATGATTAGTAACTTAGCTGTTTTACCAATAGTCATACCGCTGATCGCAGGTGTCATAGCCATACTCATTAACCGTAAACTGACAATCGTCAGACGTTTTGCTCAGATATTGACAGCCGTTAATACGATTGTAGTCGGTTATATATTATTTTATGTCAGTCAGAATGGTGCCGTCATTTTAGAAGCAGGTGATTGGATGGCTCCATTCGGCATCGTCCTCGTTGCCGATCTCTTATCGGTGGTATTAGTGTTTACCACCAATATCATCGCTCTTGCTTGTGTATTTTATGCACCAAAGTCTTTAAGTGATCAACAAGAGGAATTTTACTTTTACACGTTCTACTTCCTTTTGATATCAGGGGTGTCCGGAGCATTTATTACAGGTGATTTATTCAACCTGTTCGTGTTCTTTGAAGTACTGCTGATGGCCTCTTATGGACTGATTGTATTAGGTGGAGATAAGGTCCAATTGCGTGAATCGATTAAATATGTATTGATCAACCTGTTTTCGTCTATGCTTTTTGTCACAACAGTCGCGTTTTTATATTCCGTCGTTGGTACGGTAAATATGGCACAAATTGCACAACGTGTCGGCGAAGTAGAACAGACTGGCGTTTTAACTGCGATCGGAATTTTGCTGTTTTTCGTATTTGGTACGAAGGCTGCACTGTTCCCACTTTATTATTGGCTCCCTAAGCCATATATTGCACCAAATCCGGTCGTTTCCGCATTGTTTGGTGCCCTGCTAACAAAAGTAGGTATTTACTCGTTGTTACGTGTATTTTCGATAATTTTCGTTCACAAGAGTGATGTGACCCATGAATTATTTATTTGGATTGCTGCACTCACTTTGATTTTTGGTGCAATTGGAGCAATGTCTACGCAGAACATTAAATTAATTGTTGCCTATAATATTATTCCAGCAGTTGGATTTATGTTGCTCGGCATCGGTGTCTACAACAGTACAGGTTATGCTGGAACAGTTTATTATTTATTAAGTGACATGATTATTAAAGCCGCCCTCTTTCTACTAGTTGGGGCGATTGCCTATCTGGCAGGAACGAGCGATTTACGCAAGATACGAGGATTAATACATCATTATCCATTCCTCGGCTGGATATTCTTCATCGCAGCATTGGTGCTTTCTGGAATTCCGCCATTTAGCGGATTTATTGGCAAACTGCTATTATTACAAGGAGCGATAGAAGCTGATAAGATTATCGTTGCCTTAATTGGGTTAGCATGTAGTTTATTAATTTTATTATCTGTGATGCGAATATTTGTCCGTGGTTTCTGGGGTGAGAAAGACGAATCAATAATCCCTGACAAAAAAGCTGCAAGAGGATTTGCATTACCTGTAGTCTTTCTACTATTTTTCTCTATATTGCTTGGTGTCGGTGCAGAATGGTTCTATCCAAGCATTGCGTCAATCGGGGATTATCTGATGAACCCGGAAACATATATTCAATCTGTATTAAAGGAGTAAATCTATATGACTCTTCAAATTGTATTAAATGTCATTATCGCTATCATGTGGATGTTTTTAACGGAGACCTATACCTTCGTATCCTTTTTGTCAGGTTATATCATGGGGATACTGCTATTGTTCCTGTTAAGACGGTTTATTCCTGATACGTTTTATTTCAAGCGTGTATGGAAAATCATAAAACTGGTCTTTCTATTTATCAAAGAGTTATTGATTGCGAATTGGGATATTTTAAAATGGGTGTACAAACCAAAACAAGATTATAAACCTGGCATTTTTGCCTTACCTACGGAATTAAAGAGCAACTGGGAGATTACGATACTAACCTCTTTAATTTCTTTGACGCCAGGTACATTGTCGGTTGCTGTTTCAAACGATAACAGTGTGATCTATATTCACGCAATGGATATTGACACGAACGAAACAGCAATTGAAGCGATTAAAACAACATTTGAACAGGCGATTATGGAGGTGACGAGATGAATGAACTGATTAATACGATTGCGATCGTCTGTATGATTGTCGTTACCATTTCCATTGCACTCTTATTATATCGCGTAATAAAAGGACCCACTAACCCCGACCGTGCTGTAGCGTTAGACGCGATTGGCATTAACTTAATGGGAATGGCTGGCCTAAGCGCTATTCTGCTCGTCACAACTCGGCTGAATGACGTTATTTTATTAATCGGGATCCTGTTATTTGTTGGAACAGTTGGTTTAGCAAAATATTTAGAAAAGGGTGTTATCATTGACAGGGACGACGACTGAATTCATTATGAATATTTTGGTGATTGTGTTTTTAATTGCTGGTACCTTTTTCGTCATCTCGGCATCTATTGGTGTGATTCGGTTTCCCGATATTTATACAAGGCTGCACGCTTCGACCAAAGCAGCAACACTTGGTATTTCAGGAATCATGATCGGTGCTTTTATCTTCTTATATGTTGAGCATCAGATTGTCAGTGGTAAGCTGATCTTAGGAATCATCTTCATACTGCTAACCGCTCCCGTATCCGCCCATATGATCGGCCGCGCCGCCCATTCCATCGGCATAAAACCATGGAGCCAGGATGGTAATACAAAAGACGAATACGCAGACGCACTAAAAGACAAATGAAAGAATCAGTAAGATCAACCTTGATCTTACTGATTTTTTTCGGCTCTATTATATATGTTGGGGTTTGAAAAAATTAAGCATAATAAAACACGCAAGCTCCTATATCCTTTACACTTGAATGGACTAGAAACAAACCAAAGGGATAGGAGATGCGTGTACATGCAGTTTAACATGAATTTACCAGGATTAGAAAGTGTTATTGTTACTAAGATGGAGGAGTTGGAGGGGGACTTTTACTTACATATAAAGTTGCCTGTTAAGAAACACCGTTGTCCTGCTTGTGGGGAAAGAACAAGCCACGTCCATGACTATAGAATACAAAAGGTACAACACTTAAAGCTCTTTGAACGAACATCTTATCTGTTTTATAGGAAGCGAAGATACGTTTGTACTTGTGGAAAGAGGTTTCCTGAGAAAAACCAAGTTGTAGGGCGATATCAAAGACATTCAAAGGAATGGAATCAAGCCCTAGGGCTTCGTGTTATCCAGGGGAAAAACTTTAAAGATACTGCTGGTCAGTTCAGAACTTCTCAAACAACAGCTATTCGTCGATTTGATCAACTAGCAGCTACTAGTTTAAAAGAAGTGGACACGTTACCACCAGTAATAGCTATCGATGAATATAAAGGGGATACAACAGAAGGTAAATACCAAGTAATCATCGCAAATGGAGAAACAGGTGTCCCGCTTGATATATTACCGAATCGCTCTGTACGTACGATTAAAAAGTACTTAGCCAAAAAAGGATCTCAAGTAAAGATGGTTGTCATGGATATGAGCTATAGCTTTAAGTCAGCAGTTCAAAAGGCTTTGGGGAACCCCATCATCATTGCAGATCGCTTCCACTTTTGTCGGTATATTTATTGGGCTTTAGAACGAGTGAGAAGACGTGTTCAAAAAGAATTCCATGATTACGACCGCAAAAAGTGCAAGCGTATGAAACACATTTTTTATAAACGATATGAAGAACTGAGTAGTAAGCAACACTGGTATTTAGACAGATATTTAGGCTTGTCGGAGGATTTACGACAGGCCTATGGTTTAAAGGAAGCATTCCGCTCCTGGTTTGAAGGAGCGAAAAAGGTTGGAACAAAAGATTTAGGTGAAGTAAAACAAGGACTGTATAACTATTACAAACAGGTAGAAAAAGCAGGACTAGATGAGTTCATCAAAGCCGCTGGTACACTCAAGAACTGGCAAG
Organism: Gracilibacillus caseinilyticus; assembly: GCF_022919115.1. Classification (NCBI taxonomy): domain Bacteria; kingdom Bacillati; phylum Bacillota; class Bacilli; order Caryophanales; family Bacillaceae; genus Gracilibacillus; species Gracilibacillus caseinilyticus. Next base: position 3,173,692 of record NZ_CP095072.1, on the reverse strand, counting down.
CAGAAGTTTTAAATAGTTTTGCCTTTGACTACAACACTGGATTTGTGGAGGGCCTAAATAACCAAACAAAGGTTATTAAACGTAATGCATTTGGCTTTAAACGATACGATCGATTAAGGTTACGTGTATTACTGCATCATCAATTTAAAAACCTAGATTTTCAAGTTGGTTAAGGGATAGGAGCAAAGATTCCTACCCCAACATTTGACGCAGAACCTTTTTTTCTTGAAACGAAGAAAATATATAATCCCCCACCCTTTCCTTTACAAAATTTCCACTCGCACTGATGAAATAAAAGTGTAGGTTCTTATAATATGGATTATGTCAAGTTGCTGGTAATTTTGAAATGATTCATTTGCTGGGAGACCGATCCGGCCAACCATTTCGCGTCCTGCGGGGCACGGCTGAAGCTAACTTTGTAAAGCGGTCTTCTTTACAAAGTTAGCTTCAGCACCTGCACAATCCCGCGGGAGTCTACGTGGTTGGCCTGCACTAAGGTGCAGACTCTACATTTTATGTAAGAGTTAGCATACGGAGTGGTAATCACCGTATTTATAAATAATTATCATATAATTCCTATAAAATATTATGCCTAGCACTACTGCTTTTAGCTGTTCCATACGTTGTAGCACTTCACTGAAGCGTAGGAAATATGCGTAGACTCCGCATGCGGCAGGGCGAGTTAAAGATCCACTTTGTCTTTGCCTGTGTCTACAAGCATTGCTTCGAAGTGGGTTTCCTCGGCACAAGGCAGCAAAGAAGTTGTTCAAGTAGTAGCCTAGCTGAAGCCGTGCCCCACAGGACGTGGAGCATATACCCGGAGCTTTGCCAATTGTATAAAACATTTCAAAATGTCCACACAGTAACACAGCTTCACCTTACATATTCCATATTATTAAGTAGTTATTTTTTTAATTAAGCTACTCACTTTTAAGATTAACGAACTGCTAACTGCAATCTGAATAATTAGCTTGACCATATGACACAATGGACAAACGTGCGGCATAAACTGAAGTATGGGCGAATACCTACTATCTAGGAGGTGTCATATTGTCAATTTTATTTGGCATTTTAGCGATTATCAAGGAAGCACTATTCTTTGTTGCTTACGTTAAAAACAATACGTTTCCTCAGCCACTCTCTCCTAAAGAAGAGGCGGAAATGATTGAAAAAATGCAAGATGGCGATGAAAACGCCCGCAACACATTAATCGAACATAATTTACGATTAGTGGCTCATATCGTTAAGAAATTTGAGAACACTGGTGAAGATGCAGAGGATTTGATCTCCATCGGAACGATCGGTCTCATAAAAGGCATTGAGAGCTATTCTAGTGGCAAAGGAACCAAACTAGCCACTTATGCCGCTAGATGTATTGAGAACGAAATACTGATGCATTTACGAGCCATGAAGAAGACGAAGAAGGATATCTCATTGCAAGATCCAATTGGCCAGGATAAAGAAGGCAATGAAATTAGTTTAATTGATATTTTAGAAGCGGAAAATGAAGATATTACTGAGGCTATCCAACTTCATATGGAATTGAAAAAAATTCAAAAATACTTACGTGTACTTGATAAACGTGAAAAAGAAGTAATCATAGCTAGGTTTGGATTGGGCAAAACGGATGAATTAACACAACGTGAAATTGCGAAAAAACTAAAAATATCACGCAGCTATGTCTCCCGTATTGAAAAAAGAGCTTTAATGAAAGTCTTTCATGAATATTACCGTAACGAATTAAAATAGCTGTCGATTACTCGACAGCTATTTCCTTATTCATCTATATTTTTGACAACATCAATAATAATAGTAGCAGCATGTGTGGCTGCTTTTTCCAAGAATGCATCGAAAGAAACGGAGGACTCTTTACCAGCAATGTCTGACAAGGCACGAATAATAACAAACGGTCGTTTATATTGGTAACATACTTGCGCGACAGCTGCTGCTTCCATTTCAGAAGCAATCATGTCAGGGAATTTCTCCCTTACAAACTGAACACGTTCTGCCTCCTGCATGAACGTATCACCTGTACTAATTAAGCCTTTCATTGCTGCAACATCTGTTAATTGCTTTGCAGCAAGCATGGCCTTTTCAATTAATACAGGATCAGCGTGAAAAGTGGCAGGTAAACCTGGAACCTGACCGTACTTATAATCAAAGGCTGTAACATCCACATCATGGTGCGCGACTTCTGTCGAAATAACAAGATCGCCGACCTCTAGATCACTATGAAACCCTCCTGCTGAACCTGTATTGATAACAAAATCAGGTTGATATCTTTCAAATAAAATAGTAGTAGATATAGCAGCATTAACTTTTCCAATACCCGATTTCAGGAGCACCACTTCTTTTCCTTCTAACTGACCGATATAGAATTCACCATTCGCTATATGTTCCGTATCCTTAATCTCCATTTTACTTTTTAACAGCTCAACTTCTTCATCCATTGCCCCGATGATACCAATCATTGTTCATCCTCCTCAGGTGTCTTTTTTCTATGTTTTTTTATCGTTCTCCATTAATTCTTCTACCAATGTTGGCTGCCAGCCTTGTCCTTCTGCCCATTTCAGGGAGACTCGGTACGTTTGGTCCTGATTAGAAGTAGGCGATACGGTAGCTTCTGCCTGTTGATTTCCTGCTCTTCCGAGATACCATACTACTTGTTCTCCAACTGGTATGCCCGTCGCTACTTCGACCGCTTTTTTCATCTCTTGCCAATCTACAGATCCTTTCTCAAACGTCATCGCTGGTTCTGTTTGTTCTGAGTCAACTGGTTGCCAATTCCCTTCGTATGCCTCACTAACATTACTGTCATTTGATTCTACTTGTTGTGTTTCTGTTTCTTCATTAGAAGATGCTTCTTCGTCTGATTCTTCATTTGCATCTTTTTGATTTTGACTTTCTTCATCTTCTACGACTGCTAATTCCTCTTCGCTTGCCTCTTCGTCAGGTGACATGTCAGTAGATTCATCAGACTGGTTATCCAATTCATGATTGTCTGGTTCATTGTCAGCACTGTTCTCTCCTGATGCAGTTGGTTCCACTTGATTTCCACCACCAACCATTACAAGCGTTATAATAAGAACTGCCAATACGCCACCAATTGCGGTTAACCACGTGATTGCTTTCGTATTTGTTCTTTTCTTTTCGAAGCGATTTTTCCTCGTAATTTTTCCAAATTCATCTGACATATTCTCACCCTCCCCACCGTCATTATACTAAAAAATGATGGATATCTCCAAACCAAATGGTATATTGGGTAATTAGATCGATTTTTTTCTTTTTTTGTCATACTTGCAGGAGTTTGTCCATATACATGGAATATAATAACTAAGATCGAAAATGTAAGGAGCGTGCGCAATGTTGAGAACCACTACATTTGACCGAAATCTATGGCAGTTAACAACCTTCGAATCGATAAGCTATGATAAAGAGGAACAAATTTTAATAATTCACTTTCTCGATGAGACCACGCTAAAGTTCGATTCTATCCCTGAAAACCTGGTGTTTGAATTTATCTTAACGACGAACAAAGATTATTTCATTGAAACAAAACTGAAACCATTACAATATACAACGTAGAAAAACATAAAATGGATGTCTAGGCAAGACATCCATTTTACGTTAATCATTTATTGTACTTTTAAAATTTTGACATTCAGATCACCAGCAGGAGTAGGAACAACGACCTCTTCACCAATGGAATGACCTAATAAGCTTTTGGCGATTGGTGAATCATTTGAGATTTTCCCTTCGAACGGGTCTGCCTCCGCACTACCTACAATGGTATAGCTTTCCTCTTCACCATCAGGTAATTCTTGAAACGTGATGGTTCTTCCTAATGAAACGACATCTGGATTGGCATCTTCATCTGTGATGATAACCGCATTGCGGATCATATTCTCCACTTGAACGATACGTGATTCTACAAATGCTTGTTCATCTTTAGCTGCATCATATTCCGAGTTCTCTGATAAATCACCAAAATCTCTGGCAATTTTAATTCGTTCCACGACTTCTTGCCGTCGCTCTGTTTTCAAATATTCTAATTCATCTTCAAGCTTTTTTAGTCCTTCTTCTGTCATAAAAAATTCTTTTTCTTCTGGCATTATCCTACACTCCTTCTATCTATTGCTATGAGTCAACCTTTATAAATGTACTTTCATTGTATGTGTAATCTTCAGAAATAGCACTGATCATAGCAGATATGATATGTAAATGCTTAATTTACTAAACACTACTATCTCAAATTTTTTTATTTTTTTCAATAGTTTTACTCGTAGTATTTTAACAAGTATATATTTAGCATACACTACTATCGGAATATTCTACTCTAAATCAAGTATTTTTTCAATTTTTGTCGCTAACAAATCGATTGCAACCTCGTTCTGACCACCTTCTGGGATAATCACATCTGCATATCGTTTTGTCGGTTCTATAAATTGTAAGTGAGCCGGGCGAACCGTTTGAATATACTGATTGATGACGGAATCGATCGAGCGGCCACGTTCTTTAATGTCACGTAATAGTCTGCGGATGATACGCAAATCCGCATCTGTATCGACAAATACTTTGATATCCATCAATTCCACTAATCGTGGGTCATCAAGTATGAGTATACCTTCGATAATGATCACATCTTTTGGTTCAATAGGGATGACCCGATCGGAACGCGTATGCATTGTATAATCGTATACTGGTTTATCGACAGATTGATGCTCCGACAATTGTTTAATATGTTCAATTAATAAATCATGATCAAATGCGAGTGGGTGATCATAGTTTGTTTGCAGTCTTTCTTCCATCGGCATCTCTGACTGATCTTTATAATAATAGTCTTGCTCTATAACAAGCACAGATTGATCTCGAAAGCGATTTTGAATAGCTTTGGTTACAGACGTCTTTCCCGATCCAGATCCGCCTGCAACGCCTATTATTACGGGTTTTTCCTTACTCATACTACTTGCACCTCTACTCATTCTTTTTTATGCTGATAGCTATACCATCCCCCACTGGCAAAATAGTGGTATGAAAGCTTGGATGTTGCAATAACCATTGATTATACTGATCAATTTTGTTCGCCAGATTTTGTAGCCTTTTGGGCGCCTCAGATGCGTCTGCCACTAATCCTCTGAAGAGGACATTATCGGTAATAATCATACCGTTACTTTTTAAGGCTGGTAGATAACTCTCGAAAAAGCGACGATACTGACCTTTGGCTGCATCAATGAAGATGATATTATACGGTCCTTTAGCAAGAATTTCTGTTTCCTTTTCCAAGGCATCCCCCAAAATCACATCAACATTTTGTTGCTTCTGTTGCCTTTCAATATTATGAATGGCTCTTTCATACATTTGTTGATCTCGTTCCACCGTAACGATGGATGCTTGTGGATGTGCTTCTAACATCCTTAAAGCAGAATACCCGATCGCTGTACCGATTTCAAGTATTTTGACAGGCTGATGTAAGCGAACAAGCTGTTGCAGTATGCTGATGCCTTGTTTATCCATGATCGGCACATGGTGCTCAATAGCTTCTTCTTCCAATGCCTGCACCCAATTCTCGGATTCTGGCGCTATATCATTTAAGTAGGAAATAATTTCTTTTGAATACACGTTTATTCTTTCCCTTCCGTAACACGCAAAAGCAGGGAGAAACTCCCCTGCTTTTGATTATTGGTTATGAATGTATTTTTTTTCTAACTCCTGATGCTCTTCATAGGACTTGGAATAATGTACCGTTCCTTCTGAATCAGCTAAGAAAAAGAGATAATCATTCTCGTCTGGTTTTAACACTGCTGTTATTGAGCTTTCACCGAAGTTGGAAATCGGGCCAACCGGTAAGCCTTTTACCTTGTACGTATTGTATGGAGAATCGATTTCGTAATGATCATAAGTTAAACGTGGAATATGTTCTCCATGCGCATAAATAACTGTTGGGTCTGTTTGCAATGGCATATCACTTGCCATTCGATTATAGAATACATCTGCTATTTTCTTTCTGTCCTCTGGTGTAGGTGCTTCCTCTTCTACCAGCGAAGCAAACGTCAGCACTTGATGTACATTATAATCAGATTCCTCAATTTGATCATAATGTGCCAATACAACATTATTTGTCTTCTCCAGCATTTTTGTAATGATCTTATCAATAGTTGGACTCTCACTGAAGAATTCATAGGTTGCAGGGAATAAATAACCCTCTAATGGATATTTAATCGATTCATTCAGTATCTCATCCGTTAGAATAGTCGGGTATTTATCGATCAATTGCTTGATATATTCCTGATCATTCATCTTTTCCAAAAAGGCTTCCTGATCGATTCCTGCATTATCTGCAAATATTGTTGCAATTTCTTCTATATTTCTTCCTTCTGGTACTGTTACACGCAATACAGCATCTTGCTGAACTGAGCCTGTTTCTAACTCTGCTGTTATTTCTGCAAGTGTCATAGAAGGTGATAATTGATAGTCACCAGCTTGAAATCCTGTCGCATTATTAAACTTGACATAAAACCTGTAAATTAAACTATTGGAGATAACTCCTTTTTCTTCCAATATTTTTGCGATTTCGGAACTGGAAGATCCTAAAGGAATTGTGATGTTAATAGTTTCTTCACTATTTGGATCTACTGGTGATACACCTTTTTCGACAAATTTATACGCACTGTAACCACCGATTATCAGTATAATCGATAATAGCAACAGCACAATAATTATAATTTTTCTTGCGATACTTGCTTCTTTCGCATTCTGTTGTGAGATTTCTTTATATGTAAGCTTGTTTTTCTTTTGGCTGTCATCTTGTTCGTTACTCATCAGGTCTCCCCCTTTCACCCGGTATATTATACTACAATTTTCGCAAAAGGAAAACACAACACACTATTATTTGTACCAATTAAACATTGCAGAACTTCTCTTATGCGTAGGAAATATGCGTAGAACGTAGGATCAGTCGTGTCCAAAAATACCCGGTGATGTTCCTCTATCTTTTAATATCACTTCGAAGTAGTTTTTTCAGCACAAGGTAGCTAGGAAGTTAATTCAGAAGTAACTTAGCAGATCGACCCGCCGCAGAACGCGGAGTACTTTTTAAGAGCTTGGCTTAGCAGATAAAATTTATCAAAATAACCACTTTGTCTTACAGTTCCCGTTTACATAATTCGCATAATAAGAACCCATACATCTATGTAATTCGCCTTTATGACAGTATTTAAATATTTTCTTGTAAAAAAGCCTGACTAAGCTGATTAGTCAGGCTTTTGGCTTATTCGGTTAAGTCTTCGTCTGCGATAGTGTTAAGTACTTCTTCTACCATGTCCCATTCTTCATCTGATTCAATTTGGAACAGTGCCAGGTCCTCTTCGTTATCATTTTCCTCATAGCGGAAAGCAAAGACTTCTACTTCCTCATCTTCTTTTTGATCTGCCGGTACTACGGCAACATACGACTGCTCTGTTTCGTCCACGTCAAATGTAAACAACACTTCAAACAAGTGCTCTTCACCATTTTCATCTGGTATGATAATTCGTTCTTTTTCTTCTAGTGCCAATTGCCTTCCTCCCTTATGGTTGACTGTCCAGATAGCCTTGTAAAATCATTACTGCCGCCATCTTGTCTATCACTTTTTTTCGTTTGGAACGACTGACATCTGCTTCTAACAGTACCCTTTCGGCAGCCATTGTCGTCAGTCGTTCATCCCACATCACTATTTGCAAGGAAAAAGTGGATTCTAAAAACTTTGCAAATTCCTGCGAAGCTTCGCCACGAAAACCGATGGAACCATCCATGTTCTTCGGTAAGCCAACTACCGCTTTCTCAATAGTATGGTCATCAATTAACTGTTTAAACGTTTCTTGTACAGATTGGAAATCGGGCTCATTCCAATAGATCGTCTTTAATCCTTGAGCCGTCCATCCCAATGCATCACTAATGGCTACTCCAATAGTCTTGGAACCTACATCTAACCCTAATACCTTACTCATTATTTTTTGTTTGCGCTGATGTAATATTTAACAAGTTCTTCAATGATTTCATCGCGCTCAATTCTCCTTATTAAATTGCGTGCATCCTTGTGTCTTGGAATATATGCTGGATCCCCGGATAATAAGTATCCAACAATTTGATTGATCGGATGGTACCCCTTTTCTTCCAGAGCATTATAAACTACCAATAACACTTCTTCAACATTCTGTTCAATGGGCTCTTCTGAAAAATCAAATTTCATTGTCTTGTCCATTCCATCCATGGAAGCACCCCCAATTAAAATTCAACGTTTGACTGTATCTTTCTATTATACCGGTTATTATTAAAAATTTCCAAAATTATAGTGCTGTTTGGACATATTTTTCCACATAACCTAATGCATCGGCCAATTTACTGGCATCTTTCCCTCCAGCTTGTGCCATGTCTGGACGGCCGCCGCCTCCTCCTCCACAGATTTGTGCGGTCTCTTTAATTAAGTTCCCAGCATGATAGCCTTTATTGACAAGGTCTTTCGTCACACCTGAAGCAAGCTGTACTTTGTCATTATTAACTGCTGCAAGCAAAATAATACCAGATTCGAGCTTCTGTTTCATATCATCTACCATTTGGCGTAATTGATTCATATCACTTACATCGACTTTTTTAGCTAAATATTGAACACCGTTTACTTCTTTTACGTCATCTAAAATAGAAGAGGCTTCGTATTGGGATAATTTAGCGCGCAAAGACTCCACTTGACGCTGCTGTTCTTTCATTTCTTTGAAAATCTGGTCCAGTCTTTCTGGTACCTGATCTTCTTTCGTTTTCAATTGGGTAGCTGCTGTCTGTAACAGGTGATGCTTCCCATTGACAAATTGATAAGCGCCTTTAGCTGTTACGGCCTCTATTCTGCGAGTTCCTGCGCCAATACCAGATTCTGATACAATTTTAAATAGTCCGATTTCAGCAGTATTATTAACATGGCATCCACCACACAGCTCGATACTATATCCACCCATCTCTACAACACGTACGACATCACCATATTTCTCACCAAATAGAGCCATTGCACCCATTTCTTTTGCTTCACTAATTGACTTATTACTAATCGTAACGGGAATGGAATCCCAAATTTTTTCATTTACAATTTGCTCAATTTCGATGATTTCTTGCTCTGTAATGGCTCCGAAATGAGAGAAGTCAAATCTTAATCGTTCACCAGCTACCAGTGAACCTGCCTGATTGACATGTTCTCCTAATACATCTTTTAACGCTTGATGTAATAAGTGAGTAGCGGAGTGATTTTTTATAATATACTGACGGGATGTCTGATCGACTTTTGCTTGAATTGTTTGTCCATTAGCAATCGTTCCTTGCAGCTTTACACGATGAAGATTTTGTCCGTTTGGTGCTTTTTGGACATCTAATACTTCCGCATTGCCATTCTCAAATGACAGCAATCCTTTATCGGCAATTTGACCACCGCTCTCTGCATAAAACGGCGTGCTTTCTAACATAAGATACGCTTCACTGTCTGTTGCTTCAGAAACAAGATCCTTTCCTGAAACAAGTGCAATAACTTTCGTCTCCACTTCCAACTGATCGTATCCTACAAATTGACTCTCTGCATTAATATCACTTAATACACTATCTTGAATCTGCATAGAATCTACTTTTTGACGTGCATTACGTGCACGATCACGCTGTTTTTCCATTCCTTTTTCAAACGCTTGTTCATCAATCGTAAACCCCGCTTCGCCCACATATTCCTCCGTTAATTCTTTCGGGAATCCATAAGTATCATATAGACGGAACACTTCTTCACCTGGAAAAATGGTACTACCTTTTGCTTTTTCCTGCTCGACAATCTGATTTAGAATATGCAAACCTTCTTGTAACGTTTCATGGAATCGCTCTTCTTCTGTTTTGATCACATTCTGAATAAAGTCGCCTTTGTTTTTCACATCTGGATAAAATGCTTCCATAATGGATCCTACAGTCGGAACAAGTTTATACATAAATGGCTTGTCAATTCCAATTTGTTTCGCATAGCGGACCGCACGTCTCAATAAACGACGCAGCACATATCCTCGTCCCTCATTAGATGGCAATGCACCATCACTGACTGCGAACGATACGGTACGAATATGGTCCGCGATCACCTTAAATGAGACATCTGTATCCACATTTGCCAGGTAACTCGTATTCGCATATTTTTCCGTTTCTTTAATAATTGGTAAAAACAAGTCTGTTTCAAAATTAGTTTGTGTATGTTGAATAACACTAACAAGTCGTTCTAGTCCCATACCGGTATCAATGTTTTTCTTCGGTAATGGTGTATACGTATCATCTGGATTATGGTTAAATTCGGAGAATACAAGATTCCAAATTTCTAAATAGCGTTCATTTTCCCCACCTGGATAAAGTTCAGAATCATTGGCATCATTACCATATGCTTCACCACGATCATAAAAGATTTCCGTATTCGGACCACTTGGCCCTTCACCAATATCCCAGAAATTCTCCTCAAGTCGAATAATACGATCCTCAGGTAAACCGATTTTATCTTTCCATAACAAGTAGGCTTCTTCATCTTCCGGGTGAACGGTAACAGATAATTTTTCTGGATCAAAACCAATCCATTTTTCACTGGTCAGAAATTCCCATGCGAATTCGATTGCTTCTTCCTTGAAATAATCACCAATTGAGAAGTTCCCTAACATTTCAAAGAATGTGTGGTGACGTGCTGTATAGCCGACATTAGTAATATCATTGGTACGAATAGACTTCTGTGCATTAGTAATACGTGGATTTTGCGGTACGACTCTTCCATCAAAATATTTTTTTAATGTGGCTACACCACTGTTGATCCATAATAAAGTAGGATCATCTTTCGGTACTAATGACGCACTTGGTTCAACACCATGTCCTTTTTCCTTAAAAAAGTCCAAGAACATTTGACGAACCTCAGCAGATGTTAATTGCTTCATAATGAAACCTCCCATAATAATATAGTTAATCAGGTACAACTACCCGGACATGATTTGCATAAAAAAACTCCCATCCCTGCCTAAATAGCAGGGACGAGAGTTGAATCCGCGGTACCACCCTAATTATAGTCTAAAAAAGACTATCTCTTTAACATCTGTAACGGTGATGTAACCGGCAGTGATTAACTGCACTTCAAACTAGCTTCCCAGATCATTGCATGCAGGATCACTTTCAGCCTCGGTCATCCCTCTCTTCGACATGGTTATCTGGTACTCAGGTTTTTCAACGTATTTCGATTATTCACTTCGCTAGCATATTATAGAAAACTTTTTTCTATCTGTCAATTGCTTTCACTTGTTTATAAATCATCGGTATCGCTACCCTTCCAACAGCTAACAATGGAACTGCCAGGATCATGCCGACAACACCAACAGTTTTGGCCGCAATAAATAACGTTAAGATAATGTACACAGGGTGAATATGAATGCTTTTCCCTACTATAAAAGGTGACAGCAAATTGCCCTCTAACACCTGGACAACCAGTACTGCCAGGATAACGTATAACACTTTCTCTGTAGAAACAGTAAATGCAATCAGCACGGCTGGTATGGCCCCGATAATTGGTCCAAAGTACGGAATGAAATTAGTAAAGCCAATAATCGTTGCCAATACAACTGTATAACTCATGCCGATCCACTTAAGAAGAAAATAACTGACCAGACCTACTAAAAAACAAACTAATATTTGACCACGAATATATTGACCTAGGCTTTCTTCCATATCTCGAGCTAAAGTTTTGGTAAACACCTGCCATCTGGATGGAATTAGTTTTAGTAGACTTTTTTGCAATCGCCGGTAGTCTTTTAAAAAATAAAATGCCAGGATTGGTATTACCGCCAGCATGACAAACGCATCGAAAAGCATCGGAATATTTTTTAACAGAATCGTAATTTTTTCACCGATAGATGTCTCAAGATTTTGTAAGAATTCGTCTAAATTATCGTGAAATCCTTCGGGCATAAAGGAAGTCTGGCTATATAAACCATAAATAAACGAACGGTAAGCATCCACATAAGAAGGCAGATTCTGCTGAATATCCTGAATTTGTTTCATCCAAGTGGGAAAAGAACGATAGACTCCATAACCGACCAGTCCGAAAAATAATAAGTAAATGCACACAATCGCAACGGGTCGCGGGATATGCCAGCTATGAATCTTTTCCACGAGCGGATGTAACAAGTATGCAATTAATCCAGCTATTAAAAAAGGCGTCAAGATGTGGAACGCTACTACTAAAACATTTTTATAAAAAGGAAAGAGGATATACATTAAGTACAAAAATAATACAGCCAAACATAATATGACAAGTCTCAGAGCGATACTGACTTTTTTCTGATTAGTCATCACGGTTAACCTTCAACCCGTCGTTCCTCATCTGAAAATAAGTCGTCTAATGAACTTAAGGTACCATCCATTTCGACCTCATGTAAATGCAACATGTTATTTTGGATGGATAATTCAATATAACAATCCCAGCAATAATATTGCTCCGGGCCAATAATTCCAATATTCTTACTGCGACAATTCGGACATCTCACAAACTTTCCCTCACTTTATCATTTTTATCTGTCAGCCTGTCCAACTTTGAGGGAAATATACATGTAATTGTCTAAAATTTATACCATAAAATCATAAGGTGAGAAATCTTCCTGTCCAACATCTACTGAAAGTAACCATTCATCTGCTGATATCTCTTTCTTATCTTTGTCACTTTTCTCCTCCTTTACATGAAAAAGTTCATGCAAAAATGACACGAGGTTTGTATAACGCTTGTTGGTGTCTTCTGTGTGAACCCCTTTTAAAAAAGCTTGCTTATCCCCACACATAACCAGAGACTGCTTTGCGCGGGTTATACCCGTATAAAGTAGATTCTTCCGAAGCATCCGATTATATCCTGAAATTACTGGCATAATGACAATTTGGAATTCACTGCCTTGGGATTTATGAATCGAGGTGCAGTAAGCATGCATCAAATTCATTAAATCCGCTTTTGCATAAGCAACTTCTTTTTCATCAAAGCTGACAACTACTTGCTCTTCTTGATCCACATTTTCATCTTTTTCAAAAATGGCGACAACTTCACCTATATCGCCGTTAAACACACCGTCTTCTGCTTGGTTCACTAATTGAATGACTTTGTCTCCCTTTCGGAAAACGGTATCCCCGAAAGCCATTTCTCTTCTCCCCTGTTGACGAGGGTTTAGGATTGCTTGCAATTCTTCATTTAATCGGAGAATGCCTGCTTTTGAACGGTACATTGGGGCAAGAACTTGTATTTGTCGCTGGTCAACACCTTTATCGTACGCTTTTTTTACTACTTGCTTCACGATCTCAATGACCTGATAATCAGGACAGGAAAAAAAGTTAAAATCATTTGCCTTTGATAATGTTGTTGGCTGTACTTGATTATTCTTAATTTCATGGGCTAATTGAATAATTTTGGAGCCTTCTTTTTGACGGTAAACTTCTTTTAAACTGATGGAAGCTACCACACTGCTTTTTAACAAATCAGCAAGAACTTGGCCAGGTCCGACCGATGGCAACTGATCCTCATCCCCTACGATAATGACCTGCATGTCATCAGGAATGGCACGAAATAGCTGATAAGCAAGCCAAATATCTACCATAGAAAATTCGTCAATAACAATAATTTTCCCCGTGAGTTGATTATTTTCATCTTTATCGAAGGATTCTTGACCATCCCAACCTAACAATCGGTGGATTGTTACACTATCAATTCCTGTTGACTCTTTCATTCTTTTTGCTGCTCTGCCAGTCGGTGCTGTGAGGACAAATGGAAAATCTTCGTCATCCCTATAATCATCCTTATCTAAGGACAAGTCATGAATATCTGCATACGCATTTATGATCCCTTTTATCACGGTCGTCTTCCCTGTTCCAGGACCACCTGTCAGAATAAAAATCTTTTCAGATAATGCCGTTTCCAACGCTTGATATTGTTCTTTTCCATAGCTTAATGTTTCTTCCTCTTCAATTCCTCCAACTATTTTTAACAGTTCTGCGTCAGTAAATGTCCTTTCCTGCTTTTTGTCTGCAATCCGTTTTACTTGTGCACAAAATCCGGTCTCAGAATAGTATAGGGATGGCATATAAGCATTTTGGTCAGACACGATAATTTCTTTTTCTTTGTTGAGTTCGACGATCTGGGCAGTCATCTTGTCAACATCGATGGCATTCGCTTCCCCATCTAATAGCTGATCCATTTCATACAGCAAACGATCCAGCGGCAAATAGGCATGTCCATCTTGCACACTATTCTGCAATATATAGACACAAGCTGCTTGTAATCTTGTCGGATGATCAATAGAAATCTCATTTTGCCTGGCGATCTGGTCAGCTCTAAGAAAACCAAAACTTTCAACTTGAAACACAAATTGATACGGGTTCGATTTTAATGTATCCAATGTTTCCTCTTTAAAAGCGGTATACATTTTTTGCGCCATTTTCAGACCGAAACCATATTTCGAAAGTTCAACAACAATACCTTCAAACCCCTGATTTTCTTGCAAAATCTGATAAATTTTCTTTTGTTTTTCGTCTGTTATACCTCTTACTTTGTTAAGAACCTTCTGATCATTCAAAATCATAGAAAGTGCTGTGTCTCCTAGCGTGTCTACGATTCTTTCTGCAGTTTTCTTTCCGACACCTGGAAAAAGATCACTTGATAGGTATGCCACAATACCTTCTTTTGATTGTGGTAAAAAACGTTGATAACTCTCTACCTGAAATTGACGTCCAAACCGTTTATGGTCCACTACTCGTCCATAAAATTCATATGTCTCCCCTGGATCTAATCGTCGAAAATAGCCTTTTACCACGACCTCATTCTCATCGAAGGTCTGATTTGTTTCGAGAACCTTAATCTTTGCAATGGAGAAATGCTCTTGTTTATTTTCAAAGATCGTATGAATCATCTCGCCTTTGATGAAATTTTTTTCTTCTACTTCTGGTTCATTCTCCATCCCAAAGCCTCCTAGCTTATTGGTTATCTTCAAGCATAATTTCGATTTGTTTTTTTCCGTTACCTGCTAATAAATGATCCGGCTGGATTTCAAGTGCCTTATCAAAATGGATCATAGCCTGGTCTATATTTTCTTCGAATAAGGAAATAACTCCTAAATTATAATGCGCGTCACTATGTGCTTCCTGCAAACCGAGCACTTGATTGAACACATCTTTTGCATGATCTAATTGTTGCGTTTGCGCTAATGCCAATCCATATTGAAATTGCACATCAACATCATCAGGGTTTAACTCACTTGCCCGTTGTAAATATGGTAAAGATAATTTAAATTGCTCATCATATAAAAACGTCATCCCTAACATAAAGTAAGGATCTGCTTCCTCTAACCCAAGATTGATCGCTTTTTGAAAATTTTCTTTTGCTTTTTCAAAATCGTCCTGTTCAAAGTAGACATTACCTAATCCATAATAAGCAGTTGCCGCTTCTTGATCCAATTCCGTGGCTTTCTGATAAAAGCGTTTCGCACGTTGATAGTCTTTCATATGTAAAAGCAGATTTCCAAAATTGATATAATGTACCGGATTCTTTGGATATTGCTCAATGGCATCCGTGAAATATTGTGCTGCCTCTTCCAATTTTCCTTCTTTCATATATTGTATACCTTGATCGATTTCAGTCATTCGATTACCTCCTGTTGTTATTTTAGCTTACTCATGAAGAGATGTGCAACAAGCCTGTTAAAATTGCAAGGCTTCTTATAATCCGGATTATGTAAACTAGCTTGGTGTTAATTTTGAAATTGTTCATGTGCTGGGATACCGCTCCAGCCAACCACTTCGCGTCCTGCGGGGCACGGCTGAAGCTAACTTTGTGAAGAAAGGCACTTCACAAAGTGGATCTTCAGCACCTGCACAATCCCGCGGGAGTCTACGTGGTTGGCCTGCGCTAAGATGGAGACTCTACAACTTTTGTAAGAGGTAGCATATAGAGCGCATCCATAAATATCAGCAATTGAGTGAATAATAACGCCTAGCACCACTGCTTTTAGCTGTTCCATACGTTGTAGCACTTCCTTAAGCGTAGGAAATACGCGGAGACTCCGCATGCGTCAGCGCGAGCTGAAGATCCACTTTGTCTGTTCCTGTGTCTGCAAGTATCGCTTCGAAGTGATATTTCTCGGCACAAGGCATCAAAGTAGTAATTCAAGTAGTAGCCTAGCTGAAGCCGTGCCCCACTGGACGCGGAGCATATTGCCGAAGCTTTGCTAAGCATATTTGATATGTCAAAATAACCAAATCGATATAGTTTACATAATCCGGATTAAAGGAAGTTATATATACTAACATTAGTTAGGGACGGACGGGTTATGTCCAGCTTTTCTTAATCATTGCAAGGTTGATAATAAAGATTATGTAAACATTTACTATGGTATCTGTTGAGTAAAGGTCGCCTCTCTTCTTCCACGGCCCCTTTCTACAGATAAACACAAGGCTGATTTTCATCATTTGTATTAAAGTCATTTTCACTGTTTATTGGCAATATGTATTTCTGCAAATCTTTCCCATCATTGATAAGAAAAGGAGACAGCAGTATTTATGCTGTCTCAATTAACTATCCTACATAATCTAAATATTGATCATTTTTAATGACGTCGTTGATTGTTCCGCCTCCGAGACATACTTCGTCTTGATAAAAGACGACAGCTTGTCCCGGTGTGATAGCACGCTCCGCGTTATCAAACACTACTTTTACACTTCCATCATCATTTGGATATACCGTAACTCCAGTATCTTTTTGACGGTAGCGGAATTTAGCCGTACAATGAAATGCTTCAGCTGGGGTCTGATTAATCCAATTCATATCAGTCGCAATTAATGCATCTGAATACAAGGCATCATTATTGTAATCAGCACCTACGTACAGAACATTATCTTTAAGGTCTTTGCCAACCACAAACCAAGGTCCGCCTGGGCCACCAATACCAAGACCTTGCCGTTGACCGATTGTATGATACATTAAACCATCATGTTCGCCTTTTTCCTGACCGTCTAATGTCATAATTTTGCCAGGTTGTGCAGGCAGATATTCACTGAGGAATTCTTTAAAATTTCGTTCTCCGATAAAACAAATGCCTGTACTGTCTTTTTTGTTAGCCGTAGCCAAATCATTTTCTTTCGCAATCCGTCTAACTTCTGATTTGGGCAAATGTCCTAAAGGAAACATTACTTTGCTTAACACATCTTCTGACAACTGATTGAGGAAGTAGGTCTGATCTTTGTTATCATCTACACCACGAAGCATTTCAACACGATCACCGACACGTCTTACTTGTGCATAGTGACCTGTCGCCACATAATCAGCGCCAAGAGAAAGCGCGTGGTCAAGAAACGCTTTGAATTTAATTTCTTTATTACACATGACATCCGGATTCGGTGTCCTTCCTGCTTTATATTCGTCTAAGAAATAAGTAAACACTTTATCCCAATACTGTTTTTCGAAATTCACCGCATAATACGGAATATCGAGCTGGTTACAAACACGTACCACATCATCAAAATCTTCTGTTGCCGTACAAACACCAAACTCATCGGTATCGTCCCAGTTTTTCATGAAAATGCCGACCACATCATATCCTTGTTCTTTTAGCAGCAAGGCAGTTACAGACGAATCCACTCCACCACTCATTCCAACAATTACGCGTGTATCTTTGTTCTTTTTCATTTTATCACCACCTTAATTCGTTAACCTTTTTACGATTTTCGCAACGATTTCTGCTGCCTCTTTTACATTGTCCATATTATTAGCAAGTCCGAAACTAAAGCGAATGGAATTAGTAGTACAAGCGTTATTTTCGCTATACATTGCGCTTAGTACGTGAGATGGTTCTACAGAGCCCGCTGTACATGCACTGCCGCTTGATGCTGCCACACCGCTTAAGTCAAAATTTGTTAGCATTGCTTCGACGTTAGCACCCGGAAAACTGACATTAATAATACTCGGGACTCTGTCGCTTTTTTCACCGTTTATGGTGTACGAAACCTGATTCTCTTGTAATAATTGTAAAAAAGCATCCCGGTAATCCTGGTATTGTTGAACACGCGACACTCTTTCGTCTTGCGCAAGGCGAATCGCTGCAGCAAAACCAGTAATTGCTGCTACATTCTCCGTCCCTGCTCTACGTTTACGTTCTTGTTCACCGCCATGCTGCAGAGCTTGCAAGGTGGTGTCAGGATGAATATATAAGAAGCCAAGACCCTTTGGTCCGTTAATTTTGTGAGAAGAAACACTTAATAAATCCAGATCTAATGCTTCTACATCAATCGATAACAGACCATAAGCCTGCACTGCATCGGTATGGAAATATGCCTGATGTGACGCTAGCAATTCACCTATTTCTTTAATTGGCTGGATCACACCAGTTTCATTGTTCACCATCATAATCGATACTAATATGGTATCTTCTCTCAACGCTCTTTGCACTTGTTCCAGTTCAATAACGCCATGTTCATTGACGTCCAGATACGTCGCCTCAAAGCCATATCGTTCTAAATTCTCCACCGTATGCAGTGTCGCATGATGTTCGATTTTTGTTGTTATAATATGCTTGCCATTGTGACGATTCGCCATGGCAACACCAGTTATAGCGATATTGTCGGCTTCTGTTCCTCCACTTGTAAAAACAATATCTCTATCAGAGGCGTTGATTGACTTCGCTGCAACAGCTCGAGCTTTGTCTAACTCTTGTCGCGCCTTTCTTCCATAAAAATGAACGCTGGAAGGATTTCCAAAATTTGTTTGTAAACTTTCAGTCATTGCCTCCACTACTTGCGGATGTACTGGAGTTGTTGCCGCATGGTCTAAATAGATAGCTTTCATAGCCATTTCATCCTTTACATTAAATATAGAACATGTATGGGTCCTGTACCCCTTTTTCACCATATGTGGATAAATCTTCTAATGTGGTTGTATCAAGAACATCTTTCACAGCGTCACGGATCCTGATCCACAATTCTTGCTTCGCAGGTTCTTCATCCTCAATACCCTCTACAGGAGTGATTGGACCTTCCAAAATTCGAATAATGTCTCCCGCCGTTATCTCAGCAGGCTCTTTTGCCAATACATAACCGCCATAAGCTCCGCGGATACTTTTTACAAGACTTGCATTTCGTAATGGCGCCACTAATTGCTCCAAGTAATGTTCTGAAAGATTATTTTCCTTTGCGATGCTTTTTAATGACATCGGCCCATTACCAGTGTTTTTTGCTAATTCGATCATTATTGTTAAACCATATCTGCCTTTTGTTGATATTTTCATGGTTTCACCTCATTTTTCCCATTCAAAATATCTATATACAACATTTGTTATTAGTTGTTATTATAGCATGAATGATATACTAATTTAAGAGTAATCATAGTAAGTTACTTGTCATTACATACTTGCCTATATTAAAAAAGCAAAACCAAAATGTCAAGATGCTTGCTTGCAACGGTGAAAGGATGATAGTAGATGAATCAACCTCTTGCGTTTCGTATGAGACCAAAAAATATAGATGAAGTTATTGGACAGCAGCATTTAGTCGGTGAAGGACACATGATCAGACGAATGGTCGAGGCTAACCGACTCCACTCCATGGTACTGTATGGTCCACCTGGTACTGGAAAAACTTCAATGGCGATTGGAATTGCGAATAGCTTGGGAATACGTTATAAATTGTTGAATGCCGCCATTGATAAGAAAAAAGATATGCAAATCGCAGTAGAAGAAGCAAAAATGTCAGGTCAACTTGTCGTTATACTAGATGAGGTGCACCGCCTCGATAAGGCAAAACAAGACTTTCTATTACCTCATGTAGAGTCAAATCTGATTACGTTAATTGGATGCACAACAGAAAATCCGTATCACTCCATTAACCCTGCTGTGCGAAGTCGGTCTCATATATTTGAACTGTACCGTCTGGAGCCAGACGATATCAAAGAAGCACTAGAACGGGCCATCTCTGATACAGAAAATGGCTTAGGAAACATGAAATTATCTGTTGAAAGTGATGCGTTGGAACATTTCGCCAATGCATGTAACGGTGATTTACGGGCAGCCATGAACGGATTAGAGCTTGCTGCCTATTCCACCCCACAGAATCGAGAAGATATTGTCATCGATCTCGCGAATGCAGAAGCTTGTATGCAAAAAAAGAGTTTCTCCCACGATAAAGGAGGAGATGCCCATTATGATGTCCTATCCGCCTTCCAGAAATCGATTAGAGGAAGTGACGTCGATGCTGCTCTCCATTATTTGGCAAGGTTAATTGAAGCGGGTGACTTAGAAAGTATCGCTCGGAGAATGCTTGTCTGTGCCTATGAGGATATTGGATTAGCCAATCCCCAGGCTGGTCAACGTACATTAGCGGCTGTTGAAACGGCAGAGCGTGTAGGTTTTCCCGAAGCGAGGATTCCCCTGTCTGTTGCGATCGTCGAACTTTGCTTATCCCCTAAATCAAACAGTGCTTATGTTGCACTTGATGCGGCATTACATGATTTACGGAGTGGCAATACTGGCGAAATACCGGATCATCTCAAGGACTCACACTATAAAGGTGCCGCTCATTTAGGCAGAGGTGTGGACTATAAATATCCACACGCCTATGAAGGTGGCTGGGTAAAGCAACAATACTTACCAGATAAAATCAAGCATAAAACCTATTACCATCCAAAAGAAACTGGTAAATTTGAAAAAAATTTACATCAAATATATCAAAAAATTAAAAAGTAGTGTTTAATATTCTTATTTTCTGGTCAAACTAGCAGATAAATCAACACATTTTGTTCGATTATCAATCTATTAAAAATGCCAGAGAATAGGAGTGGACATAAATGGCGAAAGTAAGACAAGATGCCTGGTCACATGAAGATGATTTATTATTAGCTGAAACAGTATTACGACATATCCGCGAAGGAGGTACACAGCTGCAGGCCTTTGATGAAGTTGGTGACAAACTGAACCGAACTTCTGCAGCATGTGGGTTTCGCTGGAATGCAGAAGTTCGTCAAAACTATGAACAAGCAGTCCAAATCGCGAAGAAACAGCGAAAAGATAGAAAACGAGCTCTAGCCAACCAAAACACGGAATTCTCAACAGCAAAACCCGCTTCTACGAACTTGTCAAAAGAAGAGAAGCCGAAAACAATTGAGGAAGAAGTATATTCCTTGCTTAACTGGACTTCAAATCGTAGTGAACCTGAACCACAGCCTCAGCCTGTAACAGAAAACTATCAAGAGGAATTCAGCTTAAACCTTGATCAAGTGATACGATATCTGCAGTACTTAAAGAAAGAACAAAAGGTTGCCCAATCTTCCCATCATAACCATCAAAAACTGGCGGAAGAAAATAAACAACTGATGATACAGCTTGAGCAGGAACAAAAACGAAGTAACCAGTTGGAGAAAGAGCTAATCACTATGAAGGAAGATTATCAGGCGTTTATGCAAATTGTGGAACGTGCTAGAAAAATGGTAGTATTTGATGAAGAAGATTCACATCCAGTTCCAAAATTCAGAATGGACAAAAACGGTAATCTTGAAAAAGTAGCCAAATAAAACGAAAACCGGTCATTACACCGGTTTTTTTATTTTTGTAAGGAAAGTATTTTTTTTAATGTAACATTTTTTAAACTAGACTGATAGGTATTGCTATAATTAAAAATCGACCAAAACCAGTTCGGACTGAACCTAAGTATAAATAAAAAAGTTAGCTATAATATGGATTATGTAAAGTGTAACTCTATTACTATTTAGTAATTTGCATATGTTGGCTTAACAAAGCTCCTGAAATATGCTCCGCTTCCTGTGGAGTCGGCGTACTAGGCTACTATTTGAATAAATCTCCTAGCTACCTTGTGCCGATGGAGCATACTTCGAAGCATTGCTAGAAGACACAGACGAACCACTGCGGGATTTCCTACGCGACTGCGTCATGAGGAGTCTCCGCATATTACCTACGCATAAGGAAGTGTTACTACGGTTGTAACAGTTAGTAGCAGTGCTAGCTGTATGTCTTTAAGATTAAGTATGTTATCGATTATTACTTGAGGATACCAATCAATGTACTGCCTCATTCATCCGTTGTGGAGTCCAAACATTAGCGGAGGTCAAACAATTAGACTCCCCTGGGATCAGAACGAGCTGAGATCCACTTCGTGAAGCGATCTTCTCCACAAAGTTAGCTTCAGCCGTGCCCCCACAAACGCGAAGTGGTTGGTAGAAGGTATCATACCACTAATAACATTTCAAAATGATCCTAACGCTAGCATTACATAATCTGTATTTAAGTACTCTTATTATTTTCATTATAGTACAGGTTAGTACGTTTTTCTTTACTATGCAGAAAAGGGAGATACCTTTACAGGTATCTCCCTTTTTCATTTACATTCGACAATCCCAATCGTGCCGTCATATATCAAGAAGTTTTGATCCCGCTCATGGCAGGTGGGTGCCCTGTCTCATACTTCATGCTTCCGCAGTTAACAATAAGTAAGCGGCATGCACACCATATGAGAACACCGGGCTCCCGTAGTTAATGGTGTTCGGTCAAAACATCATTTAGATGACGAACACATCAGGATTGTTTGTTTATGATTATAGTTAAATTTTAGCATAGCATTTCGACAAATTCAAGACGTATTTGTTTACAAGATCTTTACATTTATTTTAATTTTAAATGTAATTCATTTAACTGCTTGACATCTACTGCATTTGGTGCATCTGTCATCGGATCTGAAGCGGAAGCAGTTTTCGGGAACAAAATAGTGTCACGTAAATTGGTACGGCCAGCAAGTAACATGATCAGACGGTCAAAACCAAAAGCGATTCCTCCATGTGGTGGTGCTCCAAATTCCAACGCATCTAATAAGAAGCCAAACTGTTCCTCTGCTTCTTCTTTTGTGAAGCCAAGTTTTTCAAACATTTGATTTTGCATCTCACGTTGATAAATACGAAGCGATCCGCCACCTAACTCATACCCATTCAATACTAAGTCATATGCTTGTGCACGTACAGCAGCCAGGTCTGTATCCAATTTATCAAAATCTGATTCAAACGGCATAGTGAACGGATGGTGTGCAGCATGATAACGTCCTGTTTCTTCATCATATTCTAATAACGGCCAGTCCGTTACCCATAGAAATTCAAACTTACTTTCATCAATCAATTGATGATCTTTCGCTAATTTAATTCGCAATGCACCTAATGTATCATATACAACTTGCTTTTTATCAGCAACAAAGAATAACAAATCACCAGGATTCACGTCAAGTAGACGACGGAATTGTGCCTGTTCTTCACTTGAGAAGAATTTCGCTATGGGACCGACTAATGACTCCTCTTCTACTTTTAACCATGCTAATCCTTTAGCACCGTATATTTTGGCGAAGTCAGTCATATTATCAAGGTCTTTACGAGAATATTGTTCTGCTTTCGCCTTTAAGTTAATCGCACTCACTTTGCCACCATTTTCTACCGCTTGACGGAACACTTTAAAGCCAGATTCCTTGACCACTTCAGATAAATTAACTAATTCCATTTCAAAACGGACATCAGGTTTATCAGAACCAAATCGCTCCATCGCTTCATCATAAGGAAGACGTTGGAATGGTGTCTCGATATCTAATCCTTTTACATCCTTCATAACTTTCTTCATCATTCGTTCAGTCATACTCAAAATATCTTCCATCGACATAAATGATGTCTCGATATCAATTTGGGTAAATTCTGGCTGACGATCTGCACGTAAGTCTTCGTCACGGAAACAACGCGCAAATTGATAGTACTTCTCAAAACCTGCAACCATCAACAATTGTTTAAATAGTTGTGGTGATTGTGGTAAAGCATAGAAATACCCTTCGTGTACACGACTTGGCACTAAGTAATCACGCGCCCCTTCAGGTGTACTTTTCGTCAACATCGGTGTTTCCATTTCCAAGAATGATTCACTATTCAAGAATGAGCGAATAGATTGTGTAGCTTGATGACGCAATTTAAACGTTTCTTGCATCACTTCACGTCGTAAATCTAAATAGCGATATTTAAGACGAATATCTTCTGACACATCTAATTCATCTGTTAATGAGAAAGGAGGTGTTTTTGCTTCATTTAAGACCGTGATTTCACTAACAATGACTTCAATATCACCAGTATCTATTTTCGGATTAATCGTTTCAGATTCTCTCTCTACGACTTCCCCTTTTACTTCAATTACATATTCACTGCGAACACTGTCGGCAATAGCGTGTAATTCTTTACCATGCTCCGCATTGAATACAATTTGGACAACACCAGATCTGTCTCGCAGATCAATGAAAATAATTTCACCAAGGTCGCGTCGTTTCTGTACCCAACCTTTTAAAAGTACTTCTTGATTAATATGTTCTTTTCTTAATGTTCCTGCTAATGTGCGCATCATAATCCCCCTTATAATAAAGCTTGTAAATGTTCGGTTAAATTTGCTAAAGCCACGGATTCCTGATCGCCTGTTTCCATGTTTTTTACAGAAATTTGCTCATTAGCTAATTCATCATCACCTAACACTAGTACATATTTAGCAGCTAAACGGTCAGCTGTTTTAAATTGCCCTTTAAACTTCTTGCCTTGGTAATCTTTATCGGCTTGGATTCCCGCTTGTCGCAAGTCGTTTACAATTGCAGCTGCTTTTAAGCTTGCTTCTTCACCAAGTGATACCACATAGCAATCCAGACGCTCGTCAATTGGAAGTGCAACATTTTCCGCTTCTAATGCCATTAGCAGACGTTCAATACTCATTGCAAAACCAATACCAGGTGTTTCCGGACCACCTAAATCCTGAACAAGTCCGTTATAGCGTCCACCACCTGATAATGTGGTAATCGCTCCAAAACCTTCTGCATCACTCATAATCTCAAAAGCAGTGTGATTATAATAGTCCAAGCCACGAACTAAGTTTGGATCAACCTCATAATCGATTCCCATCGCATTAAGATAAGCCTTTACTTTATCAAAATACGATCGGGACACTTCATTTAAATAGGAAAGGATGGATGGTGCATCTTGCATTTTTGGGTGCTCTCGATCTTTCTTACAATCTAAAACACGTAACGGATTTTTCTCAAGCCGTTGTTGACAGTCATCACATAATTCATCTTTCACTGGTGTAAAGTGATCGACCAATGCCTGACGGTGACTTTCTCTGCTTTCCTGGTCTCCTAAAGAATTAAGCACTAGCTTTAGTGATCGTAGACCTAAGGATTGATAAGCATGCATAGCTAGTGAGATAACTTCTGCATCAATCGCAGGATCCGCACTTCCTAATGCTTCTACACCAAACTGGACAAACTGTCTCATTCTGCCCTGCTGTGGTCTTTCATAACGGAACATGGGACCGATATAGAATAATTTGGTCGGCTGATTAGGCAAACCAAAAAGCTTATGTTCTACGAACGACCGAACAACTGATGCTGTTCCCTCTGGTCGTAACGTAATGCTGCGATCTCCTTTGTCGAGAAAAGTGTACATTTCTTTTTGCACAATATCCGTTGTATCACCTACACCGCGCTGGAATAATTCCGTGTGCTCAAAAATAGGTGTACGAATTTCCTTGTAATGATAATTGCTGCTGATTTCTTTTAATTTTTCTTCAACGTATTGCCACTTTTCAGATACACCAGGTAATAAATCTTGCGTTCCTCTCGGTGCCTTCACTTCATTTCCCCCTAACATATTCAATAAAATAAGACTTTTCGGAATGTTAACGCCTATATTCTATAGCTTAGCTGTTTTGACCAAGCGTGGAATATGTACGAACGATAAGCCCATGATAAATACAAAAAAACCCTCATCCCTATAGAAAGGGACGAGAGTTTACCCGTGTTGCCACCCTAGTTGAAGTACATGTACCATACTCCCACTCAAAACAGTTAACGCCTGTTACACGTTTATACTTACTTTATTCAGTACAAAGCCTCCGGAATGTCTTTCACAAGAGTCATATAGCAAGAATTCTCTCAGCCTTTGGAATTCTCTCTCTAACCTACTGTAATCTCTGTTACTTTTTCCTTCTTGGGCTATTTTGTATTCATGATTATTGATTAAGAATGATTATATCATAATCTTTTGTCAATAACTTTGTCAAGTTTATTTTCGAATTTTGGGCATTCTTTGCGTTTTGTGTAATGGAATGTGGAATTGATCGGCGATTTCTGTTTGATAATGGCGTAATTGCCACTCCGTCATCTGCTGCATACTTCTGAGAAATTGCTTTTCTGTTACAGAATGTCTGTTAAAATTATCATTTGTTCGCATTTTTACCGTCCTTTTTTTACATTTGAGACCGTTTTAGGGTATGATAAAGTGAGAAATACATCATTGGCGGATTACCCCCTAATAAAACAATATCGATTGAAAGAGGGAAAAGTCTTTGAAAAAACTATTAATCCTAACTATGCTTGGTGTTATTGTTATTTTCTCTATGTCTTACATACTTTATGCAAACGACGCCGAAATAAACGGGGAAAATTTAAATGTTCGCACAGGTCCAGGTACAGACTATGAAGTGATTACACAGGTAAACCCTCCAGAGACATATCCGATCCTACAGCAAGAAGGCGCTTGGGTGCAGATTGACCTTGGTGACCAACAAGGTTGGATTCATCAGGACTACATGAAAGAGATAGCATCCTCATCTGAGCAGGAAGTACAAGAAGAGCCAGAAATTACTGAACAAAAACAGGAGCAGGATAATGCAACCATTGCATCACAAAACGAATCAATTCCAGTTGTCACAACAAACAGCAGCAAAGATTTATCAGGGAAAATAATTGTATTGGATCCAGGACATGGAGGACGAGACGTAGGAGCGATTGGGGTATCCGGTGCTTATGAAAGTCATTATACTTTACGAACGGCTCTCATTATTCAAGAATTGTTAGAGCAATATGGCGCAAAAGTATATTTAACAAGAGAACAGGACAGGTATGTTCCATTATCAAGTCGGACAACCTTTGCCAATTTAAAGAAAGCGGATGTCTTTCTTAGCATCCATTACAACAGTACCCCTGAATTACCTGAAGTAACTGGAATCGACACATATTATTATTCGGAACGCGATAAACAGCTTGCCAATTATGTTCACCAGAATATGGTCTTGGCATCAGGGATGGATGATCGCGGGTTCCAACAAAGAGATCTGCAAGTATTACGAATTAATCATCGGCCATCCTTACTGCTTGAGTTAGGGTTTGTATCTAATGAGGCAGAAGAAGAAAAAGTGCAGTCAAGGGCATATTTGGAATCTGTCAGCAGAGGCATTATCAATGGATTGCAGTTATATTTTCAGTAGCCGAAGCAAAGGCATACAAGGTATACAGGTGAGTTTATAAAAACATAGAGCTCCCTCTTTTATTAGCAGAAACCAAGGATAAACACGACTGAGCCTAACTAACATAAAAATATAAAGCTTCCTTTAATACGGATTATGTTAACTAGCAAAGCGGTCATTTAGTTCTAGTTAACATAATCCGTATTTTAAGAACCCACACCTCATCTTGAGCATGATTATTTCTGCAAATCGGTTTTAAGACTGTTATGATATGCTTTCTTTATACTTAAAAGAAACCGTGTCTGGATCGACACGGCTTTTCACTATTTCTTTTTAGCATCTTCGCTGTCTAATATAATCGTTACTGGTCCAACGTTTGTGAATGATACATCCATCATCTCGCC
Organism: Gracilibacillus caseinilyticus; assembly: GCF_022919115.1. Classification (NCBI taxonomy): domain Bacteria; kingdom Bacillati; phylum Bacillota; class Bacilli; order Caryophanales; family Bacillaceae; genus Gracilibacillus; species Gracilibacillus caseinilyticus. The sequence continues at coordinate 3,145,950 of NZ_CP095072.1, read as the reverse complement.
AAATTGGCCAGTTTCAACACGTACACCTTCTGCACGTAATTTCTCATTGAATTGTTGATATAAGGCGAGTGCCTGATCGGGTTTTGCCGCTTGCATGAAGTTTGGCCTTCTTCCCTTTCTTGTGTCCCCGTATAAGGTAAACTGTGAAATAGAAAGGACACTGCCGTTCATATCTTTTAATGATAAGTTCATTTTACCATTCTCATCTTCAAAGACACGAAGATTCGCCGTTTTGTTGACTAGGTAGTCTATGTCTGTTTCCTCATCACTATGGGTTATACCTACCAGAGCCACATAGCCATCATCAATCTTACCAGCCACTTCCCCCTCAACGACGACAGAGGCGTATTTTGCTCGTTGCAGTACTACTTTCATTGTTTGACCTACCTCTTTTAATTACTGTATCGTACGTTCTACTGTGTATACATCTTTTATTTGTTTTAACCGTTCGACAATTCGACGTAGGTGATTAATATTATGAATAAGAATCGTTACGTGGATAATTGCAATTTTATTTCGATCTGAACGACCATTGACAGCAATAATATTAGTTTTTGATTCATTGATTACTTGTAAAACATCGTTTAATAAACCACGACGGTCATAGCCTGAAATTTCTAAATCAACATGATAAGATTTAGATTCTGACTCCATGTTTTCCCATTCAACGTATATCAAACGATCTTCTGCTTCTTCCGTTTGAACATTCGGACAATCTTTACGATGAACAGACACACCGCGCCCCTTCGTAATATAACCAACTATTTCATCACCTGGGACCGGATTACAGCATTTTGATAACCGAATCAGCATATTATCGACGCCTTCGACACGTACGCCGGAATCTCTTTTTGATTTTTTCTTAATGGATTCACCGCTAGCATTTACCTTTTCAATTGTTTCTTCTATATCTTTTTCCTGTTCTTGCTGCTCACGAATTTTTTCTGTCATTCTTGTAACAATCTGTGCAGGCGTAATACCCTGATAACCAATCGCCGCAAACATATCTTCCTCTGTCGTGAAACTAAACTTCTCCAATGCCAGATCGATATTCTCTTCTGTAATGACTTCTTTTGGTTCAAAGCCAGCATGTTTCAGTTCCTCTTCTAACATTTCACGACCTTTTACCACATTCTCATCACGTCGTTGCTTTTTGAAAAATTGCTTGATTTTGTTTTTCGCTTGAGAGGTTTGCGTCATTTTCACCCAATCCTGAGATGGACCATATGAATGCTTAGATGTCATGACTTCAACGATATCACCATTTTTCAATTGATAATCGAGTGGCTCCATTTTTCCGTTTATCTTAGAACCAATCGTATGGTTACCTACCTCTGTATGGATCTTGTAAGCAAAGTCAAGAGGCACAGAACCACGCGGCAATTCTATTACATCGCCTTTTGGTGTGAATACATACACCATATCAGAAAATAAATCTACCTTTAACGATTCCATAAATTCTTCGGCATCATTGGCATCGTTTTGCCATTCGAGAATTTCACGGAACCAAGCTAAACGGTCTTCTGTTGATTGTTGTGAAGGATTGATCATTTTGCCTTCTTTATAAGCCCAATGAGCTGCAATACCGTATTCAGCGATCTCATGCATTTCTTTTGTACGGATCTGTACCTCCAGCGGTGCACCTTTAGGTCCGATCACTGTCGTGTGCAGGGATTGATACAGATTTGGTTTCGGCATGGCAATATAATCTTTGAAACGGCCAGGCATTGGCTTCCAACAAGTATGGATAATACCTAGCACTGCATAACAATCCTTAATGCTAGAAACGATAATGCGAACGGCAAGCAAATCATAAATTTCATTAAACTGTTTCTTTTGTATCATCATTTTACGATAAATACTGTACAAGTGCTTCGGCCGACCGGAAAATTCTGCTTCAATATTTACATCCTTCAACTGCTGTTTGACTTCATCCATTACTTCCTCAATATAATGTTCACGTTCTTCACGTTTTTGTTTCATCAAATGGACGATACGGTAATATTGCTGAGGATTTAAATAACGTAACGCGGTATCCTCCAGCTCCCATTTGATAGCTGATATCCCAAGTCGATGTGCAAGGGGTGCAAAGATCTCTAATGTTTCGTTCGAAATTCGGCGTTGCTTTTCAGCTGGTAAATGCTTTAGTGTACGCATATTATGAAGTCTGTCCGCCAGCTTGATCAAGATAACCCGTATATCTTTTGCCATCGCGATAAACATTTTACGGTGGTTTTCCGCTTGTTGCGCTTCTTTCGACATGTATTTAATCTTACCGAGCTTGGTTACCCCATCAACCAGCATCGCTACTTCTTCATTGAAAGCATTTTTGATATCTTCTACCGTTACTTCTGTATCTTCCACTACATCATGAAGAAATCCCCCAGCGATAGTTTCCGGGTCTAATTTCAAATCAAGCAAGATACCAGCAACCTGAACTGGATGAATGATATATGGCTCTCCTGATTTTCGAAATTGCCCTTGATGCGCGTTTTCTGCAAAATCATAAGCACGTTTAATAAATAGTATATCTTCATCGTTTAGATAAGTTTTTGCTTCTTCAAATATCTCTTCAGGCGCTAAAATTTTATCCTTTGCCATATAATCACCTTTACTTTTAGACTCATCACGAATTAAAACGTGTTTTCCCTATCATACCAAAAAAAATAGTAATTTTCCTTAATTATATAGCAAATATCGACAATTTCTATTATGACATTTTTTACTATACCTTATTAAGCGTAAATCATTTCGTTCCATAAATGATGAAAAATTCAGATAAATTAAACTTGGCTTATCGCTAAGTGCTGGCGAAAGCTCCAGTTTTCTATGCATTGTTCTTTGAAATGTTTAATACGTTCCTAACGTGATATAAAAATAAAAAGACAGAGTACTCCGAAGAGTACTCTACTTTTTATAACTTAATATTCCATTAGCGTTAATACGTCATACCCGTCTAATTTGTCACGACCGTTTAAATAAGTCAATTCAATTAAGAAGGCACATCCAACTACTATACCGCCCAGTTCTTCTACTAACTTGATCGTTGCTTCGATCGTTCCGCCAGTTGCTAGTAAATCATCCGTAATCAAAACTCGTTGACCTGGTTTGATGGAATCCTTATGAATGGTTAACACATTTTTACCATATTCAAGGCCGTAATCTACTTTAACTACTTCTCTAGGGAGCTTTCCTTCTTTTCTAACTGGTGCAAAGCCTATTTCAAGTGCATAGGAAACAGGACAGCCAACGATAAAACCTCTCGCTTCGGGTCCAACAACAAGATCAATTTTTTTATCCTGTGCATATGCGACAATTTCATCTACTGCTGATTTATAAGCAGGACCGTTATCCATAAGTGTCGTAATATCTTTAAAACGAACACCTTCCTTCGGCCAATCTTCTACTACTGTAATATACTGTTTATAGTCCATAAACAATTTCCTCCTCATTGCTCCTCTTCTTCATTTGTTCAGAGAACCATGTTTTTAATTGTGAATAAGATGAATAAATAAAAATTTCTTCTAGCTCCATCTCCTGTTTACGTTCTTGATAGACGGTCGCTTCTGTTAAATCTTTTTTGGACGGATCATCGGTTGGGACGATTACTCCATCTTTTCGGGTTACAAAATTTAATTCATGAAATACCTGGAACATAAACTTGATCTTGTCCAATTTCCAGCCTTTAAATGACGCTAGCTTAGGAGCATCTACCTTGTAATCAAAGTATTTCCGCTTCAGGATTAATTGATACAGCCACTTAAATTCATCTCGATTAGGTAATGAACGGAAATACTGACTGTCATTCGTCGAAAAACAAACAATCAGACGCTCGAATTTCACCTGGTCGATTAACACTTGCAAATCTTCCAAATCAGTTGGAACATCAAGCAAATAAAGTGCTTCTACCGGATGTGATACAGCTAATACCGTATCTTTATCGCAGACTGGAACACCTTGTATGTCACTCCCTTGAAAACTAACAAAATATTGGTTAGGTTGTTCAACATTTACTTGCTGTTGCCAATTCTTCATTCCGCGATAATCGAATAATTGCCAGCTCGTAACCGCCATATCTTTGATAAGCATTTGTGGCTTACGAATACCATTCCATTCATTGATCTGTAATTCTCCTACTACTTCTACAGGTGTCTGTTTTGCGAGGTATGGTACTTTTTCACCTAAGCCAAAACCGATCGTATCCAATTGCTGTCCACTTTCTGAAAACCTTAGTTTTAAGTGGTTTTTGGTTGCGCCAATTTGCTTGATATCACTAGGTGTTGCCTCTAAATGAAACAGTGGTTTAGGATTACCCATACCAAACGGTGCTAACTGATCAATGGTTTCTAATAGTTCCATGTTAATATCAGAGATCGCTAATGATCCGCTAATAGACAACTGCGGTTTAAAGTCGTCTTCAGTCAATTGTTGATTAGCAAGTGTATCCAGCTCTGTTTCCAGTGTTTCTACATTATCGACTGGAAGGGTCATACCGGCAGCTTGTGCATGCCCGCCAAAATGAGTAAAAAGCTCTCGATGTTGCATACAATTTTGAAACATGTCAAACCCATCAATACTACGTGCTGACCCTTTTGCTTGCTTCGTTTCACTGTCTATCGCTAGCACGATGGCAGGTCGATAATAAGTTTGCACTAACTTAGATGCGACGATACCAAGGACACCTTGGTTCCATCCTTCTTTAGCCACAATAATGACTTGGCTGGTATGGTCAGCTTCTTCATACTGACTTATCGCTTCTTTTGTTATATCTGCCACAATTTTTTGCCTTTCGGTATTTAGATCCTGCACATAATTGGCTAGCTCCTCAGCTTCTTCCGGATCATCTGTTAACAATAGATCAACCGCTAAATTCGCATCCTGCAGACGGCCAACAGCATTTAATCGAGGTCCAATCCGAAAGCCAATATCTTCTTCCGTTACGTTCCCTTCGATTTGACATAATTTCTTTAATGCTTTCATGCCTTTCCGTTCTGATCGACTTAATGCCTTTAAACCATGGTAGACAAGTACTCTGTTCTCATCATGTAACGGTACAAGATCGGCAATGGTACCCACGACGACTAAATCTAAGAACTGCTCAGGAAAATAGCCTAATAGCTGCTGGGCAAACTTAAAGGCTACACCCACACCTGCCAATTCCTTAAAAGGATAGTCTTCCGAACATTTCGGGTGAATGATGGCATGCGCTTCAGGAAGTGTCTCTTGCATTTCATGGTGATCGGTAATAATGACATCCATTCCTAATTGATTCGCGACAGCTACTTCCTCTACTCCAGCAATACCATTATCCACTGTAATAATTAATTGAAACCCTTGGCTATGCGCTTCTCGAAAAGCCTCTTCATTTGGTCCATAACCTTCTGTAAAGCGATTAGGGATATAGTAATCACACATTGCTCCACTTTCACGCAACGCTTCAACCATGACTGTTGTAGAAGTAACTCCATCTGCGTCATAATCCCCGTATACAAGAATGCTTTCTCCTGCTTCAATCGCTTGCTTGACACGTTGTATGGCCTTATCAATCTGATAGAACTGTTCCGGACTGTGCAACTGGTCAAGAGAAGGTAGCAAGAATCGATCAACCTTCTCCTCTGTATCGATCCCCTGATGCCACAATAACTGCTTAATGACAGGAGATACGTTCACATCCGCTAGTACACCGTATGATTCTTGGTCCGTATTCTTATATGTAAAAATCCAATTTGATTGACTTTCTAACATAAATTCACCCCTGACTCACTTATTATACAAAAGTGTATCAAGGGTAGCAAACAGAATTATTTTACTTTATCACCGTTATCTTCATTTAGACCGTCTGTTTTGTCAGTTTTTGCAGGATATTGATTATTTTTTTCATCTTGTTGAAGAGCTGACAATTCCAGCTTTGCAGCACGCAGTTCTCGTTGTAAACGCAGTATTCGAACCACACCAGAAGCTGCAGTGATGACAACACCCATTAATACAGAAAATAAAATGATCAAAATTAACGGTGCTTCCCCTGTCCCGAATAAATAATTAACCTCTACAGGGTCGACATTAATCACCGCAAAAATGGCGATAATTACTGCAAACAGTACAGCCAAAATTAAATAAGTCTGTCCCTTCATGCAAGGCCTCCTTCAAATGATATGATTCCTTGTTTTTCATTATAAAGGTAATAGCAGGAAATGTCGATTTCTGCAAACTCTGCATCACATTCGGCACGTTTGATAATCGCATTTATTCCTACTTAACATCTCACGACACCTCAAGTACAACTCCAGCGAGTAAAATCGACCTAGCCTATCTACATTATTTTAAACAAGACTGCTTATAATACGGATTAACTCAATTAGCTATGTGGTATTTTTGAAACGTTTTTGTGCTGGGATACCGCTCCGGCCAACCACTTCGTGTCCTGCGAGGCACTGCTGAAGCTAGGCTACTACATGAATTACTTTTTTGATGCCTTGCACCGAGGAAGCTTACTTCGAAGCAATACTAGTAGTCAAAGGTGTAGACTTTGTGGATCTTCAGCACCTGCACAATCCCGCGGGAGTCTACTTGGTTGGCCTCGCTAGGATAGGGACTCAACAACTTTTGTAAGATTAGCGGAGAAAATATGCGGAGACTCCGTATGCGTTAGCACGAGCTGAAGGTCCACTTTGTCTGTGCCTGTGTCTACAAGTATTGACACCCAGTTCCACTTTACATAATCCGTATTATTGGAATTACTTGACTTTTTATAAATGTATTATGCCACATTTATTAATTTGTAATGGTGATTTCTGACTAATAGCAAAAAAGCTGAGCTTCTTGTCTAGAAGCTCAGCTTTTTAGAATTACACTTGTGGGCCGTCGTTATATTTCTTTTCTTTGTATTCGATCGGTTTTTCTTTTACTGATTTACCTCGCCATACTAACCATACTTGTGCTGCGATAAACAACGAAGAGTACGTACCGGCGAATAATCCGACAACCAACGCGAAGGAGAAGTTGGTAATTGCATTTGCACCAAAGAATAACAACATAGCAGCTGCAAAAATAACCGTTAATACCGTGTTAATACTTCTTGCAAAAGTCTGCATTAAACTATGGTTAACAATTTTGGCAAGCTCAGCAAACGATTTAACCTTCTTCCGTTTCTTGAGATTTTCTCTGATCCTGTCAAACGTAACAATGGTATCATTAATCGAATAACCCACAATTGTCAGAATGGCAGCGATAATCGTAATATCAAATTCGAGCCTTGTTATACTGAACAGAGCAATTATGAAAAAGGCATCGTGCAGTAAGGCAAGAATCGCGGTAAGTGCTGAATAAAACTCAAAGCGGATGGTCACATAAATGATAATCCCAATCGATGCATAGATTACCGCCTTTACAGCATTTTCAGCTAATTCTTTTCCTACAACAGGAGAGACCGTATTGACAGTAGGTGCACTACCGTATTTGTCTTCGAAATGCGTTCTGACTTCCGATACTTTGTCTTCGGAAAGTTCATCCTCAAATCGAGCAACTGCAATATTTTCATCTTCTCCAGACAAGACAACTGGTGCACTCACTTCTAAATCAAGCTTTTCAAATTCCTGCTCAATTTCTTCTGTTTTTAATGACTGATCGGCAAGAACCTCTACTCGCGAACCGGAAACGAAATCAATGCCAAGATTCAGTCTGAACACAGCCAAACAGATAATACCTAAAGCCACTAACCCGATGGAGACACTGAAAAACTTCTTACGGTGTTTAACAAAATCAAATTGACGGCCGAAAAATCTCGGTTCTACTTCTTCGCGACTATTAAGGTCAATTATGTCATCCTTTTTGACACCAAACCAGCCTGGACGTTTGTTTAAGAAATTACTGTTCACCCAAAAGCCCAGGAACAACCTGGAGCCAAACACAGCTGTTACGAAACTTAACACAATACTTACCATTAGCAAGGTTGCAAAACCTTTCACAGAGCTTGTACCGAATATAAATAAAACGGCAGCAGCGATCATTGTCGTGATGTTCGCATCAAATATCGTCGATAGTGATTGCTTATTTCCTGATTTAAAAGCAGCTTTGACAGATTTACCTTCTTTTAATTCTTCTTTTATCCGCTCATACGTTATGATATTAGCATCAACTGCCATACCAACCCCTAATACCAATGCGGCAATACCCGGTAAAGTTAACACACCGTTCATTAATTCGAAGACAAGCAGTACTAGATAAATATAAATACTTAGCGTGATTGCTGCAATGAATCCTGGGAATCGGTAATAGAACATCATATAAATAAAGATTAAAATGACACCTAATACACTGGCAAAAATGGTTTTGTCTAATGCTTGCTGACCAAATTGGGCACCAACAGAAGTCGAATACTCTTCTTTCAAATCCACTGGTAAGGAACCAGCGTTTAGTAAGTTGGCCAATTGCTGGGCCTCTTCAATCGTGAAGTCACCCGTAATCATAATATCTTTTGTTCTTAATACTTGACTTACCGATGGGGCAGAAATAACTTTAGAATCCTCTTTTTGGATTTCCTCTTCGTATGTATCGCCTTCTTCATAGTCCATCCAAATAACTACTTGATTTGCGAGTTCAGAGTCATCTAAAATTTGTTTCGTCGTATCACCAAATCGATCGGCATCTTTAAATTTGAGCGTTACAATCGGTTGATTCGTATCTGGATCAAAGTCTTGCTTTGCACTACCTTCCTGAATATCAGAACCATCCAGATATTTCTTTCCGTTCACATCACGGAAAGTCAGTTCAGCTGTTGTTGCCAGCATCTCTCTTGCCTGATCCTGATCTTCCACACCAGCGAGTTGTACACGAATACGATTCGGTTCTTCGATATTGAAGCTTGGTTCACTGATCCCGATCGAATTCACACGTCTTTCGAGTGTTTCAACCGTAGATTCAAGTACACTTCTTGTTACTTCCTCATCTTCATCCAAGGGTTCAACGTCATAAAGTACCTCGAAACCACCTTGTAAATCAAGTCCTAATTTAATATTTTTTGCAATATCCTGATATGTAGTACCAATCGTCGCTCCTAACACTAACACTATTAGGAAAAACGCAACGATTCTCCCTCTTTTCACCATACGTAAAGCCCCCCTATGTTTTCAAAACAACACTATTTTACCTTAAATACGGGTGATTAGACAAGCAAGGCAAAGACTTTAGTCCGATTTCCGATTGCCTAACAGGGCATCGAGCGATTCTTGAAGATTTGTATCCATCCATGATTTTTGTGTTAGATAAGTCATATAGATGTTAGGGTTTAAATGCAGAATGTCCTGCACCACTTCATATAACGCTTTGTCAGGATTGCCCTTCCAAACCTTATCCACTAAACAATTCCAAATATCATCAATCGTTGTTTTGGAATAATCGAGTAATTGCAATTCACGCAATTTACTCTCAAGCACTACGTCTAATTCGTTCCGCCAAGACGAAACTTGTTTACGATTTACCATACACTTGCCTCCATCCGATTAAAAATCTAGCTAAAATTGTCATGCTTGTCCTCTCATCTTGCATATAATTCATTGTATATGAAAATTTTCGGTTTGAGAAGGCAGGTCGATCAAAGTGACCAAACAAAATTTTTTAAAAGGGACAATCATTCTAATCATCGCCGGTATGATTACACGTTTTTTAGGCTTTGTTAATCGAATCGTTGTCGCCCGATTAATGGGAGAAGAAGGCATCGGTCTATATAACATGGCCTTACCTACCTTATTTTTAATGTATACCATTTCGCAAATTGGTTTACCGATTGCCATTTCCAAAAGAGTTGCAGAAGCTGATGCGAGAGGTGACTTTGTTAAAATCAAACAAATATTAATTATCTCGCTATCCATCACGGTATCCCTAAGTGTGATCTCTACAGTACTCATGTACCTGATCATCCCATATGTAGCCAACCATTTATTGACCGATCCTCGTGTATATTATCCTATGATGGCGATTCTTCCAATCATTCCGATCAGTGCTGTCGCAGCAGTAATCCGAGGATATTTCCAGGGTAGACAAAATATGAAGCCACAAAGTATTGCACAAGTAATTGAACAAGTAGTGCGTATTGGTTTCATTCTCGTCCTGGTGACATGGCTCGCTCCACGTGGTATAGAATTTGCCGCTGCAGGAGCAATGATCGCGGTTATCATTGGCGAAGGTGTTTCTTTACTATTCATGTTAAAAATGTTCCGTCTAAAGAAACGAATCAAGCTCCGGAAAAACATTTGGCAATATGTAAAAACAGGTTCAGACACGTTAAGACAATTATTCTCGATCGCAATACCAAGTACCGCCAGCCGGTTAGTCAACTCCATTTCCAATTTTTTAGAGCCTATTTTAGTAGCACAGAGTCTAGCACTTGCTGGATTTCAAGCAACAGTCGCAACCAAACAATATGGGGCTCTGACCGGATATGCATTGCCGCTACTATTCTTACCAACCTTTATCACACATTCACTAGCAGTTGCACTCGTACCGAATATTAGTGAAGCAGAGGCAAAACAGCATAAAAAGTTAATTCATTACCGTATTCATCAGGCCATACGGCTTTCCTTCGCTTCCGGCGCAATTGCTACTGTTCTGTTAACACTCTTTGCAGATGCTATCTTACAGTATATGTATGGCACTAATAACGCTAGCCTTTTCTTAAAAATTATGGCTCCTTGCTTTTTATTTATGTATATTCAGTTTCCGCTAAATGCTTCTTTACAAGCACTTGATCTCGCCAAACAAGCGATGTGGAATAATATCGGATCAACCATTATCAAATTTATTATTTTGATCGTACTTACGACCAATCCGCAAATCGGAATCTACGGGGCGGCTATTGCGATGAGTGTCGGTGTTATTATCGGAACCGTATTTCATCTGATTACTTTGTTTCGCGCGATTAAATTTTATATCCCTATGAAAATGATCCTAAAAATGTTTGCTTTAATTGGATTAACTTTCTGGATGGGGCAATTGTTAATCCAACTGTTCGATTTCCATATAGAGCACACTCTACGCTTTTTGTTTATCGTCGTCCTTCTGTTTATCAGTTACTTGATTTTCTTATTCTGTTTACAATTTATTAGCAAGGATGAGTTGCAGCAATTACGAAAAAATAAATAGACCAGTGGGAATTTCTATGATTCCCCTGCTCTATTTATTTCTTTTCATTTTTCTTATCGATATACCATTCATTATTGACATCGATCGAACAAAAGGAGATCTCCTCGACCGAATCAAATCCACGGTTGCGCATTTCCTCGACCACCCAATTCTGATCTTTGTTTAAATGCTTTAATGCCTTCTCCTGAATCCTGCCATCCACAATTAACGGTAAAACCAGTCCATCAATGACAGGCTGCACATTATTTTGATTTTTTTCTAGTATCGATAGCTTTCCAGACGGTTCTAGAATGGCATAGGCAACATCATTTATACTTTCTGTTCCATGCTCACGTAATTGCTGTAATAAATCGTCAAAATTAAATCGGTTTTTTTTCATTTCATTTTCATCAATTTTCCCTTGAGCTATGATAATCGACGGTTTGCCTTCAAACCAGGCACGAAACAAGGGGCTTTTTAATGATATCCACGCCGTCATCCATTGAATAATCATCAAAAGAATCATCGGAATTAAACCATAAGTAAATGACAACTCCAAATCAGCTATCGTTAGTACAGCTACTTCAGCAATCATAATATAAACGACTATATCAAGCAGACTTAATTCTCCCACTTCTCTTTTACCCATCAAACGAAAAATAATGACTACCACAAAATAGTAAAAGATTGTCCGCGGTACGATCGCCATAATCTCCTCAATGCCCATACTAGCCACATCCTTCCATGACGATATGGCTAGCTTTCCCTGTACTTGTCTCAATATACTTATAAAGGCTGTTGAAATGGCAATAAATAGCGGAAGTAAATATAAATCGTAGAAATAATTAGAGATAGTATAACTACAGGAATACCGTAAAGCATGAATTTCACAAACGAAATTGGTTTATTTTGTGCGTCCGCTAGTCCAGCCACAACAACATTTGCAGATGCACCGATTAATGTACCATTTCCACCCAAACAGGCTCCAAGTGCAAGCGACCACCATAATGGATCCAAATTCGTCATCCCGTATGTTTCGAATTCTTCTATTACTGGTATCATCGCCGCTACGAACGGTATATTATCAACAATCCCTGAAAATATTCCGGACACCCACAACAACAGAAGAGCGGTATTCGTCATATCCCCTTCTGTCAACCACATAATCGAACGTGCTAATTCATCTATCACGCCTACCTCTTCCAACCCGCCCACAAGCATAAACAAGCCAATGAAGAAAAATAACGTTACCCATTCCACTTGTTCAAAGATTTTATCCGTATCTACCTCTTTTTCACTTACGATCAGCAACAGGATCGCTCCACACAGTGCAATGATTGTTAAATCTACATGAAAAACAGGATGGAGCAGAAAGCCTATTATTGTTAATAACAATACAGAAAGGGATTGGTACAGTAATGGTGATTTTTTTAGGTATTGAGATTCTTTCATTTGCATTAAATCATGTATGCGAGTTGAATCTATCTGTTTTAACTGCTTTCGGAACCATACACTTAACAGCACCAGCACGAGTACCAGCAATAGTAACGAAATCGGTGCGGTATGTTCCAGGAAGGACAAAAATGTTAAGTGTGGTACTGCTTGACCAATCATAATATTTGGCGGATCCCCTATTAATGTCGCCGTCCCTCCGATATTCGCAGTCAAAATAATCGTCAGTAAGTATGGGAACGTTGGTAATTGTAAAAGATTGGTCAAAGTTAAAATAACAGGTACAAATAACAGCACCGTTGTTACATTGTCGAGTAATGCAGAACCAAGTGCTGTTAGAAAACCGATTCCAACCATTAACGGAATTGGTTTTCCTTTTACTAATTTCGCAAGCCAGATCGCGATATAAGTGAAAACACCAGTTTTTTTCGTTATGGCAACTAACACCATCATCGCAAATAATAACGCTACAGTGTTCCAGTCAATATAGGAGGTAACAGCATCCTCCCATTGGTATACACCTGTCAAAAGCAACAATACCCCACCTGCTAATGCTACCAGTGCGCGATTTATCTTCTCTGACATTATAAATATATAGCTAATAATGAAAACGGCTATGGCAATAGTTACTGACATCTAATGTCCCCTCTCTAGTCACCTCAAAATATTGACAAGCTATAATTCATATATATTCTGATTTTTTGTAACTATTCGAGAAGGATATCTTCTATTTTTTGAGGACATGCATACATAAATAGAGAGCAGTTATTAAAAGGGAGGGGTTGGAAGTGAAGACAATCGTGGGTGTTCTGTATGGTTGGATTGGCATTTTTGTAGTTATGTTAGCGGCAAGTATCATCTTAACGCTTTTGTTACGTTTTACATCACTAGGAGAATCCACACTAGAGATGTCTACGCTATTTATCAGTTTTATTGCATTATTCGCTGGAGGATTGATTGCTGGATTAAAGGCAAAACATAAGGGCATTTGGGTAGGAGCATTGACCAGCTTGTTATTTACTTTTATCGTGTTTTGCTACCGATTTTTAGGCTTACATCTTGGATTTTCCGTGATAGAGCTGGTCAATCATACGGCTTATTTGTTACTAGCCATAATCGGCGCCATCATAGGCGTCAATCTGTCATCCGAGGAAGAAGCTGCATAACTCGCACATTGGCAATAAGAAAAAGGCTATATACCCGCCTAAATACAACTACCTATAATACGGATTATATAAAGAGGAACTGTGTTACAATGTGGCCATTTTAAATAGATTTCATGTGCTTAACTAAGCTCCGAAAATATGCTCTATGTCCTGTGGCGCACGGCTTCATTTAGGCTAACACTTGAACTACTTCATTGCTGCCTTGTGCCGAGAAAGCCTGCTTCAAGGCGATACTTGCAGACACAGGCACAGACAAAGTGGATCTTCAGCTCACGCTGATCCTCTGCATATTTCCTACACTTAAGGAAATGCTACAACGTATGAAACAGCATAAAGCAGTGGTTTTAGGCATTATGTTTTTAATTCAAATGCTGTTATTGATGGATGCGCTCAAAATGCTAGCTCTTACAAGAGTTGTACAATGCTATCTAAGCGCAGGCCAACCACGTAGACTCCGGCGGGACGCGCAGGTCCTGAAGATCCACTTTGTGAAGCGCTCTTCTTCACAAAGTTAGCTTCAGCCGTGCCCCGCAGGACGCGAAGTGGTTGGCCGGAGCGGTCTTCCAGCTCATAAAACGTTTCAAACTTACCACATAGCTAGTAGACATAATCCGTATTATAAGAACCCACACTTCATTTTGGTATGATAATTTCTGCGATTCGTGTTTATGACTGAAATTATTTAAGTAAAACAAAAATACCATGGCATCTTTATCGATGCCATGGTATTTTCTCTGATTAGCTCTGTTCTACTACGTCGCGCACTGCTGAGCGGTCGTATGTAAGTTTTGTTCCATCACCTGTAATAAGTACAAGGCTGTCTTCGTCCAAGGCATGAACAGTGCCGTGGAAACCACCAATTGTTACAATCTTGTCCCCTTTTTTCAGTTCAGATTGCATGTGACGTACTTGTTTTTGTTTCTTCTGTTGTGGTCTGATTAATAGAAAGTAAAAGATCACAATCATTAAAACAAGCGGACCAAGGGTTGCTAAAAATTCCATGTGTTGCACCTCCTCTTAAAAATTCTTTGCATTTGGTTTATTAAAACCATATTTTTCAAAGAACTCTTCTTTAAAATCTCCAAGTCGGTCTTGCATAATTGCTTCACGAACTTGCTCCATTAATTTTAACAGAAAATATAGATTATGATAAGTAGTAAGTCTGAAACCGAAAGTTTCATTTGATTTTACTAAATGTCGGATGTAAGCCCTTGTATAATTTTTACAAACATGACAGTCACAATTTGGGTCTAATGGTGAAAAATCACGAGCGAATTTCGCGTTACGGACAACCAAACGTCCTTCTGATGTCATCAGTGTTCCATTACGGGCAATTCTCGTCGGCAGTACACAATCAAACATATCAACGCCACGAATAGCGCCATCTATTAAGGAATCTGGAGAACCTACTCCCATTAAATATCTTGGTTTATCTGAAGGCAATAATGGTGTAGTGAATTCTAATACACGGTTCATAACATCTTTCGGTTCCCCGACAGATAATCCGCCAATTGCGTATCCCGGGAAATCTAATGATGTTAAGTCTTGTGCACTTAAACGACGTAAATCTTCATATTCGCCCCCCTGAACAATCCCGAATAATCCTTGAACATCTTTTCGGTCATGGGCTTCAAGACAGCGTTCTGCCCATCTGCTTGTTCGTTCCACTGACTTTTTCATATAGTCATGTTCTGCCGGGTATGGTGGGCATTCATCAAATGCCATCATAATATCAGAGCCTAATGCATTTTGAATGTTCATTGCTTTTTCTGGTGACAAAAAGAGTTTTTCACCGTTTAAATGATTACGAAAATGTACACCTTCTTCTTTAATTTTACGTAAGTCACTTAAACTGAAAACCTGGAATCCTCCGGAATCAGTTAATATTGCACCATCCCAGTTCATAAACTTGTGCAATCCCCCTGCTTCCTTTACGATTTCGTGACCAGGTCTGAGCCACAAATGATAAGTATTGGACAGGATCATATTTGCCCCCATCTGTTTTAATTCTTCTGGACTCATTGTCTTGACAGTCGCTAATGTTCCGACTGGCATGAAAGCGGGAGTATCAAAGGAACCATGTGGTGTATGGACCTTTCCTAGTCTTGCTCCTGTTTGTTTACATGTTTTTATATGTTCATATCTTATCGCAGTCATCAAAAGTTGTCCTTTCTTTACATAATTAACATCGCGTCACCAAAGCTGAAGAAGCGGTAACGCTCAGCAACTGCTTTATTATAGGCCTCTAAAATAAAGTCTCGATCTGATAGTGCACTCACTAACATAATTAATGTCGACTTAGGCAAATGGAAATTCGTAATCAAGCCATCGATCGCTTTAAACTGATACGGTGGGTAAATAAAAATATCCGTCCAGCCATTACGCTCTTCAAATACACCATTTGTATCACGTGCTATTGTTTCAAGCGTTCTGGTTGAGGTTGTCCCGACCGAAATAATTTTGCCTCCACGCTTCTTTACCTCATTAAGCTGATTTGCTGTTGTTTCTGTCATCTGATAGAATTCTGCATGCATTTCGTGTTCTTCGACATTGTCTACACTAACCGGACGGAATGTCCCTAATCCAACATGCAATGTAATAAATGCAATCTCGATTCCTTTTTGTTCGATTTGTTCGAGAAGTTCATTGGTAAAATGCAACCCTGCAGTTGGTGCTGCTGCTGAACCTTGTTCGCGTGCATAAACAGTCTGATATCGATCTTTCTCATCCAATTGTTCTTTAATATAAGGCGGAAGCGGCATTTCGCCGAGCTCATCCAGCACTTCATAAAGAATTCCCTCATATTCTAACCGAAGGATGCGACCGCCATGCTCTTTCGTATCAATACAGGTCGCTTTTAATTGCCCATCACCAAAGACAATCGTAGAACCGACTTTTATTTTTTTAGCTGGTTTCACGAGGACTTCCCAATCATTATCTTCTATTTGCGATAATAATAACACTTCCACTTTGGCACCTGTATCCTGTTTCATACCATACAATCTTGCCGGCAACACTTTTGTATTGTTTAAGACTAAACAATCACCTTTTTCAAGAAAATCTAATATATCGTAAAAATGGTGATGTGTGATCGATCGCTTTTCACGATTTAACACCATTAACCTTGAACTAGCGCGATCTTGTAACGGTGTCTGTGCGATTAATTCCTCTGGTAAATCAAAATCAAAATCTTCTATATTCATGCCTTTACTCCTTCTACTTAAAACGTCCTATTATTGCAAAAATAATTGTCAGGATAATACTCACAATTATTGATGTCATGATTGGAAAATGAAAAGATACATTACCTTTTTTAAAGCTGAAATCACCAGGCAGCTTACCAATGAATCCCCATAACAGACCAACGATTATACATACAATCCCTATTACAATAAAGATTTTACCGACGTCCGTCAAGATTCAGGCACCTCCCGGTCAAAGTGTGCATAAGCTTTGGACGTAACAAGCCGTCCTCTTGGTGTACGTTGAATAAATCCTTGCTGTAATAAATAGGGCTCATAGACATCCTCAATTGTTTGTGACTCTTCGCCAATGGACGCTGCAATCGTATCTAAGCCTACAGGTCCACCTTTGAAACCGTCAATGATTGCAAGTAATAATTTATGATCAATGTGATCAAGCCCTTCCTGATCAACCTGTAACATCTTTAACGCCTGCTGTGTTGTTTGGATCGAGATACTTGGTTCACCTTTAACCTGCGAAATATCCCGTACCCTTTTCAACAAACGATTCGCAATCCTCGGAGTGCCACGTGACCGTCTCGCTACTTCCATCGCAGCTACTTTTTCTATTTGCACTTGAAATATGTCAGCCGTCCGTTCGACAATGGCACACAAGTCCACTACTTCGTAAAATTCAAGTCTTGATAATACACCGAAGCGGTCACGTAATGGTGCTGATAGAAGACCTGCTCTAGTTGTAGCACCTACTAAGGTAAACGGCGGTAAATCGAGTTGAACAGATCTTGCACTTGAACCTTGACCAATGACGATATCCAGACAGAAATCCTCCATTGCTGGATAAAGGATTTCTTCCACTGCACGGGGCAGTCGGTGAATTTCGTCAATGAATAAGACATCACCGACTTCCAATGAGGAAAGTATCGCTGCTAAATCACCAGAGCGTTCGATGGCCGGGCCGGATGTTTGCTTAAATTGGACACCCATCTCATTGGCAATAATCTGTGCCATCGTCGTTTTACCAAGACCTGGAGGACCATATAATAATACATGATCGAGTGGTTCGTTTCTCATTTTGGCAGCTTCGATAAAAATTGCCAAGTTATCTTTAGCTTTATGCTGACCAATGTATTGCTTCAGCATTTTTGGGCGCAGACTTAATTCTTCAGATAAATCTTCTTCTTGGATCTCATTGGAAATAATCCGTTCCTCCATCATGGAATCTCCTTTCTATTTCATTAGTAAGGCTAACCCTTTTCGTATGTATGTATCCGCCGCATCACTCTGCTCTTTCGCTAAGACTGGTTTAATCGTATTAATTTCTTTTTCCGAATAACCTAATGCTTTAAGTGCCTCTATCGCTTCAGATAAAGCATTATTTTCCTCTGTTTTATCTGGCTGCTGGTTAAATAAATCTTCAGTATGAAAGTCAAAAGGTAATTTCCCTTTTAAATCCAGGATCATTTGGCGTGCTGTCTTCTTCCCTACTCCCGGAAAACTTGTCAAAAACTTTTCATCTTCCTGATCGATCGCCAGGACGAAATCTTTAACAGAAGTTGTGGCCAATACAGCTAATGCACCTTTAGGTCCGATTCCCGAAACATTTAAGATTTGCGCGAATAATTTTTTTTCTTCCTGGTTTTGAAATCCGTATAAAATTTGTGCATCTTCCCTTACATAATGATACGTGTAAACCTTTAATTGCTCACCTGTTTGTACTTGAAAGCGATAAGGATTCGGACAGATTACTTCATATCCTATTCCATTCGTTTCTATCAGAATGGTTTGTTCCGTTATATCCGATACTAATCCATTTATATATGCAATCATATCACTGATCTCCTCTTCATTCCAAATTCGCACTCGTTCACAAGCATACGTTCGTATTTAATCTTAGCTTATCTAACGATCTTTCGCAAGAAGTAGGAGGAAATAAAATGATAGGAATAACGAGCACTTAAATATGTTCAATATCATTTGCAGTGTCTTTTTATCAATAAAAAAAGTTGAACGATAATATCATCGTTCAACTGTTCACTGCTTCAGCTTTTTGATAGGAACGGAATGTTTCTAACACTTCCGAATAATCCTTTTTTGTATTAATTTTGATACCTTCTTTTAAGCGCTCATATAAGTGTGATTCTAATTCATCGGTATCGATCTGGTAAAACGACTGTACCGCGGATTCTTGTACAGGAACACCTTCAAAGATGGTCAGCTTGCCATTTTTAATACCAAAATAGCCATTGGCTTTTAAATATGGAGATATATCGTTGACTTCTTTTCGGAAACGGATGTGTCCTTCTTTTTGCTCCATGACTTGCCAATCCTGATATTCTGCCCAAAAATCCTGCATGGAAGCGATCGTTTCTTCAACTTGCTCCCGCTCTACTTTGCCATCTATATAATGTTTTTCCAATGTTAGTTCAATTGTAAGCGGGTCTTGTGCAACTGCCATGACTTCTTTTGGACTCTCCGCATTACTCTTTGGTGTTTCTTGTATAGATTGATAGCTGATAACGCCTATTATTGCCACAATGACTCCGTTTAATAGTAACCATAACTTGCTCATTAAAGACCCTCCAATCGAGCTATGTTTACTATTAGGATGTCCAAACTGTGAAAATATAATCATCTTTTTTAAAAATCTTCAGAACGATAATGGTTGTAAAATGCACGTTTCTTTGCCGTAAGAAAAATTGGCTTAATCACTAACAGTCCTAACTAACGTAATATATAAAACTTCCTTTAATATCGATTATGTTAACTAGCTTGGTGGTAATTTTGAAATTGTTAATGTGCTGGGATAACGCTCCGGCCAAGCACTTCTTGTCCTGCGGAGCATATTTCCGGAGCTTTGCTAAGCAAATAAATGAAATCAAAATTACCACATTGTCAAATAGTTTCACTTTACATAATCTGAATTTTAAGAAACATTAATCCTCTTCTGTCTATATTTTTGTAATTTGCCTTCGGGAGATTCAATATATCCTTTTCCTGCTTATAAGAAAAGACTGACTCCTATTCTTGGAATCAGTCTTTTTATTCTTACAATTGCTCCATAATTGCTTCGTCTGCTTCTATGTTATGATGAACTTCCTGGACATCTTCCATATCCTCTAACATTTGAACTAACTTAACCATTTTGTTACCTGCTTCTTCATCTACTGCTGACATGGTTTGTGGAATCATGGTGATTTCTGATGTTTCAAATGTGAAGCCACTTTCTTCCATCGTTTTCTTCACGTTTTGGAAGTCTTCAGGATCGGCATATATTTCGTAAGCACCTTCGACAGTTTCCATCTCTTCAGCTCCAGCTTCGATTGCTTCTAACATCACGGTATCTTCATCCGCATCTGTCGTCTCTCGATCAATGACGAAATAACCTTTACGATCAAACATAAAAGCGACACAGCCATTCTCACCTAAGTTACCACCATTTTTACTAAAGGCATGGCGTAATTCAGAGGCTGTACGGTTTTTGTTATCGGTTAACACTTCTACCATAACAGCTGTACCACCTGGTCCATACCCTTCATAAGTCAATTCTTCAAAGTTCGCTCCATCTAAATCACCTGTTGCTTTTTTAATGGCGCGATCTATATTGTCATTTGGCATATTATCTGCTTTTGCCTTCTCTACTACCAGACGAAGACTCGCATTCATATCCGGGTCGCCACCACCTTGCTTTGCAGCTAAATATATATCTTTCGCATGCTTCATAAAAATTTTACCGCGTTTCGCATCTTGTGCATTTTTTCTTCTTTGAATGTTCTTCCATTTAGAGTGTCCTGCCATACATTCTCACCTCTCGTAATCTATCTTATTCTCCATCTTTTACTTTATCATAACTGCAGACAATTGAAAATGTTGTGACACTGCCATACGTGCGGATTTCAGGATATATCATCCCAACACAATATTATATCATCTTCTACCAGTTTTTTTTATGTTGAGGATATTGATGTTAAGGATTGCTTATACAATTAAAGAGCAAAAAACCCCAACCCCCTGGTCCTAACTAACTTAAGCATATTTATAGGTACTTTCACTTTGCTTTTTCAACGCCATCCTCATTTTCTATGAGCGTATCTAAATCCTTTCTCATAAAGAAAAAAACTCCACTTATCACAAGTGGAGTAAATAAAATTTTATCTGCTTCCTCCGCAACCGCAATCGTCGTCATCTTGCGGATTGTGTGGCATGCCTTGTGGTCCGTATGAAGGATATGGCATTGGCTGCTGTCCCGGCATACCTTGTGACGGTAATGGCATCATCGGATAATTTGGCATTCCCGGCTGTGGGATCATCGGGTCACCTTGCATTGGGATTGGTTGTTGTTGCATGCCTTGTTGCTGCTGCATTTGAGGCATCATCTGCTGTTGTTGACTTGGCATCATTTGATTTGATGGCATTTGTGCTTGATACCACCCCTGTTGTCCTTGAGAAGGTGCCTGCTGTTGTGCACCTTGTACTTGCTGCATACCCGGCATTTGTTGTGGCATCTGCTGTGGCATTTGGCCAGGGTATCCATGGTGATGTCCTGGGTAACAATGGTGAGAGCCATGATGCGGTGACATTGGTGGCACCTGGCCAACTGGACCATAACCATAAGGAATCCCCTCTGATGAATAGCAAGGTGCTTGTGGTTGTTGCGGATAAACAGGATGAACTGGTTTTTGCGGACTTACCTTTTGTTCTTCCAGCACTTCCTCTTCTTCGATTGGTGTCGGATAAAAATTCGCTTCAAAATTATTTGTTAGCTGTGTCCACTTTAAATCTTGCGAATGGGATGGTGCAGGTGCTGGCTGTTGTTTGTTAAAATGAATCGGTAAAGGTGGCATTTCTTTTTTTAGTGGTTCCCATTTTTTATCATCATCTTCTTCAACTTTTGGTGGCAGAATTTGAGTTGGTGGTTTTACCTCTTGTTTATCCTTTTTTCCTGGTGTTACTTGTTGCTTCTTGTTCGGCGGCATCTGGTGGTGATTATCATGGCCTGTTGGCACTTTTATTTTCATTCCTGGCATAATCATATCTGGATTGGAAATTTGCGGATTGGCAGCAATGACAGCATCAAGGCTGACACCATATTTTTGCGCAATGGTCCATAAACTTTCATCTTTTTGCACAATATGAATTTTCAATGCAATTTCTCCTTTCTTCTTGGTAAGTATGGAAGGGCATTTGTCTCGATCTAATCCATCTTCTTTAACAACATATGCAAAATGCCTAAAATGTTGAATAAAAAAAGAAGGATATCTTTTTAGACACCCTTCCTTAACCGTATATTACGAGATCCTTAACATCCGATTTAATGCCAATCTTGCATTTGCTGCAATTTTTTCTTCCACAATAATCTGATTACTCCCTTTTCCCTGACTAATTTCATCTAATGCCCAGGTAAGATGTGGCAGATCAATCCGGTTCATGGTGAGACATGGACACATATACGGATTTAATGAAATTATTTTTTTATCGTGATGCTGTTTTATTAAACGATTGACCAGATTCATTTCTGTACCGATTGCCCATTGGCTTCCGGATTCAGCTTGCTGTAGGCTATCAATAATATATTTCGTTGAACCCGCGTAATCTGCTCGTTGTACCACGTCATATTTACATTCAGGATGGACAATAATGTTCATCTCCGGAAATGAATGCCGAACTTCTTCGATATTGTTTATAGTAAAATTCTCATGCACCGAACAATGACCTTTCCACAAGATGACACGGATTTGATCAGGCGATTGATCGGTTTCCAGTTTCCTGTTAATCGGGTCCCATACCGCCATTTCATCCAGGCGGACACCTAATTTGACCGCTGTATTCCGGCCAAGATGCTGATCAGGTAAAAATAACAACCGTTCCTTTTGTTTAAAAGCCCATTTCACCATCTCTTTCGCATTCGAAGATGTTACGGTCGCCCCGCCATGCTCGCCAACAAATGATTTAATAGCAGCAGTGGAATTCACATAAGTAAGCGGTAAAATAGTATCTCCAAATAACGTCTGTAAAGCATCCCAGGCTTCCACCACCTGTTTATCGTCCGCCATATCCGCCATAGAGCATCCTGCCCGCATGTCTGGCAAAAATACCTTTTGATCCGGTTTCGATAAAATATCAGCGGTTTCTGCCATAAAGTGCACACCACAAAATACAATATTTGTAGCGTTAACTTCGGAAGACAATTGCGCCAGCTTCAAAGAATCACCACTGGAATCAGCAAATTGCATCACTTCATCCTTTTGATAGTGATGACCTGGAATATACAGGTCATCACCCATTTCCTGCTTAATCTGTCGGATATAAGCGATCATCTCTTCATCTTTCCAATGCAGATATTGTTTTGGAATTTGTTGACTGGTTGAAAAAATTGTATCTATACTCATTTTATTACCTCCACTAATGAAAAACTAATATCAAGCGCCTGGGCAGAATGTGTCAGAAAACCTAAAGAAATCATATGTACGCCTGTGTCACTGTATGCTGCAATGTTTTCCATGGAAATCGATCCAGAAGCTTCTGTGACAATATGTTCAGGCACCCTGTCAATTAATTGTTTAATTTGTGCTGGTGACATGTTATCGAACATAATCACGTCTACATTAGCATCGATCGCTTCTTGCAATTGCTGCTGATTTTCGATTTCAACCTCTATTTTTATCATATGGCCAACGGTTGACCTCACCTTACTGACTGCATTTGAAATAGAGCCAGCTGCAACAATGTGATTATCCTTTAACATAATAGCATCATCTAATCCGAAACGATGATTGACTCCTCCGCCACAGCGAACAGCATATTTCTCTAGCATTCGTAATCCGGGCGTTGTTTTTCTTGTGTCTGTTAGTCTTACTTCTGAATTACTAAGCTTACTGACGGTTTGATTGGTGACAGTGGCAATCCCTGATAACCGCTGTAATAAATTCAAGATTACTCGCTCTGCTGTCAATAATTGTGCATAAGGTCCTGTCACCTTCGCCATTACATCTCCTTGTCGCAAGTGTTCTCCATCTTCTTTAATCAAGTTGACTGTTGTTTCATTACCAAAAAGACGAAACACTTCTTCGATGATCAATCCACCTGCAAATATCCCTTCCTGCTTTGCGATAAATTTCCCTTCCCCAACCAGCGTCTGATCAGGAAATAATGCCGTGGTTGACTGATCACCAAATCCAATATCTTCATGAAGAAAAGATTCTAACTGCTGTCGTAAATATAATCGATTCATATTTCTACTCCTTGTCTATGAAAATTCCATCTTATATATTTTTGTTTCCATTCTGGCGATGCATCCGGGAAATCAATACGAAAATGAGCTCCCCTGCTTTCTGTTCTTTCATATGCTGCTTTCGTTATTAATTGTGCAGTTAGGAGCATATGCTGAATTTCGCACTGCTCTTTCGTTAACGAATAACTGCTTAGCTGTTCATCTTTTAATACCGTATAACCATCTAGCCAGTTCAGCATTTCTTTTAACGAGCTTCCCTCTCTGTTAATACCAACATGCCTGCTCATTTTATCCTGAATCATATCTTTGGAAGGCATATCAACCGAGGTGTATAGCGGTATTGTCTTTGTAACATTGCTGCACTTTCGTGATACAGGAACCAATATCTCTTCTGCTAAACGTGTGGCAAACACTAATCCTTCCAATAAAGAATTACTGGCAAGGCGATTCGCACCATGTACATGTGTACAAGCCACCTCTCCAATCGCAAACAATCCTGTAATAGAAGTTCTGCCTACAAGGTCGGTCTCAACTCCTCCCATCGTAAAATGGGCACCTGGCTTCACCGGAATCTTTCCACTTTGCCACTCAATGTTATGTTTTTCACAAGCTGTGCTAATAGAAGGGAACTTCTGTCTAAAATCACTAACACTACTAATATCAAGATAGATTGTATTCCTTTCATGCAAGGCTTGTTCTATGATTCGCGATACAACATCACGAGGCGCTAAATCGAGACGTTCGTGCTTTCCTTTCATGATCCGGTTACCATCTTGATCCACTAACACGGCACCTTCTCCTCGAACTGCCTCAGATACTAATTCATTACTTGTATCGCTTGTAACGAGCATCGTCGGGTGAAATTGAATAAATTCCAAATCAGTTAGACTGGCTCCTGCACGATATGCAATGGCTATTCCATCTCCTGTGACGGTTCGATCATTAGTATTCGTCTCATAAATACCCCCTGCACCGCCAGTTGCTAATACAATATGATCTGCTGAATATGTATGATAGTGATCGTTTGTATCAATCGTCGTGATCCCTGTGCAACACCTCTCTTCGACAATACAATCAACAGCTGATTGCTCCTCTATTATGTTAATTTTGTCAATTAGTGCAGATTGGAAATAGTGTAACAAGTACTTTCCAGTCTGATCACCACCTGCATGAACAATCCTCCTGTGAGAATGGGCGCCTTCTTTCCCTAACAGTGGGGATCCTTCTGCATTACAATCTGCCGGAAATCCTTGTTTTAATAATTCTTTAACCAAATGCTGTCCTTGTTTCACTAAAATCTCTGCCGCTTGGGGTTGATTGTGATAATTCCCAGCTTGCAGTGTGTCCATTAAGTGCCATCTCCAATGATCCTGCTTGGCAATAGCTGCCGCAATTCCCCCTTGCGCACGAATGGAGTTACTCTTGTGAATGCTTTTTTTAGTTATAATGGTTACCTCAGCCTGCTGGTACAATTTGCTTGCCAGAACAAATGCTGACAAACCTGCACCAACAATGATGACAGTTGGTTTTGACAAATTACATCACCTAACTTTACAGTTGTCTTTACAGATATCTTTACATATAATAATAGAAAAGACAAGACTTTTTTTGAGAGGATGAGACGATGGTTTATTTGGATTATGCCGCTACCACCCCAATCACTGATCAAGCATTGTTAACTTATCAACAGATCGCAAAAGATTATTACGGAAATGCTAGCAGCCTTCACGATATTGGAGGACAAGCAAAAGATATATTAGAGCAGGCTCGACAAATAATTGCAGGCCCCTTACATGCTGACCCAAGGGAAATTATTTTCACGAATGGTGGTACGGAAAGTAATGTACTGGCAATCGATACCTTATTACGATCCAGTTCTATTTCAGGAAAAAAACATATTATTAGTACAGAGATGGAGCATAGTTCATTGCTCTTTTATTTAGAGCATTTAAATCAGCTGCCAGGATATGAGGTAACCTTTTTACCAGGTGAAAAGGAAGGACAAATTGACATAAATGCTTTAAAACAAGCGATCCGGCCCAACACTTGCCTTATTTCCATTCAACATGTAAACAGTGAGACAGGTGTCATTCAGCCGTTAGCAGAAATCGGACAATGCATCAAGGACAAAGGAATTGCTTTTCATAGCGATATCGTTCAGTCTTTTGGTAAAATAGATGTAACTAGACTGTTATCTTTCGTAGATTGTATGAGCATGTCCAGCCACAAAATCCATGGACCAAAAGGAGTCGGTGCCGTCTATTTTTCTAAAAAGCTGACATTGAAACCACATCCGATTAAGACAAATCATGAATTCGGTTTACGCCCTGGCACTGTCAATGTACCAGCAATTGCCGCATTTGCTGCTGCCACGAGTGAAATATTTACGGATAGGCAAGCAAAAGAAGAACATTTACATTACATAAGAGACCTATTTATCAATCGTATTGAACAAGAAAATATTCCACTAAAGCTGATTAACACTGACTATCAATCGCCAACCATTGCAGGATGCTTCAATCCTTTAGTACAGGGTGACTATGTCATGTTAGAATATAATCGACGAGACATCCATTTATCAACGGGAACAGCATGTAGTTCCAATCAGCAAAAGATTCCAGCCTCCATCCAGCCGTTCATGGCAGATCAAGAAGAAGGAAAACGATTCAACCGATTTTCTTTTAGTCATACGACAACCGCACAAGAGGTGGAAGAATTCATAGCGGTTTCCAAGCAGATTTTTTCGAAAATGAAGGGAGAAAAAAAGAAATATGAACAAAAAGTTAACGGGTAAAACAAGACGTGATAGCTTGTTAAACTGGTTAAAAGCTTCTGCAAAACCATTAACAGGTACAGAATTAGCAGCAAAAGCACAAGTCAGTCGCCAAGTGATTGTACAGGATATTTCTTTGCTTAAAGCACAAAACCATCCGATAATTGCAACAAGCAGTGGCTATTTATATATGAAATTGGAAGATGAGGAGAAAGAAGTTCGCCGAGTTATTGCATGCCAGCATGGGAGCTCGAGAACAAGAGAAGAATTGTACACAATTGTAGATTACGGTGTTACCGTGGAAGATGTCATCATCGAACATCCGATTTACGGAGATTTAAAGGCTTCACTAATGCTAAGCAATCGCGCAGATGTTGATCAGTTCGTCCAAAAAATTGAAGAAAAGCAAGCCCCTTACCTGTTAGAATTAACAGAAGGCATCCACAACCACACGATTGCAGCAAAGGATGAAACAAAACTGGACCAAGCATTTGAAGCACTCGTTAACAAAGGCTTTATCGTGGAATAAATCATTTTCATAAGAAAATCGGGCAACAGGATCAACTTTAAGCAACTTAAAAATATATAAAGCTACCTATAATACGGATTATGAAAAGTGGAACTGTATTGCAATGTGGTCATTTTGATAGGTTTCATATACTTAACAAAGCTCCGGAAATATGCTCTGCATCCTGTGGGGCAAGGAGTGGTTAGCCGGATCGGTGTCCCAGCACATCAATCATTTCAAAATAAGTGCTGGTTGACATAATCTGTATTATCAGAAGGCTGTCTTTTTTCAATATTAAGCGTAAAAAACGCTGGCGGTTAGACCGCAAGCGTTACGCCGTTTCCACTGTGTAAGTAATATGGATAACTGCCAAGAACAGAAACTTTACAGCCTAAAGACTCCATTTCTGTAATCGCATTTGGGATTAGCACATCATCCATTTGCTGTTCAATATCAATAAGAAAATAGTAATTACCCAATCCCGTTTTCATTGGACGGGATTCTATTTTGGAAAGGTTGAGGTTTCGCCAGGCAAACGCTGATAATACTTGGTGTAACGCACCAGGCTGATCGGAAGGTAATGTTACCGTAACCGTTGTCTTCCGGCCTTTCTCTTCCAGTTTTTTCGATGTTAGAACTTTGTTTGCCTTGTGCAGTACCACAAATCTAGTATGGTTATTATCGAAATCGTGAATATCCTTTTGCACGATCGACAAGCCATATTCTTTGGCAGCAAGGTGGTTAGCAATGGCACCAATCCGTTGTTCGGGATGTTTGCTGACAAATTCGGCTGCAGCACCAGTAGATGTCATCGATTGTGCTGTCACTTGCTGTAAATCCTGATGGATAAAACGGTGACATTGCGCGATCGCATGTGAATGAGAATAAATGGCATCTAGTTTTGACCATTCCTTCACATTTTCAGGATGTACCATTAAATGTTGACGAATTGGTACAATAACTTCACCGACAATGTTAATATTCTCAGCCTTGATTATATAATCCAGTGTAATATTTACTGTCCCTTCAATTGCGTTCTCAAGCGGCAGAACTGCATATGTTACTTCATCATTTACTACCGCATCAATACATTCCGGAATCGTGCTAAAACCTTTTTTCGATTCTCCATTAAACATAGAATCCACTGCAATTTTAGTGAATGTACCCTTTGGACCTAAATAACCTACTGTGTCTTTCATTTCGCATGTTCCCCCTACTTTATGAAACGCCTGAGCTTAGTATTTCCACTTGAGTAACAAAATCAATTTGTTTTAATTCAAAAAGCAACTGATCAATATCCGAAGTCATACCATTGGTATTAAGGGATAAGGTCACGTTAGCTTTTCCTTGAATCGGAATCGTCTGGTGAATCGTTAAAATATTACAACCCGCTATGGCAACAACGGATAAAAGATGGGATAAGACTCCTGTCTGATCCTCTAAATGAAAAAACAAGGTAATCATCTGCTCCTTTACCATATGTTGAAACGGAAAGACTGCATCACGATATTTGTAAAATACACTACGCGATAAACCAACTTGCCTTGTAGCTTCATGAATAGAATCTACTTTGTTGGTATCCAATAATTTCTTTGCTTCTAATGTTTTTTTCATTCCATCTGGTAAGAACTGCTCACTTACTAAATAGAATTTGTCGTTTTTCGCAGACATCCACTATTCCCCTTTATTTGAACAGATATCGTCACGATCACCAGCATGGTTCCATTATTCCATAAATTCAAATTCGTAATCAAGCAGTCGAACAGTATCTCCACCTTTTGCACCGCGATCTCGTAGCGCGTCATCCACACCCATACCACGTAACTGTCTGGAGAAGCGTTGAACGGATTCATCACGGCTGAAATCGGTCATCTTAAACAACTTCTCAATCTTATCTCCATATAACACAAAAGCACCATCCGGCTCTCGTGTAATTGAAAAAGCTTTTTCTTCTTTTTCAAATTTATAAACGACGCGATCTTCATTCTCTTCAATCGGCTTATAATTTTTCGGGATTTGATCCAATTTATTCGCAACAGCAAATAATAAGTCACGGATCCCTTCTTTGGTTACAGTTGAGATCGGATAGATTGGATAGTCTTCTTCTAATTGTTCTTTGAAGAAGCTTAATTGTTCCTCTGCCTCTGGTAAATCCATTTTATTCGCGATGATGATCATCGGTCGCTCTAATAATGTTGGATCGTACTGTTCTAATTCTTTATTTATCGTAACGAAATCTTCATATGGATCTCGTCCCTCCGTCGAAGCCATATCCAGGACATGAAGAATAACACGTGTTCTTTCCACATGGCGTAAAAACTGATGCCCTAATCCGACTCCTTCGTGTGCACCTTCGATTAAACCTGGCAAGTCCGCCAATACGAAGCTGCGCTGGTCTGCCGTATCAACAACACCTAAATTAGGTGATAAGGTAGTAAAATGATAATCAGCAATTTTCGGTCTCGCCGCACTAACGGTTGACAGCAAAGTCGATTTTCCTACACTCGGAAAACCTACTAGTCCGACATCTGCTATTAATTTTAATTCGATTTGAATATCTCGGTCGATACCCGGCTCACCGTTCTCTGCAATTTCAGGTGCTGGGTTTCGTGGTGATGCAAAACGAATATTACCTCGACCACCTCGCCCACCTTTTGCAATAACAGCTCGTTGTTTGTGTTCAATTAGATCGGCAATAACTTCTCCACTATTTACATCTCGAACACTGGTACCAGGTGGGACTGATAATACTAATGGATCGGCATTTTTTCCATGCATGCCTTTACCCATGCCGTTCTCTCCACGTTTTGCTTTAAAGTGTCTCTGATAACGGAAATCCATCAATGTGTTTAATCCTTCATCTACTTCAAAAATCACATCGCCGCCATTACCGCCATCACCACCGGCTGGTCCACCCATCGGGACATATATTTCACGACGGAATGCTACAATACCGTTTCCGCCATCTCCAGCTTTCACATATACTTTAACCTGATCGACAAACATTTTGTCACCTTCTTTCGTTAATCTTGCTGCCACACTATCTTTAATTGACTGTCTGTGATAACTTGATCAATAAATGATAAGGACTCAAGCTCCTCTTTTAATGCATCCAGATCGGCCCAATTCGGATCAAAAATTAAATGAATATGTAATAGATGATCCACTTTCTCAAAAATTAATTGACCTTGATATTGTTGAAATTCTTCTTGATAGGACGGCAATATCTGAAATATCTTTTGTATTTTTGTTAATAATAATTCGTCATCAACGATAGTCGGCTGATCATTCGTAACTGACTGGAATTCTAGTTGAAAAGTATGGGATCGCCAGTTCAGCTGATAGAGCCAGACCATTGTTTTTGGTATATTTAATCGATCTAATCCTCGTTCCTGATCAGATCGTTTGATAATATGCTGAATTTTATTTTCAATTCTATCTAGTTTTCCCAATTGAGCATAGCCCAATAGCAGTTGCAAGTCATTTAGCCAATCATGACGATAATGCCGCAACATTTCCACCACATCTTGTTCCTTCAACGTGCTCACCCCTCATACAATAAGCAAATTATAGCATAAAACAGCCTATGATTCATCTATCTAATGTAACTTACCGTATTTCAGACGATTTAATCAAAAATTCGTTCAAAAAATTAGAAGTAATACGTGATGTTTCTTTTGCTCATACTTTCAGACATCTGCATGGATTATTTTGATTCAGCACGACTTCTGTGCTTAACGATATCAAAATCCCCTTATTATATGCCGCATAGAATAGTGCCAAAAAAATAAAAGGCTCTAACCTTTACAGATTAGAGCCATTTTCTACTTATGCAGGATATACACTAACTTTTTTGCGATCGCGTCCTTGGCGTTCGAATTTTACAACGCCGTCTACTTTAGCGTAAAGTGTGTCGTCTCCTCCACGACCTACGTTTGTACCTGGGTAGATTTTAGTACCACGTTGACGGTAAAGGATAGAACCTCCGCTTACGAACTGACCGTCCGCACGTTTAGCACCTAAACGTTTCGATTCTGAATCACGACCGTTTTTTGTACTACCTACACCTTTTTTCGTTGCGAAAAATTGTAAATCAAGACGTAACATATTATTGCACCTCCTTATTTTTCAGAGATGGAAATATACTGACCATAATCCCGCTCAACGGTTCGTAAGGATACGACCATACCTTCAAATAATAATGACACTTTCTCTAAAAGTGCTGGATCATTAATAGCAGGTACAGTAACTTCCAAGTAACCGCCCTCATCACCGGCTTGATCAATATTTAATTCAATCTCACATAAAGCAAACACTGCATTGACGGCACCGAAAGAAATGCCAGATACAGCAGCACAAACTAAGTCATGCCCCTCTGGTCCGCTATCCGCATGCCCTGTCAGACAAAATGATTTAATATGTGTATGCTCACGTACTATCGTCACTTTTATCATAAAGACAAAACCTTATGCATTGATTTTTTCAATTGTAAGTTTTGTGTATGGCTGACGGTGACCTTGTTTACGTGAATAGTTTTTCTTTGGTTTGTACTTGAATACCGTAACTTTCTTTTGACGACCTTGTTTTTCTACTTTCGCCGTAACAGAAGCTCCGTCAACGAATGGAGTACCAAATTTAGCGTCGTCTCCACCAACTGCAAGTACTTTATCAAATGTTACAGATTCACCAGCTTCAGCAGCTAATTTCTCTACGTAAATCACTTGACCTTCTTCTACTTTTACTTGTTTTCCACCAGTTTCAATAATAGCGTACATTCTCTGCACCTCCTCTTAGACTCAGACTCGCCATACAGGTAGCAAACGATGCTTTAAAAACCTGCTCTGTGCGGTTGTAGTAGCAACGGGTGCCACATAAACAACATGAAAATTTTATCATAATTCAGTATATCTTGTCAATGTCTAATTCCTTATGTTCCGCAATAAATAATTCGACGATCTCCTTACTGCCAGAACGGATTATCTGATATCCTGTGATCTCATTATCTATGTAAATATATAACTCTAATGAAAAAGAAGCCGTCTCATGGAAAGGACGTTCTTGCAATGAACGGTATAGCTCTGGTTGACAAGCAACAACAAGCCCCTCAACGTGACGGTTGAATGCAACCACTTCGCGTTCAAGCTGGTACAGATACGTCTCAGCAGAGAAGTCATGTATCATCGTTGCAGTATTATTAGTTAATAACTGTAACAGTCCGGTTCGTGCCCTTTTCCGTGTCATCTCAAGTAAGCCCAGGTTGGTAAATCCATACACTTCTGTTCGGACTGGATCATGTCGCAGCATGTCGTTCAATTCCTTTATAATTTGTGTTTCTTGTTTTTTGTTCATCTTAAGAAAATCAATCACAATGATACCGGATAAATTTCGCTTACGAATCTCTTCCACACAGTGACGGACAGCAAGCTGATTTATCTTAAAAATGGTATCCTGTTTATTTTGACGACTGGAAAATCTGCTGCTGTTAATATCAATTACAGTCAACGCTTCCGTCTCTTCCACGATCAAGGAAATACCATCCTGCTTGTCCACCTGCGGCTGAATGGCTTCTGCTAACCAGCGATCGATATGCTTTCCACCTATGTAATGCGAATCCGTTCGGATCGTCATGACTGTCGCAAGATATGGAAATTGCTTCTTCATTCTTTCGAGACTTTTAGGTTCATCAAACGTGATTTCCTGAATGGATTGACTCTGATAATAGTGAAGCATTTGATTCGGAACAAGCGGATCATGCCATAATAATGCTGGTGCTTTCTCATTTGCCGCCTTTTCCTGGAGATTGCGCCATTGGACTCTCGAGTCTGTTAATTCTTGCAAAAGCTCCTCTTCTGCCGCTTCTGTAATATCTGTTCTTAAGATTGCTCCTTCTTCCTTATCCGTAGAGGACGAAATAAATGCTTTCCACTCAGCAGCGGCCTGCGCATGTAATTTTTTTGAACTGGCAATATAGTTGCCTTTAGGTAAATAAACAATATACTTTCCCTGTATTGTAATATTAGCTGTCAGCCTTGGACCTTTATCCTGATACGCTTCTTTCGTAATTTGGACGATAACGGAAGCACCTTCTGTTAAATACGATGACAGCTTCTCTTCCGTATTAACCCAAGGTACTTCCTTTTTGGCCAGAAAGCCTACCTTATCGGCTCCAATGTCGATGAAAGCCGCTTCTATACTTTCATCCACATTTCTGACTTTTCCTATAAATATCGAATGCAGTGCTGCCTGCTGTATTCGCGGCCGATCTATAAAAATATCCATACAAGTGTTGTCTTCAAACATCAAACCGACTTTCTCGGTTAATCGTGTGGTCAAATGAATTTTTTTCATGTGAATCCTCTTTCTATCCGCTTCGCATTTGTCCTATGTTAGCAGTAACATCTCTATTGTCGAAAAAACCTCGTAAACAGTCTTTTTCTGAAACTATATACACATTACCAGCATTGTCAAATACGCGAATATGATAAGTCGTATCTCGTTTAAATAATCGAAATAAATCCAATAAACGCAAATTAGTTGGCACTTCAATTTCGATTTGTTTACGGTAGTGCTCTTGCATCGTATACCTGCTCCACAAGAAGCGCCACCATTTATAATACCTTCGCTTCCATTCTAATCGATTTTCCCAAATTAAAAAAATAATAAGCAATACAAAGCTTAATGAAAGCCACTGCTTCATATAAACAAAAAGACTGGAAACAACAATGGTAATAACAGAAATCAGGATCATCCACTTATGTGATAATTGGTATGAGAAGAATGAATCCAGGCTAAGCTGTGTCAGTTTTCCACCATCGAGCGGCCAAATCGGCAGCAGATTTCCAAATAAAATAAAACTGTTATATTGATACGCCATGATCAGCGTCGTATCAGGGAGTACATTTCCCAGTTCTAACAAAAATAAAATTAGATAAATAAATAAATGCATCACAGGACCAGCAATTGTTACCAACCATTCTTCCTTTAATGGCCTTGTGCCATACTCATCCGTTTCCATTACTCCACCAAACACCCATAAAAAAATGCGCTGTATTCGCCAGTTAAAGATGCGAGCGCATGTATAATGTCCTAATTCATGCAGGAATACAATCAGGAAGATGATGACAAATTCCACCAGCATCCCGGTCAGGATAGCAATGAACAGGAAAAAATAAAGAATTGGGTGTATACGTACAGGCGGAAGGTTAAGATTGCTCATCAACTTGAATCACCTTAATAGGATCTAAAAATTGTTGATCTTTTTCAATGGCAAAATACATCGCTTCCTGTGCTCCGGTTGGCTG
The DNA here is from genome assembly GCF_022919115.1 of Gracilibacillus caseinilyticus. Taxonomy (NCBI): domain Bacteria; kingdom Bacillati; phylum Bacillota; class Bacilli; order Caryophanales; family Bacillaceae; genus Gracilibacillus; species Gracilibacillus caseinilyticus. Next base: position 3,111,204 of record NZ_CP095072.1, on the reverse strand, counting down.
GTAACTTCCTATTTTCTGGTTGGATTGGATCGACTGATAGGAATGAACATTTATATTCGTTAAATGACCATAAATGGATTTGCTATTGTCCGCATGCTGTATAATAACTGTTTTCCCTGTTTCTCTGTCATTACCGGCAAACAATACTGTACCAGCATCAACTGCGACTACTTCTGTTTCTTCTTCAGATGAAATCAATATCCCTTCACCATTTTCCTGAAATGTCTGACTTACTTGACCTGAAACAGGAAGTGCTGCCAGTTCTGCTGTAGCTTCCGTACCTAGGTCAGTTTCCATTGCGAATGGAGCCCCAAACCTTGCCTGATACCATGCATTAACCGTTGCAAATGGAAATTCTTCATTCATCGCATAATTAATCCAGCTTTGTGGTTGCTCCAACCACTTACTCTCATTCCCAACAGACAATACCATCATAAAGAAGAGAACGGTGGCAATAACACTTCTTATTAAAAACCGTTTCATAAAAGGTGATGCTTCAGTTTGACGATTATAACCGGACAATGATGGAGAGAACCCATGTCTTTCCTCATCTTCCATGTGGGACTGAGAAAGGTAACGAAACTCTTTTAAAGGCATTCCTTGTGCATTAGAGATCTTCTTTTTCGATTCTTTTCTTCTGTTAATATTTTGACGGATCTTGGATAAATCATTATTTTTCATCGGCACCCATTCCTTTTCCAACGTTTGTACCAATATATGTGGACAACCCGTAAAATATGAAAAAGAGTTTGTCCCTTTTTTGGACAAACTCTTGTAGATGCTTTTTATTTTTTTATACCGAAAGCTTTTTTTACTTTATCTATTAAGGTTGGTTTCTCTTCTAAAGATAACAATGGGACCGATTCCCCTAAAATTCTTCTGGAAATATTTCGATATGCGATAGAAGCACGTGCATTCGGTTGAAATGCAACTGGTTCGCCATGGTTAGATGCTCTAATAACGTCATCATCATCCGCAATAATACCTAATAAATCAATCGATAATACTTGAACAATTTCATCGACTGACAGCATATCACCATTTTTCATCATATGATTCCGAATGCGGTTAATGACTAGATTTGGAGGCTGGATCTCTTCTTGCTCGAGTAAACCGATAATTCGATCCGCATCTCGAACACTGGACTTCTCAGGAGTGGTGACGACAATTGCCCGGTCTGCTCCGGCAACAGCATTTCGATATCCTTGTTCAATCCCAGCGGGACAATCGATTAAAATATAGTCGTAATCAGGCTTTAACACTTCGATAATTTCCTTCATGCCCTCAGGTGTCACTGCTGATTTATCACTTGTTTGAGCTGCCGGGAGTAAAGATAAGCAATCAAAGCGCTTGTCTTTAATCAGTGCCTGAGAAACTTTACAACGCTTCTCCAGTACATCAACGATATCATAAATGATTCGATTCTCTAATCCCATTACCACATCTAAATTCCGCAAACCAATATCCGTATCTACTAAACAGACTTTCTTATCTAGCAGTGCTAACGAAGTACCTAGATTGGCAGTTGTCGTTGTTTTTCCAACGCCACCTTTACCCGAAGTAATAACGATTGCTTCACCCATTCATAACTCTCCTCTCAAAAGCATTCAATTCCGGACGTGATTTTGCAATGGCATTAATTCGATCCATGACGATTTGTTCCCCATTTGCATTAATAAAACCACATTCCATTGGGACGCCTTCTGTATCTGTATCAGGCGAACGACTAATCACTTCTGCTATTCGCAATTGACTTGGAGCCATGTAAGAAGCAGCAACCACCGCTTCTCGATTACCATTGACACCTGCATGAGCGATCCCTCTTAGATTGCCAATGATAAAGATATTACCGGTAGCTATAACTTTTCCACCGGGATTAACGTCGCCAATCAATAATAAATCGCCATGCACTTCCAACACTTGTCCAGAACGAATAATTTTATTATACAACTTAATATCTGTTTCATCTTTCCATTTCAATGCATCTTTTTTCAAAATGACATTTGATTCAATATGGTCTACCACCAATTTATTATGTTTTCGGATAATTTCTCTTAACAGCTGTTCTTGTTGATCCGTTATGTAGCGGTTACCGAGTTCAATTTTCACCGTAATGAGTGGTTCATCTGCAGCCATATATTTGTTGGTTAATATATTATCTAATTCGTTAAGCAGTTCCTCCCATGAACAGCGATCGTTCATCGAAAGTGTCAGACCGTCTCTCGTACCTTTTATCATAATTAGTTTATTCGTAGCCAACCCTATTCAACCCCTTAAAAACAAGCGATATCAGCTATCGATCCGATCTTTCAAACTTCATGACGGACCATACAGTTAATCGTTTTGCCAACAATGCATACATGACAGCTCCTGTAATAACATTCCATAAAATTGTTGGCATGAGTCGATAACGCCAATATTCGTGCCAGCTTAGATCATGTACTTGAATTATATTATATAGGAAAAATATTAAAATGTCTGTAGCAGATACAGCAATAACCGTCATAAGTAACGCAATAATAATATTAGACTGCAGCATTTTCATCAGTATTCTTACGCCATAAAGTATAACAGTATACGCGAATACATATACGCCAATCACATCTGTATAGATAATATCAATGATAAAACTAAATACAATCGCTAACGCAATAGCATAAAATGTATGTTCTTTCTCGAAAAACATCGTTACAAATATTAAAAAAACAAACAGAAAATGTGAAACTACTAACCAATCTTCCTTTACAAAAGGAAGATTGGTTAGAGAGACGATCCCTTCTAATATGACGAGCACAAAACAGATCAGAGCAATCAGGTAAGGAATCATTCGTTTCATGAATCTTCCTCCTCCGCTTGCTCATCTGTAGTTGTCATGGAACGATCTATAACAATAACATGATTTAGTTGTTCTAAGTCTGCTGAAGGTTTCACATACGCTACACTTGTAAGTTCATAGCGATCTGCTCGAATCTCAACTATTTCACCAATCTCCAGCCCTCTAGGAAAAACGCCTCCCAAGCCAGAAGAGAAAACATATTGACCTTCTTTCAAGTCTTGATAGTTTTCGTTCAATTCCATCATTAATAATTCTGATTCATCATCATAACCAACGATAAATCCTGACATATCTGTTTCGGACTCTTCCTGATAAACGTTAACAGAGATACGATTCGATCTGTCAAAACCATTTAATAACAGCACAGTAGAGGTAAAAGGAGAGCTGGATTGTACCTTTCCAATCATCCCTTTCCCTGTAATTACAGCCATATTAGGCGCTACGCCGTCTTGTGTCCCCTTATTTATCGTAACTTGCTTAAACCATTGATCTTTACTTCTCGCTACAATGGATGCTTGGATCGATTGAAAGCTATCCAAAAAATCGGAATCAGTCTTGTTTAATACTTCTCTCAGCTCGGTAATTTCTTTGTTTAATTCTTGATTTTCGTATTCAAGTTGTCTCAACTCGTCAAGACTTGATTTCAGCTGTTGGTTCTCTACGTACACATTACGGATTTCTTTTATGTTGTTTGCAACTCCTGTCACAAACGTAATCGGCTTATTTATTACACCTGATGCCCATCCTGTTGTATCATGGACAAAATCTTCGATCATCGTTAAATTAGCTCGATCTCGTAACGAAAATCCAATTAAGCCGACAATAATAATTAATGAGATCATAAAAATAAACAGTCGCCTTTTTTTATAAAACATTATAACACCTTCTTAATCTGATAAGCGCTGCACCCCTACATTCGGATGTGATTTAAAATGTTCAATATACTCTAATGATTTACCTGTACCAATAGCTACACTGTCTAGTGGTTCTTCGGCAACAAAGACAGGCATTTTCGTTTCGTCACTAATGACTTCGTCTAAATCTTTTAACAGCGCACCGCCACCAGATAAGACAATCCCTCTATCCATAATATCAGCTGCAAGTTCTGGTGGTGTATTTTCTAAGGTACTCTTTACTGCATCCACAATGGCATCCACAGTATCTTGTAATGCCGTGGTAATTTCAGAAGCTGAGATACTGATGGTTTTAGGTAAGCCAGTTAATAAATCCCGACCACGGATATCCATTTGTGCATTGTCATCACTTGTTTTCGCAGAACCGATATCGACTTTGATCGATTCTGCCGAACGTTCCCCGATCATTAAATTATACGTACGTTTCACATACTGAATAATAGCATCATCCATATCATCACCAGCTGTACGAATCGATTGGCTCGTTACAATACCACCAAGGGAAATCACAGCTACTTCTGTCGTACCGCCCCCAATATCGACAATCATACTTCCAGTAGGTTCCCAAACAGGCAAACCTGCACCAATGGCCGCAGCAAAAGGCTCTGCAATAGGGAAGGCATCCTTTGCACCTGCATGTTTTGTCGCATCAATAACCGCTCGTTCTTCGACCATCGTAATGCCTGAAGGCACGCAGACCATGACATTCGGCTTTTTGGCAAAACTGGAACGGTTTTTTTGTGCTAATTTTATATAGTATTTCATCATCGATGCTGTTGTATCATAATCTGCAATAACCCCATCTTTCATTGGCCGGATAACCGAAATGTTACCTGGCGTACGTCCTATCATATTTCTAGCATCGCCACCGACCGCTTCTATATCACCAGTTGTTTTATTTATCGCCACTACAGATGGTTCACGCACAACAATCCCCTTACTTTTAACAAAAACCAGCGTATTTGCTGTACCTAAATCGATCCCTAGATCTTGTGAAAAACTAAATAATCCCACTCTTTTTCTTCCTCTCAGACATAATAATACAAACATTTACTTCAATATTTTATGCTTTTATTCCATTTCTATCAAGAATTTGTATTCTGATATTCGACAATCTTTTCTTTAAACAACTTTTCCTTCTACTTTTCCATTTTGTTGCGGCACTGTTTATGTATGTGGATAGAGAAACCATAAGAATAAGCGCCATTATACAACTACGCTTGTATAAGGCGCTAAAAAGCTTGTCTATATTCTATTATACTGAACTTTTCGGAAAATAGATAGTGTTATAAGTACCCTTTTTCTTTTAAAGAGATAAATTTATGATCACCAATAATAAGATGGTCCAAAAGTTCGATGCCAATCATTTTACCACTCTCGGACAAGCGTTTTGTCACATGTATATCTTCTTGAGATGGCGAAGGGTCTCCGGAAGGGTGATTATGGGCACAGATAATGGAAGCAGCTGATCGTTTAACCGCCTCCCGATACACTTCTCGAGGATGAACAATGGAAGCATTCAAACTGCCAATAAAGATAGTTTGCCGATGGATTATCTGATTTTTTGTATCAAGAAACATGGATACAAAGTGTTCCTGTTTTAAGCCACTCATTTCTTCCATTAAGTAATTAGCGCCATCTTCGGGACTTCGGATCGTATATTTTTCTTTCTCCTTAAATTGTTGAATTCGCTTGCCAAATTCAACTGCTGCTAATATTTGTACCCCTTTCGCCTGGCCAATTCCTTTGATTTGTATCAATTCTTCAATAGTGACATCTTTCAGCATTTTCAGACCCTCGAAATGACAAAGTACGGTTTCTGCCAGCTGATGTACATTTTCACTTCGTGTGCCCGACCCAAGCAGAATTGCCAATAACTCTTGATTGGACAAATGGCTTGGTCCAAATGTGAGTAACCGCTCTCTTGGACGATCTTCTTTCGGTACTTCTTTCATCGTAATCGTTGTTATTTCCACATTTGCATCCTCCTTCTTTCCAATATCTCCTAGCTTACCGAGAAGGATACGTGACGGCAAATGGTGCTTTTCATGTTTTCACTGATCTATCTCCTATCATTTGCTTGATTTTCTTATAGGAAAATATGAAAAACCATTGTCTTAATTGGGTAAAAAAATGAATTAATTAATTGCGACATTTTCATATGCCGCTATTATCGAAAGTAAAGCTACTTGTTTGGCCTGTCCGTCTGACGCATTTGTGAATCCTTCTGCAGTTGTAGCAACTGCTTGTACCTTTTCCGATAGATTTTCTGGTTTTGCCTGTAACCATTCTGTAACGCTCGCTTGATCCTGTCCTTCAGCAAGCTGTTGATCGATGATATTTCCTAAGTCCGTTAACCAACCTTTTTCTTCCGCCGATACATCAGCCGTTTGCGCAGTCGTTGTCCATTCTTTGCCGGCATATATTTCATAAGTAGTATTAAGCGAGCTAGAAGCAAATTGTTTAGATGCATCATGTGACGTCTCTGCGCCAATAAAGACATGATACTGACCATCACGTTGCCAGATCATCCCCGCGACATTTTCTTGCTCTAATCCTGTGATCAATTCTTCCGCAGCTGCCTGATTGGAATAGACACCAGCCTGAATGACAAATAACTGAAAAGATTTCAGTTCAAAGGAGGCTCCACCATTTGTCCCTCCACTATTCTCCTCACTGGCACTGCCGGTAGTCTGCACGGCCCCATTCGTACTATTCTGATTAGCCGCCATTTCCTCCGGATCCAGATCAACAAACATTTTTAGCATAATAAACCCTAGAAACGAGCCAATAATGATAGCTGTCAATGCTGATAACCAGAGTGATTTGTATTTTTTCCAGAAGGATTGTGATGGCTTTTTCTTAAATGAACCGGGATCAGGCGTATATTGGCGTTGAAATACATGATCATCATCAATCGGATGATGATTTTCTCTTATATAATCTTCCAAAGAAGCCTGATTACTTGCGTTATGGGGCTGAGCCTCTCCATGTGTGGGAGCGTCATGCTGGTTTCGATTAATTTGAATGGTAATGGCTTTTTTGTTATCCATGAAATCCCTCGTTTCGAATCCTTTTCTATCACCCTATCATATCTATTACGAGATGTAAGACGACTTTTGTCATCTCTATCAGAAAAGTCTTCATCAAATACTGACAGTAAATCAGCAATTGCAGCAAAGCTCGTTGGAGAATTTTTCGTGTATTTTGCAATAATTAAAAAAGAGCACACCAATTATAATCGATGTACTCTTTAATCAATTTGCTTCTAACCCTTGTAAATCAGGGGCAAAAAAGGTATGAAATTGTATCGCATAGTCGATCACTTGGTCCTCACCCGATCGGTCCACGTTAATTTCACGAATATCTATTAACCTGCTATCTTTATTTAATTTTGTTAGAAATTGGTGAAAGCTATCATATGTTGCTGCCTGACCTTCTATCAGATAGATAAGTTCCCCCACACCTTCCGTTTCTGAAGTATTTTCTTCCACTTGAACGGTACGTATCGAAGTCTTGCTGGCTTTTTTTGTTTGATCTAACAAGTTAATGATAGCATCGTTCTGTTTTTTAATCGGTAGCTTCTCGAGCAGTTCCGGGGACATAGTATCGACTATTTCTTCCCATGTATCCGCATTGGATAAATATAGTTGCTGTGTTTGCAGATCTGTGGAAACATTTTGATAATCTGCTTTTACTGGATCAAGTAAGTAGATTCTCCCCAACAAATAGGTGCCTGCGATCAATAACAGTACGATGATTAGCCAAAAAAAGCTGGCTCTCGTCCATTTAACGGTCATTCTCTATCACCTCCAGCCATCCTTGATTATCAAGTTCTACTTGAAAAGCAGCACTGCTATCTCCACCATCCGCTTCCTCTAAATAATTAAACCTGACATCAGAAATAAATGGCTGAGCTAATAAGGATTGATTATAAGCAGCATAATCGGCATATTGAGAAGCAGATATTGAAATTTTCAGTACATCACCTTGTGTGTAATAAAAATGGCTTAACACACTATTGGTCGGCATTAGCTGGTGAAGGGTATCCATTAATTCAACATTTCCCATCAAATTACCTTCGATCCCATCAATTCTATTTGTTAATTGTTGCTGCTGTGTTACCCTTTTTTCTAGTTTGATTGCATCGGCCTCCGCCTGCTGATTGGACTGAATGTCAGCTTCCATCACAGAGATTTCTTCTTTTAGTGACATATACGGTTGCAATATAAGCCACGAAGAAATGCTTATACCGATGACTGCGATAGCTATTATGAGGTATGGCACAAGATTGACAGCCTTATGTTCGATAAAATTTATTTGCATACTATCACCCTATCACTTGGAATTCCCTCTAATCACCAATCCCGCTAAATCACTTGATCCTCTCGGGATGCTACCTGGTAAGTAATCCTGCAATGAGTCAACCGGCAATGATGAATGAGATGTTAAAGCAGATTGTGCCTGTTCCATATAAGGAAAATCTCCTGCTAGCACTATTTTTTCAATCCCTTTATTTCCATTCTGAACAGAATAACGATAGAAATCATTAAATCGTTCCATCGTGACAAGATGTGTATCAATAAGCGCCTGTAACTCCTCTTCATCACCTGTCCACTTTAACTGTTCTAATTCAAAACTCCAAGACCACAAACGATTCTCCGCCGGCAATTGAACATGTCTGGAAAAAACGAGTAAGCCATTTTCAAATGCTGCCAGTACAAGTCCTGTTTTCGTCCATTGCATCAACAATGTATCTTGTTCATAGTTAGTATCAGTCAAAACCTCCTGATAGACTCGCCACAATGCTAATGAAGAAATATCAGCAATGATTGGTTTTAAATGAACAAGAGTAAAAACGTTTAGAAATGCTTGCAAAACATCTTTTGGATAAGCAAATACAAGCAGTTCCACTGTTGTTTCGTAGTTACGAATAATGTCAAAGGTAATGATTGGCTGCTGAAAAGGTAACCGGAGCCCTTCCTGGGCATCTCTGTGTAAGATAGCTCTCATTTCCTCTTTTTTTAACCCATTCGGAACTTGATGCCTTCGAATCGACACAAATGAATCAGATACCGATAATGAAACATGGGCATGCTTCCATTTCTTTTGTTTGACAATTTTCTCAAAATAGTTTTGGAAGCCTTTTTCATCTACCAATTTTCCATCTTCTATTAATCCGTCTTTTATTAAAATTTCTCCATAATCGACAATGTCATCAAGACGATTTTTTTTCGATACAAGATATCGAAAATAATGATCGTAAAATACGAGATGCACATGCTTTTTCTGTAACATGGTACTGTACTCCCCCTTCCCAACAAGTATTACCAGAGTAATTGCATATAAGCCAGTACAATCTCTCCCCCCCATAAATAGGTAACGATTGCACCAAGCATGATGGAAGGACCAAATGGCACTTCTTGCTTCCTTTTCCATCCGTTCTTCGCTAATATGACAAGGCTAAACGCAAGTCCAATGACATTAGCAAGAAAGAAAGCCAGCAATATGTACGGAAATCCTAATAATATTCCTAATAATCCTAGCAGTTTCATATCGCCTCCGCCCATTCCTCCTCTGCTGATCAAAATAATCAGTGCCACCGTGCCATATCCAGCGGCGGCTCCAAACAGACTGGACCACCACGGATCTAATGGGGATAGGACTCGGAGGACAACCATGATCGGCAAGAAGGCTAGCAGTATCCGATTGGGAATAATCATATAGCGAAGGTCCGACACGATGATAATCGCGAATAAGCTGATTAAACATAACGTTATACATAATGAAATCGAAATATCGAAATAGAGATATGCCAGTAGAAAGCCAATTCCTGTTAGCGATTCGACAACAGGATAAAGAACAGAAATCTGTTGTTTACATCCCCGGCACCTTCCCTTTTGGATGATGAAGGATACAACAGGGATCAATTCATACCACCTTAATGTATATTTACATGCTGGACATATCGACCTGGATGTGGAAAAAAATGTTTTTTTCGGGACACGCAGGCCAACTACGTTATAAAAAGATCCTAAAATTAATCCAAGAATGAGAAAAAAAACACTGTATATAAAGTCCATTTAGTTAACTCCTAATAATGGAATGATGACTTATCTGTTAAACGAACACATAACAATTATTTATTCCGATCTACTAAACGTAAAAGAATTGTCCGAATAATTTAATTCTCCACTTGGTGCATGATCAGTTTCCAGATATCCGTTGCTCACTAACTCTGATACTTCAATATCTACACCACCTGAAGCATTATATACCCAATCGAACGATGTATCATCATCCTGAACAGATTGAGCTTCTAATAATGCTAACTCTGCAGCTTTTTCCACCAATTCCGCCTCTGCTTCATTTGCACCAGCTTCCGCACGATCAATAATACCACCAACCGCCGGTACTGCGATCGCAACAATAATGGCTAAAATAACGATAACAGCTAATAATTCTACTAGTGTAAAACCTTTTTCTTCCTTCCATAACTTCCATATTTTTTTCATGATACATCTCTCCCTTTATTTAAGTGTGTTTCACTGTTCCAAAATGTTTTGGAATTTCAGTAAATTATCCCGCATTTTTTTATGACTATTATACTATAAAAAGAATCACCAGTGTAAAAATAATAGCCTTTTAGACATTTAAATTGCATCGAAAATTGAAAACATTGGAATAACGATAGCTAATACGATCGCCCCAACTATCACAGCAAGTATTACTATAAGAATTGGTTCAATTAGTGCTTTCAGCTTATCAGATGCATCATCTAATTCTTTCTCGTAGAAATCAGCGATCTTGAACAACATTTTATCCAAGGAACCTGTTCGTTCCCCCACTGCTATCATTTGTATCACCATAGGCGGTATTACCGTATGGCTTTGCATTGCGGATGCCATCGATTGCCCTCTTTCCAGAGCGTGATGACTGTTATGAAGTACTTGTGCAATCAAGCGGTTGTCAACGATTTTTTCGGTGATTTGTACAGATTGCAGAATAGGCACCGAGCTATTTAATAACGTACTTAATGTTTGAGACATACGAGTTATTTGGGACTTTTGCAGAAAGCTTCCTATAACAGGCAATCTCAGCTTGATTTCATCGATCCGAAACGTAAAAGATTCAGACCGCATCATGATCTTCCACAGTACGATTATCAATACAACGAGAAGCAGCAAAGCCCACCAGATTTGCTGAATGACTTCACTTATTCGCAGCACGATCACCGTATAAATCGGCAAACTTTCACCGAAGGAAGAAAACAAATTGGTGAAAATCGGCACAATGTAAACTAACAGAAATAACGTAATGACGACGGCAAAAATACTGACAAATAAAGGATAAGCAAGTGCTGTTTTAATTTTTTGCCTTAGAGCATATTGCTTCTCATAGTAACTGGCCATGTTGTCCAAAATTTCGTCTAAGTTACCACTGACTTCCCCAGCATAAACCATTCTTGTCAGTAATTCCGGGAAAAATTTCGAGTGTTGACTCATTGCCTCCGATAAGCCATTTCCTTCCTGTAAATCTTCATTAATGGCGTTTAGCACTAGCGCAAAAGCTTTATTCGAAGTCTGTTCTGCTAATATTTCAATAGAATCGATAATCGGTATCCCTGATTCAATTAACGTTGCCAGCTGGCGCAAGAAAATGACAAATTCCTTTAGTTTAACTGGCTTTCCAATCGTAATATCTTTATACAGTACCGAATCCAAAGGCTTAACCTCGAAAATAGTTACGCCTTCTGCGGCCATCAAACGAATCACATCTTTTTCCGATTCCGCTTTTACTTTTCCTTTTTTAAATTTCCCTTGAACAGTTCTTCCGCGGTACTGATAATAAATCAAAACATAGCACCTCCCATCCTATTAAAAGTTTCCATTCGTCAAATGGGATTTCGCTCCTTCCCTATCGATTGCACCTTGTGCCCTAAGCCGAGTGATGTCCTGCTCAAACGTGTGCATTCCCAGTTCTCTTGACGTTTGGACAATATTGGGTATCTGATGTATTTTATCATTGCGAATGACATTTTGAATCGCTGGATTGTTAATCAGTATTTCGGTTGTTGCAATCCGTCCGGTTTTATCTGTTGTTGGAAATAGTTTTTGTGAAATGATTGCATGCAGCACACTTGCTAATTGAATTCTAATCTGTTCTTTCTGAGTAGCTGGAAAAACATCAATAATCCGGTGTACGGTTGACATCACATCTGACGTATGCAGCGTCCCGAGCACCAAATGACCGGTTTCTGCTGCAGTAATGGCGATCGAAATCGTTTCGAGATCACGCATTTCTCCAACCAATATCACATCCGGGTCTTGACGCAGGCAAGCTCTTAAGCCGCTTTTGAAATTTTTGGCATCAAAACCGATCTCCCGCTGATCGATGATCGATTGATGGTGAGAATGCAAATATTCGATCGGATCTTCCAATGTAATAATGTGACGCTTCATCGTATGGTTCATATGGTTGACCATGGCCGCGAGTGTACTCGATTTACCACTGCCGGTCGGACCTGTCACCAGCACCAGTCCATTTTCTTTTTCTACGATAGACTGAAGAGATGATGGCAATCGTAAGCTTTCTATCGTCGGAACTTCTTTTGGTATCGTGCGGAAAGCGAGTGAAATACAACCACGCTGAAAATAAATATTGACGCGAAACCTTGAAACTCCAGAAATACTGTATGAAAGATCGATCTCTTTGTCTTTGTTCAATTTAGCTGATAATTCTTCATTCAACATTTCCTTTGCGATAAACTCCGTATCCGCTGGCTTGATCACAAACTCGTGAAAGGTGGACAGCTCTCCATTAATTCGGAAGACAGGACTCGATCCTACTGTCAAATGAAGATCTGATGCCTTGCGATCATGTGCTTCGATTAATAACTCTTCTAATAAATTCATTGTACAGCCGCCTCCCCTTATTCTTCTGCCACGACTCCTAACACTTCTTCTAATGTGGTTTTGCCATTTTTTACTTTATAGAGACCATCATCTAACAGGAAATGCATCCCCTTGCTACGAGCATAGTCGCGAATTTCCGTCATATTGTGTTGATTCATCATCAAATTTCGAATCGCATCATCTATGACAAGTAACTCATGAATCGCCATTCTTCCTTTATAACCCGTACCTCTGCACGTATTACAGCCTTCCCCTTCAAAAACACGCTCGATATTGATACCACGCTTCCGAAAAACCTCTCTTTCCATCGCAGTAACAGATCGCTCTGTTTTACAGTCTGGACAAATCACTTTAACCAAACGCTGAGCCATAATAGCGGTCAATGATGATACAACAAGATAAGGCACAATGCCCATATCAAACAATCGTGGGATCGCTGCAATTGCGCTATTTGTATGTAGGGTGCTAAAGACAAGATGCCCGGTTAATGCAGAACGTATCGCAATTTCAGCTGTTTCCTTATCGCGAATTTCTCCGACCATGATGATATTCGGATCCTGTCGCAATATCGACCGTAACCCTGTTGCAAAATTCAAACCGATCGAACCGTTCACCTGAACTTGGTTCACACCATCTATTTGGTATTCAACTGGATCCTCGACAGTAATAATGTTAACATCGTCCTGATTTAACTCCGTGATCGATGCATACAGTGTGGTTGTTTTTCCTGAACCTGTGGGACCTGTGAGCAGAATAAGTCCGGACGGCTGCTTTAAAGCGGCTTGATATTGTTGCCTGTTTCTCTCTAAAAAGTCTAATTCGGATAATCGCTTAAAAGCGTTCGTTAAATCCAATATTCTAATGACGATTTTTTCTCCAAAAACAGTTGGCAAGATAGACACACGCAAGTCGATCGGTCGCTTGTCGATCTCGATTCGGACTCTGCCATCCTGTGGCAATCTAGACTCGGTAATATTCAGGTTAGCGAGAATTTTCGTCCGGGCAATAATCGCATTCTGCAATGGTTTTTTCACTGTTTTTTCTGTTCGAAGCATCCCATCCACTCGATATCGTACTGTAATTTGCTGCTCCTGTGGGTCAATATGAATATCACTTGCCTTTAAATTAACGCCTGTTTGCAGAATTTGATCGATTATACGCACGGCAGGTGCATCTTCATCAACAGAGGAGGCCAATTCCGAGTCACTGTCATTGCGGTCATAATACTTATTTATCGCCTGTAAAATATCATCTCTGCTAGCAATAACAGTCCTGATTTGAAAACCTGTTGCAAGCTCAATATCATCAATGGCAAAGTAGTCCATTGGATCATTTGTTGCAATCGTTAATTGATGCTCGGATTGGTGGATCGGAATTAAACAGTTTTCCCTGGCGTACTGCTTGGACACGTAATTCAGGACTTCCTCTTGAATCGGATAACGATATAAGGAAACAGATTCGATGCCTAACTGTTGTTTGAGTACATCCAGCAATTGTTTCTCTGTAATTAATCCTTGTTCTAACAGGGCATCTCCAAGCTTCTGTCCCTCTTTTTTCGCTTCCAGCACTTGCAAGATCTGATCTTCGGTTATCATATTCGACTGTTTTAATAAGTCCCCTAATTTTTGCTTTTTAAAAGGCACTGCCATATGCACACCTACTTTCTGTTATTGAGATTCGAGTGTTTGGCCGGTTTTATAGGCTTCCTGTGGAATGGTGGTATCACCTGTTCCACCGAATATAAGGATATCATCAAGGTTTAGCTCTTTGAAGGATAACTTTGCCCCTCCTGTCACTCTGAGAGAATCACTAATCACGGTTCCGTACACACTGGCACCATTAGATGCTGTAACCTTTGCATGTGGTGCAAGAATTAGTGTTTCGTTGTAATTGCCACCACTTAAATTTACTTGGTTACCTCCTGTAATAATCGATCCGTTAAAGCCACCTCCGCCTGATAGCGTCACACTGGCATCTTCGGCAAATAAGTGACCATTCATCTTCTGAGCACCTGTTAGTGTAAATGATTTGTTCTTACCTGCTAAATATAGAAACAGATCGTCCACACTGCGGTCAGCATTGAAAGTACTGCCAGACCCGAAAGTAATTGATTCTGTCACATAAACCGTTAAGGCTCCCTCTCCGGTAATATAGATGTGACCATTCTCCAGATTTAATCGTTCTACGGTTATTTCCCTATCCTGTCCGTTTGTGTCAATATAAAGTTTCCGGTTACTGTTAAAGTTTATCTGATGAAAAGATAAGTTACTGGTCATCTTTAATTGATATCCGTCTGCTTTGTAATGAGTAATATTCAAATTTCCGTTTTGAATCACTTGATGACGATTAAACTCATCTCCAATGGTTTGATCTACTGGTATTGTATAGGATGGAACGCTCGGAAAGCTATCCATCATTTGTCTAATATTCCCTGGATAAATTACATTATTTTGGAAAGTTAATAAAGGAATATTTCCTGCATAATTCGCCCGTAAATCGATTACATTTTCTTTGGCACCTTCTGGTACGAAAACTTGCTCACCACTGAGCTTTGGATTACCCGTAATGGTGATGGCACCTTTAGAAAGACAAGCAGTGCCAAAATCACCGTCGATGATAGCACCTTGTTCTAATGCTATTTGAGGAGCTTTACAACGCTGCGAATCAAAAACACCAGTATATGCGACAAGGTTTTGTGGTATATCAATGGTCTGATTGTCTTGCCATTCAATTTCAATTTCCGTCTCTACTGTTCGACTGCTCTTATCCATTCCACCAGTAGCTACAATATGATAGGCTCTCGGATTATTATTATTAAGCCGCGTCACCGTAACCTTTACCTTAGGCTCTCTCTCATATTGCTCGGTAAAAGACAATTCCACTGGCTGATCCGTCTTTATAATTAAGTCTTCCAACCGTTGAAAAAAGCTGACCTGGTTCGAACTAGTATGGTAAAGCGCATCAACTTGATCGTAAATATCAGCAATGGTGTGATTGAGCCCTGTTTCTGCAATATAAAAGCTTGATTGTAACGACCTGTCTTTGGTCGTTACATTCAGATTACTGGCAGACACCGTAAGTATAGCAATACTTAATAACGATAGGATAACAAACACCATCATAACCAATACCAAAGCTATGCCTTTTTCATTTGCAAATTGCACCCGCCGTTTGTCCATATGCACAGCCTACTTTCTTAACATAATAGTAGTCGTTACTGTAGTGGTATCCTCCATCAGCGTACGCTCTGTAGAAATTTCTATCGTCAGTTGATTCCCTGTCCGTTCAACATCAAAAGCACGAATGTTCTCTGCTTGTACAGAACCATTTCGCAATATCATATTGCCTTGTAATGCGTAAACAGTATCCGCGATCACTAAACTGTTATCAGCTGCCGAGATCGCTTTACTTGGTGTGAGGCGGAGTTCACGATTCATTTCAGTTAATAGCTGCCGCACGTCAGACTGTCGTTCCACTTGCTGGGCTTGATTGCTAAATTGCTTTTGCGAGAATAATTGGATTGATCCAACTAGTATGACAATCAATGATAGAATTATAAGGACAGCTAATAATTCGATTAATGTCATCCCTCGCTGATTTTTGAACATGCGTGATCAAACCTCTCTATACACCAGACATAACCCGCTTCCAAAACAGCTTGTACCGTATGATCATCCCGTTCGTTCAAAACCTGAACCGATACCATCCAGAAATCTGTTACAGATTGATCCTTCTCTACTTTCATACGTATGTAATGATTTCGTGTCGATTTTTCCAGCTGAAACGTCTCCTCCGCCCTATTCAGCAGCTGATAGCCATCTGTTTCTAATAAGCTTATCGTATCTTCCATCGCAGATTCGGTACTATATTGATAGATTCTCTCCATCTCTGTCTGTGCGATATAGTCAGCATCAATAATGTCAGCAGATGTTTCCGTCGTCTTAGAGGCATGTACAAATATGGCAATAAAACCAAAGGAGATAATACTTAGGATTGTGATGGAAGCAAGCATTTCGATTAAGGTAAATCCTGATTCCTTCTGCGAAATGTTTCTCATCGGCTATTATCTCCTTTCTATCCTTACTTTTCTCTTAAGTCCATTATACTACTCCAACCTTAAAGAACAATACTTTTCTTATAACGAACTAAATCTTTGCATTACTTTTGGATTAATTTTTTAACAAAATCGACAAAATGCAATGATCCTGTAATTAGAATTAAGTCATCTGAATTACTTCTAATTAAGGCATCCTTCCACGCTTCTTCCGGATCAGCTATATAACGATAGCTCGCAGGTACATCATCTGCCCGAAGTGCCCGAGTGTGGTTAAAGGTTGTGATCGTGATATCATCCGTCATACTTGCTAAAAGGGTAAGCATCTCTGTTACTTCTTTATCACGAAATGCACTAAACAAAACATATATGGTTGGAAATGTCTGTGTGGAAAACGTCTCAACAAGCTGACGGATGCTTGCGGCATTATGGGCACCATCGACGATTATTCTCGGCTCTTTCTTCACCGTTTCCATTCGGTTCGGCATTTGTGCTTTTAATAGTCCATGTCGGAGTGCATTCTCTTCAAGTGGAAAATCCATCTTTTGCAAAAGTTGAACTGTTTGTATCGCCAGCGAAGCATTTTCGATTTGGTGCTTTCCTAGCATAGATAGTTTTGCACGATGTTCAAGGTCTTGATTTTTCCATAAAAACTTTTGATGATCTATTTCCTCTGCAAAAAAATCTTGATTGTATTCGAAAACAGGTGCTTGTTTGCACGCCGCCTCATTCCGTACTACTTGACGTGCTTTTTCAGGAAATGGACCAATTACGACTGGAACCTTGTTCTTAATTATCCCTGCTTTATGGCCAGCGATAGCTTCAATGTTCGTGCCAAGGAATGACGTATGATCATAATCGATCGATGTAATGATGGTAACAAGGGGGATGACTCTGTTCGTCACATCTTCTCTGCCACCCATGCACGTTTCAATCACCCCCATATCCACTCTCTCTCGAAAATAGAGTAAAGTAATTACCATCAATATTTCATACTCAGAGGGAGCGAGGTCATGCTTGTCCATGTCATCGATAACTGGAAGCAGCTGATTCAAAATGTCGATAAAGGCCGTTGATGTGATAACATCCTCATTGATTGCGATATGATCAAATATGGTCGGTAAACCTGGTGATTGGAATGTACCCACCCGGTATTCCCCTGCCATTAACATCTCTTTTAAATAGGTTAAAGTGGACCCTTTGCCATTTGTACCAGCAATATGAATGGTTGGTATCTCCTGCTCCGGATGACCAGTCTGATCCAACAAATAGTCGAGCCGCTCAAGTCCTGGCTTTATCCCAAACTTTCTTCTTTGTTCAAAAAATTGGTCTAAATCATTAAGATTATCGATCATTCTTCTCACATCCTTTATGTGTTAGAAAAAAACGGTATTCGCCTCGTCTTTTAGCGAGTGCCGTAGTTTTTCTTATACTTGGTACACTCTATATTTTCACTACGTCGAGATGCTTCATTATTAAAATTTATACTTTCCTACTGTGTAAAAAGAGACTGTCTAAGACAGCCTCTTTTCTAATTAAACGAGAGCTACCCCACATTACGAACTGTGATCGTATCAGTCTATAGCTTTACTCGCCATTATTCCTCTATTATTAATCTCGCAAATCCATTATACGCGCTTCTACTTTGCTGCGTTTTTCGATATAATCTTTTTGTTTTTCTTTTTCAGCGTCTACTACATGTGCTGGTGCCTTATCAACAAAACCTTTATTGGCAAGTTTTTTATCAACCCGTTCTATCTCTTTATTCAGTTTATCCAGCTCTGTCTGCAATCGTTGCAGCTCTTTATCAATGTCAATTAACCCTTCCAACGGTAAAATAATCTCTGCACCTGTCACAACTGCTGACATTGCTTTATCCGGTGCAGCAATCGCTGTATCGATCGTTAACTCACTTGGATTACAGAAACGATCTAAATAACTGCTGTTAGCCCTAAGCTGTTCTTTTACTTTTTCATTATTTGCCAGAACAAGGATTGGAATTTCTTTCGACATTGGCGTATCTACTTCTGCGCGGATATTACGAACAGAACGGATAATTGCCACTAACTGATTCATCACTTCTGTTGCGTGATGATCAGATAAATTCGAATCGACTGTTGGCCATGCAGCACGAACGATAGACTCGCCCTCATGTGGCAGCTGCTGCCAAATTTCTTCTGTAACAAACGGCATAAATGGATGAAGCATGCGCATTATATTGTCTAGTACATACGCCAGTACAGATCTTGTCGTATGTTTTGCTTGCTCATCTTCTCCATATAACGGCAGCTTAGCCATCTCGATATACCAATCACAGAAATCATCCCAAATGAAGTTATACAAGTAGCGACCAGCTTCACCGAAATCATATTTGTCAACATGACGAGTTACCTGTTCCACTGTTTCATTTAATCGAGTCAGGATCCATTTGTCTGCCACTAATTTTTTACCATTAATATCAATTTCTTCATACGTTAAGCCATCCATATTCATTAGAGCAAATCGGGAGGCATTCCAGATTTTATTAACAAAATTCCAGGTAGACTCTACCTTTTCCCATTGGAAACGAACATCTTGACCAGGGCTTGAACCAGTTGCCAAGAAATAGCGCAAGGAGTCTGCACCATATTTCTCGATGACTTCCATTGGATCAACACCGTTGCCGAGTGATTTACTCATCTTGCGGCCTTCTGCATCTCTTACTAAACCATGAATCAGGACATCTTTAAATGGACGCTCATCATTAAACTGCTTGGATTGGAAAATCATCCGTGCTACCCAGAAAAAGATAATATCGTAGCCTGTAACTAATACGTTCGTCGGGAAGAAATGTTTGAAATCTTCATCTTCTGTATCCGGCCAGTTCAATGTAGAGAACGGCCATAATGCAGATGAAAACCATGTATCTAACACATCCTCATCCTGCTCCCAATTCTCAATGTCTGCTGGAGCATCTTTACCAACATACACTTCACCTGTTTCTTTATGATACCAAGCAGGAATACGATGCCCCCACCATAATTGACGAGAAATACACCAGTCACGAATATTTTCCATCCAACGTAAATAAGTTTTCTCAAATCGGTCAGGTACGAAATGGACTTTATCCTCGTCTGAACCGTTTTGCAACTCTACTGCTGCATCCGCTAGTGGCTGCATATTTACGAACCATTGTGTAGATAGATACGGTTCCACCACTGCGCCACTACGTTCCGAATGCCCTACCGAATGCATATGATCTTCAATTTCAAATAAAATGCCTGTATCCTGCAAATCTTTGACGATTTGTTTACGACATGCAAAACGATCTAACCCCTGGTATTTACCAGCATTTTCATTCATTGTGCCATCCTCGTTCATGACAAGGATTCGCTCCAGATCGTGACGATTGCCAATTTCAAAGTCATTCGGATCATGTGCTGGCGTGATCTTGACGGCACCAGAACCGAATTCTATATCTACATAATCATCTGCAACAATTTCAATTTCTCGCCCGACAATCGGTAATTTAACCTTTTTGCCGATTAAATCTTTATATCGCTCATCGTTAGGATGAACAGCTACTGCTGTATCGCCTAGCATTGTTTCCGGTCTGGTTGTTGCGACTTCAATATGGCCCGATCCGTCTGCTAATGGATATTTCATATGATAGAAATGGCCCTGAACATCCTGATAAATAACTTCTATATCAGAAAGTGCCGTCTTCGTTGCTGGATCCCAGTTAATAATGTACTCTCCACGGTAAATTAAACCTTTATCATATAAAGTAACAAATACTTCTTTTACTGCATCCGAAAGACCGGCATCAAGTGTGAATCGTTCACGGGAGTAATCAAGACCCAAGCCCAATTTAGACCATTGTTCACGAATAAACTCAGCATATTCTTCTTTCCAGTCCCAAGCTGTTTCTAAAAATTTCTCACGTCCGAGATCGTATCTGGATGTACCTTCTTCTCGTAATTTTCCTTCTACTTTTGCTTGTGTAGCAATTCCTGCGTGGTCCATCCCAGGTAAGTATAATACATCATATCCTTGCATTCGTTTAATACGAGTGATGATGTCTTGCAGGGTAGTGTCCCAAGCATGACCGATGTGAAGCTTTCCCGTTACGTTAGGTGGAGGAATCACTATAGTAAATGGATCCTTTTCTTTGTTACGTTCTGCTTCAAAAAATTTACCTTGCACCCAATAATCGTATTTGCCTTCTTCTACGGCTGTCGGATCGTATTTCGATGGTAAATTCACTTCTTTATTATCTGACATAATATTTTCCTCCTTTTAGTTGACTTGCATTCCTTCTATTTGACAGTAGCTAATGCAACAAAAAAAACCCTCTTTATCCTTAAATAAAGGACGAAAAGGGTTTTCCGCGGTACCACCTTTGTTTATAAGCTCCGTAACTTATACACTTCATTTTAGAAGATATCGGCTTCACCGGCTTTACTTACTGTATGTTCAATAAAGCTGCATCTGAGGCTACCTTCCTTCACCTTTATTCGAGAAAACCTTCCAGCCAGTGGGTCTTCCTCTCTATCAAATAGTATGAAGTACTCCTCCTCTTCATCGCATCGTTATGTTTTATTATATTATATGTTATTTTATCCAAAAGGAAACATATAAGTCAAGTTTAATTTTCATTTTAGCTGTGCATGTTTATTAAAAAAGGTTTTATATCCGAAATACAGGAACAAAATAACCGTTAAAGAAACACTTCCTGTAATACCAAGCATAATAGCGATTTGGTATTTAATCGCATCTACAGGGTTTGCACCAGAGAGGATAACCCCTGTCATCATTCCTGGCAGAAACACGATTCCCATACCAATCATATTATTAATAGTTGGAAGAATTGCGGAATCAAAGGAATGATTAACGATATTACGTGCCGCCTTATGAGGTGTAGCACCAAGCATTAAAGCTGCTTCAACCTCGTTTTTACGAGAAATAAAACCTTCCATTAGTGCACTTACACCAAGTGTAATACCAGTCATTGAGTTACCGATTAACATACCTGCAATGGGGATAAAATATCGCGGATCATACCATGGTGAAAATTGAACAACGACAAAGTCAAAATAGAAAAATGCAAATAATGTACCAGACACCATCGCTAGTGCAATAATTTTCTTTAATTCCTTATTCAATGTATGCTTCGACCGTTTGTAAATGTTATAAACAGCAAAGCTCTCCATCAAAATGAGAACAAGCAATGAGTAAAGGAAATGTTCATTTTCAAATATAAACATTAATACATAACCGACCAGTACTAGCTGAATCGTCATTCGCAGTGTCGCAATAATAATTTCTTTTTCTCTTGGTATCTTCCGCCAGCGAACAATAGCTAATAAGAGCAGTATAAATAAATAGGCGGAAACTAATTGCCATATCGTAATCTCTAACATATCATTCATGATCGAACCTCCTTATCTTTCAGAAGCTCGCTCATATAGATCAATTGATCACTGTATGTCTCTGCAGTATCTTTGGAATGTGTCACCATAATGACCGTTTTATTGAATTCTTTGATACGCTTCGTAAAATAATCCATTACCATCGTTTCCGTATCATCATCCAATGCGGAGGTGGGTTCATCAAGTAAAAATACATCTGGTTCCATCACTAACACTCTGCCAAAAGCGATACGCTGTTTCTCTCCACCTGACAAATTGGCAGCATCTTCGTCCAGATCTTTTGACAGTTGTAATTTTTGTAATAGATCTGTTAATTCGTTGTCACTTGGTTCTTTATCTTGTTCAGAAAATCGTAAGCCAATTAATAAATTGTCTCGTATTGTTCCTTCGAATACGATCGGATCTTGTCCGAGCATCACTACTTTCTGTCTTAATTCAACGGCATCCAGTTCTTGAATAGATGATTTTTTGAAGTGAATTTCACCTTCGTCTGGCGTTAGCATGCCATTGAACATTTTTAATAAAGTTGTTTTTCCACTTCCGCTTGTACCGAAAAGACAGTAAATATTACCTGATTCGATCTCGAGATGTTCGATTCGTAAAATATTTTTGTATACCAAATTCCTGATCACAAACATGTTTCATCCTCCATACTGTCCTCTACTTCTATTGTGAACGTATATTTGCAAGTCATTCTCTTTAATAAGCAAAATTCAGCCTAGTTACTTTATATAGGTTATTATATATACAATTGCCTATAATACTGATAATGTAAAGCGAATCTGTATTACAATGTGATAATTTTGAAATGTTTTATCTTCTTAGCAAAGCTCCTTAAATATGCTCCGTGTCCTGTGGGGCAAGGCTTCAGCTAGGCTATTACTTGAACTGCTTCTATGCTCGTGCTGACACATTCGGAGTCTCCGCGTATTTTCTACGTTTAAGGAAGTGCTACATGGTATGGAACTGCTAAAAACAGTGGTTCTAGGTATATTGTTATTTAGAATTCGAATAGCATCATGACAATTATACTCAGCTCAATGTGCTAGCTCTTGTACACGTTGTAGAGTCTGTACCATAGCGCAGACCAACCACGTAGACTCTCGTGGGACGTGGAGTTGCTGAAGATCCACAAAGTCTGCACCTGTGTCTTCTAGTATCGCTTCGAAGTAAGCTTCCTCGGTGCAAGGCAGCAAAGAGGTAATTCGTGTAGTAGCCTAGCTTCAGCCGTGCCCCGCAGGACGCGAAGTGGTAAGCAGGAGCGGTATCCCAGCACATGAATCATTTCAAAATTACCACAACGCAAGTTGACATAATCCGTATTATAAGAACTTACACTTTTATTTTCTGAATCTTTAGCTGAAATCTTTCTTACCTTGTAAAAAAAGAGCAGATACACAATGGCATCTGCTCTTTGTACTTAGCGAAAGTCTCGCTTATCTTCCATTTTTCGAGAGATTAAGACATAAGCAATTGTCGCTGCTGCCGTAACTAATGTGTAAAGTAAAGTATTTTTCATTTTTCTACCTCCTAGATCAGATCATGCTTTGAATTAAAATGGACGGAATTTTCCTTTTCGTAACACCAGCTTAGGTCCACCTAACATGAATAAATAGCGATCATCGATCACATTCTTCATCACCTTGGCCTGCATACCATATAACTTATTCCCTTCAAAAACAGTACCCATTGCATCACTTCCACCTAGAGAAGCAACTGTCCCCTTATTGTCAAAATGGAACGTCCGAAGTGTACCGCCATAAATAAGTGTTCTGATATTATGCGCGCATACATCTGCTTCCTGGATCGCAATTTGTGCTGTAGGTGGGTAAGGTTTGCCTGTTTCCTCATTCATCACCCAGGCACAATCTCCTAGAATAAATACGTCATCTTGCTCTGGTGTTCGTAACGTCGCATCCACGTTCACTTTACCTTTCGTCAATTCGAATCCGGATTCTCCGACAATGCGATTGGCTTGTACACCACCAGTCCAAACAAACGTGTCTGTTTTAATTTCCTCTCTGTCTTCTCCGACAATTACACGATCTTCTTTCACTTCTTTAATCATAGTACCGAGCTTAAATTCAATACCACGCGCTTCTAACGATTCTTTTGCGTAGCTTAGTAAATCCTCATCAAAACCTGGTAAAATAGTAGACATCGCTTCAATGTCAATAATTTTCACATCTTGACGTGGAATATCATATTTTTTACATAGAGCGGGAATGCGTTCCGCAAGTTCACCAAGAAATTCGATTCCGGTAAAACCAGCACCGCCAACAACAATCGTAAGCATGCTTGGATCAGGATCTTGTTCATTTCGATAACGTGAGAATTGATATTCAATATGGTCACGAATCATACGACTCTTATCTACACTCTGAATGGAGAATGCATGCTCTTCCATACCTGGAATGCCAAAGGTAGCTTTCTCAAAGCCTAAACCGATCACAAGAAAATCATAGCTAAGTGTACCATTTTCCAATTCAACCGTTTTGTCATCTTTATTAATTTGCTTAACGGTGTCATGTACAAAGTTTACATGTCTAGTATTAATCACATCAGAGATCATAATCCTGGAGCGGTTTACATCAATCGTACCAGCTGCTACTTCATGCAGCCATGTCGTCTGGTAATGATAATTATGCTTGTTAACTAATGTAATATCCACTTCTTCAGGAGAGAATTGTTGCGTAAGTCGTTTCGTTGTCATCATACCGGCATAACCTGCACCTAGTACTACGATTTTTGGTTTCTTCACTGTCATCTAATCATTCCTTTCCTGTCGATATCATTGCTAAACTATGATAGTTTATCTCACTTTTGACTAGATATGTACTCAATACGTATCATTTTTAGTATAGCAAATGATACGTATAAGCGTCTAATATGCTATACCCTTTTCACAAAAATAAAAACCCTATGTCACATAGGGTTTTCTAGGTCTAATACTGTTCCACACATTTCTCTGGCATTTTCTTTGTCAGAAATTCTTTTATTTCTTCTGTTGTACAACCAATCTCTTTCGCTTTCAGCATTAGATAGATCCATTCATAATCCACATTTAACTTCGATTCCATAATCTTTCTCCTCCTAAAATACAAATCTGTATTTCAGGCAGCTCAGCCGTCCGTATTGGATAAATGAACGGACCTGGAACTTTGCGTCCCTATCTTGCAATAGGTTTGCCTTTTTCTGATTATGCATGCTACACGAAAACACCTTGAACGAATTGCAATACCACAGCAGCCCAACAAAACGAACAGTAATATAAACAACATTTGTAATTAGTAAATTATATTCAGTAAATATAGAAACATACCGCTTTTTTACTATTTGCTAATTAGGTGATGAATTAGCAAAATTCATTACAATAAACCTGTTTATACACTTTGTTATACATTTGAATGATAGTGCAGAATCCTTGCTGTATCTACTATTCAGCAACGCATTCCAAAACAGATGATTCTTTTGTAACATCCAGAAAAATTGAATTTAATACAGTGATGCTTGTCTGCCATTGTCAGCGTATGATAATACTGGGAAATAATTAAATTAAATAAATTTATGCTACTTCTCATATTGAAGACAACCTCTTATACGCATCCGATAGAGACTTCTTTGATTAATATATTCTAATAATATATATTCGATAAAAAAATCAATTTTCCTGCAAAAAAAATACTTTTTTACTAATTTTGAACTAAGTATTTTAACTTAGCGTGCGAACCCCTTATTTATCACTCGGCTAACATGAATGATGTAGTTCTTTCCGTTTATTTCAAAATTCGATTAATAAATATGGGGTACGATTCCACTTTGACTGCATAAGCTAGAATATAACAAAAATATAATGAAAATGAGGTGATATCGTGGCACGTTATTATCGATACCGTCTACCTCCTTGGGCGAGAGAATGGATCTTAATCTGTGAGCGTTGTATTTTACCAATCGTCGTATTTCAAGGGATTCGCACCGTATTTTTCCCTACAACCTTTGATGTTTTATTATTAGGGATATTAATTGGTATCCTGCTCGCCTTTCAATTGGAATGGATTTAACCTAATTCATCTACAGGGTCCGTTTTCAGTGTCTGGTAGATATATTCTTGCATTTGGAAGCCGTGAAACAGTTTACGGAACTCTTTTTCGATTTCAATGGACTTTCTTACATTACTTGTGCCCCTTCTAGGCTGAAGGGTGTCCGACATAGATTGAAACCAGTTATGGGGTGACAACAGTTGCAATACAAGCAATGCTTTCTCATAGTCTGATAAATCTATATATCGGCAATATACTGAAAATGATTCTGTGATTTTATCCATGTCACAGTCATGAAACCGGAATAAATATTGATAATACGATACTAAATCATAAGTCGGCGAAGTCATTAATGCATACTCCCAATTTAATAAATAAGTATTCATTCCCGTAATCATATAATGGGATGGTTTTACATTTCCATGACATAACGTGTATTTCATCTGATCGGTTTCTTCCATCCTGTCTAAATAAATCTCTTGCCACTCTTCCATTTTATTAAATAATTGCTCCATGTCACGATAATACATGCATATTTGTAATTCTGCGGGTGCCATGAATCGTTTTGCTTCAAAAAAGCGAACATATTGCAGCATTTGTTCACGACAGTAAGTAAGCTCCTGCTCAAATTGTTTTTCTAATGTTCTCCGATTTTGTTTAACCGCATCAATCTTATGATAATCCATCGTTGCTGCATGCAACTTGCCAATTGTGTGAATAGCTGTTGCATATTCATCTATTGGCTGGTCTGAAATTTCCCGGTTAACCCATGGCATCAGATAATAAATATCTCCGTTGTCTTCCACAAACGGCTGCTGGTGGACAGTATAATAGACAGGTACAAAACCAAATATCTTTTTTTCCTGAATATATTGTTGGATTGCCTGCCACCTTCCGACGTCTTCTGGTAACAGCCTCGCATGCTTTAACGCATATTGTTGATGATCGGCTTCAATTTTGTATAGACGGTCTGTTATTTGCTCAATTGACTCTGGCTGCAATTGATATGATTGCAATAATTGTGACCATTCCATCGGCAAACCCTCCATTTCTGATTCATCAAATAAAAAATCCCTTGACAAGCTACCAAGGGACTAACAAATTATTCTTCAGTAGGAACCGGAATATAAATCAATTGTCCAGCTGAAACATCTTCATCTTCTAAACGATTTACTCTCATAATGTGTTTAGATGAAAGTTGATATCGTTCGGCAATAGTATGAATTTGGTCATCTGGCTGTACAATATAAAGTTTCAACCTCGTATAGCTCGAGGCTTCTTCATCCGCAAAAACGTTTAACAAATAGGATGTCTCATCTTGAGGCTCGTTTCTGGTTTTCACATGTAATTTTTCCTCTTCTTCTTCAAAATCCTCTTCCTCAGCTGATACATCATCCTCTTGAGCGTGACTGTCTTCTATTTCTTGATCTTCACCCTCCTGCATTGCTCGAACGCTTGTGATAGGTACCACTTTTTCCTCTTCTTTTTCTTCTTCTTCAGTTGATTCGAGATCTTCTTCATCCATTTCTAAATGAAACGTCTCTGCTGCATCTTCTGTCTGCTCATCGAATCGGTTTTCTTCAAAAGCTAGCAATTCCGTTTCTTCTGTAAACTCTCTCTCTTCTTCTACTGCAGGTTCCGGTTGTGGTTCTTGCAAGCCATGAATAGCTAATGTTGCCTCAATCGTCATTTCATTGACAGCGTCCAAATTATAATCGAAGTGATCGACTTCTATAAACACATCATCTAAAGATGCAATACGATCGAGCGGGACAGAGACATCAATGAGAAATTTATGAAAAAACTCATTCACTTCATCTGATAACGATTCTACTCGTTCGACATAATTGCCGTTCACCGGTTCTTCCACCCTAAGATCCGGTGTATCGCTTTTAATATATTCTCCTTTAAGTTCCATCACACCTCTAATCGAGAGTGTATTACCTAGTTCCTCCATTGATATAACAGGTTCCAGACCTATCCCTAACATTTCCTTGATCTGCTGTTCATTCTCAAATGCAACCACTTCATGAATATTAAATGTAAAGGCTTCTTGCAAAGCACTTCCCCCTTCCTTTTGCTTAGCTAAGGCGTACTAGCATTTCATTAAACTATATGTTGTGAGGAAGAAAAATATGCAAGCTTGACAAATAGAAGTTGTATAACACCGCAGAACGAACAGCGAAATTCTTATCAGCCGTTTAAATCATAGCTACCCATAATATGGATTATGTAAACTACCACTGTATGACAAGTTGGCCATTTTGACATGTTTTATCTACGTAACAAAGCTCCGGAAATTGGCTCCGCGTCCTGTGGGGCACGGCTTCAGCTAACTTTGTAAAGAAAATTCTTTTCTTTACAAAGTGGATCTTCAGCTCGCGCTGACGCATGAGGAGTCTCCGCCTATTTTCTACGCTTGAGAGAAGTTCTACAACAATAGGAACAGCTAAAAGCAATGGTACTAGGCATTCTATTTACTAAGGTGTAGATGCTTATTTTTTATAGTTCATATTGTTAGAAGACCAATATGCTACCTCATGCATTTGTTGTAGAACAAGTACCATAGCGTAGGCCAACCACGGAGACTCCCGCGGGACATGCAGGTGCTGAAGATCCACTTTGTGAAGTGCCCTTCTTCACAAAGTTAGCTTCAGCCGTGCCCCGCAGGACGCGGAGTGGTTGGCTGAAGCGGTATCTTAGCACATTAAATATTTCAATATGGATGCTTGGTTAGTAATGGTTAGTTTACATAATCCATATTATAGGTAGCCAGTTTTTAAAAAATCTTGATCTACCTCTATAGTACATCTTTAACATCTTTATGACAGTGATTTTATACTTTCTTACCTCATGAAAAAAACTTACAAGCCTATGTGGGCCTGTAAGCTTTTCGGGTTATGATAATTTTTGAAATGCTTTTTCGACTGCTGCGATTGTTTTTTCAATGTCTGCGTCTGTATGAGATATAGACAGGAACAGACCTTCGAATTGAGAAGGTGGAAGGAATATGCCTTCTTCTGCCATTGTCCGGTAATAGGTGGCAAACGCTTCTGTGTTCGATTTAGAAGCTGTCTCATAATTAATCACAGGCTCGTTTGCGAAGAAGATACCTACCATTGATCCAGCTCGATTAATTTGCAGAGGAATATTATATTTATCTGCAGCCAGTCTATATCCTTCGATTAAACGGTCTACTTTCGTATTGATATCATCATAAGAAGAACGATCCATTGCTTTTAATGTTTCCAGACCTGCTGTCATAGCAAGCGGATTACCAGATAATGTTCCAGCTTGATAAATATCACCAACCGGGGCAATACATTCCATGATTTCACGCTTTCCGCCATAAGCGCCAACGGGTAGACCTCCACCTATAACTTTTCCTAAACAAGTTAAATCAGGGGTCACCTCGAAATATCCCTGGGCACAATGGTAGTCAACTCGGAATCCCGTCATTACTTCATCAAAGATCAACAAGGATTGGTACTGGTTAGTGATATCACGTAATATTTGTAAAAAGTCGTCCTTCGGCGGAACAACTCCCATATTACCAGAAACAGGTTCAACAATCACAGCCGCAATGTCATCTCCAAATTGTTCAAATGCATACCGAACGCTTTCGATATCATTATATGGCACTGTAATTGTATGCTGTGCAACACTTTCAGGTACTCCAGGACTGTCAGGTAAACCTAATGTCGCTACACCAGACCCTGCTTTTATTAATAGAGAATCCCCATGACCATGATAATTCCCTTCAAATTTAAGGATTTTATTTTTTCCTGTATAGCCTCGTGCCAGACGTAATGCACTCATTGTTGCTTCTGTACCGGAATTAACCATTCGTACCATCTCAATGGAAGGAACACGATCAATCACTAATTGTGCTAATTCATTCTCTAATAAAGTCGGTGCGCCAAAGCTTGTTCCTTTTTCAGCCACCTCTTTTAATTTAGTGACTACTCGATCATCTGCATGACCCAAAATTAACGGACCCCAGCTTAGCACATAATCAATGTATTCATTGCCATCAATGTCGTAAATTTTTGATCCTTTTCCGTAATCCATATAAATAGGATTCATTCCTACTGATTTGAAAGCTCGCACTGGTGAATTGACACCACCTGGCATTAATTCCACCGACTCTTTATATGCATCAACAGATTTTTGATTTTCTCGCATCATGATCGCCTCCTTATTTTTCTTGTAACCATTTTGCTACATCTTTCGCAAAATACGTAATAATGATATCCGCTCCAGCCCGTTTCATCGCAGTCAGCTTCTCTAGTACTATCGCTTGTTCATCAACCCATCCATTGAGACTGGCTGCTTTTACCATTGAGTATTCCCCACTAACATTGTAGGCTACAACTGGTACAGGAAATTCGTTCTTTACTTCTCGTATTATATCCATATAAGAAAGAGCTGGCTTTACAATTAAGAAATCTGCTCCTTCTGCCATATCAGACGTGGCTTCTCTGATTGCTTCTAATCGATTAGAAGGATCCATCTGATACGTTTTTCTATCCCCAAACTGTGGCGTACTATCAGCTGCATCACGGAACGGCCCATAAAATGCAGAGGCATACTTGACTGCATAGGACATAATCGGAATATTCGTATACCCTTCTTCATCTAAGCCTTCACGAATTTCTGTTACAAAGCCATCCATCATGTTCGATGGTGCGATAATATCTGCCCCAGCTTCAGCTTGTGTTACAGCCGTTTTTACGTGTAAAGGTAATGATTTATCATTATCTACATCTCCATGTTCAATGACTCCACAATGGCCATGTGATGTGTACTCACATAAACATGTATCGGCGATCACGAGTAGCTGATCCGTTTTTGCTTTAATTTGACGAATTGCTACTTGAACAATTCCATCTGGATCATATGCACCTGAGCCAACTTCGTCTTTTTCTTTCGGTATACCGAATAAAAGAACAGACGGGATACCTAATTTCAGTAATTCATCAATCTCTTCATCCAAGTAATCGAGGGATACCTGATAAACACCTGGCATAGAGGAGACTTCGTTTTTGATTTGGTCTCCTTCGACGACAAATAACGGATAAACTAAATCATTTACTTGTAATTCTGTTTCACGAACGAATCGGCGCATAACGCTGGAAGAACGTAAGCGACGATGGCGATCAAATGGTGTTGTAGACATTATTTATCACCTTCTCTTATGTATTCAATATAAGTAGCTACCATATTTTCAATTGTAAATGTTTCAGGATAAATGATATGACGAAAAGCATACTTTTCAAGCGCCTCGCTCGTTGTCGTACCAATGGCAACAGCTGTCGCTTTTTCCTTTACTTGTTCCAAAAGCGAAGCAGGTAAGAATTCATGAAAAGCCTTTACCGTTGATGGACTTGTAAAAAATACAGCATCCATTTCTGTCGCTTTTTCCTGAAGCAATGGTATTACTTCTTTATTTTTTATTGTACGATAAATCACTATTTTTTCAAAAGAAAGACCTTGTCGTTGTAATTGTTTAGGAATCTCTCTCCTTGCGTTACTCCCACATAATAAAGCAATATGAGGGGATGAAACAAGTTGATGAAATTCGTGAACCATTGTACTCCCATCAAAAATAGAAGGAATAAAATCGACAGGATATCCAAGCTCTTCAAGAAGTTGAGCGGTTTTCTCACCGACCGCAGCAATTTTTTGATCAATTTTCAGATCAAATTCTTTTACGTATTGATCAAAGAAACGTACGGTATTCACACTAGTGAAGAAAAGCCAATCAAATTGACTAATTTGCTGCATGATTTTTTGATTACCTTTCGATAAACATCTTTCAAAAAGGAGAAGAGGAACTCTCTCACAACTAGCACCGTAAGATTCCAGTAAATAGACTAAAGGAAGCGCTTGTTTCGCTTCCCTCGTCACCATTATTCTTTTGCCTGTTAAAGGCTTGGTCATTCCTGGTTCTCCTCGATCGCTTCGTCGACTAAATATTGTGCACCACGTGCCTGGAGTTTCTCTGCTGCCTCTTTTCCAACTTGATCAGGATCCGTACCAGTTACCGTTTCTTTCAAGACAGTTTTTCCATCCGTGCTGGCAACCATTGCTGTTAATATAACATTATCTCCATTCAGATAAGCATAACCTCCGATTGGAACGGAACAGCCACCATTAAGTAAATGCAAGAAAGTTCGTTCAGCTGTGACGGTTTTGGTTGTATAATCGTCATTTATTTTAGTAAGCAATTGCAATAATTCCTTATCATCTTCGCGACATTCAATCGCTAACGCACCTTGACCGACAGCAGGCACACAAACTTCAGGTTCCAGATATTCGGTCACGATATTCTCGCTCCAGTTCATCCGTTTCAGCCCAGCTGCAGCTAAAATAATCGCATCAAAGTTTTCTTCTTTTAACTTGCGCATACGAGTTTCGATATTCCCTCTAATCCACTGAATATCCAAATCAGGACGTGCTGCTAAAATTTGTGATCCTCTTCTCAAACTGCTTGTCCCTATCACCGCTCCTGCAGGTAAATCCTTAAAGGCAACATGATTATTGGAAATAAAGGCATCGCGGTGATCTTCACGTACCGGAATGGAGCCGATGATTAATCCTTCTGGCATGACTGCAGGCATATCCTTCATACTATGAACAGCAAAATCAATCTCTTTGTCATACATAGCATTCTCAATTTCTTTAACAAAAAGACCTTTTCCGCCGACTTTCGATAACGTAACATTAAGAATTTGATCTCCTTTAGTTACGATTTTTTTGATTTCGAACTGATATTGATCACCAGCGTGTTCTTGTAACTGCTCAATCACCCATTCCGATTGTGTTAATGCTAAATTACTCCTTCTTGAACCTACGACTATTTTGCGCATTCATGACGCCCCCTTGATCCAAATTTACATATGAAAGTTCGATAAACTGTTAAATAAAAAGAAATTAATTAATAACATCAGAAAAGCGATAATGTTCCATGTTAATATCTTCTTGCCACGATACCCTTGTTTAATCCGAATATACAAGTAACCTGCATAAATAATAAAAACAAGTATGGAACCGATTGTCTTACTGTCGCCCCAATAAAACTCCGTCCCCGTCATATAAGCCCAGACAACACCTAAAATGATGGACAGTATTAACATCGGTTCAGCAAGTACAATCAGATGAAAAGCACGCTTTTCTAATCCTTCCAAGTCTTGGAATCTCCTTAACCATTTATACCCTATTTTTCGTTTTAATAACTGATATTGCATAAAATATAAACAAGCTAAAATAAACGAAATCGTAAATAATCCATAGGATAGCAAGGCCAGTACGATATGTGCAAATAACATTTCATTCAATACCATCGGAATTTGATTGGAATCAGTCAGTCTCACTGATTGCAATGTATGCACAATCATAAAGAAGAATCCAAACACACTCATAAAAAACATAAAAAATTCAAGTTGAAAAAATCGATGTACCACTAGTGAGAACGTAATAATGATCCATGTATACGTATATAAACCATCATGCAATGTCTGAATTGGCAAACTGGAATTTTGCCATATCTCCGTTAATAAAAAAATGGTTTGAAGAATCCAAACAACAGAAAGCAACCAGAAAGCAATTTGGTTTGCTTTCCGGTTTTGGTAAAGAAAATCTATAAAATAAAATATGACACTTAAGCCGTATAACATCAACATGCACTCATGAATAATTCGTTCAGCCAACATAAAGGGAAAACCACCCAATTAATGTGTAGACACATTTTGTAGTTTTTGTATCATTTTCTCCTTCTTTTTATCAAAGGTAATAACTTTATCATCTTCCGTTTTTTGAACGTTTTCGTTCACTAAATCTTCGATGTCAAAAATTTGCATAAATAATGATAATGATTGCTCCGCATTTTTTTGACCTGCTAATTCTTTTGCTTGCAATATCGGTTGTTTCAATAGTTGATTCACTATACTTTTCGTATGCTTATTCAATACTTTGCGTTCACGATCTGTTAAGTTAGGCATTTTGCGTTCTATACTTTTCATGGTTTCTTTTTGAATCTCGAGCGCTTGTTCACGTAACGCTGTAATAACTGGTACAACACCTAATGTTTGTAACCATTCATTAAATGCAACAATTGCTTCTTCGATCCAAAGTTCCACTTCTTCTGCTGCTTCTTTTCTAGCTTCTAAATTACTGTCAACGACATGTTGCAAGTCATCAATATCATAAAGGAAGACATTGTCTACTGCTTCCAGTGCTGGATCTAAATCTCTTGGAACAGCAATATCGACTAAAAATAGTGGACGACCTTTACGCTGTTTTTCTACCTTGCGATACAAATCTTTCGTGATCATGTATTGATCGGCACCAGTCGAACTGATGACAATATCAGCAGCAACTAATGACTCTTCCAGCTTATCCATTGATTTAGCTGCACCATTAAATTGTTTAGCTAATTGTTCAGCCTTATCCATCGTCCGGTTCACTACTGTTACTTGCACAGCACCAGACCCGACCAGGTTTTTGGCAGCTAATTCACCCATTTTTCCAGCACCTATGATGACGACGTGTTTTTTCTGTAAGTCGGTGAAAATCTTTTTCGCTAATTCTACAGCTGCATAACTTACAGAAACTGCACTTTCACCAATCATAGTATCACGTTGACTTCTCTTACCAATTGTTATAGCTTGTTTAAACAGCTCATTAAAAATGGTACCCGTCAACTTGTGCTGCTGTGCTTGAAGAAAGGTTTGTTTCACTTGCCCCAAAATTTGTGTTTCCCCCATAACCATTGATTCTAATCCACAGCTCAAACGAAATAGATGCTCCACTGCTGCTTCATTTTCATAAAAGATGATATAGGGAACAAATACTTCTTTCTCAATACCAAACCAATCAGCCAAAAATTGCTTAATGAAATATCTGCCTGTATGAAGTTGATCCACGACCGCATAAATTTCGGTGCGATTACATGTCGAAACAATGACGTTCTCTAATATACTTTTTCTGCTATTTAGCTCTGTCATAGCTTCGATTAAGCCATCCTCACGAAATGCGAGCATTTCTCTAACTTCGACAGGCGCTGTTTTATAATTTATACCTGCTGTTATGATATGCACGATATCTACCCCCAAAAAAACAAAAACCTAACACACATTTATTAATAGTATAACATGAATTACATTAGAATTCGTGATGTTTTTATGAACAGTATATGAATCATCTATGCTAAAATAAAAAAGTGATGTTCGTTTTCATTGTTCATTAAGTAATTTATCATATTTTATATATTTTATCAAGAAAATTAATTTTACATAATAATCATTTTAATTTAGGAGTGTTTCTAGTTGAAGAAAAATGGACTTGTCGCCTATTTATTAATTGGTATCGGTATATATTTTTTACTTCGTGAACTACGTATACCCGTTTTTACCGATTTTTATTCTTGGCCGACGTTATTAATATTAGTTGGTGCTGCATTTCTCATTTATGCCTTCTCAATTAAAGATTATGCCAATATATTCCCAGGTGTTATTCTGTTAGGATTAGGCATTCACTTTCACGGCTTAAACCATTATGCATTCTGGCTAGATCATTGGGCCATGTTTACAATTATTGTCGCAATAGCGTTTCTGTTACGTGGTCTAAAAACGAAAAACGGCTTTATTCCAGGACTTATTTTGTTAGGTATTTCTTTATTTGCGATTTTTGCTGATCAACAACCAAGCTGGTTTAGCTGGATTAATCAAGCAATGAACTGGCTAGAACGTTTCTGGCCGATTATTTTAATTGGTTTAGGCGCTTATTTACTCTTGAAAAAGAAATAAATTGTGCTAAGCTTAACATGATTCGGAATACTAATCCTTTGATAATAGAGAGAGAAAAGAAGGTGACTGTATGAAGAACTATGTTGCGTATATGTTGACAATGATTGGCGCCGGATTCTGGGGACTTACTGGATTATTTGTTGACAGCTTATATAGTTATGGCTTTACTGCCTGGGAGATTGTTGCGATACGGCTGACTGTTTCCTCTACTATATTATTGATTGTTTTATTATTGACCCAGCCAAAGAAATTAAAAATCCAATGGAAACATCTTCCACATTTCTTCGGTTTAGGGGTAGGGAGCATTGTCTTTTTCAATTGGTGTTATTTCACCGTCATGCAACAGACTTCTGTCTCAATAGCTGTCGTTTTACTGTACACTGCACCGATTTTTGTTACCATTTTGTCCCGTTTCCTTTTCCATGAGCCGATAACCAGAAGTAAAATTATTTCCTTGAGTTTGACGGTTATTGGTTGTGCGCTAGCGATCGGATTATTTCCTTTTGGCAACTTAAGTATTCCCCTAATCAGTATTATTCTAGGAATACTTTCTGCGTTTTTCTGTGGATTATACAGTATTATTGGTAAACAAGTAAGCAGACACTATAATTTTCTCACTACAACCGTTTATGCCTTACTGACAGGGAGTATCTTTATCTTGCCAACCAGCGGGCTATGGAATAAAACAGATTCCTTCCAATCCATTGAGGTTTGGTTAAATATTGCTGGAATTGCGATTATTTCAACAATTGCTGCATATACGTTGTACACGCTAGGGCTTGCTTATATTGAATCAAGTAAAGCAGCGATATTAGGAGCAATGGAACCAATTGTCGCAGTATTAGTCGGTGTGATCATTTTCGATGATCAGCTGACTTTATTCCAGACATTCGGGATTATTTTGGTCATAAGCGCTGCGTTTATGACTGTATACCGAAAAAAACGAAAAATAACCGTTAAACGATAGAAACCGGAATTTGTCTGGTTTCTTTTTTTGCCAAGTAAGAAAGTATAAAAGTATAGTCATAGAAGTAAACATCCTAAACATGATTGATGGGTTCTTATAATATGGATTATGTCAACTAACACAGTGGTAACTTTGAAATGTTTCATATGCTGGGAGACCGCTCCGCCCAACCACTCCGCGTCCTGCGGGGCACGGCTGAAGCTAACTTTGTGAAGAAGATCACTTCACAAAGTGGATCTTCAGCACCTGCATGTCCCGCGGGAGTCTCCATGGTTGGCCTCCGCTCTAGTATTGGTTCTACATCTGACGCAAGAGGTAGCATTTTGGGCAGTCTCCACCGATTTCATCATTCACTGTAACAATGCTTAAAATCCTTACTTTTAGCTGTTACAAACGCTGTAGCACTTCCCTAAAGCGTAGGAAATATGCGGAGACTCCCGTGGAATCAGCGCGAGCTGAAGATCCACTTTGGAAAGAAAAGAATTTTCTTTCCAAAGTTAGCTGAAGCCGTGCCCACAGGACGCGAAGCATATTTCCGGAGCTTAGTTAAGCACATGAAATCTATTTAAAATGCCCACATTGTAACACAGTTCCTCTTTACATAATCCATATTATAGGTAGTTGTATATTATTTATTATTTATGTTAGTTAGGACCAGGTGGGCTTTCTCGGTTTTTCTTATCTGATAACAGCTTTTGATGTAAAGCACAATCCGCAATAACCTATTCTTGCATACAAAAAAAGCAGTATGCAGAGTTTCTCATTCTACATACTGCTCACATGTTAAATATATTTAGACAGATAGCTCCATGCGTCTTCTTTACCCTCGCTTGTTTCAGCAGAGAATGGGATTACGGTGTCTTCTTGATCTAAATCGAGCGTATCGATTACTTGTTTTAGATGGGCTGATTTTTTGTTTTTCGGTATTTTATCTAACTTCGTTGCAATCACCAATACCGGGATTTCATAATGTTTTAAAAAGTCATACATCATCCTATCGTCTTCTGTTGGCTTATGGCGAATATCAACAATTAAAACCGTTAACTTGAGTGTATCACGAAGCGAGAAGTATTCTTCCATCATTCTTCCCCATTTTTCTCGCTCTTTTTTCGAAACTTTCGCATAACCGTATCCTGGTACATCCACAAAATAAAGAATATCATTGATATTATAGAAGTTTAATGTTTGTGTTTTACCAGGCTTTGATGAGGTTCTTGCTAAATTTTTCCGATTGATTAATTTGTTTATGAAAGACGATTTACCGACATTGGATCGTCCCGCT
This sequence comes from Gracilibacillus caseinilyticus, assembly GCF_022919115.1. NCBI lineage: Bacteria > Bacillati > Bacillota > Bacilli > Caryophanales > Bacillaceae > Gracilibacillus > Gracilibacillus caseinilyticus. Next base: position 3,072,976 of record NZ_CP095072.1, on the reverse strand, counting down.
AAGGCAATTTCTGGACGTCTGTCCGACGGATACTGCTTCTCAGATACTGCACTTATCACAATTTCTGCTTTACTTACTTTCATCCTTCTCCTCCAATAATGCATATTCTAATACGGTGTCTAAATGATCAACTGGTATAAACGTTAATCCTTCTCGTACGCTATCCGGAATATCCTCCAGATCTTTCCGATTATCAGCTGGCATGATAATCGTTGTAATCCCCGCTCGATGCGCACTTAATGTTTTCTCTTTCAGACCACCGATCGGCAACACTCTGCCACGCAATGTAATCTCACCGGTCATCCCCACTTCTTTCCGAACCGGTCTGCCTGTTAATGCAGAAATTAAAGCCGTTGCCATTGTAATACCTGCAGATGGACCATCTTTCGGCGTTGCACCTTCAGGAACATGGATATGAATATCAAAGTTTTGATGAAAATCAGGTTCAATTTTCAATTCTGATGCACGTGATCGAATATAGCTGAAAGCTGCTTGCGCAGATTCCTTCATTACATCCCCTAACTTACCTGTTAAGGTTAACTTCCCTTTTCCTTTTGCAAGGCTGACCTCAATCGACAATATGTCTCCACCAGCCGCAGTGTAAGCTAGTCCTGTGGCAGCACCGACTTGATTTTCTGATTCCATTAATCCGTAACGGAATATTGGCTTACCAAGAATATTCTCTAATTGTTTCTCGGTTACGATGACACGTTGTTTCTCCGAGGAAACAATAATTTTAGCTGCTTTACGGCAAACGGATGCAAGCTGTCTTTCTAATCCACGCACTCCCGCTTCTCGCGTGTACACTCTGATGAGCTTGATTAAAGCTTCATCCCGAATTTGCAGGTGCCCTTTTTTGAGACCATTTTCTTTCAATTGTTTTGGCAACAAGTGTTGTTTGGCAATATTTAACTTCTCCAACTCTGTATATCCGGCAATTGAAATGACTTCCATACGATCCAGCAATGGACGTGGAACTGTGGCTAAATTGTTAGCTGTTGCAATAAACATTACCTTCGATAAATCATACGTTTCCTCCAGGTAATGGTCACTGTACGTATTGTTCTGTTCTGGATCTAATACTTCCAGCATCGCTGAAGATGGATCACCTCGAAAATCGTTTGACATCTTATCAATTTCATCTAATAAGAATACTGGATTTATCGTTTCTGCTTTTTTCATACCTTGAATTATTCTGCCTGGCATCGCCCCCACATATGTACGGCGATGACCACGAATTTCCGCTTCGTCCCTTACACCACCAAGTGAGATACGAACAAAATGACGATCAATTGCTCTGGCAACCGATCTTGCCAGTGACGTTTTACCTACACCGGGAGGGCCGACTAAACAAAGAATTGGTCCTTTTAATGAATTAGTTAACTGTTGTACAGCAAGATATTCCAATACACGTTCTTTCACTTTTTCTAATCCATAATGATCAGCATTCAACACATCTTCCGCATGGTGAATATTAAGATTATCTTCTGTTTCTTCCTGCCACGGCAATGTTAATAACCAATCAATATAATTACGGATAACAGAGCTTTCCGCAGAGCTTTGCGGCACACGTTCGTAGCGATTTAATTCTTTTTCGACTACTTCCTGAATTCGCTCCGGTAATGCCTTCTCTTCTAATTTCTCACGCAAAGCTTGTAACTCGCCAGTTCGCCCGTCTTTTTCGCCTAATTCTTTTTGGATGGCTTTCATCTGTTCCCGCAAATAATATTCTTTTTGCGTTTCTTCCATTGATTTTTTAACCCGCTGACCTATTTTGCGCTCTAATTCCAATACTTCCTGTTCATTGGAAATAATCTCTAATAACTTCCGCAAGCGTTTGGCCACATCTCTAGTTTCCAAAACATCTTGTTTGTCTGACATTTTTAATGCAATGTGAGATGCTACAATATCAGCAAATCGACTTGGGTCTTCAATATCCATTACAGTGGCTACTGTGTCTTTCGTGATTTTTTTCGATACTTTTGAATAATGTTCAAATTGCTCGAGTAATGCTCTACGTAAAGCATCTTCTTCTGCAGGTTTCTGATGGCTGTCATCTAAAGGATTTATCTCAACAAAAAATTGTTTTTCTTCATTAATAAATTTTTTGATTTCCGCACGGTACAAACCTTCTACCAGCACTCGCATTGTACCATTTGGCAATTTTAACATTTGGTTTACTTTCGCAACTGTTCCAATCACCTGAATATCCTCTTTGTCGGGGTCTTCAATCGCACTTTCTTTCTGTGCAGACAGGAAAATATGTTGATCATTCATCATTGCTTTTTCTAAAGATTCTATTGATTTTTCCCTCCCGACATCTAAATGAATGACCATACCTGGAAATACAATTAGACCTCTCAAAGGCAAAAGTGGAATATGTAAAAAGTTTGATTCTGTCATGTGGCACCTCCATCATAGCTACTTCTCTAAGTACATGGAATTCACCCGAGTCTAATGGCAGATACGATCAACACTTATCTGCTTTCTTTCCCTGCGTATGAAATAACAAATACCTAGTTCATTGGTTTTACTCATCTATTGTTATCAGTTTAAAGAAGTTTCGTTTCTTTGTAAATCTAAAAGGTATGTTCCAGCTTAGTTTTATCATATTAACAGCAAACATACAAAATCCCTTGTTTCGATAACAAGGGATTTTTTTCTTTATGCACTCTCTTTTGGAGATTGTAAATCAAGTACCGTACCATCTTCATGGATTAATTTCGGTCGGCCATTTTCTTTTGATACCGTTTCTTCCGTAATGACACATGTTTTGATGTCGTCACGTGAAGGTAATTCAAACATCACATCAAGCATGATACCTTCGAGGATGGAACGAAGTCCACGTGCACCTGTTTTACGTTCAATTGCTTTTTGAGCGACAGCTTCAAGAGCACCTTCTTCAAATTCCAATTCGACGTTATCAATATCAAACAATTTATTATATTGTTTTACTAGCGCATTCTTTGGTTTGGTTAAGATTTCAACTAACGCTTTTTCATCTAATGGTTCCAGACTTCCAATTACCGGCAAACGGCCAATGAATTCCGGAATAAGACCAAAACGTAATAAATCTTCTGGTAACACTTTGGATAACAATGTCGCTTTATCCATTTCCTGATTATCTGAATCTGCACCAAAGCCGATCACTTTCTTACCTAGACGACGTTTGACGATCTGTTCGATACCATCAAATGCACCACCACAGATGAATAGAATATTCGTCGTGTCAATTTGGATAAATTCTTGATGAGGATGCTTTCTGCCACCTTGAGGAGGTACACTTGCTGTCGTACCTTCTAAGATTTTAAGCAGGGCTTGCTGTACCCCTTCACCAGAAACATCACGTGTAATCGATGGATTCTCCGATTTACGTGCTACTTTATCAATTTCATCAATATAGATAATACCTTTTTCTGCTTTTTCTACATCGTAGTCTGCAGCCTGAATTAATTTGAGCAGAATATTCTCCACGTCTTCCCCAACGTAACCTGCTTCTGTTAAAGAAGTAGCATCTGCAATTGCAAACGGAACATTAAGAATACGTGCAAGAGTCTGCGCAAGTAATGTTTTACCACTACCAGTAGGTCCGATCATCGCAATGTTACTTTTCGATAATTCTACATCGTCTTTCGCTTTCGGTGCGTTAATCCGTTTATAATGATTGTAAACCGCTACGGACAAATTCTTCTTTGCTTTTTGTTGACCGATTACGTAGTCGTCCAGAATTTCACAAATTTCTTGTGGCTTCGGAATATCTTTGTATTCAACTTCTTCATCTGTACCTAATTCCTCTTCCACAATTTCCGTACATAAATCAATACATTCATCACATATATAAACTCCTGGGCCAGCCACTAGCTTACGAACTTGGTCTTGGCTTTTACCACAGAATGAACACTTTAATTGGCCTTTTTCTTCATTAAATTTATACATGACATTCACCCCTTGATCAAAAAATATTACGATAAGTTCCCAAAAACGATGAGCTGTTTACTCGTCTTTAAGCAATCATATCAGATTGTTTCAAAATAAAAAAGTAATACACTTTTTCATTGTTTGTAGAAGCGTACCAGTCTTTTACCTCGATGACAAACATGTTGCATTTTTGGTAACAGTTTTCTTTATGTATATGTTAGTCTTCCCAAATCTATATCCTTATATTGCATTCTGCAAAAATTTATGTATGATGGGGCTTGAATTATAAGTATGAATATGGATAGAAAACAAGGTACGGACGTACGCACCTTGTTTTGCTGATTGATTTATTTTACTTTTGCATTATCTACAAGGACATCAATTGCCTTCTTGAATTTCAAATCATCTTGAAGTGCTGCTGTGTTACCACCAAGCGCTTGTTTGATTTGGTCGATTTCCATGTTATACATGGAAGCCATTTGTTCTAATTCTTTCTCTACATCTTCATCTGTTACTTCTACATTCTCAGCTTGAGCAATAGCTTCAAGTGTTAAATTCGTTTTAACACGTTTACCAGCATCTTCTTGCATTTGTGCTTTTAATGCTTCTTCATCTTGACCTGAGAATTGGAAGTACATATCCAATGTCATACCTTGCATTTGAAGTCTTTGTTCGAATTCCTGAAGCATACGATCTAATTCAGATTGTACCATTGCTTCTGGAATTTCAACTTCTGCATTATCAGAAGCTTGCTGAATTAAGTCTTCACGTTTATTTGAATCTGCTTCGTTTTCTCTTTGTTCTTGTAGACGTTTTTTCGTTTTTTCTTTTAATTCGTCTAATGATTCTACTTCTTCATCAACATCTTTAGCAAATTCATCATCTAATTCAGGTAATTCTTTTGCTTTGATCTCGTGAACTTTAACTTTAAAAGTAGCTTCTTTACCTGCCAAGTTGTCTGCATGGTATTCTTCAGGGAAAGTTACTTGTACTTCTGTTTCTTCACCAGCTTTTTTGCCGATTAGTTGCTCTTCAAAGCCTGGAATAAACTGACCAGAACCGATTTCTAGCGAATGATTCTCCGCTTGACCACCTTCAAAAGCTTCTCCATCAACAAAACCTTCGAAATCAATAACGGCTGTATCGCCATCCACGATTTCGCCATCTTCTTTAACAACAAGTTCAGCTTGTTGCTCTTGTTGTTTTTGAATTTCAGCATCTACATCTTCATCTTTTACTTCTGTGTTTTCCTCTTCGACTTCAAGTCCTTTGTAGTCTCCAAGCTTCACTTCCGGTTTAACCGTTACTTTAGCAGTAAAGATAAGGTTTTTGCCTTTTTCGATTTGTTCAATATCTACTTCCGGCTGATCTACTGGCTCGATTCCAGTTTCATCAATTGCATTAGAATACTCTCCAGGAAGAATAATATCTACTGCATCTTGGTATAATGATTCTACACCAAAACGTTTTTCGAACATTCCTCTAGGCATCTTTCCTTTACGGAACCCTGGTACTTGTACTTGTTTTACGACCTTCTTAAAAGCTTGGTCTAAAGCACTATCGAATTTGTCTGCATCCACTTCTACCGTAAGGACACCGACATTACCTTCTTGCTTTTCCCATTTTGCTGTCATTCTAAATTCCCTCCAACATAAAAATCTGTATCTTTGACGTTCATTCAATATACCATCCTATAATAGACCGAACGCAAATTGCAACCATCTTATTATAACATAATTGCACTTGCTTTCAATAATAATAACGTATGTAGTAAAATTTTTGCAATATATATGATATGAGATAATCAAACGTCAAGGAGACTGCCATAAAGTGTCTCTGACGTTTCAATCATGTTGACATAGTGTTTCTTAAGATTAGAGGTTTGCCGTTCATCCTCCGGCTCTACCAGCTGAAAACTTTTGTTCACATAATAACAAAGGGCGTCAGCCAGTAATTGGTAGTTTTCGACATGAGGCAAAAAAGGTGTGTATACATACATAAACCGTTCCAGAATGAATTGAATCATTTGATATTCCGTAGGGTTTTCATGTTGCAGGTCATCTAAGTAATGTAGTACACCTGTAGTGAAGGTGACTGGTAATACAGGGTTTGCCTCCTCTACTTGCCATATGTCTTTTATTTGAAATTTTTCTATATGTATTGGCTCTTTCAGTTTGACATGTTCGAAGTATTCCAGCAAGGCTGTTTTGACTACCGGATGGATGGTTGGCTCAGCCAGCATGTCTCGTAGCAGTGGTTTATCATGGTACACTCCCAACTTTAATAAACGCTTCACTAAGTACCATTGCTGCCGGTCATTCCGTTCAAAGACAGCTACATTTAATCGTTCCAACACGTCTGCATACGAATTTTGATCTTCATGCTGTTGCAACTCTTTGCTCAACTGATACATATGTTGTAACTGATTAATAATATGCGATGGTATATCTGTATGTAATAAAGCATCCTCCACTATGTGCATGACCTCACTGTATTTGCTTGACTGAAATAACAAGGTGGCATAAATATGTACATAAGAAGCATAATAGTTATCTTTCTTCGCGATCAGTTCCTCACACAATTCTTCTGCGTCTGCTTGCATATTCAGTTCCATCATACATATCAATTTTCCGGTCATTACTTCATGCGTTTGAACACCGTTGTCCGTAAGTTGATCAAAATATTCGAAGGCTTGATTAAATTGATTTTCTTGCATGGCAGTTTTTGCTTTTTCCTCAAGGTTATCTTTCCATTTTGGAAAAATAATGACCTTTTCCCGTTCTTCCATCTTTTCACCTGCCTTCTATATATGTAGTAAGTACTATTATAAATTTATTAAAGGAAAGAAACAAGTAGGAGGAATAAAAGGAACTCTTCCATCCCTTTCCATTTACGTCGTTAAGACTATGTCTAAAGACTCCTCCGCCGATAACAGTCTATCTATTTTTCTACAATTGGTTACGCACCTATACGAAACAATCAAGCCATGCCACAATGTGTTCTGGAACGCAGCTCCGTCCAACCGCTTCGATTCCATCGAGCCCGGAGCACACTCTGGATCTTCTTACGCTTTAAAATAAACACATAAATAATATTACGATAGCTCTATACAGTGGTTACTTCATCTTACCGTCTGTTCTTCTTCCAAACCGCGAGCTCATATCCTGCTAGTTCGATCGGTAATTGGTCTGTACAGTGTATTGTAGCGGAAGTCGATGAATGGTTGCTTACGATTTTTTCCCAACGGCCAAGAGCGGCTAGCTTTGCCATTTTCATTTCATTTGTCGGATTAATAAAAATGGTAAAGTCTTCACTAGGTCCAATTAACATGTAAGCAAAGACAGGTAGTGGCGCTGGAATGATATGCAGATAGGCTTTTGTTTTGTCAGAATTTACCATACGAAAATGAGGATATTGTTTACGTAAAGCTATCAACTGACGAATCCAGGCAACATTGTCATTCTCTTCAACTCGCTGAAGCCAATCTAATTGGTTAATGTCATCACCTGCATTGTAACTGTTTTCGTTCCCTTTTTTTGTTCTGAAAAATTCCTGACCAGCATGAAGGAATGGTACACCTTGACTAAGCAGCACCAGACCGGTAGCGAGCTGATGCATCTTCTTCCGCACTTCTTCCGATACTTCTGGATTTGAACGCACTAAAAAGTCAGCTAATGTTAAATTGTCATGGCATTCGACATAGTTGACGGATTGTAATGGATTTGAAAAGAGTGGATTTCCAAACCGATTATCTGCACTGCCCGCAATTAAAGCGGCAATTCTGTCGTGAAACAGACCGTTACCATTAACAAACCCCTTCTGCTCCTGATCGAACAAATTACCTTTCAGCACATCCCGGTACTGATCATTAAAGAAACTGATATTTTGTAAAGCAGAAGCTTGAGAGAGACTTGCTTTCTTATGCTTGTCACTAGCTATTGCCGTCTCCATTTCCCAGCCCTCCCCCAGCAAGAGAACAGGACGAGAGCACGCTTGGCATCGCTTGCTAATTGCTGTCATCGTCTCAACATCTATCAGCCCCATCAAATCAAATCGAAAACCATCTACCTGGAATTCCTCTAACCAATAATCAATTGTTTCCACAAGTAATTTTCGTACCATCACTCGTTCTGTTGCCAAGTCATTTCCTGTACCGCTCCCATTACTAATCGAACCATCCTGATAATAACGGAAATAATATCCTGGCACTAACGCCTCGAGAACGGAATGTTCATATGCATACACATGATTAAAAACGACATCCAGTATGACACCAATCCCTTGTTCATGAAATGCCATAATCATCTTTTTACATTCTGTGATCCGGGCCGATGGATCATCAGGATTTGTTGCATAACTACCTTCAGGCACCATATAAAAAAGTGGATCATATCCCCAGTTATACTGCATGGATGGATTTCGTTCATCCACCCGGGCATAGTCCTGAATCGGCAAGATCTGTGCATGGGTTATTCCTAATTCCTTCATATAATATAACGCAGTTGAAAAGCCATTTTCTGTTGTTGTATGTTTTTCTGTCAGCCCTGAAAAGGTACCTTTATGTTGCACACCACTTGTTGCTGCACTCGTAGCATCACGTACATGCAGTTCATAAATAACAGCGTCCTGCTTATCTACTGTAGGAGAAGGCATTTGACGAAATGCAGCTGGATCTGTTTTTGACAAATCGATTACGACGCTACACTCACTATTAGCCTTCATGCTTTTCGCATAGGGATCATTTACGAGTTGTTGCTGCCGATTAATCGTGACTGCGTATTGGTAAGTGACACCCGCTAAATCCCCATTCCATTCCAATTGCCAGACACCGTTTGTTTTCCTTATCATCGGAAAACGTTTGTTCCACATACACACTTCAACCTGAGTAGCAGTAGGTGACCAGACACGAAATGTCGTTTTTTCAGCCGTATAGTTCGGTCCTAATTCTTCTGCTTTGGCCGTATAATGTCTCTCAAACCAATCAGTCCAAACGATATGCCGTGGATCGATCGGTATGTAACTGTCTTCGACTACCAGGTACATCTCCTCTCCTAAAATGACCTCTTCTTCCAATTGAAGATACAAGGTATACTCATCTGCACGTTCGATAGATAGAACCGTAACGGCCTGCGACGAAGCAATAACTTTCACGTTTTCTTTTGAAACAAATGCTGTTTTAGGATGTTCCAGTACCACAACATCTGGCTCATCAATAAATGCCTGAAAACATTCCATAACCTTCTCCCTCTCTTAAAATTGTACCCAATAATTATCTGCGCATAATTGGTGTACAAGTAATATTGCGTTACTTCAAGTCATAGAATAATAACAGTTTAACATTCCACAGGTGTAAGGAAAGGAGTATCTATGAACCCAGCAATAACAGAAACTGATATCTATTTATTCCACCAAGGCACTCACTACCAAAGCTATCAATTCCTTGGCTGTCATCCTGTGCAGGAAGACAATCAAGAAGGGCTACGCTTCACAGTTTGGGCCCCCCACGCTGTGCAAGTAGAAGTAGCCGGTAATTTCAATCAATGGACCGGTACTGGCTATTCACTTGAAAAAATCAGCATGAATGGTCTTTGGTCGGCTTTTTTTACAGATATTCCAACCGGCATTCCTTATAAATATAAGATAACACCACAAAATGGAACACCTTTTTTAAAAGCTGATCCTTATGCCGTTCAATCGGAGCTGCGGCCACTTACTGCATCCATTATCCCTTCTCCTGATATATATACGTGGAATGACCAAAAATGGGAATCTCAAAAACAAGTGAACACTCCTTATCCAGCCGCCATGCTTATATATGAATTGCATCTGGGCACCTGGAAGACAAAAGAAGATGGCAGTTACTATCATTATAATGAATTAGCTGCTGTTTTGATTCCTTATATAAAAAAGTTAGGTTATACCCACATTGAGTTGTTACCTATAGCAGAACATCCATTCGACTTATCATGGGGTTATCAAATCACTGGCTATTATGCACCCACCAGCCGCTATGGAACGGCAGATCAATTCAAATATTTCATCGATCAGTGTCATCAGCACAATATTGGCATTATACTCGACTGGGTTCCCGGACACTTCTGCAAGGATGAACATGGATTACGTATTTTCGATGGTGAGCCGTTGTATGAATATCGTGATTCCAGTAAAGCAGAGAAACGATCTTGGGGAACATTGACTTTTGACTTTGGACGTCCGGAGATTCAAAGCTTCTTAATTTCTAACGCCATTTACTGGTTGAAGGAGTTTCATATTGATGGCTTGCGAATAGATGCGGTTGCAAGTATGTTTTATCTGAATTTTGATCGAGGTGACGACGAAGCGCAATTACTAAATAGCCTAGGTGGAGATAAAAACTTAGAAGCAGTAGCTTTTATCAAAAAATTAAATGAAGTTGTATTTGCTTACTTTCCGCATGCACTCATGATGGCAGAAGACAGTTCAGACCTGCCAATGATCAGCTGGCCAACGTCAAATGGTGGTTACGGCTTTAATTTCAAATGGAATATGGGCTGGATGAACGATGTATTAGCCTATATGGAGTATGAGCCTGTTTACCGGAAATGGCACCATCATTTGTTAACCTTCTCTATGATGTATGCATATAGTGAGAATTTCGTTCTTCCCTTGTCACACGATGAAGTTGTACATGGAAAAAAATCACTGTTAAACAAAATGCCGGGTGATCAATGGCAGCAATTCGCCAATTTGCGCTTACTTCTCGGTTATATGATGGTACATCCGGGAAAGAAGCTGATGTTCATGGGTGGGGAATTCGGCCAATATATTGAGTGGCGTGACCAGGAGGAATTAGATTGGCTGCTTCTTGATTATCCTTTACACAATGCCCTTCATCATTATGTACAAAAGCTGAATCATTTCTATTTGGCCCACCCAGCTTTATATCAATTGGATTTCGTTCCGGCTGGTTTCCAATGGATTGATGCAGATAACAATGAACAAAGTATTCTGCTTTTTATGAGAAAAACAGCGGACAGCCAAGATGACCTGATCATTCTTTGTAATTTTACACCGAATGTTTATTACGACTATCGTATTGGCGTTCCATTCCCTGGTAAGTATATAGAGATTTTCAACTCAGATGCAGCATCATTTGGTGGATCTGATCAGCAGAATACGGCAGAGCATTTCAGCCTTCCAGAACAATGGCACGGCCATTCCCAGCATATACAAGTAAAGGTTCCGCCTTTAGCTATAGCGATTTTCACCAGAGAACAACCAAAAAAGGAGGATAAGGAATGAAAAAAGAATGTGTGACCATGCTTTTGGCCGGCGGTGTCGGCAAGCGTCTCGGCTTATTAACGAAAAATCTCGCCAAACCGGCAGTCCCCTTTGGTGGAAGGTATCGAATTATTGATTTCACACTGAGTAACTGCTTGAATTCACACATGTATACCGTCGGTGTTCTCACCCAATATTCCCCATTTGTACTGCATAAACATATTGGTGTCGGAAAACCATGGGATCTTGACCGATTGGAAGATGGCCTCGCGATCCTTTCCCCCTACACAGAGAATGACGGTGGCAACTGGTATCTTGGAACAGCAGATGCCATTACTAAAAATATGAAATTCATCGAGCGTTATCAGCCGGAATACTTAATTGTTCTATCCGGAGACCACATCTATCGGATGGACTATGATAAGCTGCTCCAATATCATAAAGAAAAAAACGCAGATGTGACAATCGCTGCACTTGAAATTCCTTTAAAGGAAGCTTCCCGTTTCGGTATCGTCAACACGGATGAAAACTTAAAAATCTATCAATTTGAGGAAAAACCAAAAGAACCTAAAAATAACTTAGCTTCTATGGGCATTTATATATTTAATTGGAAATTACTAAAAGAATATTTAGAAGCTGACATGCTGGATTCCGTCTCGCAGCATGATTTCGGACATGATATCATACCGGCGATGCTTGCCAAGCAATGCTCCATGTATGCGTACCGCTTTACAGGATACTGGAAAGATGTCGGTACGATCCAAAGCTATTGGGAAGCACATATGGATCTGTTAGAAGACGATATTCCTTTTTCTTTAAACAATGATGATTGGCGTATTTATTCACATGACTCTAATTTCGCACCTCAATTAATTGATCAAGGTGCCTCCATCGCAAAATCATTAATTAATAATGGATGCATTGTATCAGGCAATGTTCAGCAATCCATTCTGTTCGAAAATGTACGTATCGGTAAAGATTCAACAGTTGAGCAATCAATTCTATTGCCGGGAGGAAGAATTGGCAACAACGTCACATTAAAACGTGTCATCGTTCAGGAAAATGTCATTATTCCAGATCATACCACAATCATTTCCTTACCAGACGAAGAACCAATCGTGATCTCGAACGAAAATGTAGAAGTTATTTCAGCTAATCAGGGGGTTGCGCCATGAAGACCATGATCGGATTAATTAATTTAGAACATGAATATGATTTTTTGAACGAATTGACCTATTTTCGCTGTGGGGCTGCGACACCCTTTGCCGGTCGTTACCGTCTGATTGATTTTACTTTATCGAACATGACTAAATCGTACATGAACGAGATTGCTATTTTCGCTAAACATAAATATCGCTCCTTAATTGATCATCTAGGATCCGGAGCAGACTGGGATCTGAACAAACGGCATGGCGGTTTATTTATTTTACCACCGCAATGGCATGATCCTCACGATGTGTCCAAAGGAGATTTGCGGCATTTTCGTAATAACTGGGATTTCTTTGAACGGTGCAAATCAGAATATGTGCTAATTAGCGGCAGTCAATTCATAGCCAACATGCACTATAATCATTTATTTGCACAGCATCTTGAATCAGGAGCTGACGTAACCATACTCACCAGTCATTACGATTTAATGCCTGAACATAATAGTTGTTTAAAGATAGAAGCTGACGAACATGGTTATGTAAAGGCTTTTACCAATGATACCAAAAATAATCATGTGTATACCGGTGTTTATTTATTAAGAAAATCACTGCTATATTCCTTGATGGAAGAGTGTATCGCCAATAACAAAAGCAACTTCTTTCTGGATGGCATACAGAACAATCTCGAACGACTAAAGATCCAAGTACACAACTATCAAGGATATAGCATGATCGTTAACTCGATTGATAGTTACTATCGGCAAAATCTTTCGTTATTAGACTTGAACAATTATCAACAATTATTTCCGAACGGCGAAAGAGTGTACACCAAAATCGGCAATCAACCACCAACAAAATATAACAGCGCTGCAAAGATAGCGAAATCACTCATTGCCACAGGCGGAATTATTAATGGTGAGGTGGTAAACAGCATCCTCTTTCGCGGCGTAAAAATAGGAAAAGGAGCGAAAATCAAAAACTCGATTATTTTACAGCATTGCAAAATCGAAGATGGTGCCCATTTAGAAAATGTGATTCTCGATAAAGACGTCACCGTTACCGAAGACCAATTGTTAAAAGGGGCAAAAGAACAACCATTTATCATCGCAAAGCGAAGTACGGTTTAAAGGAGTTGGCTTTATGACTCGTCTATTATTTGTTGCATCTGAAGCATCCCCTTTTGTCAAAACCGGCGGATTAGCTGATGTCATTGGTTCACTCCCGCAAGCATTAAACAAGCGAAATGACGTCGAAGTCCGAGTAGTCCTTCCACTCTATCAGGAAATATTGAACAAATGGAAGGACAAAATCGAAGAATGGCTTACCTTCTCCGTTGATGTGGGGTGGCGCCATCACCAGGTTAAAGTCTACCAGTTGTTACATCAGCATACGCACTTCTATTTTATTCATAATGATTATTATTTCTCCAGGCATCAAATATATGGCTATGAAGATGATGGCGAACGTTTTATCTTTTTCTGTCAGGCGGTTTGTTCGATGCTTTCTAAATTAGAAGGTTTCCCTGTTGACATTTTGCACGCTCATGACTGGCAAGCTGCTTTGTCTATCGCATTTAGCAAAATTTATTATCCGGATTGGCAACTCAAAACAGTTTATACGATTCATAATTTGAAATATCAAGGGATCATGCAAAAATATGCTTTTTCTGATTTGTTTTATTTAGCTCCAGATCATATTGGCGGGTTTGAATGGAACGGCTTATTGAACTGTATGAAGGCTGGCTTGTTCCATGCCCACAAGATTACAACAGTCAGCCCGACCTATGCAGAGGAAATAAAAACACATTATCACGGTGAAGGTTTACATTCCATTATCAATGAACGCCATCAGGATGTGTCAGGTATATTGAACGGAATCGATACCGAGGGATATAATCCGATGACAGACAGATCGCTTGTATCTCCTTTCGATCATGCAGGCGCTAACAAGCAAGCTAACAAAAAAGTACTTCAGCAACAATTAGGATTACCTGTAAATGAAGATACACCATTATATGTAATGGTTTCCCGTCTAGTCGAACAGAAAGGCTTTCATCTTGTACAGCGAATTATCGACGAATTTCTAACAGAAGATGTTCAGTTTATCATTCTTGGGTCTGGTGAACACGAGTTTGAAGATTATTTCTACCATGCAGCTAGTCGCAATCCTACTAAACTTGTAACATACTTAGGTTTTAGCGAATCATTAGCTAGACAAATCTACGCCTCAAGTGATTTTTTTGTGATGCCATCCTTATTTGAACCGTGTGGCTTATCGCAATTAATTGCCCTTCAGTATAAATCAGTGCCGATCGTCAGGGAAACGGGTGGTCTTAAAGATACGGTGCAAGCTTTTAATGAACACAGCTTAAGCGGAAATGGTTTTAGCTTTCAGAACTACAACGCGCATGATTTACTGCACGTGTTACGATATGCACTCCAAATCTATCATAATGAGACAAAGTGGAAAGCGCTCCTCCACAATGTAGACAAAAGCAGCTTTGACTGGCAACAATCTGCTGAAGCATATGTGCACTTATATCGCGCTTTGATACATGCAAAGAAAGGAGAATGAACCTTTGAAAAAATGGACACCGGCATTATTTTCATCCCAGTTAGAAAGTATCTTAAAAGAACACGAAATAGAAATAAAAGAAGCTTCATCCAAAGAAATGTATTATGCGATCAGTTCACTGATAAGCCAAGAGATTGAACGGAATTGGAAGAAAACAGAGAAACGCTATCATTCTAAGCGACCAAAGCAGCTTTATTATCTTTCGATGGAATTTCTAATCGGCGGCTTGCTGAAGAATAATCTTTTTCATTATGACATGCTCGACACTTGTAACCAGGCGATGACAGAGCTTGGCTTTGATCCCGACCAGATCTATCAGGAAGAACGTGATCCCGGACTTGGAAATGGCGGTCTGGGACGTCTTGCCGCCTGTTTTCTCGATTCATTGGCAGCTCTACAGTATCCTGGTCATGGCTACGGCATCCGTTACCGCTATGGACTCTTTGAACAACGGATCATCAACGGATACCAAACCGAGCTGCCTGACTATTGGCTCGACTCCCCTTACCCTTGGGAAATTCGCAAAATCGATGAAGCAGTAGAAATTGAGTATGGTGGTTCAGTACATATGCAACAAGCTGAAGATGGTTCTTTCACCTTCAGCTATCACAACACAGATAAAGTACTCGCTGTACCATATGACGTCCCGATCATCGGCTTTCAAAATAAAGTGGTCAACACATTGCGCCTATGGAGTGCAGAACCGGCAGATGCTGTTCAACAGCCAGATGAAACGGAATACTATCATCAATTAGAACACCATCACGCCATCGAACAAATTTCCGGATTTCTCTATCCTGACGATTCCAGTGAAGAAGGCAAATGGTTGCGGTTAAAACAACAATATTTTTTGGTAGCCGCGAGCCTGCAAAAAATATTGAAGGATTATCAGGAAAACGTTCGAAAATCTCTATCCAAACTGCCAGATAAAGTCGTCATTCAAATCAATGACACCCACCCCAGTCTAGCTATTCCAGAAATGATGCGTATCTTAATGGATGAAGAATCACTCGGCTGGGACGAAGCGTGGCAGATTACCAGCAATATGTTTGCCTATACCAATCACACGATTATGAGTGAAGCATTAGAAAAATGGCCAGTCACAGTCATGCATCAGCTGCTCCCACGTCTTTACATGATTATTAACGAAATCAATGAACGATTTTGTCGTGACATCTGGGAGGGGCATACAGAATTACGAGAACGTATTTCGGAGATGGCGATTATTGCTGATGGCTACGTTCATATGGCGAGACTGGCAGTTGTCGGCAGTTTCAGCGTCAATGGTGTGGCAAAACTCCATACCCAAATTCTAAAAACACAGGAATTAAAAGATTTTTATCAGCTGTATCCGAAACGATTTAACAATAAAACAAACGGCATTACCCACAGACGCTGGTTACTAATGGCAAACCCGCGATTAGCGGAAGTGATCACCGAAACGATCAGCTCCCATTGGATCAAAAGACCACGTGAGCTGACCCATTTATTGCGACACATTAATGACAAGCCACTCCTTGATCAACTCGATATCATCAAAAATGAAAATAAACAAAAATTGGCCGATTACATTCAGCAAACAACTGGTATTCTGGTAGATCATCAATCGATATTTGATGTTCAGATTAAACGGCTGCATGAATATAAACGGCAATTATTAAATACTTTTCATGTTATTTATTTATATAATGAATTGAAGGAAAATCCTCTGTTGGATATTACACCACGGACCTTTATTTTCGCTGCTAAGGCAGCTCCTAGCTACTATTTCGCAAAAGAAGTAATCAAGCTGATTAACACTGTTGCTTCTGTCGTCAATCATGACCCTGCAATCAAAGGTAAGCTTAAGGTTGTTTTTTTGGAAAATTACAATGTCTCGTTAGCAGAGAAGATCATACCAGCCGTCGATTTAAGTGAACAAATATCGACCGCCGGCAAAGAAGCTTCCGGTACCGGTAATATGAAGATGATGATGAACGGCGCGCTAACGATCGGTACATTAGACGGTGCCAATATTGAAATGAAGCAGCTGGTGAGTGAAGCAAATATCTTCTTATTCGGCTTACAATCTGATGAGGTTTTTCAGTATTATCAAACCGGTGAGTATCAGGCGAATGAACTGTACCAGACAGATGACAGGCTCGCAAAAATATTAGATCAATTACGTGATGGCTATTTCGGCCATGAATTTAAAGATATCTATTACCAGCTGCTATCCACTAATGATCCCTATTTTATATTGAAAGATTTTGATGACTATGTGGAAACACATCAGCATATTGATCAGACTTATCGTAACAAGGACAGCTGGTTGTCTAAAAGTCTGGTGAACATTGCGCATTCGGGAAAATTTTCGAGTGATAGGACGATAAGAGAATATGCGACTAGTATTTGGAAGTTATAGTCTTGGAGAGCAAGGAATCCGGAAGCGGGTTACTTGCTTTTTAAATTACATATGGTTTCTTGAGGCGGTCATTTAAAATATTTTTTATGCAACGTCCGATTCTGGTTGATACAATACGATTTCGTGATTCGGGGTCCTATCATGAGAACCTTGCACCAATACTGAAGGAGTATATTCATTTCTTATGTTATAAATATGTAAAAATAGCACCTGTTAAAATCCCTCTGGCAATGCTTCCGTAACTATCAGCAAATTTCCCTACCACACATTTGCCGAAATCAGTTGCTGAATTTATGGTGACCATATCTGACTGGGATTCGCCATATGTGCTAGTATAAATTTCATAAATATTCTTAGCTATTTCATCTCCAGAATTAATTTTTTCTTTCAATAATTCCATATCTTATGTATTGTCCTTATGAATAAATTTCTCCGACTTCCTCAAAATAAAACTCTAATTCATCAGATATTTTTTCTACTTCTTTTATTTCTTTTGAATTCAAATCTTGAGCTGAAATACTGGAAAAAGGTACAATCATTAATGACAAGATTAAAAACAAAATAAATATTTTTTCATTACTTAGTTCCTCCGTTTTTTATAAAGATAATAAGTATCCCCAAATCGGAAAAGCTATTAAATCCACTACTATCAAAATTATTAACGCATTATCCTGAGAACTACCATCTTCTTTATCGTTTCTATTTGCGGTTTTAATTGTGTAAATAGCTAACACAAGAAGCAATACTCCAAATGCAATTTTAAATAACGTTAATGCATCTATTTTTACCACCTCCAAATTTAAAACCTGCAATAAATTATAACAATAATTATCTTATTTTACAATAAAATACCAATTACCCACCCATGTCGGAGGTGTCTATGGAGATTATTGATGTAACAAGCAATCACACTACTGAAGTAAGGAAATTAAAAAGAAAACTAACAAACGGCAGCATTGTAAGAATATATTTACGAGCTCAAGTAAAAATACACATATTTTTTAGAAAACGGAAAGAAAACACTTTTCCTTACATCTCCATATGGCTACACAAACGATGACTGGATATGAGGTATTAAAAATATTCTTCATCTTACCTTAAATGATATCCAAGTAGAACTTAGACACGGAACTATGGTGGTTACTGGAAAATAGTGAAGTTTATTATGGAGAAAATATCTAAATTTGCAGTCTCTTTGCTTATAAATTAAAGAAAGCCCACCATTAATAAGATACTCGCATTATCGGTTTGTGGTCCAGCAATACCATCCACTTTAATACCTAAGAATGTTTGAACTGCTTCAACAGCTCTCTCAGTAGCTTCACCAAAATCACTATATGCGCCCCATTTATCTAAAAACTCACCAAATCCAAGTTTCATGATTTCATTTTGAAGATTTTTTACCTCGATGCCATAACTACCTCTTTGTAACATCATTTTTCCGCCTTTATAAACAAGAAAGACATTCACCAGTTAAGGTGAATGCCTCATTTTTAAGATTCGTCAGTAGTACCATCTTCAAACATTCTATATGTTAATTCAAATAATCCTGTACTTGCTAAACCCGCAAAACAACCTGCCCATAATCGCAAAATTAATTCTAAATCAGTAAATGGACTTGCATCTGCACTGATTAATAAACCCACCACTAAGCTAACTACAGGTACAATGTTTTTTGGGATGTTAATAGATCGCTTAACCAACTCAATTAGAGCTGTAACGATTGGTAACAGAACGGTTGCAAAGATTAAAACGTCTTCCATGGATATCAAATCCTGAAGAATGGGAATTAATTGATAAGAATCCATGTGCCAAAATCAAGACACCAACAGTTAAGCATAAAAAATCTGAGGTTTATAGTGTTGAAGAATCCAAACAATTATTTAGCCTACTTCAAGAAGAAAATTTAGTATGGCAACTGATTATACAACTTGCAGCCGTTTTAGGAGCACGTCAAGATGAACTAGCAGCACTCGAAGGTAAACAGTTAAATTTTGAAAACAACGTCAGCAAGCGTTAGTTAATGTACAAGATGAAGGTTTGCGCTTAAAATTCACTAAAACAGATCGAACTCGAAAAATTTCTATTCCTGAAGATCTTATGAGAGCATTATAAAAAAGAACTTTAAAATTATAGCAGCAAATGGAATCACAAAATTTATGGAAATGGAAGAATCATTTGTTTTTATTTTCAGATGAATTCGGGCAACCGCTTCGTCCAGATTCTATTAGTCAATGGTGGATCAGATTTACTGAAACTGATAAATATAAAGAAGCTAAGTTAAAAAGAATTAGATTTCATGATTTAAGGCATACATCAGCTACGTTACTAATCGATAAAGGAGTTCATGCTAAAGTAATTCAAGAACGATTTGGTCATTCTAAAATTAGTAACACTATGGATGTTTATGGTCATATATTACAAGACACTGCAAAAGTGCAGTTAATCATTTTAATGATTTATTTAAAAAAGCTTAAAATGGTCCCCAGGATAAAAAAGCTAATTTCCTTCAAAAATAAAAAAACCTCACAACGCTTGTCGTTGTAAGGCTTTAGCTAACGTCCCAGGCAGGATTCGAACCTGCGACCCACAGCTTAGAAGGCTGTTGCTCTATCCTGCTGAGCTACTGGGACATGGAGCGGGTGAAGGGAATCGAACCCTCGACATCAGCTTGGAAGGCTGAGGTTTTACCACTAAACTACACCCGCATGATTAAGTATCTTTTTGTAAAAATAAAAATTGATCACAATTGCTAATTAATATGTATGTTTCGCTTCAAAAATTTATGTATCTCGTTAACGGACAAGTACCATTATATAAACTTAAGCAGCTATTGTCAACACATTCATCAAAATTTTTTTAATCTTTTTTTACTGACAGAAAAGTGATCAGCAGTAGTCCTTAAACTACTGCTGACTATTTTCCTACTCATTCAAAGAAGTTTGGTAAGCAAGGCTTGGTATTTCCGTTCCCTCTTTCGTATAAAAACGAAGCTCTATATTCGTCAATCCATCATCCGCTGATAATATCGCATAAGATCCTGGATGTGCTGTTCTCGGCTGGCGTATGCTGCCTGGATTGATAAATAGTCGACCATTGACTTTCTCAGCACCAGCTCTATGGGTATGCCCGAAACAGACTATGTTTGCTCCCAGTTCTTCCGCTCGGTAGGATAATGGCATTAACGTGGAATTCACTTGATATAAGTGCCCATGCGTTACGAAAAAATGCATGTTACCCACGCGAAAATCAACTTCTTCCGGAAACTGAAAATCCATATCCATATTGCCTTGGACTTTTTCAAAGCCAGCCAATTCTGATCCATCATAGGCTAATTCGGAATCACCACAATAAATCATCGTATGTACTTCGTCCTGGTGACGTTTTTTGATTGCTATTACTTCATCTGTCCATCCATGACTATCACTTACTATTAGAATTTTTGTCATTTGTTTCACCCCTTCTTACAACTGTTTTACCCAGTTCTCGATCTGATCTAACGCTTTTCTGCGATGGCTGATTTGATTTTTCTCTTCGGGTGTCAATTCTGCCATCGTTTTAGCTCTGCCAGACGGGTAAAAAATAGGGTCATAACCAAAACCATGTACTCCTTTTGGTTCAGAGGCGATCGTTCCCTCACACTCACCACGCTTGAAAATCGTCTTTTGCTCAGGCTGAGCGATAGCAAGCACACATACAAATCTGCCAGTACGATCTTCAGCGGGCACATCTTCTAGTTCGTTTAACACTTTTTCAAGATTTGCTTGATCATCTTTCGCTTTTCCAGCATATCTAGCAGAATAAACGCCAGGCGCTCCATCTAATGCATCAATGGCAATACCTGAATCATCCGCTATCACTCCTGTATTAAATTTTCGGCAGATCGCCTCTGCTTTAATCGCAGCATTCTCTTCAAACGTCGTGCCGGTTTCTTCAATGTCTTCCACGGGATCAGTTAGGTCCAACAGGGAAAGAACCTTGATGCCGTATGGTTCAAATAAACGGCGAAAGTCCTTCATTTTCCCTTCGTTTTTCGTGGCAATAATTAATTCCTTCATCTGCATAAAACTCCTTACGCCTGATCAAGATTGATTTGATACGGTTTGATTGCCTCTTGCTGTATGGTAAAGATCTCTTTCATGCCTTTGTCTGCTAGTGCCAGCATCTGATTTAACTGTTCTGTTGAAAATGTCGCTTCTTCACCAGTTCCTTGCAGCTCGACAAATTGACCTTTGCCAGTCATCACGACGTTCATATCAACATGTGCCTGAGAATCTTCCGAATACTCCAGATCCAAGATTTCTGTGCCATCTGGTAACACGCCTACAGAAATGGCCGCCAAATAATCAGTTATTGGCAATGATTTGATCTTTTCTTCTTTTAATAGCTTTCCTAACGCATGAACTACTGCGACAAAAGCGCCTGTAATTGATGCTGTTCTCGTACCACCATCTGCTTGAATTACGTCACAATCCACCCATATGGTACGTTCACCAATCGCATCTAAATCGACAACTGCTCGCAGTGATCTGCCAATTAAGCGCTGGATCTCCATTGTTCTGCCTGAAACCTTTCCTTTAGAGGATTCCCGAATATTTCTTGTTTCTGTAGCTCTTGGCAGCATCGCATATTCTGCTGTAATCCAGCCTTTTCCTGAACCTCTCATAAAAGGTGGAACACGATCCTCCACACTAGCGTTACAAATGACCTTCGTATCACCTACTGTAATTAATACAGAACCTTCTGCATGTTTGGTGAAATTCGTTTGGATGTCGATAGGTCTTAGTTGATCTACTTCTCTCCCAGTTTCGCGCATTCTATTTCCTCCTTACATTCTGTACTATCTTAACATATTTTTTCAGTAGTTGTCCTTTTCATACATTCAATTAGAAATAGAACATTCTAAGCCAAATAAAAGAAAAGCGTAAGCGTCCGTTTAAAAACTTGGCGACTGGACGGCATCAACTGAGATAGATGATGACTTTATAAGAGCGATGCAGGAAGTCGTCTAATTTCCGGGCGCCGAGTGGACATGGCTGTTCATGTTAGAAAGCGGTACGAAGCCTTAAATTTTAAAACTTATTACCTGCTAAGAAAACCGTGCATACACCCGCACACGTAACTATATACAACTTCCTTTAATACGGTTTATGTCAACTAGCGTTGGGACCCTTTTGTTGTATTGTGTGTGCTGTGCTGGGATACCGCTCCGGCCAACCCACTTAGCGTCCTGCGGGGGACGGCTGAAGCTAGGCTACTACACGAATTACTTCTTTGCTGCCTTGCACCGAGGAAGCTTACTTCGAAGCAGATACTAGATGACACAGGTGCAGACTTTGTGGATCTTCAGCACCTGCACGTCCCGCGGGAGTCTACGTTGTTGGCCTACGCTAAGATAAGAACTCTACAACTTTTGTAAGAGTTAGCATATTGGGTGCATCCATAAATATCAGCATTTGAATGAATAACATAATGCTTAGAACCAATGCTTTTAGCTTTTCCATACGTTTTGTAGCACTTTATTAAGCGTAGGAAATATGCGCAGTCTCCGCATGCGTAGCCGTGCCACACAGGACGCGGAGCATATTTCCGGAGCTTTGCTAAGCAGATAAAACATGTCAAAATTACCATATTACAATACAGTTATACTTTACACAATCCATATTATAAGAACATACACTTTTTTTCTCAATCTTAAACAGATTTCTGTGATTCGGCTTTATTCTTATACTTGTTACACTCCAATTTTTCACTGCTTCGAGCTTCTTCATTGAAAAAATTATACTTTCCTGATGTAAACAGGAAAAAACATCTCATACCGAAGCATGAGATGTTTTTCATTAGATACTTTCTGTAGGAGTCACCATATCACGTGAGACAGGCTCTGTATATGGTTGTCCATTTTCCCCCATTACTTCTTCATGGTTTTCGATAGATACATCAACCGCATCAACACCTTCCTGCTCGGTTAAAGTTAATACAATCGATTTCATGACTTCATCCGCAATCACGCTTTTCTCGCTATTGGATAGAATGTTTTCATTGAATGTTAAGGATAATACGCCATCTTCCATCACTGGCTCTGCTGCTAGTTGTGATCCAGTATTGATATATGGCTGCATATTTAATTCATATGCAGGTCCATTTAGTAAAGCTTGTACTACTGTTTGGTATTGATTGTCTTTGTCAACAGTAACATGCTGCGTAATTGGTACATAGTAAACTTCATTGTCACCTTGCATTGGAAAGTAAAGCGTAGTAGCTTTACTTTCCATCAAGTCAATACCTTTTGCCTGCAACACATTAATACCGTTAGCTCGTGAATAGCCTTCTGAAATCGGCGTGCCATTCACCGGCATTTCTGATTGTTCCTCTCCATTGATCCATAGCTTGACGCGCTTCACATTCTCGAATTGTGTTAACGTATATGTCATCGACTCAAGAATTTTTTGCTCATCTTCAGCCTGGTATGTTTTAAAGTCCTCTGACACATTGACTACAATAGTACCGTCTGATTCTAAGTTCAAGTCGATTATCTCTGTTCCTGCTGGCAATACTGCTTCAAAACCATTTGGTAACATGGAAGAAACAGGACCATCCTTCACAAGATATTCTAACACTTGTTTTGCTACTTCTTTTGATTGTGGTGCCGGTAAATCAACTTCCTGAGGCACAACTAGTCCACTTTGATCCATTAAGTACAATACTCGCGTCACCGTCTGTCCAGCATCAGTTGATTCTTCTCCTTCTGTATCGCCTTCTTCTGTTTCTCCTTCACCTTCTTCAGCTGGATTTTCTTCTGCTTCGTCTGTTTCTTCGTCAGGTACATTTTCCAGATCATCTGTCATTTCTGCGTCTTCTGGAGGAGCATCTATTTCTTCCATTGTTTGCTCTCCTTCAAAAACACCACATCCAGCTAAAAAGAAAAACATACTCAGTAATGCAACCCCTAAGATTTTTTTAGTCACATCGATTTTCATAACCGATACCTCCTACGATGGTTTGTACTATTATGTATACGAGCTTTTAATTAAAATAGACCAAACAAAAAAATCTTTCCTGTATAATTCAACAGAATGAGCATCCAAGGTACTCTTTTACAGAAGCAAATCAACTATCTCACAGACGTTATTCGATTTTGAAACGGCTTTTTTTTAGCGATCGCAAATACCACTTCCTTTAATACGGATTATGTTAACTAAGGCTGTATTGCAAAATAGTAATTTTGATATATTTTATCTGCTAAGCAAAGCTCCGAAAATATGCTCCGCGTCCTGTGGGCACGGCTTCAGCTAACTTAGGAAAGAAAATTCTTTTCTTTCCTAAGTGGATCTTCAGCTCGTGCTTATCCCACGGGAGTCTCCGCATATTTCCTACGCTTAAGGAAGTTCCACAATTTATGAAACATCTAAAAGCAGTTATTCTAGGCATATGTTATTCATTCAATTGCTGTTATATATGCATGCTGTCCATATGCTAGCTCTTACAAAAGTTATTGAGCCCCTATGCTAGGGCAGGCCAACCACGTAGACTTCCGCGGGACAGGCAGGTGCTGAAGATCCACTTTGTGAAGTGCCTTTCTTCACAAAGTTAGCTTCAGCCGTGCCCCGCAGGACGTGGTTGGCCGGAGCGATCTCCTAGCACATGAATCATTTCAAAATATACACTAACCAGTTAGTTGATATAATCCGTATTATAAGAATCCAGCTTTATGTTCAGCATAATTACTTCAATGATTGTACTTTTATGCTATCACATGACAAAAAAACATAAGAGGTCCTCCCCCTTATGTTTTCATAAGCTTTTGACGGAATGTAAATCGATTTTGCTAACTGCGTCTACTCTTTGGTCAAACCAGCGCGATGCAATTGCCTGGAATACTTCCACATCCCCTGTCGTATAGAAATGATTTTGTGGTTCTAGTTGTCCTTGATACAGTTTCTTTTGATAGCCAAGAATCGTACTAACCTCCCGGGCTGTCTCTTCTCCAGATGAAATGACTGTCACAGTTGAGCCAATCACTTCCTGAATAAGGTCTTTAATCATCGGATAATGGGTACAGCCAAGGATCAGCGTATCCATATCATTATATACTTTCATTTGACCCAAGGATTCACGGACAACTTGATAAGCTTCAGATCCTTTAACGATACCTTTCTCTACTAAAGGTACAAATGCTGGACAAGCTAAATCCCGCACCGTAATCTGTGAATTGATTTGCTTTAGCGCATCCACATAAGCACGGCTGTTAATCGTCCCCTCTGTACCAATTACACCTATTTCGCCTGTTCTTGAACTCGTAATCGCCGCTCGGGCACCAGGCTGAATAACACCCACAACAGGAAACGATAAAGCTTCTTTCAATTGTTCTAAGACAAATGCCGTTGCTGTATTACATGCAATAACAAGCATTTTGATATCTTTGGTCATCAGGAAGTTAACCATTTCCCACGTGTACTGTATTACTTCTTCTTTAGGGCGTGGACCATAAGGGCATCGCTTGGTATCACCTAAGTATATAATGGATTCCTTCGGCAACTGCCGGATTAATTCACTCGCAACTGTTAGTCCGCCAACACCTGAATCAATTACACCAATTGGTTGTTTCACTTCTCATCGCCTCTTTACAATTTTGCATTTTTTGTTTGTTGTCGCATCTCACGGTGAAGGAGATGTAAAAGTGTTGATAACTGTTCCATGTCCTCCTCTTTAACATTCGATAGAACCTCACCCAAATACTTCTGTCGTTTTTCAATTACTTCATGAATAATTTCTCTTCCTTTTTCCAACAGATGGATTCGGACAACTCTCCGATCTTTTGTATCTCGCACGCGCTCCACGATATCATTCTTTTCCATACGGTCTACGAGATCGGTTGTCGTACTGAAAGCGAGGTTTATTTTCTTGGACAGCTCTCCAAGTGTTAAATCACCGTGCTCTAACAAAAATTGCAAAGCGATAAATTGTGGTGTAGTGATCGGATAATTATTTAAAATTTCACGACCTTTTTGTTTGATAATACCTGAGATATATCGTAATTCTTTTTCAATATCTGCAATACTTTCTTGCTCTTTCGTTTTTGCCAAGTTTTAACGCTCCTTCACACCTATAAATACATAATTATACTATAACACTTTTTAAGCAAATTTGTTATATTGTTGCTTTTTTTAGTTAACAAAAGAATTTAGTATAATTAACAGTTCTTATATTGTATGAAGCATTTCAATAAAGTGAAACTTTCATCCAGGAGAGCCTTACAAACACACTAAATCGGTGTATAGCGTTTTTGTATATCAATTGTAAAAATTGTACATTGTTAGCGTTTACAAAACTGATAGACTGTATTGTAATACGGAAGAAAGGAGGATCACGCATATATTAACAGTTAAAAAATTTATTGGAGGGATCAGATGAAACGACTGTTTGCCATTACACTTTATGCACTTGTTTGTTTTTGTGCTTTTTACGCCATCTCCCCTGTCACTCAAGCATCAACTGAAGAAACAGACCAACTCGCCTTTCCGGGTGCGGAAGGTTTTGGTCAATATGCAAAAGGTGGACGTGGTGGCGAGGTGTATCATGTTACAAGTTATGATTTAACAGGACCAGGAACTTTTCATGACGCCTTAACAACCGCTGATGATACACCAAGAACAATTGTTTTTGATATTTCCGGCAACATTACGATTCCGCAAATCATTGTTAGGAATAAAGCTAACATTACGATAGCTGGTCAGACAGCACCTGGAGCTGGAGTAACCATTAAAGGAAATAATATTCGTTTTATTGATAGTCATGACATCGTGATTCGCTACATGCGGTTCCGACTGGGTAAAAATGATTTCCAAGATGACGCGTTGTACTTTGAAGATAGTCAAAATGTCATCATTGATCATTCCTCCTTTTCATGGGGTACCGACGAGAACTTGTCCATCTTAAGTAAGAATTATGAAAAACCTGAATCTAAAAATATTACCGTTCAATGGTCGATTATCTCAGAAGGCCTGTTAACTCATTCAATGGGCGGCCTGATTGAAATGAATACCATAACCATGCACCATAACCTTTATGCCCATAATAACGACCGGAATCCAAAAACAAAAGGTCAAATCGATTTTGTAAATAACGTTGTATATAATTGGGGTGGATACCCCTATGTAGCTGGCGGCGAATCAGCGACCAAAGGCTACGGCAATGTCGTTGGTAATTATTTTGTAGCTGGGGTAAATTCGGCAAATCCTGAATATGCCATCGTTCGCGGAAATGAAAATTATAGCTTGTTCCTGCATAACAACAAGATTGATAGTAATAAAAATGGGAAATTGGATGGATCAAATACTGGAACGGATATGATGGAAGAAGACCGCCCGAGCGTTATAGTTGAAAACCGTTTCGCTTATCCGTTAACCAATACTGAGAATCCTGATGATGCCTATCAGCATGTATTAGATTATGCGGGCTCCTCACTAGAAAGGGATCTTACGGATCAACAAGTGATCTATGACGTTAGAAATCAAACAGGTGCTATTATTGGACATGAAAATGATGTTGGCGGCTACCCTGAGTTAGGTTCAAAGACTAGTAACGATGATACCGATCAGGATGGCATGCCAGATAAATGGGAAATGAAACATAACCTTAATTATGAGGATCCAGCAGATCGAAATCAGGATATTAACGGAAACGGATATACGAATCTAGAAGATTATCTGAATGAGCTAGCCAGTTCAACTTTCCCAAAAAATTATCCAACGGAACCTCCAGTTTGGAATGAAAAACCGTTTGAGCCACCTGAAATAGATACAGAACCTGAAACAGATCCTGAACCATTGCCTGTACTAGATGGAGACATACTAAGAAATGTAGTCATAAATGATAATAGTAGTAACGGTGATTCCAATGCGCTTAATTGGTCAATCGAAGAAAATTTACAAACGGGGAACCTTGTGGCAGGAGATCGTGATAGCTACCGATTTACAACCATTCCTCAAGAATTATTAGGTGTCGAATGGATTCGCTCTGCAGTTAACTCTAGAAGTGCATCTAGTGAAGATTTAGTTTCCTTTTATCTAGCTGCAGAGGCTGATGTATATGTCGCTCATGACAGCAGAATAAGTGACAAACCAGACTGGTTATCCTCTTATGAAGAAACAGGCTTATCGATAAAAGACGATCAGCCGGTCACCTATGAATTGTATAAAAAACATTACGCCTCTGGGGAACATGCTGTACTCGGTCCTAACAACAATAGTAAACGAATGAATTATTTTGTGCTGGTAAAACCGACAGTAACAGATGAGACACCTCCAAAAGAAAAACCAATGGAACTAGCGGCCGAGGTAGAAAATAAACAAGTCCAGTTGAATTGGTCCAACCAAACGGAAGCTGATAAATATTTAATCTACAGGTCTTCTTCCATGGACCCTGCTTATCGTGCCATTGCCAGTTCAGATTCAACAAGCTATGCAGATAATACTGTAGAATTGGGGGTAACGTATCAATATAAAGTATCTTCTATTAATGCAGCGGGTGAATCAGTCCTTTCGGAACCGGAAGAGATCTTGTATTTTGATGCCAATACAGCTGCTCCAAATAAACCAGCAGACCTTAGCATCAAAGAAGTCAAATCTATTACCGCTGTGTTAGAATGGCATGAAGTAGAAGGTGCCAAGAGCTATAAAATATACAGATCTTCGAATTCTTCTAGTAATGTCGAGATGATTGGGTATTCAAATTTTCCAGTATATACCGATAAATCTCTGGAGCCTTCCACCTCTTATTCCTATCAGGTTTCTGCAATAGGAGTTGGCGGTGAATCCGAAAAGTCAGAAGTGCTGACTACCGAAACGAAAGAAGCTATTGAATTTCCTGCGAAGCCAACAAGTATAAAAGCTGAGAATGCTACGACATCCTCTTTTGAACTATCATGGAATGCAGTCCAGGATGCTGAACAGTATGATATTTATAGAAAAGCGAACGAAGATAGTAACTACAGTATGCTAGCTCAGACAGATACGAACAGCTTCTTTGATGATTCGATCAGTGTTAGTCAAACAGGCTACAGCTACAAAATAAAGGCCATCAATGAATTAGGTGAATCGGACTTTTCAGAACCCCTTTTGATTGAGATGCCTTTACCGCAAGCAGCAAGTGAATTAAGAATTTCTAAAACCGGAACTGATTTTGTCGGCCTGGCTTGGACTGCTAACGGTGGTGCCAGCAAGTACAATATTTATCGAAAAAATGGTAAAGAAGTGGTAAACCTTGGCTATGCAAAAGTCAATACATTCTACGATCGCAGTGCGGAACCTGGTGTGCACTATACGTATTTTATTAAAGGCGAAAATGCCGCAGGGGAATCTGAAGCTTCCAATCGTGTATCGGTCACACCTGGACATGATACTGTATTAAAAAATCGTATCAGTCAATTTAAACAATCAGCTGATATGAAAGGATCTGCATCTGCCGAATTAGAAAATAGCCTTAAGCAAGCGAAACATCATCTTGATAAAGGTTCGACTAAACAAGCGATTAAATTCCTTAACAAATTCGTCAAGCAGGTAGATCGCGGGACAAAACAAGACAATATTTCATCCTTTGCCAATAGTATATTAACGCATTATGCATCGTCCTATTTAAATGAATTGGAGAAGAAATAAATTTGAAACGCGTTTGTACTAAATGAAAGCTTGATTTTCCGATTTTTATGTAGCACATAGCAAGAAAAAAACTGAGCGGGCTTTAACCCGCCCGATTCTAATTCATTTAAAGATATTTAAAGCTCTTATAAACACAAAAACAAAAGAACCTCAAACATCGAGGTTCTTTTGTTCTGCATTCTTATATGCTTTGTTTACCACCACTAATAGGATGTAATATAACTCTCTCCCAACAACGCATGCAAATCTCTCTGTAATTTTGAGATATCTTCCTCTAACAGCCAATTTTTATGTATGACTTCTTCTTTTCCTTCGGACACTACAACGATAAACACCTCTTCCTTGTCAACAATGCGTTGCACCTGTTCAAGCGGAATGGCACGTGTACGAAAGAAGGAAATTCGATCAACCGTTAGCTGATCCTTATCAAAAACGATGTAGTTTTTATTCGGAATTCTCCAATAATAAAACCCTCTTAAGAGCCAAAATAAAATAACGGCTAAATAAAGAACAGTAATGATTGCGCTTGTAGTAGATACAATATCTGGAGACTGCAATAAATAATAGGAACCTATAAAAATAATCAAGAGTGCCACGAGTAAACTGAAGATACTAAATTTTCGCCAGTTGACCATTGAGGAATATTGATAATGCAAAGTAGCACTCCTTTCATACAACCTTTGTTAATTAACATTATCTTACAAACATGATATGAATTCAAGGGAAGCGGCATGAGATTATGGTCCAGCAAAATAGTAATCAAGTGCCAAAAAGAGAAAGAAACTAACACTCATCAACGCATTCAGAGTGATTAAAATCAGATTTTTATTCTTCAATGCGAAATAAATCCCTAATGGCCCCACAATATAAGTCAACAGCCAAAAGGCACTGCTTTTGGATATACACAGATTTGGCAACCACAGTAATAAACAGACCACCAAACAAGCTAGAGACCAATACTTGTACTTTCTACCTGAATCCATCTCTCTCCCCCTACTTTCACTTTCTATTGTTGCTCCGGTAATAATGAATATATAACTATTCCCTTAAAAAATGGTTAAAAAACCTATTGATAGAGTTCATAGGACCCTGAAATATTCCATCAAATTTTAACAGCTATAGTAAAATAAAAACCAGTTACTTCATTAAATGAAATAACTGGCTGCATTATTTCGTTTATTTTGCGTCCAGCGAATGAATCGTAGCTAAAGCACGATGTAAGCTACTAAATGTATCAATATGTCTCATATTGATCCCTAAACTCACCATCGTCTGGACGATATCTGGTCTGATACCACTTAACAATGGATGAATACCGATCAATTCCAATGATTCAATAACTTTAAATAATTGCTGTGCTACCATTGTGTCAATTGCACTGACCCCTGATAAGTCCATAATAATATAATCTAAATCATTGCTATTACCTTGATTTAAAGCGTTTTTCATTAACTGATCTGCTCTGTGGGTATCAATTTCACCGATAATTGGGATTATCCCGATTTGCTCTGTTATCTTGACAAGCGGTATGGATAATTCATCCACTGCATAACGTGCTTTCGCGATTGTATCATTATAATCCTGCATATAATGATTGCTCACTATTTTTACTGCTTGATCCACTATATAGTTAAAATTAACAATAGCTTTATGATAAGCATCTAAAGTGAATTCCGTTTCCACTGCTTCCTGATGAATAATTTCACCAATCGTCTCACGATAATTACTAATTTCTTCTAATACAAGATCGAGTGGCAGCATTAAATCCAATAAACGGTTACTAACTTCAACGCCCCATCCTTCCAATTCGTTAATTGGTATATGAATGTTAGAAACAATAGATTCTGCATAAACATCTAGTAATTCTTTACGCCATTGAATTAAATCTTTGGTAATATCAACGCCGTTAAGTTTAGGTACAGGTAGTTCGTTTACTAGCTTATCTTTTTCATTCAATATTTTTTGAGAAATGCTTGCTAGATTTTCTTTTTCTAATGGCGTCATAATATCCTCCTAGAACAACTTCAATAAACTTTATCATAAATATTTTGCAATATTGGAAAGTTATTATCGACCATTAACCTTACTACATAAGAGATTTAGAGGGTATCATACACGATCGATTTATACACATGACCTGTATACCCTCTTTGCATGAATGTTAAACTAGTTTAATACAAGATTCCCGAAAGATTTTATCTTATACTGCTGTTACTTCATGGTCGGTGCCCAACTGCATCTGATACATCTGATAATAGTTACCTTTCTGCATCAACAATTCGTGATGTGTACCTGTTTCAATAATTTCACCACGTTCTAACACTATAATCTGATCGGCATGTTGAATCGTTGATAATCGATGTGCAATAACTAGCATCGTTCTATCTTTTGCTAATACCTGCATTGCTTCCTGAATGATTCCTTCAGTTTCCGTATCAATGTTCGCAGTAGCCTCATCTAATATCAGAATGGCAGGATCAAAGGCTAGCGCTCTGGCAAATGACAGTAATTGCCGCTGACCGGTAGAGAACTGACTTCCATTTTCACCCACTGGCTCATCGTATTGTTTCGGTAATTTTTCGATAAATTGATCCGCTCCTACTGCTTTTAAGGCAGCAATCGCTTTATCTCGTGAGATGGCTGGATCATTTAATGTAATATTCGATAGAACCGTACCGGTAAAAATAAACGGATCCTGTAATACAATGCCGATTGACTGGCGAACTTGCTGTCTGGTACGTGTCATTGTGTTCACGCCATCAATCTCAATTTCACCATGCTGTGGATCATAGAAACGAAATAATACATTCATGATCGAACTTTTTCCCGAGCCTGTGTGACCGACAAAGGCCGCCATCTGCCCTGGCTTAATGTGAAAGCTGAGATTATTCAATACGTAATCATTCTTTTCATAGGCAAAGCTTACATCTCGGAAACGAATATCTCCCTGGACATTCTGCTGTTCCACCGAACCTACTTCTTCTGTTTCTTCATCTAACAATTCAAATACTCTGCCACCTGCTACTCTTGCCTGCTCTAACTGTGGTAATTGATTCACAATTTGTGTCATTGGTTCAAATAGACGAGTCAGATAATCGACAAACGCATATAAGACTCCAGCTGTCACAATATTTTCTCCTGATAATGATGCAGAACCGAAAAACCAGATAAACCCGACAAAAGCAATACCACGAATAGCATTGACAAGGTTAAAAGAAGTAAGTGCACTTAACAAGATCATTTTCTTCTGATAAACAAAATGACGATTATTCAGTACTTCAAATTCTTCTTGTGTTTCTTTTGTTCTGCGAAATGCTTGAATAACCGGCATCCCTTGGATCGACTCATTTATCGATGCATTGATTTCGCTGTTGGTCGAACGAATTACGCGATTATACTTTCCTGCATAGTTCTTATAAAATTTCATCCACAAATAAAGAAGCGGAATCAAAATTAAACAGATGCTCGCCAATGGTGGGTTTAATAGAAACAGCGCAATAAAAATACCTGTCATATAGACAAAACCGTTAACAAAAGTCTCTAACACTTTTACATATAATTCTCGAATGGCCTCCGTATCATTGGTCACTCGTGCAACGATTTTACCAGCCGGCCGATCAACAAAGTACTTCATTGGCAATTTTTCGATCTGGATAAACACATCATCTCGCATACGCTGAATAATTTTGTTTGCTGAAATTTGCAGCAAATACGTTTTAAAATATTGGAAAACAGCCGCTATCAGAATTAATCCGATATATAACACTAACAGCAGAACGATCGGGTGAAATTCCGGCTGAAAGAACGTAACCAGATCAGCTGCAAGTACTCGTTGTCCTTCGACTTCTTTTGTTGCTTCTTTCTGATTAATCGTTATCAATCCATTCTCTGCTGACTGAACTGTGCTTGTTGCAGAAATGTTTCCTTCTATTAAATAATAACTTCTTTCGGATTGCAGCAAGGTAAAATCGTTCACAGCATTATCCTCACTTTTCACACGATCGGCTCTTTTTAGAAACATATCCTGATAGGAAATAGTATCCTGATCATCATTAGCATCTACTTGCACCCAATTAGCTTGAACACCGACAATATGATGATCGATGACCCTTTTAGCAATCAGCGGACCAGATAATTCCAGACCAACTGCAATGATAAGACAGACTAAACCGATCATAATGAACTTTTTACTCGTAAAAGCATAGCGTAATAATCTTTTTTCTGTTGAAGGATTCATTATTCTTCACCGCCTTCCATTTTTTGCATGTTAAATTGTTTTTTATACCAGCTACCTTGCTTCATCAGGTCATCATGCCGGCCACTTTCCACGATGTGACCTTCGTCTAATACAATAATCTGATCAGCGTGTTTAACAGCTGACAAACGATGGGCAGCTATCAAAGTCGTTTTCCCTTGTCGTTCTCGTTTTAAATGGGCAATGATATTTGCTTCTGTTTTTCCATCTACCGCAGACAAAGAATCATCCAAAATCAAAATTTCTGGATCCATTAATAACGCTCGCGCTAATGAAACACGCTGTTTCTGCCCTCCAGATAAGGTAACGCCACTCTCACCAACTAATGTTTCAAGTCCTTCCGGCAAAGCTTCCATATCT
Source organism: Gracilibacillus caseinilyticus (assembly GCF_022919115.1). Lineage (NCBI taxonomy): Bacteria > Bacillati > Bacillota > Bacilli > Caryophanales > Bacillaceae > Gracilibacillus > Gracilibacillus caseinilyticus. Next base: position 3,038,398 of record NZ_CP095072.1, on the reverse strand, counting down.
GCTTTCAAACATGCCGATTCCAGGATACGATCAATTTCCTGATTGGTTTTGTGTCCACAACCAAAAAGAAGATTTTCTTTGACTGTTTTGGAGAATAATACATGCTCTTGTGGCACATATCCGATCCAGGATCTTGTTGTGTCCAGTGAAAAGCTTGCTATCGGAATTTGATTGATGGTCAGACCCCCTTGTGGTGGTGCATATTCTCTCAATAGCTGCTTAAATAATGTTGTTTTTCCTGCACCTGTTTTGCCGACGATTCCAATCGTTTCTCCTCGCTGAATCGTTACATTGACCGAATCTAATTGCTTGCCATTCACATCCGGATAAAAAAAATCCACTTGATGAAAATCAATTACTTCTGGAATCTCTATCGTTTTTGGTTTGGCTGGATCAGTTACATCGGCTTGTTGTGCAAATACATGATCCACACGATCAATCGATGCATTCCCTCTCTGCATCACGTTAATTAACTCTCCAATTGCAAACATTGGCCATATCAGCATTCCTAAGTAAACATTAAACGTGACCAGGTCTCCTAATGAAATACGATTGTCGATCACCATCATCGCACCGTAACCAAGACCAATCGTGTACGAAATTCCTACTAAAATTTTGATCGTTGGTTCAAAAAATGCTTCCATATTGGCTACAGACTTATTTTTCTGAAAAACGGTTTCTGTCATGTCTGAAAAGCGCTCGAAATCTTGTTGCTCCTGTACAAATGCACGGGTGACACGAACTCCTCGAATTGCTTCCAACGTATAATTATTCAATTCACTAAAAGCTGACTGTGCTGCGGTAAAACGAGTGTGAATGATCTTCCCATATTGGTGAACGATAATGGCCATTAACGGCATCGGTATTAATGCAGCAAGTGTTAACTGCCAGCTGATTGTAAATCCCATCATGAGAATAATAAAGGACATGAAAATCGTGGAATCGACCAGTGTAAGTATCCCAAAACCCGCCGTCATCATAATCGCTTTCAAATCGTTAGTCGCACGCGCCATTAAGTCACCTGTCCGATTATGACTAAAAAAGCGAGGACTCATTTTCATAAAATGACTCATCAATTTCGAGCGCATTTTTCTTTCTAGTAATAAGGATCCTCCAAATAAATGGTAATCCCACAAAAACATAATGCCATAGCTGATGATAATTAATCCGACGAATATAACAATAAGCTGCATTAAGCGTTCCGCAGTCAATTCGTTATACTGAATCGCATCAATGGCCATCCCTACTAACTTTGGTGGCAATAAATCAATAAAACTTACGATGATTAATGCTGTAATCGCAATGGAATAACGAACCCATTGCTCTTTAAAAAACCATGATAATTTATAAAATACTGAAAACATACGCTAACCTCTCTCCTCTCTGCTGACGGTTCCCTTCTGATCTAGCTATCCACCATCTATCCTATCTTTGTTATCAGTTGCTCCAATCAAACATTTCATCATTCTTCCTCCTTCGTTTTTTTGTGCATTGATAAAAAATAAAAAAAGCGCATACGTTCGTGACGTATACGCTAAAATGTTGCATCTATCCACTTCTGACAGGCAACAAAAAAAGATCACGAACAAGTCCGTGATCTTCCGAATTTTATAGATACAGTTTTCTAATGATAATAGTTGTGAAATGAACTATTAATTCATCGAAAAGGAGGTCACGGTAATATCATTCAGTTGTAGAATGCGAACAGGAAATAAACGTTTCGTATTCATTTTGCGTAACCTCCTTTGTTTAAAATTTTTTATCAATGCTCAATAATTATATATTCAAAATATTTTGACGTCAACACTATTTACGAAAAAATTCCAATTTTAACGAAAACTTAAGTAAAGATCTATAAAACAGGGGTGTCGCACCGATAAAAGAAGCAATTCGGATAAAATATGGATTGGTAGTGAACACTCTTAATAGATGGACACGAACAGTCAGATAGGGAGTGTAATTATGCCATATACCGAAACACAACCTGCTTTGTATTTTCAATGTACCGGATCAGGAACGGCAATTATTTTTATTTCCCCGCCAGCCATGGGACATTTAACTTTTCGCTATCAACAATTACTGAAAGATCACTTTAAGCTCATCACCTTTGATAACAGAGGTGACTGCCGAAGTAGTGGTACAGAGGGAATCCTTCAATTCTCCGATTTTGTTGAAGACGTAAAACGCATAATGGATGTGAATAGAATTAGTCAAGCCATCATTTGTGGCTACTCAAATGGCGGCTTAATTGCACAGGAGTTCGCCTTACGATACCCGAATCATACCTTGGCCCTTATTTTGATCGGTGGTTACTACACTCCTGGGAATATCACGTTGCGAACGCAGTACGGATTGGGGATCACGATAGCGAAGTGGAAATGGATCGGTTTACTGGCAAAAGGACTTAGCTTCAACCACTTTCGTGATAAAAGAGCCGCTAAAGAAATGGAATTGGAAATTAAGAAAACAGCCCCACATATGCTGACGCAACAATACCAGCTAGGTTTAAATTATCAGGCTGCAGATCGTTTACACCTTATCCATGTCCCACTTCTGCTTATTTATGGAGCGAATGATTTTTATGTCCACTCCTACCAGCATGCTTTTCGCAAAAAAATTAATGATGTAGAGGTTGCTTATATACATCATTCCAAGCACCAAGTACCAACAAAATATTATAATGAGTGTAATGCGATTATTTATGAATGGTCAAAGCGGAAAGAATTGATGAAGTAAAGCTGTGTGGTCATTACATAGACACTTTAAAACCAGTTATTTCATATGAAATACTGGTTTTTAATAAGAAAATTTAGACTTAAGATTGAGAGATAAAAAAGCATATCCCCATAATATGGAATATGCTAACTAGCTATGGGACCATTTTGATATATTGTGTGTGCTGGGATACCTTCTACCAACCACTTCGCGTCCTGCGAGGCATATTTCCGGAACTTTGCTAAGCAGACATCCAGTTACATAAACCGTATTATAAGAAGCTAAATATTTTAGTTCGTTGACGACCGGGCTGGTTTATGCCCGGTTTTTTTTATTCATTTTTAGATTAAACTATTTAATCTCTTAAATTTACCTATTTTCGATAATTATTGGACAATCATGGATGCCAAAGCTTTCATCCTCTCATAGATTGAAGTAGACAAAGAAGAAATGAGGGGATAATTTTGTTTGGATATTCTATGATTCAGACCGTTCGAAATTATAGTAAACAGCTAGACCGATCATTGCGTGATGATTTAATTCATTTGTATCGTCCTTTTAAATATACACCGTGCTTCTTGCATGGATTATTTGAAAGAAAATTAATGCGTAAGAAAAAACTTTCTGTTATTGTGCAATTTCAGCCTGAGGCATATGAAGACGGTTGTCAGCAAATAGCAGAAATTACGAAGAAACATAAAAACAATAAGTTATATCATTACTATAACAGGGTTTCATGTTGTACAGCAGATATGACTCCTGACAGCTTAGAGGAAATGCTATCCACCTGTAATCATGTCAAAAAAGTATATAAGAATAAAGAGGTGCAAGCTTTATTAGATGTTGCAGTTGAGTCGGCAAAAGCGAAGCAGGTATTTCGAAATAATACAGCTTTAACTGGAAAAGGAACTAAAATTGCCATTATTGATACAGGAATATATCCACATCAGGATTTATCGGGTAGAATTACTGATTTTGTAGATTTTATTAATAATCGCACAGAACCATATGATGATAATGGTCACGGAACACATTGTGCCGGTGATGCCGCCGGAGACGCATCTGCTTCTGACGGAAAATATATGGGACCTGCCCCTAAAGCAAATCTGGCTGGTGTAAAAGTATTAAATAAAATGGGATCAGGTACATTAGATACGATCATGCAAGGTGTAGAATGGTGTATTCAGTATAACGAAGATCACCCTACTACTCCTATTGACATTATCAGCATGTCTCTAGGTTCTGAAGCACAAAGTTATGGCGAAGAAGACCGCGATCCTATGGTTCAAATAGTAGAGGAAGCATGGAAAAGTGGTATTACTGTCTGTGTGGCAGCTGGTAACAGTGGGCCAGACCCACAAACTATTTCCAGTCCAGGTCTAAGTGATCGTGTCATTACAGTCGGAGCACTTGATGATCGCACAACAGCAAATACACGCCGGGATGATGAGGTTGCAAGCTTCTCAAGCCGAGGTCCGACACTCTATGGAGAAATAAAACCAGATATTCTTGCACCTGGCGTCGATATTATTTCCTTACGCTCCCCTAATTCCTATCTTGACCGACTTCAGAAATCCAATCGCGTCGACGGAGATTACTATATTATGTCCGGCACGTCCATGGCGACACCAATCATAGCCGGCGTAGTAAGTTTAATGAAGCAACATAATCCTGACCTAACAGCTGACGAGATAAAAGAAAGGTTAAAGTCTGGTACTGATATTTGGGTGGATCGCGACGAAAATGTTTATGGTGCTGGTTATGTTAATGCGGAGCAGTCTATACCGCAGCAGATCAATCATAATTAACAATTATATCTAGTAAAACTCGGCATTCGCCCCATCATTAACGAGTGCCGAAGTTTTGCTTATACTTTGTACCTTCTAAATTTTCACTTCGTCGATCTGCTTCATTGCAAAAATTTAATGCTTTCCTAACGTATAAAATAAAAGCAGTTACTCTCATGTAAGGATAACTGGTCTTTCCATTTTTACAAATACAGATTAATTTTCAAAGTTAATCTTGACAAATCTAATAAGATACCAGAAAATGTATTTGTAAATGTTTTACAAGGAAATGTTTGGTGTTGTTTTATTAAGTTCTGTTCCTATTTTTATGTGAGGTGAAAAGAATGAAAAAACGTGTGGTTATCACCACTTTATTATCAGCTATTCTCTTTTGCTCCATGATGACACTAAGCTCCGCTTCGCCACTTGCTGATTCGGGACCAAACACGAATACATTTAACTCAATAGGTATGTGGCTTGCAATCATTATGATTCTTATGTTTTACATAATCCCTTTGATCCTTTATATGACTGGAATGGATACTATGAAATATGTGCTGGCAGTATTTTGTGGTATAGGGTTATTAATTAACTTAGCTTTAATTCCCATAAACCTGCTAATTGGTGAAGTTTCCGGTCAGAACGCCCCTATCACTATGGCTGTAATAGCTATATGTGCGGCTACATGCGTTGTTAATATTATATGGTATGTGATTGCTTTTCGCAGCAGAAAGGCATTGCAAGATTCGTAATTAACTTTTATCTATAAATAGTGTCAGTTCTTTTCTAATTTCCTACAATTCTAGTGCCATTGTTAGTAAAGAGAAGATTACAACTACAAATTATATACTATTCCTTTAAAATCAAGTTGCATTGAGTTCTTTATCTGATTATTCACACTTTCATAGCTAATTGCTTAAAAAGGTTTGATTTGCTATAACATTTTACACATTTAACCAATTATATCAAAAGATAAAGGAGGCGTTATCATGAGTGACACATTAAAATCTATCATCGAATTTATTTTTGTATTTCTTATTTTAACTGGAATTGGAGCTGTTTTGGAAATATGTTCTATTGCTCTTAACATCAATCCCACATTCACTAACATCTTACTATATTCTATTACACTTTTATTATTTGGAATCTTTTTAAGTCGTGTAATAAAAAGACATCACCTAAAAACCCCCTCTCTTATTAGTAGCACTTGCTATATTTTTAACCCTTTCCGGCATTATACCTGATCCGTCACCTACATTACTTCATACGACTAAATATGCTTATACTTTTGGTTTTCCTTTTCCATTTGTGACTATTTACAGCGAAAATAATTCTAGCTTCATTTTACAGCACCTGTCTGTAAACAATGCTTATTCAGTTGACATGGTCCCATTGATGGCAAATATAATTTTATTGTATCTGGTTATATCATATATCGGAAAAATCTTTAAGCTGCTGCATAATCCAACCGCTATTTCACAAATAAATTCTTTACCAACAGAAAAACCAGTTATTCCTTTATAGAATAACTGGTTTTCATCTAGAGCTCTAACTCGCCCATTCGCAACAATTCCACTACAGCTTGTGAGCGCCCCTTAACACCCAGCTTCTGCATTGCATTTGTTATGCATTATTATTGCAAACTTAAAATCAGTTGACATTTATTGTTTTTGTTTCATTAGTGAAGTAATAGCTTGACCAGGGAGTTGAGTACCAGAATCAGCTTTTGTTACCACTATCTGACCTAGAAAATAGGGCTTGTAAGACAATATTTTTTTCTTCTGGACTAAATTCAGTTTCATTTAAAAGCGCTAGGTATACATAAGTTAAATGATGTCTTTCATGAGCATCATTAGCTAAATGAAAATTAGAAGTAGACAATTTTATAAAGAGATTAATAATTAAAAAACCAACAGAAATAATCACAGTTAGTATTATTGTAAATTTTACTGAACTTAGATCAAGAGTGTTTTTAACATTCGTAAATATTAATATCACAGTTAAAATAGAAATAAATATTATACTAGACCCCAAAGACCAATTCCTCCATTTTTCACCTCTGTTTTCATATTCATTTGCAGCTACATTCCAATATTCTGCTGGTTCTTTTAATTTTAGATGCTCTTTATATTTGTTTTCCAACTTTAAAAAAGTTTCTTGTTTTTCATTCAAAAAAACTTCATTTCTTTCTGAATAATTCTCTCTTTCTTGATTAATTTCATTTAAAAAAGAAGTGAATTTTTCCTTTATCTCGTTAGATGATTTATTTAGTGAATTTATCACATTCACACTATTAATATTTGTATTTTCAACTAATTCTTCGAGGTTTCGATAGTATTCATCATTTAGGTCACTGGTGATTTCAGGGTATAATAACTTACTTGCTATTGTTATACCTAAAATAAATTCATTGTTTAAAAATTCATTATTACTTATTTTTAGATGTTGATGTTCTCTCGGACTAAAATAACCTTTCAAAAATCCATTAATAGTTCTGATGGACTTGTTATCGCTTAACATTTTTATAATTTTTGCTTCATTGCTAATCGAAAAAATACATGGAAATTTATTTCCTTTAATCGTATTCAATACTGTATCTAATCTTTTCTTTTTACTATCGATATCTTCAGTTTCATTTTTTAACAAATATTCTATATTTTTATTTATATTGTTAAAATTTTGCGATACTAATAAAATTGGAAATTTCGCGGTTTCTGTAATGTTGAAATTATTAACAACATCATCCCAAAACTCAACTTCATTATTTATAAAACTCTTTAGTTTCTTTAAATCGTAGTAGTTTCCAACATTATTACTAGGATATTTTTCAAACTGATAATTCATTGACTTGAAATAGTCTAAAAGTATTTGTATATTATCTTCCTGTGTTTTTGTCTTATCCAATACATCACCTCTTTATTATAGCTTTTTTAGTTATATTACCATGTGAATTTTCCTCGAACAACTTCTTATCGTCGTATATTAGTTTTATGATGTTTTCCAGATAGAGAAATGAAGAAGGAATAAGAATATATACAAAAATTTCAACAGTATCATAATGACCAACATTAGAATAACTATTAAACTTAATAAATAATATAAAAAATAATAAAACAAATACCATTACTCTTGTAATCATTCTCTTAATACTTATCCAACTTTTTTTGTCATTTTTGTCATTAAATGTATAAATCCACATCACATAAGAAAAGGGCATAGATAATGATAATAAAAAGCTAATTCCATTTGAAATACTAAGAAAGCTCAATGCCCCAATACTTACAATAAATCCAAAAGTTGAAAAACACACAAAACTTTGAATAAATTTTACCGAAAATAAAATTTTTAACCGATTAACAAGATACCTATTATTATATCGTGAAATTACAACTAATATGGTTTTTGAAAATTTGGTTAGAGGTGTTTCGATATATTTTTGTTTTCTTTTAAAATGGTGAAGTAAGTCCGTGCAAACAAAAAAACATAAAACTAATCAAAAATAAGAAAGAAAAGAAATTCATCCAAACTCTAAATACAAAGGAAATTAGACTAGCTAGCATCATCATCAAAAACAAGATGGATATAAATTCAAGCAGTGTTATTTGCTTTATAATAGATCCTTTTTTCAATAACTTGAAAGACAGTCTTGATGATATTTTTTCTGAAAGTTTTGTAATAGTCCAAAAAAACAAACCCATGGTTACAATTCCGACCACCATTATTAATATGTAAACAGCAAATCCTTCAAAACCCTTCATATTAACCACCTAAAATAAGAAATATTTACTACATTACTAATTTTAGATTATTTCTACTCTTTTCACAAATCTATCAAGTTATTTCAGATAATTATAGAATTTTTCATGATTCAAAGAATAACATTCACAAAAACCATAATAAGTAATTTTTTTGTAATTTTAGTGGTAAAACTGTTGAAAATATACATAAACTAATATAGAATACTAGTTAAATACAAAGGAGGGAATATTTATCAAAAAAATCAAGCAAACAGTAGTTTCGTTAAGTGTAGTGTTAGGAGTATTATTTATTTTGCCAGGAATTACGGCAAGTGCGGCAGAAAATGGCGAAGGGTTATTCACTGAACATATAAAGGGAATTGAATTTGAAATTCCCTACGACCAGTCAGATGTTTATATAGAAAAAAGTGAGACCAATTTAGTTGGAAGTATAGAGGTTTACGACAACGAAACAGATGAATTGCTAGATACTTTCACAGTAGAAAATGAACCATTATCAGGTGTCAGCACTTTAGCAGCTGATGACACTTACTTAAGTAATGTTAGTAGAACTAGAACTGACAATGGATTAGATACTAGATTGCGAGCTCGAATAGAAATCTATTCTTCTGGTTCCTTTAGACAAATAAATAATGTACTTAATACACAGTGGTTTACCGGATCTGGTAACCATACTATTGAAAGTGCTACTGCAGATTCTCTACCTAATGGAGGACAATTTCCAACCACTTCAATTGAGGTATTGGGAGATGCTACAATACAAATAGCTACCACTCAAGAATTCTCTGCCGGTTGGGAAGCAGCTGGATTTTCAATTGGAGGTTCGTCTGGTTCTACAAATTATTACCGAAAATATATTGAACTAGGCTTTAATTATTCATTATATTAATCTAAAAAAAGACTGCGCTTTGACGCAGTCTTTTTTATTTTTTCATAAACTTAATAATAGTCGATAAAATATAGGTTATTGCAATAATACCCAGTATAATGTTCGTTACCGTTAAAGTATTATTTAATTCAGTCACGTAAGCATTTAAATCAAGTAATTGTTGCTGTGTTTTATCTGCTACATTACCGACATTATTCACTAGGTTATTCCAGTCTTCTTTTGTTAATTCAGTCAAAACAACACAACCTTTAAATAATTTTTTGTAAACTATTCAAATTATAACATAAAAACCCAAATAATTTTAATATTTGTTAAACCTATGATTAAATCGATATTTTTATTCATTGTCTTCATTAAACTTATATTTCAAATCAATAGTACCATCTATATATATAACACCATATTCAATCAAAACATTAAATACATGGAATAAATCTTTATTTGTGTCATTTAATTGATCTAAGGCTTCTTTAATAGTTTTTATACTTATCGCTCTTTCTTTCTCCATATTTAAAGTAAATAATTTATCCTCAAGTTGCTGTATCCTTTTTTGTAATTCTTCTCTTTTATTTTCGTAATCAAACTTATTGAGAATACCTTCTAGATAAATATCTAATAATCTATCAATTTTGTTATTTAAATTGGCAATTTCATTTTTTATTTTTTTTACTTTAATTTGATCATTTTTTGATACATTGGCTTCTAGATTAAATCTTGCTTTTGTTGTTTCTACAATCAATTTCTGAAGTATTAATTTTCTAAAATCCTCATAAGTTATAGGTGGATGATTAACACACTTATTAGACCTTCTATACTTACTACACTTTAAATATTTCCAGTGAGTTTTAGTTCCGTCCTTTTTCCTTTTCCAGCTTTGCATTATGATCATATTACTGCCACAATGGCCACATTTTAATAATCCCCTAAATTCATTCCAAGGAGTTACTTTTCTTTTATTATTTACAACTTTCTTATTATTGGCTTTATTAAATTCTTCTCTCGGTACGATTGCTGGATGATGATCTTTAATAATTGTCCATTTCGACTTTGGATTCTTAATTTGTTTTTTACGTCCATCCACTTTCACATTGGTGTATTGATTTAGAATAAAATCTCCACAAAAAGTACGATTTCTTAAAATTCGTTGAATGGTTGTAAGTTGCCATATTCCACCTGATTTAGGTGGTAATATAGTTCCTTCTTCAACACCTTCATTTAATTTATTAGTAATGGTCTTCTGTCCATATCCATAATAGTTATACCAATTGAAAATTTTTCTTATAACTGCAGCTTCATCTTCCTTTATTACTAGTAATTGGTTAACTCGATCATATCCATATGGAATCTTCCCTATGTGATGACCTTTCCTTACTTTTGCAGCAAGAGCAGCACTAATAGAAACTGATTGTGTTTTTGGGTACTGCGCAGCAAACATTGAGAACATTTCAAATTTCATATCATTTTTTCCCTCATATTGGCTATCGTATCCTTCTTCAATCGTCACTACACGTACACCATGACCAAGTAATACCTCTTTAATTTCTAAGGCATCTTTAAGATCCCTGGCAAGCCTATGAATGGATTTAAAAATAACCATTTTGATTTCTCTGTTTCTTGCTTTCTTGAGAATCAACTGCATGGCTGTTCTCTCTAGAAACATCGTTCCAGATTTTGCTTCGTCTTGAAGAATAGATCTTTCATTCCATTCAAATTTATTTTGTTCTAACCAATAACGACATATATCCACTTGGTTTGTTAGGGAATCCTTTTGCTCATCTTTGTCAGTAGAAACACGGGCATACACCAGGTAAGGATATTCACGATATGTGGTTAGCTTTTCATTTTCTTCAATCATAATTAGCCACCTCTATATCATTACTTATTAATATCATACGAAGCACTTCACAAAATAATTATAGAACGCATGTTCTAATTAATCAATGCAAGTCTTCCTTAAACCTGGTGCTATACCTTATAGCTCACCTAAAAAGACACAAAAATTAGCTACTTATAGTCTTTTGATGCTCATAACAGTATATTTTTCCTTTGAATTTTGAATTGGAATGACAATATGCTTTTACCTTTTCTGATACAGGTTTATTACATACGGTACACTTTGCACTATCCTTATTTTGTGAAGTTCCTTTTTTATTTCCTTCTTTTAATAACTGAACATGCTGTTTTCTAATAGCTTGGTCCTCTATATTAACTGCTTTTAGCTGGTCATAAATCTCGTTTATTTGTCTATCAGTTAAAAATGGCTCTTCATGTTGATGTTCATTTATATTCACCTTACGATTAATAAACTCCGTTAATTCAATGTCATATACAAGTAATTCATCTGAAGCGATCTTTCTTAATTCAGTTTCATCTATTTTAAATTTGCATCGTTTTGTAAAAGACACCACAGATACAAAGTAAGAATGGTATTTTTCACTTATCTCACTTTTTAAAGCCTTAATATGACCATAATTTTGTATGAATGGATTCATCATTTTAAATTTACCATTCACTGACCATACTTTTCTGTCCTTACCACCATAAATAGTTCCTTCATAGTTTTTTGTTTCTATAACAAATATTCCATAAGAAGATATGAGTATATGATCTATTTGTGAGTATCCACTCTTTGCCTTCGGATTCTTGATCATAATATCTTCTAAATGTTTATACTCTTTTGGAAATTGATCCAGTTGAATGTTTATTTTGTGTTCTCCGATTTCCCCTTTTCTTGCTGCAATTTTTTCATTGTGTTTTTTAATTGGCTTCTTTGTCGTTTTTGCAGTTGAATTTGCTTTCGTTTCTGTTTCCTTTTTCTTAAATAATTTGTCGAGTAACTTCAATGCAATCGCCTACCTTTTATATTTAATTAGTATAATATTACCATTATAAATATACTAATTCTACCTGATAAGCGAAATAATAGATTAGAACACTCTTATAATTCTTCCATTAAATTTTTCCTTCCAATAGCCAGAAGTCATGTCTGCATATGAAACACCTGTACTACTTTGCGCTCCTATAAATCGACCGTTCCCGGCGTATATGCCTACATGACCATCTATCTTATACGTATTAAAGAAAACCAGGTCACCGATTTGAATATTATCCATAGTCACACCTGATCCCATGCTTTTTAGTGTATCGGTTGTAACGCTCGTCATATTGCCTAATGTAATGCCTACCTGGTCAAACGCCCAATAGACAAAGGAAGAGCAATCAAAGCGCCCTGTCATTACGTCTAATTGGTTTCTGCCACCACCAAAGACATACTTAGAATTATTTATCCATTTCGTTCCGACGCTGACAACTTTCTTTTGCTTGTCGCTTGCATTCATATCTTGCAGATCGATAAATAAGGTTTGATTCGAGTTTATATTCCTAGTGGCTGTCTTTGTTTCTGTTTCTTCCCGATCAAAAGCTATTGCATTTTCATAAGCTGTTACGATCTTTGCTAGTCTTGCCTCATCCTGTGCAAGTTTTATCGTTTCTTCTCTTTTGGTGGACTCTTGGACAGCTTTTTCAATGGCTTGCAAATCTTCTTTATGCTGCTGCAGGTCGTCTATCAAATCTGCTTTCAACGGCTGACTAATGAAAAAGATAATAGAAAACAAGAATAATAGTTTTCTAAACAACACCAGCACCTTCTAACATCTTTTGTAATTGGACGTTGATTCTTTGCAAATCCAACACCTGGTAACGATCTTCGTCTTTATCGCCTGCTTTTTTCACAGTATCGGATAATAAAGGAATATAACTGGACAAGAAGGAATATAGCATTTGTATTTCACGTACATTAAAATGATAATCCGTGACCAGGAAGCCTTGATTCTCGTCTGTTTGATCTACTGCTTTTTCCAATTCTTCTTTCACCTCATCAAATGATGCTAGCAACTCTTTTGATTCTTTTTTATGGTTTCGTTTAAAAGTATTTCTAGCGCTCTTTCTTGTCATAGCCATATGGAGCAAAATTAAAGCACTCTCAGAATGTTTTAATCGTAAAAGCATAATATTTTTAACCTCCTATGTTTTTAATTCGTCTATATAATCTTCTAATTTACGCTTTTCACCGTTAGTTAGTTCATTCGGTTTCATTAGGAAAAATGATTTTCTTCCTATCTTGATTTTGCGATCTGATCCGTAATTCTTCGCACGTTGCCAGTGAATACAACCATATGGCAGCAGGATAAATCCCTGGCGCTTTGCTAAGTCCTCGGCTACCTCTAACGTTTGGTAAAAGCTAAACTTTTGTAATGACCTGGCGTAAGCGACTATGTTTAGGGTTTCTGGGTATAAGTAAAGCAGCATTCTAGGGTCTTTCTGTTTGTAATCATTCGGTACTACACTTAATTCTTTAACTTCTAACACGGATTTTCCCCCTTGCTTTGTCGTGAATTTCTTCTAACGTTTCAAAAAACTCTTTCCCTTCTCGTTCTGTTGCAGGCAAAGGAAAAGACTGCACCATGTTAAAGCTGTCATAGAGATTCATTTTAAAAAATCTCCTTGCTTTCCACATCGGAATAAATTGGTTGTGTAAGTGTTCTCCGGTCTGATAGTCTCTGAAATGCAAGGAGAAACCTTTGTCACCGATCTTTCTTGTCGTGATTAAAACCTCGACGATCTGACGAATACGGCTATCTACGTTGTTGATCGACGGACTGCAATAAATCTGAACGGATTTCATCTTTCTAGTGAACATCATCGTTTCGGTTGCGATTCCTTGACCGTACTTGCTCCATTTACGATTACTAAACGCCATTTGTGCCTCATCCCAACAAATAATAGAACCTTGCGCCTCGGCCACCTCATACCAATCTGTATAGTGAGACATTGGATAACTGTCTTTTAAGCCATAATTGCTGAACAATTCAACATGACCGCCGTTTCTGATCGTTTTTGATTTCCAGTGGTGAGCCAGGAGCGACATTAAAAATGTTTTACCGCCCCCAAGTGGTCCCTGGATAAAAAAGTGGTGTGCCATTATCGTTTTGCCCCCTTGCCATCTGGAGCCATCACGATTGGTTTAGGCGGTTTTGGAATAAGCGCCTCGATCGTGTCCAGGTAATACTCTGGATTCGCTATATCTGTTTTCCCTTGCGTTGTAATGTACTTGTAAATCTCGTCATAAGGGTTTTTATCGCCGTGTAAGTATTTGTTTTGCCCTAAGCGTTTCAAGAACAGCAGCGCTTTTATTTGTGGTTCTCGGAGGTTCTGCGACTTGCTCTGCATTTCTTCTATGACTTGTTTTACATCTGATATGTGCTGCACTTGCGGGAAAAGATCATCACTTATCACAGATTGCAGCTTATCGGCGTTTGAGTGTGCATTTTGTTGCTCTGTATTTTGCATTGAATGAACAACTACCTTTCGTTTTAGATTTCGTTAAGCTTGAGCGCCCTCTAGCAACATCACTTATTCGGTATTCTTTCTAGTATCTCGATCAACTTGTTTTCTGCTAAGTCTAGGCAAGGTCGTAACACTTCGTCGGAATGTTCGGCAGCCTCCAAAGTGGAGGTTACCATTCCTTTTAATTCATAAATTAATCTACATACTGTTTCGTCCATGTTTCATCCCTCCTGTTATTAGGTTGCGACAAGCGCAATAATAATAAATGCAATAAAGATCAAAGCGAACAAGATCCCTTTCGTCCAATCCAGGCTAGAAGGTAAAACCGGCGGTCTATATGCTGTAATCTGTGTTAGAACGGTATTCATTTCTAGCTGTGCTAGTCGTTCCGTTTCCGTAACTGACCTGGAAGGCGCTCTATAAAAGAAGTTCCTTCCGTCGTTACCTACTGTTATCTCGCAATCTTGCAACGGCACTTTGTAATAGCCTGCTGCTATAACTGCCTCGTCGGTCGTTTCGGTTATATGTCTTATGTCACTTGTTTTCTTTTCGTCGTCAAATACAATTAATAGATCATTGGTTTCCAGGTTAAATTCTTCCTCTTTGTTTTTACTTAATCCCATTTAGCGAACAACTGCCTTTCTTTTTTTATTTGGTTGTGCTGCTGATCGTTGATAAACCTTCCAGGAGACAAAAACAACGCTAGCAATCCCGGCGCTTGCTCCAGCTCCCACTACATACATATAAAAAAATGCATCTACCACCACTTAACACCTTCTTTCACACTGTAATACATACGCATTACTGACCGGAACATCAAAAGTGTTCCTAACAGCACGGTACTAATCAAAATAGAAGAGACTACCGTTTGCCATATGCCAGGCAAGTCTCCGAATACTGTAAAATACTGTCCTATATTCAACCCTTGCGACATTCCTAAATGAACGCCCTGGATTCTCTCTATTGCTAAATCAAGAAAAGCAATAGGAGGCTGAAAAATCTTGTCTATAAAGCTTTTGATTGTCGTTAATACGTCCAATCTAATCGCCTCCTACTCGAATGCTAGATATTAATTTCATAGCCGCAATAGCTGTCGTAAACCATAAAACAAATAATAATACGTAAGCAATCGGCTCTAACTGCATTGGTTCTAATGCGTCAAATATTCTTCCGATCATTTCGCTATAACCATGACCACCGGAAGACTTCGGCGCATAGGATAAGCTTGTCAATGTATTGCTAAATCCTTTTACAAGTGCCCACAATAATCCGGCTGACTCTAATATAACTTGGAACAGCTTAACAGCTAACACACCGATCATGTAGAGCAAATAAAGCAAACCTTCGATAACTTCAAATATGACCTGGAAAAAGCCAACGATAATATCTATTAGTGTTTGAAAAAAGTCTCCTATACCGCCTAACAACCATTGGATAGCATTCCATATTAAATTACCTATCCAGGAAAGCGCATCACCAATAATCCCCATTAATAACGAACCCTTTTATTGTTTGCTAGAATGCCTTTGACCAAGTTAATGATTTGATCTACAAATAACGTTGACATCATGAGTAAGAGGAAGGGAGCGACATATTTCATGTGCCCCATAAATACAACCTCAATTACCGACTGCATAAGATCGTTGTCCATTGTTATGACCTCCCTTGTCTCGGTTGTCTTCCTTGCCCGACTATCATTTTTTGTTGCCTTTCGGTCAATCGGTTGTCGGTAGCTTGTCCAGTAGCATTACTAATAAATGATTGACGGATAAGACCGATCACTTTCGGTACAAACACAAATGCTAGTGCTAGAAGTACAAAACCACCAATTAAATTTAAAAGACCATTTCCACTTGCAATTAATTCCCCTATACCAAATGGCAAAGTTGCGCCCGTAGTGTCTACTAGTGGAGGTTCAGGAATCGATGCTTGAACCGTTACCCCTGCACTCTCTAAACCGTTGTACGTATTCGTCACTTTATACTCATATTCTTCATTCTCCTTAACACTTAAATCCCCAAATGTTGTTCCATTGGTTTCAAATAACGGCTCATAATCTTCGGCAGCTTGCACGGTGATAGGTGCAAAAGGATTTAAATTAAAACTTGCTGCCGTTGCTGTTCCAGTCACTTTTCGATAGATAGTAGCTTTTTCAAAATACCTCGGTGGATTCTTCCAGGACAGATCCACTCTTTCGGGTGTTGCTTCGATTTTTAGTTCTTCCACTTCCGGAACGTCTTCGGTTGTTTCTGGTGGTGGAATGTTTTCTGGGTCGTCCGGGTATTGATCTTCACTATCTGGTATACCATCACCATCGGTGTCCGGTTCTGCTTTAGTGGTCACTTCCACGGTTTGACCACTTGAATTACCATCAGCACCAACTGAAACAACTTTAAATGTATAACTAGTGTTGAAGTTCAATCCTTCAACGGTGTAACTTTCTTCTGTCACATTTTCCACTAACAAATTATCACCCTGGTAAATGCTCACACTTTGAAAGCCTGTGCCAGTAGGATTCGTCCAACTTAATTCCGCTTTTTTTCCTCCCGGTACAGCTTTTAAGTTGGTAACGTTATTCGGAATGGATAACTGGCCAGTTTTGTAACCGAACGCATCTAATTCGTAAACCGTAGCATTTGATGTAGTAGAAGGCTGATAAACCCTAATAAGATCTACATCGTCTTTGTTTACTTCTATTAATTCATCGATGCTCGTTCCTGCGCTACTTTCATAAAAAACCATTTCGTTATTTGCAAATAACTGAATTTTCGAGTAACCAGTAGTAGCCTTTAGATACATAGAATCAATATGAAATTTTCCATTAAGTTGAATGTCATAGTAATTATGCGCATATATCTTTCTGCCTGTTTCAAGATCGTTGTCGTAAAATTCACTAGGCATAGATGACGATAAAACGTTGCTAGGGTCGTCTAGTAAGCCATCATTGTAGTCAAATTCAGCAGCAAATACATTACTAAAAGGAATCAGAATCAGAAACAAAACAACCCCAAATAGTAAAACACTAAACTTTTTCATAAAATACTCCTTTCTTTTACGGCATTGGATAGTCATCTGTATTGGGCCCCGGCACAGGAAAAGCATTGTCCGGTTCTCCTGGTGTTGGTGCTACTGTTCCATCTTCACTAGGAATAGGAGCCGTATTATTTCCCTCACTTGGTGTAGGCGCTGTATTTTCTCCTTCTCCGGGTGTCGGTGCGACGTTCTCCGGTTCTTCCGGTGATGGTGCAACATTTTCGGGTTCAGAAGGTGCTGGCGCTACATTCTCCGGCTCGGTTGGTTCCGGTGCAATATTTTCCGGTTCCTCCGGTTCGCTTGGAGCCGGGTTCTCCGGTTCGCTCGGCACAAATATTTCTTGTTCTGGCATGGATTCTAGTGGATCATTAATGTCAAACCCTCCACTTTCGTCTTCTCGCACCTCGATATCCGGAGCGTTGTCCTTAATGTCGTTTGCGTCAAAACCTTCTAATCCATTTGCCTCTTGTCCTGTTGGTTCTTGCAAATTACCATCGTCTAATGGTGGAGGGTACGGAGGAGCTGACATTTCGCCTGGTGGACTTCCTAGCATGTTTTCAACTTCTCCAACCAAACTAGGTACAATCGAATCTTTGAATGTATCTGCAACGCTATCCCAATCTGGTGCAGGGGGTATGACTGATATAACGTCGTCCATTTTATCCATGTAATCTTGCCAACCAGGTGTATTGAAAATGCATCCACAATTATTATTGCCATTCCCATCGCTTGTCCCTTCACAATTACTGTTCTGCTCTATAATTCCGGATGCTGTAACGGTTTCTGTCGCTATAACGCTGTTTCCGGAATAAAACGTGTACGTAAAGGAACCATTACACGTTAGCGTTGTATAGTCGTCTCCATCTACAACATCGTAGTTCCAGGTCGTTCCAGTTGCATCTTGTGTGATCGTAAAGCTATCTGCACCCGACGTGTCCATGTAGACATAATAGGTATCATCTGCTGCACTATATTCGCTACTTGTTATACCGGCAGCAAAAGCATTGATAGGAAACATAAAAAATACAACAATTAAAAACAGTAGTATTTTTTGCATAATCTTCTCCTTTAATATAAAAAGCCAGGAGGATAGCATTTAAACTATCTACCCGGCTTTTTTACCATCCTAATTAAAACTATTTACTTTTTGCTGCTGAAAAAGATTGACGGATAAGACCAATAACTTTTGGCACAAATACAAAGGCTAATGCTAAGAGTACGAATCCACCAACTAAACCTAAAAGACCATTACCACTTGCAATTAAATCTGTTACATCAAATGGTAAAGAAAGACCTGACCAATCAATTCCAGGTGTCGGTTCTTCCATGCTTATGACCTCCCTTTAAAACTATTTACTTCTTGCTGCTGAAAATGATTGACGGATAAGACCAATAACTTTTGGTACAAACACAAAGGCTAGCGCTAGGAGTACGAATCCACCTACCATTCCTAATAATCCGTTACCGCTTGTAATTAAATCTGTTACATCAAATGGTAAAGTTAAACCTGTCCAGTCGATTGACATAATAAAAATCCTCCCTTAAATGTAGAAATAAAATTTATAATATCGGCTGTGCCGATTATTAACTTAATAGCGCCTTATCTCGTAATCGTCTTCGTGATCTTCCCCGTCTTTAGCTGACTTGTGAAAGAGTCTAACGACTAAACCTATTAATAGTCCGGCTGTTGATAAAGCAAAAACTAGCATAATACCTGGCTGAATTGTTTGTAGTAACATCTTCACATTACCCCAAAACTCGCCCATGTTCTGATCTGTCCAAAATGTAATCGTATAAAGCATAATCATTCCCTACTGTTCTTCACTGCTCTAATGACTACAAAAAGTAACAAACCAACGGTAATAACAGCAACAGTAATCATTAGAAACGGCGCAACTGTTTTAAGAAAAAAACCAAATGACTCCCAATAAAAATTCCAATCCCAAACGCCGGATAAATTCATGTTATTCCCCCTTACTTAGTCGATAGATTTTCAAGGCTGTTAAACTAATAGATAAAGTAACAGCAAACGTAATTAGCGTTGTCATCACGTCCGGGTTCCCTAGAAAAATCTTTAAGGCTTCTGCCATCAGTCCGCCTATTTCCATCTTCTAGTGCCCCTTTCTATCGATGTAAAGAGTAGTTGGCAAATAGGAGCGATTAAAAGACAAGCTGAGATAAAAGCAACGTACACAAGGAATACTTCTTTCGGACTACTTTCTACTACTTCAAACATTGCATTTCTACCTCCTAACCACTCGATCAATGACCAGGAATAACAAAATAGCAGCTAGAGCCAACATTATGACTAGGTCACCCAATGTCATTTCATGAATAACATGAATTTCGCCTGAATCGGTCACGAACCTTGTCATTTCTCTAGGGTCAATCGGTGACGTTACTTGCGGTTCTGTCATATCGCCTTACCTACCTTTTCATAAAAAGCAATGAAATATCGCTAGGTGTATACACCTGTTAGACCCTTTTATAAAGAAAAGGTCTACAACATTTTTTACATTGCATTAATATAATACAAAGTTATCATGTATATAGGCCTACTTATATGCCAAAACTTTTCTCAAATTCAATGAAGAAAATAACTTATTAAATAACTACTTTTGGCATCATGTGTTTTCTATTATTTAGTTTTTAAGGACGTGCAAAATTTTATATATATAAATATATTAAAATACCACACGTTTTTAAGATTTAATTTACTGATTTAACACTATTAGTTTGATGAACAAAGGATCTTCCTGTTTTATGTATTCCAGTTTCTAATGTATCGATCCATGTCATTAAATCTTTCTTGGTACATCCTTCTTTCTTTAATTCTTGTGGAAATGTGGAATAGTCTTGTTGCCATTTATACATTTGCTTTAATGCCTTCTCAATTCTTCCAAATCCATATACAGTCTTATTATTTCTCTCATAAAACTCTCTAACACAATATTTTTTCAGGTAAAGATATGTCTTGCCTTTCGCTTTTACTCTTTCCAAGTACAATAAAAACTCCTCCTATCCTATTTTTTGCCGTTTATTCAACCACTGTATGAATCCTGTTGCATCTTTTAAACCACGTTCAAATGAACAGTTTTCTCGGACGATTTTAACCTTGTAGGGTTTCACACCCCCTTTAAAGTAATTTAGTCTGTAGACACTGACCAATTCATTTTCATACCTTTCGATATACAGATAGGAACCATAGCCATAGCGATACTCATATAGATCACCATGACCATAGATATTAAAACCTTTACTATATGCATCCTGGTTCTCTTGTAATCGAGCGATGATTTTATATTTATTTTGTTTTATTTTCTGTTTTAATGTTTCTATGTTATGATTTTTGTCATATAGTAATTTCAATTTTTTGTTATCATGTAGTATGATTTCTATATTATGGACATATAGTTCATCTAAGAGGTTATTTAGCATCTTTTTGCCTCCTCTAGTTACTTTTGAGTTACTTAGTTACCACTAGTTACTTAAAATCCTTATTAATCTATTAATATTTTTCATATAGCAGTAATCGTAAAATAGATAACTTAAGGTAACTAAGTAACTTTAAATGATATCTTCATCAAAATCAGAACTTAAACCAATACCAAAAAAGTACAATTTGTTACCAGTAGATTTACGTTTAGGAAAACCTTTCATTACGAGACGATTATTAAAGGCACGTTTCTTCATTGGGTATTCTCCAACTGATTCAGCCCACTCTAAATATTCTTTGTGCAAAATTGTAGCCTGGACCTTTACTTCAGGATTAATCACACATCGTTCATCTAAAAAGGTTGCTAATAGATCCATTTCCTCTTTATATTCATCTGTAGCGTTCTTCACTTCTTCCGGCTCTCCTAAGCCTTCCTTTTGCCATTTAATACAGCCATCCACTGCCCACTTTAAAATACCAGGCAATTCAGCTTGTAATTTCTCTGGCAAGTGCTTGTCCACGTCTTTTTTTGGAATTGTACGATCAAAAGGAATCAACCTAATTCTGCGCCATATGCCTTCATCATCACCTTTAACAATCGGCTTATGATTCGTGGTAAAGAAAATCTTAAACTCTGGCATAAATTCAAAGAATTCTTTTCTAAGAAATCGTGCTGTGATTGGTTCACCACCTGTAAGCTGTTTAATCAGTGCCTCTGATAACTTCTGGCCGTCTTCACTTTCAACAGCTGATACAAAGCGTGACCCATGCAATCTCGCAATATCATTGTTAATTCCACCTTCATTTATTTTCGTGGTGAATGTATCTGCATTCGTTTGTTTGCTGTAATCACCTAACAAGTCTTTTACTATATTGATCAATGTACTTTTACCATTACGACCAGTTCCCCAAAGGAAAAACGCTACTTGTTCGCTTGTATCTCCAGTTAGTGCATAACCCATTGACTTTTGAATGAAATCGATCAATTCGAATTTAATTTCACCACTGTCTTTTTTGAAAATACTCTGTAAGAAACCAAGCCAGTTCGGACATTGAGCCTGTGGATCATAATTAATGTGAGTATTTTTAGTCATTAACCGATCTCTGTCATGGCTTAATAACTCGCCAGTTTTTAAATCAATAACACCGTTGGCACAATTCAATTTATATTTATCTTGGTTGAGTTCCTCTTGTGATACTGGCAGCATTGCTTGTGCCCTTGCTATACTATTTAAAAAAACGGAACTTCTCTCTGTGCTTTGTGCCCATTTCCAAAGGTTTTTACGTTCGTCGGTATCATTTAAGTCTTGGATCTCCCCATACATTTCACGAAACGTTTTGATTGCGATTCGTTCTATTTTTCGTTTATGATCTTGCTTCCACGTTGAGCCGTTCCATATCAGCCATTCCTCAAATTCCACACAATACTTTAAATCCTGTCCGTTCCGGTAAACTAAACGTTCCGCATTACCCATTTCCGTTAAATTAAAGCTAGGTTTATCATCATCACTCACTGTATGTGTTGATTGCTGTCGTGGTGGTATTGATTCAGTAACTTGATAATTAGTACCAGACGGTTCAAATTGAAATGCACTGCGTAATGTATTCGCAAATTCTGTTTGATCTATGCTAGGAACAAAAAAATAACGATTTAAGAAACTGACAATGTATAAAACATCTTTCTGAGAGTAACCAAACTCTATCAATCTGCAACAGTGGGCATACATTGTATTGTTTCGAGATCCTTCGCTTACTGGTAAATGAAAAGGTCGTGCATGATCATTGGATAATTTCTTTAATCTTTCAAAGAAAATCGGCATTTCATCGAGATCACCATTTGCAATATGTACCCATTCACGTCCTTCTGTGTTCTCACTAGGCAATACGATTTGTCCCCTACCTGATAGTCGATAATCGCCAACGAAACCACCTGCCATAAGTACCTTTGCATCTTGACCTCTAACTTTGCCAGTAGACTTAAAAAAGAATTGATACCCTCTAACTGTTTTAATAGCATGAAACTGGAAGTCAGCTGCATATAGTGCATCATATATAGCTTGTCCTTCCTGCTGATCATCGATATCAATCACATCATAGCCATCAGGGATGACTAAGCCTGTCCAACCTTTTTGATGCAGCCATTGATTCGATTCTTTTTCCGTTAATCCAGGAAGATTAAGGTCTTGCCACTTCTTCATAAATGGTCGTTTGGCTACACTGTAATCTTGTTCTCTATTTATTTTGGAATAACCGATCAGCTTAATGATTTTTAATGAATGTTCAGCTGACGGGAATAGTTGTGATAAATTAGTTTCATCTACTGTCGCAACTGCTAAACTCAAAAGTATTTCCTCCTTCTAGTTGTATAAACTTTTAAAAATAGGAGAAGAATGATAAAGTATAAATAGGTAGTATTTGACTGTAGTAAGTGTTGTCGCACTTGCTACTTTTTTTATGGCTTTATCATTCAACTCTCACACCTACTTCTCGATAAACTTCACTGCAAAATCGATCTTTACGCCTTTTCTTTGTAGATCGTTCACTAATATAATTAAACGCTGTTTCTTATTGTATTTTGCTAGTTTCATAGTTTAGGTATTCACCAACTTCATAGTCGGATTATTTGAAATCTCTTCTGCTGTAAAATATGGCTTTAATGCTTTTTCAAAGGCTTCTTCTCTTGGCATATCACCATAAGTAACTTTTCTGATCTTATACGTTACTTTTTTCTTCGTTGCTTGCTTTGCCATTTACATCACCCCTGTTACTAAAATATGCAGCAACATTATGTGGACTAACCTTCTTTTTTTGTTATTGGTTAAGCTGACCATTTATAGTAAGTTATCTTTAATCAGCTCTTCATCGTTAGTTGTTTTGATTCAGTTATTAACTGATTCATTTTTTGAATGGTGTAGTTATAAGATTTACAGTGTCTTAATTCGTTAAATCTGTTATCGAAATGAATGTCATATGTCCAATCATCTGTAACGATAAGCAAAGACGTCCTTCCTTGATTTAGAAAGTGTGTAATATCACAAAGCTTCACATTATCTAAAGCATCATTCATTTTTAAAACAGCTTGAATTCGTTTCACTACTGATTCAGAATGCAGATCAGCAATTAGATCATTGTCTAAGCCTCTTGTTTTGAATGTTTTGATTTTCATTAATAAAACCTCATTTCATTTATAATCAATACCGTAAGCAAAAAAGGATCTTATGCAGTATTAACTTTTCGAATTGCATAGCGACTAGGTAAAAAAATTTGATCCTTATCCAGATTGTATAACTTTGCAATTTGTTCAGCTCTCTGAGAACTTACTTGTCTGTGACCATTTTCTATTTGTGATAAATATCCTGCTGAAATTTCTAACAAACACGCTGCCTTTTCAATACTAAGACCAGCATTAAATCTAGCCTTTTTCAAAGAATTCATTATAAAACACCACCTTTAACTTTGCGTTTTGAATAGCTTTGATTATATCTTACTTCACAATTTGCAAAGCGCCAATTCATTTTGCAAAGTTCTTGTAGAATTATTTAATATTCGCAAACTGCAAAGTATAATTAAAGATAATGATTAAACAAGTAAGGAGGAGTTCTCTTGGATGAAAAAATCTTAGGAAAAAGAATTAGAAAGCTACGTCAAGACAAAAAACTAACGATGAAACAACTTGGAGAAAAGTTTTCTTTAGCTGAGTCAACGATTTCTGGATATGAGAACGGGAATAGAAAACCTGATATGGACTTGGTGATTAAATTAGCCGATTTCTTTGAAGTATCGGTGGATTATTTATATGGGAGAGAAGAAAAGCAATTAGATCATGATAACTTATTCTTTTTTGACATGGAAGGATTAACTGAAGAGGAAATCAATGATATAAAACGGCATATCGACTACGTAAAGTGGAAGGCTAAACAAGAAAGAGGAGAGTAACTTGACAAAGAAAGATATAAACAATTTAAAAAGTTTAATAGGAGGATCAATAGTAATTATTGGTCTATTACTGTGGAACAAGCTCCCTATGAATTTTTCTGCTATCTATTACTTATTAGGGCTTTTTCTTGGGGGAGCCATTGTAGCTGAAATTATATGTTCATTCATTCCAGTTAAGAAAACTAAGAGAAAAACTGCTAATAAAAGGACTAAAAAAGTAAAATCTAAATCTGTTAATAATAAAGACATTCCCCCTAATATCTTGCGATCAAAAAAAGAAATACTAACTTTACCTTTAGAAAAAATATCATGGCGTGAATTTGAAGAAATATGCTACCTATACTATAAAGCAAAAGGATGTAGACCAAGACGTACAAGTGAAGGAGCAGATGGTGGAGTTGATTTAATTATTTATTCAAAGAAAGATATGGCCTATGAAGCAGTTCAAATAAAACATTACATAAACTCAGGAAGACAGATCGACGTAAGACCAATAAGGGAATTAGACTCAGCAAAAAAAAATGAAGGTTGTCCATTAGGAAGGTTTATTGCTTCTACTACTTTTACAAATCCAGCAATGATAGAAGCTGGTGATAGAAGGATTGAAACAAATAGTATTGAGTGGGTAAGAAGTACCCTTGATACATGGCGAAGAAAAGAAGCTACACGGTTAAAATACGAATAATATTGTCTATTTGAAATTTTTTAATAAGTCTTAAAGGCTTATTTTTTTATTGATTAATAGAACGTTTGTTCGTATAATATTAAAGAGGTGATTAAATTGTCCTACATATACAAACCATTCGACTTAGAAAGATGGATATCTAAGCATTATTTAAAGAAAGGGATTACTAAACCTTCACATATGGATATCGAAGAAATAGCTAAATCATTTGACGTACAATTAGGATATAGAGAAAAACGGTCTTACTCTTTTGCATATGGAAACAGCAAAATTATCAGCATTGATTCTAAATTGACCATTGAAGAACAGCATGAACAGTTTTTTCACGAACTCTGTCATATCCTTAGGCACTGTGGATCTCAATTAATCATGCCTAAAGCATTTCGAGATCTTCAAGAATGGGATGCTAAACGCTTTACTCGTTATGCTGCCATTCCGTTACATATGGTGCAGCAATTTGATTTAAAAAGTGATTTCGTAATAGAAGAAATGTCCTACAAATTTAACATTAATTCATTTATTGTTAAAGAGAGATTAGAGGGAATATATAGAAATAAAAGAATAGGATAATATAACTATTTATTGTATAATATATGTATATTATTTAAAACTTGTAGGAGGGATTAGATGATTTATAAATTACAGATTAATGAACTGAATGGAGAGAAAGATAATAACAAAAACATTAGATTTTATAATGATTTGACAATACTAGTTGGAGATAATGGTTCAGGAAAAACTACTTGCCTAGACATTTTAAATTCAATTTTAACAAATTCATACTTAAAATTATTTAATCATGAATTTAGTAGCATAATACTAGATACTAGCAATGAAGTTATTTCTATTTCAAAAACAAACGCAGAAATTTTGAATGTAAAGATTTCAACTTCAAATGACGTTTTCGAATTTAAGGTAATGAATAATAGAGATGAATCTGAATCTCCCGAGCCATTTGTTAACTTTAATTCTATTTACTTTCCAACGTTCAGAAGAATCGAAACAGATTTTTTAGAACTTAGTAATTCACTCTATAGAAATTCGATAAATCAATTACATAGACATGAAGAATATGTAGGCAAAAGATATATTGAAGATCTTTCGATTCGTTTATCTGAACAAAATAGAATTATATTAGGATTAACTAATAAAGATATTAATAAACTAATTTCGAAGAAGTGGAATGAAGTAATAGAGTTTGAAAAAACAAAATTAAATCAACTTATTAAAGACTTCTTTTTATCTTTAGTTGACATCTCTATGATAGATAATGGTTTTCCACTCACAAACAATATAGAAATCGACGAAATTAATAATGGTTTAGAAAATTTGTTTGTAACAGCTGGTTACATAGAAAGAGATGACATTAGCTCCTTAAACATGATTAAGGAATATACTAACTCAATTGAATGGTCCAAAAAAACTTTGGAAACTCCTAATTCAAATGATAATATAACAGAAGCATTAAAAGTAATGATTTCGTATGAGAAAGTTGAAAAACTTATCCAAATGTACAATGAGGCTCATAAAGAAATTAGTAAGAAAAAAGCTCAATTTGACAATTTAAAGATGACATTAAGTAAGTTCTTAAACAAAAAAGTAGAATTAGAGGATGGAAATCTAATCTTTATAAAAAAGGGGAGAATATTAAAATATGAAGATTTATCGGCAGGGGAAAAACAATTAGTTGCTTTATTCGTTTACACAAAATTATCTGCAGATAATGAATCTATAGTAATAATTGATGAGCCTGAATTATCACTTCATATTAAATGGCAAAGAGAATTAATAGAAGCTCTCATGGATGGTGAGAACGATAAGCAATTCATTATCTCTACTCACTCACCATTTATAATTTCAAATAGTCACAAACATATATATGAACTCGGAGAAGTAGGAGAGTATTCATATGAATTCTAGTACACCTAAATTAACAATACAAGATAAATTAAATACCAGATTTTTTGGCGATAATACTCCTGCTCTGATAGTAGAGGGAAAAACGGATACTATGGTTTATGAACGGTTATTAATTAATAGTCAACTTGATTGGAAAGAAATCGATATAGTTATAGGGTTAAGTAAGTCTAACATTCTAAAACATCATGACCAGGGACTACCATTTAAGTATGTCGCTTTACTTGATGCAGATTATGATTATTATTTTGATCAAATTATAGACGATGATAATTTAATTTATACAAAATTTTACAATATGGAGAATTATTTAACTACTAAAAATGTATTAAAACGTATAATTAAGGATTTTAATTCGGTAAGTAGTAAGCATATTAATGAAGATGATATCTTGAATGAAGCTATTGAAGCAATTATCCCATTTATTCTATCTTGTATAGCAAAGATTAAATATGACTTGCCCATTTCCCTAGAAGATCAAAATATAGAAAGATGGTGGCATAATAGTGAAAAAAGAATAACCATTTCTAACATGCATGCTTATATAGATGATGAATTAAAGAAACGTGACTTCGAAATTGATATTAATTGGTCAGAGTTAAATGAAGAATATGAAAACTTACTCGAAACCCACTCAATAGATAAATTTTTAAATGGTAAACATAAATTAGACGCTATCTATAAAATGTTCAAAAAACATTTTCCAGACCATATGGCTCATAGAGGCATAAATCCATTTAAAGTTGATTTAATAAGACACATTAATAGTTGTACTCATGCAAACGAATTATTAGATAGTATTGACTATAGATTTCAGAAAATATTATCTGTATCACTTTAACAGTAAATTGGTTAATAAATTAAAAGTATCTGTATTTATTCAGATACTTTTGGTTTGTTATCATACCACATTGCATTCGAGATGTGATTACGAACAGTTTTTTGCGAGATAAATAATTCCTCAGCTATTTCTTTTGTTGTTTTGTCTTGTACTAGTAGCTCAAATACTTCTCTTTCCCGTTTCGTTAGTAATTGCTTCGGCTTGTAGTCATTTTCTTTCAAATGTGAACCCCTCCTTGCTAACTTTAGGGCGTTGAAAATAAGAGGGTAATTACTTAGTCAAAATTATAATATGTAAACAGATGGGAAGGTGTGCTCCTACAAACCGTCTAATTCCCGATATTTTATTATTTTATTTCTGAAAGTGAAGATTCCTATAATGTAATGGAAACTGTATTTATGGGGAAACAATCAAAAAGTGTAAGGCTTTTATCATCTCAACCATTAAATAAGAGTAATTTAGCATAACCGCCTGGTCCTAACTAACGTAGGTATTTACACTACTACCTATAATACGGATTATGTCAAGTGTAGCAGTATGTCAATTTGGCTATTTTGAAATGGTATATATGTGTAACAAAGCACCGGAAATATGCTTAAAGGAAGTGCTACAACGTATGAAACAGCTAAAAGCAGTGGTGCTAGGCATTAAAATGTTCAATAAATTGTATTTTAAACAGACCAATATGCTATCTCTTGCATCCGTTTTAGAACTTTAACATTAGCGTAGGGTGCTGAAGATCCACTTTGCGAAGTGCCTTTCTTCACAAAGTTAGCTTCAGCCGTGCCCCGCAGGACGCGAAGTGGTTGGCCGGAGCGGTATCCCAGCACACATAATATATCAAAATGGTCCCAACGCTTGACATAATCCGTATTATATAAGTAAACTTCTATTATCTCAATCTTAAGCGAAAATTTTATAATTCGGCTTTAAAGAGGTAATTCTATATTTTCTTAGCTTTTAAAAGAAAAACCCTTTTCCAGCATATGCGGAAAAGGGTTTTCTTGATTAATAAGCGTTGTCGCTTCCGAAGAAGTTCTTAAATGATTGGATGTTCGTATCACGGTTAAGTGCTGCGATAGAAGTTGTTAAAGGTATACCTTTTGGACAAACCTGTACACAGTTTTGTGAGTTACCACAACCGGAGATGCCGCCATCCTCCATTAATGCTTCTAAACGTTCGCTTTTGTTCATTTCACCTGTAGGGTGAGAATTAAATAAACGTACTTGTGATAGTGGTGCTGGGCCGATGAAATCGGAATTGCTGTTTACATTTGGACAAGCTTCTAAGCATACACCACAAGTCATACATTTAGATAATTCATATGCCCATTGACGTTTTTTCTCAGGCATTCTTGGTCCAGGACCTAAATCATGTGTACCATCGATTGGAATCCATGCTTTTACCTTTTTCAAAGAATCAAACATGCGACTTCGATCTACTACTAAATCACGTACAACCGGGAACGTACTCATCGGTGCTACGCGAATCGGTTGTTCGAGCTGATCGACTAAAGTGGAACAAGCCTGACGTGGCGTTCCATTAATCACCATGGAACATGCACCACAAACTTCTTCCAGACAGTTTGATTCCCACTGTACTGGCGCAACATTCTTACCATCTGCATTGACTGGATGTTGTTGCGTCTCCATTAATGCAGAAATGATGTTCATGTTCTTACGATAGTTGACCTTGAAAGTCTCCTCATAGGGAGGAGAATCCGGGCTGTCTTGACGAGTGACGATTAGTGTCATTTTCTCTTCTGCCATTTCTCTCTACCCCCTTTATTTTTTCTTACTGTAGTCACGTTTTCTCGGTTCAATTAGTGATACATCAACGGCCTCATATTCAAACTTTGGACTGTTGGTAGCTGTATCAAAGGATGCCTTGGTCGTTTTTAGCCATTCCTCATCGTTACGATCTGGGAATTCCGGTTTGTAGTGTGCGCCACGACTTTCATTACGATTATAAGCACCTTGTGTAATCACTCGAGCTAAATGAAGCATGTGCTTCAATTGTCTTGTGAACATCACACCAGAGTTATTCCAGCGAGATGTATCATCCATATTGATGTTTTCCCAACGTTCCAGTAATTCCTGGATTTTTTCATCTGTCTTTAATAGTTTGGCGTTGTCACGAACAACGGTCACATTATCCGTCATCCATTCCCCAAGCTCTTTATGAATCTGGTAGGCATTTTCTTCGCCACGCATATTTAGTAATTCTTCAAATTTTGCTTCTTCTTCTTGTAAGTGACGATCAAATACATCGGAGGAAACATCCTCGATCGTTTTCTCAAGACCGTCCATATACTTAATGGCATTAGGTCCTGCTACCATTCCACCGTAAATAGATGATAATAATGAGTTGGCACCAAGACGGTTACCACCGTGTTGTGTATAATCACACTCACCTGCAGCAAAGATTCCCGGGATATTGGTCATCTGATCGTAATCGACCCATAGACCACCCATTGAATAATGCACAGCAGGGAAAATTTTCATTGGTACTTTTCGTGGATCTTCCCCTACGAATTTCTCATAAATTTCAATAATACCACCGAGTTTAACATCCAGCTCTTTCGGATCTTTATGTGACAAATCCAGGTAAACCATGTTTTCCCCGTTAATACCTAGTTTCTGATTGACACATACATCGAAAATCTCTCTAGTTGCGATATCACGTGGAACAAGGTTTCCGTATGCAGGATATTTTTCCTCAAGGAAGTACCAAGGTTCCCCATCTTTATACGTCCAGACACGGCCACCTTCACCACGAGCAGATTCACTCATAAGGCGAAGTTTGTCATCACCAGGAATCGCTGTCGGGTGAATTTGGATAAATTCCCCATTGGCATAGATAGCACCTTGCAAGTAAAGTCCTGCAGCTGCTGAACCAGTATTAATAACGGAGTTGGTAGATTTACCAAAGATAATTCCAGGTCCGCCAGATGCAAAGATCGTTGCATCTGCTTTGAAGGCTTTCAACTCATGTGACTTAATGTTCTGACCGATAATACCACGGCCAATCCCTTCATCGTCAATGATAGCAGAAATGAATTCCCAGCCTTCATATTTCGTTACTAAGCCTTGTACCTCATAACGACGTACTTGTTCATCTAAAGCGTACAACAATTGCTGTCCTGTTGTTGCACCGGCATATGCTGTACGGTGATGCTGTGTACCACCGAATCTACGAAAATCTAATAAACCTTCAGGTGTACGATTAAACATAACACCCATACGATCCAACATATGAATAATTCCTGGTGCTGCTTCACACATTGCTTTTACCGGTGGCTGATTTGCTAAGAAATCCCCGCCATACACGGTATCGTCAAAGTGTTCCCAAGGAGAATCCCCTTCCCCTTTCGTATTTACGGCACCATTAATTCCACCTTGTGCACAAACAGAGTGAGACCTTTTTACAGGTACGATTGACAATAGATCAACGTGTACGCCTGCTTCTGCTGCTTTTATTGTGGCCATTAACCCAGCCAGGCCACCACCAACAATAACAATATTGCGATCACTCATGTAAACTCACTCCCTCTACTTTCCTGCTACTTAATTAAACGAATGCTAAAATAGCACTAACTCCGACATATGATATTGCTAAGAAAATTAGTAATGTTACATATGTAGCTATCTTCTGTGAGCGAGGTGTTACCGTAATACCCCAGCTGACTAAAAAGCTCCATAAACCATTCGCAAAATGGAAAGTGGTTGAAATAATACCAATAATGTAGAACCATAACATTACCGGATTAGATACGATGTCTTCCATTAGGCTAAAATCTAGTTCTTTCGTTCCCATTCCAATCTGAATTCTTGTTTCCCAAACGTGCCACACAAGAAATACTAATGTGACAATACCTGTGATTCGCTGCAAGTAAAACATCCAGTTACGGAAAAAGCCATAACGTCTCACATTATTCTTGGCAACGAATACGATATAGACACCTAATACGGCATGAAACAAGATCGGCAAGAAGATAACGAAGATCTCCAGCGCATATCGGAATGGCAATGATTCCATAAAATGAGCTGCCTGGTTAAAGTTTTTCTCACCATAAACAGCAAAATGATTCACAACTAAATGCTGCATTAAAAAAATACCGATCGGCACAACCCCTAATAGCGAATGTAACCTGCGATAAAAGAATTCCCTATTCTCCACCTTTTGTACCCCCCTCTGTCATTCATGTCAATTTGCAACATACGACTCTTCTAAACGCTTTTACAGTGAAGCGCTTTACATCTCGTACGGAGATTCTATCTTTCGTTTCATCTCAATTATACGAGAGCTCCCATCCAAAGAAATTCGTATATTGGTACCACATTCATTGTACTTCTATCATGAAAAAGCGTCAAGAAAACGAATTCTTTTTATTCAAAAATTTGTCGATAATCTGGAGAATTTTAGAGAAAATTACTTTTGAACGATTGCAGAATGAATGAAAAAAGGAGATAATGAATACAAACAGTATCGTTTTGATGTAGGCTAGAGAGGGGAACAATTTGTGACACAGAATAAGACAAGCTTAGCAACTATACTTTCAAACTTACAATCTACCAGCAGTGGTTATGATTTGTTACGTTATATTGGATTACCAGAAGTATTGGGACAGGATTCCAATCTGATCTTATATGTAATGGGGAAAAGCTTCGCCCGTCAGGCTGAATGTGCTACATATAACGAAATCCAGGAATTTTTTCAGCATGCTGGTTGGGGAGAAATACGACTGATTCAGGAAAAACGTCGCGGTTTTATTTATCAGCTAGATGGAGAGTTAGTGAAAGCGAGATTAGAAACGATTAAAGATATAGACTTCCATTTGGAAGCAGGCTTTCTTGCGGAAACCATTTTTCAACTTACCAATAAAAGCTGTGAAGGATTAGCGGAAATGAAAAAAGATCACGTACTCTTTCACGTATTACATAATTAAAGCTCCTTATTTCGTAAGGAGCTTTAATTCATTGTGCTTAATTGTTGCAGAATCCGCTCTGCTATCGGCTTTGGAATTCCCAGCTTCGTTATTTCTTCAATGGAGGCCTGTTCAATCTCTTTGATTGATTTAAAATGAGTAAGGAGTGTTTTTTTGCGCTGGGCTCCTACTCCTTCAATTTCATCTAATTTAGAATGAAACGCACTTTTACCTCTTAGCTGCCTGTGAAAAGTAATCGCAAACCGGTGTACCTCATCTTGGATTCGTTGAATAAAATAAAATTCCTGGGAGCGCCTGTCTAACCCTACAATTTCTGGAGGGTCCCCATATAATAGTTCACTCGTTCTATGTTTATCATCTTTCGCTAGACCGCAAAGTGGAATATCAAGACCAAGTTCATTTTCCAGCACCTCGATGGCAGCCGACATCTGTCCTTTCGATCCATCGACAAGAATCAAGTCCGGAAGCGGTGCGTCCTCTTTTAATATTCTCGTATATCGTCTCCTGATGACCTCACGCATCGTTTCGTAATCATCCGGTCCTTCAACACTTTTTATTTTGTATTTGCGGTATTCTTTCTTAGCAGGCTTGCCATCGATAAACACAACCATCGCTGAAACTGGATCTGTTCCTTGAATATTGGAATTATCAAAGGCTTCTATTCGGTGAGGTGTTTCAATGTGAAGCTTTTCCCCCAAGCTTTCAACCGCTCGTATCGTTCGTTCTTCATTTCGTTCAATTAAGCTGAATTTCTCCTGCAAGGCTATCTCAGCATTTTTTCCTGCAAGTTCAACTAACTCTTTCTTTCTCCCCCGCATAGGTATGTGAACGTCCACTTCTAACAGTTGTTTTAATAACTCTGTATCTGTTGCAAGTGGCACAAGAATTTGTTTCGGTTTCGGATGATGATGATGCAAATAAAAACTACCAATAAAGCTGATAAAAGTCTCCTGTGCTTCATCAAAAAACGGAAAAATCGAAATATCCCTTTCGATTAACTTCCCTTGGCGAATAAAAAAGACTTGTACACACATCCAGCCTTTATC
Organism: Gracilibacillus caseinilyticus; assembly: GCF_022919115.1. Lineage (NCBI taxonomy): Bacteria > Bacillati > Bacillota > Bacilli > Caryophanales > Bacillaceae > Gracilibacillus > Gracilibacillus caseinilyticus. The sequence goes on along the minus strand of NZ_CP095072.1, from coordinate 3,004,060 downwards.
ATAACTGTAATGGAATACGTCACGATTAACCTGATCATTCATCGTCATTTTCTGCTGTTCCATCACCGATTCTATATGCTGAATCATATCACGAAATTCTTTGGCCCGCTCAAAGTTTAAGTCTTCCGATGCGGCTAACATTTTTTCTTGCAAATCGTTTTTGATTGCCTTATGCCCACCATTTAAGAAACTGACGATTTCCTGTGTGATTTTTTGATAATCTTCTTTGGACGGTGGATCATCTGCACACGCCAAGCATTGATGCATGTGATAATAGAGACAATGACGCCCTTTCGGATTATTGCATTTTCGTAATGGATATAATCTGTCCAGTAATTTCTTTGTCTCTCTCGCTGCGAGCACATTCGGATATGGACCAAAATATTTCCCTTTATCCTTTTTCACTTTTCTCGTGATAATGAGCCGTGGATGCCTTTCATTCGTGATTTTCAAAAATGGATAGGACTTATCATCTTTCAATAACACGTTGTACTTCGGATCATATTTCTTAATCAGGTTCATTTCCAGTATTAATGCTTCTATTTCAGAACTGGTTACAATATATTCAAAGTCTTTTATTTCCCGAACAAGACGTTGTGTTTTTTGATCATTAGCGCCTATAAAATAAGAGCGCACACGGTTACGAAGCAGTTTGGACTTACCGACATAAATAACAGTGTCATGCTTATCTTTCATTAGGTAACACCCTGGCTGCGTCGGTAAAACAGCCAACTTCTCTCTTATATGCTCCTCCAACTACTCACCTCCCAGCTACAATCTTCTTTCCGAAAAGAATCCCTCATTACAGCTTCTGCTATAACAAGGGATTCGCGCATTCCTTATGCATGTTTGTTGATGATTTCAACAAGTGCTTCTTTTGGCTGATAGCCTACTACTTGCTCGACTACTTCACCGTCTTTGAAAAGAAGAAGTGTAGGGATACTCATTACTCCGTATTTACCAGCTGTTTCTTGATTTTCATCTACATCCAGTTTTACGATTTTAACAGTATCGCTCATTTCTCCATCTATTTCTTCTAGCACTGGTGCGATCATTTTACAAGGTCCACACCAAGTAGCCCAAAAGTCTGCTAACACTAATCCCTCACTAGTTTCATTACTAAAAGTCCCATCATTAGCTGCTACGATTGCCATTTATAATTCCTCCTTCATTATTCCAAGTTCCTAACAAGTATAACATTGACAAAAAAATCATACTAATACTTTGCTTATTGTTATCCTATGACAGCAAGTCAAAACTATACCGAAGTTACGTAATAGATACCAACCGCCATAAATATGATGGCAATAACAAGTAATACATACGCTAAAGTCTTCACGAGTCCACTCCCTTACTGGATACTTGAACCGATCACATAAGATAAACCGACTGAAATGACAAGTGATATAAAACCAACTGCACGGTTATCATTTGCTATTTCCTGGTCGATTTTATAAGTTGGGGTTAAAAATTCGAAAATAAAATAACCAAATAATAATAATAAAAATCCGAAGCCACCCCAGGCGATACTTTGCAAAATGGTATCATTATGCTCAATGGAGTAGCGGAAAATATTCGCTATCCCAAAGATCTTTCCGCCTGTTGCCATCGCAACACTCAGGTTACCTTTTTTAATTTCGTCCCAATTTTTGTAGGAAGTTACTAGCTCAAATACAACAAGAAACACAAGTAAACATAAAACAGCGACACTGTATCTGGCAGCAGTCTCCACAAACACGTTCTCCCAAAAGTTCATATTCCAGTCTCCTCCTATTTCAATTCTAGAACCGTAACACCTAGACCACCCTCACCCATATCACCATCTCTGGAATTGGTGATCTTGGAATGTTTCCGGGCAAAAGTCTGCACACCTTTTCTAAGTGCTCCTGTACCCTTCCCATGAATGATTGATACTTTGTTGTATCCTGCGAGAAGGGCATCATCGATGTATTTCTCTAATTGATTAAGAGCATCTTCATAACGTTCGCCACGAAGATCTAGTTCTGGCTTCACATGATACTGTGAACCCCGGACAGTAGCTAAAGGCTTTTCCATAACTGGTTCATCCCGTTTAATGAATAGCAAATCCTTTCTTTTTGCTTTCATCTTCATGATGCCAACTTGTACTTGAAATTCGTTTTTTCCAGTCTGTTCTATGATAGAGCCTTTCTGATCAAGTGATAAAAGACGAACTTCATCGCCTGTCTGCAGCGTTTTGGCTTTTGCTTCATCGAAGACAGGTTCTTGTTTTTTCTGTTTCTTTGTTAACTCCGGCTGAGCTTCATTAAGTAATTTTTTTGCTTCAATCCATTCATGTTCTTTAATTTCAGCTTCAGATTGCATGTTACGAATTTCGGATACGATTAATTCCGCTTCCTCTCTCGCTTTCGTCACTGCTTTCTCTGCCTTTTCTTCTGCTTTTTTGTATAGAGATTCCCGTTCCTGCTCGAATTGCTGCCATTTCTTTTCTAATTCTTGCTTCAGTTGAGCGGCTTCTTCGAGTAATTCATGGGCATCATCATAGTCAGTTTCTGCTTTTCTTCTGGAATCTTCCAGTAAGGCAATCATATTCTCTACACTCTTCGAATCCGTACCAATATGTCCTTTCGCCTCTTCAATAATGCCATCAGTTAATCCCAGTCTTTTCGATATCTCGAAGGCATTACTTCGTCCTGGTACTCCGATTAACAGACGGTATGTCGGCTTTAGTGTCTGTACATCAAATTCAACAGAGGCATTAATAACACCATCACGGTTATATCCATATGCTTTTAGTTCCGGATAATGAGTCGTTGCAATTACATTCGCCTTGCGTTCGATCACATGATCCAGAATCGACATCGCTAGAGCTGCCCCTTCCTGTGGGTCTGTACCTGCGCCAAGTTCATCAAACAAGATTAACGACTGGTCATCAAACTGCGCTAAGATGTCCACAATATTTGTCATGTGCGAGGAGAACGTACTCAGACTCTGCTCGATCGATTGTTCGTCCCCAATATCTGCGAACACATCTGAGAACACTGCCATTTCGCAGCCGTCCTGAGCAGGAACCTGTAAGCCTGATTGTGCCATCAGTGTACAAATACCTACCATTTTTAATGTAACGGTTTTACCACCTGTATTTGGCCCTGTAATAACAATTGCCGTATAATCCCTACCTAGTGCAATGTCGTTGGCAACTACTTCACTAGCGTCAAGCAACGGATGACGAGCCTGTTTCATTTTAATGACGCCTTGATCATTCATCGTTGGACGACTTGCTTTCATCTGATGACTTAATTTTGCCCGAGCTACAATAAAATCAATAGCTGCTAGAGCTTCCACATTTGTCATAAGAAAGCTTTCGTCCTCAGCAATTCGGATCGATAGTTCTTTCAAAATCCGTTCGATTTCTCTTTTTTCTTCAACACGAGCCGATTGCAGTTCATTATTTATTTCAACAACAGACTGTGGCTCCATAAATAGTGTCTGTCCAGAGGCAGACTGATCGTGTACGATGCCACCAATGGCAGAGCGGTACTCCTGTTTTACCGGCAACACGTAGCGATCATTTCGGATTGTTATTATCGCATCGGATAACATCTTTGCCTTCGTCTTTGTATAATTATCTAACCGATCTCGAACCTTATTCTCGTTCGTTCTAATTTTAGAACGTAAGCCGCGCAATTTGTCCGAAGCACCGTCCATCATATGGCCATGATCATCGATACAGCTTTTAATCTCACGTTCAAGTTCATTTAATGGCACGATTTGCTCCGATAATTCCTGTAAGATCGGAATGTCGACATCTTCTAAGTGATCGATAAAATGCTTGAGCTGTTTGCCTCCATAAATAGTGCTTGCTACATCAAGACATTCATTAGTGGAAAGGATACCGCCAATTACCGCTCTTTTTACGCTTGGTTTTATATCGACAATTCCCCCTAATGGAACATGACCTTTCAAGCGAATCACATGATAGGCTTCATCGGTTTCGTCTTGCCATCTTACAACCTTATCAAGCTCCGTTGCAGGATGCAGCTTACGCACTTTCTCCTTCCCTAAGGAAGACGCTGCTAATTCCGATAGCTGGTCCAGCACTTTATGAAATTCTAATATTCTAAGAATTCGTTTATTCATTAAACATGATCCTCCATTAATTTGTGTTATGCAATTGATTCATGTAGTCCCGATAAATCCCATCCCTTGCCTTAAGATTTATCTGTTATGAGCTTATAAATGAAGCTGCTTCTCATTATAACAGCAATTTATTTACTCTCCAGCCATTGACGTAATTGCTCGGCTGTCCAAGTATTTACGACTGTTTCTTTTCTCAATTTACCGCGTCTGGCCGTACCGACACCAGTCTTCATATCTTCCAGCATTTGAAAGCTGTGTGCATCTGTATTAATGGCGATTTTTACACCTTTCTTCTGTGCAAGTTCGACCCATTTAGCGGCGAGATCTAGTCGATTTGGATTAGCATTTAGTTCAAGTATCGTGTTGGTACCCTTGGCTTCATTTATCAACCATTCTACATCAACCGAATATCCGTCCCTTTTCCCGATTAGACGGCCAGTAGGATGTGCAATCATATCAACATGCGGATTGTGTAATGCTTGAAGCAGTCGTTCATGAATCTTCTCCTGTGATTGTTGAAAGCTGGAATGGATGGACGCAATGACAAAATCCAGTTCTTGCAGCATATCATTATCGAAATCCAACTTACCATCAGGGAGAATATCCATCTCAACCCCTGTAAACAACTGGATATCCGAATGTTTCGCTTGCACTTGTTCGATTTCTTTCCGTTGCAATCGTAAACGTTCCTCATTTAATCCGTTTGCCACTCGTAAAAACTTGGAATGATCCGTGATCGCGATAAAATCATATCCTTTTTCTTTGGCACGATTCACCATTTCCTCTATCGATTGGGCACCATCACTCCAAGTTGTGTGCATGTGCAGATCACCACGAATCGATGTCAGGTCAACCAGCTCAATCATGGACTCCGCCAGATCGATCTCATCTTTTCCTTCTCGTATTTCAGGTGGAATATAATGCAAACCAAAGCTTTGGTAAAATGCTTGTTCGGAATCGAATGTTTCCGTTTCACCCGTTTCAACATCTTCTACTCCATACTCGCTGATTTTCTTTCCTTGCCCTTTCGCTAATTGCCGCATTAACACATTGTGATCCTTTGAACCGGTAAAATGATGTAATGTCGTTGCGAATTCCTGATCGGTAACCATGCGAAAATCAACACTGATATCATAACGCCCTTCTACTACAATGGACACTTTTGTTTCACCTGCTGCAATCGTATCAATTCGAGATTCGAAGGCTAGTAATTGTTCCCGAACCTGTTCAGGACTATCTGTTGCAATAATAAAATCAAGGTCCTTAACTGTCTCACGAAAACGCCGCATACTTCCAGCAATGGAAAACCGTGAAATTTCTTTAATAGAAGCTAAGTATTGTTCAATTTGTTCCACAATACTTGTTACAACAGATACCGGTAATCGTTCTGGACGTGCACCGATATTATTCAGTGCTTCTAATATTTTTTCTTCTGTTTTTTTGCCGAATCCTTTTAATACTTGGATTTCGTTATTCTCACATGCTTTTCTTAAAGATTCCTCATCCATCACATTCAGCTCATGATAGAGCTTCGCCAGTTTTTTTCCACCTAATCCTTGAAGATGTAAGAGCGGAATCAGTCCTTCCGGTACTTCTTTTTCTAATTGTTGTAACGTATCTGATTCACCATTCGCAACAAATTCTGTGATAACACCAGCTGTTCCTTTTCCCACTCCTTGCAGCTTTGTAAAATCATCTATTTCATCTAATGAACGATCATCTCTTTCCAAAGCTTGTGCTGCTTTACGATAAGCGGAAATTTTGAACGGATTTTCACCTTTTAATTCCATATATGTGGCGATTTTTTCTAATAATTTTATAACGTCTTTTTTGTTCACAGTCATGTATTTCCCCTCACTTTACAGATAAATACCCTTGCTGTCTCTCGTTGCAAGGGCATATGTACTACTCCTTATGAAATGGATCACTTTCAAACCAATAATTCGTCAATTTCTCTGACAATACTGGAGTATGTTCAATAATCGAAGTTGCGATACCTGAATGATCAATCATCGTCTGAATATGTGATACAGGAGCCAATGCTAATATATATAGTGCAACAAAAATAAGCAAATAAACTTCAACAAAGCCTAATACCGCTCCTAACCAGCTGTTGATCAGTCGCAAGAACGGTAAATCAGCAACAAAATCAAGCATGGTAGCGATGATCTGCAGAATAATTTTACTTACAAAAAATAATGCACCAAATGCAATAGCATTATAATAAGCAGTTTCTAAAGGAACTGCTTCTAAGAAAACAGCCCATGACGCATCTGACATAATTTCCGGATATGGAATCCACAGCTCCAAATTAGACGCCAAATCATCATAATAAGTAGCTGCAACAATAAAAGCAACAATAAATCCAGTCAAATGAAGAACTTGCAGGATAAATCCTCTTCTCATTCCAACAAGTACTCCAATTATAAATAAAACAATCAATATTAAATTCACCATGACAACGCTATTCCTCTTTCTCCTCAAGTAATTTTTGTAATACGTCAAACTCTTCTTTTAACTTTATGTAATCATTCATTGTATTAACTGCTGTTAAAACTGCTAAATTCGTAGTGTCCAATGATTTATTAACCTCATGTATTTCACGCATTTTTTCATCGACCAGGCTAGCCACTATGCGTACTTGTTCATGTTTTTCATTCCCTACAATATTGTAGGATCTACCATATATATCAACGGTGGTCCGTGCTTTTTCTGGTTGGGACACCATGATTCCCCCTTCTAGACAAATAACCTTAAAATTAATATTAACATGAAGCATTCAATTAGAAAACTATTCTGATAAAACCTTTCCTGTTATACTTATTATAGAAAATAAGAAAGGACGAATGCTAGTGTCAACTATTGTTTTACAGATTACTAAAAAAGATTTACCAAAGCTAAAAGATTATTACGTAGATTATATTACCAAAGTTCCGGCAAATAGTCTTTTCTTAGCTAAATATAATAATGTCACGATTACAGCCTACCACTCTGGTAAAGTAATGTTCCAGGGACAGCAAGCCGTTACCGAATCAAATAGATGGCAGAAAATCGCGACTAATACGAAGGGATCTTCTCGTGACCAAGGTTCTGTTAATGAACATGATTATATGCCGCCAGAATCATTATTCCGCTCTGCCCATATAGGCACAGATGAAGCTGGTACAGGAGATTATTTTGGTCCGATTACGGTCAGTGCTGTCTATGTTCCCGAAGAAAAAACCGGATTACTGAAATCGTTAGGCATCACCGATTCCAAAACCCTGACAGATGATCGTATTCGTGTATTAGCAAAGGAAATCGTGAAAGAGAAAATTCCGTACACATTAATGACATTACATAATGACAAGTACAACCAACTGCAGAAAAAAGGCTGGAATCAAGGGAAGATGAAAGCAATGCTTCATCAGCATGCCATTCAAAAACTGCTAAAAAAACTGGAAGCCGATCCAGGGGCAGGCATTCTTATCGACCAATTTTGCCAGCCGTCTTCCTATATCAAACATATTAAGCAGGAAGGCATACAATTAGAAAAGCAGACTTACTTTATGACGAAAGCAGAAAGCTATTCTACTGCTGTTGCTGCTGCATCGATTATCGCAAGAGCAAAATTCGTCAAAGAAATGGAGAAACTGTCTTCTCAAGCAGGCATCACTATTCCGAAAGGGGCTTCGAGTAAAGTGGACGAGACAGCTGCATATCTAATTAAAAAGCACGGCTTGGAACACCTATCTGATTTAGCAAAAATGCATTTTGCCAATACCGAAAAAGCACTGAAATTTGCTAAGAAATAACATCTTGATCTTTTTTTGTTTCGTTGTGTTAAAGAAGGCTGCATCTTGTTAAAAAATGCAGCCTTGTTGTTTATCCTCTTAATTCTGCCTGGTGTTCTGTTGCTACTGCGTCTAATATTGCCTGGTACGATGCTTCTACTTCGTCATCTGTTAATGTACGCTCCGGATCTTGATAGAACAGGCTGAAAGCGATCGACTTCTTACCATCTGGCAAGTGCTCACCCTGGTAGACATCGAATACTTGAATGTGCTGAACCAGAGCTCCACCGGCTTGTGCAATTGTTGCCTCTACAGCGCCTGCCGCAACATGTTGATCCACCACAAGTGCAATATCTCTCGTTACGCTTGGGAAACGTGGAATCTTAGCAAAACTTGGTTCATTCTGATAGCTCGCTAAAATATAATCCATGTCGACATCAAAAACAAACGTTTCTTTGAGATCATAATCTTTTTGCAATTGTGGATGTAATTGACCAACAAAGCCGACAGAACGGTCACCTACGAACAGTTGAGCAGTACGACCTGGATGCATGCCTTCCAATTTCGCCTGTGTAAAGGTCACTTCTGTATTCAATGACCCAAATAACGCCTCTAAGATACCTTTTACAACAAAGAAATCGACTGCTTTTTTCTCTTGCTGCCATGGCTGCAAGGTCCACTCACCGGTTAACGCACCTGCTAAGCGTAATTTTTCCTCTGGTTGTGTCGTCACTTGCTCTTCTTCAGAAAGAAAGATACTTCCTAGCTCATAATAAGCGATATTTGACTGCTTTCGAGCTAAATTATAGGAAACAGATGCTAGCATCTCTGGTAATATACTGAGACGTAATGTACTGTGTTCCTCACTCATCGGCATGGACAACGAAACAGCAGAGACCATTTTCTCTGCGACTTCTGGACTTACTAATTCCGTTGCTCTTGTCCCGCTGGTTAAGGAATAAGTGACAGTTTCTGATAAACCTGCCCCTTCCAAAAAGCGTTTAATGTGACGTTTTAACGCTTGGTATTCTGTTAAACCGCCAGCTTGTTCTCCAGCTGGTAATGTAAATGGCAGATTATCATAGCCATAAATACGTGCCACTTCTTCGAGCATATCTTCGAAAATAACAATATCCTGACGTCGTGTTGGTGCGTAAACCGTGAATGTTTCATCATCTTGTTCATATTTAAAGTGTAGCTTACGCAAGATATCGGCAATGTCTTCATTAGAAATAGCAGTACCAAGACGATCATTAATAACAGAGGACCAGATCGTTACTGTTTTTTCCGTATAATCTAATGCATCGTAAGCTGCGATACCAGTCAAAATTTGAGCACCTGCATATTTTTCTAATAGCTGGCAGGCACGCTCACCGGCAAGACGAACACGATTCGGATCGACACCTTTTTCAAATCTCGTACTTGCTTCACTTCTTAAATCAAAATCTTTCGATGCTTTGCGAACTGTTGGACCTGCGAAGTAAGCAGCTTCTAGTAACACTGTCGTCGTTTCTTCAGATACTTCTGAGTCAGCTCCACCCATAACACCAGCTAATGCTACTGGGACTTCTCCATTCGTGATCACAAGATGTTCATTCGTTAATGTGCGTTCCTGATCATCCAACGTTACAAATTTCTCCCCTTCTTCTGCCATTCTTACGACTACTTCGTTGGATCCGAATTTATCGTAATCAAAAGCGTGAAGCGGCTGTCCGTATTCCAGTAACACATAATTCGTAATATCTACAACATTGTTAATCGGTCGAATTCCTGCTGCCATCAAACAATTTCGCATCCAAAGTGGTGACGGTCCGATTTTTACATCTTTTGCAACAAACGCTCCATAATAAGGATTCTGCTCAGTTGCTTCTACTTTTACAGTTACAGCGTCTGCTACATTTTTTTCAATTGTGTGATAATTCGTATGTGGTAATCGGATCGGTACATCTAATATAGCTGCAACTTCATATGCAACGCCTAACATGCTTAAGGCATCCGATCTGTTCGGTGTTAATCCTAATTCCATAATAACATCATCTAAATTAAGCAATGACGTTACATCTGTACCAACTTCCGCATCTTCTGGAAATACGAAAATACCAGTTGAGAACTCTTTCGGTACATACTTTTCTTCCACACCCAATTCTTGCATGGAGCAGATCATACCATTAGATTCTACACCACGTAATTTAGCCTTTTTGATTTTGAAATTTCCAGGCAGTACGGCACCTGGTTTGGCTACAGCTACTTTTTGGCCTGCTGCAATATTCGGTGCGCCACAGATAATTTGCAACGTTTCATCGCCTACATTCACTTGGCATAAATTCAGTTTATCTGCATTCGGATGCTTTTCACAGCTCTCCACATAACCAACAACAACGTTCTTTGCTGGTATTGCAAAATTTTCCAATCCTTCTACTTCTATCCCTGATTTCGTAATTCGTTCCGCTAAATCTTCGTAGTTTAACTGATCTATATCGACATAATTTTTTAACCAATTTAATGATACTAACATGCTTTCTCGTCCTCCTTATGCTTGATGGTACTGTTTCAAGAATCGAATGTCGTTCGTATAGAAATGGCGAATATCATCGACACCATATTTCAGCATCGCAATTCGTTCTGGGCCCATTCCGAAGGCAAATCCGCTATACTCTTTTGGATCATAACCAGCCATTTCTAATACACGTGGGTGTACCATACCAGCACCTAAAATTTCAATCCAACCTGTTTTTTTACATACGCTGCAGCCATCCCCATGACAAACCTTACACGAAATGTCCATCTCTACCGACGGTTCTGTAAAAGGGAAGAAGCTTGGACGTAAGCGGATTTCACGATCTGAACCGAACATCTGTTTAGCAAAGCGGTCTAATACCCCTTTTAAATCGCTCATACGCACATTACGATCAACATACAATCCTTCGATTTGAGTGAACTGGTGTGAATGCGTTGCGTCATCTGTATCACGACGGTACACTTTACCAGGACAAATCATTTTCACCGGACGTTCGCCCTTAATCATATTCATCGTACGTGCCTGCACTGGTGATGTGTGCGTTCGCAGTAAGATGTCTTCTGTAATATAGAAAGAATCCTGCATATCTCGAGCCGGGTGACCCTTTGGTAAGTTTAATGCTTCGAAATTGTAGTAATCTGTTTCTACTTCAGGACCTTCACGCACTTCAAATCCCATACCGATAAAAAGGTCTTCAATTTCTTCAACTATACTAGTTAACAAATGCTTGCCACCAGTTGGTACAGGGCGTCCAGGCAAGGACACATCAATGGTTTCATCTGCTAATTGTTTTTCTAACTCTTCTGCTTCCATTGCTGCTTTCTTTTTGTCTAGTGAGGTTGCGATATTGCCTCGTACAGTGTTAGCTAACTCACCAATGACAGGTCTTTCTTCTTTTGATAACTTACCCATGCCTCTTAACACTTCTGTAATGGGTCCTTTTTTCCCTAAATAGGCAACACGTACATCTTGCAATGCTTGCAGTGATGTTGCTTCATCTACTTTTTGTAATGCTTCTTGTTCCAATGCTTGCAATTGTTCTTTCATGTTTGGAACCTCCTTTTTGATTTCAAAAACAATAAAAAAAGCCTCATCCCTATAAAAGGGACGAGACTGTATGTATCGCGGTACCACCCTTGTTGATACAGCAAAATGAGCTATATCCACCTCAGTAATCAGATAACGGTTTTCCCGGAACACCTTTACTTGCATCAGGCAAGGTCCAAGTGTCAGCTCCAGAGTGAAATTTCAATATGTACTCGCTAGAAACACTCTCAGTCTACGGTGCTTCTTCCCTGCCAACGATTCATGACATATTTACTGACTCTTTCATCGCCTTTTATAATTGTTTTTACTTAATATAGTATAAGCAAGCTTGTAGCGGGATGCAAGTCCTTGTTCTCTTTTCCCGAAAAAATTTAAACTTTTTTTGCTGTTGCATACATAAGAACTGCTGCAGCGATACTGACATTCAATGACTCCGCTTTTCCATATATCGGGATTTTTACATTTTGATCAGCTTGCGCCATTATTTCAGCAGCAACACCTTCTCCTTCGTTGCCGACAATAATAGCTAGTTTATCAGGGATAGCTAAATCATGATAATAGTCGGCATTGCTTAACCCGGTAGACCACACCGTTATACCATGTTGCTTCAGTTCATTCATGGTATCGTTCAAATTAGCTTGATAAATCTCCATATGAAAAAGTGAACCTTGTGTGGCGCGGATCACCTTGTCATTGTATAAATCAGCGGTTCCTTCTCCAAGAATAACTGTGTCAAATCCTGCAGCATCTGCTGTTCGAATCATTGTCCCAACATTTCCAGGATCCTGTACTCTGTCAATAAGGAGTGCTCGTGATATATTAGCATTACTCCCTTCTTTTTTGTGGATAACAGCCAATACTCCTTGGGGATTCTTTGTCTCCGTTATTGCCATCATGACATTGTCTGTCACCTCATGTAACGGGAAGTGTTTCCAACCACCTTCTACGTCCGAACCTGTTTGGTAAATAATTTCTTCTATGTTCCATTCACTTTTCATTGCTTCCTCGATTAAATGATACCCTTCAATGAGAAATTTCCCTTCACTATCTCGTTCTTTTTTCTTTTTTAATTTGCGCCAGCTTTTTACTTTTTCATTTTTCACAGATGTTAACATGTCTACTTCATTCCTCTTCTTTAATTGCTTCTATCATACATATTATGACACATTAAGGTCAAACTAAAATGAAATAATGACAGAAGATGGGGTGAAAAAATGGATTTAAATTTGCGTAAAGCAATTATTTCCAATGTCACTGGAAATAATGCCAATCAATTAGAAGCTACAATCGTCGACGCCATCCAAAGTGGTGAAGAAAAAATGTTACCTGGTCTTGGTGTTTTGTTTGAATTATATTGGCAAAATGCAGATGAACAAGAAAAAACAGAAGTCTTACAAGCTTTAGAAGAAGCAGTTAGCCAAAAATAAGAAGAAAACGTCGCAGCTCAATTAGAACTGCGACGTTTTTTAATTAATACCAAGAAATTGTTAGAACTGCCTGTCATACAAATGATGAAAAGGCTGGATAACCTCCTAAAAAATCGATTGCTTTTTCCAATGATTAAAGGTATAGTAAACATAGTTATATCTTACTAAAAGGGATGTTCAAAAAGTCCAGGAAAAATCATTGTGAACTTCTGCGTTCGCTTACTTCTCCGTTCTTTGCGCTTTTTGTCCTCCTTGTTGAACACGCACTAAAAGGGAGATTATATCATTGAACGTTCAATCATTCTATCCACTCATGCAGATGCAGGCAATGTCTACGATAACCGGTGCAGGAAATAGTACTTCTTCCTCATCCGATTTCGCACAGCTCCTGCAAACTGTTATGAATAATTCCGTACAAGCCTATACGACCAACAATCAGCTTCCGGCTGAACAATTTTTAAATGCTACTGCTACAAGTCAATCAATTCGTGATGTGTTAGCTGGCAATGTACAGACCAGCATATCAACGGATCAATCGAATCAAGATATACAATCGATCATTGAACAAGCTGCTGCTACGTATAATGTCGATGCAAAATTGATCGATGCAGTAGTCCAAACCGAATCAAACTATAATACGGATGCTGTTAGCCAGGCAGGTGCGCAAGGATTAATGCAATTGATGCCAGGTACCGCAAGTGGTTTAGGTGTTACAAATGCATTTAATCCCACGGAAAATATTTTTGGCGGCACGCAATATTTAAAAGAAATGCTGGATCGTTATGATGGCAACAAATCACTGGCACTAGCTGCTTACAATGCCGGTCCCGGGAATGTTGATAAGTACCAAGGAATACCACCTTTCTCTGAAACACAAGCATATGTCAAAAAAGTTCTTGGGAGTTACTTAGCATAACGGAAAACTTGTAAGACCCTGGGGTAACAGAATGTAGTCAAATGAGAAGCCGAACATAACATGAAGTCTTATCAAACAAGATTCATGCTATGTTCGGCTTTACTCTTACATTGTATGTATACATCTTATATAATCGTGAAAAATGAACGTGATGATCAGCTATGAGTTCATCTTGACATACAGTTCCACTTTACATAATCCGTATTACAATAACACAGCCTTCACCTTGAGCGTGGTCTCTGCAATTTGCTTGATGGTTTCTCTATGCACGAAAAAGGGATAGGCGAAGCAGCTTCCCCTATCCTTTCCTTTTGCCACACCGATTAAGAAAATGTAATGGAATCGACAGTACTTCTATCTAATTTTTTAATAACTTCCACAATCAGTTTCACTGCATTTTCAAAATCATCCTGATGCAGAATCGCTGCATGTGTATGAATGTAGCGCGTTGCAACTGTAATGGACAATGCTGGTACACCATTAGCTGTTACATGGATAGAACCGGAATCCGTTCCTCCACCGGCCATGGTTGAATACTGATACGGAATATTATTCTTTTCAGCCGTATCTACCACAAAATCACGCAATCCTTTATGAGAAACCATTGAGGCATCATATAAAATGATCTGTGGGCCATCCCCGATCTTGCTGTCTGCTTCTTTGTCAGATACACCTGGTGTATCACCCGCGATACCAACATCAACAGCAAAACCGATATCCGGTTCTATTGCATTTGCAGATGTTTTCGCACCACGTAAGCCTACTTCTTCCTGGACAGTCGCAACGCCATAGACGCGGTTAGGATGTTGTTCTTCTTTCAGCTGACGCAATACCTCGATAGCGATTGCACAACCAATGCGATTATCCCAAGCTTTTGCCAACAATAATTTTTCATTTTTCATTTGCGTAAATTCGAAATATGGCACAACTGAATCACCTGGTTTTACACCAAATTCCTGTGCTTCTTCTCTGCTGGATGCACCAATATCAATAAACATATCTTTGATTTCGACTGGTTTTTTCCGTGCTTCTGCAGATAAAATATGCGGTGGTTTTGAACCAATGATACCTGTGACGTCACCTGTTTTTGTTAAAATCGTTACGCGCTGTGCAAGCATTACCTGGCTCCACCAGCCGCCAACTGTTTGGAAATAAATAAATCCTTTATCATCGATGCGTGTCACCATGAAACCAACTTCATCAAGGTGACCTGCTACCATTATCTTCGGTCCATTGGCATCCCCATTCTTTTCAGCAATGAGACTGCCAAGATGATCAGTATACACCTTATCCGCATATGGACTGATCCATTTTTTCATCACTTCACGGGCTTCTTTCTCATCTCCCGGTACCGATCTTGCATCCGTTAATTCCTGCAACATTTGTAATTGTTCATTCGCTGACATCTTAACATCCTCCTCAGATTAATAGCCTTGATTTTGACGCTCAAAGTTCACTTTATTCTTGTCCATATAAGCACCTTTTATATCTTCTGCAGTAAAACCTAATGCTTCTCCAAGCGTTATATATGTATTAAATACCTGATGATATACCTTGATAGAAGGTGTATCTTTGAGCGTTGAAATAGCATGATATACTTCTAAAAACAATGCCGGCAGTTCAAGGGCTTGTCCTTCTGGTTTGTGCTCATATTGTTCCAGACCGAGTTCCAAACCTAAAGATAAAATGAAATGAATACCATCTACATATTCCTCTAAGATGACTTCTTTATCACTGGGCGGTTTGACACTCCAATACTTAAAGCATCTTGTTTCATTCGCTAACTCACCAACTTCAACAAGTAGTGCTAAAATTTTTTTATCGAATACATTTTCGTTTTTCAAATCATGTTGTGATAAAATGTAGTTATCTAACTGTTGCTGCATATCAAAAAGTGTCTGCCAATTCATTTTATTCTCCCTTTTACATTTGGATTCACTATCATTATAGCATGATTCCATTATTTTTTTGAAACCAAAGCTACTTACATACGTAATACTACTAAGAAGTCTTCTAAGTTAGGAGTTGGACATGATGATCGTCATTTTATTTCGCTTGTTAGTTATTATCGCAATGATTGTACTCATTTATACAGCATACCAATATCTCGTAAATCCAAAGCGCAAGCTGGAAGTTGCAGAGGAGAAAAAAGAATTCTATTTTCTCGATTTCAATGATAATATAAAGAAAAACTTTTTCATTACGTATAAAGGCTTTTTATTCGAAGGGGAAAAATATCTCGGAGCAACAGAAGATGCTTTCGAAGTCATCAACATTATAATGCATACCAAAAGTCCTGAAAAATTAAAAGGATTTGAGCGTAAGGATATTTATTTTCTTGAAGAAGAAATTCTGATTCGATACCCTCACGCTGAGATCGAGTGGAAATATCCGATTAATAAACTGCAACTGAAATAAACAATGTCACGAGACTGGCTTTTCTTGAAAAAATGTATGCCATTTAATAATTACTTGCTTTTTCCGCACGAAATAAGCAAGTATTAAGATGGTACTGACTAACGGTATCGCATAGTATACGGATATTTCCTGTATCGTTCTTCCTAATGTTGTATAAAAAATGGCAACAGGAATCACAGTAAATAAGGTTGTGCGCAAATAAGACGTAAAACTGACTGATTTCTGATAAATACAAAATGACATTAAATGAAAATGAATAAATGGCAACATGCGTAACAGCATGATTTGCACGGTATTCAGGGAAAGCTGATCTCCCAGCAGTCGTTTCTCTAATTTTTTGCAACGTGCTTCTAACGCAGGTAAAAAATGAATGATCATATAAAAAATCACGCTCGAAATCACTAAACCAATAATGGAATAAACAGTACCTGCCCACAAGCCGAACAAGAGACCACCTGTTATACATAAGAGCAATACCGGAATGAACAATAACGGTCGTAAGATATGCATCATGATAAACAGTACCGGTGCAACAAATGCATAACTTTCCATTACCTTTAATTGGCTAATCATTTCGATTGGTATCATGATCATCAGCTCCTTCATTGAAGTATATGACAAGAGACGAGCTGTTATGACATCAGCGTTGCGTAACGATGAGTAACATAGCGATCTGGAGTATAATGATCATTGGCAAGCCAATTACGAAGGTGCGGTGCTGTGTTTTATGTCGAAACATATACATGCCAACCGTTGCCCCACAGGCCCCTCCCACAATCGCTAGTAACCAGATTCTCTTCTCCGGAATCCTCCATTTTTGTTTTCGGGCCTTCTGTTTGTCCAACCACATCGTAAAAAATGCCACGAGGTTGATAATAAGTAAATAAATATACAATCCGTACTCTCCCCCTTCAATTAAAATACTAACCAGGCTGCCATCCTCTCATGATTTGTAAAAGTATATGTTTATTCACTTTGAAATAATTTAGTTCAACGTAGTAAGTTTCCGAACCTTTGTCACGCAACATCGTTTAAAAACAAGTGCTACTCAAGTTCTTTATTACTACTATCTCATGTAAATCCGCTGTTCTCATTATTCGCACGTGAATAATTCGTACATGTAACAAAAAACGGATAGCTCTTATTCAGAACTATCCGTCATTCGTTGCAACTTATTTTAAAGCAGCTTTTGCTTGATCTGCTAATTGAGCAAATGCTTTTTCATCGTTGATTGCTAGGTCTGCTAGCATTTTACGGTTTACTTCAACACCTGCAAGTTTTAATCCGTGCATGAAACGGCTGTAAGAAAGGTCATTCAAACGTGCTGCAGCGTTAATACGAGAAATCCAAAGTTTACGGAAATCACGTTTTTTCTGACGACGGTCACGGTAAGCATACTGACCTGATTTCATTACTTGTTGTTTTGCTGTTTTAAACAATGAATGCTTAGCACCATAATAACCTTTAGCTAACTTTAATATACGTTTACGACGTTTACGTGTAACTGTTCCACCTTTAACACGTGCCATAATAATTCCCTCCTAAAATCGATCAAATCTGTTGTAATTTTAATGTCTGTTCGTACTCTAACTTATTTTGGTAACATTTGTTTGATGCGCTTGTAATCCCCTGCTGATACAAGAGCTGATTTACGCAATTTGCGTTTTTGCTTTTGAGATTTGTTAGCAAATAAGTGACTAGTATATGCGTGAGAACGTTTTACCTTCCCACTACCTGTTTTTCTCATTCTTTTAGCAGTTCCGCTGTGTGATTTCATTTTTGGCATTGTAACTCTTCCTCCTTGAAACTAGAATCTATTTAACAGTCGCATTCTTAGCGCGTTATTATTTTTCGTTTACAGGCGCAAGCATCAAGAACATACTGCGGCCTTCCATTTTGGGTTTTTGTTCAACCGTAGAAAGGTCTTTGCATTCTTCTGCCATACGTTCTAATACTTTCTGACCTAATTCTTTATGGGTAATCGCACGTCCACGGAAGCGAATAGAGACTTTAACTTTGTCTCCTTTAGATAAGAATTTACGTGCATTACGAAGCTTCGTGTTAAAGTCATGCTCTTCAATACCAGGGCTAAGACGTACTTCTTTAACGTTAATGACTTTTTGTTTCTTACGAGCTTCTTTTTCTTTCTTCTGTTGCTCGAAACGGTATTTACCGTAATCCATGATCCGGCATACCGGTGGTTTTGCTTTTGGCGCAACCAATACTAGATCTAGATTTCTTGTTTGAGCAATGTCTAGCGCTTCTTGACGAGATTTAACTCCTAATTGATCCCCATTTGAATCAATGAGACGCACCTCACGTGCCCGAATACTCTCATTGACGTTCATATCTTTGCTAATAATCAGCCACCTCCGAAATATAATCAAAGCGTAATGAAACATGATCATTGACAAGTTAAAGATTTTCATAAAAAAAGTGTCGGTACACATACGGCACCCACACATCCTGTTATTTCATTACAATAAAGTCGGATATATACCTGTCAACTACAACGTTGTGTCAATCAGGTGAGAAGCGGGTGCTTCTACTTGTCTCTTCTGATCATATTTAATTTACCTAAACTATATTAGCATCCATTGAAAGGTTTGTCAACAATTCATTAATTTTTTATGCATTGCACATGGAAGAAGTGCTTTGGATATTGAATCAACCAGAACATTCACATTCATTAAAAATGACGGCATCTTTATATCATCTTCACAAATAAGAAACCAGCCTTAACCTAGGCCGGTACTGACTAACATAAAGTTCATAATTCCTCCTATAATCCGGATTATGTTAACTAGAACTATATGACAATGTGGTAATTTTGAGGTTTTTATAGTGGGTAACAACGCTTAAGAAAAGTTCTACAACGTATGGAACAGTTAAAAGCAGTGGTTCTAAACATTCAATTAATTCTATTATTTATGGACAATTAGGATTGCGCTCAAAATCCTAATTCATATAAAAGTTGTAGAGTACCTACCCCAGCGTAGGCCAACCACTTAGACTCCCGCGGGACATGCAGGTGCTGAAGATCCACTTTGTAAAGCGGTCTTCTTTACAAAGTTAGCTTCAGCCGTGCCCGCAGGACGCGAAGTGGTTGGCCGGAGCGGTCTGCCAGTACATGAACAATTTCAAAATTACCACTAAGCAGCTAGTTAACATAATCCGATTATCAGAACTAATACTTTTTATTTTTGTTCTGGAGTTAGATTCCATTCTGCCACTCGCATTATTTTTTCATTATAATTAAAAATGCATCTTCCACATGAGAAGATGCATTTTTGTTTATTTCTTACGCAACGTTTTTTGCTGGATCTCATCGAGAATCAGTGATTTGAAGGCGTCAAGTTTTAATGTTTCGGAGTCTTGTTCGCCATAGCGTCTTACGTTTACTGCGCCTGCTTCTACTTCCTTATCACCTACGATTAGGGCGAATGGAATTTTAGCAGTTTGAGCCTCGCGGATCTTGTAGCCGATTTTTTCATCGCGTTCGTCTACTTCAACACGAACACCTGCGAATCGTAATTCTTCTTCTACTTTTTTCGCATAGTCGGCATGTGCATCCGCTGATACAGGAATAATTCTTACTTGATTTGGCGCAAGCCACGTAGGGAATGCTCCTTTGTACTCTTCGATCAAGAAGGCAACAAATCGTTCCATTGTGGACACGACACCACGGTGAATAACTACCGGGCGATGTTCTTTACCATCTTCGCC
The DNA here is from genome assembly GCF_022919115.1 of Gracilibacillus caseinilyticus. Lineage (NCBI taxonomy): Bacteria > Bacillati > Bacillota > Bacilli > Caryophanales > Bacillaceae > Gracilibacillus > Gracilibacillus caseinilyticus. The sequence continues at coordinate 2,984,116 of NZ_CP095072.1, read as the reverse complement.
TATATATGTCAGGTCAAAACGCTCCGGTAAATGAAAATCTAATTGAACAGTCGATAATGTTTCATCTTTACCTAGAGCTGTTTTTACTTGCACATCAAGCTTCGGTCCATAGAAAGCTGCCTCGCCTTCTGCTTCTACATACTCTAGATTCATTTCTTCCATTGTTTCTTTTAACAAGGACTGGGCTTTTTCCCACATTTCATCGTTATCAATATATTTCTCTGTATCTGCCGGATCACGATAAGACAGACGGAAGTAATAATCATCGATGCCAAAGTCCTTATATACATTTTTGACAAGTTCAACGACACGGATAAATTCATCTTTCAATTGGTCAGGACGCGCAAAGATATGGGCATCATTTAGCGTCATTGCTCTCACACGCTGAAGACCAGCAAGTGCCCCGGACATTTCGTGACGATGCATCGTGCCTAATTCTGCAATTCGAACAGGCAGATTACGGTAACTGTGCAGCTCATTTTTGTACACCATCATATGGTGTGGACAGTTCATCGGACGTAAGATAAGTTCTTCATTATCCATTTCCATCGGAGGGAAAATATCATCTTGATAATGATCCCAGTGCCCACTTGTCTGATATAGTTCTTTACTGCCCAAGATCGGGGTATATACATGGTTGTATCCCAATCTTTCCTCTAAATCGACAATGTAACGTTCAATCGTACGACGGATCGTTGCGCCGTTCGGCAACCATAACGGCAAACCTTGGCCAACTTTTTGAGAAATAGTGAAAATGCCTAATTCTTTTCCTAATTTACGGTGGTCGCGTTCTTTCGCTTCTTCACGCATACGCATATAGTCTTCAAGCTGGCTCTGCTTTTCGAAAGCAGTCCCATAAATACGCTGAAGCATTTTGTTATTGCTGTCTCCTCGCCAGTATGCACCTGAAATACTTAACAGCTTGAATACTTTCAGCTTACTTGTCTGGGGTACATGAACACCACGACATAAGTCAAAGAATTCTCCTTGTTCATATAACGTGACAGTTTCCCCTTCCGGAATTGCTTCTAACAATTCTAACTTTAAATCGTCGCCAATTTCTTCATAAATGGCTTTTGCTTCTTCTCTCGTAACTTCTTTGCGTACTATTTCCAGATTTTTATCCACGATACGTTTCATTTCTTTTTCAATACGTGGTAAATCCTCTGGTGTAATCGATTCTTCCATGTCGATATCATAATAGAAGCCATCTTCTATTGTTGGTCCGACACCTAATTTCACATTGCTGTACAGGCGCTTAATAGCTTGTGCCATCAAATGCGCTGTCGAATGTCTGGTAATTTCTACGCCATCGTCTGATTTGATTGTCACGATTTCAATAGCGCCATCTGATGCGAGTGGTGTACGCAAATCATAAAACGTGTCATCTAACTTAATGGCTAATGCTTGTTTTTTTAACCCTGGCGAAATAGACGCTGCTATGTCTTCACCTGTTGTTCCTTTGTCAAAAGATTTGACATTTCCATCTGGAAACGTAATGTGAATCTGATCCAATGGTAACACGCTCCTTTTTCCTCTGTTGCTCGGCTTATGACGACAAACAAAAAACGCCCATCCCCCTACAAAAAGTAAAGGGACGAGCGTTAGTACCCGTGGTTCCACCCAAATTCCTGCAAATACTTGCAGACGCTTGATAAATCGATAACGATGATTAGTCGCTGCTAATTAGTAGCTATGCGTTCCTCAGCAGTGCTCAGAGGTGGTAACAGTTTGCGGTCATACAGAAAACTTTCAGCCAAGGTTTTCTTCTCTAATCAAGTAAGCCTTTCAAACAGTCTTGTCCTCGTCAAAGCCATTAATACTATTATGCGCTAATTATAACGATTGCTGGAGAAAAAATCAAGACTCTTTTTCCTCAGCCGATAAAAAAGGAAAGTATTCCACTGGATAAAACGTATACCGCTCCTGAAAAATGGTCATTATTGTATGAGTTCTTGATTCGAATTGGTCGTCACCATAAAAGTAAACATGATTCGGAGCTAGCATGATTAATGGGGATACATCCCATTCTTCTTGCTCAAGTCCAAAAATAAATAACGGAAAACGAGTTTTTAATTCAGTAAATTCTTCGATCGTGTATTGCTCACCGTTTTCTTTATGAATAAGAAAATGCTCCCCCTGCAACACATGTACGACATCCACTTCCGGTGTTTTTCGTTTGATGAACTCGCGTATGGAATGAATGAAATCCTGGTATTCTTCTTCTCTTTTGAATTCATCGATCGCCATCCCCACCATATCCGTTAATAGATCAATGTAATGATGGAGCCTGAAATGAATAATGGAATCAACTTGTACAAAACTTGAATCAATTTGCATCGTAAAGATCGTAGTCAGTGTATCACGGAGTTCGTGCTGATGGATCCTGTCTTCATAAACGGATTCATCTTTCTCAAGCAAGGATCTGGCAATCGCAGTAATACGCTCGATTTCTTCCTGACTCGAGAAATAGTATTTTTTTCTTAATATATGTTGAATCATTGCTGTCTCACGACACTGAATAAATATCCTGCTTAATAATGGTGCTAAATGCCTCTTCGCATCATCCAAAACCATTTCCTGCTGCAGCGAAAGTTGAATTTGATTTTTTTTAGTCCGTTTACGGTTTGCCTTCCAAATGTTTTCTTGCTTAGCAAGCTGATAGAACACTTCTGCTTCACTGTCTTGTTCAAAGTATACTTCTAACACATATCATCACCCTCATCACCATCGAACTGATATATTATATGGGTGAAGATGAAAAAAAATAACCTCTGTCTTATGATTAGACAGAAGTCATGTTTATTCACTCGATCGAAACCGATCCGTTAACTCGATCGGTTTACTAAGTTGTGTAATTCGCTCAATGATACGACCCGCTTTGATCGTTTCCACATCCCCGCGATTCGAAGTAGACAAATGGTACTCCAACTGTTCCAAATTGTAATTAGACGTAAAGAAAACAGGTAATTCTTCCATCATCCGATATTGCAGTATTGCCCCTAACACTTCGTCACGAAACCAAGGAGAGATTGATTCAGCACCTATGTCATCGAACATAAGCACTTGAGCGGTCTTAAATGATTCCAACTTCTGCTGGAATTGATTGTCACCAATGGATGCTTTCATTTCGCGAACAAATTCAGGCATATAAATAATATCAGACTTAACGTAATGCTTTTTCAGTTCATTGGCAACTACACCAAGAATATAGGACTTACCTGTACCAAACGGGCCATGTAAGTATATTCCTCTGTGATAGTCACCTTTGGAGAAGTGCTGGACAAATTCGATTATTTCTTTAATAATTTCCTTACGCTCGTAGGATGAAGCATCCATCTCTTCCAGTTTCGCCTGTTTGATTTGCTTTGGAATATATAAGCTTTGTACGAGTTCTTCTTTCTTCTGTTGCGCTTCCTGATCCAATTTATTGGGACATTTTTCATAGCGGAGTGACATGTCGTTATTGTCTATATCCAAATGCGGTGTATAACCTTTTATAATATTTTTACACCCTTCGACATTGGGACAATCTGCGCAATTCTTGGAAGCTTGCTGGTATTCATACAGTTTCATCAAATGGCGGTTCATATCCTGTTCATCCAATTCAACATGATCACGCAAAATTGCCTGAATGTCCGGGTCATTAATTACACTTTCCCGTTGTTGTGTAAATTGTTGTTTCATTCGTTTATTTTCATTCATCCATTTTTTCATAGCGGACTGGATTGGCTCCATGACGATCACCCTTATTCTTCATTCGCCTGCTGGGCCAAATAATCTGCCAGCATTGCGTCTGCTTCTTTTGCTTTTTGTTCTTTTTCCTGCGATGTTTCTTGTCGTTTTGGTTTCTGTTGTTGTTTTTGCTGTTTGTACCAATCTGGAACGATATCCTTCTTTGTAGATTTGTTCTGGTATCGCTGGTTTGACTTGCCGTTCGTTGTCCATTGTTGATATTTCTTATTTTCGGACTTTGCAAGTGTCATCGCCTGTCTCACTGTTTTGACATTCTTTCGTGACCAGTGACTGGCAATTTTTTCAAGATAACTCTTGGTTAATTTCATGTCTGTCTTCAGCAGGACATAATGAATCAAGACATTCATTACGCCTGGGTTTAAGCCTTGATTAGTCATCACATCACTGACAATCTTCAAATCTTGCTGTGACGCTTGATTACCATCAGCAAGATCTTCTAATAATTCCCTTGGTGAGATATGCTCTAACATATCGATAAACTGCTCCTCTTTTGATTTACCAGCATTGTCATTAGGGGTAGCAGCAATTTTCTGTTTGTCAGATGCTACTTGTGTCGGGACTGTTTTATCTGTTGCACGAATTAAATCCATACAAGCTTGTTTAAATTCTTCGATTTGCATTTCATTTTGCTCATTAATCGACCATATCAACGCTTTTTCAACATCTTGATTATGCATATCATACGCTGCATACATCTGATTAATAATTTTCCGAGCATTCGGTGTCAAGATTTGATCAACAGGCAACATTCGTTGCTTTAAAATTTGCTCCAGCCATTGAAAGTCGACTTGTTCTCGTATTGGAATATCCGGCTGTTGCTCCTCCGCTTGCAAGGACGCTGGCATCTGATGTTGTTCGGCCAGATGAAACACTTCCTCAAAAGTTGCTGTTGTTTCTTTTCTCGCAGCCGTTTTTTCATCGGTTTTCACAAAATTACGCTTAATTTTTTTATATTTCTCACTACCTAACTGGTGATATAACAAGTGACTTAAAAAATCATTAGAGAAGAAGCGGCTTGGTGATTGTGGAGGCTGTAACACATATTGATAGACAACTTGTTCTTCATGCTCCCGCTCAAACGTCTGCAATAGCCCAATCGCTTCAAGCTTTCTTCTTGCTCTATATATCCTGTCTAATGGTAAGCCGATAAAATTCATTAACATGTGATGGGTTTGATAGCCGGCATCAAATGTCGATTCGGTATACAAAGTCTGATACAACGATAAAGCATCTATACCGATTAACGGCTGATACAAATGGGTTAACGCGTTGGTATAGGAAAGCGGTAATTCCTGCGAAATATCGACTATATATAATTCTGATGGTAGTATTTTTCCAATATCGCCGAGTTGCATATACATAGCCCCTTCCTATCCATTACTCATTTTTATCTGATCGGATTAAATCTTTTAACTCATCTAGAAATACACTAATATCTTTGAATTGGCGGTAAACGGAAGCAAATCGTACATATGCTACTTCATCTACGTCTGCTAAACGATCCATTACCATTTCACCGATCTCATCACTTTGTACTTCTGATGTACCTCGGTTCCGCAATTCTTTTTCTATTTCTACAGCAATGTGTTCTAATTGTTCTAGTGCAACTGGTCTTTTTTCACACGCTCGGATTAAACCGCGCATTAATTTATCACGACTGTATTCTTCCCGTGTCCCCTCTTTCTTTACGACAATCAATGGTACTTCTTCGATGCGTTCAAATGTCGTAAAACGAAAATTACACGATTCACATTCTCTTCTTCTGCGGATCGAACGACCTTCTTCTATTGGTCTGGAGTCTAATACTTTTGTATTTTTATATTGGCAATGTGGACATCGCAATCTTTATCATCCTTCGTTCCGTTATTCTTTTATTCCGACGAAATCTAATTCTTTCTTTATCATGCCATAAAGTTTTGGTATTAATTTATGGCTGTAGCCGAAATCAAAAGGAATTGCTGATTCAGTTGTGGCTGAAATGTCTATTGCTGTACGATAAGGTTTTACCATGATAATCGTCATAATGACAAAGACTTTTCGGCCTGCTTTATAGTTGAAACTAATTTCCCCATGATCTTTGGAAACACCTACAATCTGACATTCCTTCATATTGCGGAATAATGGTTCCAATTTCTCAAATGCTTTATCTTTTGTTGTTTTGAAATAGTGTGTCTGTAACGCTGGGTCAGAATGTTTGTCCCGCGTTTCCGAATGATTATTAAAATTCTTATTTAACGTATCACGAAATGCCATTAGTACATACCCCTCATTATGTATTATTGTTTACTTTTTATTGTAACATGTTTTTAAAAAGAAAACGATTAATCTTATTCATGGTGCAGAAGTATCTATTAGCGCTTCCCAGAAGTCATTCTTAGCACTAAAAAGCAAACGCTTGTAAAAACCGAACATTTGCAGAATCTTTTCACACTTTGATCCAGATACACATAAAAAAATAACAATGAAGATACCTTATGCGGAGGAAAAATGCGATCCTCCTGGGGGATCAGTGCGAACTGAAGATCCACTTACGCAAGCGATCTTCTTTCCAAAGTTGGGAGACGCGTCCCCGAGAAAAAAGGGAATATTTTTCGGAGCGTTGAATGGAATAAGCACTCGATTTGATACATTTTTAAATAAGCATTACTCAGATAATTCGCCGTTTATGGAAACCGAAAAAGAAAAAACCGAACGGAGTCGAATGTGATAGTAAACATTCGATTTTCGTTCGGTTTTTTCTTTAACTTCCATTCTTCTTTCCCATCGCCTATTGTGCTTTTATATTTTTAATTTGAACGGCACCCATACCTCTAGGCACCTCAATTTTTTCCGATGACTTCGCCTCTAATTGTTCTTCGATATACGCTACTGCTACATTTGGGTCAATAATGTTCCCGCAAGTGTAGACATCAATACTAGCATAACCGTGCTCAGGAAAGCTGTGAATAGTCAAATGTGATTCTGAGATGATGACAACACCACTTACTCCAAATGGTGCAAATTTATGAAAAGCGACTTCTCTCACTTCAGCCCCTGCTTTAAGTGCAGCATTGACAAACGTTCTTTCCAAAGTCTCCATATCATTTAATAAATCAATATTACATTCCCATAATTCTGCAATTACGTGTCTTCCCATTGTATCCATGCATTTAATCCCCCTTCATTTCAACAGATTCTTTTAAATAATTATGCTTAAATGCCACGGGGGAAAGTTAGTCCAAAGAGGTCCTAACCCTTTAAGCATTAATCATTTGTCATTATTCAAAAGTCTTTTGTACAAGCTTAACATACCCTGACAAATCTTATCTAGAAAACTTGTGCAAAAAGATTATATCTACTTTTGTCGATTTTAGCAAGACAAAAATAAATGCTTTCTTATTTTTTACAAAACTACTTTAATAATTCCCATTCTTTCAGGATAACTTCTAGCTGTTGATGAGACGCTTCTATAGAGCCGCTATTGTCAATAACAGCATCTGCCAGCTGTTTTTTTTGATTGATATCCATTTGACTTTTCATTCGATCTTTTGCTTGTTCTTCTGTTAACTGATTTCGTTTCATTAATCGCTTCAACTGGATAGCTTCTATCGTATATACGACAATATTTCTATCTGTTAAATAGGTTAAGTTGTTTTCGAAAAGAAGAGGAATGTCCATCACAATGGTCTGATAACCTTCGCTATAGAGCTTGTCCTTCTTATGTAGCATTCGCTGTCTAACAGCTGGATGAACGATCTCATTTAGCATTTGCCTCTTTTCTTTCTCTTTAAATATAATATTTCCGAGCTCTGCGCGATTTAAACGCCCATCTTCAAGCAATATATCAGAGCCAAATACTTTGGTTATTTCCAGTAGTGCTTGTTCGCCAGGTTCTACCACTTCTCTGGAAACGATATCGGCGTCAATTACCGGAATATGATAATGGTTTAAAAACATCTCGCTGATGGTTGATTTTCCTGTAGCAATATTCCCTGTTAATCCAATGATCAATTTGGTTCACCCTTTACCTTAATCTATGCTTGTCCATTCGAAGAATAGCCGCCAAAGCGGCCTACATACTATACTACTATCATTTTCCAAATACCGATGATGACCAATAGGCAGCCTGGCAAGAAAGACATTTTGCCCAGCCCCTTACTATTGGCAAAATACTTGCCGGTGTACACCCCGACAAAAAGACAAAAAGCTGTAATAAAACCGACTAGTATTGGAGTAAAAATAGGAGAAGCCCCTAACAGATAAATACCAATCCCTGCCCCAAATGAATCAAGTGACAGGGCGACTCCAATTAGAAATGGCTCCATTCCGTTAATGTTCCCGGAACGGTCAATATCTGCCTCCATTGGCTTTTTTAAGATTTTAATAGGAAAGGGGATTTTCTTCTCCGATTCTTTCTGCAGTAATGACACAATTAAACAGAGACCGACGATCGTTAATATAAAACCTCCGGCTAATTCCATCAAATTAATCGAAATGAAAGAAGCTAATACCGAACCAAATCCCATAGAAATCCCAAAGAAAACCGCGACTGTGAACGATATTTTCACTAATTCTTTCGCGGGTAACGTTAATCCACGTAACCCGTAAGTAAAAGCCACCAGCACACTATCCATACTGATCGCAAAAAGCAATAACGGCAACATCATATTTCTGATTACTCCTTTTTATCAGTTCATCCCTATATAGTATGGCGTAATCAGAAACATGTGAGCGGTTAGAGCGGTTGCGGCTGACAGGTCGGGCAATAATGGGTGCCACGGCCATTTACTTTTATTTTAGTAATTGTGTCTTCACAATGATGACATGGTTTACCATTCTGTGCATATACATTTAACTTCTGTTGAAACATGCCGATTTGTCCTTGACTGTTTACGTAGGAACGAATGGTTGTTCCACCTTGCTTCACCGCATCCTGTAAAGTAAGGACAGCAGCTTCTTTGATTTTTAATATTTGTTCTGTTGTTAAGCTGACTCCCTTCGTTAAAGGATGAACACCGGCTAGGAATAATGTTTCATCGACATAAATATTTCCTAAACCAGCAATAACCGATTGATCGAGTAAAATGTTCTTAATATTCCGTTCACTCTTTTGCACTTTTTCTGTAAAGTGCTTCAATGAAAAATCAGCTTCAAGTGGGTCTTTCGCTAATAAAAGCAATGGTTTTTTCGTTTCTTCAGAACCTTTCTCCTGCAAATGCATCGTTCCAAATTTACGTACATCCCGATAGCGCAGATCGGTTTCATCAGTGAAATGAAAAATAACATGTGTATGGTCCATCACCGTTTCTTCTGCAGGATGCACACCGTATTTTCCTTCCATACGAAGATGGGACACTAATACGTGCTCGTCTAAATCAAACAATAGAAATTTCCCTTTTCTTCTAATATCCTGAATCGTTTGATTGATGATTGCTTGACCAAATTGCTGGCTATCATCTGGTTCCTGAATAATCTTCGGCCACATGACCTCGACTGATTCAATTGTTTTTCCAATGACTAGCTGTTTTAATGTTTGTCTTATCGTTTCTACTTCGGGTAACTCTGGCATCGTTATAGCTCCTTATTTTGCATCATACCAAGTATCTCCATATTCGACATCGACCTTGAGAGGTACGTTTAAATCGAGTGCTTGCTCCATGACCTCGACAATCAGATTGGAGATAGTGTCTAATTCCTCGTCCGGCACTTCTAATATAAGCTCATCGTGGACTTGTAGCAGTAAATTCGCCTGGTATTGATCTTCTTTTAAACGTCGATCCAATTCAATCATCGCTAATTTAATAATATCAGCAGCACTTCCTTGAATTGGTGTATTCATCGCTGTGCGTTCTGCAAAGCTTCGCTGATTAAAATTACGACTCGTGATATCTGGTAAATACCTTCTTCTGTTCATTATCGTTGTGACATAACCTTGTTGCTTCGCTTCTTGCACAATTTCATCCATATATTCCTGTACACCTGGATAACTTTCGAGATAGCGACTAATAAAGGATTTTGCCTCTTTTCTGGTAATTCCTAGACTTTGTGATAAACCGTAATCACTGATTCCATAAACAATTCCGAAGTTAACGGCTTTTGCCTGACGCCTCATATTTGAAGTTACTTCATCTTCTGCTACATGGAACACGTCCATCGCTGTTTGAGTATGGATGTCTTTATCCTGTTTAAAGGCAGCTTGTAATTTCTCATCTTTAGCAATATGTGCTAACACACGCAATTCGATTTGGGAGTAATCGGCTGCGATTAACTTCCAACCTTCTTTAGACGGAATAAATGCTTGACGTATCTTTCTTCCTTCTTCGATCCGAATTGGTATATTTTGCAGATTGGGGTCAATGGAACTAAGTCTGCCCGTCTGCGTCAATGCTTGGTTAAATCGTGTGTGAATCTTATTGGTATCTTCATGAATGACTTTGAGTAAACCCGCGATATAGGTGGAATCAAGTTTCTTTAGTTGACGATAATGAAGTAATTTATCAATAATCGCATGCTTACCTTGCAGCTGCTCCAAAACATCCGCTGCGGTAGAATAACCTGTCTTCGTTTTCTTAATGACAGGCAGCTCTAACTCCTCAAACAAAATAGGCCCTAATTGCTTTGGTGAATTAATATTAAATTCTTTCCCTGCCAGTTCATAAATATCCTTCTCCAACTGGCTAAGCGTCTCTTTTAATTCTTTCCCCATATCGATCAGACGCTGCTTGTCCACCTTCACACCTGTTGCTTCCATCTCTCCGAGTACGAGTGCAAGTGGCAATTCTAAATCCATTAAAAGCTCTAATTGTTTATTTTCCTGTAAAGCTTCTTGCATCTGTTTTTTCAACCGGAACAGCATCATTGTTTTTCGGACAATATGTTCTTGAAGTGCTGCTCCATCATCAGGTACTCCTTTTTTCGCACCTTTTCCATACACTTCTTCATCAAAGTGGATGTCTTTCTCACCAAATCGGTGACTGATTGCAGGGATATCATGATTGTTTTCAGATGGATTGATCAAATAGGAAGCTAATAATGTATCAAAAGCAACCCCTTGCATGTCCATGCCGATACGGTTAAGTAATACTTTTATTTTCTTTGCATCAAAGACATATTTTTTCTGGCTGTCATCACTTGCCCACTCTTTAAATACGTCCGACTTTTCCAAGACATCTATCGGAAGAAAATAACTGCCTTTATCATTTACTAGTGATGCACCGAGCATCTTTTCGATATGATAGTTTTCATTCAGAATCTCGATTTCAAAAGCGTCACGTCCTGTAAAGAGATCAGCTGTTATGTTCGTTATGACTTCGTAAGATATATCAGCCAATTCTGTATGCTCTGCTTCTTCTTCACTGCCACCATCGATACGATTGAGTAATGACTGAAAACCTAGGTCGATGAAAAAGTCTTTCACAGTTTGGTCCTGATACCCTTCATATATTGTGTCTTCTGCAGAAATCTTAATTGGAGAAGATTGATTAATGGTAACAAGCTCTTTACTCATAAATGCGAATTCTTTATTACCGGCTAATTTTTCTTTCAGCTTCTGTCCCGAAACGTCGTCCAGATGCTCATAAAGATTCTCAATAGTATCGAACTGTTTCAATAACTTAACAGCTGTTTTCTGTCCGACTCCTGGAACACCAGGAATATTATCTGATTTGTCACCCATTAATGCCTTTAAGTCAATAATTTGGTCAGCTCTTACTTCCATATCTTCTTTCAACGTTTCCGGAGTATAAGTCATGACATCGCTAATACCTTTCTTTGTCAGACGCACGTCCACTTGCTTAGAAACTAGCTGCAGTAAATCCTTATCACCAGAGACAACTTTAACTTGCCAATTTTTATCCTTCGCCTCGTTAGCAATTGTTCCGATAATATCATCTGCTTCAAATTTCTCCAGCTGATAATGCTTGATCTCGAAGGCATCTAACAGTTCACGCAGCAGCGGAAATTGTTCACTTAGTTCGGATGGTGTTTTCTCACGACCACCTTTGTATTCTTTGAAGGTTTCGTGACGGAAGGTGGTCTTGCCAGCATCAAATGCTACCAACACATGTGTAGGCTGTTCCTCTTCAAGCATTCGTAATAACATCGTTGTAAATCCATAGACAGCGTTGGTATACACGCCTTTATCGTTATTTAATAACGGCAATGCGAAAAAAGCGCGATAAGCGATACTGTTTCCATCAATTAAAATTAGCTTGTTTGCCATGTTACCGATCTCCTTTTTCATAAAAACATTGCTTTCATTTTACCATGATTGCTGTCAAGAAGAAAATATTCGTCATTCTTGCCCGGCATGACCATCATACATGTTAGTAATACGAATAAAATTCTGTTCCGTCTCAACCAAATTCGAATTTCATATCCCTTTATCCATTAAAAAATCGAACTTTCTATTCAATCCCTAACTAAACTATATAAAGCTACCTATAATACGGATTATGATAACTGGCTTAATGGTAATTTTGAAATCATTAATGTGCTAAAATATCGCTCCGGCCAACCACTTCGCGTCCTGCGAGCACGAAGTATATTTCCGAAGCTTTGCTAAGCACATACTTCTAATCAAAATTACCCATTGACATACAGATCCAATTTACAGAATCCATATTATAAGAATCTATTTTCCGTTCTTTCGTGCGATTCACTTCTGTCAATCACCTTAATGACTGTCATTATATACTTTCGTTGCTTACAATAAAAACCTCGGAGACTACTTTGTCTCCGAGGTTTTCTTATTCGGTATACCCTAACAATATGTCCGCATATGGTGATCCTTGCGGGATAATAATCGTCGTTTCTCCGTCAATTGTCTTTTTGTAGGATTCAAGCGTCCGATACAATTGATAAAATTCTTCGTCTTGTGAGAATGCTTCGTTATACATCTCAGAGGCTTCTAATTCCCCCTCGGCACGAATCTGTTCTGCTTCAGCGTTCGCCTTTGAAATCATTTCCGTTACATCCCGTTCTGCATTTGCACTGATCCTGCTTTTTTCAGCTTCACCTTGAGATAAGTATTGCTGTGCTTGCGATTCACGTTCGGAAATCATACGGTTAAAGACGGATTGCTCATTCTCCTCTGGTAAATCAGTCCGTTTAATGCGAACATCATCTACTTGAATACCATAATTATCTCTGACCAGCAACTCGTTCACTTTCTGGGTAACCCTCTGGTTTAAGTCACCTCTCGTACTACCTTCATCATTTATAATCTCATCATAATCCATTGAACCTAATTCTGAACGGATCACAGAAAAGATAAACTCACCCATTCTTGCTTCTGCACCCATTTCTGTTTTAGCGTTAGCGATCATCGATGCCGGATCGGTAATTTCCCAAATAGCATAATTATCAATGATCATCCGTTTTTTATCTAATGTATTAATTTCTCGCTCCATTACGTCATAGACTAATTTTTTGTTTGGCAATGTTGATACCGTTTGTAATAGTGGAATTCTGAAATTCAGGCCTGGTTCATCCACGATTCGTACAACCTCACCAAACTGCCGCACCACTTTATATTCGCCTTCTTTCGCTACAAACATACTGCTGAACACTAGAAAAAGGAGAATAACCGTAAACAAAATAGCCAAGCCTATCTTCACTAATCGTCTAATTTCTTTCGGTGATTTCTTTTTCATTTCAAAAACATTATTATCATCAACCATTATTATTTTCCTCCTGTTCATTCGTATTTTCCTCTTCCGTCGTATCATCTTCTGAGGATTCGGTAACAGGTGGTGTGTTTTTCGATGCATTCTCACCAATTGGTAAATACTTAATTGTATTGCCATCATCATTCATGATATAAATGTTCGCATTTGGTAACACTTGATCTAAGGTTTCTAACACGAGGCGTTGTCTGGTGACATTTGGATTATCGCTGTACGCGTTGTACAAGGCATTGAACTCTGCCACATTTCCGCGAGCTCTTTCAACTCGCTCAATCTTATCCCCTTCTGCTCTTGTAATAATCGCATCTTTTTCCCCTAATGCTTCTTCATAAATCTCGTTTCGATATTTGTCTGCTTCATTTTTCTTCGTATTCATTGTTTCTCTTGCATCCGTTACTTTCATAAATGCTTGACGTACCTCTTCGTTAGGTAAATCTACTTCTTGAAGTTTCACGTCTTGAATAGCGATTCCAACTTCGTAATCTTCCATTACGGATACTAATAAATCGAGTACCTTATTTTCTATTTCTGCTTTTCCATCTGTTAACGCTTCATCAATGGTTGAAGAGCCTATTATACTGCGTAACGAGGCGGAAGTTGCATTGTATAAAATTTGCTCAGGATCACTTGAGCTGAATAAATACTTACTTGGTTCTATGATCTTCCATTGCACAACTAAATCTGCTTGAAGAATGTTTTCATCACCTGTGATCATTCGGACTACATTCGCCTGTTCAGCTTGCTCAGGGTCATATCCAAAATTCAAACTGAAGGTTTCTTTCGAAAGTGTCTCTACCGACTGAATGGGCCATGGGAGTTTAAAATGAAGTCCTGATTCGGTTGTAGCTTCTTCTGCTTCACCGAAAGTAATTAATACTGCTTGTTCTGATTCATCGACGGTATACCAGCTTGTGGCTGCAAATAAGCCAAGCACTATAATGACGATGACAATTGCAATCCATCTGTAAACTTGTTTTAACGTCATGCTATTTCCCCTTCCTGCTAAAAAATATGTAATAATTCCTCTCATTGAATACATACGGATCATGTTACAAAAAGGTTTCAATGAGTTGACAAAAATGAATAAGTAAATAGCAATGCTAGCCGTTTCTAGCTAATTTGTATACAAAGCTACCTATAATATGGATTATATTAACTAGCGTAGAGCTTATTTTGAAATATTGTTAGTGCTATGATATCGCTCCGGCCAACCACTTCGCGTCCTGTGGGGCAAGGCTTCAGCTAACTTTGGAAAGAAACTACTTTTCTTTCCAAAGTGGATCTTCAGCTCGTGCTGATCCCACGGGAGTCTACGTGGCTGGCCTGCGCTAGGATAGGAACACTACAACTTTTGCAAGAGCCAACACATGGAGCGCACCCGCAATCGTTCTTGAATAATTGCATACATAATTGCTAAAAACACTGCTATTAGCTGTTCCTATCATTGTAGAACTCACCTTAAGCGTAGGAAATATAAGAAGACTGCGGGATCAGCCGCATATTCAGTTTGAGCATCATTAATTCTGCACTTCGCCTTTTTGACTTTAATTACACACTTTCCTTATTTTAAAAAAAGTTGTGAAGAAACCGGTTTGGTTCTTCACAACTTCTTTGGTAATTTAACTGTAAAAGAGGAGCCTTTTCCCACTTCACTGGTGACAGTGATCGTACCTCGGTGTACTTCAACAATATGCTTAACGATTGCTAAGCCTAGACCTGTACCACCTGTGTTTCGACTGCGGGCTCGATCCACCCGATAAAACCTCTCAAAGATACGGGACCTCGCATCCTCGGGTATACCTACACCTGTATCTTCTACTTCTATCACTATATCACTCGATGTTTCTGCCACTCGCAAAGTCACACTGCCGCCTTCACCTGTATAGTTAATCGCATTATACATTAAATTCAAGACAACTTGCTCCAAGCGATCTGGATCTCCATAAAATGTAATACCAGGCTCTATTTCTTTGGTAAACTGCAGTGATTTCTTTTGTGTCTGTTGTTCTATCAATGTTAGACTGCTTTGCATCCAACTATCAAATTCTATCAGTTTCAATGATAGTTTCATTTCTTCTTTTTCAATCTTGGATAGTTCAAGCAAATCATGGATTAATGACTGAAGACGCGTACTTTCCTTTAATATGATATTTAAAAATTGATTCCGTATTTCTTCATCCACCATATCATCCTCTAGCAGTGTTTCAGCAAAACCCCTTATTGAGGTTATCGGTGTTTTCAGTTCATGCGATACATTAGCAACAAAATCTTTTCGCATTTCTTCTACCCGCTTCAAATCAGATATATCATGGAATACGAGTACGGCACCTTTTAAATCTTTTACGTCATTAATAACCGGTGCCCCCGTTACTTCAACGTAATGTTTTTTTCCATCGATCATTAATGTTATATTACCTGTCATTTTTTCTTCATACAGGAACGTTTCCTGGACGACTTTGTGAATGATCTGATCATCCAGCACGTCATAATATAAGTAGCCTAAGAAATCCACGGACTTCTTACCAAATAGGTGAATAAATTTACGATTGATTAAGTGAACATATCCTCTTTCATCAATCAGCATGAGACCACTTTCCATATTGTTCATGACTGTTTTCCATTGACTACCTTGCATTTTCTCCTGAATGGACATCTCTTGTAAATTTCTTGCCAATACATTGATTGCACTGCTAAGCTGCTGCGCTTCACCTGATGGCTTCACATATGTACGAGCATTATAATTTCCTTTCACAAGCTCATTCGTTACATTAATCGAAGCCCTGATTGGCCGAACATAATTTTCAAACATATGGTAAATTAATACAAGTAAAATAATAAATCCTATTATTAAAGAGAACAATACGAATAACTGCTCTTCATCTGATGTAAGTGGAATAATAATAATACCGATTAAAATGAAAACAGATGCAAGCATTAATATGTACCTGTAAAACAAATTCACTTTATTTTTCGTGTTCATTAATAGGGCTCCTCCATCTTGTACCCAAGCCCTCGGATGGTTTTAATGTATACCGGATGTTTCGTATCTGGTTCGATTTTTTCCCTTAAATGACTGACATGAACATCTACAATTCTCGTATCACCAACAAAATCATAATTCCAAACCGCACTTAATAATTGATCTCGTGATAACACTTTACCTTTATGCTTCGCAAGGTAATGAAGCAATTCAAACTCTTTCCGGGTAAATGCTAAAGGATCTCCCTTTATGGTTGCTTCGTACTGTTGAGGGTAAATAAGCAAATCAGAAATTTTAATAAATGGTTGATCTTCTCCATTTTCCCGTTTTCTTGTCCGGCGCAATATTGCTTTAATTCTGGCTACTACCTCTTTTGGGCTAAAAGGTTTTGTTAGATAATCATCTGCGCCTAATTCCAACCCCAGCACTTTATCAAATTCATCATCTTTTGCTGTTAACATCAAAATTGGCGTTTCAATTTGCTTCTGTCTTAATGCTTTGCAAACTTCAGTACCTTCCATGCCTGGCAGCATTAAATCTAAAATAATTAAATCGAATTCACCGCTAACCGCTTTTTCCAATCCTTCTGAACCATCATACGCGATATCTGTTTTAAACCCTGATTTTTCGATATTATATTGTAATAAGGTTACAATAGATTGTTCATCATCGACAATTAATACTTTCTCTTCCATCCAAGCACCCCATCTTATTTTATCTATACTATTTTATCATACATGGACGAGTATTTATTGTGAATAGCTTTTCAGCACAAAACTTCAATTCTTATGTAAAAATTTGTTTACAATAATTTAAAGTATTTTAACATTGTTCCTATATAAGATTAGACTGATTCTTTCTTATCTGTCTCAATCTTGCACATGATTAGTCTGCTGTTCACTTTGACTCTGTACTTATATACTTAAGAAAAAGCGGAAAGCCCATCCGGTCCTAACTAATAAAATAATATACAAATACCTATAATATGGATTATGTCAAGTGGAACAGTATGACGATAAGGTCATTTTGAAATATTTTATCTGCTATGCAAGCTTCGGAAATATGCTCCGCGTCCTGTGGGGCATATTTCCTACGCTTATGTAAAGTGCTACAACGTATGGAACAGCTAAAAGCGGTCGTGCTAGGCATTGTATAGCATCAAATGAAGCAGATAGAGTTCCACATCCTACCTGTCGCATTCATTGTGGAGCTATACGTGAGCGTAGGCCAACCACGTAGACTCCCGCGGTAAGTGCAGGTGCTGAAGATCCACTTTGTGAAGCGCTCTTCTTCACAAAGTTAGCTTCAGCCGTGCCCCGCAGGACGCGAAGTGGTTGGACGGAGCGGTATGCCACTACACTAAACATTTCAAAATGACTTCAACGCTAGTTGACATAATCCATATTATAAGAAGCCAACTTATATACTTTCTTTACTCAGTACATAAAAAAGCACCAGGAATCAATCCTGGTGCTTTTTTGACTATTATCTATCGCATGGCAAACTTCTTAGTCCATGTTTTTGATTAATTCATTCGCAAACTCGGAAGCTTTTACTTCTGTTGCGCCATCCATTAATCGAGCAAAGTCGTAAGTTACAACTTTTGAACCGATTGTTTTATCCATTGATTTAAGGATTAATTCTCCAGCTTCTCTCCAACCAAGGTGTTCAAGCATAAGCACACCTGAAAGGATTACCGAAGATGGGTTTACCTTATCAAGTCCAGCGTATTTTGGAGCTGTACCGTGAGTCGCTTCAAAGATCGCATGACCTGATTCATAGTTAATGTTCGCACCTGGTGCAATACCGATACCGCCAACTTGTGCAGCTAGTGCATCTGATACATAGTCACCGTTTAGGTTCATCGTAGCTACTACATCAAATTCTTTAGGACGAGTAAGAATTTGTTGTAAGAAAATATCCGCAATCGCGTCTTTTACGATAATACGGCCAGCAGCTTCTGCATCTGCTTGTGCCTTATCTGCAGCATCGCGACCTTTTTCTTCCACGATTTGATCATATTCAGCCCAAGTGAATACTTTATCACCATATTCTCTTTCCGCTAATTCATAACCCCAGTTCTTGAAAGAACCTTCTGTAAATTTCATAATGTTACCTTTGTGTACTAATGTAACACTTTTACGTCCTTCATTAATGGCATATTCAATCGCAGCACGCACTAGACGCTCTGTACCTTCTTTAGATACTGGTTTTACACCTAGACCAGATGTTTCAGGGAAACGGATATTCTTTACTCCCATTTCATTTTGAAGGAAGTCGATTACTTTCTTCACTTCATCTGACCCTTCTTGCCATTCGATACCTGCGTAAATATCTTCTGTGTTCTCACGGAAGATTACCATATCTGTATCTTCTGGACGTTTAACCGGAGAAGGTACACCTTCAAACCAGCGTACTGGACGTAAACATGTGAAAAGATCAAGTTTTTGACGTAAAGCAACGTTTAAAGAACGGATACCACCACCTATCGGAGTAGTAAGAGGTCCTTTAATCGCAATTTTATATTCGCGAATAACATCTAATGTTTCTTCTGGAAGCCATTCACCAGTTTGGTTATAAGCTTTTTCCCCAGCAAGTACCTCTTTCCATTCGATACCTTTTTCACCGTTATATGCTTTCTCAACTGCAGCTTCTAGTACTCGGCTAGCAGCTGCCCAGATATCAGCACCTGTTCCATCACCTTCAATGAAAGGAATAATTGGTTTGTTTGGTGTTTGTACGACACCATTTTCTACTGTAATTTTTTCACCCATAATTCTAACTCCTCCTAGTTTCAATAATATTTATATCATTTTCATATTGAAAATGCTTATCGTTCGTCTATGTCTGTATATACTTGCTTCGTTGGGCCTGCATACTCTGCACGAGGACGAATGAGACGGTTATTCTCATATTGTTCTAGAATATGAGCAATCCATCCAGAGAATCGACTCACTGCAAAAATAGGCGTGTACAGATCATGTTTGATCCCTAAACTATGGTACACGGAAGCAGAATAGAAATCAACATTTGCTGGTAACCCTTTTTCTGATTTGATGAATTCTTCAATTTTTTCAGACATTTCATACCATTTTTCCATGCCGTGTTTCTTTGTCAGTTCTTTAGACATTTTCTTTAAATGTTTGGCACGTGGATCACCAGTTTTATATACTCTGTGGCCCATTCCCATAATTTTTTCTTTGTTTGCCATCTTCTCTTTCACATACGGAATTGCATTTTCTACTTCGCCGATTTCAAGAAGCATCGACATTACGCGTTCATTCGCACCACCGTGGAGTGGTCCTTTCAAAGCACTGATCGCTGCAGTAATACCTGAATACATATCAGACAAGGTTGCCACACATACGCGAGAAGTAAATGTAGAAGCGTTTAATTCATGATCAGCATGCAGTACTAATGCTTTATTGATTGCTTCCACTTCTAAATCACTTGGTTCTTCCCCGTTCAACATATAAAGGAAATTCGCTGCATAGCTAAGCCCTTGTTTCGGCTGGATTAATTCTTTCCCATCACGAATTCGTGAAAATGCTGTCACAATTGAAGCTACTTTTGCCTGCAAACGAACAGCTTTACGTTTATTTGCTTCTTCTGTCATCTCATCTGCTTCCGAATCATACAATCCTAATAAAGAGATCGCTGTCCGGAGCGCTGCCATTGGGTGAACATTATGTATATCGTATGACTTAAAATGTTCTACTAAACCATCTGGTAATGTCATGTTTTCGAATAGAGCTTTTTCTAACTCCGCTAATTCTTGTTTATTTGGCAGTCGTTTATTCCATAATAAAAAGACAACCTCTTCGAAGCTTGCGTTCTCTGCCAAATCATCGATTGTATAACCAGCATAAGTCAGTTGATCATCGATAATGGAACTAATCTTTGACTCTGTTGCAACTACCCCTTCAAGTCCTTTCGTTGTTGACATAACATCCCTCTCCTTTTCTAATCCTTAATCCTTTTCCTATCGTCCAAAGCGCGATAAAAAACTGGTGCTTTTGAACATCCCCATGCCTATTATAAACAAACAAAAAAAGATAGTAAATGAAAACGATTAAAATTTATCATATATTCTGATTTTCTTGCATAGCTTGTATTACCTTTTATTACTTAATAAAAGGTAATGATTCAAGCATTTTTATAATCATATAGGCAATACCGGCACCAATGAGTGGACCCACCGCCACACCTTGGAATGCGACAACAGCTATGATAGTCCCCAATACCAAAGCGGTTGTAACTTCAGGATCATTGGCAAGGAGCGTCAGACCGTTTTTTGCCACTATCGCAACAAACATCCCCGCAATTAAGGCAACCCAGGCATGATAGGACTTCACACTTTGCAATAAATCTTTGAAACCTATTTCACCTGTTGCAACCGGAATTAATACCGCTACTGTAATGACGATAACTCCCCAGCCTATTCCTTTGTCTTGTATGTAAGGGAAAAATTTATCGTCAAGTTTTAATAATTTCATCCCAAACAGGATGTACACGGCTACCATTATTGCCTGGTTCTTCGCGACATAACCAAGCAGAAATAATACCAATAAAAAAATAGTTGAACTATTGAACATATGATGTGCCTCCACTGTTGTTAACCAAAATATATTTTATCACAAAGCAGAAGTAATTTTTAAAAATAACCTTTGCTTAAAGGAGCTTTGTTTATCATGACCAAGGATATGTCCATAAGAATGTTATATTTGCTGATTTCTCTCTTATTTATCGTATTTTCAATTTATTTGGTTATAAATTATTTATTTCCCTTATTTTTAGGGTGTCTCTTCGCCTTGATCTTGTACCCCTTAGTTAAAGCCTTGAGTAACCGATTAAACATCCCCCATGTCGTCAGTTGTCTCTTAGCGATTTTATTTGCTATTTGTTTACTGTTGTTTGTCTTTGTTTTTATTGGAATGGAATTACTCCAAGGCATTATGTATTTAGCAAAATGGATTCCACAGAATATACAATTTTTGATAGATGCGTTTGTCCAGCAGTTTAATCTATGGATTCAACCGCTTTTAGAAAGGCTGGATCTGTTTATCCATAGCCTTCCCAATCAACCGCATACTATTATGGAGGATAAGTTGAGTGAAATAAGTCAAAATGCCGCTGATCAACTGGGAGCATTTCTCGAAATGCTGTTAAATTGGACAGGTAATCAATTAGCAAGTCTACCCGGATCATTAACAGTCCTGATTTTTTCATTTCTTTGCACGTTTTTCATCTGTAAAGACTGGATGAGATTTAGTCACTTTCTTGCTGAGACAATGCCAATTAGCCTTGTCGAATTATCCTTCACGATTTCCCAGCATGTAAAAGAGAAAGTCATAAAATATGTAAAAGCACAGTTGATCCTGATCGCAATGACGTTTGTCATCATCTTGCTCGGCTTATTGATTTTTCGTGTTCAACACGCATTAACGATAGCCTTTATCATGGCTATCGTTGATTTGCTACCTGTAATTGGAACAGGACTTATTTTTGTCCCTTGGAGTCTGTATTTATTTATGACTGGACAAACAGGACTTGCCATTTGCCTATTCAGCCTCTACCTCGTAGTCTTATTACAAAGACAGTTAGCAGAGCCCAAGCTTATAGCAAATGCACTAGGAGTACACCCTATCCTCACTATACTGGCTATCTATTTAGGTTTTCAGCTGTTTGGAGTTAAAGGCATCTGGATTGCACCAGCTATTCTGTTTATCGGCAAAGCATGCATTGAAGCTAAATTGTTCTCACTGATCTGGAATTATATAAAGTATAATCACCTTAACGTCGATAAACCGTAAATTTGCCGCTCTCTATCCATTTTTGGACAAGTTGTTGCAGGATTCGTTTAAACGGCTTTCTTGTCGCCGGAACTAATAAGAAGAAGCCTACCCCATCTGTGATAAAACCAGGTGTCAGTAAGACAACGCCGCCAATTAATATACAAATCCCGTCAAAAATAGTTTCCTGTGGTGGATAACCCATTCGCATGGATTCCTGAGCTTTTCGAATGGTTTCCATGCCTTGCTGTTTCGCTAACCACGCACCTAACACACCTGTAAATATAATCAAGAGGATTAACCACCAAGGGCCGATATAACCACCCGCCCAAACGAAAATCCCAATTTCTAAGGCAGGAACGACTAATATAAATAGAAGTAACCAACGAAACATCTGCATCATCCTTTTTCGCATAATTGTTCAGTGTCATTTTGATCTGATTACTGTTTTAACAGCCTGGCTAGGTACTCCTACTGGATGCTGGAGTTTTGCTAAGCCATTTTAGAATATCCAAATAATCAAATTGAAATACCGTTCGGTAGAAAAGCTATCATTACTTTTTCCAATATAAAGAATTGCTTCACGACTTTGCATTTATACTATTAAAAAAATAGAGAAGAAGACCAGCTTCTTCTCTATCGTTACTTATAGGACACTAGCATGGCCAGCGTAAATGTCACCTTTATGGGCATCAATCGTAATATCCTGACCATCATTAATGACATCTAATGCATTTTCTACACCAACGATAACAGGAATGCCTAGACTTAATCCTACTACTGCTGCGTGGGAAGTAAGACCACCTTCTTGTGTGATAATTCCTCCTGCTTTTTCAATAGAAGGCATCATATCTTTATCCGTACCATAGGTGATGATAATATCATCTTGCTGTACTTTTAATTTTGCCTCATCTGCATCTTTACAAGTTACAGCACGTCCATAAACACTTCCTTTGCCAACACCCTGGCCTTTCGCTAACACATCTCCAATTACGTGAACTTTCATTAAGTTCGTCGTTCCACTTTCGCCAACTGGAACACCTGCTGTAATAATCACGCGATCGCCACGTTTAAAGTGATTGGTCTTCAAACCTTGTTCAATTGCCTCTTCAAGCACATCATCTGTTGTATGAAGTAACGTCCCAACAATAGATTCTACACCCCAAACTAGCGCTAATCGGCGACTGATTTGTTCATCGAATGTTACAGCAATAATTGGTGCCTCTGGACGATATTTAGAAATCATTCGTGCAGTAAAGCCACTGACTGTTGGTGTCAGGATTGCATCTACACTTAAATTCATCGCAGTGTGGTTTACCGATTGACTGATCGCATCTGTAATCGTCATATCAGAAGATTTCGATCGCAAATCAAGCATCGCTTTATGATCGATCGCTGTTTCAGCTTTTTTGGCAATATTGCTCATTGTTTGAACAGCTTCCACTGGGTAATCACCTGCAGCTGTTTCACCGGATAACATAATAGCATCTGTACCATCAAGAATTGCATTGGCAACGTCAGAAGCTTCTGCACGTGTCGGTCTTGGGTTTCGTTGCATCGAATCTAACATTTGTGTTGCTGTAATGACTGGCTTTCCAGCATTATTACATTTGAAAATCATATCTTTTTGCACAAGTGGTACATCTTCTGGTGGAATTTCAACACCTAAATCCCCACGAGCAACCATTAATCCGTCACTCACTTGCAGAATGGCGTCTAAGTTATCGACACCTTCCTGGTTTTCGATTTTAGGAACAATTTGAATCTGCGTCGCATTATGCTCTTCTAACAATCCTCTGATTTCCAATACATCCGATGCACGACGAACAAAGGATGCTGCAATAAAATCAACACCTTGCTCAATACCAAATTTGATATCTGCTGCATCTTTATCTGTAATTCCTGGGAGATTTACACTAACGTTCGGTACGTTAACACCTTTTTTGTTCTTCAACAAGCCAGAGTTTAATGCAACAGTTTTTAATTCATTGGTTTCTTTCAGAATCTCTGTAACTTCTAATGCTATAAGCCCATCATCCAATAATAATTTAGAGCCAACATGAACATCATGAATTAATTGAGGATATGTGACAGAAATACGTTCCTCGTCTCCTTCTATTTCGTCCATCGAAACGTTAACAGTGTTCCCCTTTACAATATCTGCCTGACCTGATTTCAATATACCTGTACGAATTTCCGGTCCTTTTGTATCTAACAGAATAGCTACTGTTTTTCCTAATTTTTTAGCAGCCTGACGAATATTCTTAATTCTTGCCCCATGTTCATCAAAGTCACCATGAGAAAAGTTCAGCCTAGCAACATTCATACCTGCTTTAATAAGTTCTTCCAACTTTTCTGGTGCTTCTGATGCCGGCCCTATCGTACAAACGATCTTCGTTCTTCTCATATTGCTTCCTCCCTATGTGTTCTGTTCCCTATTTCAAAATTAGTTAGATATTTACATTATTAAATAGATAATTGATTTGCTAATGTATACATGTTCATATTAATTGCGTGTTTTTTGCTTAATACATCAACGATATCGTGATCAACAACTACGTTATTCTGAATTCCTACCATGCGGCCACCGATACCATTCATTAACAAATCAACTGCTTTGGAGCCTAAACGGCTTGCTAGCACCCGATCATAACCTGATGGCGAACCGCCACGCTGAATATGTCCTAATACGGTGACACGTGTATCCATGTTTGTTTCTTTTTCGATTTGTTTACCGTATTCCACACCGCTTCCGACTCCTTCAGCCAGAATGATAATACTGTGTTTTTTTCCACGTTCCTGACCACGTTGTAATTTACTGACCACACTCTCGAAACTTTCTTCTTGCTCTGGAATAATTACTGTTTCAGCACCATTTGCAAGTCCGGCCCAAAGCGCTAAATCACCCGCATCTCTTCCCATTACTTCAATTACGTATGTACGTTCATGCGACGTAGCAGTATCACGTATCTTGTCCACTGCATTGACAATCGTATTTAGTGCCGTATCAAATCCAATGGTATAGTCTGTTCCCGGAATATCATTATCGATTGTTCCTGGAACTCCGATACACGGAAATCCTTTTTGCGTTAATTTTTCGGCACCACGAAATGACCCATCTCCGCCAATGACAATGAGTCCTTCAATACCAATTTTTCGCATTTGCTCAATTGCTTTTTGTTGACCGGCATCTGTTTTAAACTCTTCTGAACGTGCAGAATACAAAATCGTACCACCGCGCTGTATAATATCCCCTACAGAACCTAATTCCATTTTTTTAATATTGCCTTGCATCAGGCCTTCATATCCATTATAAACGCCATACACTTCTAATTCATGATATATAGCTTTACGCACAACTGCACGTACTGCGGCATTCATACCAGGTGCATCGCCACCACTTGTTAATACACCGATTTTTTTCAAATAAATCACCTCTTTAACAAAATAAATTGTCCTACTACATTTTTCCCCAATAATCTCTTTTTTAAAACGCTAGGAATATCCACATAAGATTATACATGAATTCGTTCAAATTCACATCCCTAAACAATATAATTTTAGCGTATTTCGACACGCAATAAAAGTATTTCCTTTGATTTTGAACAAATTCAAAGCAAATGAGCTAAATTATTGAATAGTTTTTACAGAAAAGTGAAAAGCTGTCTGAATGAAGTAATGGAAAAAGGCAACTCCATTGACATACCTTGCATTACAATGGTAATATTACACATCCCCTTTTGACAGAAAATAACAATCCCCTCTTCCAACGAATGAGGGGATTGCAGCTATACTTCTAGAAGTGAACGGACTTTTCCGATTTTGTTATATTTTTCCCAGCGTTTATCTAATAACGTTGTTTCATTTTCTAATTCTAATTTCTGCAGTGAGTCATCGATGACTTCACTTATAGATAATGCTTGTGTCACAAGATCGCGATGCGCACCGCCTAATGGCTCCGCTATAACATCATCCACTACACCTAAGTCTTTCAAATCACTCGCTGTAATCTTCATTGTTTTCGCAGCACGTTCAGCTTGTCCGGAATCTTTCCATAACAATGCGGCGGCTCCTTCTGGAGAGATTACAGAATACGTGGAATTCTCAAGCATATGAATGCGGTCAGCAACACCGATACCTAATGCTCCACCACTCCCTCCTTCTCCGATAACAACAGAGATTACAGGTACAGTTAGACCAGCCATTTCCATCAAGTTACGGGCGATCGCTTCACTTTGACCTCGTTCTTCTGCAGCTTTACCAGGATAGGCGCCTTTCGTGTCGATAAACGTAATGATAGGCCGATTAAATTTCTCCGCTTGCTTCATGTGGCGTAACGCTTTCCGATAGCCTTCCGGATGAGGCATACCAAAATTATGCTTTATATTCTCTTTAGTCGTTTTACCACGCTGATGTCCAATTACTGTTACCGGTTTGTCTTTAAATTTAGCAATACCGGCAATCATTGCTTCGTCATCACCATAAAAACGGTCGCCATGAAATTCGATAAAATTAGTAAATAATTGCTCAATATAATCTAATGACGTTGGACGTTCAGAATGGCGTGCAATTTGAACACGATCCCACGGTTTTAATTTTCCATAAATATCATTTTCTAATCTAGCCAGTCGTTTTTCCATTTTGGCAATCTCATCTGACAGATCGATATCACTATCTTTTGTCATAGCTTTCAGTTCTTCAATTTTCTCTCGCAATTCCACTACAGGTTTCTCAAACTCTAGCACTTGCTTCATCTGTTCCGCCTCCTATAGTATGGATCTCCAGGATCGTTCCTAGTGTATCTCGCATCTCTTGTCGAGGTATTACCTTATCAATCTGGCCATGCTTTAATTGGAATTCTGCCGTTTGAAAGTCTTTCGGTAATTTTTCTCGAATTGTCTGTTCAATGATGCGTCGACCAGCAAATCCGATCAAGGCTCCCGGTTCTGCAAAATTATAGTCACCAATCGAAGCAAAGCTAGCAGAAACTCCACCAGTTGTAGGGTTGGTCATCACAGAAATAAATAAACCTTTCTCCCGATGCAATCGTTCAATTGCAATGGACGTCTTCGCCATTTGCATTAAACTAAGGATACCTTCCTGCATTCGGGCACCGCCAGATGCCGTAAAAATAATAATAGGCATGCGTTCTTTACGTGCACGTTCAATCGCCCGAGCAATTTTTTCACCAACCACTGATCCCATACTTCCCATACGGAAGCGTGCATCCATCACTGCAATAGCTGTACGGCTGTCATGGATTTTGCCTTCACCCGTAACAACTGCCTCGTTTAAGCCAGTCTTTTTACGGTCTTTGGCAATTTTCTCTTCATACTCAGGGAATTGAAGTGGATTATCAGACAAAAGATCCTGATCCCACTCTTTAAACGTTCCTTCATCAAACAGACTATTAATACGGTCATGAGCTGATATAAGATGATGCTGTCCACATTCCGGACAAACATTTAAGTTTTTGTGTAAATCCTTTTGGTAAAAAATTTTTTTACAGCTGTCACATTTTTGCATTAAGCCTTGTGGTATATCTTTTTTTGCATTTTCTCCTGGAATAGGAGTGTATTTTTTCTTTTTTCCAAACAAATCTTTCAACAATGAAGATTCCTCCTTCTCCATTACACTATCAATATATTCACTTCATAATTTTCTTATTCTACCTGTTATCCTGTATATGTTTCATAATACCCTTGTAATATGGATCCAACTGAACGTCTGATTTGATGTTCAGTGAAAAATCTTCCATCAATCTCCATATCTTTAACAAAAGCTGGTTTCCATATGCTTCAAAAAAGACAGAAAAAAAACGATGATGCTTCTCTTCATTTGTTAAGGCAGGATCATTGATAATTCCAGTTAATTGCTCGATCTGCTGATCTGTCGCTGTCATCGATGAAATGACATGATCTTCTAATACTTGCTTAGCTTCCGCCAATTCCGATTGGGTCTGTGAATCCTGCAATACGAAAGAAGCTAACAATCCAACAGCTTGATAGGTCTGGTAATTTCGGAGATAGGTTCCTTCGCCTTGTCTCGTATCAATGATGCCTAACAATTCGATAGCACGTAACGCTTCTCGAACGGACGACCTTGCTGCATCTAACTGTACAGACAGCTGACGTTCCGAAGGTAATTTATCTCCTGGCAGATAACCGTCTTCTCTAATAAGACGTTGAATTTCGGTTAAAACTTGCTGATATACCTTTGTTCGTTCTGACATTACTTTCCCCCTGTAACCGTCTTTACTGGTCAGACCAATTAACTATTACATTATATCAGAACCATATATGATGTAAAGAGGCACACTTCTAAGAAGAATGCCTGATGACTACATTGCCTTCTCCAAAGAATTGCTTTAACTCTTTGATCACATTCCAAGTATTGTCCAAATTATAATTCGCAGACATTTTAAACAGTTTGTTAGCATCTCCTTGATAGAGATAGACAGTGGAAGCTCCTGGATACTTGGTTGCGAACTCACTGAGCTTTGTCATCGCCTCTGTTTGCTCTCGTTCTACTTTAATATATATTTTATCACTAGTAAATTGTTTCTCATCAAGTTGGTAAGGTTGTATGACATCGATAATCATTTGCTTCTTCTGGTTACGCTCTTCGATTCGTCCTTCCACAAATACAAAGCTGTCTTCTTCGAGCCAATGATTTACTTGTCGAAAAACAACAGGGAACAGAACCGCATCAACTTCAGCTGATTCATCCGCGAGCATCACAAAAGCCATCGCCTCACCTTTTTTTGTACGGATCACCTTGAGTGATTGTATAACTGCGGCCATTTTCAGTTTTTTCTGCTTAGATTGAATAGCCTGCTGGATCGTAATATAACCGATTTGGCGAATCTTATCTCGTACTTCTGCTAATGGATGTGTGGAAACAAAGAAGCCAATCACTTCTTTTTCCATCATTAATTGATGCATGACAGGAAATGGATCTGTCTCTGTGTAAGAGAAATCAAGGGCAAGATCACCTTCGAAGAAACGCATTTGGTCATCGAATTCTTTAAAGAGTTCCCCTTGTTCCATCGCCTCATCCAGGCTGGCTAACATAGTTGCACGATTATCATGCAGTTCATCAAATGCTCCAGCCAGAATAAGTGATTCAATAATGGAGCGGTTCACTTTCTGAAGTGGCACTCGCAGACAAAAATCGAATAAACTTTTAAATCGCTGTTTTTTTCTGACCTCAAATATTTCCTGAAACGCCTGATAACCGACTCCTTTAATCAAATTCAATCCAATTCGAATCCCTTGCTTCTCCGCTTTAAATTTACCAATGCTTTCATTAATCGAAGGTGGCAGTACTCGGATGTCACGGGCTTTTGCCTCTCGTAAATAGACTTGGATTTTGTCTTGATTACCCATTTGCGAGCTTAACATTTCAATAAAAAAGGCAACCGGATAATTTGCCTTCAGATATGCTAACTGATAAGCAATCACACTGTATGCTACCGCATGGCTACGGTTAAAACCATAATTAGAAAATCGGACAATCCAATCAAAAATTTGTTCAGCAATCTGTCTAGCATAGCCTTTCTGTAAACAACCATTTATGAATTTGGAACGATTATTGATCAAGGCATCTTTATCTTTCTTACTGACAGCTCTTCGCAAAATGTCTGCCTCTCCATATGAAAAACCTGCCATCAGATTCACGATTTGCATAATTTGCTCTTGATATACAAGCACGCCATAAGTTTTGGCTAGAATCGGTTCTAAATCCGGATGCGGATAGCGCACCTTTTCCTTCCCATGTTTTCGTGCGACATATGCAGGTATAAATTCCATTGGTCCCGGCCGATACAAAGCATTAACCGCCACCACATCTTCAAACTCTGTTGGCTTCAACTCCCGCAGTACTTGCTGCATTCCTTGTGATTCTAATTGAAAAACACCATTCGTATGTCCATTCTGCAATAAGGAAAAAGTAGCCGGATCATCGGACGGAATGTCATCTAATGAAATTCTGCGCTTATGCTGCCTTTCGATTTGTTTCACAATTTTTTCAATTAACGATAAGTTCCTTAAGCCCAGGAAGTCCATTTTTAATAAGCCTATTATCGCTAAGTCGTTCATGGCATACTGCGTAAGCGGCACTTCATTCTGGGCTGGCATTGCTGCCGCATGATCTACCAATGCATCCTGACTGATGATGACACCCGCAGCATGGGTGGATACATGCCTAGGTAAACCTTCTAACCGATTAGCAATTTTAAAAAGATTCTTCAGAGGGTCTGACTGCTTAATATATTCAGTAAGCTCCGGTGCTTGTTTCAGCATTGCCGCAATGGATTGACCGCTATCTTTCGGCAGTGACTTTAATATGTAAGCCTGGTCGCTTTCTTCAATCGCTAGTACTTTAAAAAGTTCTCTTAAGAGCGACCTTGCAGCAAAAGTACCAAACGTGACAATTTGAGCGACATACTCGGCACCGTATTTGTCAACTACATAGCGGATCACTTCATCTCTTCTTTCGTCCGAGAAATCAATATCGATATCTGGCATGGTAACACGTTCCGGGTTTAAGAAACGTTCGAACAGTAACTCATATTTAATCGGATCTACATTTGTTATCCCTAATAAATAGGCGATCAACGAGCCAGCTGCAGAACCCCTTCCCGGACCTACCATTATCTGCTGTTGTTTAGCATACTCTACAAAATCCCATACAATCAGGAAATAATCACTAAAACCCATTGATTGAATGACATCCAGCTCATAATGGAAACGAGCCTTGATGTCTTCTGTTACTGACGGATATATAGTTTGTAATTTCTTTTGACATAATACCTCTAAAAATTGATCCGCATGTTCGCCATCTGGTACAGGGTATTTCGGCAGTAATCGCTGATCCAACGGCAGATCAACTGCACATTGATCTGCCACTCGATTCGCATTGCTTCTCAGGTCAGGCCATGATTGATATATCCATTCTAATTCCTGATTTGTTGGCAGATAAGTACCTTCTAAATCATCAAGTATATTTTTATTCCATTTCACACCTTGATCCATTGCTCTCACACAGGAATAGGCCACAGCATCTTGCTTGGTCAGATATCGAATATCCTGCATGGCCACTTTTTCGATTGTCAGTCCTTGTAATTGCTCACGATACGGCAACATATTCTCAGAAATTCCTAAATAGTAACGCATCGGAGCCAGCAATCTGGATAACGCATTGACCTGAGCCTCTATATCATCTATACTCCATTGTTCAGCAGAAATAATTAACAGCAGATCCTCCTGAAAATCTTTCATGCGCTCAATTGTTATATTTTCCCCGTATTGAATGGCAGTACTTAATTGCAATAATTGCTGATAACCATGATAATTCTTCGCTAAGCTAATGACTTGCACCGCTTCATTCTCCACCATCAATTCAAAGGACAAACCGATGATCGGTTTAATTCCCGCTTCTTTGCATGCTGTATAAAAACGAATAGCACCATGCATTACTTGATGATCGGTAATAGCAAGTGAAGAATAGCCGAGCTGCTTAGCTTGCTCAACCAGGGAATCAATTTGGATGGTACTCTTCATTAACGAGTAACCACTCTTTAATTGAAGAGCTGTTAATTCCGGCATCGATTCACCTCCTTCTAAATACGAGCAAATGTTTCGTTCTTCTATTATAGCAGACGAAGTAAAACTTGTAAGTTGATAAACATATAGTAGACAAGTTCACATATATTGTAGTATAGATGCACTTGTACGATGGAGGGGTGTGGATGGAAGAGCGATTTATGCAAACGGCGATACATTGTTTTTTTATCGCCTTTGGTGTCATGATAGGCGGTTCCATGATAGGAAGTATCGGCGCTTTTCTTACGGGGGATGCACCAATTACACATATGGGTCGTATTGCGAAGGGGTTACGAATTTGGGCAATTGTTGCTGCCATCGGTGGTACATTTGATGCAATTTATAATTTTGAAAGAGGATTATATTATGGATCTACGATAGATTTATTTAAACAAATATTACTGATCATCACCGCAATGGGTGGTGCACATACTGCCTTACTCATAATAGAGTGGCTGATTCAAGAGGAGATCGAGTAATGCATATTCCTCCTTATTACAAAAGGCCGGGGTGGCAGCGTTTTTTGGCAGGCGTTTGCATAGGTGCCATCGTAGGTTATTTCGTGTTTATTTATATGTTTGGTGAATTACAGCAAAAATGGATTGAAGAAAAGTTGGCAATGCAGGGCGAATTACAAGATTTACAGCACAGCTATGATACGCTGTTAAAAAACCACCAGCAGCTTGATCAGGAAACGAAAGACGGTATCCAAATTCAAGAACTCGAGATTGAATTTTTAAATTTAGAGGAATTAAATATCGATAATGACAGACCGATGGTACAGCAGCTTGAACAAGTATTACGGACCGAAGCATCGAATGCCATCGGAAAAAGCGTGGATGATCTATCCAGTTCAATTGACCTTCTTATTTCCACTATTGAAAATAAAGTCATAAATATCGATGATTTCCGTTTCCAAGCTACAGTGAGCCGGATTATCGTTGGGGAGACATTGCGTTTATCAATAGAATTAGAAAAAGCCAATTAGGTATTGCTAGCGGAAAATACACTTTCAGATGATAAGCGTACTTTCCGCTATTTTTGTTTACTTGCATGCTTCTTCTAAATCAGCTAATACGTGTTGCATTGTTTCCCATTGATGAATTTTCGCTCCAGAAGCCAGTGGATGCCCTCCACCTTCATATTTCGCAGCAATTTCGTTAATGACTGGACCTTTCGAGCGTAAACGAACGCGTATTACTTCGTCTTCTTCGACAAAAATTGCCCATACTCTGATCCCTTCGATATCTCCTAACACGCCTACAACAGCACTTGTTTCAGATGGAGTCACATCAAATGCTTTCAACGTTTCTTTCGTAAGCTTCACATAACTTACACCAGCATCCGACATGTTAATATTCTGTAAGATATACCCCTTTAATTTCGCAATTCGCAAATTCGTTTTGTACATTTGCTCGTAAAGCGCTGTTCGATCAAAATCATAGCCCACAAGCTCAGCAGCGATCTGAAAGGTCTGTTTCGTAGTACTCGGAAATAGAAATCGGCCTGTATCTCCAACAATACCACTATACAAAAGAAATGCCGCTTTATCCGTCATCTTCAATCCTTTGTCTTTCTGCTCTTGATAGAATCGATAAATTAATTCACTCGTAGAACTTGCATTGACATCCACCCATTGAATATCACCATACACGTCAACGACAGGATGGTGATCAATTTTCACAATCGCATCCGCTGATTGATAACGCGAGTCAGAGATTCGCTCCTGATTAGCTGTATCACACACAATCACAAGTGCCCCTTGGTAAGCTTGATCTTCCAGGCGATCCATCGTCGCTAAAAATGCAAGCGAATCCTCTTCCTCTCCTACGATATGTACTGATTTGTCAGGAAAGCTTGCTTTGATGATTTCTGCAAGGCCAGCTTGAGAACCATAAGCGTCTGGATCCGGTCGGACATGGCGGTGAATAATGATGGTCTCGTATTGATTAATTGTGGATAGTATGTCTGTAGTTAT
The DNA here is from genome assembly GCF_022919115.1 of Gracilibacillus caseinilyticus. Classification (NCBI taxonomy): domain Bacteria; kingdom Bacillati; phylum Bacillota; class Bacilli; order Caryophanales; family Bacillaceae; genus Gracilibacillus; species Gracilibacillus caseinilyticus. Next base: position 2,950,340 of record NZ_CP095072.1, on the reverse strand, counting down.
TGTCATATTATTTCTCCTTTTTTTTACTGTCTAACATTTACGTTTCGACTTTCGATTATTAGATTATCAGTTCTTGTGTAATTTTACTAGCAATTGTCGATTTGACGCGATACAATAGATACGAATACAGAGTGTTACCGTTTTGTTTAAGAAGATGGAGGTTTGCAAAAAATGGTTGTGTTTCCAATTATTATTATCGTCTCATTTTTTATGTATTTTTATTATAAAATAATGATTTTGCGAGATCGTGACCCGCTCGCACAAGAAATTAAGAATGCTAAAGCACGGATTGCACTAGGTGTCTGTATCAGCTTCTTCGGTATTAATCAATATCTATTTTATCAAACTCGATTAGCGCTTTTTATCACGATTGTCTTTCTTTTCTTTGGTGTGTTACAAGGTACCGGAGGAATTAAAAGGTGGATCCATTACAAAGGTGAATTTCAAAAAAGAGCAACTTCTGAATAATGCAGATGTAGCAGGTTACATAGATAATAAAGCAAATTGCCAGCTGACAATTTGCTTTTGTTATTTAGCGCTCAATTAACTGTGCCATTAACAAGGCTTTTCCTACAACTTTTTTTTCATGATATACTTCAACGTCAATTTTGACTGATTTCCTTCCAAGATCAATGATCCTCGGATGGAAGGTGATCGTTGTTTCTAACTGAATCGGTTTGATAAAATAAACGGTTGTATTTTCTACTACTAAATCTCGTTTTTTCTGATGCCTCATCATTCGTCTTGCTGCATCAATAACAAAGGAAACAAAAACACCATAGGAAAGGGTCCCTAGCTGATTTGTCATTTGAGGTGTTACTTCAGCATGATATGTAGATAAATGAGGGTCGCCTGATGATGGTTCCAAATAATTAGAGAGAATATCATCAATGGTTTCTCCTACTTGAGGCTGTTTCTGAATATGCTGTAATGCCTTCAGCACATCTTGACGCGAAATCAATCCTTCCAGCTGGTGGTGCTGATCCACCACTGGCATGATTTCAATCCCTTCCCATACCATCATGTGTGCCGCATACGCTAATGATGTTTCCTTCATTACGGTTAATGGATTCTTCGTCATTACTTTATCAATCAATGCATCGGCTTTTCTTCCGATAACATCTTTAGAAGTAACAATTCCAACTACTTTATTTCGGTCATCTACAACAGGATATCTACTGTGTGTTGTTCGTTCTTCCCATTCATACCATTTGGTTACCTGATCTTTTACAGATAAGTAATAAGTATCTTCCAGGTTCGTATAGATATCGCCAACTAACACAATTTCTTTTTTGATCAATTGATCATAGATTGCACGATTTATCATCGCGGCTACCGTAAAGGTATCATAGCTTGTAGAAATAATTGGCAACTGTTTCTCGTCTGCCAATTGCTTCGTTTCCTCATCTGTGTCAAACCCACCGGTAATTAAAACCGCCGCCCCTTCTTTCAAAGCCAGCTGATGAGCCTCCGTACGATTCCCGACAATTAACAGTGAATCTTTTTCCGTATATCTCATCATCGCATCAAGCTTCATGGCACCGATTACGAATTTGTTTAGCGTTTTATACAGTCCGTCTCTGCCACCCAATACTTGACCATCGACAATGCTGACAATTTCAGCAAACGTTAGATTTTCAAAATTCTCTTTCTGCTTTCGTTCGATTCGAATCGTACCAACTCGCTCAATGGTACTAACCAATCCTTTATTTTCCGCTTCTTTTATGGCACGATAAGCTGTTCCTTCACTTACATTTAATTCTTTCGCAATTTGTCTTACAGATATTTTGTTTCCTACTTTTAATGAATCTATAAAAGATAGAATTTGTTCATGTTTTGTAGCCAATCGCAGCTCACCATTCTTTCATCTGTACTAGTAATTTGCTATCTATTTTTATTATACAGTTTATAACCATAATATTCAATTTTTTCTGCAAATATTATGATTACTTATACTTGAAAATTTATACAACTTCTTCTGTAGTAATTTTCTGAAAGCATCTGTATTAATAAAATATCCGAACTGTTATCACTTTTTGGACAGACTAATTTAAGGAAGCAGCGAAGAAAATGATTGATATTAAATCAATGTTCCTTTAATACGGATTATGTAATGCTAGCGAAGAGGTCATTTTGACATGTTGTTAGTGATGTGATATCTTCTACCAATCACTTCGCGTCCTGCGGAGCATATTACCGGAGCTTTGTTAAGCACACACTATTTGTTAAAATGAACATATCGAAACAGTCGACTTTACATAATCCGTATTATAAGAATTCATACTTAATCTTGAGCATGATTAAGTCAGTTTTATGATTTTACTTGTTCCTGACGTATAAAAAAGGTCAAAGCATTAATGCTTTGACCTTAGAGTTCGATTGCTTCTCCTGGTTGCAGGTGGATTCCGTCCCCTGTTTTTACTTGTTCGCAAAATGCCTTGCCGTCTTGTTCAATGAGTGGGAAGGTGTTGTAATGCATTGGCACTACTCTTTTTGCTTTTATCCAATCAGCAGCAATCAGTGCATCTTCTGGTCCCATTGTGAAATTATCGCCAATGGGTAAGAAGGCAAGATCGATTTCATTCATATCTCCAATTAATTTCAGATCTGAGAATAGACCGGTATCGCCCGCGTGGTAAATGGTTTGTCCATCGGCAAATAGTAAAATACCAGCCGGCATACCACCATAAATAAGATTACCTTCTTCATCCTGAAACATTGAACCATGGAATGCAGGTGTCAGCTTCACTATACCAAAATCAAACGCATGGGCACCGCCAATATGCATTGGATGTGTATTCAATCCTCTTGAACCCAAATATTCTGCTAGTTCGTTCGGAGCAACTACGAGACAGTTCGTCCGTTCCGCAATCTGAATTGTATCCCCAACATGATCATTATGTCCATGGGTTAACAGAATTACATCTGGTTTTTGCGTGTTTGGATCTAAATCACTTGTCTCATTTCCAGAAATGAAAGGATCAATTAAAATAGTATGTTTCGCAGTTTCCACCTTTACACAAGATTGTCCGTGAAAAGAAACTTTCATCAAACGACACTCCTTCTATTAGACATTCTTCTTAAGATATTACCTTTCCATCGCTAGTTTAAACATGTTTAATAATATTTCCAAGCATTTTCATACATTTCGATTAATACCGGATCAATTAAAGTATTGACTTCTAATTTGTCTTCATCTGCAAAACTGTCATCTTCATCTTTTCCGAAAACAGTTAAACTCTCCAACATATGGTTGTTTAAAAAGTCAGTCGGCACATTTATATTGAGATCCTCTATAGCTATTTCTTCTCTGGAAGCTAATACAAATCCCCAATTGCCGAAGCTCGGAACATCGACATGAAGGTTTTCTGTTGTTAATCCAGTCGAAGCAATCGTGTTAGAAATGGTCCAATATACTTCTCTCGCAAAAACCGGACTTGTTGATTGTACCATCATTGCTCCGCCAGGCTTAAGGTGATTTCGAATTAAGGAATAAAACTCTTTTGTATATAATTTATTTAAGCTTTCATTATTAGGATCAGGCAAATCTACGATGACGACATCATACCAGTTTTCACTCTGTTCAAGGAATTCAAATGCATCCTGATTTTGAACATGCACTCGATCATCTTTAAGTGATCCTTGATTTAATTTCAGCAGATGAGGATTTTCATTTGCTAGTTCAATAACGGCGGGATCCAAATCTACTAACGTAATATCCTTGATATCCTTATACTTTAACAGTTCCCTAGCTGCTAAACCATCTCCGCCCCCTAAAATAAGTACTTGCTCTCGGGAGTCAGAAGCGGTCATTGCTGGATGGACAAGTACTTCATGATAACGGTGTTCATCAATTGAACTTAGCTGCAATCCCCCATCTAAGTATAATCGGATATCTTCATTTTGCTTGGTAATGACGATTTTTTGATACTGACTCTCTTCCATATGGACAATAGGATCCTTATATAATTTCTGTTCAAATGTTAAAGCAATTGATTCCCCGACAAACACGCCAGCAAGCAACAGGGCACCGATAATAGAACCAATAATGCCATGTACCCATCGGTGTTTAACTTCTTTGCGGAATAAATACAACACAACCATTGCAACGGTTAGGTTGATCAACCCTACAATAAATGCTGATTTTACCATCCCGAACTGAGGTCGTAGCAAAAAGACGAACAATAAACCGCCGATCAGACCACCAGCATAATCTGAAAATAAAACTCTTGCCGTGCTTTTTTGCAGCGTTACACCAATTTCGTTAGCTTTGCGAATCAGGATTGGTAATTCGACACCTGTAAGCGCCCCGATAATTAACGTCACAACATAGAGGAATAGAGCATCCGTCCCATCGGATGAGAAGGCCGTCACAGCAAACATTAGAAAACTGGAAAACCCACCAATGAGCGCTACTAGAAATTCTATGTAAATAAAAGATAAAATTAACTTTTTCGTCACACGTTCACTAAGACTAGCTCCAATTCCCATGCCGGTTAAAAACAGCGAAATCGTCAATGTATACTGTTTGACACCGTCACCTAAAATATATGAACCCAGTGCGCCAAACAATACTTCAAAGATTATGCCGCATATCGAAACTATTCCTGATGCCCAATATATAAAATGACTCTGTTTCTTTTTTATATCATCCATCATTCATCCACGCTTCCTAGTTAAACTTGATATAAAAAGCCTGACCATTGATAATGATCAGGCTTCTTTGTTTTCTCTCCACCATCGAGATAACACTGTCGCTTCTTTTTGGAACTGCGATTATGTAATTGACGAACCAATTACAAATGCCAATCCTACAGAAACAGCAAAAGAAACAATACCGACCGCAACATTATTTGCTTTCAACTGTTCTTCCACTGAAAAATGGCGTGTTAAACCCTCGAAAATTAAATAAGCAATCAACTGGAGGATTACGCCATAGGCACCCCAGATTAATGTCTCTACCACATTAATACTATGGTAAATAGCAAAAGATAAAATAACACAAATTCCAATTATTTTTCCAGCAATGGATAATGCAACAGCTTGATTACCTGATTTGATTTGATCCCAATCTTTGTATTTCGTTGTGAGCCATTCAAAAATAATAAGTCCAATAACGACAATAATAATCGCTGCAGCGAAATAAATAAACGTTGAAATAAATGGTCCCATTTTTCACACTCCTTTGTTATTTTTACTTACCTGAACTTGGACCGCCACCTCGGAATGTCCCCATTCCTCTGTTCGTCGATAGATTTCCATTGTTATAACTTCGTGACGTCGAATAACCACCATAACAGTCATTTGAGCTACAGTAGCTTCGTCTGTTTGTAACCCAATTATTTCCAAAGACGCTATCTAGCATCCGTATGGTGAAATATGTAGTTAGGAAATTAGGTGAATAATTATCACGAACAAATTGTTCACTGGCAACCTCAATAAATGTAGCACCTGGTATTTCTTCGCTTTCTTTGAGAATGATGAAATTATCATTTGAGTACATCAAAATTAGCTGTCCATCAATAAAGTCACTTTTTTCATCAGGTTGTTCGATTTCGGATAAAATGTCCGCTAATTCTTCAACTTCAAACAGTAACGTTCCATAAACATTAGCAGTTGTGTCTTCACCAGTCACAGAATCTACAAATGGAAAATGATTAGAAATCAGTGCTTCTAAATTCCCATTGCTGTTATTTTGCAATTGATTTAGCACTTCATCTTTCGATTCCTCCACTTTTAAATCATCTTCTGAAATATCGTTAGACTCATTAAATGCAGAAAGGTTTGATGATGAATTTGATCCACAGCCGACTAATAAACATAGAAAAAGCAGTCCGATCGCATAGCTGATTTTTTTCATCACTGACGCACCACCTCCAATCCCAATATATAATCTATCCTTCAACAGTCTATTACAGAGAGAACTGGAATATGAGCACCCATATTCCAGTTCATTCTCTATTTGTTACTTTATCAGAAATTATCCGTTATAAACAGTGAAGTTACTTGACGTTTTTCAGAATCGCTTATTCTTTCCCCATTTTCTTTTTCAAAGCAGCCAATTCGTCATCTACTTCATTATTATCTAACGCCTCGAATTCATCGTCTAAAGACTTACTTGCCATGGACATATCATCACTTGTGTCCGCCTCCGCTTCAAATTGCATGACTTTTTCCTCCATGCGCTCAAAGCCTCGTTTTGATTCATCGTTACCGATAGAAGACATAGTGCGATTCATTTTCGTACGTGTTTTTGCTGTTTCAGCACGTGCTTTCAAGGAATCTTTCTTGATTTTCATTTGCTGATGTTCTTTTTTCATTTCGTCTAATTTATCACGTAATTGATTCGCATCTTGTTTCGAACGTTCCCATGATTCACGTAACATCGTGCTTTGTGATTCGTGATCTTTCTTATCTTCTAATGCACGGCGAGCTAAATCTTCATTTCCAGATTCGATTGCCTGCTCTGCTTGTTTTTGTCTTTTGTCTACTAATGCCTGGGCATCATCTGCTTTACGTTTTAACATTTTTTCGTTAGCAATTTGTTTTGCAACTGCTGATTCTACTTCACGAATATCTGATTCCATTTCGCGCATAAATTGATCTAGCATTTTCACCGGATCTTCTGCCTTATCCAGCATGGAATTCAACTCAGAACCTACAACCGTTTTGACACGCTTAAAAAATTGAAACATATAAATCTCCTCCTAATAATTAATGGGATCCTGCAATAATTTTAATTTCATATTCTTCTATTGAGTAACCAATACTTGCTTCTACATCACTATCCCACGCTTCCAAACTTATGAATGTTTCTTCCTCTTCATCATAATATTCGGCATATCGGATCCGTTGACCAGTTAAGGATTTGCTCCTACCTTCTCCGATAATATTCGCCTCCCCCTTTTCATCTAAGGAGAACTGTTTATCCTGATATACTAATTTGTCAGGAAAGTTGTTTGCTTCAGGCAATTGAATGGTTTCATAAATACCAATCTCTAATGCATCATCCATCTCTGCAGAAAGCCAGATGGTCTTCGCCTCACCCAGAAGCTGATAGCTGTACCATTCATACCGGTTTTGCCGATATGTAATCTTACCAATCACTTCATAATCAGTAAGGTCGTACTCAATAATATCGCCTATCTCAACGGATAGCAAATTTCGTTTTCTTACTTCTGGTTTTTTTTCTTCTTTCTTAAATAACTTCGAGAAGAAACCCATTTGGTGCACCTCTTTTCTTCCGTGATGGGTTATTATTCTTATTTACGATCTCTCGACAAAAAAGGTTTCAATTTTTCAAAAAAAATTTAACGATGCTGATGGATGACGTCTAGCCCACCATTTATATCAAGGATGGTGCCTGTTACCATATCGGCATTTTCATCACAAAAAAACATCACCGCACGCGCAATATCTTCTCCTGTACCGGACCTTCCAATCGGTGTATGAGGATCCGCAATTTGTTTACTTTGTTTAATTGTCGCTTCTTTCATTTCACCCGCTATATCCCCAGGACATACCATATTGACGGTGATACCATTTTCTGCCTCTTCATATGCAACGGATTTCGTCAAAGAGACCAGACCGACTTTAGCAGCAGAGAAGGCTGCCCGATTAATCCATCCAGCAGCCGTATTAGCACTCTGGAATCCATAATTGATAATCCTGCCAAATCGCTGCTCCCGCATCGATGGTATTGTTAATTTCAATAGATGAAAGACTGCATCTAAATTTCCTCGAATCATCTGGTCCCATTCTTCTTCGGTATGATCGATTAATTTTTTCCTTTCAAACACAAATGGTCCAGCATTATTGATTACATAATCTATGGTACCATACCTTTCCACGGCTTGCTTGACTGCAGCACTTAAATCTTCTTTGTCGCTTACATCAGCTTGGATAATTTCGATCGATGCATCAGGATAAAGGTTCACCAGTTCCTGAGCGCGTTTATAATCTCGAAAATATGTAATGGATACGTTGTGACCCTCTTTCAAAAAGGCTTCGGTTACCTGTCGACCTAATCCTTTTGTGCCAGCCGTAATAAAGGCGTGCCCCATTTTCATCCTCCTTACTTCTTCAAACACATGATAGTTCTATGTTACATCAATGTTTCGTTTTTTTCTATTAATGTGCAGTTCCTTTCTCCGAACGTTTAAAAAGGCATTATATGTGGAATTACATAAATATAATTTAGTATCATTAAACACATGTAAACGGATACATGATATACTGTTTATAAGATATAAGAAGGAGTGAAATAACATGGCTTTTGAATATAATCGTGTTTTAGTAGCTGTCGATGGCTCTGATGCCTCCGAACTAGCATTTAAGAAAGCAGTAGACATTGTCCTGCGAAATAATGCTCAGATGTTTTTAGCTCATGTGATTGACACCAGAACCATTACAACAGTCGCGCCTGAGGTATATGATCAATCCTTGGCAAATCGATCTGAAAATTATGCCAAGACTTTACTTGATGAATATAAGGAAAAAGCGGAAAAGCATGGAATAAATAGTATAACAACACACGTTGAAATCGGATCACCAAAAATGAAAATACCGAAAGATCTTGCAAAAACATTTGATGCCGATTTAATTATATGCGGCGCAACAGGGATGAATGCAGTCGAACGCTTTTTAATCGGCAGCGTTTCGGAAAGCATTACCAGATATGCCAAATGCGATGTATTAGTCGTCAGAAGCTAAAAAATCCGGGCCATCAATGCCCGGATTTTCTTTGATACGTGATGAAAAGATAATGTTGCTGTCATTGCCACAATTGAAAGAATGGTGTAAAAGATTGAAATAGGAAAGGTTTCTATAATACAGATTATGTAAAGGGGAACTGTATGACAATATGGTAATTTTGATAGATTTTTTATTCGTGGCAAAGCTCCGGAAATATGCTCCGCGTTCTGTAGGGCACGGCTTCAGCTAGGCTACTACTTGAACAACTTCTTTGTTGCCTGTGCCGAGTGAGCCCGATTCAAACCGATACTTGTAGACACAGGTTCAGACACAGTAGATCTTCAGCTCGCGCTGACGCATACGGTGTCTCCGCATATTTCCTTCCTACGCTTAAGGAAGGCGCTGAATATGCTAGCTCTTATAAAAGTTATAGAGTACTATCCTAGCGTAGGACAACCATGTAGACTCCCGTAGCCGCAGGACGCGAAGTGGTTGGCCGAAGCGTTATCCTTGCACTAATAACATTTTAAAATGACCGCTATGCCAGTTAATATAATCGTTATTATAGCCAGCCATATGTAATTTCGATAGGACAATCGGGTTTCGCTCAATATTGTGTATTAAAACAACACTAATAACCAACACTTGATTTTCGAACTAGAACAATGTATGAAAATTCCTTCATCACCACATCTTTCCATTATTTAATCTGTTCTGTTTTTAGCGCGCGTGGTAAAATATGTTAGAGATTGCTCGAGGAGGTATTTAATTATGACAGAGGAACATAACGAATTCAATGATTTCAGAAGACATCAAGTCAAACGGCTCTCCAATGGGACACCGGTAAACTGGATTTCTACGCTTTTGACTTACGCTGGATGGATTATTTTAACAGCAGGCGCAGTTTTGTCATTATTTGTCTCCATGAATACTCCCAATAATTCATTTTTTGTTTTTATCATTTATGCCTCAATTGGAACAGCCACTGGATTAGGATTAGTTGGCATAGCGGAAGTCATCAAACAATTATTTATTATCAGTTACAGATTAAAAGAGCACGGCTATTCATTTGATAAGGAACAATAACACTATTCCTTTGCTATGGAAATCAATAACGATAAATTATAATAAAAAACCGACTTCCTTCCACATAGATTAACTACACAGAAAAAAGTCGGTTGTGTTATTTATTGCGCTAAACGAACCACATCGCGAGCAATCATAACTTCTTCATCGGTTGGAATCACGATTACTTTTACAGGTGAGTGTGGATAATTAACAAATTTTTCTTTTCCACGAATGTTATTCAAGGATGGGTCCCAATAAACGCCCATGAATTCTAATCCTTTTAGTACGCGCTCACGGATCGTTACACTATTTTCACCAACACCTGCTGTGAAAATAATCGCATCCACGCCATGCATTCTTGCAGCATAAGAACCGATATATTTGTGAATTCTTTCCGCAAATACTTGTAGGGCTAATTCTGCTCTCTCATCACCATTATTGGCTTTCTCTTCAATATCTCGCAAGTCACTGGAGAATCCAGACAATGCTAGCATACCACTTTTCTTATTTAATACGTTCATGACTTCTGCTGCAGATTGACCTGTCTTTTCCATGATATAAGGGATTAAGGCTGGATCAATGTTACCAGATCTTGTCCCCATTGTTACACCAGCTAATGGCGTAAAGCCCATGGAAGTATCAATCGATTTACCACCTTCAATGGCTGCAATACTTGCACCATTTCCTAAATGACAAGATAATAAGCGCAACTGCTCTAGTGGTACACCCATTAAGTCTGCAGCACGTTCTGATACATATTTATGTGATGTACCGTGAAAACCATATTTACGGATGCCATATTTTTGATAATACTCATATGGCAAGCTGTATAAATAAGACTGTTCAGGCATCGTCTGATGAAAGGCTGTATCAAACACTGCCACGGAAGGTACATTAGGAAGCACTTCACGGAAAGCACGAATACCTGTTAAGTTAGCAGGGTTGTGAAGTGGTGCTAAATCAGACACTTCCTCTATTTCCTCGATCACGTGGTCATTTATCGCAACAGAATCATTAAACTTTTCACCACCATGAACGACACGGTGACCGATTCCGTCAATTTCATCTAAACTTTTAATAACACCAAAAGATGTTAATTTTTCTAGTAATAATTTTACCGCAACCGCATGGTCAGGGATATCAGCTGTTTCTTCATCTTCTTTTTCTCCGAACTCAATAGAAAAAACCGAATCATCAATCCCAATTCGTTCCACTAATCCTTTTGACAATACTTTTTCTTCCGGCATTTCAATCAGTTGAAATTTAAGGGAAGAACTTCCGGCGTTAACTGCTAAAATTTTACTCAATATATTCAATCCTTTCATTTCCTTATCCTGCAAGCTATGTACGTATATATAATAGCTCCTTACATTCCCATACTCATTAAAACACCGTCAGGACAAGTTTGCAACCGGAATGTTAAATGGTAACGTTTGCTTTCAGAATTTTTTATTTTCAGACTATTTCTCCGCTTCCGTCTTGAACCAGCCATCAATTTTACGCAACATATTATGAGTAGCATTTACATCTTTAAAAGAAGGTAATTGTGCCATTAATGTCTGTTTCGGGGCCTTCGTATTATTACCTTGCTTTTGTAGAACTAAGATACTTTTTGCATGCTGTTCAGACGAGAACATCGATAATGGTAATTGCAACATCGCCAATATATGTGCTTCTTTACGTAAAAATGCTTGCAGTTGCTCACTTTGTTCACTCGTGAATAAGAAGTTAGGAATAACAAAAACTAAATAACCTGCTTCTTTTGTATAACGCAAGCTCTGTTCGATAAATAAATGATGAGCATAGGAGTGCCCTTCCTCAGCTTGCAGATCAAATTGAGCAGCTTGCTCATCATTAGGATAATAGCCTACAGGCAGATCGGCAACCACAGCATCGGCTGGATCTAATAATAACGGCATTAATGCATCTTGATGGAAAAATTCGATCGATAATTGCTGTAAGTTTGCACTTTCTACTGCTAACTGAATTAAAGTAGTATCAATTTCACTACCATATCCTTCTGCTTCTGCACTCACCTGATTCATAACCGCTGTTAAAAGATTTCCGGCACCACTGGCAGGATCAAATAGTCGAAACTGCTTCTTATCATTTAATAATTTCTGCAGAAAATAACCAATAAACATCGCAACTGAATCGGGTGTAACGACATGCTGCTGCTGTGTTGAACCTTTCATGCCTTTAATCAAGGCTAGCTGAATCACTTTTCGAATCGACTCTTTGGCAGGATTCTCCTGATAAAAGAGCTCCTTCAACTTCACAACACTTTCTTCCGTTTCAGCATCAGGAAAAGCTAATTCTTCTTCTGTCTGAATCGCACGCAATGCGAATACAAGACTATCTAAATACGTTTCTTCTTCTGTTTTCTCTATAGACATTGCTAATTGATCTAAGTACGTAAACGCCTTATCTACTTCAAACGTCACACTACTTCCCTCCAACATGTACATAATGAATTCACTGCCTATCTATTATGAAGGCAGTGAATTCATTATGTCTACTGAGAAGCATTAAATGTCATTGCTGTCTTTACCTGAATCTTTTTTCTGTTTCAACATATCCATCACCTGGTCAATCAACTGTGGACATTTCTCTAATACTTTTTCATATGCACTTGAGGATTCGTGAACCGGCATCAACTTTACACCTTCTTTATTAGCTACAACGAAAGCAGTCGGCGTAATCGATACCCCTCCACCGCTACCTCCACCAAACGGTATGATCGATTCTGATTGATTATTTCCTTTTTGACCACCTGGGACAAACTCACTACCTCCAGATGCAAAACCAAATTTCACTTGTGACAATGGAATGATTACACTTCCATCTGGTACGTCAATTGGCTTACCGATTGCTGTATCTACTTCAATTAATTGCTTGAGGCTTTCCATTGTCAATGACATGAAACCTTCGAGAGGATGTACGTTTTCGTTATTGTTATTATTATTATCTGCCATTAGTTATTTGCTCCTTTCATTAACTTCTTCATCTTGTTTATTTCTTTGATAGTCTTGCTCAATTTCATGGAAATCATGCATTCACCAAATGATTCTAAACTCTCCTGCTCAAAATCAGCTCCTACACTGAGGAGAAAGTCTTTTCTAGGGTACTGCGCAAGCAGCCGGTGTTTCAGTGTTTGCAAGACAACATACAAATGAGCAGTAAAAGAAGGATCATTGGTAGCTACAACGGTTTCTGTTTCCACCTTCTCAATCGTCGCCATTTTAATTATCTCTTTCCCTAGCGGGATCACTTCTTTCCAATTTGTTTCAGAATCTGTAGATTTTATTTTTTCACTTCCTGTTAAATCGACTGTTTTCTTATATACTACCATACGCAAAACCTTCACCTTTACTTCAAACATTTTCCCCTCTTCATCCCATTGCCATGCAAAAAAGACATATAGTTTAATGAATGCAATAAGAAGCAGGCATGTCAATAAGACAATGAATAGAAAGGCAATCAGTCCAATGATTATCATAAACTCACCTCATGATCTATTATTTACGAGGAATAACAAGATTAGTCATAAACTCGCGTTAAATAGAACAAAATAATGAAGGTTATCAATGGGATTGATCGAATTTACATGATAAGATGAAAGTAATTACATAAGGAATTAGGAGGCAAATTGATGGATAAAAGACGAAATATTTTTTTCTATTACAAGAAGCAGAAAGATATCAGTAACAAATTAGAAATATTATTTCAATATGTAAGGGATCAAGGATTTGAAGTAGTTGAGGAATCGAAAGAGGCAAATATTATCATTAGCATCGGTGGTGACGGTGAATTTCTTCAGGCAGTACGCAACACTAATTTTCGGCAGGATTGTTTATACGTTGGCATGACACAGGCTGATGAGTCCGGATTGTATTGCGACTTTAACCTTGATGAGTACAGTACAATGATTGAAGCTGTGAAAGAAGAAAATATCGAGGTTCGCCGTTTCCCAACAATCGATGTAAATATTAATGGTCGATCCACTTTTCATTGCCTCAATGAAGCAACGATTCGCTCTGCTGTTATCAAAACCATTGTGATGGATGTCTATATTGATGATAATTTCTTTGAACGTTTTCGCGGGGACGGACTGATTGTTGCCACACCTACTGGTAGTACAGGATATAATAAGTCAACAAGAGGGGCTGTCATCGATCCGAAAATTCCTTGTTTTCAAGTAACGGAACTTGCTTCCTTAAACAACAATCGCTACCGTACACTCGGCTCTTCATTCATTCTTAACAAAGACCGCACCCTCCGTTTAGAAGTGGTGCAAGACGGAAATGATTACCCGATTGTCGGCTTGGATAACGAAGCTTATTCGATCCGAAATATTAAATCATTGACCATGCAATTGAGCGATAAACGGATTAAGACGGTCAAACTGAAAAACAACTCCTTCTGGGACCGTGTTCAACGGACGTTTCTCTAAGGAGACGTTTATCCAATAAATTGAGTAAAGATTCAGTAATGGAAAAACCGGGAAAGCCCACCTGGCCCTAACTAACATAAATAATATATAACTACCTATAATATGGATTATGTCAACTAACACAGTGGTAACTTTGAAATATTTCATATGCTGGGAGACCGCTCCGGCCAACCACTCCGTGCCCCACAGGACGCGAAGCATATTTCCGGAGCTTTGCTAAGCAGATGAAATCTATCAAAATTAACACAATGTCAGTCAGTTCTACTTGACATAATCCATATTATAAGAACCCATCAATCATGTTTAGCATGTTTACTTCTATGACTTTACTTTTATACTTTCTTACCTGGTAAGAAAAACCGGGTATACACTGTCCCGGTCCTAACTAACATAAGTATATACAACTTCCTTAATACGGATTATAACAACTAGCTTACGTAATAATTTTAAAATGATTCATGTGCTAGTATATCGCTCCGGCCAATCACTTTGCGTCCCGTGGGATCAGTCGTTTCCGAAAATCCCGCAGGAAAGCGAGCTTCTTTTCGAGTTGAGGCCGACCCCACAGGACGCGGAGCATATTTCCGGAGCTTTGTTAGCATAGAAAACCTATCAAAAGTACAAAATTGACATACTGCTACACTTTATATAATCCGTATTATAAGTACCTACACTTTTATTTTCTCAATCTTAAGCGGAAATTTTTGTGATTCGGCTTTAATGTGGTAATTATATACTTTATCAAAAAAACAGAGGCACCTTTAATCCTCTGTTTTTTGATACATTACTTCCCCATCGACAATCGTAGCTTGTACTTCAATTTCATGGAAAAGTTCGGGATCGTTCTGAAACAGGTCTTGTTCTAATATTGTGAAGTCTGCCACATATTCCGGCAGAATCATCCCTCTGTCATATTCATGATGAATGACATAGGCACTTCCTCTTGTATATAAAGAGATTGCATCAAAAACAGAAAGTTGTTGTTCCTTTCCATACACCTTACCGTCTATCGCAGATCGCCGGGTTACCGCTGCTTGTATACCTAATAACGGGTTCACTTGTTCAATCGGAGCATCAGAACCACCCGCACAAGCAATTCCTTCCTCTAAATACGTTTTCCAAGGATAAGAGGCTCTCGTTCTTTCGTCACCAATTCTATCCTTGACCCATGGAAAATCAGAAGCAACAAAGGAGGGTTGAATATCCAGTACAGCGTTCAATCCTTTCAACTGTGTCAGAAGCTTCTGATTCATAATTTGCGCATGAATAATACGGTCACGCAAACCATTTGTCAGAGGATATTTAATGATACAGTTAACCACTTCCTCTACCGCTCTGTCCCCGATTGCATGTACCGCCACTGGGAAACCGAACTTCCTTGCTTTTTGAAACCATATTTCTAGATTTTTCCTTGTGTGGATGGGGATGCCAATATTATCCGGATCATCTTCATACGGATCACTTAACCAAGCAGTTGCACCACCTAAAGCACCATCTGAAAATATTTTCATCGCACCAAGTGATGTGAAGTCACCACCTTGACCATAACGATAACCTTGCGCTAACATATCATCGAAAACAAGATGGTGAACCAATAAATGTGCTCTAAACTTATACTGTCTTGGCACAACTTCCTGATACGCTCTTAATGTTCGGTCAAAACCACCATAGTAAGAAAGATCCTCTGTGTGACCACCTGTCAAACCTAGCCGCAACAAATCTTCAATCGCTACTTTTATCGTTTTCTGCAACAAAGCTTCAGAAATAGTCGGAATAATTTCTTTGATCATTTCCTGCGCCTGATCGAGTAAATAGCCTGTCGGTTCTCCTGTCTCATCTCGTATGATTTTTCCACCTTGCGGATCTTCCGTGTCTGCTTGGATCCCTGCTAGCGCTAATGCTTTTGAATTGACGATAATCGCATGACGGCAAACACGTGTTAAAATCATGGGATGATCACTGGAAATCTGATCTAGTTCATATTTATCGATAATTCGTGGTTCCTGCCACTGATTTTCATTCCAACCATCTGCAATCAGCCATTCCCCAGGCTCTAAGTCGTGGACTTTTTGAGCAAGCGCCTCCAGTACTTCCTCAGCCGACGTCATTAATGAAAGGTCCAAGTGCAACAATTTCTCCCCGTGCCCTGCAATGTGTAAGTGACTGTCAACAAAGCCAGGATACATAACAGCGCCTTGCAAATGATACTGTTGTTCTATGTGATATGTATTTCTAAGATATGGCTCTTCGCCAGCGTCTTTGATTTTACCATTCTCAACGATAACAGCCTCTACCGTTGCTCCTGGTTCAATCATTGTATAAATGGTACCACCATAAAAAAGTGTAGACATTCTATCACCTTGCCTATGCTTTGAAATCTTCTGTTAATACTTAAAGAATAGCAAAAACTCAAGACGAAGAAAAGGATAGTGCACCTGAGCACTATCCTTTATTTTATTCAATTCATTATTTAGCTTGGCCACCCATTTGTTGTTCAGCCATTTGTACTAGACGTTTAGTGATTTCACCACCAACTGAACCGTTTGCTCTTGAAGTTGTATCAGCACCTAAGCTTACACCAAATTCTTGTGCGATCTCATATTTCATTTGATCAAGTGCTTGGCTTACTCCTGGTACTACTAAGTTGTTAGAACTGTTCGCCATTGTCATTCACCTCCTCTTGACTACACTACTATGATGCGCTCGAGGAGGCGATCTCATGCAATTTTTTTTCTGGTAGTTGTTGTTAATTTACCCAATCATTAGAGCAAGTCTTCCAACTGTTCTTCTGCTTGATCTGTTGCCTCTACTTCAATGGTTTCGATGGCATTTAATATCTCTTCTATATCTTGATCAAACGTCATATTACCTTCAAATTGTTCAACCTTTTCCAGCCTCGGTTTGGTTTTTGGCTGCTTTGGCACAAAGACAGTACAACAGTCTTCAAAAGGTCTGATTGAAATATCATACATATCAATGGCCTCCGATATGGAGATAATTTCGTCTTTATCCATGGCGACTAGCGGACGAATGACCGGAAAATTTGTCACCGCATTGATCGCATGCATACTCTCCATCGTTTGGCTTGCTACTTGTCCAAGACTTTCACCAGTGACTAGTGATAAAATACCATTACGTTCTGCCACTCTTTCGCTTATACGCATCATCATTCTGCGCATCACCGTCATCGAATAACCGTGCGGAATTTCGCGGTGAATTTTTTGTTGCAATGCCGTGAAAGGCACCACATGAATTTTTACAGAGTGCCCGTAGGAAGCTAATTTCTCAGCCAAATCGACTACTTTTTCCTTTGCGCGTTCACTCGTATACGGCGGTGAATGGAAATGAATCGCTTCTATCTGTACGCCACGCTTCATCGTTAAATAACCAGCTACCGGACTATCAATTCCTCCTGATAACAATAGAAGTGATTTACCGGAAGAACCAACTGGCAGCCCACCAGCGCCAGGAATTTTTCTGGATGTTAAATACGTTGCTTCTGCACGTATATCTACGGTAATCTCAAGATCAGGGTGATGTACATCGACGGTAATGTCATCCGTATTTACTAATAAATGTCCACCAAGTACTTGATTAAACTCTTGTGAACCAATCGGAAACTCCTTGTTAGATCGTTTCGTAGTGACTTTGAAAGTTCGAACATTTTTTGTTTCTTTTAATAATCGTAATGCCTCTTCTTTGATTCTTTCAGGCTCATTGGCAACTTTTACTGCCAAACTCATATTCTGAATACCGAAAATCTTTCGGCAGATTTCCATTATCGGTTCTGGATCTTCTCCGTTTAACACGATATACATACGATCTCGCAGCTTATCTACTTTAATCGCAGGAAAATGACGTAATGCTTTTCGCACGTTTTTAGCTAGCTGTGTCGTAAATATTTTTCGATTACGGCCTTTTAATCCTAATTCACCATATCTTATTATAATGTGATCATATTGCATTTCTATCTACCCCATTACTTCACTTAATTTTTGAATGACATTTTCTAGCTGTTGACTGAAGAAGACAATCTCTTCTTTTGTTGTTTCATATGACATACTGACTCTCAATCCTGATGTAGCAATGGAACGATTTTTACCACATGCTATCAGCACGGCACTTTCGTCAGCACTTTTGGAGGAGCAAGCTGATTTCGTTGAAATATAGATATCTGATTCTTCCAGTGCATGAATCATCACTTCTGGCTTAAAACCCGGAACGGAGAAGTTGACAATATGTGGCGCACTGTTGTTTGCAGGTGTATTTAGTTTAACCTTAGCACTCGATTGTAATTGCTCGATTAGATACTTTTTTAATTCAGTTAAATTACTTGCCGTTTCGCTTTGCTTCTCATTAGCCAGGCGCATTGCTTTAACGAAAGATACAATACCTGCTACATTTTCTGTACCTGATCGAATCGACTGCTCTTGACCGCCACCATGCGCTAAAGAAAACAAACGCACTCCGTTTCTGACAACTAATAATCCTGTCCCTTTTAACCCATGAATTTTGTGAGCAGAGATAGTGCACAAATCAATATGACTTTTCTCTATATTTAACGGGACTTTCCCAAAACCTTGAACATGGTCAACATGAAACAATGCTTTCGGATAATTCTTCACAATCGCCCCAATCTCCTCGATCGGTTGAATGGTGCCTATTTCATTATTTACATGCATAATCGATACTAAAATGGTATCTTTTCGCATTGCCTTTTTGACGTATTCAGCCTCAACAAAACCCTCAGCATTTACCGGAAGATACGTCACTTCAAAGCCGAGTGACTCCAGACCTTGACACGCTTCCAATACTGATGGATGCTCGATTGCAGTGGTAATGATATGTTTTCCCCTCTTTTGATGCGCTAGCGCAGTTCCTTTGATTGCGATATTATTCCCTTCTGTACCACCTGCCGTGAAAATAATTTCATTTGGCTGGACTTTCAAAATGGATGCTGCTTGCTCGCGCGACTTACGAAGCAGTCTTTCCGCATCCATACCTATGCCGTGTATCGAAGACGGGTTGCCAAAAAATTGACTGGATGCTTTCGTAAAGCTTTCCAGTACTTGTAGGTTTGGTCTTGTTGTTGCACTATTATCTAGATATATCATCCATTATCCCTCTTTTTTCTGTTAACATTGCCATATCTTATCACATTTTTCCGTTAGTGAAAATAAGTTATGCCTAGCAGTGCTAGAATATTTATACTATTGCTGGTGCAAAGTGTATGCCATTAAACGAACATGCAATTCGAAGTTGAAGAAAACTGCCAAGTAATGCCATTTTTGTTATGTAGCAAATTTTATGCTAAGTAAAATTACTTTTCCCTAATGATATAAGGTTGTATTTTCATTTGGTGATTCTGACATTTTTACTGTGCTAAGAAAAGCTTCGGAAATATGCTACTCGTCCTGTGGAGCACGGCTTCAGCTAGACTAAAACTTGAACTTCTTCTTTGCTGCCGTGTGCCAAGGGAAATCACTTCGAAGCGATGCTTTTAGACACAGGCACAAACAAAGTGGATCTTCAGCTCGCGCTGAGGCATGCGGAGTCTCCGCATATTTCCTACGCTTAAGGAAGTGCTACAACGTAAGGAATAATAACTAAATGCAGTGGTTCTAGGCATTATGTTTTTATTCAAATACTATTATTTATGGACGATTAGAGATGCGCTCAAAATACTAACTCTTACAAAAGTTGTAGAGTACCTATCCTAGCGTAGGCCAACCGCGTAGACTTCCGCGGGATTGTGCAGAGGCTGAAGGACGTGAAGTGGTTGGCCGGAGCGGTATTAAGTATGTCAATATGATCTCATAGCTGATCATCACGTTCATTTTTCGCGATTATATTAAGAAGTTACTTTGCACTTTATGTTTACGACATAAGAAAAAAGCTGAACATAACACGAGGATTACTTGATTAACATTCATGTTATGTCCGGCTATTCATTTAACACATATACTTTTGTGTTAGGCTCGCTATTTATTAATCGATTTCTAATGCTGTTAATAATTCATCAATGGAAACTTTATTATCAGCTGTTAGTGACAGCGACAGGCCAGATAATGAGGAGGATATGTCGTCGGAAGCGGATTGGTTAGATTCCACTTCTGTAACAGAGGTCTCCTTATTAAATGGCGAGTAATGTGATTCAGAAAACTGAAAAACAAAATTCGTATATTTCGTCTGATCCTGATGCTTAAAAGCTACATGATTTGCTGCTGCAACATAATTGGTATCCTGATGGTCCAGATAAAAAAACAGAACCATTGACCATACACTAAGTGTAACGACAGCTAAAGCCGATAGCAGCCACTTCATACAATCTCCACCTTTAAGTACTAGTTAGTTAGTTAGCCATCTGTTGAAATGCCTGATCCATTTTTTCGATTTTTTCCATTGCATTTGGATCCACTTCTTCTAATGCTTTCACAGCTGTTTCCAATGCATTTTCATATTTATAATCTCTAAACAGTTGCTCCGCTTCGGATAGCTGAGCTGAAAGAACAGGGTGCGAACTACGGTATCGATTACCAAATTGAATCGCAAGCTCCACAAGTCTTGCCTGGTCCAACAGCATATTAGTTTGGCCGACGAAATGATCCACCGATTTATTCGCTTCTGTAATACTATGCTGTACTTTGCCCATGTCCAACGGGTGTTTTTGAAGATGATGCAATACCATCTCACACTTATCTGTTGATTCATCTAATGCATTGACTATGAAAGAAGGTACACCAGGAATATTACTTTTTTGCAGTTGCTTACTCGTATAAATAAGTTGTTTCTTTAATTCAGTAATTTTTTCTTTCGCTTCCATTTCATCTTTACGTAAATCAGAAATCTGTGATTGGAAGTCTTGCTGTGCTTTATTAAGCTTTTCCAGTTCCTCGGAAAGAGTATCCAATTTATCTTTTATTTCTAAGTGATTCGCTTTTTTGTCAACATAATCTTGTTCAATTTGTTCAAATTGATTTTCGACTTTTTCCAGCCACTTCTCTACACTTAGAAACATTTCTAATTCGGATTCTTCAAGGAAATATGTTTGTTGAAGTTCTTGAATTTGCTGCTTCGTGTTCGCTACTTCTTCTTGGATATCGGCTAATTGTTGTTTGACATTCGGCATATGACTTTCCACAATCGATTTAGACTTCGCTTCTTTTTCTAACAGTTGGAACATTTCATTGATGCGGTCTTCCATTTGTTCAAATGATTCCTCGATTGTGTCTATTTCCCCATTTTCCAACTGTCTAATGGCGTTTTTTAACATTGTTTCGTATTGTTTCAATTCCTTTTCGAAACCGAATTGCTGAACACGATAACCCTCTTCTTCCATTTCTGCCATTCCGCGTATTAAATCTTTCATTAACTCCGGAATGTGCTGTTTACTTTGACGATAAATCGTTGGAAAAGACGTGATCTTTTCTTCGATTGTTTCTAGCTCTGCCTTTAACGACTGAATCAGACCTTGTGCTTCGATATAATTACCTTCACTCGTTAATACTGCATACTCCGATAGCCTTTTTTCCATCTTCGTTAATTCTGATTCGTACACAATTTCAGCACGTCCGTATTGTGTGCGATTATGTAAAAGGTGCTTCTTTAGTTCTTTGATCTGTGGTTCTAATTCTTCTAATTCCTGTCGTGTATATTTCTCTGAATCAAGTAAATAATCCAGCTCCTTATACATTTCTTCGATATTCTTCTCGATCGCCTGAAGTGCATCTGTTACATGCTGAAGGTTCTTTCTGGATGCTTTGATTCGAAACTTATCTGCTGCTTCCTCTGCATCTAACAAATATTCCTCCATATCTGGCAGATCACGAGTAAGTATCATATCCCAGTTATCCTTCCATCGCTCAAAATTGACCTGGGTTTCACCTGACAGATTTAATTTCTTTACTTTCGCCAACTCTTCTGTCACATTCCGGTGCATGATTTCCATCTTCCATGCTTCCAGTCGGTCAACCTGATCATAGACCTTTTTCCTAAAGATCAGTCCGATAATCAATAATGCGATAATAACAAGAATTCCGCCGATCACGAATTCCAACAACATAAGTAATCCTCCTTCAAAAACACCCGATAACTTTCCATTTATCTAGTAAGATAAACACGTCTATATGATTACTTGTTATGATACCATGTTTCTATGGCTTTTTGCTAAGAATTTTACTATTTTTTGAATATTTTTATCGAAAAAAGCATTTTTTTATCTAAGCTCGAACATTTGTCACACTAATAGATCTATTGTATGATTAAAAAAATCCACAATAACTATTCACCAAGGGAGTGGGAGTACATGTTTGAAACAAAAAATTATGAAGGCAACAAAGCACAAAACTACCCAATTGTGATAAAACAGTTAGACGCATTACTACAAGATGAGCCGGATGTTATCGCTAATCTATCTAATGCATCGGCATTATTGAATCAATTTTTAAATGATGTGAACTGGGTAGGCTTTTATTTATGGAAAGAAGATGAACTTGTATTAGGACCATTCCAAGGCTTACCGGCCTGTGTTCGTATTAAGAGCGGAAAAGGTGTTTGCGGAACAGCCGTATCGGAAAAACAAACACAATTAGTAGCAGATGTGCATCAGTTCCCTGGTCATATTGCCTGTGATGCTGCCAGCCAGTCTGAGATTGTCGTACCTATTTTGAAGGATGGAGAAGTCTTCGGCGTATTAGATATCGATAGTCCTAGTAAAAACCACTTTGATGAAACAGATCAACAATATTTGGAGCAGTTCGTTCAAACATTAGAAAAATATATTTAAGCAAGGTAAGTTCCTGTTGACATTAGTCTCCTAACATCATATAATGAACTTTGTGTAAAAAAGGTAGCCTATGTGAACCGCTGGCTGACTATTTTGTTCCTTATCTGTTTAAACAGTAAGGTGTATCCCGTAACTCTCTGCTACTAGGGCGAAGATACATGAATACAAAATAGCTGTTATGTGAGGGACACACTGTCTTATTTTATGCAAATTTCATATATAAAGGAGAAGATGCACTATGGCTCGCTATACAGGTTCTGTATGGAAAAAGTCTCGTCGTCTTGGTATCTCGTTAACAGGTACTGGTAAGGAGTTAGACAAACGCCCTTACGCACCAGGTCAACACGGACCTAACCAACGTCGTAAACTATCTGAATATGGTTTACAACTACAAGAAAAACAAAAATTACGTTTCATGTACGGAGTGACTGAACGTCAATTCCGCAACTTATTTGATCGCGCTGGTACGATCAAAGGTATCCATGGTGAAAACTTCATGATTCTTCTTGAATCACGTTTAGATAACCTTGTTTACCGTTTAGGTCTTGCACGCACTCGTCGCCAAGCACGGCAATTAGTAAACCATGGTCACGTTACAGTAGATGGCGGACGCGTTGATATCCCATCTTACCAAGTAAAACCTGGTCAAGTAATTGGTGTTCGTGAAAAATCTCAAAGCCTTGACATCATCAAGGAAGCTATTGAGGCTAACACATTCACACCTGAATTCGTAACTTTCGACGAAGACAAATTAGAAGGTACTTTCACTCGCTTACCAGAGCGTTCTGAATTACCAGCTGAAATCAACGAAGCACTTATTGTTGAGTTCTACTCTCGTTAATTTCAGAAAATATTCTTTAGCAGTATTAAAAACCCTAGAAACGTTGATTTTATTAATGTTTCTAGGGTTTTCTGTTATAAATTTAGAATTTCCTGTTCAGCATCAGGGACCCGAATCAAATTATAAATGTATTTCTTGCATTACCCCCACCACATAGCTAGCACAAACACAGACCAACCACTGGTAAATAAGCCAAACACCACAAATATAGACAGATACACTTCCATTGTATTTTTTTCTATTTTTCTCTTTTTATATTGAAGTATAGTTGCAACAAATGAGTTCAAATACAATATTACACTTAATATAGTAATTGCTGTTAAGTTAAATACTGGAGATGATCCAATGATTTGGTCACTAAAAAAATAAGCAAAACTTTGACCAAAAACTCCCAAGATAGTTGCCAAAACAATACTCCCCAATATAATAAAATGCGTCTTATTCAACAATATCACCTCAAATTATGTATTTTCCACAAACAAAGAAAATTACAGAGTAACGTAATAGAAACCAGCATCAACTATAATCTTCTGACATACCTCAAGGATACGTAACCTTCACCTCGTTCATTAGAAAATGCTTCTTTTTCATGCTTGAATTCAAATCCTTTTGCTTCATACCTTTGCTATTTCCTTTTTGAACAGAATCCCATTGTTCCTTAGACCCCTTTCGACGCTGAATATGAGACAGATACTCTAACAATTTTGCACCTATCCCTTCTCCTCTCCTCCCCCACGTCTACATAAAGCACATATACTTCACTTGTGTCTACTCCAGCCATTCCACCGCCAATCGCTCCTAGAACTACTCCATCCTCCACTTCTACAATATAACCATCCCACCCATTTGACTCATCTAGTTCTTTGGCTATCGTGTATAATTGTAGAATAATTGGTTATTTCTTTCGATATTCACGTCACTTCTGATACCTTTGTACGTGTCTCTACATCCTTCACAGCATACTGTCGAAATCCCTTCGATATGTTCTCTTTCTGCGCTTTTAATTTTCACCATGTTAATCCCACCCTTACCAAATAAATAACACCATAGCCATATGAAATATAATTACTCCAGGTACAAGTTAACGATATTACAACAAAAACAACATCACAAACTACTCTCCGTTCAAATTCCAAAAGTGCAGACCGAAATCACAAATATTATTAACATTTTTTTCTAATCTCTTTTAACTTATCGAACAGAACGGATAAAAGCAATACTTTTTTTACAAATTACCAGATAAAAAAGCCACCGACACTACGATGTCGATGACTCCTTTTCTTAACTTTATTTTAACACGAAGGAAGTTCCCATATCCGTCAAACTGTCCCTTCCTGCATATACAATAAACTCTCCTGGATCACTTTTGTATGTCATATCGGAATGATAATAACGAAAGTCTTCTTCTGACAGGACAAAGGTAATTTCCTTTTCCTCACCAGGCAAAAACTCTACTTTTTGGAATCCCTTTAATTCCTTCACCGGACGAACCACCTCACCAATGACATCCTGTACATACAACTGCACCACTTCTTTTCCAGTTAGCTCACCGGAATTTCTAACAGAAACAGTGATCGTTAATTCAGCATCTTTTGTCAAAACATCTGTTGAGAGCTGCACGTCACCATATTCAAAGCTGGTATAGCTTAGACCGTATCCAAATGGGAATAACGGTCCGTTTGGGCTATCCAAATATTGTGACACGTATCTCTCCTGTGCATCTGGCGCTCCTTTTGGTCTTCCTGTGGAGTAATGGTTATAATAGACTGGTATTTGCCCTGCTGAATGCGGGATCGACATCGATAATTTTCCAGAAAAATTCTCGTCGCCATAGATCAAATCCGCAATCGCCTGCCCTCCTTCCGTTCCAGGGAACCAAGCTTCCACGACAGCATCTGAATTTTCGATAACTCCGTGTAAATCCAGAGGTCGGCCATTAAATAAAACGGTGACGATTGGTTTACCTAATTTTTTCAGTTCTGTGATTAAGCTTAATTGTGGTTCTGGCAATTTAATATTCGTTCGTGAACCTGCTTCACCGCTCATAAGTGGGTCTTCCCCTACAGCAACGATTACTACATCTGCTTGAGCTGCTTTTTGTTTCGCATCTTCAAAACCATTTTCTATTTCGTCTTCAATACGACATCCCTCTGCGAAAAACACTTCATTTTCAGCTTTACCTTTCATTGCTTCTAGCATTGTGATGGAATCGTCTTTTGACCCTAACCAAGACCATTGCCCTAGAATATTCCCGCTGTCAGCATAAGGTCCGATAAGCGCGACTTTCTGAGTGCAGTCTAATGGGAGGACCTGTTCATTTTTCAATAAGACTGTTGATTCTACTGCTAATTCTCTTGCCGA
This sequence comes from Gracilibacillus caseinilyticus, assembly GCF_022919115.1. Lineage (NCBI taxonomy): Bacteria > Bacillati > Bacillota > Bacilli > Caryophanales > Bacillaceae > Gracilibacillus > Gracilibacillus caseinilyticus. The sequence goes on along the minus strand of NZ_CP095072.1, from coordinate 2,924,138 downwards.
TGCTCGGTGCTGATCTGAAAGTATTATTTCTTTTTCTAATTGTTCATCAGCACCTCTATACGGATTTTCAAACAAGCCTAATTCTTCTTTTAACTTTAAAATACGTAATACCGCTTCATCAATGATCGCTTCCGATAGCATGCTATTTTCAACATATTCTTTTAAATAGCTGGAATAACAGTCAGTCATCATTTCAATGTCTGTTCCAGCAAGGACCGCCTTTAATCCAGCTTCCCCTTTATCTGCTGCAACACCATGCGCGATTAATTCTTTAACAGCCCCCCAATCAGAAATCACGACTCCATCGAATTGCCATTGCTCACGCAAGACATCTCTCATTAAAGTCTGGTTCGCAGTTGCCGGAATGCCGTCAATGACATTAAAAGAAGACATCACCATTTTACAGCCTTGATCCAAAGCGGCTTTGTACGCTGGTAAATAGATTTCGTGCAATTGGCGATCAGACATATTAACCGTATTGTAATCACGTCCTCCTTCCACCGCACCGTAACCAGCGAAATGCTTCACACATGCAGCCACACGTTCTAAATCATTCGCTACATCCTCTCCTTGAAAACCACGGACTTGCGCTTTAGCAAACAAACTGTTCAGCAAAGGATCCTCACCTGTTGTTTCCGTTACTCGCCCCCATCTTGGATCCCTTACTAAATCTACCATCGGCGCAAAAGTTACATGGATACCAGATACAGCTGATTCTAATGCCGCGATTCGCGCACTGTCTTCTGCAAGCTCAAGATTCCACGAGCAACCAATCGCTAAAGGAATAGGAAAGATGGTTTTATAACCATGTACCACATCAGACATAAACAAAAGCGGTATACTGAGGCGATTTTCCGCTAAATGTTGTTCTTGAATAGATTTTATATTTCTCGCTCCAGATGCACCGAGTACGGAACCTGCATTCCGTATATTATCATCTTCTACTTCCATATTCATCATTGGTCCTGTAATGGCTCCTGCATCCTCTGCGCCTTTAAAAAAAGGAGCAGCCAATTGAGTTAATTGATCGATTTTCTCTTGCAAGGTCATTTGCTCTAATAGATGTTGGATGTTTTTCATCCTGTTACCTCCTCCAAAAAATCAGTATGTAATCCTTTACATTCTATTACTACTATAAAACATAATTCGAAACGTTTCAACACTTGTTTGTAAAATTAATTAAATAACAATTAATAGTTAATACATAATGTAAATCATTAAAAATAAATTTTTTTACAAAAAACTTGAAACCGATTACATCTTGTTTTATAATGGATTTGTCGAAACGTTTCAACAAACTATTACATGTTGAGGTGATAGGTCACAAAGTTTTTTACATTATGTACGAAAATCTATCAATAGGAGTGATCAAATTGTTAACCACTAAAAAGCTGATGTTAGCGTTAATGTTTGGTTTCATTTTATTTGTTGCTGCATGTTCTGATGATTCGACAACGGAAGGAGGATCATCGGATGAAAATACGATTACAGTCTGGACAATGTCGAAAGCTTTAAAAGATTTTGTTCCACAATATGAAGAAGAAGCTGGTGTCAACGTTGATGTCCAGGTCATTCCTTGGGACAATGCGCATGATAAGTTATTAACTGCTGTTGCGTCTGGAGAAGGTCCGGATGTATTACAAATTGGTACCACATGGGTTGCAGAATTCGCAGAGGCTAGTACATTTCTCGACCTGACAGAGTATCTGGATGATTATGATAATCTTGCTGATGACAATTTTTATGAGAGCGCAATAGGTACGACGAAATATAAAGAGCAAACGATTGGTATTCCATGGTATGTCGATACGAGGGCATTATTCTATCGTACGGATATTTTAGCGGATGTTGGCTACCCGGAAGGTCCGGCTACTTGGGATGAAATGATTAATGCATCAAGACAATTAGCCGCTCGCGGGGATGAACAGTATGCAATTGATTTACCTACCACCGATCCACAGTTCCCTTTTATTCTTGCTTGGGAACAAGGATGGAATTATGAAATCGGAAACGGTGCAGACAACTTCCAATCAAAAGGATTTAAAGAAGCAATTGAATTGCACCATTTATTCTATGAAGAAGAATTATCCCAAACAGGTGAAGGCAAGGAATTTTTCCAAGCCTTTTCTGACGGCTCTAAACCAATGTTCATTAGCGGACCATGGGATATCGGAATGATCAAGGAACGCGCACCGGATATTGAAGGAAAATGGGATGTGCGTCTGATGCCATCCGCAGAAAATAACAAATCAATGATGGGCGGTGCACACCTTTCTATCTTCCATAATTCCGAAAAAGTCGACAAGTCCCTTGATTTCATCAATTGGATGGCAGATCCAGAAACACAGGTGGAATGGTATAAAGCAAATAGTGAATTACCTGCCAATTTAAGTGCATGGGAAGATCCGGCACTGGCTGACGATGAAATGGTAAGTACATTCGGGGAACAACTGAAATCAACACAACCATTACCGTTAATTCCAGAATACGAGCGTCTAGGTCAGGAAATATTGACCTCTTTAGAAGAAATTAATCGTGGAGGAGCGGATATTGATCAAGCGCTCGAAGAATTTCAGACAAAAGCTGCGGAGATTTTAGACAGATAACCGGGAAGTTGCGAGGGGTTTCCTCGCAACATACCAGGTAGATCCACGAGAGGAGGAAATCGAATGAAGTCCAAGTGGACACCGTTTCTATTTATTGGCCCAGCGGTTTTGCTGTTAATCATTTTTTCATTTGTACCGATCTTAATTGCATTCGGCATTAGCTTTACGGATACCAATTTAATCGGATTGGCAAATTGGTCCAAAATAAATGTTATCGCTTTTGATAACTATGCCGACCTGTTTAGTGATAAGAAATTTCTTGAATCTATTGGTAACACCATATTTTATGTCATTATCGGGGTTCCGTTAGCAGTTGGAAGCTCCTTTATGATTGCCTTTTTCCTCAATCTGATAGGAAGCTGGCTGGCATCTACCTTTCGAGTGATTTATTACGTACCATCCGTTACTAATATTGTCGCCATCGCTGTTGTTTGGGGATTTCTTTATAATCAGGAATACGGCTTATTCAATTACCTCTTATCGTTAGTCGATATTGACAAAGTCCCCTGGTTAGAAGATCCTCTTGTGGCTAAATTGTCACTGATTCTTCTGGCCGTTTGGAAGAGTAATGGCGTGAGCATGCTTATCTTTCTGGCAGCACTGCAGGCAATTCCTAGGGTATATTATGAAGCGGCGGACATTGATGGCGCCAACAGATGGCAGAAATTAATCAAGATCACCATTCCATCAATGAGTTTTGCTACTTTCTTTGTGACGGTCACTACACTAATCGGCTGGCTGCAGTTCTTTGAAGAGCCGTTCGTGATGACAGATGGTGGACCTTTAAATGGTACTAACTCAATTGCATTGTTTATTTATCAGGAAGGGTTCCAATATAACGAATTTGGATATGGTGCTGCCGCTTCGTTTATCTTATTTGCGATCATCATTGTCGCAACCCTTGTTCAATTTAAATTCAGAAAATCAGACCAAACACTGTGAGGTGAACAATTGTGTATATACGAAATAAATTGGAAAAAACAATTGTACTTGCCATTATGACAGTTGGCGGATTGCTCGTCTCGCTTCCATTCATCTGGATGGTGTTAAGTTCATTCAAAACAGAGCGGGAAGTACTGAGCATTCCCCCTACCCTTTTTCCACAGGATCCAACGATAGAGCATTACGTCCATTTATTTCAAAACTTGAATTTTGATGTCTATTTAATCAATACTCTGATTATCGTCGCATGTTCGATGATTGGCTTATTTTTAAACACAATGGCAGGTTACGGCTTTGGGAAATTTCAGTTCAAAGGTAAGGAGGCCTGGTTTATTGTCGTGTTACTTACAATGATGCTGCCCGGTCAAGTGACGATGATCCCGACCTATTTACTATTAAATGAAATGGGTTTAACCAATACAATGAGCGGGATTATCCTGCCCGGTTTGATTGCCGCTTTTAACATTTTCTTAATCCGACAGTTTATGGTAACCATTCCAGACGATCTAATAGAGGCAGCGCGCTTGGATGGCGCTGGTGAATTTTACATTTTCACCAGGATAATCATTCCACTATCGATGCCGATATTAGCAGTTCAGGTGATCTTAACCTTTATCGGTGCATGGAACAGTTTCCTATGGCCACTGATTGTCGCCAATGATGAAGCATTGTACACGTTATCCGTCGGACTTGCATTATTGCAGGATCAGAATGTAACCAATTATGGACTGCAAATGGCAGGTTCTACATTCATGGTACTGCCGATTCTTATCATTTTTACTATCTTCCAGAAATACATCATCGAAGGCTTTAATGTATCTGGAATTAAATAAAGCCCTTAAAAATCTATTCCAAATAACGTAATATAGGTAATATATTGTGTAGTGATGGAGGAAAGACAATGGCAACGATTAAAGATGTAGCAAAATTAGCAGGTGTGGCAGTATCCACTGCCTCCTATGCACTTAATAACAGTAAACGCATTAGTACAGCGACGAAGGAGCGAGTCGAAGAAGCAGCAAGACAACTCAACTATAAGAAAAATGGTATCGCTTCTGATTTAAAAAGAACCAAAACAAATACGATTGCATTGATTCTCAGTGATTTATCCGGCCCATATTATTCGGAATTGATTAAAGGAGTACAAGATGTGACCACTGCCAACGGCTTTGATTTGATTGCATGCAGTTCCATCGGTGATCAACAATCGACAGCAGTCAAATTCCTGAAGGAAAAACGGGTCGATGGTGCGATAATACTCGCCCACAACATTAGTGACGCGATTACAATCGAATCAGCACAAGCTGGTTTTCCCGTGATTGTTCTCGACCGGGACTTAATAGATGAAAATGTTTACCATGTTGAAGTAGATAATACAGAAGGCGGTTTCATCGCAACAGAATGTCTCATTAAGCACGGTCACGAAAATATTGCTTATATTGGCGGACCTAGTGCCTCGCTTGATAACCAGAAACGATTCGATGGCTACAAACAGGCGTTGGAGCAATATCAACTGCCTAGTCATTCAAAATGGAACTCAATTGGATATTTCACCAAAGAAGGTGGATATAAAGCAACGAAATTATTAATCGCCCAAGGGGAACTGCCTGATGCGATTTTTTATGGGAATGATGAAATGGCAATAGGTGGTTTACAAGCTTTCCAGGAGAAAAATATTCGGATACCGGAGGATATCTCGATTATCGGCTTTGATGACATTCAATTGGCTGAATACGTACACCCGCCTTTAACCACGATCAAACAACCAAAGTATGAGGTAGGTGCTTTAGCTGTACATCTCATTTTTCAACTATTAGAAGGAAAGAATATTAACAGCCATTACAAATTATCAACTGAGTTAATCGAACGAAAATCCGTTATGCTAAAAAAACAATAAAAAAGGGTGATAGCTCTTGCAAAAAGAAATGATATTTACCGGTGGTTCCACCCCTCTCCCCTATCTCGTCCATGTACCAGATCGATATATATTGGAAGGACCGTGTAAATATCCGCTATTGCTTTTTTTACACGGTGCGGGCGAACGTGGTTATGATTTGGCGTTACTGAAGCAACATGGACTGCCAAAACTTTTAGATCAAAAGGATTTTCACGACTTCCCATTTGTGACAGTGTCACCTCAATGTCCGCAGGATTCTTACTGGACAGAGCATCTAACAGATTTGAAGCTGTTCATAGATTTTATTACAAACGAATATGAGATTGATGTCAACAGCATCTGCTTAACAGGCATGAGTATGGGAGGAATCGGAGCCTGGAATTTGGCACTGCAATACCCTGACCTTTTTCACGCTATGGCACCTGTATGTGGTTCCATCACCCTTCCCACTCACCGAAAAGGGTCATTTCATGAGATTTATTCAGAAGAGCAGGTGCAGCATGCATTAGTCAAACTAAAGCATTTGCCGATTTGGGCATTTCACGGCGCCCTGGATGAAGTGGTTCCGATTGATGAAACGAAACAGATCGTGACTAATCTTCAACAACTTGGTGCCAATGTTCAACTCACCGTTTATCCGGAGGTAGGACATGATTCGTGGGTTGCGGCATATGAAACGAAAGAACTTTACTGGTGGTTATATAACACATAGATCAAAATGTGAACGAATACATTCATTGAAATGGAGGCAAATCATGCGTGTATTATTGTTAGATTTAGATTCTACGAGAGCTGATCATTTAGGATGTTACGGATATCATCGTGAGACAACACCGAATATCGACCGTATTGCCAATGAAGGAGTACGCTTTACGAATTATTACACAACAGACGCACCTTGTGCACCATCCAGAAACGCGCTTATGACCGGCCAATTCGGTATCCATACTGGAAATATCGGTCATGGCGGCACTGCCGGAGATATGAGGATAGAAGGTAAAGAGCGAGAGTTTCACGACCGATTAAAATCTGATAGTTTTCCAACTATTTTCCGCCGTAACGGTATGAAAACAGCACTTATCAGTCCATTTGCAGAACGACATGCTTCCTGGCAATTTTATGCCGGCTTCACCGAAATGTATAACACGGGAAAAACCGGTGATGAGTCGGCTGAAGAAATCACTCCCATTGTATTAGATTGGCTCGAACGTAATAGTGGAGAGGAAGATTGGTTTTTGTATGTAAATTATTGGGATCCTCATACTCCATACCGGGCACCGGAAGATTACGGTAATCCCTTTGAAAATGAGTCGCTTCCAGCTTGGTTATCGGAAGATGTACTAAAGCAGCATTTACAAAGTATTGGTCCACATTCTGCCAGAGAAATCAATATGTATGATAACTATGATAACCCATCCTTTCCTCGTCATCCAGGTGAGATTACCGATATGGCAGGACTAAGAAGAGTGATCGATGGATATGATACTGGATTACGTTATATGGACGACCATATAGGAGAAATTTTCAATCAAATGGATAAAGCGAACATTTTAGAAGATACGGTGATTATCATAACCGCAGATCATGGTGAAAACCTGGGCGAACTTGGCATATATGCAGAACATGGTACAGCTGACCAAATGACTTGTCGTTTACCAATGATTATTCGATGGCCAGGTTTACAAGCAAATCATGTTGATGATGGCCTTCATTATCATCTGGACCTGTTACCCACTATTGCAGATCTATTGGAAGAGGAACAGCGCCCGACCTGGGACGGACAAAGCTATGCTTCGGTCCTGAGAAACGGTAGCTCCGCTGATCGAGCGTTTTTGGTCTTCTCCCAAAATGCCCATGTCTGTCAACGAAGTGTCCGCTTTGACAACTGGCTATATATTCGCACGTACCACGACGGCTTTCACCTGTTTGATAAGGAAATGCTGTTTGATCTCGATAATGATCCTTATGAACAACACAACCTGGCTGAAGAACGTCGAGATTTATGTAAAGATGCCGTCTACCTTCTGAACCAATGGCATGATGATATGATGTTCACGATGAAGTACGATACAGATCCGATGTGGACAGTGATGAAAGAAGGCGGACCGTATCATGCCAAAACCGAAGATTTAATCCGCTACCTCAGCCACTTACGGAAAACCGGAAGAGCAGAGGGTGCTGAACAGCTGGAGCAGAAATATGCGAATGAACTTGCTTCAAAAGGATATCTTAAAAGTGACAACTAAATCGTGAAGTAGGTAAGGGTATTCTCATATGGGATGCCCTTTTTTGTGTACTCGAAGCAGGTAGAAATGATTGCCCTTATCTTTTATAATGATATAGAAGAAGGAGGTGCAGGAATGTATACCCTTTTGTTATTTTTGTTCATTTTATTCGTAGGCTATCTGCTAATTATTTTAGGGATCAGCGTTTATCTCCCATCCATTGCTATTAGTCTAATGTTAGCTTTGATGATAAGAGCTGTCTATCTATTGCACCATATACACAAAAAATTCATAAATGAAAATAAATCCATAAGTGACCGGATATTGGAGAAAAGGGACAAATGACAAGGCATGATTCATAACAATGCACCTTTACTTCAGGGAAACGATGAGCTTTATATCGTTATATGATTTTCATCTAACTGTGGCTAGAAATGATGGTAATCCCGGGTTCTCACTTATGTTCATACAAAAACCGCAAGGACTCCTATTATTTGGTCCTTGCGGTTAAGTTGTGTCATTCATATTCTATTTTTGCTTTTCGTCCTGTGCTCCCCACCAGGAAACATTTTTTAATCCTTCTACATTCTTATAGTGGAACACCGGGTCTTTGCCTTGTTTTTTCTGTTGCGTGTAATCGCGCAATACATCGAACGCAATTTTACTTAATAACAGAATAGCAATCAAGTTAACCACTGCCATCATTGCCATGAATAAGTCTGCCATATTCCATACCAATTGAATCGAAGCAAGTGATCCGAACATAACCATCGCTAGTACTACTACTCGGTAAACATTAAGCCATACCCCTTTTGGATTCATAAAGCTCACATTTGTTTCACCATAGTAATAGTTCCCGATCACGGAACTGAATGCAAAGAAGAAAATCACAAGCGCCAGGAAGATCGATGCCCATTCCCCTACTTGCGCACTGAGAGCAACTTGTGTTAACTGGATACCATCAGCTGACGATTGACCAACATTATCGTACAGAATAATAATAAACGCGGTTAAACTACAAATGACAATCGTATCAAAAAATACAGCCAGAGATTGAACTAAACCTTGCTTAACCGGGTGATTGACGCCTGCTGTAGCCGCTGCGTTAGGCGCACTACCCATACCGGCTTCATTAGAGAATAGTCCTCGGCGAATACCATACATCATTGCGGCACCCGCTCCCCCACCAAACACTTCTTCTAATCCGAAAGCGTTTTTGATGATTAGCATAAAAATCTCTGGTAACGCCGTAATATTTGTGAATACAACGTAAAAACCAACAGCCATATAAATAACAGCCATGATTGGCACAAGTACTCCCGATACAGTTGCAATACGTTTAATGCCACCAAAAATAATAATACCTGCCAAAATCACTAATACAATACCTGTCCACACTTTATCGATGTTAAATGCTTCTTCTACAGCAGCAGATATTGTGTTCGCCTGAACGGCATTAAAAATAAATCCGAATGTAAACGTGATTAAGATGGAAAATAAAATCCCCATCCATTTTTGACCCAAAGCTTTCTCCATATAATAAGCTGGTCCGCCACGAAAACCGTCTTTATCCGGCACCTTGTATACCTGTGCAAGCGTACTTTCGATAAAGGCTGTTGCCATACCTACTAATGCAATTATCCACATCCAAAATACAGCGCCCGGACCACCAAGTGCAACAGCTAATGCGACACCTGCCAAGTTACCGGTTCCAACTCTTGATGCAATCGAAATACTAAATGCCTGGAATGCATTGGTACCTTTTTTACCACTCTGTTCAACCGCTTCCTCTGAAAGAACACGAAACATGTCTCCGAATAATCGGAACTGAACGAATTTAGAACGTAACGTAAAAAATAATCCGGCTCCAATTAATAAATAAATCAGAACGTAATCCCATAAAACTAAATTTCCCCATTCAACAATTTTGGAGGCAATTTGTTCAGTAGTACTCATGTTGATAAACCCCTTTCTTCGTTTTGCAAAACATATACCCCAAAAAGTTCAATATATTACATTTTGAATCAAAAAACAAGTAAATCCCTTATCCTTTTTCTGGATAAGGGATATGTAGCTACTTCGATACAGCTGATTCTTCAACCATTCGATTCGCTACCTCTTCAGTAAATTCAATGGTTGTTTTAGGAATGAATGTTTTCATGACGCCGTTTACCATTGGTCCTAGGATACCGTTGGCTGTGATCGTCAAACTTCCTGTCACATCTGTATGTTTTCCATCTTCAGCATTTGCCTTAAAACATCCTTCACCGACAATGTTTTTACTTTTATCCTGTAAAGAAAAGCTGACACAATTTGGTTTTTCCCATTTGGTAATAGTAATATAGAGCGTAATTGTTTTGTGGATTTTCGCTACTTCGCCTTTAAATTTCCAGACAGAGCGATAATCATCTTGCACACGATGCTCGATATAACCAGGAACTAAATCGGCCCATTTCTCGAAATCACTGACAAAATCCCACACTTTTCCGATCGGTAAGTCTAGCTGCACAAAATGTGTTCCACTCGGCATAAAATAAATCCCTCCTCATCATTTCATATGATCAAAGAACAAAAATCATGCATAATACCTTCACAGCAGGTTGCGTCTTGTGGGGCACGGGAGTCTCCGCATATTTCCTGCGCTTCAGTGAAGTGCTACAATTTTTGGAACAGCTAAAAGCAGTTGTACTAGGCATTATACATGATTTAATCAAGTATGGATAAAACTCAAAATGCTATCTCTTACATTAGTTGTAGAGCGAAACAATAACGTAGGCCAACCACGTAGACTCGAGGCCACTGAAAAAGTCCATAAAAATTTGCAACAGGAAAATCGAATCCCAAAATTCATGCAAAATATCATATTAAAGTGGTAGATTGAAACCACTTTTAACATGTTTATAGCTATCTATGTAGGAGAATTAATTTCCATAATATGTTTTACAGTGATCTCCGTAGACTCCCGCGGGACGTGCAGGTGCTGAAGCAGGTCGCAAAGTGGTTGGCCGGAGCGATATCCCAGCACACACACTATATCAAAATGGTCCCAATGCTATATATAATCCGTATTATAGCTAGTTTTTCTAAGGAAAGATAAATTTTTTCATACTTAACAAAAAAAGGTTCTGATCCTTAAATGATCAGAACCCTTTTTAAATTACTTTAAAAGCGAATTAAGAAGTATTTCTTTTTACCTCGTCTGATGATCGTGAATTTATCTTCAATACGATCCTGTTCTGTTAATTGATGGGTTAATTCCTGGTTACGGATACCGTTGATGTAAATCGCTCCATTTTTAATATCCTCACGCGCCTGACGCTTGGATGAAGAAATACCTGCTTCAACTAGGAGCTCAATTAACGCTATCTCTTTATTTTCAATCGTAACAGACGGCACATCCTTAAACCCTTGTTCGATTTCTGCTGCATTTAAACTGCTCAGTTCTCCACTAAATAGAGCTTCCGTAATTTTCTGAGCCTGTTTCAGTGCTTCTTCGCCATGAATCAATTTAGTCATTTCTTCTGCTAAACGTTTGTGTGGGATACGCTTTTCAGGTGCTTCAGCTAACTCTTTCTCCAATGCTTCTATCTCATCAAAGTCGATAAAGGTGAAGTATTTAATAAAACGAAGGACATCTCGATCATCGGTATTAATCCAAAACTGGTAGAATTCGTACGGTGTTGTTTTTTCCGGATCCAGCCATACAGCTCCACCTGCTGTCTTACCGAATTTCGTACCATCACTTTTCGTAATCAACGGCACAGTCAATCCGTATACTTCTGCCTCTTCCTCGCTTTGCTCAAAACGCTTGCGACGAATTAATTCCATTCCCGCAGTAATATTACCCCATTGATCACTACCACCAAGCTGTAACGTACAATTTTCTTTTTCGTATAAATTCAAGAAGTCGATCGATTGTAACATCATGTAACTGAACTCAGTAAAGGAAATACCATTCTCCAACCTTGACTCCACCGAATCTTTAGCCAGCATGTAATTAATGCTGAAATGCTTCCCGATATCTCTCAAAAATTCAATGATCGTCATCGTCGACAGCCATTCATGATTATTACGGGCCACTGCACTGTTTTCACCTTGGTCAAAATTCAGAACACCTGTAAGCTGCTCTTTAATCTTATTACTAAAACCTTTTACCACTTCAGGACTGTTTAAAGAACGTTCGGTTGACCGACCACTTGGATCACCAATAAGACCAGTACCTCCACCAATTAAAGCAATGGGTCTGTGACCTGCTTTTTGGAATCTTTTTAGCATTAATACCGGTACTAAATGGCCAATATGCAAGCTGTCAGCTGTCGGGTCAAAGCCAGCGTACAGCGTCACAATGTTATTCTCTAAATGCTTGCGCAATCCTTCATCATCTGTTGTTTGCTGAATTAAATCTCGTTTAGCCAATTCGTCTAAAATATGCATGCTATCTACTCCTTTTTTTAACAATAAAAAAACTCCTCCCTCCAGTAAGGGACGAGTTAATTCGCGGTACCACCCTCGTTACAGCTCCTTTAGAACTGTCACTTAAGGACTTAACGACAGAGACCTGCCGTCTTCATTCATCATGAAGAAACTCCGGAACGTAATTCACAGTCAGATTATCTACTGACTCACACCAACCGTCAGCTCGCTGAAAAAGGGAATCTACTGCTACTTCAAACCATCATCATTTTTGCTAATGTTTCATTGTTATTACATTAATAGCATAAACAAAAGAAAAATGCAATATTTTTTCAACTTTCAAGTAAATTGGATTGACGGCTGTGCTATAATATATAGTGGAATATTTAGGGGGATATACGAATGAATGCAAAAGAATTTTTTCAAAAAACATGGCAGTCGTTAAAGGATTTATGGAATAAACAAGTAATTCAGCGTACATCTAGAATCAGTTACCATATTATATGGAATATCCTATTATTTTTTATCGCAATTGGGCTGATTGGCGGCTTTTTTGTTGCGGGACTTGGTGCTGGTTATTTCGCTTCTCTGGTGGATGAAGAAAAAGTCCAAAGTGAAGAAGAAATGGCGAGTGCCATCTACAACTATGCAGAAACATCTGAATTATACTTTGCCAATGATGTGTTTCTGTCAGAGGTTAGTGCAGACATACTCCGTGATGAAACCACACTGGACCATGTAAGTACATATGTCCAAAATGCAGTAATCGCGACAGAAGATGAGTATTTTGAAACACACAACGGTATCGTTCCAAAAGCTGTGTTACGAGCGGTTTTCCAAGAAGTAACGAATGCTTCCGTGCAATCTGGTGGTAGTACATTAACACAACAGATTATTAAAAATCAGATTTTAACAAACGAAGTATCCTTCGAACGGAAAGCAAAAGAAATGTTGCTGGCGATGCGCTTGGAATTATTCTTTGAAAAAGATGAAATATTGGAAGCATATTTAAATATTGTTCCATTCGGTCGTAACTCTTCGGGGCAAAACATTGCAGGAATTCAAACCGCAGCTGATGGTATTTTTGGCGTAAATGCTGATGAATTAAACCTTCCGCAGGCTGCTTTCATTGCTGGTTTACCGCAAAGTCCGTCTTACTACACGCCTTTCCTTAATGGTGGTGGTGTAAAAAATGAAGAAGGGCTGGAACCAGGCTTAACCAGGATGAAATCCGTACTTAGCAGAATGTTGGAAGCAGGTTATATCAATCAGGAGGAGTACCAGAAAGCATTAGAATATGACATTGTAGCAGATTTCAAACAACCAGAAGAATCACAATTGGAGAAATACCCATATTTAATGGAAGAGATCCAAAAGCGGGCAATTGATAAATTAGTATATGTACTCGCTGAACAAGATGGTTACACGCAGCAAGAAATAGCTTCCAGCGAAACATTGAAAGAAGAATACGAAATAAAAGCATCTAGAGAAATCAGCAGCAACGGCTATAAAATCCATTCCACTATTGATAAAGAAATCTATGATGCCTTTCAGAAGGTAGCTGCTGAATATGATAATTACGGACAGGATAAACTGGCTCGTAATGAAGATAATGAAGCAATTATGACAGAAGATCCAGACACTGGCGAAATGGTACAACTGGGTAAACAGCCTGTTCAGGCCGGAAGTGTATTAATTGAAAACAGAACAGGCAAAATTATCAGTTTTGTTGGTGGCCGGGATTTTGATATTGCACAAATAAACCATGCCACAAGGGTCAACAGACAAAACGGTAGTACGATGAAACCGTTAGTGGCGTATGCACCAGCGATGGAATGGGGAATTGTCCAGCCTGGATCAGTTATTGCAGATGTACAAAAAACTTATCCAACGGGAGCAAAACCGTATACACCTGGAAACTATTCAGGACGTTTTTACGGTTTGACTCCTGTTCGAGAAGCATTATACCGTTCACATAATGCAACGGCAGTGAATGTTTACAGTCAAATTATTAATCAAAATCCTGTGGATCAATTCCTATCTAAAATGGGCTTCTCATCACTACTAGACAAAGATGAGCACAATTTGTCCGTTGTCCTAGGCGGGATCACAAACGGTGTAACTGTCGAGGAAAACACGAATGCCTATGCCACATTCGGTAATATGGGATCCTTCGTAGAAGATTATATGATTGAAAAAATCGAAACAAAAGACGGTGAAGTCTTGTACCAGCATGAGAGTGAAAAAACCGAAGTTTTCAGTCCGCAAACAAGTTATTTAATGCTAGATATGATGCGCGATGTATTAACCCGCGGAACTGGTACTGCAGGTAGAGCTAATCTTACAAATAAGAGCGTGGACTGGGCAGGAAAAACAGGTACCTCCAACGGTTTCAAGGACACTTGGTTTATCGCAACAAATCCAAATGTTACGTTAGGAAGCTGGATGGGCTATGACTATAATCAACAATTAGACAAAGGATACAGTAGTCGAAATAATACATTCTGGGCGAAATTAGTGAATGCAGCGACCGAAATCCGTCCTGATCTAATGGCGCCATCGAATAAATTTGAAAGTCCTGGTGGTATTGTTTCCCGTTCGTATTGTGCTGTATCAGGATTACTGCCTTCTGAAGAATGTAGTGAACTTGGATTAGTTAACACAGATATTTATAACGCTAATTTCGTTCCAACTAAGAAAGACTATAGTCTCATCCAGGATTCTTATGCAACGATCGATGGCGAAGTGGTGTTAGCAGGTGAAAAATCACCGGATGAATTTACCGACGGAAATGGCTTCAGTTTTAATCCGGATTGGTTAAAGGATATGGGCTATACCGAGCTAAGCAATATCAAACAGTTAACTGCTGGAAAAGGCGGTGCTTGGGAAAAAATTAAATATCCTAATGAACAAGAAGTTAAGAATGACGGTAAAGCACCAAATGCACCAGGTGGATTAAAATTAAATAATCAGAAATTATCCTGGAGCAAATCGAAGAGTTCCGATGTGGTTGGTTACCGGATTTACCGAGCAAACAACCCTGACGACAAAAATTTCAAACGAATCGGTTCCACAATAGAGACTTCGTTCACAATCCCGGGCAGTAAAGCTGTTTATCAGGTTCGTGCCGTCGATTATTTCGGACAGGAATCATCAGGAAGTAATGTCGTCGTGCAAGGTGATTTCTCCGAACCTAAGCCGGAGCAGAAAGAAGAAGACAATAAAGAGAAAGAAGATAATAAAGAGAAAGAAGATAATAAGAAAAACGATAATAAAGAGCAAGAAGCCGAGCAAAATAATCAGGAACAGAACGAAAATAATCAAAATGAACAACAAAATGATCAGGCACAGGACACAGAACAAAACAATCAAGATAACCAATAAGTAAAAAACTCCTATCACTAATTAATGTGATAGGAGTTTTTTATACGTTAGCAGAGTATACAATTTTAGCAATGAAGAAGATCGACGTAGTAAATATTTAGAGTGTACCAAGTATAAGAAAAACTACGACACTCACTAAAAGACGAGGCGAATGCCGAGTTTTTCTAATCAACAAAATCCTGTTACTTCCTTCTTACTATTCACATACAGGATATTACGTTATAATGGTAAAAATAGGCTCTTGAAAGGATGATCGCATTTGTGAAACATACGAAAAACTATCTATCCATCAAGAAATATAATCGCAATACTCCTATTCACATTGAAGGTCCTGTTTCAAAAACTAAAATTGCTGACTTACAATTTCATCACGAACTGATCGCCTTCAGACCACCACCTGAGCAATGGAAAGCATTACAGGAAATTGCAGAATTGCCCGAAGCAAGGATTTTCATTGCTACGGTACAAGATCAAATTATCGGGTATGTTACCTTTCTGCATCCTGATCCGATTGAGAGATGGGCTAAATACCCGTACCAAGACATGTTAGAGCTGGGAGCAATAGAAATTGCACCTGCGTACAGGGGAAATAAATTAGGTTCTCATTTAATAGAAACACCGATGAAAGATGAGCATATGGAGAATTATATCATTCTATCTACTGAATATTACTGGCATTGGGATTTAAATTATACAACATTAAGTGTTTGGGATTACCGCAAGATTATGGAAAAGATGATGAAAGCCGGTGATCTGTACCCTGCACCTACTAATGAACCAGAAATCATGGCCCATCCAGCCAATTGTTTAATGGTCCGCATTGGAAAGAATGTTCCTAAAGAACATATTGAGATTTTCGACAAATTAAGATTCCTTCAATAGGGAGTGAGTACATGCTTGTCAAAGATATTATGAAAGAAGACGTTATTACGTTAACTTCATCAGCGACTGTTTTGCACGCTTTACAACTAATGAAAGAACATAACATTCGCCACATCCCAGTAATAAACAATGAGCGGCATGTCATTGGCATCGTATCAGATCGTGATATTCGAGATGCCAGTCCATCGATACTTGAACCATCATTTGAAAAAGAATTACTAAAAAAGCCGATATCAGCGATTATGACATATCCGGTCGTCACGATTCACCCTTATGAGTTCTTTGAGGAAGTAGCCTCCATCTTCTACCAAAAAGAGTTTGCTTGTTTACCAGTAGTTCAGAATAAGCAATTAACAGGTATGATCACGGAAAAAGATTTTCTTTATGCTTTTATTCAACTAACTGGTACACACGCGCCAAGTACACAGTTAGAAATAAAAGTACCTGATCGGATTGGTGTTCTATCCGATGTATGTCAATTTTTTACAATCCGGCAAATTAAAATTGTATCCGTTTACAGCTTTCCTGACCCGAAGCAGCAAAATTATAAAGTGTTGGTATTCCGTATTCAAACAATGAATCCTATCATGGTTGTACGAGATTTTGAATCGAGTGAATATGAAGTACTATATCCTTATTGGGAGGATCAACATGAGCACTGATCGAACAGTTTTTATTTACGCAGACGAATATCAACAATATTCATTTCATGAAGATCATCCATTCAACCAGAGAAGATTACTGCTTACCATCGACTTGTTAGAGATAAAGGGCGCTTTGTCTGCTGATCAAATGGTATCGCCATCTCGTATAGCTGGTTCGACATTAAACACCATCCACTCAGAGGATTACATTCAAGCAGTCAAAAAAGCTAGCAGTTCCGAGCCGGTGAACATGGAGAAGTATGGCATCGGTACGAATGACACGCCGAGCTTTCCTGGAATGTATGATGCCGCTTTATTGACCGTTGCTGGTTCTGTAGAAGCTTGCCAACAGGTAGCCGATGGTAAAGCAGTCCACGCTCTTAATTTGGGAGGCGGACTTCACCATGGCTTCCCCTCTCGTGCTTCGGGTTTTTGTATTTTTAATGATATTGCGGTTGCAATTAAAGGCTTACGAGAAACATATGGATTAAAAGTTTTATATATTGATACCGACGCTCATCATGGTGATGGTGTACAGCATTGTTTCTACGATGATCCAAATGTCTGTACCGTCTCCTTTCATGAAACAGGACGTTATTTATATCCCGGAACAGGTAAGACAAGTGAGAGGGGAATCAAGCAGGGATTTGGTTCGTGTTATAATTTTCCGCTTGATGCCTTTACCGAGGATGATTCTTTTCTCGAAGTGTTTCGAACTTCTATTGAAATCATTACGGAGGATTTCCGACCTGATATTATCGTCAGCCAGCACGGTGTTGATGCACATTATTTAGATCCTTTAACACATCTCCATTGCACAGTACATATTTTTGAGCAAATACCGAAGATCATTCATTCCCTGGCGCATCGTTTTACAGGAGGAAAATGGGTGGCACTTGGTGGCGGAGGCTATGATATTTGGCGTGTAGTTCCAAGAGCGTGGGCACAATTATGGCAGATTATGAATACGGATCAAATTTTTCAAGGAATTATTCCACAGCAATGGCTTGATAACTGGCAGCCATCATCCCCTGTTCGTTTACCGAATTCCTGGCATGATTCAGGTGAGCAATACAAAGCAATTCCTAGACGCCTCGAGATCTCCGAGCAAAATCAAATCATGTACCAACAAGTTTTGAAATTTATCACAAATAAAAAGAAAGGATGAGCACCCATCCTTTCTTTTTCTCATTTTTAGCATTTGGGTGAATAAAATGAGGTTCTATGTTCAAAGAAACGTATTAATTTTCTTGTTCTGAATCCAGTATGACAATTTCTACCCTGCGATTGATGCTCCATCCTTCCGGACTATCATTGGCTGCCACAGGTCTGGTATCTCCAAATCCAGCTGCAATGAAGCGTGACTCATTAAAATCTCCAGTATTAAGAATATAACGGATAACACTGCTAGCTCTTGCACCTGACAATTCCCAGTTAGAAGGATATCGATAACTCGAAATTGGTCGATTATCGGTATGTCCCTCCACTCTTACTTCATTAGGAATATTAGCAAGCAGTTTGCTAACTTTATTTAAGAAAGGTTTGGCAGGGTCTAAAATGTCCGCTTCCCCAGACAAAAACAGTACACTTTCTTGTAATACCAGTACGACACCTTGATTCGTTCGCGTTGCTGAAATGACATTATTTAAGTCATTCTTATTTAGAAAACTTTCTACTTCTGCAAGTAATTCATCCAATTCATCCGTATCAGGTACATCTTCTGTGTTTGTAACGGCTTGATTGGTTTCTGAATCGAATTCTTCTGGTTTCGTGAACTCTTCACTGTTTACCTTTGTATTCTCAGAAGGAAATTCCTTTTCGATTACAGATGGCATTGCTTCGAAGATTGTTTCACTTCGAAATGCCTCTGCAATTGCCTTGAATTTTTCAACATCTATTTGGGACATGGAGAATAACAAGACGAAAAAAACTAAAATTAATGTCACCATATCCGAATATGTGACCATCCATTTCGGTGCACCCTTTTTCTCACGACGTTTGATTCTACGCTTCATTAAAAGACTCCTCCGTAAAATCCCCTTCTACTTCAGCGCCTTTTTTATTTTTTTCTTTTTCTGACAAGAATGCACTTAATTTTTCTTTTAAAATACGAGGGTTTTGACCGGATTGAACACCTATAACCCCTTCAATAATGACTTGCTTCATAAATATTTCTTCACTTGTTTTTGTTTCTAATTTCCCCGCCATCGGCATAAAAACTAAATTAGCCAGTACAGACCCATAAAATGTGGTCAATAATGCGACAGCCATGCTCGGTCCTAAAGTTGTGGGATCTTCTAGATTCTGCAACATTAATATCAACCCAATTAATGTCCCTACCATCCCCCAAGCTGGTGCATATTCACTTGCTTTTTCAATGATTAGGCGACCACGGTAATGGCGATCTTCCATCGCATCAACCTCTGCGTTCATAATATCGGTAATGACCTCCGGCTCTATACCATCGATAGCAAGCAAAACACCTTTGCGGATATAAGGGTCTTCTACTTCTTCTAATTCATTTTCTAAAGCTAATAAACCTTCGCGACGTGCTCTTTCTGATAATCGCTCAAATAATTCTATTAAATCAGATAATTGATGTTGATTGCGTTTAAATGCTTCTTGTATTACATGCTTGGTAGTCTTAATTTGGTCAATATTAAAATTAACAAGCAATGCAGCTACCAGCCCACCAATAACAATTAATACCGATGAACCTTGAATGAATCCCGCAAAACCGCCAACACCACCACTGCTCACTATTCCAAACATAATCATGATAAAACCTATCGTAATGCCGATTGGAGTTAAAATATCTTTTTTACTCATTTGATTTCTCTCCCTAGTGAAAAAGCTCTAATAAATTAATAAAACTAGGGTGTAACATGCACCCTAGTTTTTATATCGACATTATGATTGTTTTGTTGAGTTTCTTTTTACAATTTGATGTGGTAATACGACATTTTGATCTTCAACCGTCTCTTTATTCATGAATTTTGTCAACAATCTCATCGCTACCGCACCAATATCATACATTGGCTGAACAACTGTAGAAAGAGTCGGACGAACCATTGTCGCTAATCTGGTATTATCAAAACCAAACACTTCCATATCTTCCGGAACATTAACGCCATTATCTTGTAAACCATGAATGACACCAAGTGCAATCTCATCCGTTGCTGCAAAGACAGCTTTAGGATGATCATTAATTTCAAGAATTTTAGAAGCTGCATCTACTCCTGAGTCATAGGAGAACTCTGCTTTGATCACATATTCTTCATTCACTTCTTTGTTCGCTTCTTTAATTGCTTTTACATAACCTGCATATTTTCTTTCATTTACTACCGAATCCTCGGCACCTGTTACGTAAATAGGATGCTTTGTACCATTTTCAATTAAGAGAGAGGTTGCTTCATATGCTGCTTGTTCGTAATCTATGTTAACAGACGGAATCGTTTCTGTAGCATCAATCGTTGCAGCAAGTGCAACAGGCACTGGTGATGTTTTTAACTGCTGTACATGATCTTCTCCAATGGTTGCACCCATGTAAATTAAGCCGTCTACTTGTTTTTCAAACATTGTATTGATCAGACGTAATTCTTTTTCTTTGTTTTGATCCGAGTTACTTAAGATGATATTGTATTTATACATCGTAGCAATGTCATCAATACCTCTTGCTAACTCAGAAAAGAAAATGCTGGAGATATCCGGAATGATAACACCGACTGTAGTAGTTTTCTTACTAGCTAGTCCTCGTGCGACAGCATTTGGTCTGTATCCTAATCTCTCAATTGTATTGAGTACCTTTTTTCTTGTTGCTGGTTTCACGTTCGGATTACCATTCACTACTCGTGAAACAGTAGCCATCGAGACATTCGCTTCTCTAGCTACATCATAAATTGTTACATTCATTGTTCTAACCTCCATTATTGTATTAACGATATAGTTACTCTATAACAAACATATCTGCATAAATGTTTGGATATCTACATTATTTATGTATATCACTGATATTATAACAAATTTCGTGCAAAAATTAACAATATTTAATGTCATTTATGAAAATTTTTCATAAATGAACTGAAACGTTTTCCAAAAACTGCTGGCAAATGATGCTTGTCGTTATCTTAATGGCTCATTTCTAGCTTTAAGAGCATAACCATTCCCTATACTATACAAGAAATGAAGCTGTAGTAGCAAGCATTTTGGTGTTTATCCTGAAACTTGCTGATATCATATATCGCAGCTTTCTTTCCCTTCCCTCCATCTGCATGTTCAAACATCCATTTTTTTCTAATCGTTATTGTAAACAATCCTATGAATTTTATGATAGACATACATATTTCACTTGTTGATTCATAGGATGAAAAAGAAGAAAGGAGTGGACAAGATGGGTTTGTTACAAGAATTTCGTCAGTTCGCCATCCGCGGAAGTGCGATAGACATGGGAGTTGGGATGGTACTTGGAGCTGCCTTTAGTGGCTTTATTGACTCATTGGTTACAGACATTTTGCTCCCGCCAATTGGTCTATTCTATTCTAAAGTAAATGTTGAAGATTTATATATTACCTTGAATGGCGGAGTCTATTCCTCTCTCGCTGCTGCTAGAGAAGCAGGCGCAGTTACGATTAATTATGGATTGTTTCTCACAGCAGTCGTTCGTTTTATCATTATACTTTTTGCGGTATTTATCGTAGTTAGGCAAATCAATCGTTGGAAGAAACCCCATCAGCACCCAATGGATTCTATGACAAAAAAAGAATGCCCGTATTGCTGCATGCCCATCCCTTCCCGAGCGCTCATCTGTCCCAATTGCTCCTCAGATCAAAAAGAATCACGACTTAACTGGGAAAAACGAAAACCAAAATTACGAATTAAATAAAAAAATTACTTTGTAAACATATAAAACTACCTATAATACGGATATTTAAAGTGTGAAACTGTATGACAATATGGTAATTTTGAAATGTTGTATATGCGTAACATAGCTCCGGAAATATGCTACACGTCCTGTGGGGTCGGGTTCAGTCTCCTCGCGAGGAAAATCGCTCACTGTAGGGTCTTCACACACGACTGATCCCACGGGAGTCTTCGCATATTTTCTGCGCCTAAAGGAAGTTCTACAACGATTGGAACAGTTTAAAGCAGTAGTTCAAGGCATTATAAATTGTTAGATGTACTATGAACACGCGTTTATACCACTCCATATACTACCTCTAGCATTAGTTGTAGAACAAGTCCAAAGCGCAGGCCAACCACGTAGACTCCCGCGGGACAGTACGAGCTGAAGCCGTACCCGCAGGAAGTGGTTGGCCGGAGCGGTCTCCCAGCATGTTAAAGGTTTCAAAGTAAGCACAAAGCTAGTTTATATTATCAGACCCCAACTTTCATTTGTCCATCTTGATCGGGGTTTACTTCTGCTATTCCCATAGTACTTGACATTATATACAGTTCTTTCTTATACATAGTACACCCTGAATTTTTTACCAGCTTGAACTTCTTCATCGCCAGAATTTCATATTTTCCTAACGTAAAAAAACTCCTGAAGATCAGGAGTTTTTTAGATTATTGGTTTAATAGTTCGTTCATGAAGTTATGGAATGTTGGGATATCCATCTGTTGAGCGGAGTCAGAAAGTGCTACCGCTGGATCTGGGTGTACTTCTGCCATGACACCATCTGCACCAATTGCTAATGCTGCTTTTGCTGCCGGCAATAATAGATCCCTTCGTCCGGTAGAATGTGTCACATCAACCATAACAGGCAAGTGTGTTTCTTGTTTTAGAATAGGCACTGCCGTAATATCTAATGTGTTTCTTGTTGCTTTTTCATAGGTACGGATACCTCGTTCACAAAGAATGATTTGTCCGTTACCTTTTGAATTAATGTACTCCGCTGCATTAATGAAGTCAGAAATGGTCGCAGACATACCACGTTTTAGTAATACTGGTTTATTCGTTTCACCAGCAGCTTTCAACAATTCAAAGTTCTGCATGTTTCGAGCACCGATTTGAATTACATCGATATAATTAACTGCTTCTTCTATATGTGCAGGATTAACAATTTCACTGACAACTGCTAAACCATATTCGTCCGAAACTTTCTTCAGGATTTCTAAGCCTTCAAAGCCTAAGCCTTGGAAATCATATGGAGATGTTCTTGGTTTAAATGCACCACCACGGATTAACTTAAGCCCCTCTTGTTTAATAGCAGATGCAACTTCAGCTACCTGCTCATAACTCTCCACCGCACATGGACCAAAGATAAAGTGTTGGTTACCATCTCCGAATTTATCACCATTTATATCAATTACAGTATCTTCTGGTTTTTTCTTACGAGATACTAACAAAGCCTTACTATGGTCATCTTCTTGTAATTCAAGACCTGCTTTGAAGATCTCTTTAAATAAGTGAACGATTGTCGAATTTTCGAACGGGCCATTATTGTGCTTTGTGATTAGATTTAACATATCACGTTCACGCACAGGATCATAGCTTCGGTTTGCACCTTGTTTTTCTTTTACTTGGCCAGTTTCTTTTACTAGCTCAGCACGTTTGTTAATTAACTCAAGAATTTCTAAGTTAACCTGGTCAAGCTTTTCGCGAAGCTGATCCAATTGCTCATTACTCATTATAAATCCCCCTAGTCCTATTTTAAATTCCAGAAAAAATGTTATACTTTCTATAGAATTACGGATAATTATAGCTAAAAAAAGTCGAATTGTCACCATTTAGTAATGAATATTTATAATTTTTTCATAATAGAAAGGAATAACAGAATAATGAATGAGCAACTCTTCGCACTTGATATCGGTACCAGATCAGTCGTCGGTCTTTTAATGGAAAGAGATGAAGACCAATACAAATTAGTTGATTATTATATGATGGAACATCAGGAACGTTCGATGTTAGATGGGCAAATACATAACATTGTATCTGTATCAAAAGTGATTCAGCAGGTCAAATTACATTTAGAAAACCAACATAATACCGTATTGCATAGCGTTTGTGTAGCTGCTGCGGGTCGAGCATTAAAAACGAAAAGAATCATTTCTGCTAAAGATATCACACAACAGCCTTTAATGAATCAGGAGGATATCCTCTTTTTGGAATTGGAGGCAGTTCAAAAAGCGCAATATCAACTTGCTACCACAGAAGAAGATGCAAGTATGGATTATTATTGTGTCGGTTATTCCGTAATCCAGTACAGCTTAGATGGAGAAACAATAGGTTCATTGATTGATCAACAAGGTGAACAAGCAGAAGTAGAAATCATTGCGACATTTCTGCCAAAAGTGGTGGTAGAGTCCCTTCTCTCTGCACTACAACGTGCTGATTTAGAATTAGAAGCGTTGACATTAGAACCGATCGCTGCCATTCATGTCTTAATGCCTCCCTCCATGAGAAGATTAAATGTTGCACTCGTAGATATAGGAGCTGGCACTAGTGACATTGCACTGACGTCAGAAGGTACCGTTACAGCTTATGGGATGGTTCCGAAGGCTGGTGATGAGATCACAGAAGCTATTAGCGATCAATATTTATTAGATTTTAATCAAGCGGAGGATTTCAAGAAAGAGATTACACTACACAAGAAAGCAACTGTTTCAGATATTTTAGGATTTGAACAAACGATTGAGTATCCTGATTTTATTGAACAAGTGGCACCAGCTGTCGATACACTTGCTGGATCGATTGCTGAAGAGATCACTGAGTTAAATGGGACTCCGCCAAAAGCTGTCATGTTAGTTGGAGGTGGAAGTCAAACGCCAGAATTAGCCAAGCGACTTGCCATTAAACTAAATCTTCCGGCTAACAGGGTTGCAATCAGAGGTGTAGATGCCATACCATTTCTTTCTAAACAAGATAACCTACCGATTGGTCCCGAATTTATTACACCAATTGGAATTGCGATTGCTGCCAAACAAAATCCTGTTCATTACATTAGCGTAACTGTCAATCATCGTATTATACGGCTGTTTGAAATGAAAACATTAACGGTTGCAGATTGTCTGCTTGCCGCTGGAATTAATGTTAAGAAATTATATGGAAAACCCGGAATGGCTGCCATGGTGGAATACAACGATAAAGCCGTTACACTGCCAGGAACATTTGGGCTAGCCCCAACTATCCAATTAAATGGTGAAAATGCGAACGTTGATGATACCATCCATAATGGTGATACACTGCTGATAGAAAAAGGAAATGATGGGAAGCACGCACTAATGACAGTAGGAGAATTCATCGGTGAGCTACATACAATCACAGTCTTTTACAATCAAAACACCTATCAAGTAAATGCATCATTAACAATTAACGGCAGATCAGCAAAGATGGACACTTTACTGAATGATGGAGATAAAATTGCTTACCGTTCTCAAATTACGGTAGCTGATTTCTTACAGCAATTTCAATTAGATAAAAACATTCATCAGGATTTCACCGTGTGGGTTGATGATCAGAAATTAGTGTTAGCGGATTTCAGCAAATCGTTGCAGCTCAATAACGTGCAGGCACGACTGGATCAAACTTTAAAAAATGGTGATCAATTAATCGAATATTCGATATCAGAACCTACTGTAGATGATCTTATCTCGAAATTAGAGGTGCAAGCCTATCGTGAGCTTATCATTACCTATAATCACAAGCCGCTAACATTGCGAAAAGAGTTAGTATCCGTATATCGACATGGGGAAGTGCTTGCCTTTGATGATGTTATTCACGATCAAGATAAGCTGCAAATAAAAAAATTATCAACAGACCCGTTTATTTTTCAAGATATCTTCCGTTTTATTTCGCTAGATCTATCTCAAGCAAAAGGAAGAGTGGAGCTAATCCGCAACGGAAATCCAGCAACTTTTTTTGAGGAGTTGCAACCAAATGATCAAATAGAAATCATACTGTAATCAATCCGAAGTTAAGGGAACAGCGAAATAATTACAATAAGTAAAGGCTTTATGCGGTGACCATGTTGAAAATCTTATTGTGTAAGGATACTTTCCCTTCCAACCACAGCTATTAACCGTGTCTAACGTTGTAGCACTTCACTGAAGCGTAGGAAATATGCGGCCTCCGCCCTCATGCGCAGTCATTTCCGAAAATCCCGCAGAGAAGTGCTCTTTGCTTTCTAAAAAAGTTGAAGCCGACGACGCGGAGCATATTTCCGGAGCTTTGCTTAGCACTTAGCGAAATAAGCAAATTGAATTAAGTGTTTTCCTTAAACATTAGCACAACTAAAAGCCGAACATAACACGAATGCCGGTTGGAGACATTTCGTAGTTTTGTTCGGCTATAATTTGATTAAAATACTCTTGTTCCAGTCTCTTAAATGTTTTCTTTTAAGTTAATGACGGTGATGGCTGAGTGACTGGTATTCCACGTTGGCTCATGGTTCGTAAAAGAAATAACTTGTGGTGATTCATGTTTAATCTGATAGTGATCCGCTATATAATTGGAAAGCTCTCTCGCCTCTTGTACAAATAAGCGATACAGCGGTTTATCTGCCTGCAGACTGTACTGATCAAATTCACGATTTGCAGCGTCACTAATTGGACAGGTCAAACTATGCTTAAATACAACAAAATCATGATTGTTTTCTGTCACTTTTTGAAAATCCTCTAGCGAAGTAATAGTAGTGATATCCATTGATTATGCTCCTTCTATTGTGGTGTGAATAGTAAAATGGACTGTAGCTACTACAGTCCATTTCATGCCTTATACGTTCGTTTCTTTGTTTTCAGCTTCTACAGCCTCTGCAGCTTCTTCAATCGCTTGTGCTACCTCTTCTGCTGCTTTTTCAGGGTCTTCGTCTTTCGTCATTTTCTCCTGGATGGTTTCTTTTGTTTCTTTTAATTTAGTTGATAAATCCTGAGACTTATCAGAAAGAGTCTGTCCCCATGTTTGGGATTGTTCTTTTGCATAGTGCCCCCATTCATTTCCTTTTTCATACGCAACATCTTTCCATTCATTAGCGCGATCTTTTACATATGTGGCACCATGATTAAGATCACTTCTCAATTCTTTCCCTGATTTAGGAGCAAAAATTAAAGCTAAAGATGCTCCGACAATTCCACCGATTAAAGAACCTATTAAAAAATCCTTACTGTTAATGTTTTGACCATTGTCATTTTGGTTTTGTGTTTGTTGATTTGTCATTTCTCATTCCTCCATTGTCTTTTTTTTTATTTCTATTTTTATTAAATAACTCCATTACAACAGTGCTCCACTTTATTGCTTGAGCTGTTGTTTCTTTATTTTCATCTGCAATTCTATTTACAGATTGTGAAACGGTTTTAATTGAAGTCGTAAAATCATTCACACTGTCTCCAATGTTTTTCACACCGTCTACTAACGTATTCAATCGAGTAGTTTTATCATTTATATCCTCCGCTAATTTATTAGTCTTATTTAATAATGCGGTGGTCTCGACTGTGATACCTTCCATTTGTTTCTCTAAACCTTCTAAGGTATCTGCCACATGTGACATTGTACGCTTTACTTCCTTTAGAACCTGCGCTAAATAGATAACTAAAACGGCGAAGGCTATTGCTGCTATAATTGCTGCTAAGTATAAGAGTATTTCCATGCGCACTTCACTCCTTTATATGTATTGCAAAAAAACTGATAGTTTTGTTATACCCTTAATTCCATATTCTAAACAAGATTTCCAAGAAATTCACGCGAAAAGTATCCAAAATTGTCTAATACATTACTTTATCATTATAATAAAATCAAATTGTGCGCAAACAAAGCCCACCGGCACAGCTATATACTCTTAACCATTTAAAAAGGTAAAAAAGAAGGATTCAAACCTCCTTTATAATACATTCTACAAAGTTCGGTTGAATCCCTCTTAATTTTTAAAAGTTTTTTCATAAGCCTCTTGATATTTTTGAATATCTCCAGCACCCATGAAAACGAGCACACTGTTTTGATGCTCTTTCAAAACATCAATATTTTCTATATCCAATAATTTACTATTTTCGATAATGTCTTGCAAATCTTGAATGGTCAGGTTTGCCTGAGATTCCCTTGCTGAACCAAAAATATCGCATAAATAAACGGTGTCAGCTTTCAACAGCGCTTCACTGAATTCATGCAGAAATGTTTTCGTTCTTGAATAGGTGTGCGGCTGAAATATCGCTACAATTTCTTTGTCAGGATATTTTTTATGTGCCGCTTCAATTGTGGCATCCACCTCTACTGGATGGTGTGCGTAATCATCAATCAGAATTTGGTCATGTACTGATTTCTCAGAAAACCTTCTTTTCACACCTTGAAAAGACACAATTTCCTTTATTTGTTCTGCTGTGAAATCTTCATAATGACAAATCGTAATAACTGATAATGCATTCAAAATATTATGATTTCCATATGCATTGATTTCAAACGTATCATAGAAATTGTTCCGTACAAATACATCAAAGCAGGTCCCTTTTTCCGATACCTTTACATTTTTGGCATGGAAGTCATTACTATCATTCAGTCCATAATAAAGCACAGGTACTTTAGCTTGAATGGCTTGCAAATACTCATCATCACCACAAGCTACAATACCCTTCTTCACCTTGTCTGCCATTTCCTGAAAGGAATCAAAAACGTCATCAATGCTATGAAAGTAATCCGGATGATCAAAATCAATATTGGTCATAATAGCATAGTCAGGTTGATACGCTAGAAAGTGCCTGCGATATTCACAAGCCTCGAATACGAAATACTGACTATCCTCTGAGCCTTTACCAGTACCATCACCAATCAAGTAAGAGATCGGATTATTTTTATCCAAAACATGTGCCAGCAATCCTGTCGTTGAAGTCTTGCCGTGCGCTCCTGTTACTGCGATACTTGTATAACGATTAATCCATTCTCCTAAAAATTCATGGTAACGGTAAAATGGCAAACCTAATTCTTTTGCTTTCTGAATTTCTTCATGGTCATCTTTAAAAGCATTACCTGCTATAATCGTTAAACCTTCTTGTATATTTTCTTTCGAAAAAGGCATAATATTTATGTTTTTCCGTTCTAACGCGTCTTGAGTAAAAATATATTTTTCAATATCTGAACCTTGCACTTTCATTCCAGAATCAACTAGAATTTGTGCCAGAGCACTCATTCCAGTTCCTTTGATTCCGATAAAATGGTAAGTTTCCATAAAAAAGAACCTCCAAAATCAAAGATAAAGTAAGACTTTCGCTACGCTTGCACTTCAGAAGCAATCGAGAAGTCTGACTTCCGATGGTACACAAATCCTTTAACATTGTTTACAATTTACGGATCGTGTACCACAATCACTTTTTCCATTATCATCAATTGTTTGTTAACTTGTTTTAATTTAATCACACAAGGATTTATCTTCTTATAAATCTATTCATGTGTCAAGTCTTTTGTTAAAATCCCTTTCCAGCCATCTTTTACCTATAGTGTATACAGGGCATGCGCGGAATGTTCATCTAATGCGAAATGCCTTAATTATTTTGTCGTATATCTTGGCTTGACACGAGGATTTCTCGTTGTTTACTTCCATTTTGTCCAGAAATAATGCCGTTATCCTCCATCATGTCAATTAATCTTGCTGCTCGATTATAACCAATCTTGAAGCGACGTTGTAATAAGGAAGCACTTGCACCATTATAATCCATAACGAACTGGATTGCTTCCGAATATAGCTCATCTGTTTCTTCACTTGCTGTAGTATGCTGAATTAGCTGCTCCTGCTCAAATAGATAATTTGGACTAGCCATTTGTTTAACATAGTTGGTGATCCTTTCTATTTCATCGTCAGATACAAAAGCGCCTTGAATCCGTTTCGTATCACTTGAGCCACTTTCAACAAACAGCATGTCGCCTTTACCGAGTAATTTCTCTGCTCCACTGTTATCTAAAATCGTTCGTGAATCTACTTGAGATGAAACACTAAACGCAATTCTAGTCGGTATATTCGCCTTTATCAATCCTGTAATAACGTCGACTGACGGTCTTTGCGTAGCAATAAGCAAGTGAATCCCACATGCTCTTGCTTTTTGGGCAATTCGGCAGATAGCATCTTCAACATCCTGAGGTGAAGTCATCATTAAATCAGCCAGCTCATCGATGACAATGACCATATACGGAAGATGATCCTCTGGTCGATTTTGCTGTTTCATTTTTTCATTAAAACGATTAATGTCACGCGCACCTTCAGCGACAAACTTCTCATATCTGTCTTCCATTTCTGCTACTGCCCATTTAAGAGCAGCTGTTGCAGCTTTCACATCAGTAATCACTGGAGATACGAGGTGTGGAATGTCGTTATATGGCGTTAACTCCACCATCTTGGGATCAATCAGCAGAAATTTCACTTCATGATGATTTGCTTTGTACAATAAACTAATCAAGATAGTATTAATGCATACACTTTTCCCCGATCCAGTTGCCCCTGCTATCAAACCGTGAGGCATTTTCTTCAAATCTGTTACAACCGATTGTCCTTCGATATCCGCACCAAGGGCAACGGTTAACGGAGATGATTGATGCTGAAACGCATCACTTTCCAACATTTTTTGTAAAAAGACTGGTTCAGATTGCTCGTTCGGTACTTCTATTCCTATTGTGTTTTTACCTGGTATCGGTGCTTCCATACGTATATCTTTCGCCGCTAGATTCAGCTTAATATCATCCGTTAAATTCTTAATCTTACTAACCTTAACACCTGGTTCGGGCTGTATTTCAAACCTGGTGACAGACGGTCCTTGTGTAGCATCAACAACATTGGCTTTTATATTAAAATAGCGTAAAGTTGTCTGCAGTTTCTGTGACTGCTCTTCTACCCATGTTTCATGATTGTGCGACACTTCCTCGACGTCATTAAGTAAATGAAATGGCACAGATCTTTTTATATCACTATTAATATCACTATTAATATCACTATGAGGTTGTTCCACATGATCGGACTGTCCTTGCACAGGCTTTTCAGGTTGTACCGGCGTTACAGGTTGAACTGGTTGCTGCTGCGGAGTCTCATTTTTTACCTGCTGTCCCTTTGTTTGTCTTTTTTGATCATGGTGCCATTTATCTCTCGGCGTCATCATTACATTTAATGGTCTTACTTTACGATCAGATCTTGTTTTTTGCCTTTTTTCCATTACTTTTGATAACTGAACTGTTTTTTGATCATTTGGCTGCTCATTTTCTTTTGGAAGCGGTGACTCATCCAGAACCGGTTCTTCTATCACTGGTTCATTTTCCCGTTCTTCATCAGCTAACTCATTTGTATTGGAATCTGTTGTAAGATCTTTCCCGACTAGCAAATCTTCTTTTTGCTCTTGGTCGGCTTGCATATTTAACATATCTGATTTATCTGGCTCAGGGTTTACTTCATTTTGTGTCACTCGTTCCGTTGTTCGATTTATCCGGGGACGGAATCCATGTATCGGTGAAGGAATTTCTTGCACTTTAAACGGTTCGTGCCTAACCTCTGATTCCGTTTCTCTTTGTTTGTACTGTTCTTTATTTTTGTATTCTTTATTAGTATGTACAGATTGACGTTTCTGTCTAATTTCCGTATTGTTACTTTTTGGATATTGATAAGCCATTTTTGTTTCGATCGATTTTCGTTGAACGATAGCATCATCCTGCTGTTTTACTTGTCTTCTGATCTCGGGCTCTTCTTCATCAAATAGATGTTCCCATTTCTTTTTAATATTTTTCCACATCGTACGTTCACGCTCGCTTCCTTAAAAATGTACGATTTTGCAATCGAGAACCTTCTTCTTATTTTATCATGAAAAGACTGGTTGTAATAGCTTATTTTTTTTACCAAAAAAGTCATGTAAACATGTAAAGAACCTCTGTCATAAGACAAAGGTTCTAAAATTGAAATTCACTGCCAACTTCGTGATCTGCTGGCAATACATAAATTCCTTTCTCCTGTGGAGCATTAGGCAGCCCTAATTCTTTCTGCGAACAAATCATTCCAGCTGAATCAACCCCTCTTAGCTTCGTAGGTTTGATCTCCATTCCACTTGGCATGATTGCACCGACCTTGGCAACAACCACTTTCTGTCCTTTATCAACATTCGGAGCTCCACAAACAATTTGTAATTGTTCTGAACCAACATCTACCTGACAAACTTTGAGTTTATCGGCATTATCATGTTGTGCAATATCACTGACATAACCAACGACGAATTTAGGAGAAAGATCGATATCAAGCTTTTCAGGTACATTGTTTTGTTCAAATGTCTTAGCTATTTCACTTACAATGTCATCCGTCAGTTTTATCTTGCCATTTATTAACGATGAAAAGTAGTTCGATGCATGAAAAATGTTATAGCCAACTATTTCATTGCTTTCTGCATCGACAATTTGCACGACGTCTTGATAAGTCTGATAGCTTACTTTCTCACTATTCTTTAGCGGAAATAATAAAACATCTCCAATACCTTGTTGATTATAATATACAAACATTTGCTTGTTCCTCTCTTAATTTTTTGGTTTGTTTTTCGCTAAAATGAAGATAGGTTCTAAATGTTTATCCTCATAAACGAATGGTAAGGAAGTGATTGGTACCCGGCCTTCTGCGAAAAACTTCATATTCATTTGTGCCATAATATCATAGCCTGTTTCGTTTTTGATATCTGCAACGATCAGCACATCCTGGTGTGGTACTGCAACTACCACTTCACCTAACGCATTAGCAGCCATTTCTTCTAGAAAAACTTCATTCAGAATTCTGCTGGCATCATAACCGTCCTGTGAAGCGATGAAATAAAAATCATTCTCTGCTACCGTATCTTTTTTATAATCCACAGACAGTGACCGGATGTTAAAGAGCGAGACTTCTTTTAGTCTGTCCAATGACCATCCCTGCTCCTCCAGCATGTTATTATCTATTAATTGATAGGTAGTACCTAAGTCCAACGCATAATATACGTTTGTTTCGGCAGTATGTTCCGTGTAGACAAGTTTTACACCGGATTTGGTTTTCTTAGGGAAAGATGTCGCACGGATTACTGGATAAATGTGACTTTCTTTTCCTTCTAATTCATGCTCTTCGTTCATCATTTTTAATGATTCACTGACATGAAACTCCAATTCTTCCAGGGCAATATCCCCTCTTCTTTCAAACTTTGCAATGACATTAGGGATATTGATCGATACACCTTGTTTCGATTCCTTCCATTCTACACGGTAGATATTTTTATCTCTATTATAAGAAACGTTCCATTCATCACGTTCAAATAATTCATCGAGTTTTCTTTTCATTTGTAATGCATTTATTTTCATATCCTTCGTCCTCCTTCTTACGGAAGAAAACACTAAAATGTATTGTAACACTTTTTGTAGCAAATGAAAAATAGCATGCTGTGCAGATGGAATATTTTTTGGATCAAGCATTGTTTTGTTACCAGACACAAAGAGAAGCTAGCCTAAACCCGTTTAACTTAAGAATCTTAAGCTCACCTATAATACGGATTATGTCAACTAGACATTTTATCGATATGACTATTTTGAAATGTTTTATGTGCAAGTAGATCGCTCCGGCCAACCACTCCGCATCCAGCGGGCACGGCTTCAGCTAACTTTGTGAAGAAAAACACTTCACAAAGTGGATTTTCAGCTCGCGCTGTTCCTGCAGGAGTTTCCGTGGTTGGCCTGCGCTAATGTAAGTATTCTACAACTAAATGTATGATTCAGCATTTAGTCGTTATCGATAAGTAACAATCAATAATAGCATCGGGAATTGCAAAGACATAATGCTTGGTACTGCTGCAATTAACTGTCACTAACGTTGTAGCACTTCCTTAAGCGTAGGAATATGCGGAGACTCCCGTGGGGCATATTTCCGGAGCTTTGCTAAGCAGATAATAGATATCAAAATTACCATTATTTCATAAGACTCTACTTTACATAATCCGTATTATAAGAACCCATACTTAATCGTGAGCATAATGCATCTACAATTATGACTGTGATTATATATTTACTTTTCACGTCAAATACACTGTATACTTTTAGCAAGTTCCAAAGGTTTACTTAATTTTTGTACATTTTTAACCTACGCTAACTCGAGTTTTTTCATCACTTACATTTTCAAACATATAAAGAAAACCGAACATAACGCGTAGGTCGTTTGATGACATTTCGTGGTATGTTCGGCTTTTGTTGGACTGGAATATCCCTGTTGCTTTCGTTGTTTTACGACAAACCTTGAATAAACTGTTCGATTTGCTCTTGTGTTTTTCTGTCCTTACTGACGAAACGCCCTAATTCTTCTCCATGGTCATATGCCACAAAGCTTGGTATGCCAAAAATATCATTGGCAACACAAATATCAATAAATTGATCTCTATCCACATATACGAATAGATAGTCAGAGAATTTCTCCTCTACTTCTGGTAAGATTGGTTCAATTACTCGACAGTCTGGACACCAATCTGCTGAGAATAGAAAAATAACTTTTTCTTCGCCCTTTAATTGATGATATTCTTGTTCTGTCTTTAATGTTCTCATTATTTTTACGATGCTCCCATCTCTTCTACATATGCAAGTGAATTAGCCATATTCATCATGGAATTCACATTTTCTGTTAATTCTTGTTTTGTGCTGATAGTAGTCACTTTCACTCCACCGACACCAAGTTGTACCTCAAATTGATCATCACGTTCTGTAATATTAATATAACCAAATCGATCTTGATCTTCAAATGAAACAAGCTTGTCATGATCTTCCATTTCCATTGCTGCTTCATAATTTAATTTACTCGTATCCGATTCCAATTTATTATAAAACAGAATGTAAGTTTGATTATCTTTGGTTAATATCACATTATTCTGTGATTGTTCTTCTACTTCAAAACCTTCTGGTACAAATAAAGAGAAATGATCCAGCTCTTCATTAGGTTCTTTTATTTCTTGTTCAAATTGATTTTCTGCTGCATCAACTGCTTCAGTTAAGACTTCTTCTGTTGGTTCAATAGACCATATACTCATAGCTATGACGAAAATGAGCAATATCGAAACAGTAAGAAATCCAAATTTCTCCATTCTCATAATAAATCCTCCTGAATTTTAGTCCTATTTACCCCCTTTACTATCATACTATTTTTTGAAAATTTCACAAGAGAAAAATTATGCCATTTATTCAGACTTTGTAGAATATGCTAGTTGGCCAGCTAACAATTTCACTACATGGCTAAACATTTCCTTTCTGGATACCCACTCATTGGTGAAAATACCAATCGCACCTTGATGATGTCTGATATTTTGCATCTTTGTCCATTCTTTCATGACATGTCCAAGTTCTCCCCCATTCATGACGGCCTCTGCGATAACATCTGGTAGCGGAATTCTTGCACCACTAGCAACAAACAATTGATGGTCAGGTGTGACAAGTGCTCCCCAATTGCAAAGATACAATTGGTCACTGATTGGCATCACCCCACCCTCCAGACCAACGCCATAACCATCTTCAATGTACAGTCTGCTTGCTTTTGCGCGGTTGATAGCACCAGCAAGTGTTTCTTCATCACTCTTGGGCTGAGAATCCACCTTGGAATCTACATCAGCTCCGATCACTTCTGCCTCTGAAAAGACATCCTTAACGGCATTCATTTTAGCTTGATTAAACGTACCTGTTACGATCTTCATCTTTGTTACCCTTCTCTGATCGTATCAACAGTGGATTGATCTGTAGCTTTAATTAACTTCAGCAGCAACTCTTTAGCCGCCTGATAATCATCGACATGAATGATTGATGCATGTGTATGGATATACCGGGAACAAATCCCCACTACTGCTGATGGCACACCTTGATTCGATAAATGCACACTACCTGCATCTGTTCCACCCTGTGATATAAAATACTGATATGGTATTTGGTGTGTTTCTGCTGTATCCAATACAAAATCACGCATGCCATGATGGGTAATCATAGAACGGTCAAATATCCGAAGCAGTGCCCCTTTTCCTAACTGACCAAATTCTTTATCATCGCCAGACATGTCATTCGCAGGTGAGGCATCCAATGCATAGAAAACATCTGGCTGAATCATATTTGCAGCCACCTTGGCACCGCGCAAACCTACTTCTTCTTGCACAGTAGCACCACTGTACAAGTCATTCGGCACGGTTTGACCCTGTAATTCTTTTAATAACTCAATAGCTAAACCACAGCCATAACGGTTATCCCATGCTTTGGCCAAAATCTTCTTCTCGTTTGCCATCGGTGTAAATTCAGATACCGGGATAATCGATTGTCCCGGTTTGATACCCATTCTGATAACATCTTCCTTATCATCAGCACCTATATCGATTAACATATTCTCTTGCTTCATCGGTTTTGATCGTTCAGCGGCTGTTAAATTATGTGGTGGTATCGATCCAACTACACCGATGATTGCTTTTTCGTCAGTATGTATTTCCACTCGTTGTGATAACAATACTTGGGACCACCAGCCCCCCAAAGGCTGAAAACGGATCATGCCGTTTCCTGTAATTTGTGTCACCATAAACGCCACTTCATCCATATGGCCAGCAACTAACACTTTTGGTCCATTTCCTTTTTTGTGACCAAAGACACCACCGAGACGGTCTCGTACCAATTCATCTGCATATTTCGTTAATTCTTGCTTCATAAATGCACGAACCTGATGCTCATTACCTGGTGCACCTGGTAATTCCGTTAAAGTTCGAAATAATTGTAATGTTTCTTTATTCATCATACGTCATCCTTTCTAGTAATCACTATACCATGATTCATCTTTAATCGAAAAGCAAATACACTGAGTTCTTGGAACATGTATTGGCATATTACTTGCATTTTCTTACATATTATTCTTATGATGAATATACATAATTTTTCATTTTATAAGGATGGAGTGAAAAAATGAAAAGAAAAAGCATATTTTTTGTAACTATTGCATTTATTGCTGGTTACATACTGGGTAAACAATTAGATCAAAAACAGAAGTTAAAACCGGAGAACGTTTTGAAAATGGTTAAAACTAAATATCAAAAGCAATACGAGGTTAGTGGCTCCTGGATCTATATGAAACCAGAATTGTATCAAAAAAATAATATCCAATATGATGTCTACCATGGCGGTATAACCAAACAAATAGATGGTAAAGACATTCCGTATGAATTTTTTGTAGATGCCTATACAGGTACATTGATCGAAATCTTTCCTCAACATGGGTAAACTTACTTATGTGATCCATTTATTCAATATTTCTTTTTAGCGGGAAATGCAGCGGCTCCAAAGTCACGCTTTTTCCGCTATTTCATTTTCAATTAGAAAAATTCGGAGACTAAATACCTTAATTGTATGTGAAGCTACCTATTAAAACGGATTATGGAAAGTGGAATTGTATAACATTTTAGCCATTTTGAAATGTTTAATTAACGTAACAAAGCTCCGATTTTCAGCTCGCGCTGATACATGCGGAGTCTCCACATATTTCCTACGCTTAAAGAAGAGCTACAACGTATGGTACAGCTAAAAGCAGTGGTGCTAGGTATTATGTTACGAATTCATTATTTATGTACAATTAGTTATGGATCAAAATGCTAGCTCTTACAATAGTTGTAGAGTACCTATCCTAGCGTAGGCCAACCACGTAGACTCCCGAGGGACGTGCAGGTGCTGAAGATCCACTTTGTAAAGCGGTCTTCTTTACAAAGTTAGCTTCAGCCGTGCCCCGCAGGACGCGAAGTGGTTGGCCGGAGCGGCATCATACCACTAACAGCATTTCAAAACAAACACAATGCTGGTGACATAATCCGTATTATCAGAATCAATCCTTTCTCCCATTCATGCTTACTACACTCGTAAAAAAGCGGAAACACAATTGATTTGTAAATCACTGCATTTCCGCCTTCAACTATTTATTTTGGGAATGAAACGCGACAGCGATAAATCGGCTGCCCTTTTGCTGAGAATTTCTCCTCATATTCTGTCATCACATTCATCGGATCATCCAATTGATGCAAGTCAAAAGTTACTTCTTCTAATGTGCAGCCAAATTGGGATAAACTAACTAATGAATATTCAAACAGCCCACGGTTATCAGATTTCATCACCAATTGCCCACCAGGTTTTAGAATTTGCTGGTATTGTGATAAGAAAGTATGAAAGGTTAACCTTCTTTTTTCGTGACGATTTTTTGGCCATGGATCTGAGAAATTCAAAAATAGTTGATCCACTTCGTTTTCAGCAAATATCTCCGTTAATTTTTCAGCATTTTCATTTATAAACGTTACATTGGAACGCCCTGTATTTTTCACTTTCTCTACTGCCGAGACAATGATACTTTTCACCAATTCCATTCCTACAAATTGAACCGAAGGATAGTTGGCAGCCATTCCATCGATAAAACTCCCCTTACCAGTTCCAATTTCCAAGTGAATTGGTTTGCCATCACTTATCTCTTGCTTCCAATTCCCCTTACGTGATGCTGGGTTTAATTCGACAATAGCTGTATTTTCCTTTAAAAAATCATCTGCCCAAGGTTTATGTCTCGCTCTCATGTTTCCGCTCCTTTTGAGAAGTGTCTAGTTTATAGTTTGTCTGTCCTTATTTTCGATCATACATAAACTTGGCTTTTGCCAGTTTAGAAGCAAAAGCCAAGTTTATTGTCCATCGTATAAAATTACTCCAGCTCGTTATACTAAAATTAAAGGTGGGGTTTATAACATGTCGTTAAATATCAATAATCAATTAGATTTATTACATGATCTTTTAAGCCTTCATGCGGAAGAATGCTGTGGCAGCACTTCCGAATGTGAGCAAATATCAAGAATAATTAGATCTCTTCAAAAAAATCCATCGCTTCCCAATAATGAACTGAGTCAAATATTAGAGGGTATTGATCAATATGGCTCACAGGGAGCAACTTCAACAAATTTAGATGACCATATTACGAGCTACCAGTCCGATATTGAACAATGGTTACAGGTAATTAAAGATTCCAATTATTGATTTGATCAAGAAGCTGATTCAATTCATGCAGATGCGAATTAGCTTCTTCGTTATGATAACCATTTTCGGCCCAAACATAGCCAATAATTTCTTCAATAATTAAATACCAATGCATCCGTTGCATAAGATGACGACTGTTTTCAATTCCATAATGAGCCAGCCATTGCTCCCAATCCTCTTGCGGTATATAGGACTGTAAAATACGGCCGATATCCATTGCTGGATCTCCAACACGCGCATTATCCCAATCAATTAAATAAAGCTCTCCATTGTCAGAAAGCATCCAGTTATGATGGTTTAAATCACAGTGACAAACGACCTGCTGATCATAGTAAACATCAAATAAGCGTTTCTCTAAATATTTTAGCGATTTATATATGGTTAGTGAACGACGCGCCTGTTTGCTTCCTTGCACGAACTGTTTCACTCTCACTAACGTTTGATCTGGGTTGATCGTAGATTTCTCAATACGCAATAACATGTCTAACAATTCAGAGGAATGATGGATTTTACTTAACAATTTAGCGACTTTAGGGTGCTGCATTTCTTCAATATTTAAAGCTTTTCCGTCCAGCCATTGTTGAGCTGTAACGACATCACCATTCTCTAAACGTTTCGTCCAAACTAATTTAGGAACAATACCCTGAGCCGATAAAACAGCTAAAAATGGAGATGAATTGCGTTTTAAGAATAATTTCTTCTGATCCGATTGGGCATAATAAGCCGCGCCTGTTGAACCGCCCGCAGGTATAATTGTCCAATCTTCACCTAGAATGTGTTCCAAAGCTGTCACCCTCAATTCCTCTTGATAATCTGTTAATCTCTTTCTCTCTCTAAAAAGGGACTAGTATTAATAGATTAACGCAAAATAAGGTATAATTTCAAGAGAAAATTTAATTTTCGACAAAAAATATTAATATTATTGTCTATTTCATAAAATTTGTGTCGATTCTTCCTGTTGCCATTCCGGTCTGCGAACCGCTACCGATTCACAATGTTTTAATAAGGCATCCGCTACTTTTAACTGTTGATGCTTTAATGGTGTATATAATGTTTGCTTTTGCTTTAGCCAGTTTTCATGCTGATTAGCATCTACATATTTCGTCCGATAGGGCTCTGTTTGAGAATCTATTGTATTGGTACGTGACAGGATCACTTTCTTCACTGGATAATCCAACCCGTATTTTTTTAGAATACTGTGAACAATAGTTTCCGTTCTTTTTACAGCAATCATAGGACTAAGAACCTTACTCTGAACATTGAATTCATCCACATACCATGTTCTTGTATCATTGGGAATAATATGTTGAGTGCTTGATTTTTCGATTAGTGTTATGATTTCTATTTCTAATGGACTAATTAATATAATTTCGCCTTCTATTGGACCATTCTTCAATTGAAAAACAGGCATATATAACAGTAAATGTGTATCCGGTATACGTTGCAGAAAATATTTTAACAGGAAATCCTGATTGTAGGTTTTATCGATAAATGACATTCGATCAATCGTTGTCGAAGCCCATTTTAATTGAAAAGGAAATAACGCGTCCAGGAAATATTGTTTTAAAGCTTCTTCTGTCTTAGGAAGAATCTCGACCTCATCTGACTGATTTTCAATCTCAGAACGACTGTTAAAGAACGAACGCCACTTAGAAAAATAACTGTCCTGAGGCTCCTCCTGATTTGCTTCAGCCGATACATTGTATAATAACTGGTCCTGCCAAAGTTGTTTAAGCCGGTTCCAGTTTTCCGTTTTCAATCGAGAAAACTGGCTGGGATAATGAAAAATATTTCGCTCATACCGTGAAATATAGTTATCAAGTTTTATTAATTGTGACAACTCTTCACCTCCATTCAAACTGTCGCCACACATGATATTTTGGCTTCTTTTCCGGATTAATTTTATAAATGACTAGTTTGGTGATCGTAACTTTTTTAGATCCGGTTGGTTCAAGCAAAACTTGCTTATTCAATATTGGTGTAGCTGTAGCCCATTTTTTTGCTAATGTTATATGCGGAGTGTAAGTTCTCTCATTTATTTTGACATATGGAGAAATGGCTGTAGTTACATGTTGATGTAATTGCAAAATGCTATCGGATTTCTCTACGCCCACCCACAAAACTCGTGGCATATCTGCTTTACCGAATGTAGCTAAACCTCCGATTTCAATCATAAATGGTGCTACATTGATTTTTTCTAATTGCGTGCGGATGGCTAATAAAGTCTTTTCCGTTACACTCCCTAAAAATTGCAGTGTGATATGAAAGTCATCAGGATGCACCCATTGTTTATAAGAAACATGTGGTACCAGCCGTTGTTGAATTTGATATAGCCAGTCTTTGGCAGAATGATCCAATTCAAGTGCAATGAAATAATGTCTATCTTGATAGGAAGACATGAGGTCAACTCCTTACAATTTCCTCAAACGTATCTTGGTCACAAATGACATATAATTCTGCATCATCAGGAAGTGGCTGATCTAACATGCGATTAATGTTTAATTGATGACGGTCAGACACTAAAGTGGCCCCTTGTTTTAACAAAGCTTCAAAAGCATCTCGATACGTTTTCCACTCAGAAGAATTCGGAACTTGAAATAGATCGTCCCCTTCTGAACGTCGCAGCAACTGTCCAAAAATATTGGAAATCCCATTTTGAAATGCAGATCGAACGAATAACGACGAAATCGTTTCGTTTGAAATAATAAACTCATCTATCTTCATATATTGGAAATTCTTAATGTGGCTTTCCTCCATTATTTCCACGATTGTATGAACTTCAGGTGCCATCTCTTCTATAGTAGAGGCAATCAGCAATGATTTACCGTCTGCCAGCTGCCCATCACGTATCGTATCATCAGCAAAAACAAGTACAGATTTAGCCTCTTTAATATTTGCTTTTTCGAGTGGCACTTTTTCTGATGCATTTCCTTTTATGTAATAAATATTTGAATCCAATAGAGGTGCTTTTTCGAACTGATCAATAATAATAATTTCTATATTCTCGTTTGTTGCCAGCATTTCTTTAATAGCAAAGTTTGCCTTCTGTGACCATCCGATAATAATATAATGCCCTTTCCCTTTATACACGATATCACCCTCTTGTCGTTTTTTTCGGTAGATCGCTAAACCGTCAATAATTTTCCCGATCACTACTCCAATAAGTCCTATACCAATAACATATAAAAACAATGCAAGCCATCTTCCTGCTATCGTTACCGGATATAAGTCACCATATCCTACTGTTGTTACAGTTGTCATGACCCACCAGAAACCATCAAAAAAGGTGTGAAACGTCTCTTCCTCAAGAATAACAATTAGCCAGGACGCTCCAACCACAAGAAAAATACTAGAAAAAAATAATAAATAATTCGGAATTTTTATCACTTTTTTAAGTACCTGCTTCAAAATATACAACCCGATCACCTCCGAAATTTTATAAATTATCTGTAAATTCGTAGCTTAATTGTAGAAAAATTTTTTATTCAAGTGTAAAATAATAAGTACATCATGAATATACTTTAACAAAGTTTCACTGAATACTTTGAAGGAGTGATTTTTTGAGTCAATCAACCACCCGCATGCTAACTCGTGTGAAGGCCGTATATTTGTTCATTAGAGAGAATGGTCCAGTCACGACGAGTCGAATTGCAGAAGAGTTTGGTATTACAGATCGTACCGTGCAGCGAGATCTACATTTGCTAGCATACAACGGGCTTGTAAACAGTCCAAATCGGGGAAGTTGGAAAATCACAAATAAAAAAGTGAAAATATCTTAAAAATTCATGACTATATATCCTTTACCAGTATAATTCCTATACTGGTATTTTATTTCTGCTGTAATTGCTGCCATTCCTCTTTCGTTAATTCCCGATATTCTCCTAGCTTCAAATCTTCATCCAGCTGAACATTTCCCATCGCAACTCGTTTGAGATACAACACTTTGTTATCAAGTGATTCGAACATTCGTTTAATCTGATGAAACTTGCCTTCTGTTATCTTGATTTCTACTTCCTTATCTTCTATCCTTCGAAGTCCCGCCGGCTTTGTGACATACCCGCCGTCTAACGTAATTCCTTTTTCAAACAATTGTACATCGTGATCTGATATATCTCTATCCAGTTTAGCGATATACGTTTTCGTAATATGTTTGCTAGGTGATAATAAATCGTGTGCGAGCTGTCCGTCATTGGTTAATAACAGTAATCCTTCTGTATCCTTATCTAAGCGGCCAACAGGAAAAGGATCTAACACCTTATCCCGTTCCGCAATCAGATCGAGCACCGTCATTTGCTTACTGTCCTCTGTTGCTGACAAATAGCCTCCTGGCTTATTTAACATGATATAGATATATACTTTATATTCGATGATTTCGCCGTTATAAGCGATCTCATCCTGTTCAGGTTCAATATGCATGTCAGCCTTTCGGACAACTTGGTTATTGACGGTAATCTTCTTCTTTTTCACGTATGTTTTTACTTCTTTTCGGCTTCCATAACCCATATTTGCCAAAAACTTATCCAGTCGGATAATCCAGCACCTCCTCTATTTATCTGCCAAGCAATCGGTCTATGATTGCAATTCTTCTTCCTGTAATGCGTTCGAACAATGTAGAGGCATACCCTAAATATAAGTACACCCCTCCTCCAATACTGACTCCAAGTATCATCACGATTATGGTATGACTGCGAACAGTTTGATAATCGAGGAATAAACCTAATATAAATTTAATGATCATAATGACAATGATCATGACCGTTGTGAAAATTAACATTAAAAACGATAACTTATAAAATTTGCGATAATTGATATCAATTGATCGCTTAATTTGCCATAAATTCAGCAATACCGCAATAGTGGTCGAAAGCATGGTAGCAATAATCGCACCTTTTGCCATAAATATCTGTATAAATAATGAGGTCAACAAGATTTTTGTTAATAGACCCGCAGATAAACTAATTAATGTAAAATTCTGTCTTTCGATCCCTTGTAAAATCGATGACGTTATCGTAAATAAACCAAAAGTTATCGCTAATGGCGTGTACCAGGCAAACAAGGAACCCGTGATATCCAGCTGATCCATTCCAAACAAGGAACCATATATCGGATCAGCAAGTATTGCTAGTCCTGCCACTGCCGGTAAGACAAAAAACATTATAATTTGTAAGGCTTGATTAATTTGTCCTTTTAATTTATCCATTTGATTTGTATTATACGCTTTAGATATTTCCGGGATGAGCGCTAATGACATCCCTGTTGCAATGGTAACAGGGATGATCACTAATTTATGGCCTTGACTAGCAAAAGCAGAAAAGGCAGTATCAGCAATGTCTCCCTTCCCGATTTTCTCCATCGCATGGTAAAATGTAAATTGATCGATTTGTTGATATAACGGTATGGCAATCCCGACCAATACAAAAGGGCCTGAGTATCGGAATAATTCCTTAAACATTTCCTTAATAGGAATATCATTAATTTGTTGTTGCTGTTCGACAGCCTTATCTAAAACTGGCTTGCGTTTTTTCCAATAAATGATTAAGACAACCCATGCTGCAATTGCTCCGATAAAAGCAGAAAAGGTTGCAAAATTAATGGCAGTTGGTATTTCTTTATCAAAAATAAATAGTACCATAAACACCGAACAAATGAGAAAGACAACTCTAGCTATTTGTTCGATCACCTGTGATACAGATGTTGGTCCCATCGAGTTATTTCCTTGAAAGAACCCTCTCATAATTGACATTCCAGGGATAATGATAAGAGCAAAACTAACCATTTTGATCGCTGATGTT
The DNA here is from genome assembly GCF_022919115.1 of Gracilibacillus caseinilyticus. NCBI lineage: Bacteria > Bacillati > Bacillota > Bacilli > Caryophanales > Bacillaceae > Gracilibacillus > Gracilibacillus caseinilyticus. The sequence goes on along the minus strand of NZ_CP095072.1, from coordinate 2,879,398 downwards.
GCATCATCAATAGTTATATTTTTAGAACCGTCTGCACCTAATGTCCATTTTGCAAATAGTTCTGCACCAAAAAACATGATCAGAAAAGCAATAAAACCGGTGATAAACATTAACAGCGTTCCAACTCTTAACATTTTCATACTTGTATAATAATCATCAATTGCATTGTACTTGGCTACATATTTTGAAACTGCCATCGGTACACCGACAGTTGCGACGCTTAACATAATCGTATATGGTGTATAAGCGATTTGATACAAAGACATTCCCGTTTCGCCCACCATATTGGTTAAAGGAATAACGACAATCATTCCTAGAAATTTCGATAAAAAACTTGCTACTGTCAGCAAGAGCGTTCCACGGAGGAAATTAGAGCTTGACATACATTCACCTTAATTCTTTTAGATAGATAACGTTATTATTTTAACATAGCAAAGGTCTGAATGTATAAATATTCGACAGATAATTTGTGAATCTGACGCAATTAAGATAAACTTTTCATACAGTAATTTTTCGGAAGGAAGTAGAACTATGAATACAGATGTTACAGTAATTGGTGGAGGTCCCTCCGGTTTAATGGCTGCAATAGCTGCAGCTGAACAAGGAGCCAACACCCTATTAATAGATAAAGGCAGTAAATTAGGCAATAAATTAGCGATTTCTGGCGGAGGCAGATGTAATGTCACCAACCGCCTGCCAGCAGATGAAGTCATCAAGCATATACCCGGAAATGGCCGATTTTTATACAGTGCATTCTCCATTTTCGATAATTATGACATTATCGACTATTTTGAAGGCTTAGGCGTCGCTTTAAAAGAAGAAGATCACGGTCGCATGTTTCCTGTCAGTGACAAAGCAAGCGATGTTGTTAATGCTCTTCTCGAGCAATTAGACAAGCTCCATGTGACTGTACGTAAAAACACAACAGTTAAAGCAATCGATTACGGAGAGAAAGAGCATCAGATCATTTTAGAAAACAAAGAAAACATAAAGACAAAAGCTGTAATCATTGCTGCCGGAGGTAAAGCTGTCCCTCACACTGGCTCAACAGGGGATGCGTATCCATGGGCAAAAAAAGCCGGACACACCATCACTGAATTATACCCAACAGAAGTACCGATCACGTCTAATGAATCTTTTATCCAAAAGCGTATATTACAAGGTACCTCTTTAAGAAATATTGGTCTCTCGGTTTACAATCATAAGGGCAAACAAATTATTGAACACAAAATGGATATGTTATTTACACATTTTGGTATTTCGGGACCAGCAGTTTTACGTTGTTCGCAATACATTGTAAAACAATTCATGAATGGAGAAAAAGCAGTCAATGTGAATATTGACGCACTCCCAGATCAAACCAAACATAAACTCACAGAGCAACTAACACAGACAATGCAGGAAAACCCGAAGAAAACATTCAAAAATACAGTAAAAGGTCTAGTACCAGAGCGATATCTCGACTTTCTTTTAGATAGAAATGAGATATCACTCACTTTGAAAAATGCCAATATTTCCAGGGAAAAATTTGAAGATTTTATAGATGATTTAAAGGGATTTTCATTTTATGTGCATAGTAGTCTGCCATTGAAAAAAGCATTTGTTACTGGTGGTGGTGTTTCTATTAAAGAAGTAGTTCCTAATACTATGCAATCAAAATTGATGAACGGTTTATATTTTTGTGGTGAAGTACTTGATATTCATGGATATACTGGCGGTTATAATATCACATCTGCTATGGTAACTGGGCGTGTAGCAGGGATGCATGCTGCATGGGAATCATTGAGTTAAAAGAAAAGTGTAGACACATGTTGTCTACACTTTTCTTTTCGAGTTAATTTTTATTCATTGGAGTCCTATTTATGACCATTTCATATTAAATTCTTGAAAAAGTAGTCATAAGATGTATTCTTATGACCATTTTTTCTTTTTCCTAATGAAGTGTTCGTAAGATCCACTCTTATTGACATTTTTCTAATACAAACACATTTTACCTTACAGATTATTGATGAATTAAATAAATTTGCTCTTTCCTTTTAACAGTGGTTTTTAATATGTAAAAATCCCTTAGTCTATTGACTAAGGGATTTAACTGCCTGGCAACGTCCTACTCTTGCAGGGGCGCGAGCCCCAACTACCATGGGCGCTGAAGAGCTTAACTGCTGTGTTCGGCATGGGAACAGGTGTGACCTCTTCGCTATCGCTACCAGACCAACAAGGATGTTGGTCGATCGATGTTGTCACATGGATGTGACGATTTTAATCGATCATCCTATATTATTACATGGGTTTGCACCCTAAAAACTAGATAAGACAAGAGACAGACATCAACGAACCGTTGCACATCAGAAACATTTGTATAGATAAGTCCTCGATCTATTAGTATTCGTCAGCTTCACATGTCACCATGCTTCCACCTCGAACCTATCAACCTCATCGTCTCTGAGGGATCTTACTCACTTACGTGATGGGAAGTCTCATCTTGAGGGGGGCTTCATGCTTAGATGCTTTCAGCACTTATCCCTTCCACACGTAGCTACCCAGCGATGCTCTTGGCAGAACAACTGGTGCACCAGCGGTGTGTCCATCCCGGTCCTCTCGTACTAAGGACAGCTCCTCTCAAACTTCCAACGCCCACGACGGATAGGGACCGAACTGTCTCACGACGTTCTGAACCCAGCTCGCGTACCGCTTTAATGGGCGAACAGCCCAACCCTTGGGACCGACTACAGCCCCAGGATGCGATGAGCCGACATCGAGGTGCCAAACCTCCCCGTCGATGTGGACTCTTGGGGGAGATAAGCCTGTTATCCCCGGGGTAGCTTTTATCCGTTGAGCGACGGCCCTTCCATTCGGTACCGCCGGATCACTAAGCCCGACTTTCGTCCCTGCTCGACTTGTAGGTCTCGCAGTCAAGCTCCCTTCTGCCTTTGCACTCTGCGAATGATTTCCAACCATTCTGAGGGAACCTTTGGGCGCCTCCGTTACATTTTAGGAGGCGACCGCCCCAGTCAAACTGCCCACCTGACACTGTCTCCGAACCGGATCACGGTTCTGGGTTAGAAGGTCAATACAGCCAGGGTGGTATCCCACCGGCGCCTCCACGTAAGCTAGCGCTCACGTATCTCAGGCTCCCACCTATCCTGTACAAGCTGTACCAACATTCAATATCAGGCTACAGTAAAGCTCCACGGGGTCTTTCCGTCCTGTCGCGGGTAATGCGCATCTTCACGCATAGTATAATTTCACCGGGTCTCTCGTTGAGACAGTGCCCAAGTCGTTGCACCTTTCGTGCGGGTCGGAACTTACCCGACAAGGAATTTCGCTACCTTAGGACCGTTATAGTTACGGCCGCCGTTTACTGGGGCTTCGGTTCAACGCTTCGCTAATGCTAACGCATCCCCTTAACCTTCCAGCACCGGGCAGGTGTCAGCCCCTATACTTCGCCTTACGGCTTCGCAGAGACCTGTGTTTTTGCTAAACAGTCGCTTGGGCCTTTTCACTGCGGCTTCTCGCAAAAGAAGCACCCCTTCTCCCGAAGTTACGGGGTCATTTTGCCGAGTTCCTTAACGAGAGTTCTCCCGATCACCTTAGGATTCTCTCCTCGCCTACCTGTGTCGGTTTGCGGTACGGGCACCCTTTTCCTTGCTAGAGGCTTTTCTTGGCAGCGTGAAATCCGGAACTTCGGTACTATATTTCCCTCCTGATCACAGCTTGTGATTGCCAGACGGATTTGCCTATCTGACTCACTTACTGCTTCAACGCACACATCCAGTGGTGCGCATTCCTTATCCTTCTGCGTCCCCCCATCACTCAAACGGAATTGGGTGGTACAGGAATATCAACCTGTTGTCCATCGCCTACGCCTTTCGGCCTCGGCTTAGGCCCCGACTAACCCTGAGCGGACGAGCCTTCCTCAGGAAACCTTAGGCATTCGGTGAAGAAGATTCTCACTTCTTTTTCGCTACTCATACCGGCATTCTCACTTCTAAGCGCTCCACCAGTCCTCACGGTCTGACTTCGCTGCACTTAGAACGCTCTCCTACCATTGATCGTAGATCAATCCGTAGCTTCGGTGATACGTTTAGCCCCGGTATATTTTCGGCGCAGCGTCACTCGACCAGTGAGCTATTACGCACTCTTTAAATGATGGCTGCTTCTAAGCCAACATCCTGGTTGTCTATGCAACGCCACATCCTTTTCCACTTAACGTATACTTTGGGACCTTAGCTGACGGTCTGGGCTGTTTCCCTTTCGACTATGAACCTTATCACCCATAGTCTGACTCCCAAGGTAATATGATTGGCATTCGGAGTTTGACTGAATTCGGTAACCCGGTAAGGGCCCCTAGTCCAATCAGTGCTCTACCTCCAACATACATGCCTTGAGGCTAGCCCTAAAGCTATTTCGGAGAGAACCAGCTATCTCCGTGTTCGATTGGCATTTCACCCCTACCCACACCTCATCCCCGCACTTTTCAACGTGCGTGGGTTCGGGCCTCCAGTCAGTGTTACCTGACCTTCACCCTGGACATGGGTAGATCACACGGTTTCGGGTCTACGACCACCTACTAAAACGCCCTGTTCAGACTCGCTTTCGCTGCGGCTCCGTGTCTTCCACTTAACCTTGCAGGGGATCGTAACTCGCCGGTCCATTCTACAAAAGGTACGCCGTCACCCATAAAAGGGCTCCGACTACTTGTAGGCACACGGTTTCAGGTTCTCTTTCACTCCCCTCCCGGGGTGCTTTTCACCTTTCCCTCACGGTACTGGTTCACTATCGGTCACTAGGGAGTATTTAGCCTTGGGAGATGGTCCTCCCGGATTCCGACGGAATTTCACGTGTTCCGCCGTACTCAGGATCCACTCCGGAGGAAACACATTTTCGACTACAGGATTGTTACCTTCTGTGATGGGCCTTTCCAGACCACTTCGTCTAATGTATTTCTTTGTAACTCCAAAGGAGTGTCCTACAACCCCAAAAAGCAAGCTTTTTGGTTTGGGCTAATTCCGTTTCGCTCGCCGCTACTCGGGAAATCGCGTTTGCTTTCTCTTCCTCCGGGTACTGAGATGTTTCAGTTCCCCGGGTCTGCCTCATTTATCCTATGGATTCAGATAAATGTTCTACTCCATGACGAGCAGAGGGTTTCCCCATTCGGAAATTCTCGGATCAAGGCCTACGTACGGCTCCCCGAGACATATCGGTGTTTGTCCCGTCCTTCATCGGCTCCTAGTGCCAAGGCATCCACCGTGCGCCCTTCTTCACTTAACTATACTTACTTTATTTCAATGAAAAGCGAGTTGGTTATTGTTTGATGTCTTGTCATCAGTTTCGTTTCCACAGCTGTCAAGCAGTTGCTTCCACGTCCTGATTACTCTTATCTAGTTTTCAAGGTACAAGTTCAAGAGAGTATTGATCTCTCAAAACTGAACCAAACAACCAAGTATGATTTGTCACCTTGTAAAAGGTGTTCCTAAAATCCTTAGAAAGGAGGTGATCCAGCCGCACCTTCCGATACGGCTACCTTGTTACGACTTCACCCCAATCATTGGCCCCACCTTCGGCGGCTGGCTCCAAAGGTTACCCCACCGACTTCGGGTGTTGCCAACTCTCGTGGTGTGACGGGCGGTGTGTACAAGGCCCGGGAACGTATTCACCGTGGCATGCTGATCCACGATTACTAGCGATTCCGGCTTCATGCAGGCGAGTTGCAGCCTGCAATCCGAACTGAGAATGGTTTTATGGGATTTGCTTGACCTCGCGGTTTCGCTGCCCTCTGTACCATCCATTGTAGCACGTGTGTAGCCCAGGTCATAAGGGGCATGATGATTTGACGTCATCCCCACCTTCCTCCGGTTTGTCACCGGCAGTCACCTTAGAGTGCCCAACTTAATGCTGGCAACTAAGATCAAGGGTTGCGCTCGTTGCGGGACTTAACCCAACATCTCACGACACGAGCTGACGACAACCATGCACCACCTGTCATTCGGTCCCCGAAGGGAACTCCCTATCTCTAGGGACATCCGAAGATGTCAAGACCTGGTAAGGTTCTTCGCGTTGCTTCGAATTAAACCACATGCTCCACCGCTTGTGCGGGCCCCCGTCAATTCTTTTGAGTTTCAGCCTTGCGGCCGTACTCCCCAGGCGGAGTGCTTAATGCGTTAACTGCAGCACTAAGGGGCGGAAACCCCCTAACACCTAGCACTCATCGTTTACGGCGTGGACTACCAGGGTATCTAATCCTGTTCGCTCCCCACGCTTTCGCACCTCAGCGTCAGTTACAGACCAGAGAGTCGCCTTCGCCACTGGTGTTCCTCCACATATCTACGCATTTCACCGCTACACGTGGAATTCCACTCTCCTCTTCTGCACTCAAGTTCCCCAGTTTCCAATGACCGCTTGCGGTTGAGCCGCAAGATTTCACATCAGACTTAAGAAACCGCCTACGCGCGCTTTACGCCCAATAATTCCGGACAACGCTTGCCCCCTACGTATTACCGCGGCTGCTGGCACGTAGTTAGCCGGGGCTTCCTCGATAGGTACCGTCAAGGTGCCGCCCTGTTTGAACGGCACTTGTTCTTCCCTAACAACAGAACTTTACGATCCGAAAACCTTCTTCGTTCACGCGGCGTTGCTCCGTCAGACTTTCGTCCATTGCGGAAGATTCCCTACTGCTGCCTCCCGTAGGAGTCTGGGCCGTGTCTCAGTCCCAGTGTGGCCGATCACCCTCTCAGGTCGGCTACGCATCGTTGCCTTGGTGAGCCGTTACCTCACCAACTAGCTAATGCGCCGCGGGCCCATCTGTAAGTGATAGCCAGAGGCCATCTTTCAACATTCCTTCATGCGAAGCAATGTATTATCCGGTATTAGCCCCGGTTTCCCGGGGTTATCCCAATCTTACAGGCAGGTTGCCCACGTGTTACTCACCCGTCCGCCGCTCGTTCCACTAACGTCCTCCCGAAGGATTCAGTTAGCTTCCCGCGCTCGACTTGCATGTATTAGGCACGCCGCCAGCGTTCGTCCTGAGCCAAGATCAAACTCTCAATAAAGTTGACTTGCGCTCGCTTCTATAAGCTAGCTTGTTTATTAATTTCATACTGGTTGTTTTGTTCAGTTTTCAAAGATCAACGTGTTCAAATCGCCCATTGAAGCGACAAATAAATTATAGCAAATAGCTTAATTAATGTCAATAAGTTTTTGTTGTTTCCTTATGAGGCGACTCAAATAATATTACAGATATATTATTAAAAAGTCAACAACTTTTTTTCAAAAAACTTATATAATCGTATATATATACAAATACTTTTATTTTTCCCTATATAGTTCACCATCACCCGGCTGCTTATGATTATGGAATTAAACAAAAGAGCTAACATTAAACGAACGACCGCTTCTATAATAAAGCAGTCGTTCGTTTTGTGTTAATTAGCTACAATATTGACTAACTTTCCAGGTACAACAATAACTTTTCGCACTGTCTTTCCTTCGATACGTTCCTTAATAGTTTCATCTTCCAAAGCTTTCTTTTCAATTTCTTCTTTTGATGCGTTCTTATCCACCATCATTTTCGCTCTCACTTTACCCATAATTTGAATGACAATTTCCACTTCGTTCTCCACTAACTTCAATTCATCATATGTTGGCCACTGTGCATAAGCTAGTGTATCCTGATAGCCTAACAACTGCCATAATTCTTCTGATAAGTGAGGCGCAACAGGCGATAGCAATTTCACTAACCCTTCCACATAGCTACGCGGAATCTTATCAACCTTATATGCTTCGTTTACAAAAACCATCATTTGAGAAATCCCTGTATTAAAACGTAAATCTTCAAAGTTTTGCGTTACCGTTTTTACCGTTTCATGATAGACCTTCTCTAAAGCATCTGTTCTGTCTGCATCTGTTATTTTATCAGAAAGCGTGTTATCATCTGTAACAAACAAGCGCCACACGCGATCTAAAAAGCGGCGCGCGCCATCTAAACCATTTGTACTCCAAGCAACAGATGCGTCTAGTGGTCCCATAAACATTTCGTATAATCTAAGGGTGTCGGCTCCATGTGTTTGGACAATTTCATCTGGATTCACAACATTACCTTTTGATTTACTCATCTTTTCATTGTTTTCCCCTAGAATCATTCCTTGGTTATACAATTTTTGGAACGGCTCTTTCGTTGGTGCAACTCCGATGTCATAAAGGAATTTATGCCAGAAACGAGCATATAGCAAGTGCAACACCGCGTGTTCTGCACCACCAATATATACATCTACAGGCAACCATTCTTTGAGTGCTTCGTAATCTGCTAACTGTTCGGAATTATGAGGGTCTACATAGCGTAAAAAATACCAGCAGCTACCAGCCCATTGCGGCATAGTATTCGTCTCACGGCGACCTTTCCTACCCGTTTCAGGATCAACCACATTAACCCACTCATCAATGTTCGCCAAAGGGGATTCTCCTGTACCAGAAGGTTTTATCTCAATTGTTTTTGGTAAAACAATTGGTAACTCATCTTCAGAAACTGCTGACATAGAACCATCTTCCCAATGAATAATCGGAATTGGTTCTCCCCAATAACGTTGACGGCTGAACAACCAATCACGCAGACGATATGTTACTTTACGACTTCCTACATTCTTTTCTTCCAACCAGTCGATCGCTTTACTAATAGCATCTTCTTTATTCAACCCATCTAAAAACCCTGAATTAATATGTTTACCGTCTCCTGTGAAGGCTTCTGCTTCTATATTTCCTCCTTCCAGAACAGGAATAATGTCTAAACCGAATTTCCTGGCAAACTCAAAATCTCGTTCATCATGAGCAGGAACCGCCATGATCGCACCTGATCCATATGTCATAAGTACGTAATCCGCTACCCAAATAGGTAATTTTTTACCGTTTATCGGATTAATCGCATATGCACCGGTAAAGACACCTGATTTATCCTTGGCAAGATCCGTTCTTTCCAAATCACTCTTTGTTTTCACCTTATCTATATATGCAGTTACATCTTGTTGCTGTTCATTTGAAACGATTTTATTCACTAATGGATGTTCAGGCGCAAGCACAGCATATGTCGCACCGAATAACGTATCAGGTCTTGTAGTAAAAACAGTGAAATCATTTGGATAGTCCGCAATTTCGAACGTAACTTCAGCCCCTTCTGAACGGCCAATCCAATTTCGTTGCATATCTTTAATACTTTCCGGCCAGTCCAGTTCATCAAGGTCTTCTAACAGTCGATCAGCATAAGCAGTAATTTTCAGCATCCATTGTTTCATCGGCTTACGTTCAACAGGGTGACCACCACGTTCACTCTTACCATCAATAACTTCTTCATTAGCAAGTACCGTTCCCAGTGCCGGGCACCAGTTTACCGGAACTTCATCCACATATGCTAAACCTTTTTCATACAGTTTTAAGAAAATCCACTGTGTCCATTTATAATAGTTAGGATCTGTTGTATTTACTTCTCTATCCCAATCATAGGAAAAGCCCAAGTCTTGAATTTGACGGCGGAAAGTTTGAATATTCTGTTCAGTAAAAATCGCCGGGTCATTACCGGTATCCAACGCATACTGTTCAGCTGGTAAGCCAAATGCATCCCATCCGATTGGATGCAGCACTTCAAAGCCCTGCATACGTTTCATTCTTGATAAAATATCAGTCGCTGTGTAGCCTTCAGGGTGGCCTACATGTAATCCGGCCCCTGATGGATACGGAAACATATCCAACGCATAAAACTTATCTTTATTTGATTGCGTGTTGGTTGCAAAAGTCTTATTGTTAATCCAATATTTGCGCCATTTCTCTTCTATCTTGTTATGGTCAAATGACATTTCCTACTTCCTCCTTAAACAATTAACTAAAACGCGATCATATGTTCTTAAACGCAAAAAAATCTCCCTTATCCCAAAATGGGACGAGAGAGATTCCCGCGGTACCACCCAACATTAGTGTTGTTAAACACTCACTTAACATCCTTAACGCGGATTACGACAAAAGCTACTATTCCTTCACTTTTGTAACATCAGAGGCGAGTTCACAAAAGAACAGGAATGGCTCGCACCTACCGCCATCTCTCTTAACCTGTTTCTTCTATTACTATTCCTCTTCATCGTTCATACATATATATGAGTACGTTTGTTTTATCTTCTATACTTTCTGATAGTTTAAAGAAATGTCTGAAATTTGTCAAGAAACTCTCACCCGCAGACATCCATAAACGTAATATCGCATGCCTAATCAGAACCGATTCACCGCCGGCCAATCATTTTGCGTCCTGTGGAGCATATTTCCTGAGCTTTTGAGCTTTGTTAAACATATAAACCTGCAAAATCACCACATTTTCACACAGTCCACTTGACACAATGCGCATTTTACCTTCACGAGAGTCATTATATAGCTTTCATAATTTTCAGTAACGCCTCGTCGTCTTTTAGCAATTATCAAGGAGTTTCTTATGCTATGTTCTTGTTAAGTTTTCGCTACGTTGAGTTGCTTTATCGTTCAAATTTTCTAACGCACAAAAAAAGCACCCAAATGGGTGCTTTTTAGACAGATTGTTTGTCTTTATTTTTCTTGATTTGTTTACTCCGTAATTGGCCACAGGCTGCATCAATATCTGTACCGTGCTCTACACGGACACCGCAGTTAATTCCGTTCTCCAGCAACACCTGATAGAAATCCAAAATAGCTTTTTTCTCACTTCTATCGTACTGATTATGCTCATCAACAGGATTATATGGAATTAGATTGACATAGGATAAATGACGCTTATCCTTCAATAATTTCACAAGTTGCTGCGCTTCTTCTTTATGATCATTCACATCTTTAAGCAAAATATACTCGAAGGTAATCCGCCTGTTCGTTTTTTCGAGATAATAATCAATTGCAGGCATTAACTTCTCAAGCGGGAATGCTTTGTTGATTTTCATAATTCTTGTACGCAACTCATTGTTCGGCGCATGCAGTGACAACGCAAGGTTTACTTGCAGATTCTCATCAGCAAAATCATAAATTCGTTTCGCCAGACCACTAGTAGATACCGTAATGTGACGGGCACCAATGGATAACCCTTGCTGATTGTTTACGATATTTAGAAAATTCATCGTATTATCATAATTGTCAAATGGCTCACCGATTCCCATTACAACAATATGACTAACACGTTCTTCTTTTCCTTTCGTATCTAAGTGCTTTTGCACATTCATTATTTGCTCAACGATTTCTCCTGCAGATAAGTCCCGATTCTTCGTCAATAATCCACTCGCACAGAAAGAGCAGCCAATATTGCACCCCACCTGGGTCGTCACACAAACCGAATATCCATAATTAAACTTCATTAATACGGTCTCAATTAAGTTGCCATCCGTAAGTTTAAACAAAAATTTAATCGTACCATCTTTTGACTCTTGCTTAACTTCCTGTTCTAACGTTCCCATTGTAAAGTTCTCTTCTAACACTAATTGACAGTCTTTATTTAAATTGTACATTTCTTCGAATGTATCAACTCTCTTCTTATATAACCAATCCCAGACTTGCTTTGCACGGAATTTCTTCTGACCATGCTCTACCAGCCATTCTTGTAATCGATCAAAAGTCAACGAGTAAATGGAGCTTTTCATTACAATCCCTCATTTCATGTTAGCTCTTGTTTCCATCATAATATCATACTAAAAATCATTACCATTGGCAAGATGATTTATCACCCCAAAAGGAATTGATTTTTAATGAGAAACCGAGAGACATACTGCCAGTTCCGTTCTCCATCGTTGTACAGAGAAAAATTTACGATTTTGTGAAACATACACTTGCAATTTAATATTTAGCTTGCTATAATTGCCTTAGCTATTTTGTTCGATGACACCTTCAAGTATCGTAACGTTAAGTTTTCGTTTTGGGGCAAGAGCAAGAATAGTAATACATTTGTGTGAACGGTTCACACTAGGAGGAAATTAATATGGTACAAGGTACAGTAAAATGGTTCAACGCTGACAAAGGTTTTGGATTTATCGAAGTAGAAGGACAAGACGATGTATTCGTACACTTCTCTGCTATCCAAGGCGAAGGCTTTAAAACACTTGAAGAAGGTCAAAGTGTAACTTTCGATATCGAAGAAGGTAACCGTGGACCACAAGCTGCTAACGTAGTTAAAAACTAATTAAGTAGCCTGTATAAAAAAGCACCGGTGCATAGCATCGGTGCTTTTTTCTTTATGTTGTTGTTTCGTTTGTACGCCAATCATTAAATTGTCTAAAATCTGTATGATAGTTTATATACCTGCGATTTAATTTAGTTGGACTGTCCAACCCTGCAACTGCTGCCAAATCAAACAATCCTTGACGAAGTGTCACTAAATAATTACACACACGGTATTTCTTCTCATCAATGATCAACGCTTTCTGCAAGGATTCGTCTGTAGTCGCCACTCCAACTGGACAAGTATTTTTGTGACAAACTTGAGACATAATGCAGCCGACACTGATCATAAATCCTCTTGCGATATTTATAAGATCTGCCCCTAGGCAGAGTGCCATCGCAATTTTGTCAGGTGTCAATAATTTTCCTGATGCGATAATTTTAGTCCGCTCTCTCAATTGATACCTTTCCAGACAATCATGGACCATTGGTATTGCAGCAAATGCAGGTAATCCCACCGAATAGGCGAGTGCATAATAGGAAGCTCCTGTTCCACCTTCACTACCATCGATCGTTATGAAATCAGGGACAATATCTGTTTCCTTCATTGCTTCTGCTAACCGCTCCACTTCCACTTGATTTCCGACGACTAGTTTGATGCCTACTGGTTTTCCTCCTGTTTCTCGCAGCTGTTGCAGAAATGAAAGTAGTTCTTCCGGGTTACTAATTCCACGAAAGCGATTAGGACTATTAATATCTTTCCCTACTTCCACCTTACGAATTTCGGCAATTTCTCCTGTTATTTTTCCACCGTCAACATGTCCTCCACGTGTTTTAGCACCTTGCCCTAATTTAAGTTCAAAGGCTTTTATTTGTTCCGTATCAGCATGATGTTTGTATTCCTCCCAAGAGAAATGGCCATCGTGGTCTCGTACACCAAACAATCCAGGACTGATTTGCATAATAATATCAACATCCCCTTTTAAATGGTAAGGGGAAACACTTCCTTCACCTGTATTCATCCACGTTCCACCAGCCATTCCTAAACCTTCTGACAATGCCGTTATAGCATGTTCGCCAAGCGATCCATAACTCATGGCAGATTGACCGATTATCCCTTTTAAACGAAAAGGTTGTCGAACTGTATCTTTTCCAAGTACAACCATATCTTCATCAGACAAGTATGCTGGATTTATTTCGACTTCTTGCGACTGTTCCTTCCTGCTAAATAAATTTTCTTCACTGATTTGATATATTTTTGTTTTGATAGTGGGTTCCTGCGTTATTTTCATTTCCTCATCCAAGCTTGGAAACATATGATTCACAAGATAGTAACCATCTTGATCAAAATCTCTTTCCGCTCCATAGCCCATTAAACTCGTTTGATATTTACCCGCTTTACTAACGTATTCAAATTGTTTTCTGTTAAAAGGTTTTCCTTCTCTGTCATTGTTGAACAGGTACTGTCTTAATTCAGGCCCCATTTTCTCAAGGATATAACGCATTTTCCCCAGTATAGGATAATTTTGCAAGACGGAATGTTCCTCTTGTTTTTTATCGTGAAGATATAACCTGATTAACATGAGAGCAGGAATAACAATCACGATAATGAAAAGGCAAATTAATATAATTGTAAGTATCGTTTCCATTTTTTACTTCCTTTCAAATAAGGTATGGCAGATAAACAATCAACACAATAAACACCCAGATACTATCTACAAAATGCCAATAATAACCGAAGATTTTCTGTTTTTCCATATATAATCTCGAAGGCAATTTTGCTTGCCTCCACTGGGTTAACAGCTGCATCATCCAACCTAAACCAAACGTTACGTGTGCGGCATGAAGTCCAACCAGCACATAGAAGGAAGCTAAAAACACATTGGTGTCTATTTGATAGCCCTCTGTCCAATATTTATGAAACTCATCGATCTCCACCCTCAAGAAAGCTAAGCCTAATAATGCTGTCAGCGACCAGCCAATATAAAAGCGCCCGCTTTGTTTCTTCCTATATTGCACTTCACTGTAATGCAAAGTAGCGCTACTTGACAGCAGAAATACACTGGAAAGAATTACTGTTTTTGTTTCAAATACTTCTTCAGGTTTCGGCCCAATGGATCCCGGGGTATAGATAAAGTAAGTAGCAAACAGAATCGCAAACATCGTGATATCAATAATGAGATATAAAAAGAAACCAATTCGTTTATCCTGGAACAACTCCTTATTATCTTCCCCACTCATTTCTTGATACACCTGTTTACGTTTATCTTTGCATGACAAGATAATGATTACAGCCAATGTTACTGCCGCTGTCAGTATAGCAGGATAAAACCAGTGATAAATCATGGAGAGACTGAAGATAAAAAGCATCCCTGCCAGTACTGGAGTAATCATGGTTTTTGTTGAGACAGGACTTGGACGAGTCTGATCAGCTTGAGATAGCGGTTTTTTATTGATTTTACTATCCCATAGCGGATCGATCGCAGGCACAACTGGTGGTGGATCAAATAATTCTTTTGTCGGCGGTGACGGAACTGTCCACTCCAACGTCCTCCCATCCCAGCAATCTGCTCGAACTGCTTTCCCAGATTGATAGGTTTTATAGATGTTCCAGACAAAAAACAACATACCTATTCCCATCAAGAAAGCACCGATTGTACTGATGAAATTAAAATATAAACAGTCCATCTTCCTCTGTATAAGTGAAGACTCGACGTGGCATTCCTTGCAATCCAGAGAAATGCACCGGGAAGAAAGTTAAATGAAAACCGATCACAAATAACCAAAAATGCCATTTTCCTAATGTCTCATTTAATTTTTTGCCGGTAATTTTAGGATACCAATAATAAATTCCTGCAAAAATTCCAAGAACGGTAGCACCTAAAATAGTATAGTGAAAGTGCCCTACAACAAAATAGCTGTCATGAAACTGGAAATCCGCTGCTGGAACTGCCAACATCACACCAGTCACCCCACCCATCACAAAGGACGGGATAAAACCGATCGCAAATAACATCGGCACGGTAAATTGAATCCTTCCATTCCTCATTGTAAATAACCAATTAAATACTTTAATCCCCGTAGGTACCGCAATTAACATCGTTGTAATTGCAAAAAAAGTATTCACCATTGGTCCAAGTCCCACTGTGAACATGTGGTGAACCCAGACCATAAAGCCTAAAAACCCTATAAGAATGATAGAAAGAACCATGGACGAATAGCCGAAAATCCGTTTCTTTGAGAATGTCGATATAACATCTGAGAAAATCCCAAAACCAGGAAGTGCCAGTACATATACTTCCGGATGACCAAAAATCCAAAACAAATGCTGCCAATATACAGGATAACCTTCATCTGATCCGAAAAAGCTTGTACCAAACATTCGGTCAAACATCAGTAGATAGAGCGCAACAGATAATGCACTAAAAGCGATGATAATCAACGCAGATGTCACAAAGGTCGCCCATGTAAATAATGGCATTCGCAGCATTCTCATCCCAGGAGCTCTTAATCTCAAGATGGTAACCATCATATTAACAGCAGTTAACAGCGTGCCTATACCAGAAATTTGCAGACTGAATATGTAGAAACTGTTTCCAGCTCCAGGAGTAAATTCAGCAACACTTAATGGAGCATATGCTGTCCAGCCTGCATTTGGTGGTGAGGCAAAGAAAAAAGACAAATTAAAAAGTACTGCACCACTGAAAAAAAGCCAGAAGCTTAAGGAATTCATCACCGGAAATGCTAAATCGTTTGCACCGATTTGAAGCGGTACCACGACATTCATTAAACCGATTAACAGAGGCATCGCCACAAAAAATATCATAATAGTACCATGAGTGGTAAAAAGCCCATTTTATTTATCACCCTGAAAAACCCAGAAGTTCATGTCAGGAGCTATTAATTGCGTTCGGATTAATAAAGCATCAATTCCACCTCGAAGAAAGAAAATAACGCCACTAAGCAAATACATCATCCCAATTTTCCGATGATTAGTAGTGGTTACGTAACTCCATATTGTGCCCCATTTTCTCTTTTTTGTAAGATAGTAAAGTATACACGCAAAACCGATAATGGAGAACGCCCATGCAGCGACCACATCTGATTGTTGATATAAAGATTGCCCAGCGATTTCCATGCTATGTCTATACATTCCTTCTTTATCATGATTTATGAAGACTCTGCAAAATCTTGAAATTCATCTGCCGGCTTTACTTCTGTCGTAAACGTCATTAGTGTATGATTTGTGCCACAATATTCAGCACACTTTCCCCGATAGCTACCTGATTTCAAATTGGTTAACACCAGTGTATTTTCCTGATCAGGCCGAACATCTACTTTCCCACCGAGTGAAGGGACCCAAAATGAGTGAATAACATCTTCTGAGCGCAAATGAAAAACTACCGTACCGTCTTATTTGCAGGCAGAAATAATTCATTCACAGTTTTCTTTCCATTTGGATAAGTGAATTGCCATTCATATCTTTTAGCCGTTACTTTGATATGAACAGCATCTTTGTATTTTTCAGTCTGCACATCGCCGTTAGGAGACTGATTAAAGGTTACAATAACCGTAGGTACAGCCAAGATGATTAATAATACGACAGGAAGAATCGTCCAGGTTAACTCCAGTTTTCGATTACCTTCCTCTTGTTTCGGGATTTCATAGGATACTTTTTCTTCACGATACTTCGAAACGAAACGGAACATCATTACAAATACAACGATCAAAACCAAAAGCATAAGCAGAAAGCTAAAGTAAATAAGATTACTTTGCGCTTCTGCTGTATCACTTTGTGGATTTAATACTCGAATATCACAGCCACTTACTAACAAACTGGTAATGAACAAAAGATAAATACAGCTTTTCATTCAATTACTCCTTTAAAATAACCGCTTCAGTACTGTTTTTAATGAAGGCATGTCAAGCTCTCCTTCACGTTCGACAAGCTTTTCCCATACATGCTTGGAATAACCCTTTGCTTGATTCCATTCAATTTTTCCTGGTAATGGAGCACGATCCTCAATCTCCACATCAATAATGGTTGGTAATTGATCTTCTTTTGACGCTGCAAGAGCAGACTGTAGTTCGTCTTGAGTAGTGGCGCTATACCCCTTACCACCACATATGTCAGCAAACGCAGCATAATTCATCGGTTCAATATCTGTCTGGTACGGAATATTACCAATTAGCTCTTGCTCGTATTTGATCATACCGATTTTTTCATTGTTTAGTACGAGTACTGTAATAGGCAACTGGTATTTGACTGCTGTCAGAAAATCTTGCATAACCATCGAAAAGCCGCCATCACCACATATCGCCCACACTTGTTTTTCTGGTTGGGTTAATTTTACGGATATAGCACCTGGCAGACCACAGCCCATCGTAGCTAACCAGCTTGAGATAACAAACTGTTGATTGGTCATTCTAAAAAATCGTGCAGACCAAGACGTTACATTCCCTACATCAACAGAAAGAATGGCATCATCCTCCACAAAAGCTTGTAATTGGTGAATCACTTGTGGTCCTTGTAATGCTTCTTTATCAGCGACAATTCCATCCAAATGCTTCCACCAATTAGCCATGTTTTCTTGGCAAGCTTCTAAAAATGAACGGTTCTCCGCATAAAACAGCTGCTCATTAAATCTTGCCAATATTTCTTTTGAGGAACCAACAAGCCCTACGTCGACTGGATACCATTTTCCAATTTTGCTAGGATCGATATCGATTTGTATAGCTGATACATCATCTGGAAGAAACTCACGGTATGGAAAGGCAGTACCAATTAAAATCAGCAAATCAGTTTCAGCCATTGCCTCATAAGCTGGTTTGGTACCAATTTGGCCTAAATTCCCTAAATTATTAGGGTGTTCATCAGGTAACACACCTTTACCTCTTAACGAGACAACAACAGGTGCGGCAATCTTTTCAGCAAATTTTTCTAACTCTTCACGTGCCGGTATAGCTCCCTTTCCGGCAAGAATTACTGGCTTTCTTGATTGTTGGAGAAGCATAGCAGCCTGTTTTACATCCTCTTTATCTGGAAAAAGTCGATAATTACTATGCACAATCGAGCGCAATTTATCTTTTTTGACTGTTTGACTAAATACATCGTCTGGAATACTTAGTACCGCTACCCCTTTTTGAGTATAGGCTTCTTTGAAGGCTTGCTTGAGCAGCGGCTGTACTAATTCAGGTGATGTTACCCTTCTGTTAAAAATCGCTACATCATCAAACATTCTTTCTAAATTAACTTCCTGAAAATTTTCGGTTCCAACTAAATCATGGGAGACCTGGCCGGTAATTACTACTAATGGAGCCCCATCCTCTCTGGCGTCATACATTCTGTTCAATAAATGAATAGCACCAGGCCCTCCAATTGATAAGCAGACACCAACATGATTGGTTAATTTCGCTTCTGCTGAGGCAGCCAGTGAGCCCACCTCCTCCTGGCGAACCTGAATAAACTTAATCTCATCTTTTGCTGTACGTAAGGCTTCAATTAAATGATTAATCGAGTCACCTGGATATCCATAAACATGTGCAATATTCCATTCTTTGAATATATCTATCACAGCTTCTGATGCTTTCATTCTATCTCTCCTTGTCTGAGCATTCGTAATTTTAATAGATTGATATATAAGCTGTACCCGTTTCATTTGCTATAAAACATTTGTCAACATCAAAAATAAGCAAATTGTTAGACGAAGTATGAAAACAGGCGTATCATTTTTTACATTGAGACAAATTACAATGTCCAAGGTTCATACAATATATAATTTATCTATAAGGAGTGATCATAATGTCTCATCCTTTTTCTAATGTGACATTTTCTGTGTTAGACCTTGCACCTGTACTCGAAGGACATGAACCAGGTTTATCCTTTCAAAACAGCGCAGATTTAGCACAATACGTAGAATCATTAGGTTATCATCGGTACTGGTTAGCAGAACACCATAACATGCCCGGCATCGCCAGTTCCGCTACTTCTTTGATTATCAGTCATATTGCCAGTCACACCAGTAAGATTCGAGTCGGCTCAGGAGGTATTATGCTGCCAAATCATGCACCATTAGTGATCGCAGAACAATTCGGTACTCTCGATGCATTATACCCGGACCGGATTGATTTGGGCTTAGGCCGTGCTCCAGGGAGTGACCAAGCAACAGCATATGCTTTAAGAAGAACATTAAACAGCAGTGCAGATGATTTTCCGAATCAAGTGGAAGAGCTTGAAGCATACTTTGCTGGCGAGGCACGAGTGAAGGCTGTTCCTGGCATGGGGGCAAATGTACCGTTATGGTTATTAGGTTCCAGTGATTTCAGCGCACGCCTTGCTGCTGAAAAAGGCTTACCATTTGCTTTCGCCAGTCATTTCTCACCGGACTACACTATACCAGCACTACGTCTGTATCGTGACCGTTTTAAACCTTCTAATCAGTTAAGTAAACCGAACGCAATGGTAGGGGTAAATATCATCGCTGCCGAAACAGAAGAGAAAGCAAAGTGGTTAGCAACGTCACAGCAGCAGCAATTCTTATCTTTAGTCAGAGGTGCTCCATCGAAACTAATGCCTCCTATTGATAACATTGACGACGAATGGTCCATTTATGAGAAAGCATCTGTTGAGAAATCTGTAAATAGTAAGTCGACAATAATTGGTGATAAAGATCAAGTGCGTGAAAAATTAGCTACTTTCATTGAAGAAACAGAAACAGATGAAGTAATCATTAATTCACAAATTTACGATCATGAGGCGAGAAAAAACTCATATCAGATTGTAGCAGATATTTTTAACGAAAAATAAAATAGCTGTACGCTGCAAGAAAGTTAGAAAAACATCGGCATTCATACGCTTCGCCTTAGCGAGTGCCGATGTTTTTCCTATACTTGTACACCCCTAGCTTAAATATATAAAAAGGTTACAATAATATGGATTATGTTAACTAGCTAGACAGATCATCATGTCCATTTTGAAATGATTCATGTGCTGGGATAACGCTCCGGCCAACCACTTCGCGTCCTGCGGGGCACGGCTGAAGCTAACTTTGTGAAGAAGAGCGCTTCACAAAGTGGATCTTCAGCACCTGCACGTCCCGCGGGAGTCTACGTGGTTGGCCTACGCTATGGTGAATACTCTACAACTTATGCAAGAGCTAGCATATTAAGTGTTCATACTACAATTAAACATTTCATAATGCTTAGCACCACTGCTTTAAGCTGTTTCTATCGTTGTTACGCACTATAAAAATGTCAATATTACCACTTCGTCATATAGATCCAGTTGACATAATCCATATTATAAGAACCCACACTCATTTAAAGTATGCTTACTTCTACACCTGGCTTTTATGATTGCAGTTATACCTTCTCTTTTTAAAACCACGAATTTGTAGCGATGTGGATGTTGTGTTACATCTAGCCCCTTATCTTCATTCGAGATTTTTAATATTGTGTTATTTACTAATAAATTATAAGGTATAATTAACCTAAATTGTCTAAAGGTGTAACGGTTTGATCAGCAATGTGCAGGCCAACAACGAAGATGCTCTATAGCTTCAAGCTTCGTCATACAAAAATTGGTTGGCCATGCAGCATCCTTTCACATTACTTGCTTTTCAACGGTAACCATGCCAGTACTTCTTGAATTTTTTCATCCCAGAATCCCCATTCATGTGCACCAGCTGAAAAAGAAGTAGTCACAGGGATATTATATTCGTTGGTAAATTGAGCGAATTTCTCGTTCTCCTCCCACAAAAAATCCTCTGTCCCGCATGCCTGATATAATGCAGGTAATTCTTCTTCTTTTCTTAATAACGCAAATAAATCGTGGTCTGTGCCGGCTAGATCACGATTGCCGAATGCAAGATACATCACATTAGCTATCGGATTTTGATCCGCTTGTTTCTGCTTTGCATGTGAGGCTAGATCCATCACTCCAGACAGGCTGGCAGCGGCTGTAAATTGTTCTGGTTTGCGTAATGCCCAGCGAAATGCACCATATCCTCCCATCGATAATCCCGCCACAAAATTATCCTCTTTTGCGTCAGAAATCGGAAAGAACGATCGCACGACATTCGGCAGTTCTTCGGAAAGAAATGTCCAGTATTGCTTGCCAAATGCCATATCAGTATAGAAACTATGATCGACTTGTGGCATGACAATCGCGATCCCATATTCAGCAGCATAACGTTCAATCGACGTTCTTCTTGTCCAAGCCGTATGATCATCACTTAAACCATGAAGCAAATAGAGTACAGGGATTTTACCATCGTATTTATTATTTTTTAAGCCGATCTGATTGTTCGTATTTTCTGGCAAAATCACTGTCATTGACGTACTTATCATCAACAATTCTGAGAAAAAATCACATTTCAATAAAGCCATATAGCTCTCCTCCTCTTATTCTATTGCACTATAAATCACATTGCGGATTCTAGGCTGATGATAGAATTCCAGACTTGGAAGCATTTGTTGCATATAGACAGCTGACACTTGCTTGTTTCTATCAATAGACGTATATGTCCCTGCAAAACCAGGCCAGCCAAATTCCCCTATTGAACTATTGCTGCCACCCATTGTCTGGTCTATCATAACGCGCACACCAAGTCCATAGCCATAACCGTGTTGATAATGAAGGCCGAATTCAGGCAACATCTCTTCTGGCAAGTGATTTTGTACCATTAAATCGAGAGTGGGATTGCTGATAATTCTCGCTCCATCATAACTTCCTCCCAGTGCTAGGCAATGAGCAAACTTTTGATAGTCACCAAGTGTAGAATGAAGACCCGCCCCACCACTTTCCATAATAGGCACCGGCTCTGCTTGCTCGTCAATCCACGTATTTTCTATCAGCACACCGTCCTCATCACGCTGATAGAAAGTCGCAAGCCGATGCTTCTTTTCTATCGGAACCTGAAAGAACGTATCCTTCATTTGCAGTGGCGTAAATATATACGTATTTAAATATTCAGCGAAGGAAAGTCCTGTAATCACTTCAATCAAAGCACCCAAGACATCATGACTTAAGCCATATCTCCAATGAGTACCGGGATGGAAGGCAAGTGGATTGTTACTGATTTTTTCAGCAAATAATCGCAGCTGCGATACCTCTTTCTGCCGTTCAATAGCATGTACTTCCTGCATGACCTGACTTGTCATCCGCTCTACTTCTGATCCATCCCCGCCATAAGTAATACCGGATGTCATCGTAAATAAATCTTTAATAGTTATCGGACTTTCTGCTTTAACTAGTTTGCCAGCTACCAGTACATCCATTTCTTTAAATTCTGGTAAATAATCCGATAACGGATCTGTCAACAGAAATTCACCTTTCTCCCACAGCTGAAGCGCTGCCACACAGGTCACGATTTTAGACATCGAATAAATTCGATAGATCGTATTGGCAGTGACCTTTTTTTCTTTTTCCAGATTGGCATAACCGATATAATTCTCATATATAACCTGACTTTCCTTTTGAACAGATAAACCGACACCAGTTGGGCCGTTTGCAACAAATTTCTCTAATAAATGATCTAATCGTGTCTGTAACATATGTATCCTTCCTTTTTTGTTATCGCTTTCTTTAAGCATATCATAAATCTTTCCTGCATACCCTTTAAATTACTTCATCAGCTACTTATTTGTGAATATCTGTTACAATGGAAAAAGACTATTAAAAAAGGACAGATGAATCATGGTGGATCAGCAAACGAAACGACCATTAGTACTTGCTTCATTAGTGCTATCCATGTTTATGGCTGCTATTGAAGGTACCATTGTCGCAACTGCAATGCCGAACATTGTAGCGGATCTAGGTGGATTCAGCTTGTACAGCTGGGTGTTTTCAAGCTTTTTATTAATGCAGGCAGTAACCACAATGATATATGGAAAATTAGCAGATTTATTCGGCAGAAAGCCTGTATTTATCATTGGTGTGCTCATTTTCTTATTTGGAACTACTGCTTGTGGATTTGCTCCAACAATGGGAGCACTAATTGTATTCCGGCTTATACAAGGACTAGGCGCGGGTGCAATTCAGCCTATTGTTACAACCATTGTTGGTGATATGTATACAGTCGAAGAACGAGCGAAAGTACAAGGATACCTTGCTAGTGTTTGGGGAATTTCTTCAGTAGTTGGGCCTTTAATTGGTGGCATTATCGTACAATTTATTGACTGGGCCTGGATTTTCTGGATGAACATACCTATCGGAATAATTGGTTTACTCGGTGTAGTATTATTCTTTCATGAGAAAGTTGACACTGAACAAAAGTCTGTTGACTATCTTGGATCAAGCCTTTTTTTCGTTGCCATTTCAGCCTTAATTATCGTCTTTGTACAAGCAGGTTCTGGCTGGGCTTGGTTATCTCTTGAGAATATTAGTCTAATCATCTTGTTTCTCGTGTCCATTTCTTTATTTATTTGGCAAGAGAACCGAGCAAAAGCAGCAATGATGCCTCTTTACTTATGGAAAAACAAGTTGATTGTAATCGCTAATCTAGCCACGTTGCTGTCTGGGATGATTATATTAGGTTTGTCCAGTTTTCTTCCGACATATGTACAAGGGGTCATGGGTGAATCCGCCATTGTGGCCGGATTTACATTAAGTACATTATCCATTGGCTGGCCTATCTCCGCGACGCTGGCAGGACATCTCGTACTTAAGATTGGCTTTCGACTTACGGCATTCGCCGGTGGATTCGCATTATTCATCGGTACATTCTTATTCTTTCTTTTGGATGCAGACAAAGGCCCTGTTTATGCTGGGCTAAGTTCCTTTATCGTTGGAGTTGGAATGGGGCTATCCTCTACCACCTTCATTGTCTCGATTCAAAATACAGTCTCCTGGCATGCCCGAGGAGTAGCTACGAGTCTTAACATGTTTATGCGAATTATTGGAAGTGCGGTTGGTGCAGCTTTGCTCGGTGGTATTCTAAATATCCAGTTAAAAGGCTATTATCAGCAAAAAGGTGAAGATCTTGACATTGCCAGTACAGATGTATTGTTAGATGAAGGTATGCGTGAGTCAATTACTGCAGAGACACTAGAAGCAATGCAGGAAGGTTTAACCTATGCATTACATACTGTTTATACAGGACTATTCGTGATCGGAACGTTAACATTCATTATTCTTTGGTTTTTCCCACAAGTAAGCGTAGATAATAATGATTCTACTTAAAAAGAAAATAAGCACTTCTGTAAACCTTAAAGAACAGGGATATTTTGCGCCATAAGAATATCCCGGTTCTTTGTTTAAAATGTTTGAAAAACAGATGGACACTCGGCATCGGTCGGCGAGAAGAAGCAATGGCTTTTAAAACGCCCGGAATTCCATTGTCCATATCATTGTGCTGGACAGCTCCCCTCAGGTCTGAAAAACCATAATGAGTTAGAAGCAGGATGTGTGCGTTCACCATCGATCGATCTTCTCGCTAAGCGAATATCTTTCTCCCTTGCCCTTTGATAAAAATAGCCTTTCTGTGTCGCTTCAAATCCACCAGGACTCTGATATACCATCCGGTTAATCGAATTAATGTCAGTAAAATCTAAACAAGCTGCCTTCACCCGGTTAACGCCAACATTACCCACCATTAACATTCCAAGCTGGCCATCACCTTCAGCTTCTGCTCTCATCAATCTTGCCAACAATTTCACATCAGCATCGTTTGCCTTAATTACTGTCATAAAGAATACTTCCCTCTATTCCCTTTATATTCAGGGACACTAAAATGATGAATATCCATTGGCCAACTTCCTATGTAAACGATTCCGGTATATGCTATACTGATGATAAGGAGGTGTTTTGATTGGAATTAAGTAATTTTATTCTGCATAATGACATCTTACTATTCCACGCCATCATTGCCAATCAGGAATATGTATTTACCGTAAAGTGGAAAGCGCTTGAAAATAAAAAAGGCGGAGAATGGGAATTAAAGTCTTATCTTAACCATTCCACCGGTCAACAGGATTTAAATGAAGTCCAGCTTCAACAGCTAATCGATAGGCTAAACCCAACGTGGAACTTCGATAAAGACCAGGAACAACTCCGAAACGCAACAAAAAATGACTAGTAATGATAAAATCACTAGTCATCCTTTTTAACTGAAAGTTTGAATGGTTTCCTTTTGTTCTTGAAACCAACGGATTTTTTCTCTTAATCTAACGACTTCCCCAACCACGATCATCGACGGATTACTGATTTCATCTAACCTTTCAGATACCGTAGCCAAATCAGCTGCAATTGATTTCTGATGCGAAAACGTACCCCAATGAATGATTGATACTGGCGTTGTTTCTACAAGGCCAGCTTGCACTAATTTCTCACAAATAATTGGAAACTTTCGCACTCCCATATAAAAGCATAGTGTATCAGCACCAAGTGCTAAGTGTCGCCATTGTTCATCCGTTTTTCCGTCTGGGTCAGAACCATTGATAAAGCTTACTGAACCGCTGATCGTCCTGTGCGTAAGAGGTATTCCTGCATAGGCAGCAGCACTTATAGCAGATGTGATGCCTGGTACTACTTCATACTCTATTTGATGTTCTTCTAAATGTAGCGCTTCTTCCCCGCCACGGCCGAAGATAAAAGGGTCTCCTCCTTTTAATCTCGTAACCGTTTTACCTTTTTTAGCATGATAAATCAATTGCTCGTTTATTTTCTCCTGTATCAATCCATGTTTCCGAGGCATTTTCCCACAAAAAATCAGCTCAGCATCTGCCTTGGCATAATCTAATAATGAATGATTAACAAGCCGATCATACAGAATCACATCTGCTTCCTTGATCGCTCGAACACCTTTTACCGTGATTAATTCTTCATCTCCTGGTCCTGCTCCCACTAAATACACTTTCCCCATGTTGATCCCATCCTTTTCCTGTAATTGCTTTTGCAGGTTTTTCTCTGTATCTAACTAAAATATAAGTTGCTACGATCGATAATACTACTAATACGACCTGTTCAAAACTTTGTTGTACGATAATCTCTGTCAATATAAAGGAAATGACAAGAGAGACAATCGGTGAGGTAACCCATACTTTCGCAATTTGATGAATCACCTTTTGCTTCCAAATCGAGGATACATCTTTGCTCGCTCCGATACCAACAATCGCAGATGTGGTAACCTGTGTCATCGGAATTGGGACACCAAGTAAAGAAGCAGCGACAACAAGACCACCTGTAGCTCCTGAAATTACCACACCATTCCCAAGTGACAAGGAGGTAATCTTTTTTGCATTGGTTTCGATAACTCTGCCCCCGAAAAAAATACTTCCCAACGCTACCACCAGCGCCATTAATGGCAAGCCCGTTTCCATCGATGCAATACCAGCTCCCACCAAGGGGCCTAATGCATTTGCAACATTATTCATACCGGCAGCAACCGCTTCAATCGCACCAGTTATAATCAATAAACATGCTAATACTTTTACTGGTGGCCGGATCGTAAAACGATTGGCAAATTTATTTCTAATTTTCTCTAAGCTCAATGTAATCAGAAAAGCTGCTAAAGGAACGATCAACCAAAAAGAAACGATCATTAATATGTTTTGAAAATGTAATTGTTGATAGCTTATCCCAACACCAATAATAGCTCCTACGGTCACTTCACTAGTCGATAGCGGGATGCCGATGTAATTTGTAATGAGTAATGTAAAAGCAGATACGACTAATATGATACAGGCTACTTTCACATCCAATATCGATTCCGGAATTATTCCTTTACCAAGCGTCTTCGTTACATGCTCCCCTCCTAGAACAGCCCCCGTTATGGCACCTGCTCCAGCAATCCATAATGCATGCTTTCGCTTTTTTATTACTTTTGATCCATAAGCAATACTCATACTTGCTGCTGATCCACTTGCTCCTATATTAAAGGCAAACAAACATGCAGCTAAAATCGCAACGAACGTTAACATCTTTCATCCCAACTTTCAGCTATTGTCTATCAATTTTTAATACTATTACACTATTACCCATCTGAAAACTCGGATTAATACCTATAAAAAATCCTACTTGACGATGAAGTAGGAGTCTGTTCCACTTATCTGTCAAGTTATACCTGCTGGATTTAGCACAGTGCATTTAAAGCCTGTTGCTGAGAATTCATAGGGCCAGTTCCCTCCTTCTCTCTCGATAAGATGCTATACTATTTTCATAATTTTCCACTAAATTTGTGTTGTACTTACTATAATAGATAGAACAAGGATTGTCAATGGGTTCCATAAAAATATTTTTTTGTATCACTGTTGTAATTTCTTCCTAAATAAGGTACAATTAATGTATTAAATTTCCATGAAAATATAATCTTATCAAGAGAGGTTTAGGGACTGGCCCGATGATACCTCAGCAACCAGCAAACTATTGTATGGTGCTAATTCCAGATGGTTTTTGCCAAAGATAAGAGATGCTGCCTGACATAAAGGAGGTCTTCTACTTATCGAAGACCTCTTTTTTTATTTATAGAAAGGATGTACATAATATGAATCAAATTGAAACCATTCTTGCCCAAATTGGCAACAGAAAAGATCCACGAACAGGTGCAGTAGAAGCACCAATCTATTTATCTACCGCTTACCAGCATCCAACGCTTGGACAGTCAACCGGGTACGATTATACGCGAACAGCGAATCCTACCCGGGAAATTGTGGAAGAAGCAATCGCTTCATTAGAAAAAGGTGTGCAAGGATTTGCCTGTTCTTCAGGTATGGCTGCCATTCAATTAGTCTTTTCCTTATTTAAACATGGAGACGAAATTCTCGTAACGGAAGACATTTATGGTGGCAGCTACCGCTTATTTCAACACTTACAGCAATCTTATCAAGTTACACCAGTATATGTCAGTCCGGAGAATGTGGAACGACATATTACCCCAAATACGAAAGCAATCTTTATTGAAACACCGACTAATCCATTGTTAATGGAGATCGATATCCAGTATATAGCGGCAATTGCCAAAAAGCATGATGCCTTGCTGATCGTAGATAATACGTTCTATACACCATATCTGCAGCAGCCATTAACGGAAGGTGCAGATATTGTCATACATTCTGCAACGAAGTACCTTGGTGGCCATAACGATGTCTTAGCAGGACTTGTTGCTGTCAAGGATCATGAGCTCGGTGAGCAGCTTTTTTATTTACATAATGCCATTGGAGCGGTGTTATCTCCATTGGATAGTATGTTACTGATTAGAGGAATGAAAACCTTGACGTTACGATTAGAACGCCAACAGCAAAACGCTCAGATTCTGGCAGCTTTTCTGCGTGAACATGACAAAGTGAGAGATGTCTTATACCCCGGAAAAGGAGCAATGATCAGTTTTCGCGTTACTGATAATAGCCTAATTGCACCGTTTCTGGAACAATTAAAAGTCATTTCCTTTGCCGAGAGTCTTGGAGGTGTGGAGAGCTTCATCACCTATCCAACAACTCAGACGCATGCTGATATCCCGAAAGATGAATTAGAACGTCGAGGTATTAGCGACACATTACTACGTTTTTCGGTAGGAATTGAAAATATTGAAGACCTTAAATCTGATCTAGATCAAGCATTAGGAGGGAAATAAATGACACATAAAAAAGAAACATTATTAGCCCATGGAGGAAATCAGCAAGGTTATCATGAGAAATATACAGGAGCAGTAAATCCACCAATCTATGTATCTTCTACTTACCACCAGCAAGAGTTACATGAATTCGGCCCATATGATTATAGCCGCTCAGGTAATCCAACTCGTGATCAGCTTGAAGCAACGATTGCTAAGTTGGAAAATGGGGTTGCTGGTTTTGCCTTTTCGTCCGGAATGGCGGCTATATCTTCTGCATTTATGCTATTAGAAACTGGAGATCATATTGTCATCAGTAAGGATGTATATGGTGGTACATTCCGATTTGTCACCAAATTGTTAGCACAATTTTCAATTGAACATACTTTTGTCGATATGACAAACTTATCAGAGGTGGAGGAAGCGATTCAGCCGAATACTAAAGTTATTTATATTGAAACACCTGCTAATCCTTTATTACAAATAACAGATATCCGTGCTGTTGTATCATTAGCGAAAGAAAATGACTGTTTTACGTTTCTGGATAATACTTTTATGACGCCTTTATATCAGCAGCCACTTGATTTAGGTGTTGATATCGTCTTACACAGTGCTACTAAATTTTTATCAGGACACAGTGATATTGTAGCCGGCTTAGCAGTGACCAAAAGTGAAGAACTTGCTGGCAGACTGAAATTTGTTCAAAATACGTACGGCGCTATCTTAGGT
The DNA here is from genome assembly GCF_022919115.1 of Gracilibacillus caseinilyticus. Taxonomy (NCBI): domain Bacteria; kingdom Bacillati; phylum Bacillota; class Bacilli; order Caryophanales; family Bacillaceae; genus Gracilibacillus; species Gracilibacillus caseinilyticus. The sequence continues at coordinate 2,849,981 of NZ_CP095072.1, read as the reverse complement.
GCAAAGGATTGCTATCAATTACTGCAAGGAATGAAAACCTTGGAACCGCGTTTTCAAAAAAGTGCCAGCTCCGCAGAAAAAATTGCCTCAAACTTAACAGAGCTGGAAGGCATTGACCATGTCTATTATCCGGGATTAAAGAATCATCCTGGCGCTGCCATTCATGCCAGTCAATCGACAAGTGCGGGAGCAGTACTTTCGTTTACTTTACAAGAACATATCGATCCTGAACAATTTGTAAGTAATATGACAATACCAGTCTTTGCCGTCAGCTTAGGTGCAGTTGAGTCGATATTGTCCCACCCTGCAACAATGTCTCACGCAGCAATGCCTCCACATGAAAGAGAAGCACGAGGTATTAGTCACCGATTATTCCGTCTATCGGTAGGCGTAGAAGACGTTAATGATTTACTAACAGATATCACCAACAGCCTGACAGTCAGTGTTAAAGAATCCATTTCGAAATAAGCATAAACAAGCCAGGACACCAATATGTTCATGTTCCTTTTCAAAACATTGATAAATTGGTGAGCATCTATTGGAGGCTAGGATACCGCTCCGGAAGACTGCATACTCTTGCCTTCCGGAGCGTGTTCGTGTTGAATGAGCACTCATCTTGATACTTTTGTAACCTGCCATTTCGCATGATAAGGATCAAGTATACAAGAATAGCCGGGGTTAACGCCAATATAAGAAAAACCGAGAAAGCTCACCCGGTCCTAACAAACATAAATAATATACAACTACCTGTAATATGGATTATGTTAAGTGGCCCATAGCTGTCATTTTGGAATGATTCATGTGCTAGGACACCTTTGCCAGCCACTTTCCGCCCTGTGAGAGTCTATGTGCCGGCCTGCGGCTATGGAACAGACTTTTGAAGGAGACAAAACCAGCCGGGAAACACCATCATTTGTCTTCTTTCTTTTTAAACACTACAAATCTCTGGTGTCTGCTCCCCACTTTTGGCTCCTTTCTCGCTAAACGATACTAATCTTTGGTGACTGCTCCCCACTTTTGTTTCCTTTCTCTTTAAACGATACAAATCTCGTGGCACCGCTTTCTACTTTTAGCTCCGGAAATATGCTCCGCGTCCTGTGGGGCACGGCTTCAGCTAACTTTGGAAAGAAAATTCTTTTCTTTTCAAAGTGGATCTTCAGCTCGCACTGATCCCACGGGAGTCTCCGCATATTTCCTGCGCTTAAGGAAGTGCTACAACGTATAAAACAGCTAAAAGCGGTGGTCCTAGGCATTATGTTATGAAATGATATTGTGATATTTATGGATGTGCTCAATTTGCTAGCTCTTACAAAAGTTGTAGCGTATCTTTCACAGCGTAGGCCAACCACGTAGACTCCCGCGGGACGTGCAGGTGCTAAAGATCCACTTTGTGAAGCGACCTTATTCACAAAGTTAGCTTCATCCGTGCCCCGCGGGACGCGAAGTGGTTGGCCGGAGCGGTATCATACCACTAAAAACATGTCAAAATGACTTCTAGGCTGGTTGACATAATCCATATTATAAGAACCCATCTTCATGTTCAGCATGATTACTTCTATGACTGTACTTATATACTTTCTCATTAGAAAAACCCGGCATTCGCTTTGTCTTTATCGAGTGCCAGGGCATTACTTATGCTTTGTACGTTCTAAATTTTCACTATCAATCTGTTTCATCGGTAATAAAAGAACATATAAAATATAAATCCGTGTTAACTCCGGCTTCAATTTAACCCATAATCAACCGAATTGCACCCAATGCAGCAAAGACTAATACGAGAACTTGAAACACTTTTTGTGGCATGATTTTGATCACCTTTACTCCTATTAATGCACCAATAATAATTGCTGGTACAAGTTTACTATTAAAGGCTATCGTTTCCCAGGTCACTATCCCTAATGATAAATAAAATGGCATTTTCACTAAGTTCACAAATAAGAAGAACCAAGCCCCTGTACCAACGAATTCTTTCTTTGGTAATCCTTTGACGATTAAATAAATCGCCATGACCCCTCCTGCTGCGTTACCAATCATTGTGGCAAAACCAGCTGTTATTCCCATTAGAAAGGTAAACAATTTTGATTTAGGCAGCATTTCCACGAACCGCTCTCCCATTTTCTCACGACTAATATGTAAAACAATTAATGCAAGTACTAAAATTCCGATCAGAGGCTTCAATTGCTCACTGCTAATAAAAAATAATACAACATAGCCTATTAAAATTCCGATCAGTACCCAAGGAACAAGGGAAAATAAATACCGCCAAACAACATTTCTACGATAATAGATCACTGCGAATAAATCACCGACGATAAGTAATGGCAGTAAAATGCCAATCGATTCACGTGCAGGGAAAAGCATCATAAAAATGGTGACTACCAGAATACCCATACTTGCTACACCTGCTTTGGCAAATCCAATTAATAAAGCAGAAAAAATAATAATAATCCATTCCATAACGGTTAAATCAAACATGTGCAACACCTCATTATTCACTTTTTAACACTATCTTAACAATCGATAATCTTGCCTTTCATCTAGCGTTTCGAGTAGCTGGTCCGGCTCATCATCAACAGTAATGATTCTACCTTGAAATGCGAGTACTTGATCATCTAATATTCGTTCTATCCAAACAGGTGCTGCTACATCTTTCTCTTCCGCAAAAAGTTCTGACACCTTTGATAAGTACTGCTTCCCTGCTTCACTATTTCTTATGTGCATGGTCATGTCTGTATCATTCAAACCTGGTTCAAAGGCATATACATCAACATTTGTATCGCTTAATTCGACTGCTAAGTTTTCTGTGAACCTTGCAATCGCGGTCTTCGATGTACTATAACCATTCCCGTATGGAAAATCGGTTCGTGATCCACCACCAATAATATTAATAATTTTACCAGTACCTTGTTCAAGCATGGCTTGCGTAACCACCGAAGAGCAATGGTACGTTCCAATCACGTTGGTCATGATATCCTGGGTGAACTCATTCGATCCGACTTCCCATGTAGGTCCTATCGCCTGAAAAGAACCAGCATTGTTTATCCATACATCGATCTTCCCAAATGTATCCAACACATAAGACAGCGTTGTATGGACTTCTTCAATTTTCGTCACATCCATTGCTACCATGCGGTGTTCTTCCGAATACGTAAGCAGTTGTTGACGAACTTCATTCAACAGCTGCTCATCACGACCGGCTCCTATTACAATATAATTTCTTTTGGCAAAATAAAGCGCCATGTTACGACCAATGCCTTTTGTCGCGCCTGTAATAAATATAATACGCTTTTTCATTCCTTCACCTCTATTCCACTATTAATCCATGAACTTATTAAACTACAATATTCACGATACACCAGATTAGCAGAAAACTAATCATCATTGTCAGGTTAGAAGCCGTACCAACCATTCGCTGATTATAACCAAACATAATCGCATAAGGTAATACCGATGCAGGTGTTGGCAAAATAAAGCCAATCAATAATGTGAATTTAAACATATCCTCCACTGGCAACCATACATAACAAGCGAACCCGCTTATTAACCCTATGCCATATTTGGTTAACAAAAATTTACTCAGCAGCTTACCATAACCTTTCGCAAATGAAAAATTTAAATATAACCCTAACAGTAATAAAGACAGCGGCATATTCGCCACAGAGATAACACTTGTCACATTCAATACCTCGTCCGGCAAGGAAAAGTTGAAAATATTAAGTAAACACATAATCAAATAGGTTTGTAGCGGAATCGATTTAGCCAGTTTCAAAATAATCGAACGTGTCTCCAACATCCCTGCATTTCCAGCATAGACTCCTGCAATGATATAGCTTAGACCAAATACAATAAAGGCATTTCCCACATCAAACATACCAAAATATTGAAGTCCTTCAAAGCCAAATAAACCTTCTACAAGTGGATAAGCAAATAAACCAATGTTCAGACCAGGTACCATCATACCAAATGTACCTTTCATATCCTTGCTATGTTTTCTGAAAACAAACAGTCCTGCTAAAGCATTGAAGACACCATAAATAAAAGCGATAACAATTAAATAAAATAAGGAAGGGGTAAACTCCATATCATTAAAAGTAACAATAATGAGACAAGGTAACGTCAAATTAAAGATAACTCGTGCAATACCTTCTCCATCTTTTTCTTTTACAATGTTCATTCTTTTCAATAGATAACCAATTGCAATGATAACAATTGATATGAAAAATTGTTCATTAAAACCATTCATGATCTCTATCTCCCATCTCTGACTATTCCACTATAACATATTGATATAATATTCATAATGATCTCAATTTTTTGACAGATAGTTATCCAGGATGTACCATAAATTATGGATTTATTTGATAATAAAAGGAAGGGAGGCACTGTTTTTTTCTCTACAATTTTTGAGAAAAAAAGAATATGATGACGGAAACTTGGTACTTTATTGATACAGGGAAACAATCGCCTGCATATAACATGGCGGTAGATGAATGTTTATTACGATGGCACAGTGAAAAGCTGATTCCTCCCATTATTCGATTTTACCAATGGACGCCCGCTGGGTTATCGATTGGATATTTCCAAAAGACAACGAATAAAATAGATTTGGAAGCCATAAATCGGCACAACATAGGTTTGGTCAGAAGACTTACTGGTGGCAGAGCAGTCCTGCATGATAATGAATTAACCTACAGTATTATTGTCTCAGAAGATCATCCTAAAATGCCTCGATCGGTTAAAGAGGCGTACTTAGTACTATCCAAAGGCTTGTTAAATGGTTTTCAAGAATTAGGAATTGAAGCAGATTTTTCGATACCTAAAGACAAACGGTCATCCTCACAATCGGCAGTTTGTTTCGAAGAACCTTCCTGGTATGAATTAGTAGTAGACAGTAAAAAAGCTGCAGGAAGTGCACAAACCAGAAAAAACGGAGTAATCTTACAGCATGGTTCCATACCACTTACAGTCGATAACCACCAGCTCTATGATCTATTTATTTATCGGAATGAACAAGTCAAACAAAGAGCACGAGAAGCATTTCAAGGAAAAGCGATCTCACTAAACGATGCTGCTAAACGTAATATTTCGATGGCAGAAGCGCAGGATGCTTTCAAGAACGGTTTTGAAAAAGGCTTAGATATACAATTGCAAGCCTTCCACTTAAATGAAGAACAGCAACAGGAAATAGAAACATTAATGCGTAACAAATATCTACAGAATGAATGGAATCTTTCCAGATAGGAGTGAAAGTCATGGCGAAGAAAGAAGAACATGTGCGTAAACCTGATTGGCTCAAAATAAAAATTAATACAAACAAATCGTATAACCGTTTGAAGCATTTAATGAGAGATAAACGATTAAATACTGTATGCGAAGAGGCAAGGTGTCCGAATATACATGAATGTTGGAGTGAACGAAAAACCGCTACATTTATGATATTAGGTGATACTTGTACAAGAGGTTGCCGATTCTGTGCAGTAAAAACAGGTCTCCCTAATGAATTAGACTGGGGAGAGCCTGCCAGAGTTGCTGAATCTGTTGAAATTATGGGATTAAAGCATGTGGTAGTAACCGCGGTTGCACGTGATGATTTAAAGGACGGCGGTGCCGCTGTTTTCGCCGAAACAGTTAGACAGATAAAAGCAAAAGTACCTGGCTGTACGATAGAAATATTACCTTCTGATATGAAAGGGGATTATGAGAGTTTACATAATTTGATGGACAGTGCCCCTGATATTTTTAACCACAATATCGAAACCGTTCGGCGATTAACGAAAAAAGTTCGTGCTATTGCCATGTATGATCGCTCATTAGAATTATTGCGTCGCGTGAAGGAGATTGCCCCTAATACACCTACCAAATCGAGTCTAATGGTAGGATTAGGAGAAACAAAAGAGGAGATCATCGAAACGATGGATGACCTACGTGCTAACAATGTAGATATCATGACAATTGGCCAATATTTGCAACCAACAAAGAAACATTTAAATGTAGAACGCTATTATCACCCAGACGAATTTGAAGAATTAAAACAGATTGCATTATCGAAAGGCTTTAGGCATTGTGAAGCAGGACCGCTTGTCCGCTCTTCCTATCATGCTGATGAACAGGTCAATCAATCATCTGCCCAACGCCGTATTAAATACATGAAAGGCTATGAGGAATCCAGCGGAGAGCAATTAAATAACTTTACATTTTAGCATATCCAACAATCGAGGAGAAAAAGATGAACAACTTTAAAGCTTTATTCTTAGATATTGACGGGACTATCCTAAAGCAGGATCATTCCATAGAAGCATCTACTAAAAAAGCAGTGAAACAAGCTCAGACAAATGGAATAGAAGTTTTTCTTGCTACTGGTCGTCCACTTCATGAGATTGATGAAATTGCCGACACCTTACAAATCGATTCGTTGATTGGTTATAATGGTGCCTATGCGATTTATAACGGCAATACCATGGTGAACGAACCATTAGATGGCGCAATGATTGATCATTATCTGGAAGTCGCCAAGCAACAGCAACATGAAATGATATTGTATACTAAGGGATTAAATCTGTTAACCAATAGGACAAAAGAATATGTAAAGGAATTTATCAACTATTTCCATCTTAAGGATTGTCAATTATATGAACAGCACTTTCGCGATGATATCCTGGGAATTACCGTCATGAATGTGAAACCGCACGAACCGGTATTATATGACCTTGCTAACGAGAATATCTATTTTTCTCAAGTTAATGTCAAAGGACTTGAACACAACTATGATGTCATTCGTGAAAATGTCAATAAAGGCTTTGCGATTCAACATACTTTGAAGCAGTTAGCTATAGAACCGTCTCAAGCCATTGCATTTGGTGATGGCATGAACGATAAGCAAATGTTACAAGCCGTCGAGTACAGCTTTGCAATGGGAAATGCCAATCCAGAATTATTTGCCTATGCTAAGTATAAAACAACCTCCGTTGAAGACTCCGGTATTTACAACGGACTCGCAACGCTTGGTATTGTGTAACTAAAAAATCCTATAAGTTAAGTTTAATAATACGGGTTATGTAAAGTGATACTGTTTAACAATTTGGCTATTTTGAAATTTTTCACGTGCTTAGCAAAGCTCCGGAAATATGCTCCGCGTCCTGTGGGGGCAGATGTTTTACTTTCAAATGATGATTATATACTATCTTCGCTGATATAAGAGCACACAAAAAAACCAGCTTCTTTTCAAAAGCTGGTTTTTTTGTGTTTTGTAAAACAGACACCTTAAATGGATAGGGGAGCAACAAGCTATCATACATATAAGCAGGCTAAAGTGGACTAATTTTTAGGCTTACATGTATTGTATTAATTAATGAACTTTCCACATTCACTAACTAATAAGTTACATATAATATAACAAAGGAATTTATATACCAATACACTTTTGTTAATATATCTAACAATGTTTTTTTCAGGCTTATTCACCGCCCATTTTTTAAAAATATGGTCATTTACCCTAACTTATTTCCATGACAGACATACATTATATAGTGATAACACACAAGGAGGTTGATTTTAGATGAGTTACTACGGATGCAATCCATGCGGTGGATACGGTAGTGGATATGGTTACGGCGGTGGATATGGCAGCGGTTTTGCCTTAATCGTTGTACTATTCATTTTGTTAATTATTGTTGGTGCTTCTTTCTATAGCTAATATAAATAGAGGCAGGGTACCCTACTCCACCTAAAAAGAAGATCCCCTTTCTTTCCTAAGGGGGATCTTCTTATTTATTTCAGGAGAAAAAAGATGCTTCATTTAACATTCGAACATGATAAACTCCACCGGCAATAGCATCTTCCTTTGCAGAAAATGTCACGGTTACATAGTCTTTATCTGCGAGTAAACGTGATGGGATCGGATACCTTTTTCCGTATAATGCTCCGATGTTTGGTTTTGTAAAGTGCTCCGTTGCAATAACTTCTCCTTCCAACAGAATATCAAAGTGTCTTTGATAACTTCGACCATTTTCCTCCATGGTGAAATCACCCCGATTATACGTAACATATAAATACATTTCCCGATCCTGCTCTACTTTCAATTGGTAGCTGAAATAGCCACCATCTCGCGCATCACGCCAACCACTATGCACATCATTGTTATAGCCGGAGCTTGAACGGACTGCTTGCATATGATGTTCGATCTCTGGCTGTTGTTCATGAGGCGTTACTTCATCCACAATAATTTGCTGCTCTTTCGCCTTTCGCTTTAATTCTGCATCTCCACGCTCTTTATAAAGCGCATGTGACATCACATACCAATAAATTGTATATCGCTCATGATGAATATCATAAAATGGCTTTAGCTTCATCCGTTGCTGACCGGGATAACCAATCGCATCTGTTTCGAAATAAAGTCTGCCTTGATCCGTACAAGTTACTTGTTCCTCCAGTGGACTGTCTGTAACTAGTGTTGGTACGTTGATTAACGGATGATGGTTTAAAGCTAAGTGGTCTTCCAATATATCTCTCTCAGGATAGTTCTCTCTGCCTAATGCACCAGCTAAAATAATCGGTCCATACATCAGAACTTGTTTTGTACGATCGTCTTTAGCATAATAACGGTGCAGGTTCATTGGCAGTGAACATGTGATTTGATCACCATTTCGAAAATCAGCTCGAATCAACAGATACCCATTAGATTCAACAGGTGTTACTACTCGCCCGTTAAGCTTAATTACTATATCTCCAGCTGCCCAGGTTGGCTTTCGAATTGCTATTTCCTTGATTCCCTCATCAGCCTTCTCCATTTGAATGGTAGTAGATTCATGATAAGGAAATTTGGTTTGCTGATTAACTATAAGTTCACCGTCATTCCATTCAGCTGGAATAAACAAATGAACGTAGAGACGATTGTCAATCCTTTCAAAAATTCGGCGATTGTATCTTGCTGGGTTTTCCATGCCAGTTCCCGTACAACACCAAAAAGAGTGATCATGAGAATGATATACTTTAAAATGACCAGGCTGTGACGAAACAAAATATGTTTTCATTCCTGAATCCGGATCTTGAGAAGCCAATATATGATTATACAATGCCCGCTCGTAATAATCATAGTAATGAGCTGAAGGATTCCATTCAAATAGTAATTCCGTCAAAATTAGCATGTTATACGTATTACAAGTTTCTGTTGTCAAAATTCCTAACTCTTCATTGTTCTCTGGTCCGAAATGTTCTCTTATACTATTGCCCCCGATTGCATAAGTCCGGTAATGAACGACTTGATCCCAGAAATACTCTGCAATTGTTCTATATTTTTGATTTCCAGTAATATTATACAATTTAGCTGCCCCGATCACTTTAGGGAATTGGGTATTGGCATGTTTCCCCTCTAAGTCATCCTGTTTGTTAGCTAACGGATCTAACACAGCCCGATGATAAAAGCGTTCGGCTAACTCTAGATATCTCTTCTCTTCTGTTAACACATATAAATTAGCAAAAACCTCCATCATCCCACCGTGTTCACAAATTAACATTCTTTGAAATTGCTCTTCGTTCAAATATCTTAAACCATTATAAGCCCAATCAGCAAGCCTTTTCACAATTTCCAGTGCACGATCATCTTTAAGTAATTGATAAACATCAATTAATCCCGCATAAATTTTATCAATTGAATACCACGGAACCCATGATCCTCCCAGATTAAAATGTCCCACTTCAAAATCACCAGTAAAGACTCGATCAAAACAGTCTCTTGGAAAACCGCTGACATAGCCATCCACATCAAAGGATTGAACGTTCGCTATTTCTGTTAGCGCGTAATCTATTTTTTCTTTCAATTGAGAATCTTCCGTGACACTGTACATAGCAGCAGCTGCTGATAGCCAGTGACCAAGTGAATGCCCTGCTATTTCTTTTTCTTCCCATCCGCCATAACGTATTTTTTTCGCTTGTTGGCCAGCTGCTTCGTAACAGGGCGCAATAAGACGGTCAACATCTAAATTGAGTAAATACTCTTTACCTTTAAGCTGTGATTGATTAAACATACTCTCTAATAATCGAATATTTTGCATAAATACCTACCTCCAAAATGAAACGTTGCCTCTAGTATGAAGTGAATCTCACCAAAAGTACATTCATTATTAATCTGATTACATATCTTTTTTTTGGAATTATGATAGACTATGATTAACAGTAAAAGAAAGGTTGATAATCATGGAACATTCCGTAGCAATTTGCAATCATTCTCTCCCACTCATTCAAGAAATTGCTCTAATGGAAGACAGGGATGGTATTTTAAAACACCCTGATCGTGTCCTGCCTGATTTACATGTATTTATTTATGTAACTAAGGGAAGACTTCAAGTTATCGAAGATGGAGAAGAATATATTCTAACGAAAGGAAGCTATCTTTTTCTTAGAAAGAATGTCCATCATTGGGGGGATGATTTCTATCAGCCAGGCTCGAACTGGTATTTTATACATTTTTACGACAACGAACCAGACCAATCGCTGCCTGAATATAATACCTTCGGAAAAACTTCTCTAATCCATCAGGATGAATATCAGACGAAAGTAACGATGCCGAAGAATGGTAAAGTGGCACATGCCGGGTATGCAGAAACACAGCTCGACCAATTAATCGAGTGGTATGAATCTCATCATCCAATGAGACCGATGCTGTTATCGATGCATGCTCATCAATTTTTTTTGGAGTTATATACACAGCGCCTTGAAGCTTATACCAATAAGAAATCTAATCGCATGGTAGCAAAAATGATTCAATTAATGGATGATCATGATGATCATAAACTGGCAAGTGATGAAATTGCCGATACCCTTGGCATGAACTATGCCTATCTGTCGACAATATTTAAACAACAGACAGGCAAGAGCATTACTCAATATCAAAATGAGCGGATAATAGAAAAAGCGATTCAATTGTTTCGAAAAGAAAATTATAATGTATCGGAAGTCAGTGATCTGTTAGGTTTCGCGAACCCTTTTTATTTCAGCCGTGTTTTTAAAAAAATTACCGGGATGTCCCCTTCAGTTTATTTAAAGCAAATCTACCGAGGATAGTGGGTCCTTACATGTTGATCATTCTATAAATATCTTGGATGAGTACAGTCATCGTAAGGATAGCCGTAGTAAAGTAAAGGCATGCCTTGGCTTTTTGTTCATTCCATCCTTCGACACCCATTATCAACATTAAAATACCAAGGCCAAATAGCATGTATGGGACAACGGTGTGATTATTAAAAAAATACTATACAAAGAAGTAAATAAAACGATAACTGCGATAAATTGGCGTAATAACTTTAACATGCTATCATCCTCGTCCTTTTGTTGTATACCTGTTCAGACATTAATTTCTTTTGTCATGAAAACACTATTCTCATCTTCTCTATAATCGGAGAACGGCTCACAATAACGGAAACCAAATTTTTTATAGAGCTTTCTCGCAGGGGCAAATGCAGCCATGGAACCTGTCTCTAAACTAAGACGTGCATATCCTCTGCGTTTCGCCTCTTCGATTATAAATTGCAACAAATGTGTTGAGATCCCTTTTCGCAAATGTTGAGACGAGGTTTTCATCGATTTTATCTCACCATTTGTCGCATTCAGCTCCTTTAATGCACCACACCCAAGTAATTGCTCCCCCTCCCACACCGCCCAGAACGTTATATCCGGTTTTCGTAATTCGTCTAGGTTTAGGGCATGGATACTTTCCGGTGGGGAATGCAATGTCATGCTTTTTAAATGATCGATAATTAATTCTTTTATTTCTGTCCCCTGTAAATTATCTTTTTTGATTTCCAACTGATTCTCCTCGTTTCACCCTTATATAATTAATAATTAACCCATATGATGCTTGATTCGTTCAACTACTGACTCATAAAACAAACTTTGATGTGGTACAAAATGATTTTTTCCAATGTTCCCTTCGATCCACTTTTTCGTATTATCTTTCACAGTGAAACCTTGCATGTGGATCTGTTCTTTTTCTCCGAGCCATAAATCCTCAAAATCCTTTAAAGTGACCTTTATTATGCCTGCTACCTCTTCTTCCTGAAGCGTAAAGTCCTCCAAATCAAAGGATCCTTGATTTAAAAATACATTTGCCATTTCTTTATCGATAAAATGCTGCTGTACATTGGTATACTTCATGATACCTAAGGAACTTAATTGATCAAAACGAAGTGTAACACCTAATTCTTCTTCAATTTCCCTAACCCCATCTTCAACCGTTTCATTCGCTAATAAATGACCTGCTGCAGTAATGTCAAAAAGGCCTGGATAGTCCTTTTTGCTATCACTCCGTAATTGTATATATACGTAATCTGTATTCGATTCTCTACTGATAAACCAGCAATGAAATACTTCATGCCAATAACCATATGTATGTACATCTGCACGAGAAGCAATTCCTGTATGCTTTTCGTTTTCGTCAAACACCTTCAGTAATTCCTGTTCCATTTAGCTATCTCTCCTCACTCAATATACTCCTGGAATGAAATAATCTAAATTGATAAATAGGATGATCCCAACAACAAGTGAAAGAATCGTTGTCCGATATTGCTTCGTTTCTCTAACATATAACCACTCGAGGACCGCTCTAAATCCAATGATTACAGTGAAGTAAGTAATCCAATACCATTTCATATTAATATCATTCCAAACCAGAAAAGGTAAAACACAAAGAAAAATGAACATAATGATAAACCTGCCCAAACGGTCCAAGTTTCCCCCACTGTTTTTCCAAATCTTTATCGGCTTTATGCCTAAGAGTTTATTGCTTATTTTTTCGAAAAACATCACACCTATAAGAATAAGAAATAAATATAAGAACTTCATTTAACTCTCCTTTTATACTTTTTACTCATTTGTTATGTAGTTTAGCAATTTTATAATCTCTTTTATGAGGAGACTTTCCAAAGGTTCATTCCTTTTCCCGGACTACATCGTGCTTTCGCATCAACTTCCATCGCTAGCAGATGCAGAGGTGAATTTTGAAAAATAAGCAGCCATCATGAATAAAAGAATCATGAGCATCCAGCTGATTATTCCGATAGAATCAAACCAGTAGGCGATCAGATAGATGATTGCATTCAAGTAAAAACAGAACGGTGTTAAAAAACTCTTAACCCCTTTGATACCAGCTTTTTTCCTTTTGCGGATAACGTATATAATGGAAATAATCATTGCTATAATCAAACTAATTTGTAACACCATTCATTCTCCTTTTTGGCTTTGACAAGAATATGTTAACATAAATATCCATTAAGCAAAACTTCCAATAATTCGGTTTATGTCAACTTAATGGTAATTTTGAAATAATTCATGTGCTTGTATACGGATCAGGCCAACCACTTCGCGTCCTGCGGGGCATATTTCCTGAGCTTGCTACGCAGATAAAACTTTCAAAATTACCACGTTGACATTACACTTCCACTTCACATAATCCGTATTATCAGTACAAGAATTTCTTGTAAGCTTTAGCGAGATTTACTTCTGCCCTTTTGAGAGTAATTATTATTTTGGTCATAAAAAAGCACAGAAAATGCATATTGATTTTCTGTGCTTCGTTTTATTTCCCTTTTGACCCACCATTCTTACTATGAAGAGAGAAAAGGTTGGTATCGATGGAGAATTGAATCGATTGACGCTCTCTTTCCCTTTTTAATGCGAGCTGGATCAATTGATCAGTTAACTGTTCAAAGTTTTTACCGGTTGGTTCCCATAAATAAAATGATAAAGAACCAGGAATGGTATTAATTTCATTAACAAATACTTTACCTTCCGGATTCAACAAAAAGTCAATCCGGGACACACCGCTAGCGTTTAATAATTTAAATGTTTGTTCAGCTAATTGTTTTACTCTAATCGTTGCATCTTCAGAAATTTCTGCAGGAATAACCCGGTTAACACTTCCCATCCCTTTCGTATCACCGTTTTTTCCTCCGCTTTGGTATTTATCAGCATAGGAGAGAATCTCGTCTGTACTTAACACCTGTTCACAAAAAGAGCTTTCGACCTGTTCGTAATCTCCGATAACAGAACAGTTTACTTCTGTTAAATCTGTCACCATTTTCTCAATGATCACTTTAAAACTATACGAAACAGCGAGATCTATAGCTTCTTCCAATTCTTCTGCATTTGCCGCTTTGGAAATACCGACACTTGAACCTAAGTTAGCAGGCTTCACGATAACTGGATAGCCTACTTGTTCCGCTAATTGCTTGATTTTCTCCTGGTCTTCATGCCACTGACTTGCATAAAACCATTGGTAATCCACGATCGGAACACCTGCATCTCTTAGAATTTGTTTCATCATCACTTTATCCATTCCAGCAGCAGAAGAAGCTACATCACAACCTACATAAGGAATGCCTAATAATTCCAAATAGCCTTGTAAAGAACCATCTTCCCCGTTAGTACCATGAATAACTGGGAAAACCACATCTACGCTCGTAATTAGACCTTTGGAAAACATAGAACGTTCTTTTTTCTTTAATACAATTGTATTCTCATTTTCCTGTTCAAATACGACTTTGTCAGCGTCTTTAAAAAGCTGATCCAAATTTTTATAATTTTCAATATCTTTTAATACATCACCTGTATACCATTCACGTGATTTACTTATATATACTGGGATTGCTTCATATTTAGATGAGTCCATGGCATTGATTGCCTGTAGCGCCGAAATAACCGATACTTCGTGCTCTACTGATACACCACCAAAAATGACAGCTACTTTTGTTTTCACAGTCTTTTCCTCCTTCAATTTCTAAACCAGACACGTTTACTCATTGTACGTGTCCGGCAAATCATTTTCTAGTAAAATTATAGCGTCCTGACGATTCAACGCCTGGATTTGAGATATTGCATGATTTAAATCTGTAGCGATAAACAGTTGGTCCTCTGGATAATTTTTCTCACGAAGGCCATCCTGAATTGGTTTGGTTTGTTTCGCACCGACTAAAATAACATAATCACAGGCATCGGCTGCATACTGTCCAAACATTTTGTTATATTCAAACTCTTTATCACCTAACTCAACCATACCTGGTGTCACAAGGACTTTAAAGCCTTCCATTGTTCCTAGTACTTCTAATGCCATTCGGGAACCAGTCGGATTAGAGTTAAAACTATCATCAATTACTGTCAAATTACCGAAGCCTTTCTTAATTTCCATTCGGTGTTTAACTGCTTGGATTTTCTTTACACCTAGCTGCAGTTTATTTAACGGCACATTCATTTCCCAGGCAACACTTATCGCCGCTAGAATATTGTACACATTATGCTTTCCTAATAATTTCGTCTCAAAATCAGCATGCAATGTTCCTGCTTTATTAGAAACGGTGAATGTCGTCCCTTTATTGTGAAAACGTATGTTAGATGCCACATAATCAGCTGATTGATCATCAATCGCAAAATAAACTTTGCGACATGGATTCTTTGGCGTATAAGACATAATGTTCTCGTCATCACCATTTAAAAAGGCGATACCATCCTCTGGTAACGATTCGACAATTTCAAATTTTGTCTTTTTAATATTTTCTAATGTTTTAAAGGTTTCTAAATGCTGCTCACCAATGGCAGTTAGAATCGCATATTTATGACTAACGAGCTCACAAATTTCCTGAATATTGCCTGGCTCTTTTGCGCCCATTTCCGCAATGAACACATCATGATACGGCTTGAGAGAATTACGGATGGTAATAGTAACCCCGATTTTTGTATTAAAACTGTTTGGTGTTTTCAACGTATTAAAATGAGAGGATAAGATTGTATCCAAGATAAATTTCGTGCTTGTTTTTCCAAAACTTCCTGTAATACCAACCGTTTCTGTGTTCGTCGCACTGTCAATAATTCGTTTCGCATCCTGATAATAGTGTTCTTTAATTCTATTTTCGATCGGACGATTTATCAAATTTGCTAATAAAATAATACCATATGTAAACAATGATCCTAATACGATTACAAAAACAGCATAGCTTAATGGGTAATCATTCCAGATAAAATGTAAGCTAGTAGCAATCAAAAAGAGATAAATAATGAAGATTGTAATAATCAGACGTTTTACACGGGCTGTTACAACAAGCTTTTTCTTCTCTTGTTTGTTTCTTGGTACGAAAAGTCCTAATAACACGATCAAAAAGACAATCCAATTTTCCGTGAAATAATAAATAATGGAAACGACTAACGCAAGCCATTCATTAATAGGAAAAACACGCATGCGATGCCCTGTCATCCATCGATATAGACGATTATTGAAATAACTGTTTAATTGCAACATATGAAGGCCTTGTTTTACCCGGAAGAACAGATAGGCGATCCATATGACACTCAATAGGCTTAAAACGATTTGCATGATCAAACTGCTCCTTTATCTTCTTCTAAAAAAGTATCTATAATAATGGCTACCCTCTGCTTGTGTTCAAGAAACACGTAATGAGTAGCATTTTCAATGACGGCCAGACCCGCATTAGGGATCAGCTGTTCCATTACCTTTGCATCACTAACGGGTGTAGCAGTATCATTTGCTCCCCAAATAAGTAAAGTAGGTGCTTTAATATTTGGCATATGATGCTGCAGATCTTCATTCACGACTTTGCTTAATGTTTGCTGCATCACACGTGAAGCATTTTGATAGTCAGCCGAACCTGCTTTTCCTCGATATTTCGCAATAATATCGTCTTTATACCGGTTAATGCCCGGTAAACTAAGCACTTTCTTTAATGTTTTATAGCTGTATACTTTCACATAATAATCTACTTTGCGCTTCGGCTTGATTCCGGCACTGCCTATCAAGATGATTTTGTGCACACCTTGCTGATGACGATCAGCATACTTAATCGATACCCGTCCGCCAAAAGAATGACCAATTAAAATAGGATTGGTTATTTGTAATTTTTGCAGAAACTTCTCTAAAAAATCGGTGTATTGATCGACATTCCATGATTCACTCGGATCATCACTCGCTCCAAATCCAGGAAAATCAAGTGAAGTAACCTGAAAATGGTTACTCAGCTTCTGCTGCAGGTCATCAAATAAATCGAGACTCGTTCCCCAACCATGCAGCATCACAATCGGGCGCCCCTCTCCAGTTTGTTTATAATGTATGTTTAATTGACCGACTTCGATAAACACAATTGAACGCTCCCTTTTCAATCTCAACTTATAACATTCGTACATCACTTATACTATATGACGTTAATTCGATATTTAGAAAATAATTTCAGAAACACACTCTTAATCATATCATAAAATGCACAAAATATTATATCTGAAATATACGAATCAAGCAATTTCTTTCGGAACAGTCTCTAATTCTCAGTCGGACTTGATAAAAAAATACGTTTCATCTATGTTATGTTATTTTTGAATGATGGACCACGCCAAAACATGGATCAAACTCTGCTTAAAAAAGTGCGAACTGAAGCTCCACTTTGGAAAGCGATCTTCTTTTCAAAGTTTGCAGTCCCTCGGAAAGGGAGTTTTTCGGAGCGTTGGATGAGCACTCAGCTTGATACTTTGGCAAGCTGTTACTTCTCGGCATTTTAAAAAGCAAAAGAGAAAAGCCGAACATAACAAAAGGCATGCTTGATGACATTTTGTGTTATGTTCGGCTTTTATTTGACTAGAAATCCTTTTTCTCGGCCTCTTCGTTATATCCTTCTTTTAAAGTGTCAATGGCTTGTTCATGTGTTTCTGCTAAACCTTTGCTAAGTTCATCTGTTTGCTTATAATCGTCGGGTTGATAATTTTTTTCTCCGACTTTTGCTTTTTTATTTGGATTCATTCTTATCACCTCTCACTTAGCATCTGCTAAGCAAGATTAATATATACGAGTCTATTCTGTGTCTGACAAATTTTTTGTAATGCTCACCTAAAATTGTTCATACGTGATGCACCTTGCCACCACAAACATCGCAGAAAACAAAGGGCTTACAAATCAGCTCAGTAACATTTGCAAATCCATTTTACCAACGTCCTTCAACTGTCTGTCTTCTTAGCTGTTTCCAGCGTTCTATGATGCAGCTTTTTCTCTTCATACATTAGCGTATCTGCATGGTGCAATAATTCGTCAATTGTGTTTCCGTGATCCGGAAAGAAGCTCAATCCGATACTGGCAGATAGAAGCATTTCTTTTTGATTAATCAGAAGTGGCTGCTGAATAATTGATAGTAACTCTTCGCATAGTTGGTCGACTTCTTCATTCTGTGCTATTTCTACAATACCTACAAATTCATCACCGGCCAAACGGTAAAAAATAACGGGCTTTGATCGTTGAAATTCTTTTAATCTCTTTGCCAATACTTTTAAAAGCAAATCCCCACCACTATGGCCGAGAGTATCATTTACTTGTTTAAATTTATCTAAATCTATAAAAATAATAGCAAGGCGCTCTTCGCGGATCTCACGATCTAAACATTCACTTAAATCCGTGTGAAAGGAATGCCGATTTGGTAAATTAGTTAATGTATCAAAGTGTGCTAATTGGTATAGTTTTGCTTCTGATGCCATCAATTGATCTGTTCGGGCAGTTAATAGCTCATTTTTCTTTCTGACTTCGATAAACATCGACTGAAGACGATTTGCCACTTTTTCAATATTTAATCCTAATTTCGAAAATTCAAAAATAGATGTATCACGCCAGAAGAACCGTTCCTGTCGCTGCATTTTTTCAGGAAGATCACTCGTCATTTGGGTAAGACGAGTTAAGGAATTTGATAAAATTCTATTGACAAGCATGCCAAAGAATAAAGCCACAAACAATACGAATAATGCAAATAGTAAATAATCAATTAAGTTACGAGTTAATTCCAATACTTCACTTTGCGTCGGAATGACCAGATAGGTACTTTTATTCAAAAAATTCATTTCACCTATGTAATAACCTTGTGCCCAATCAAAGATAGTGGGAGTTCTTATCGGCAGCCAAATGGAACCATCCGTATGTATCTCTTTCACAAAACCAGTTGTAAAATATTCAATATTCGTTTTAGCTGTCAATTGATTAGCATCTACCCATAATTGATTATCCTTGTCTAGAATGAAAATTCGTTTATTTGTATGTCCGATAAAATGATCAAATACTTCCTTGATTCTTGCTTTTTCCGATATCGCATTCAAATCATAGTTTTGAATTTCAGTGGAATCCATTTCATCAATTTTATATTGAACCTGCTCTATTAACTGCTGATGCTCTTCGTGATAAAGCTGATATAAATCATTCTCCATCTCTTTGGTGTTCACTAAAATAATGATCAGTAATGGAAGAACTGCAGAAAAGATTAATATATGTGAAATGACTTGCCCAAAATATAAGCGATGCTGATGCCGAAAGTACTTCTTAAATTTCGGTACAAGAGGTAGATAATCACAAACTATATCCGCAACAAGTGCAGCAAACAATATTTCTGTCACCGATTGTACAACTAGAAAATCTGTCAATTCACGGGAATGAGGTAATAGATCTGAATAAAATAAGACGATTAAAGAATATACTAAAAATATCAATAAAGAATACGCAAAACTCCAGGTGAACAAGTCTTTCCTTTTTGTCACATATAAAGAACCAATTAGTAATACTTCTATTATGCTATAGAAAACAAAGCCGTTATCCATTCCCGTGAAGTAAGTGATACCGCTCATTACACTTACTAACAGAAGAGCGAATCGCACACCGAATATGCGTATAGCAGCTAGGTAGAGGATTGACGAAAAGCTTAATGTAACACCGAAGATCAAAGGGATGGAAAGATATTGCGCCATGACAGTCAACGCAAGTATAAAAAAAAATAAACTAACAAGCTTGTAATCTCTATTGCGCATTATTCTAAGCTCCTTGTCTGGTATTACCGTTTTAAGATACTATTAAAATGAAGTTGATTACCTTAGCTCACATATTTCATACAGGAGGATATAAATTATGTCATCTAAAAAACCCATACAAAAATGTATAGGTTCCCCTGTGATATTTATCAGGTAACCCAGCCATCGTCGTGAAATTTCACCTTAGATCTGTGGTTTTGCGTCTCTATTTTTCAATAGATTTGCCTTTTCTAATTATATAGTACTATTTTATCACATTTCTTTCCAATTATTTAGTTCTATCAAAACTATATTCCTATCCATTTTAATATAAATAGTATCAAACAATCAATATCATTTGATATTTATTTAATAAATTCTTTCTATACATGAAAGAGAAATCAGTTCGATTAACACGAACTGATTTCTCTGCTATCACCTTATGGTAATACGACTTCATCTTCCCACGCTAGCATGCCACCTGTCATGTTTGTCGCTTTAATACCATTTGCTTCTAGATATTCTGTAGCACGTCCACTTCTTGCACCTGAACGGCAGATCATATAGTAATGTTGGTTCTGATCAAATTCATCCAACCGATCTGGTATTTCTCCTAAACGGATTTGTATTGCTCCTGGGATCATCCCTTGTGCTACTTCTTCATCCTCACGAACATCTACGATATGAAGTTTTTCTCCTTCTTTTAATTTTTCAGCTAGTTGATTTGGTTGAATTTCGTTCATGTTGATACCTCCCATAAATTATCTATCCTTAGTATAGCAATTTTAAATAAATAATGTAATATTTCCATCTTCTGAATCATCAATATATGCTGCAACCCCTGCATATTCAATGTCTTCTAATAATTCTTCTTTTTGTAATTCGAGTAAATCCATTGTCATTGTGCAAGCAATCAATTTCACTTCTTGCGCCTGCGCCATTTCCACCAACTCGTGTACTGGTAAAGCATTATGCTTCTTCATTACATGTTTAATCATTTGTGGTCCCAAGCCTAAATAATTCATTTTTGACAATCCCATTTTGTTTGCACCTTTAGGCATCATTTTTCCAAATATTTCTTCTAGTAATCCTTTTTTTACATGAAGGTGTTCATCTTTTCGCAGCGCATTTAATCCCCAAAATGTGTGAAAAATGACCACCTCATGGTCATAAGCAGCAGCTCTGTTTGCTATAATATAGGCAGCCATCGCTTTATCATAGTCTCCATGAACAATACTATCGTGGTTTTCTTGTTTGACATATCTACCACCCATTCTACCTGTACCTGTATAGGTATATTAAAATATGGAAAGAAACTGCCTTATCCCGCAAAAATAGATATAACGTATAAGACAGTTACCTTATTATTTAACGACTCTTTACTAGTAAATTTACCGCTTCTTTTATCAAATCTTCCGAGCTTTGACCAGATTCCTGTTCCTCTCGAATGCATTTTTCAAGATTTGTACTAACGATTAATGCTGCCGTTCTATCTAGTGCACTTCGACAAGCAGACATCTGCGTAACGACATCTCTACAATCCTTGCCTTCATCCATCATCTTAATTAATCCACGGATCTGTCCTTCAATCCGTTTCATTCGGTTGATTACTTTTGCATCGTATTCCATGATGAAGACGCCCCTTTCTATATCAAATATATCTCTATCATACTAAATGAGTCGCAATGAGGAAAATAATACAACACTCAACACTTATCATATACCCCTGTTGGTATTTTTGTCAAGTTAGTAATCTAATAAGAATCTTTTGTAAAAAAGCTGAGCATAAACCAATTAACATTAATTAAGCTACCTATAATACACAGACAATGTTTAACGGTATCCTCATCTGCCAATCAATATAATGTCAGTTGCTATCTACTTCCTTATCTAACATATAAAGACGCCTGCTACGAGAGCGAGCGCCTTCATCAATGGTTTTTATACCCCATACCGTTCTTCTTCAATTTGTTCTAATGTTTTTCCTCTTGTTTTTGGCGCTAATGCTATACCAATAATCAAATGAATAACCAGGAATATAATCATTACAACACCAGCTACTGTGAAGCTGAGTGCATCCATTAAAATTGGCAAAATAAAGGACCAAATAGCAATACCGGTACGTACTAAGAAATACATAAAACCTTGCGCACTAGCACGGTAACGCGTAATAAATAGTTCGCTTGTCCACAGGGCATAAAATGCTTGTGCACCAATACCTGCAGCTGAACCCCACAACACCACAAACAATACTAATGAAACCCAGTTCATTGGCATAAAAGTTAGAATGATCCAAGCTACTACACCTACTGCTGCACCCAATCCAAAAAGGAAGCGCTGACTTACTTTATCCGCCAATTTCATAAAACCGAAATATGTTGTCAGAACGGTAAACATCCATAAGAATGCCTGAAGTAAGTTAGCTTGTCCATTCGATAAACCGCCTACATTTTCATAAATATACGGCATAAAGTAACCCATTGCACCAGCAGTTAAATTCCAGAATAAATAAATTCCGATTAGCAGGAATAAAGCTTGTCTGTTAACTGCTAATGAAAACAACTCTTTTAAAGAGCTTTTCTTTATTTTAGTCTTTTTCTGTTCTTGCTGTCTTTTCAAATTATCCTCTGTCCAGATTCGTGATTCTGGTAAACCACGTCTTAAAATCCATGTGACAAAGGCTACCACAAGCAAATGAAAGAAAATGATACGAGAACCTAATAATCCTAATGGCTCGAGTAATACTGCAAGCGCAAAAGTAATCATCGGTCCAATAGACCAAGCTAATTGTGAAGCTCCTACTCGTGCTGCACGTTGTTTAGAAGGTGCTTCTTCTGCGATGTAAGTCCAAGATACAGGTACTGCAACCCCAACAGCGACACCAGTAATAATTGTACCGATTAGTAACATCGGGAAGTTAAACGATAACATAATTAATAAAATACCAAACATATAAACTAGCAAATCGTAATTAAAAACGATTTTTCGACCGTATTTATCCGTAATATACCCACCTAAAAGTGCACCAACAGCAGCTCCTAAAGCGTTTGCACTTAATGCACTTAGTAAACCTACTCCTACACTGTCAATGCCAAGATATGTTTGCCATAACGTTAAACTGCTGGCTGCAGCTATAATAGCCCCAGCTTCAATATAATTTGCCATAGCGATCGCTATTGTTGCTAACCATCCTGTTGTTTCTTTTCTTTTTATAGCTTTCCCCATTTGTTAAACCTCCGTTAGATGATATGTGTTAGTCCATATGAAATACTTCTTGTAAATCAGTCGTTACTGGACTATTATCTGTATTCGTTTCCATAACTGGTTCCATAAAGTCCCACCATTTTTTATTAATTTCAGTGGTGGCTATTTTGCTCCATAACACTTCATCTTCGATTTCTACGTAACCAAACAACGTGCTAGTTTCTTTATCAAGAAAAATCGAATAATTTTTAGCCCCATGACGATGCAATTCTTCTACCATTTCTGGCCATATTTCGTTATGGCGTTTTTCATATTCTTCATGCATATCTGGGTACACCTTCATTAAAAAGCCTTTGCGGACCATTATTCTCCTCCCCCTCTTTTGTAACGCTTTCATTATACTTACTAAAAAAAGAATAAACCTTTTCACCCAAAAAGTCAAACAGAAACAAACATAAATAAAGTTATATAAAGATGTAATTTTTGGATTTATATCTGAAATTAAGGAAAAACGGGCAAAACCAACCTTTATTCTATAATTGAACAAACTTACATGTTTTATCATGCAGGTTATGATCAAGGATGTTATCTTAGAACGTTCCCCGCTCAATTTGGTCAAAAAGCAAGGTGAGATTTAGTACTTCATGACTTTGGTTTCAATAACAAAAGCGTCTCTTTCACTACCGATGGAGAAAGAAACTAGATCGATTTTTCGTCAAAATAAAAGCCGAACATAACATCATCTCAGAATGAAAGATTCACGTTATGTCCGGCTATTCCACTTCTTAAAACGATCCGATCTAATGGTTAGGAAAAAAACTCTATTTCCATATAGTCTGTCAAAATGAACGCAATGCTTATTGAGACAAACTTGTCATTACTTCCCAGTTCGCTTCAACATTGTATTACATGTATCTGGAACACTCCCCAGTCATATCTTAATTGTCGTTCTCTAGTATAAACATTTTGTTTTATCCCAGTTTCTTATAAACTAAAAGCTGTTAGTTTCTCTTGATTAATATAATGTATAGTTGATATAAGTTCTTCTTGTTTTACCGGTCTTGAAAACCAGTAACCTTGGAATATCTGACAACCAAGTTCTTCTAATAATTTTATTTGTTCGAAGTTTTCGACACCTTCTGCTATCACGCTCAATTCAAGCGCTTTACTCATCTCCATAATTGCTTGCAGAATCGCTGTATTTTTATGATCTTGAAAAAGGTCCATCACAAAGGACCGGTCAATTTTCAATACATCAATCGGGAATTTCTTCAAATAAGCTAAGGAGGAATAACCAACCCCGAAGTCGTCAACCTCTATTCCAATTCCAAATGTATGAAGTTGATGCAGAAGATGTAAGGAAAGTTCTAAATCCTCTAATAATAAGCTCTCTGTAATTTCAAAACTGATTTGTTGTGCAGGACAACCTTTTTTTCCTAATAAATTTTTGACTTTATCAACAAAATCAGCTTCTTTCATTTGCTTGTAAGAAATATTAATGGACACATGGAAATAATGTCCCTGTTTATTCCATTTTACAATATCATCAACGATTTTCTCCATCACATAATCACTTATTGGCACGATCCATCCGGTCTCTTCAGCTACACCAATAAATTCCCCTGGTGATACCACACCTAATTGTTGATTATTCCATCGTAACAATGCTTCTAACCCTGTAATTTCACCCTTTTTCAGGTCGATTTGCGGCTGATAATATAACTCCAATTCTTTTTGATCCATTGCTTGGTATAAATATCGCTTAATATGTAACTCTCGGTTTTTATCATTGGCTTGATCATTGAAATAAAAATAAAATTGATTTTTGCCAAAGCTTTTAGCTATCTGCAATGCTTCCTGCCCTTGTAAAATCATCATATCTGCTGTTTGCTTTTCATAACAAACCACACCTATCGATACGCTAGCTAAAAATTCTTGCTCTTCATATCTCCAAGGGAGTCTCAATTTGTCGAAAAATTTCAGCATTACCCGTTCCAGCTGTTTCTTAGTAAGTTTCGTAATCAGACAAAACTCATCTTCCCCACTCCGTGCTAATACGATTGGTTGAAAGTGGTCCCTTAACCTTTTTGACATTTCCATCATCACATAATCCCAAGCCTTTATTCCGTACATACTTTTGATTTCTTTCATCTGATCAAAATCAAGTAGCAGAAGGTTAAAGCGATATTTTGCTTGTACTAGATAGTCCAACTCTTTTCTCAGCTTATATTTATTAGGTAATTGTGTTACCGGATCAAAGTAAAGAATTCTATCTAAAGATTCCTGATATTGCTTTCTGGACGTTACATCCCTTGCTAAAAACAACAAACTTGTTTCATTGTTTTGATCAACCACACGCTTTCCTTTCACATCCAGCCATTTCAAATGACCACGGTGATCTGTTACCTCTATTTCAGTATTATCCTCTTCTTTAACATATAATAAATAATGAATAAGATATTGAATCGTCTGTTTTGAAGTGTCACTAAACATTTTCTCAATATTATGACGTGAAATGTTATTGCCTATTAATTGCTTGATCGATGGTGAAACATATTGCAAGTCTTTTTTCGCATTGATCAGACAAATAATATCTGTAGTATTTTCAGCAATTAATCGGAAACGGTAATTACTCTCTTTAATCGTTTCCTGGAAATTTAAATTCTCCATCACTTGTCCAATAATATAAGCATAGGTTTCCAACGCTCTTATTTCCTGTTCCGAAGGAGTATGAAGATTTTTGCGATATAGGGTGAAGACACCAATGACGTCATCTGTACTTGTATTGATTGGTGTCGACCAGATTGTCTGAATTCCGTACCTTTGTGATAAATCTACATATTTTGTATTTTCAAGTGATAACAGATTATCGATGATGATAGTTTTATTATAGAATGCGGCTTCCCCGCTAATTCCTTCCTTCTTTTTAATGGGGAAGTCAATTAGTTCATCTAAAAATTCCTGTGGCAAGGAATAAGTAGCATATGTACGCAATTGCATTGTCTGAATGTCCTTCTGAAAAATTAAACTTTGGTAGCCTGTCTGTTCATCTACGATTTTACAAACTTCTCGAAAGGCTTTTTGTTTATCTGATTGTTCCAGTAATTTTTTAACGATCAGAAATTGGTTTTCTACTAGAACAGACTGATTCTTTTTTTCCGTAATGTCATTTTGAATGCCTATTAAAAATCTTTTCTCCTTATTCATTACTGGTTTAATTTTAAGTTCATTCCAGAATTCATCGCCATTTTTTTTATAATTTTTTATTTCTACCTGAACTGATTGGAATTGATTTAAAGCTTTTTGAACGCTGGTAATATCTTCTTCCCGCGTATTTCGACCATGAAGAATCCTGCAATTCCGTCCTACCACTTCATCTGCAGTATAGCCGGTAATCTCTTCAAATCCTTTATTCACATAGACGATGGGATCGTCCGCTTGATCAGGATCAACTAAAATTATCCCACTGGAAATTTGGTCAAACAGGTGTAATAATCTTTGGTTCTCTTCCAGTGATTCTGTAGCAAGTAACTCTGTTACAATTCGTGATTGTAATTCTTTTTCATATTTTTTTGTTAGTATTCGTATTAAATAATAAAGTAAACAAGATGTTATGGTGAGGAAAATCAAATGCATGAATGTATGTTGATCTATCCATAAAGCAGAAGCTAACCGTTGTAGAATTATGTTGGAAAAGTCAGAAAAAAGGATCCATAAAACACCAATCAAAACATAGACACTCGTAATTCGAAGTGCGCTTTTCACTATCGCCACCCCTAGTTTCACTGACATCATATTAGTTGGTATTATCATACCATATCCATCCTTAGGACACTATACCTAAAAACAAAAAAATAACCGCAAATTAACAGTGCTTTTTAATCAGAAAAAGGAGCAGACTTGTCATAAAGTGATGGATCTGCTCCTGTTGCTCAACCTTTTAGACTATTTTAAATTTTTCTATTTGCTTTTCTAAAGATCCTGCCAAAGCTTCTAATTCCTGTGCACTACGCGAAACTTCTTCCATTGAATGATTTGTTTCTTCAGCTGATGCAGCTGTTTCCTCAACTGCAGCAGCAGATTCCTGACTAACAGCAGCAATTTCGTCCACTGACCGATGCATTTCCGCGCTGTGTTCATTGACCTCTTTTAAGTTATTCCCCATTTGCTTGATACGGTTTACCATTTCTGCGATCGATTGATTAATCGTAGAGAAGTTATCACCTGTATGTCGCATTTGCTCCGTACCGTTTTCTACTTCCTGATATCCCGCTTCTAACGATTGTGCTACTTGATTTGACTCTGTCTGAATATTTGCTACCAGATTCGTAATATCCGCAATAGAATTCGTGACTTGTTCTGCCAGTTTTCTTACCTCATCAGCTACAACAGCAAACCCTTTTCCAGATTCACCCGCTCTTGCTGCTTCTATTGCTGCATTCAACGCTAACAAATTCGTTTGGTCAGCAATCTCTTTTATTACTTCTACAATACTATCAATTTCTTCTGTCCGTTTATCCAATCCTTGTACTTTATGATAGGATGACTGTACCATTTTATGAATCGTTCTCATTTGATTAACTGAACTATCAATGGCTTGTTTTCCTTGCTGGCTTAAATCCATTACTTGTGCTGATTCACCTGCGATTTGGTTCCCATATTCGACAACACTGTTCACTCTCTGGTTGTATTGATCCATTGCACTTGCCAAGTCAGAAGCATGGCTTGCTTGTGACTCACTTCCAGAAGATAATTCT
Source organism: Gracilibacillus caseinilyticus (assembly GCF_022919115.1). Taxonomy (NCBI): domain Bacteria; kingdom Bacillati; phylum Bacillota; class Bacilli; order Caryophanales; family Bacillaceae; genus Gracilibacillus; species Gracilibacillus caseinilyticus. The sequence continues at coordinate 2,822,220 of NZ_CP095072.1, read as the reverse complement.
TCCATTGTTGCAGCTATTTGTTCACTGCCCTCTTTTACTTGTTCAGAGGACTGCTTTAATGTACTGCTTTGTCCTAACACCTGGCCAGTTGCCATCATTAATTGATTAATAGTTCCATATAGATTATCTTTCAATGTATTCATAGCTTGTGCTAATTCTTCAAATTCGTCTTTTCCTTCTACTTTAACATCCGGTCTGGACAAATCACCTTGTGCTAAATAATTGAGCTCGGTTTTAACGACGGCAATATTGCGATTAATTAATCTCACAATAAGGAGTACGATTAAAAGCCCAATCACAACCGCTATGGCCATTGTAATTAAGGTAGATTGGAGAAGGTCCTGTCTCATATCAGATACTAAGGTATACATATCAAAATCTAGAGCTACTACTCCGATAATGGAACCATCATCTCCTTGAATGGTTTGAGCTAATGTAATAGTTGGTTTATCAGTTGCCGTATCTAAATAAGGTTTTGACCAGATTAATTGGTCCGGATTAGCAGTAGCTTTATAATACCAATCTGTTTCAGTAGCTTTATAACCAGATAAATCCGCATTATCTGTATTTTTGTCCATATAAAGTGCATTATCAGGTGTGGCAACATATAGATTAAGTATATATTCCATATTTTTAGCTTGTTCTGATAAAAAGGCTTCATAAAATCTCGTTAATTTCGGGTTGTTCATCACAGGCATATTAGAAGAAGTTGATTCCTCAAGATCTGACGTCTGCACCTTCTGATAGTTTATTTCCTCTAATGTAGACAAGTCAGATAAAAATGCTTCATATTTATCGAAGGTTTTATTGTATTTAGGTGATATTTCAACGATATCATCCTTCTGTACTATTGCTCTTTCTAAAATTTCTGTCTGTTGGTAGGATATATACCCAACGAAACTTATTGGGATAATGAGTAACAAAATCATAGTAGCAGGTAACTTAAATCGTAACTGTCGTAACTTTCGCATAGTTGTCCCCTTCTTTTTTCTAGTATCTTTCGCATCAGTCTATATTACCACATGTCACAGATCGTTACTATACCTTAAGATAAGTTAAGTCTTATTACCTATTATTTGGGTCTTTGAATAGAAAGAAGTAAAGCATCTTTAATGCTTATATATAAATCAAGCTACCTATAATACGGATTATGTCAACTAGACAATTTATCGATATGACCATTTTGAAATGTGTTATCTGCAAGGAAATCGCTCCAGCACAAGAATCATTTCGAAATTACCACTATGTTGACATAATCCGTATTATAAGAATTCATCCTTTTTATTTTTCAATTTTGGTTGAATTTCTCGTCTGTCAGTCGTGCATACAAAACAACAGCTAGCACTATTCAGTTGCTAGCTGTTTTTATCGAATTATTTTACGATTAGTACCGGGCAATGAGCTCGTTTGGCTATTTTATAACTGACACTTCCTAAAATCATCGTTTGCAATTTATTCAAGCCTCTGCTTCCTACTATAAAGACATCGTAGAAATGATCGTTGGCAAACGAGACAATAGCAGGCCCAGGTTCACCGTGTATGACATGTGATTCACATACAATGCTTGTCTCTTTCATCACATCTAACACTGGTTTTAATTTTAGCTCTCTTTCTACACCTGATATTTATCCAAACCATGTAACACATCTTCTTTTGAAGTTTTGCCATCGACTGCGTAAACAACATCTATTTTGCTATTTTCAATTTTCGCTAATGCTACAGCATGTGATGCGGCACGTAATGAATGCTCGGAGCCGTCAGAAGCTAATAATATTATTCGATACATCCGTTCACCTCATTTATCGATTAGTGGCCTGAAGCTTTCGATAAACCACCGATTTTCTTTTTCAGTGACTTACTTTCATCATTTAAACCGACATACTGGACGTTTACTTCATTTTGTTCGAATTTCATTTCTATTTTATCTAGAGCACCTACCGCAGAATCGTCCCACAAGTGAGCATGGGTTAAGTCAATTTCCACTTCCTTAATATCATCTTGAAAATTAAATTTGTCTACAAAATCATTAACAGATGCAAAGAAAATTTGACCATCTACTTTATATATTCTTTTCTGTCCTTCTACCGCAATAATCTGGGTTACTTGTACCTTGGATATTTTCGCTGCAAAGAAAATCGCACTTAACAGCACGCCTGCTAGTACACCAATAGACAAGTTGTGAGTCATCACCACAGACAGAACTGTTACAACCATTACAACTGCATCTGTTCGTGGTACTTTGTGAAGGGTGGTGATGGATGACCAGTCAAAGGTACTAATGGATACCATAAACATGACTCCTGCTAAAGCAGCCATTGGAATACGGACGACAACATCTCCTAAAACAAATATTAAAAATATTAAGAAGATACCTGCCACAAACGTGGACAGCCTTCCACGTCCACCTGATTTGACATTAATAACAGATTGTCCGATCATAGCACAACCAGCCATACCTCCAAAAAAGCCTGTTACAATATTAGCAATCCCTTGTCCTCGACTTTCTTGATTTTTATTACTTTCAGTGTCTGTCATATCATCCACTATATTAGCTGTTAGCAATGATTCTAATAAGCCTACTACTGCTAATGAAAGGGAATAAGGAAAAATGATAGCTAATGTTTCAAAATTTAATGGAATGTCGGGAATGAGAAATGCTGGCAAATCAGAACTTAAATTGCCTAAATCACCTACACTTCGAACGTCAAAACCAAAATATAAAGAAATAGCAGTTACAGCAATAATAGCTACCAAAGTTGATGGAACCACTTTTGTTATTCTAGGAAAAAGGTATATGATAGCAAGTGTCAATGCAACTAGGACATACATCACGAATCCTTCCCCTTTGAAATGGTCAAGTTGCGCTGTAAAAATCAGGATAGCAAGTGCATTGACAAACCCTACCATCACGGAACGTGGAACAAATTTCATCACCGTTGCTAATTTAAAAACACCAAATACAATTTGAATAATTCCTGTTAGAATTGTTGCTGCAAATAAATATTGCAATCCGTGATCAGCAACTAAATTCACCATTAATAATGCCATTGCTCCCGTTGCTGCTGAAATCATTCCAGGTCTTCCTCCTACAAAGGAAATGATAACGGCCATACAGAAGGAAGCATATAAACCAACCATTGGATCGACACCAGCAATAATAGAGAAGGCTATAGCCTCTGGAATTAATGCTAACGCAACAACAATACCGGACAATATATCACCTTTTATATTGCTGAACCAATCCTGTCTTATTTTCGATAAGTTCATGAAGCACCTCTTTCTATTCGTTTACTCTCAGATCGCATCTGAGAAACTTGCCGTAATGAACAAATCGAATCATACCATAATTACGCCAATCATTAAACCAGTAAAAAAACGCATTTATGTTCATTTTTCTCTATTATTCTTTTATTTTCGTATGTATAATCCTGTTTTGTGTAAACAGGAAAATGGACTTTTTAAGTTAAAAAGAAGACTGCCATAATAGCAGCCATCCTTCTGAAGAATTACCCAAATAACTTCCCCCATGTTTTAGGTCCAACAATCCCATCTACTTTTAGACCATTTCGTTGTTGGTATTCTTTCACCTTTTTTTCTGTTTGTGTTCCGAAGATACCATCTGCCTTTGCAAACACCCGGCGCTGAATAATTCGTACAACGTCGCCTCTGCTACCATTTTTAATGATGCCGGGATAATTAGATACTAAGGTAGTTTGTTTGTCTAGCTTGGCATTTGTGTTGGGTCCTACAATCCCATCAACCGCCAGATTTTCTGCCGATTGAAAGGAACGAACAGCAGATTCTGTTTCTTGCCCAAATACACCATCTGCACCGTATTTAGGTAGTGCGAAACCTAATTTTATTAAATCACGTTGTAATTTTCTTACCACTGAACCTGAGTCTCCAGTTTCCAGAAGGCCATCCAGATCAAAATTATTCAAATACGGAATCGGATTGAGTGTAGATGACTTCTTATCAGGACGATAACCATATGGCGGTTTTGCTTCTACTATTTTCCTCACTTCATAATGTAAATGTGATCCTGTCACGTAACCTGTACTTCCCTGATAACCTATCACTTGATTTTGCGCAATTGTTTGCCCTTTCGTTACCACCACTGAATCTAAGTGTGCATACATTTGCTCCCTGTTATTACGATCTCTTAGCAAAACTACATTTCCATATCCGCCCAAGCCTGTACCATTATTTCCAAAACCTGCATAAATTACGGTACCAGAAGTAAAAGCTGAAATTGGCGCCTTGTGGTACTTCACTAAATCTACACCAGAATGAAAATCACTACTGCTGGATATAGGATGTGACCGATTTCCATACGGACTAGTAATCGTATACCCTTTAAACTTTGCCATATTATTTCCTCCTTTTTATATTTTTCCATCTCTATGATAAGTCTGTTTTACAATTTGATGACTGAACACTGCCATGCCAGTTACTATGACTCCATCTGCCATAGATTGTATGGTCCATCCATACAAATTGCCTGACGCGAGTATGCCTATACACAGCAAAATCCAAATAATCAACCAATCAGGAATAAAGGGTGTTCTTTTGCAGGCATAACCGATAAACCATAGTGCAGGCACTATGAAATAGAAATCTTCTTTTAAAGCATATAAAATTTCTGGCATCCTGAACACCTCCTCTGATTTGATAATGAGTCTTCACTCACGAAAGCATTCGATAAATGATCGGCTCACTGTAGTTTATGCGATAGTTCCTGAAGTTGCTTTGGCATTTGACATGTAATCCTCTCATTACTATAATCAGTGGAATGTGTACAAAAGTAGTTAACAATTTTCATATTCTGATGATTATTTAACTACAATTAGGGTACAAGAAGTGTATATTCATTAACAGAAATTAGAAATCCATAACTAAATTGAAAGGGGGAACTTGTCAGCTATCCTATTGCTGACATACATATGACAACTAATCAATTAGACAAAAAAGCAGGAAAAATAGGATTTGTTTTTATCGCTTCGGCAATTTTAGTGGCGATATTTGTATTATGGGGCGCACTTTCTCCAAGCTCATTAAGTGATGCTGCCAGTACTGGACTAGAATGGATGATCACCAATTTCGGATGGTTCTATATGCTCATTACTGCACTATTTGTGCTTTTCGTTATTGTATTGGCATTAAGTCCTTACGGTAAAATACGACTTGGCAAGCCGGATGACAGACCTGAATATTCTTGGTTTTCCTGGATCGGAATGCTTTTTGCTGCCGGAATTGGAGTTGGCTTTGTTTTCTGGGGTGTTGCCGAACCTGTACTTTATTATATGGATCCTCCACTCGGTTATGAACCCGGCACAAGGGAAGCGGCTCTTGCAGGTTTACGTTACGGATCTTATCACTGGTCACTGCATCCATGGGCAATATTCTCGATTGTAGGGATGACTCTAGCCTACGTACAGTATCGTAAAGACCGTCCTGCCTTAATCAGCTCCGCTTTTTATCCAATGCTAGGAGATCGTGTCAACGGCTGGGCAGGAAAAACAATTGATACGCTAGCTGTTATCGCTACTTGTACAGGGGTTGCAACGACTTTCGGTTTAAGTGCGATGCAGATTACTGGCGGGTTATCTTATATTACGCCAATTCCGAACACTCCTTGGACACAACTCGTTATCATTTGTGTTGTGACTGTATTGTTTTTAATATCAGCAGCCAGAGGGTTGGATAAAGGGATCAAAATATTAAGTAATGCCAACCTCGTTGTAGCAGGACTACTGCTTTTATTTGTTATCATAGTAGGTCCTACTTTGTTTATTGCGGAAAGCTTCGTTACCACCCTCGGTGGATATATAACAAATGTTGTACCAATGGCATTAACGTTAACACCATTTTCTGAAAGTGAATGGCTCGGAACCAATACAATTTTCTTTTGGGCTTGGCATATATCATGGGCTCCATTTATGGGGATTTTCATTGCCAGAATATCGAAAGGACGTACCATTCGAGAATTTATGGCAGGTGTTTTAATTGTACCTTCATTATTAGCGCTCCTTTGGTTTACAACTTTTGGAGGTACCGGTTTAAATGTTGAAATGTATGGTGCTGGTGGACTTAATGAGTTAATCAACTCAGATGTTGAATTAGCCCTGTTTGCGATGTTAAATGAGTGGCCATTAAGCTTCATAACCAACACTTTAGCAATAATCTTGATTTTGATTTTCTTTATCACTTCAGCCGATTCTGCTTCCTTTGTGCTTGGATCGATGACTTCGAACGGTGATTTGGAACCGAAAATGTCAGTAAAAGTGGTCTGGGGACTATTAATTGCAGGTGCAGCAAGCGTGTTATTGTTTAGTGGCGGTGGTGGACTCAATGCATTACAAACCGCTTCCATCATAGCTGCTTTACCGTTCGCGATCATCATGATACTCATGATCATATCGATCGCCATCACACTGGGCAAAGATTGGAAGATAGATCAGCGGTTGAAAAGGCGCAGAAGAGAAAAACGGGTCAAAAGTGAATTCAAAAATGAATTTACCGAGGATTTTAAAGATGAGTTCATTGATAATGTTCGTAATGATGTAAAAGACGACTTATATCAAGATATGAAAAGCGATTTTTATGAAGATTTTAAAGATGAATTGTATGATGATTTCAAAGATAAGATTTATGATGAGATCAAAGATGAAATCATTGAGAAAATCACGGAAGACGACGATAAACAACACAAATAATACCTCTTCTTAAGCATATTCCTTTTCTGAGGCATGTATTTATGTCAGAATAGGATAGAATTCAAAGTGAGGTGTTATCATGCAAATTGAAATTTGGTCAGATTTTGTATGTCCTTTTTGTTATATAGGTAAAAAAAGACTTGAACAAGCGATTGAACGCTTTCCACATCCGATTGATGTAACCATAGATTATAAAAGTTTTGAACTTGATCCTGATACACCTAAGTATGCAGGAGGAAATATACATGAAATGTTAGCGAAAAAATACAATATGTCTTTAGATCAGGCAAAGCAGGCTAATCAGCAGATCGGTGAACAAGCAAAAGCTGTCGGCTTGGATTTTGTTTTTGACACTATGAAGCCTGGTAATACGTTTGATGCTCATCGTATCAGTAAATATGCAGCAACGATAGATAGAGAAGCAGAATATGTTGACACGATGCTTTACAATTATTTTACGTTATCAAAAAATCTAAGTGACAAAGAGACATTACTTGCCATTACAGACGAATTAGCTTTTAATCATGATGAGGTTGCAGCTATTCTCGAAGATGAAGCAAGCTATGCAAATGACGTCAGAAATGATGAAGAAACAGCTAGAAGCTTAGGTGTAACTGGCGTACCATTCTTTGTCTTCAACAAAAAATATGCTATTTCAGGTGCGCAACCAATTGAAACATTTATGCAAGCAATTGAGAAAGTAATGGAAGAAGAAAAAAAACAGCCATTTGAAAGTCTAAATACAGAGCAAGGCAGCTATTGCGACGGAGACGGTTGCAAATAAACTTGAAACAAATCAAACGGGCTTGATATCTCATAAAAGGTATCAAGCCCGTTTTTTGTATTTAAGAGTACATCTTATCAGTTTTTATAATAATTACTTCCTTAAAATCTTTTCCATCGCTTTTCCTTTTGCTAACTCATTTATCAGTTTATCCAAATAGCGAATCTCCTGCATCAATGGTTCTTCGATATCTTCTACTCGCACACCGCAGATAACACCTTTGATTAGATTACGTGAAGGATTCATTTGGGGAGCTTCCGAAAAAAAGTTCTCAATGTTTGTCTTTTTTTCCAGATGCGCATCTAACTCTTCCTGACTATAACCTGTCAACCAACCAATAATTTCATCGACTTCTGCTTTTGTACGACCTTTTTTTCTCCGTTTTCGTAATATAATGAGGATAGACAGCTGCGAAACTCATCGTATAGATCCTATGTTTAGTCATCATACACCCTTCAGGAATGATAGTGGATTTTCTTCAGAAACAAGTATATTAAATTGATTGTATCAAACTTTTTTTCAAAACTACAATAAGTGTGGACTTAAGTTTTCATGACTTTCCTATAGTTCTATAGTCTTGTATTTTTACAAAAAATTAAAAAAATAATTTCTTATCGTATATTTAGTCCGTTTAATGTTATAATCATATTGTACTATTACTTTTTTATTATTCAGCTTATAATTTGTAAAGATTCATTACTTTTGTAAGCACTTACTAAATTATTAAATGCGGAGGATGGACGATGGCGAAGAAATGGAAAGGAAAAAACAAGCTGGGGATCAGGAAAACCAAGGACTTTCTTAACTCAACAAGGAATAAACTCTCTTTTTTTAGCAAGAAAAAAATGAAAGCGGATAATAATGTTGTGGAGACAGAATCAGCTGTAAATCACGCTACAGTGTCCAAAAAACATTCTATCAGCAGAAAAATTCTATTTAATATTTTATCTACGGTATTAATCAGTGTATGTATTGTAGGTATTGCTTCCTATTTTATTTCAAATGCAATTATAAAAGAAAAAGTGACGGAAGCTTCGGAACAGACGATTACACAATCAGCCGATAAACTGGACTATTTAATTAATCAGTATAAAAATCGTGTTACCGAAATATTAATGGCAGATAACTTCAGTAATACGTTAAGTGAACTTGATACGTATGAAAAAACAAATAATTTCGATTATTTTTCCTTAAAAAGTAAAGTAGATGATGCCTTGACACAAATTACCACGGTGGATAGTAACGTCAGTCTATACTTGTTACATACTGAAAAAGAACGTATTATCTCCTCAACTCAAACGATTAGTGAGGAAGAAATTTTTGCTAATGACTGGTATAAAGAAGCAGTTAATTATGATGGACCGACAGCATGGATTGGCGGTTTAAGCAAAGGGGTATCCGGAACAAGCGAAGAACCAACGATTTCATTTGCTCAGAAGTTACGAATAAGTGGTACAGATTATATATTAATCGTTGAATTAACCCCTGCCGTGTTCGCCACTGCACTGGAAGGAGTCCAGTTCGGTGAAGATGGAGATGCTAATATTGTTGATACTAATAACCAAATCGTCTTCTCTCAAGATTTAGAAAAAATCTCAAAAGACTATCCTTATGAAGTAGACTTTAAGACTGAAGCGAACATGATAAACGATGATGGACAATTAGTGTTCCAAAGTGCTTCGGAAGCATCTGACTGGTATTTAGTTGGATCCGTTTCCCAAAAAGCATTAACGAAGGACACAGCGTATATCTTTTACGTGACAATCGGGATCATCCTGTTAGCTGTTATAATATCCATATTTATCGCCCGAAGGACAGTCAAGTTAATTGCTAGTCCGATTGCGACCATTTCAGATCAAATGGCATCTGCTAAAAACGGTGATCTTACCGTCCGTTCGCAGGCAGGAAGTCGTAAGGACGAAATTGGTTTACTTGCGAGCAGCTTTAATGAAATGTTAGAAAATATTGGAGTAATGATGAATCAGACGAGAACATCTGCTAATAAAGTACTGGAAGCCGCAATCGAGTTAACAGATATCTCACAAATGCAATCCCAGTCCGCTAAAGAGGTTGCTGCAGCGTCAGAGGAAATAGCCAGCGGTGCCACCGGATTAACTGACGAAGCAGAAAGAGGCAACACATTGGCAGCTAGCATTCATGATGAAGTAGAAAACGTCTATCAAAATAATGGCGTCATGGAAAATCATGCAGTAGAAGTATTGGAACGCAGCCATGAAGGTTTAGAAAAAATGAATGAATTAGTAGTAAAGACTAAAGATGGAGAACAAATGACCAATGCTTTAGCGGCAAAAGTAGACACGTTGAAAGAAAGTACAGAACAAATCAACCAGGTGATGGAAATGCTGACTAATATTGCGCAGCAAACAAATTTACTTTCTTTGAATGCAGCAATCGAAGCAGCACGTGCTGGTGAAGCTGGACAAGGGTTCGCGGTCGTGGCGGATGAAATTAGAAAATTATCCACCCAATCGAAGGATTCCATTGATAAAGTCGATGAAATCACGACAGGTATTGTTAATGAAGTAAATGAAACATTACAAGTCTTAGAAGCTGCGACCCCACGATTTAAAGAACAGGTAATACAAGCAGAAGATACACAATTAATCTTAAATGGTGTTGGAGACAGCATGAGCACCTTTACTGGAAAGATACAGGAAGTGACCCGGTCGATTCAGCAATTACGCGAATCTCAGGAAGTGTTAACATCCACTATCCATCAAGTCAGTGCAACTGCGGAAGAGTCCAGTGCCATTAGCGAGGAAGTTTCTGCAACAACTGAAGAACAGTTAAAAGTAAGTGAATCACTGGTTACAACCTCTGACCAGCTAAAAGAATTATCCGAAGAGTTACAAAATATGATGCGTAAGTTTAAAATATAATAAAAATTTGCAGCAGTAAGAAAAACCGGGCTTAATCCCGCCCGGTTATTGGGGGATTATTTCTACAATTCAAAGGTTCCGATTACGTTGATCGGAACCTTTTTGATTTGAGTTTTAACTGATTTCATATCACACCGAATGACTAAAGAACTATTATTTTAAAACAACACGGGAGCTAACTCTGGAGTATGTATTAGTCTAAGTACTCCCCACCTGGATAAAGCGTTACAGAATAATCCCGTTTCGTTTGTGTTAATCCGTGAATCGCAGTTTGTGTTAATCCGTGAATCGCAGTTTGTGTTAAATCCACCTGACTGTTTCCATAAACATAAGCAGTCGTTTGATCATAGACAATAACCTGGGTATAACCAGAACCGGTTAAATCACCATAACAGATATAACCATCAACAGGAAAACTAGTCACAACATTTTGATAGCCATCATAAATCGTTGGAGGAACACCTCCACCACGGCGATAAGCGATAATATAATCCAGCTCATGGTCATCCCAATTGCGGATCGTATCAATAATTGTTAACCATCCACCTGTTTTTCGGTCTTCCTTCCAAATCTCGTTCCCATCTGCGTCTAATAAAAAGATGCCATCTCTACCGTCGGAAGCATGTTTCCCACGGATAATCCGATCCAAACCAGCTACTTGCAACCCATCCACATCATTTCGAAATTTACCTAAACAGACATGCTGCGACTCAATTGATCCATCATAGCGCCAACATTCATTACCATGCCAATCATAAAGTACGGTTACACTGCCACCTATGACTAACTGATATTGATCACTTTCTGCCTGTACTTTACCTACCCAAATACAATCTGCGTGCTCATCTAAATCATGACAAGACCAAAGCAGCTCACCGTCCGCACTTAGAAAATCATAGCCAGCCATCACTTCGTCTCGCCCATCTTGATTGAAATCGAAAACCCAGGGAAAGTGTCCTATGTTGCCTTTGTGCGTCCAAAGCAACTCAAATTGATTATTAAGCACCCACATTTGATGATAACGATCTTTCAAAATGATATCCTGTGGATACGAATGTCCAGACACATTGGCAATAACAATACAATCATGGGCAAACCTATCAGGTAAGACGTGTTGATTTTTCGTCACGCCAGTTTTCCCATTAATCATCAGAAATCGATCCTTCATCACACAAAGAACTTCATTACTACCGTCACCATCAAGATCATAAATTTGAATCGGATAATCACTGCCAGGTCCGCCAGGTTGTTCACTAGGCGTACCAACTTGCCATAACATCGTACCATTCAAATCAAATGCAGTCATCGCCTCCACCTGGTGTGGCACATAACGATCATCAATCCCACCATTCGGTTGTACCATCAGTACATCCATTCTTCCATTGCCCGTCAAATCACCTAGATACATTTTGCAGTTTTTCCCTGCTTTCGATAAATCGAGTGTCGCTAGTAAATTCGCTTCCTTTGTTTTTGCTGTCATGCACTACTAACCTCCATTATAAAGCTTCTGTTTCCTGAAGCTGCTCTTGTTTTATTTCCAATCGCAAAAAAGTTCGATGAGCAATCCACATGATGACTAAACTAGATAAACTCCCTCCGAAGAAGAAGAGAAATACCGGTAATTTAAAAAATAAATAGTATAAAGTTAAACATGCTGAGACGAGATAAATCGTTCGGATAGGGGAATAGACCGTTATCAGGATCGCATTTTTTACGTAATTATATAATTTGTTGTCGTAATGTACATACATTGGAAAAATATAAATCACCATTATCCCTAGTACAATAGATACAAAGATCAATACTTTCTCCATTACTTGTTGCAGCGCTGCATTATCCAGCTGTAAAAAATGAAAATTAATATATAGCATGTAAGCAAACAGCAAAATAAGTATTCCTAATCCGTTTGCGCGAATAAATTCTTTTTTGTAAGTCCGCCAAAATACTTTAAATGCAGGAATATCTTCTTCCCCTTGCGACCATCTTCTAAAAATGGTGAACATGGCAACCGTACTTGGTCCAAAACCGAATACCACAGCACCAGCTAATGTAAAGCACACCCACAAAAAATTCACATATAACAGAAGCAGTACAGTTTCTCCGAAAAAATAAAATTTGCTGATAAAGCCATTCCCCAACATGATGATCCTCCTATTCTGTTACCATTCGTACTTTTTTCACTGATAAATTCGCATAAGCTGCTTTCATCGGAGCCATTTGACGAAATCCGATTTTTCCACCTTGATAAACGGGACCATAAGTTGATCCATCATCCTCCCACTCTAATACAAGCAAATCATTAATATAAAAGAAGACATACTCGTTATATTTAATGAGTTTCATATGATAAGGAGAGATAGCATCATCTACTGGTGGCAATGGATCAGCCGCTTGCGTGACTAAATGAAATCCATGACTTTTCCGTAAATTACATGTGCGAAAGGCTCTTTCTTCTGCATGCTTATGTCGAAAATAGGATAAATGTAACGTGTTGATCGCTCCAGAATGATAATCAGGATAATAGCCAGTTCGCTTTGGAAGGGATGGATCGAACAAATCTTTATCCTCTCTCCCTTTTGCTGCAAAAAACAACATACACAGACCAGGTTCTTCTAATGGGTAAAAATCCCATTCAATCATAATTCGATCAGGAAACTCAACAGGGCACCACAGTAGCCAGTGAGCATGATCACCATGTTTATCGGGATCCAACGTATTCTCCAGCAATAGTTTATCGTTCCATGTCGTCTTTTTTACTTGACCTTCTGTTATCCAATCTTCTACTGCAGCTTCCCCTATCAGACTATTTTCATAAATTATTTCTTCTACTTTAAACATGATTGATTCCCTCCTTAACATCCTCATAGAAAGACGGAAACAAACAACTACCTGCCCTGCCCTGTTTGATAGTCATTTGTTCTAATCTTTCTTTTCCCGGGCAGAATAATGTTGTAATCTTCTGCCCGAGCTAACTTTTATACATTGGTATTATCCTTTCACAGAGCCTAGCATGACACCTTTGGCAAAGTGTTTCTGTAAGAATGGATAAAATAATAATATCGGAACCGTCGCAACCACAATAACGGCAAGTTTCACGGACTCTTCAGGCGGTTCATACAAGGAAGCTTCCTGCAGATCACCTAAACCAGTGTTTGCTACCATGACTAATTGTTGTAATAATAATTGAATCGGCCATTTCGTCGTATCGGTCAAATACAATAATGCCTGGAAGAAATCATTCCAGTAAAATACAGCATAGAACAAGGTAAATGTTGCGATAACTGGTTTCGATAATGGCAGCATGACACGCCAAAATGTTTGAAACTCAGTACAACCATCAATTTTTGAAGCATCTTCTAATTCTTCAGGTAATTGTTGAAAGAATGTTTTTACGATGATCAAGTTAAAAGGATTAATCGCAAGTGGCAGTATCAGTGCCCAAATCGAATCCAGTAAACCTAAACCTTTTACAAGTAGATAGGTAGGAATCATTCCCCCACTAAATAACATTGAAAATAAAATCAGGTTCAAAATTAAATTTCGTCCTACCATCGTTTTTCTTGATAATGGATAAGCCATTGTCAATGTTAGAATCATACTGATCACTGTTCCTACTACCGTTACCAGGATCGATACACCTAAGCTGCGCAGGACGGCATTCGTTGAAAAAATATAATCATAGGCATTGGTTGTAATTTCATTTGGTATGATAAAAAACGATCTGGTCGCAAGCTCTGATTCCGTTGCAAATGAACCACCAACAACATATAGAAAGGGAACGACGGTGACAATCCCTACAATTGCTAAAAATACGTGATTAAAAATATCAAAAACCCTACCTGGGCCAGTATTATGCATACGGTGCATGTTTCATACCTCCAGTTCCATTCGTTCAATTTCTAATTTAAAATAACCCACTCTCGCCAACCTTCTTCGCTAATCTGTCTGCACCGACTATTAATACGATACCGACAATCGATTTAAACAAACCTACTGCCGTACTATAACTGAATGCCCCTTCCGTTATACCGACAAAATAAACATACGTATCAAATACATCGGCAACGCTACGGTTTAACGAGTTTGACATTAAGTAGATTTGTTGAAAACCTGTATCTAAGAAGTTACCAAGTCGCAAGATTAACAAGATTACAATAGTACTGCGTAAAGCCGGTAAAGTTACGTGCCATAGTCTACGGAATCGACCAGCACCATCAACGATTGCAGCTTCATATTGTTCTTGATCGACACTAGCTAATGCTGCTAAGAAAATAACGGTACCCCAGCCCGTTTCTTTCCACATGATTTGTCCGATGATCATCGGTCTAAACCAATCCGGACTAGACAGGAAATTCACTTCTTTACCAATTAAACCAGAAAGTAATTCGTTAACGACACCACCACCAGTAGTTAAGAAAACATAGCTGACACTGGCAATGATTACCCAAGACATAAAATGCGGGACGTATACTAAAGTTTGTAAAGTACGCTTATAGAAACTTAATCTAATTTCATTTAGCATTAACGATAAAATGATTGGAGCTGGAAAAAAGAACACCAAATCATAAAGTGCTAAAATAAACGTATTTCTCAGTAATCGTAAAAAGTCTGGATTGGAAAAGAAATATTGAAAGTGTTCAAATCCGACCCATTCACTTTCCCATACACCAAGAAAGGGTGAATAATCCTGAAAAGCGATGACAATCCCCCACATCGGGACATATTTAAATAAAATAAAGTAAATTAACCCAGGCAGAACCATGAAATAGAGCCATTTTTCCTTTAGGATTTGATTCCATTTACTTTTCTTTTTAGGCTGATCTACTGTTTGCTCTTGTACATTTTCCATCGAATCCCCTCTTACTCTAAAATTTGAATGTCTCATGCTGATAAGGATAAAAGCAGGCCATCCAACCTGCTTTTATCATCTTATCTGTTCAGCATCGATTATTGAGCATCCTGATGTAGTTGGTTGATTTCTTCCATGTACTCTGTACCACCAGAGCTCTTCCAGCGTTCCACTGCTTCCTCAAGTCCAGCTTCGTCAATTTGACCGACAATATATTTAATACGAGCATCGATAATGATATTGTCCAGCTGTTGACCTTTCTTCGAATAAACATCCGAAATATATGATTCTGCTGGATTCGGTACGACGATATCTTCATTCTCGACTTTTAAATTCTCTTCTAACTCACGTAAAGGAGTTGATTCTGCTTTTAGTGACTTAGGTTCTGGAAGGTACATAAGCATTTGGTTAAAACCGTCTACTTCTGCTTTAAGAGCCGCATCATCAGCTAGCTTAGATTCGTATTTTCCATCAACGATTTCATAATGTTGTCCTTCGATACCATTTTCTGCTAGAATTTGTGCTTTTTCATCATTCATTTTGTCAAGAAAATCTAATACTTGCTTCAATTCTTCTTCAGACTTTACTGATGTTTTCGATACTGCCAACATACCAGAGTATCCAGAAGTTGGTAAATTGTGTACTCCTGCATCTGTTTCTACCGTTTTTATTACGGTAATTGGATCCTCGTTGTCCGGATTTGCATCCACGATTTTCTCTTGAATACGGTGACCCTCATCAAGTACATTGACCTGAACCCCCGCTTCACCAGCTACAACTGGTTCCGACCATTGTGCAGGGTCCATTACCGCAAAGTCTTCGTTGACAAGCCCTTCATCATACAATTTTTTGAAGAAATCTAAGGCTTCCATATAGTTATCATCCATAAAGGCTGGATAAAGCTCTCCATTTTCGTCTTCACCCCATTTATTAGGTACGCCGAACCATGTTTGCATTACATCCCATGGGCCTTCATATTTGGAAACTACCATACCGTACGTATCATCTTGTCCATTTCCATCAGGATCTTCTTCTTTAAACGCTTTTAACATATTATAGAATTCATCAACCGTCTTCGGTTCTTCTAACCCTAAATTCTCTAGCCAGTCTTTGCGGATAATTACACCATTTCGTCCTAAATCACGTGCACGGTATATACCATAAACCTTGCCATTAATAGAACTATTATTTAAGATGATATCATTTGCTTGACTTAAGTTCGGATAATCTTCTAAATAAGGTCCTAACTCCCAGAATGCTCCATCTTCTACTGCACTAATAAAACTTGGCGATTTACTAGGTACATACATCACATGCGGAAGATCTCCGGAAGATAACGTAATGTTAAACTTATCCTCCAAGTTACTGTTTGGCACCCATTCCATTGTGATTTCTTTATTCGTGTACTCCTCAATTTTCTTTAATACAGGACTTTCATCTGTTGGAGGTTCTGTAGAAAAAGTTGGTACGAAAACACGCAAATTCATTTTTTCACCAGAGCTTTCTCCATCTGAATCTCCACCTGAATCATTGCCTGCTGTTTCACTATCATCACTACAACCAGCGACTAATAAAATCCCTACGACTAAAAATGCTAAAATAACGTAACGAAACCATTTTGCTTTCATCTTGACCCTCCCATAGTTTGACAAGTTTTTGACGAGCACATTACTTATTTCTTTTTTTTGCCTTTCATCATCCACCCTTTCTTCATTGAAATTTGGAAAGGAAGTAATGTGTGTCGATGAACCAAATATAAAACGCTTTCATTTTTCCATCAATATTCAATTTTTGTCTGGCTCCCAATTTGTATCGATCTACCTAGTGTTATAAGGGTTTACATTAGAAAAATATCACTTTTATAGCGGATTAACACTTTCTTGCACAGTACCGCGAAACGCTTGTATGGAGGTGGTTCTCCGTATCCATGCAAAATTGTATGTATTGTCATTGCTTTAAAAGAAAGAAAATCCCCCTACTTTGCTGGTAAGGGGTATAAAAATCCTCAGGCTGTAACAATCAAGTGCAATTGTTTCGCAATGATTGCAGCAATTTGGTTCGCACCTTGTTCTGTAAAATGAGTATAATCTGTTCCATTTACATCTACCATATAGTAGGTTGTAGCTTGGTCCAATCCAACATCTGTCAGATGTGCAATGCTCAGCGACATTAAATCCAGCAAGATACATTCTTCCTCTTCCGCTACTTCTTTCATTGCATTACAATAATCGTTGAAATCTATTAAAAATTCACCTAATACATAATGCAAGCGTGCCACTGGCGTAATCAGGACTGGAGTGGCATAATGAGATCTCGCTACTTCGATATATTGTTTTAAATATTGCTTATAATCTGTGTAGGGATCGGTGTATCTTTCCGGTTTTTGTATTGTTGCATCATTATGACCCATTTGGATCAGCAGATAATCACCTTTTTGTATTTCTTTTTCGATATCTTTTAATCTACCTTCTTCAATGAACGTTCGTGAACTCCTGCCACCTATGGCGTGATTGCAAATCGTGTATTCTGGTAAATATTCGGGCAAAAATTGCCCCCATCCCGCTTGGGGTGCTTGCTCTTTTGTATAGGTTTGGCAAGTAGAGTCACTTGCCAAAAAAATACTCGAATTCATTTACTCATTCCTTTTCCCTATTATTTTTATTGGCCCGACTAATCCTGATGGCAATAATTGCTGATCCATCTTATTTGCACTGTTGTTGGTAACAAAAACGTGCAAAGTGTTCTTTCCATCCAACAAATAATCAGATGAGAATGTCACGTCATAAGGGGACCACATTTTCACCTTTGATGGTGAATCGTTAAGCGTTACTTCCGCTATTTCATGGACTTCTCCAAGGTCAATAACAATTTCCTCGACATCTTCACCGTCATATTCAAAGCAGAATAGATATTCCATTGTACCTGAGAAGTACCGCAATTCTTCACACATACTCCAGTCCAACAGTTCTGAACGATTCCATGCACCCTCTTTGTTTTGGGGTTGTAATGTAGACGTCCATTCCTCAGTGACAGCTTTTCTTTTTGCCCTCGTTTCAATCGTGCCATCTTCATGACCAACTGCCCATATAATGGATTCTCTTCTCGGAAGATGTAAATAGTAGTCATTGTCATCTAATTTCATCAGTAAACTTCTTTCACCTGTCCAAGGGTTCCATTCTTCAACAGGTTGATCTGTCACAAATTGGATGCCGCCTTTATAGTTGGATTCTCCTTCATTTGTCATAAAGTAAAACAGTCGACCACCTTTATTAATTTTCGTTATTCGAATGTTTTGATGATCTCCTGTTAGTTCAGTATAACGATGCATGGCTAACTGTTCTGCTAACTTCTTATTATCGTCACTGGTTACATAAATTGTTTCAAAGTCTGGTTGCTGAAGTGTGTCGGAAACAACATAGACTTTGCCGCCTTGATCAGCAAAAAGCTTTAATTGTTTCAAAACACTGCTATCAAGCTGTGACCATTCCATATCATCCACTAAGACAGCTTGATAGCTTTGATCACCAATCACTAGCCGCCCATTTTCTACCGTAACCTTCTCGTCTTTAAATAACGATTCATGTACATAGTTAAATTCAATTTGATTTTGATAAAAAGCAGCTGCCACTTTCCATGGTAAATAATGGTCCAGTGCCAAAATTGCTATACCTGCTTGGTTAACACTATCTGTCATCAGCCAGCTTATCCGTTTGATATAAGTACTGAAATAGGAATAGTATGGCCACCACACATTATTCAATCCTACATCTGGCGGACGTTCATGGCTTCTTTCTCTACCCTCAACGGAATAGTAAAAGGCGTGAGGGCAAAACAAGTTAACGCCTCTTACCGCTAACCAATCGGTATACCATTTCATATCAGATGCAGATAAATTCCAACTGTTATCCACCCCACAAACACCGAGATATTCATTTAAATTTCTTCTGCGGCCATAATGCCTGGCCGCATCACTGCCACACTTACCAGCAGTGGTGTGTTCACCAGTAATTCCTTGATCATCTTCTGGCGCAACCCATCTCCAAACAACATCCTGACCTGGAATAGTAAAAGGCTTCAACAAACCGATATCATCACTTTTCGCAGGATGACCAGTTAAATGCAATCGATTTTCTTTACACCATTCTGCAATTGGTATGTAGTAGCTTTCGAGCATTCGTTTGTCGATTGCTTTTTGATACGTTTGCCTGATCCTAGACGTTTTCTCTCCAATAT
Source organism: Gracilibacillus caseinilyticus (assembly GCF_022919115.1). Classification (NCBI taxonomy): domain Bacteria; kingdom Bacillati; phylum Bacillota; class Bacilli; order Caryophanales; family Bacillaceae; genus Gracilibacillus; species Gracilibacillus caseinilyticus. The sequence continues at coordinate 2,802,738 of NZ_CP095072.1, read as the reverse complement.
CAAAAAATAACCCAGGCAGATCTTCGACATGAAGCCCTTCATGATACAGAGAGATTTCAAAATGTTGCGTCCACGCCAGATAACCAGGCTTTGAATTTCTTCCAGTTATGTCCGGTTCATCCGTAAACATGGCAAAGATGGTATTACCAAAGTAATCCCCTACTATTTCTTTATATCTTTCATGAGTCAAATTAATGAAGGATTGCACTGCCGCCGGATTTAATAAATCTGCAGAGCGAGGTGCATGCGTCTCACCATCATCCTGTTCCGGATGTACACCACGAATCGTTCCTTCCGTATATCCTTCTATTAAAAATAGACAAGCATATTCTTCTTTTTTCCGATTGTTTGCTTGGAAGAAAGAATCGATCACTTCAGCCGGCACCACTGCTTTCTCTCGGTTAATCATAACCACTTGGGCATTTAATGGGTAGAGACATGTCGTATGGTCAACATCATATCCCTCGCTTTCATTTTTCAATGCTAAATATACAGCAACTACTCGATCATCTGACTCCAATGGGATTTCTATCGATTGATCCCAGTCATTCATCTCCTGCACCTTTAATCCTCGACTTGCAAATCGGGGTTCTTGTTCCACTACTTTCCCATTCGCAGCACCGGATGGGTACATCGCTTCATCATACAAAATCACGTGCATGTTCCGTTGATCTGCTTCCTCCACAGCGAACCGGACATATTCCATGAATTCATCTGACAAATATTTCGTCTGTTCCGGAATCCCTTTACGCGGGTGTAATACGAAGCCTTCTACCCCTTTTTGTTGAAAATCTGCTATTTGCTCCCGTAACACAGCTTTGTCCAGACGATCATTCCAAAACCAGAACGGCATTGGAGCAAACTCTGTTGCAGGTTGAAGAAATTGTTGATATAAAGCATCCACTTGTATTCCTCCTAAGTATTGCTTGCCCTCGATTTGCGATATTGACTTGGAGGCAAGCCTACATGTTTTTTAAATATCCTATTAAAATAACTATGTCTGTACCCCACTTCTTCTGCAATTTCATTTATTTTCATATTCGTTTGTAATAAAAGTTCTTTTGCTTTATCAAGTCTTAGCTTAGTTAAATAATCGATAAAATTAACACCGTGTACTTTCTTAAACGCTTTACTGATCGTATACGATGTGGCATTGACATACTCTGCACAACTCTCCAGTGATATATCTTCCATATAATGCTCTTCGATGTACGTTACGATTTTATCGACAACCATCTTCATTTCCATATTCATGTTATCTTCTAAGTAGTGAACATAGGGTGTTATGACCTGCTCGATCAGCCATTTGATTACCCATTCCATTTCACGAAGTTGTGCTAATTCTTCATACATATTCCGTCCCTTGAATAAAATGACCGGATCCACTCCTGACAGTAATATTTCGTGTTGAATGGCGCTATACAGCTGCATCATGCCAGCTTGCACACTAACTTCCTTTGTACTATTGTCGAGTAGCTGATCAAAGAATTGAAGAATCAACGTCTCTGTTTCATTAATTTTTCCTCTTCTAATCGATTGGATAATTTCTTTTTCCATTTCAAATGGATAGAATAATTGATGTCCCGTCACATTCTGTTCGACTTCATTTAACATAAGAATCTGATTCTGTTTGTGAAAATCCCGGAAACGTTTGACCCTTCCAATCTCTTCAAACAGAAAATTAATATCTTTGATTTTAGGTGTTTTTGAGCTGATCGTAATCGTGACATATCGTGCTAAGACACGGTTAATGGAAGTCGTTATGTCTTCACTAAGACTTCGTAATAATTCGGATACATTTGATATTTGATCAGGAACAATTAAAAAAATTGTCGCTGTCATGTCATATTGATTAAGAACGGCATATTGTTCTATGTACTCTTTCGTTACGTCTTCTGCAATATTTGCCATTGCAAAGGCTAGCAAACTATCATCTTCGTATTTCCTTTCTTCATTGGCAACGATCCCTGTTAATTGGATGTCGAGTAAAACAAATGACGTATTGTCCACTTTCCATCTGTAATTCTCCATTCTTCTCTTTAGAGCATATTCATCGAAATCATATAAATATCCCTTCGTTAATTGAATGAGAAAGTTTTGTCTTAATTGTGGTATCTGTTTCGTTATTCTTCGCTCTAATTGTTCACTCTCAAAGGTTAAAGTATCAATCCGGTCTCTAATTTGTTTAAATTCGTCTTTCGGGCCTTTTTGTGTCGCAGAATTTGTATTAGTAAAGCTGCTAGCTAACTTTCTGACCGGCTGATACAAACGGTTTGATACAAACCATGTTAGCAGAAACGCTAAGCCTAACACCGTAAGACTGGCAATCAGGATAACTTTAGAGATAGTGATTATCGGGGTCGTAATAGCTGATATCGGTGCAGCGGAAACATAAGTCCATTCAGAACCAACTCGATTAAAAGTACCGAATGAAACGGAGTACGTTTTGTCATCCCAATCCATTTGAAAGGAACGATCGGATTGTTGCTTATTTGCAAACATCGAGACTAGCTTACTCGTAAATGCTTGATCGTTTGTTTTCTCCGTTGACAATAATACTTCATCATTTTCGTTCATTAACAAAGTTACACCGTTACTGTATGGTGTTAACGTTTCCAATGTTTGCGTAAGGCTTTTCTTATCGAGTGAAACAACAATCGCGCCGAATGAACTATTTACAACTCCAGGTATTTGATGAGCTAGTAATAAATTATTTGCATATTCTGTCTCCTCAAACTGCTTCTCGTTGTGATACCACGATATGTTAGTTGATGATTCTAAAAAACTATGATAAGCCTCTTGCTGCTCCTGACTAGTAATTTTATTCATATACGGTGTAAACAGTACCGGACCATCGTGTGTTTCTACAAAGAGATCTACATGGCTAATCAATGGCTGACTGCCTTCAAGAATTAATAATTTCTGCATAATATCTCTTGTCGTTTGAAATTCATAAACAAAATCTGTGGTAATCAACTGATAATTAAATGTTGGTTCATACGCCCAATACGTTAATGATTCTTCCAAATAGTTTAATTGGTCATCAATATTTTGTGCGCGCTCATCTATTTCTTCTACGTGCACTTTTCGCAATTCATTTTCAGTAGAATTTAATCCAAATGTATAAATAGCAATACCTGAAATAATGCCTGGAATCGATGTAATAAAAAGAATTAATAGAAAACTTTTGCGAAAATAACTGCTTTGCCAGCGATTTAAGAACCAGTATTTCCAATTTCTCATCACTTTTTTGAAATCCATTTTCCCCACCTCACAACATTTATATTACCACAATTGTAAGCGCTTTTACACAAGGTGGGGAAAAGATTTAAAATTGTTTTACAAAACAACAACTAATCCATAGCTGCATCATGTATAAACCTACAGAAGAACTTTTGATTCTACCAAGTTAGATTTATATTAGATACAAATTATATTTACTAGCCTTGCTGTAATTTTTTGTACAAGGATACCGCTCTACAATTTTTGTAAGAGAAGCATATTGAGTGGTATCCATAAAAGTCATCTTGCTTGATAAATTGTATCGAGAGCAGTTTTATATTCCTCGTTTTATCTCTCAGAAAAAAGGCATTCCCCCTCTCCCTCTATCAACTATAGTGACACTATAAAGGGCGAATACCTTTCCTGCAATATGCAATTTTTGAATGTTACCGTATTTTATTTTTTTACTAGTTAATACTTATTTGCCAAAGTTGTATTTTCTTGCATGGCGGGTTCTAAGTACTGTTCAATCAGTTCCATACATACAATCACATTTAGCGACCATTGGGAAGCTGTGTTTGTGGATATGTTTTTCGCTTCTGAGATTGGTTTTACGTAATCGTTTGTTTTATTTAATTTTAACGGTGATTTGATCTGCCAGTGTGTATCATCTTCTAATAAATATTGCCACGCCTCTTTCGCCAATTGTGGATCTTGTTTATATGCTGCTGCAAATGCTACTAACGTTGAGGAAAGCATCGACGTTCCCCATGGCTTGTCACCTGTGATTGCACCATCTGTCCTTTTTGCCTTTTCATCTGCTGGCAAATTATAAAATGCACCAAACTCAGCTAGCATTTCCAGCCATTCCGGGTCTTCCAGAACCTCCGCCAATTCCATCCAGACCTGTGCACCACCCATGCTCATAATTAAGTGGTGTCCGTGGTTTTCATTACCAAAGAACATTAAATCACCAGTTCTAGGTTCATAACCGAAAACAGGTCCTGTCAGTAAGCGATAGGGCATATTTTTCAGCGAGTTAATTCCTGTCAACATTTTATCACGGAATGATGTATCCTCATAACGTTCCCACCGTGTTAGCCAATTGGAACAAAACGCGGCCCAATCAGGACCACTTCTTACGTGAGTCGGGAAATGATCTTTGGGAAAATATGCCCTCATAGGAGGTATATGTTCTGTCGTGTAATCAGCATTAACTACTTCGTCCATAATGTCTCCGATTCGTTCATCCGCTGTGAGATAATAATAGATTTTATGCAAACCGGCTGCACCAATTCGTGCTTCCTTACAGCCACAGCCCCAGTGGACAACATTATGCCTGGAGCCCAGACCTGCATATTCACCAATATGGTATACATCGACTTCACTTGTATGTCTTGTCATCGCTTCAGCAAAACGAAAAATATCATCACGGCCTGATCGTAAGAACATGTACCAAAGCCAATAGTTCGGAGCTAATTCTGTGTTCTGCCATGCACAGCCACCTAAGTCGTATTTCCATACGTGACGGATTGGATCATAGCTATGCATCACATCACCGTAATTCCAAAAACCATACCAGCCTCGTTGTTCCACTTCATTCATATAATATTGCACCACTTCATCCAGTGCTTGCTCCAGTTTAGCTTTTGTCGGAGTGCTTGCATCCTTCACACTCCAAACGCCTAATGCACTTGTTCGATGGTAATAAGTTGGCTCGCATACCAACAACGCAGGAGATTCTTTCTCACGAACAAATGACCGCAACTCCTTTTGATCAGGCGTAGATGAGTAAAATCCCACGGTGATTTCATTTGTATTGGCCACTCCATAAGGTGTACTGCGAAATTCTTCTGCACCTTCATAGGAGGATTTTACATGTGTTTCTGTATCATAATGCCTCATATCCATCGAAGGTACATCAGGCGACCAGAACCATGTGGACAACGTACTTGTTTGTTTAGCTAACTCCTTTACCTCAAAAGAGGAAGGGTACTTCTGCCAAAAATTACGTGCCCCTATGGTCATTCCACCTGATTCACTTCCAATATAAGCGACACCATTTGCTCGATTTCCGGAAACGGCATGAACCCAGGAACATCCATGTTTCGTTTGTTTGGAAATAGCATAACTATCAGCAGATTGCTGGACCAATTTATAATTTTCCCAAGTAGCAGCATCATCAAGCAAATTGACAAAGGCTTGATCCTCCTCCAGAAAATGAATCGGCTTACCTTCCATCTGGTCTTGATAAAGTGTTTCGTAATGTCCTTTTGTCCGCCAGGTAAGCATCCCTTTTGGTGATTCGCGAAAGAATCCTTCATCTCCTCCAAATCGTACATACCGATTATATAATGGACCTTGCATTGGTATTCGAAAATCAATCCCGATCCCTTTAATAAAATCCTGATGTGGATTACCATCATAGATAAACGTATGCACCGCTCTCATCGTATATTGACCCGCATAAAAATATAACCTTAACGTAAAGGGCAGCCATTTACGTTGATCAGAAACAACTTTGTGTCGTCCTGTTATCTTCACGACAGCTCTAACTGGACCACTTTGTTCAACAATCGCACTATTTATATCACTATAGAAAGCTTCTTGCCTTGTCGTTACAACGCCATCAGTATCAGTGAAGGATTCCTTTATTCCTTTCAAATACCCACCTTCACACACAAGTTGTTCACCATTGTGTACTTGACTGATAATTTGTTCACCTGACGTATTTACTTTATAAATCAGATGCCCAGTGTTAATTTGAATCGATTCATCGGACTTTTCTACAGTCAGTGGGTTCTCAGGGATGATGGCTAATCCTTTTTTCACCTGATAGGTTTCTGACAACCTATCATCCATTAAGGATACCGCATGTGCCGTCCATTTCACACTGCCATCTGGCCAGTATGCGGTCGGCCATGTTTGAAGAGGAATCTCCGCATCATGATTATCCGTTAAGGTTAAGGAATCTGTTTTCTTTAAATGTCCCTTTTCCCAAGGTATTCCCCATGTTACGCCTCTGTTGACGACTGGCTTTTGATCTAACCAATATACATTCACTTTATTTGACATTGTTTATTACTCCCTTCTAAACAGGTATATTTATTCGGAACAAACTCGCCTTCTCATCATAATAAGAAATGACATCTTTGATATAAGAAATAACCGCGTTAATTTCTACGATAAGAGCACCATTTGAATCTTTATATGGCTCCCCATTCAGCAGATTTTCTTCACCGTCAACCAAAAGATGTGTCCTGCCTTGCTCCGCTACAATTGTTCGACCATATGAATCTATCGTTAAAATCCCATTCTGTTCATCGTATTGATAGTCAAATAAATGGGGAAAATCCTTTTTCATACTCTCAAGAATAAACAATATCGGGCTGTACACACTTCCATGTTCATAGATACTGAGAATGCCATAGGTGTTCGGTTCTTGCCCGTTGACGACAACCTTACAATATATATGATCCGGCTCCTGATATTTAACAGCATCTGCTTCTGCTATTGCTTCGAATGGATAGTTTTGATTACTGGGTTGCACAACAGATGCTGTTTCATATTGTGGGTATTCAAGTGACAGTGCTCTTCTATCGGCAGCTTGACTGATAATCTCGACCGTTTGATCAGATATCCCTTTCATTTTAGCTATTAGTTTTACTACTCCTGCTTGATTTGTTGACCGTATAAATACACGGTTACTGCCGCACTCTGCATAAACATGATGCTGATGGATCACACTATCTGCTTTTCCATAGCCGTTAAATCTGCCACTATTATAACCACCAAGAAAAATACCCCCTCCTTCAAGCACAAATTCGATTTTGTCATTTGCTAATGGATGTATCCGTCCATGTTCATCTACCACTTCCACGTCCACATAGGCAATATCGGTTCCGTCTGCTAATAATCCTCTATTACCAGTATGGGCAGTAAGCTTTATTTTTGTTGGTTCCAAGACGGTCTCCACTGTATCATTCGTCACTTGTTCTCCTTGATAATCGTAGCCAACAGCAGTAATGGAACCGGACTGTGTAATATCAATATGATAGAAAGCAAACACAAATGTATCCAACGGTTGATCGCATACTGCCAAAAACTGGTGATTGATATACAATTCAATTTTGGCTATACCGTAACTGCCTATCACATACACGGTCTTGTCACGTGGATTTCTATATTGAAATTTGCCGGTTTTTCTCCAATAAGTACCATCAAATTCTTTTACTGAATAACGATAGTTACTTCCATTCTCTTCGGGGTAATTCCAATGTCCGACAATATGGACCGTTGCTTCAGGTGACTGCATTGTTCGGAATACATCAAAATTTTGCTTTTTAATTCGTACCGGATCAACACGACCACTCATCCTGGCATTTTCGCTCGCTGCTTGCCTTCCGTGCTGAGCAGAGTCTGTCCAGCATAACGCAGCCGCAGCAGTATAATAATTCTTTCCAGAAGCACCACCAATGCGATCGTGGAAAAACTCTGCATAACCCTTTGCCGCATATAGTGCGAGATCCTCTGAAGTAAGGTCATGACAATCCGCTCCCACTTGCTTTCGTCCACCTGGCCCCAACCAAAGATTATCGTAATCAAAATCTGGTGGAGAAAAATCATCCCAGACGCGTCTTGGTGCTTCTTCTCGTAAATATTCTGTCTCGGTGACAGGCATTTGTTCAGACTGATAACGACCAGCATGACGATTTAGCATAGTGCCTACATATTCAGCCTCTTGTAAAAGTTCATCTGTGTTTAATGTTCGACACCCCATGTATCTGCCACCGAAAGGATCGAGCTTTTCTTTTAATAATCGCATTTCTCTCATATGTTCGGCATTAATTGAATTGTTGCCAGCTTCCCAAAACAAAATGGATGGATTATTCCTAAAATAAATGATGACATCTCTCATAAGTTCCACACGTTGGTCCCATTGTCTGCCAAAATTTTCTCTTTCCTTGTCACCAGCAGGTTGTGTACAAACCACTCCATACCGGTCAAATGACCGAATATCTGCCGGACTGCCTGCTACATGCATAAAGCGGATGTGATTCGCATTACTTTCACGAATTAACTGCGCATCAATATCTTTTAGCCAATCTACCGCAGTCCCGATGGCTGCCCATTCATTTGCAGCGCGTTGCGCATAGCCGGTTAACCATACTCGTTGATCATTTATTTTCAGACCAGTTTCAAAATCATAGGAAACTTTTCGAAAACCCGTAGTATTCGTTACCTGATCTAGCACTTCTCCATTACAGAACAAATAGGTTTGAACCGTATATAAATAAGGGTCATCCGGCGACCAGAAGCGCAGATCAGAGCCAGTTGTATTGCTTTTTATAAGTGTGATCTCTACAGAATCGGTATCCGTCGGAGCTACTTGATCTTCCGGTACAGGCGTATATCCCCTTCCCGTTCTTTTATAAGCATCACTTGGAACAATCGATAATGGTGAATAAGGAGTTAGCGCCTTTGTCTGTTGTACTGTTATACATCCTGAAGATGCCTTTGCTACTTCCTTACCGCTATGATCATAAATAATGGATACTAATGATACTTCTTCCGCTCTTTCTGATTCATTTCTTATCTCTGCGTGAACATGTATCATTGCCTTTTTATTCTCTATATCAAAATCAGAACCATAAATATACACCCCTTTTGTCTGGAGGTTACTGTATATCGGTAAGGTAATATGTAACGTAGGCTTAATGTGTAACCTGATGTTTTTCGTAAGGCCACCAATACTCGGATTAAAATCATTGGCGTTCCAAAAATAACCTACTCCACGTTTATCCTCTGAAATCGAATCTGGTTGAAGCGATGCAATGAACCCCCCTGGAATCGCTCCATCGTTATTCGGAGTTTCCGCAGCAAAGTGATCTAAATTTCTGGAAGATGTATTATCCGTCGCAATAGCAATTAAATTGTCTTTCTGGTCGTGGATGTATGGTGTAAGATCGAACCCAAACGGGGCGACACCTGACTCATAATAGCCTGCCATTTTGCCATTGACATACAAATAACAAGTTTGACGTATTCCTTCAAATTCAATCATGACCTTTTTGTTGTAATGCTTCTCAGGCAACTTAAACCATTTTCTGTAGAATGCAAAGGTTCGTTTCTGCCCACTGCCGGTATCCTCTATTCTTGAAACAAATAAATCTTTATCGTTATAGGTGTGAGGAACACCTACAGTTTGCCAATCTTGTTCCTCGTATTCCTTCTCATAAAAGCATCTTCCGTTCTTATCCTTCCATGTGTCCAGTGCCTCTTGTAACGGAAAACAATCTGCCAGTTTAAACCGCCATTCATAATTAAAATTATAAACTTCGGACTTTGCTTGGTTAGCATCGATGAAATGATGGCTATTGTTTCGCATGCTTTTTTATTCCTCCTTACTCCACCTTTGTCAGGAAGCGTTTTCAAAATAATAGCATCGTTCTTCTTTTCCAACAATGATACTTTTTTGCCTTACCTAACAAAAAAGGATTTTTGGCTATCCGTATTATGAACCATTTCTTTAGAAACCCTATGTCTGTATACAGGGCAAAAATGTGTTGTTTTATACATAAAATAATCTTCATGTCCCATCATGACCGTTTTCAAGTCTCTTCGAAATACATGCAAAAAAGTATTGCTGGTATGCACATCAACAAAACCGTATAAAAATAGAATCCAGTCTGCAAGTCCACTTGATTGTACCTATATCTGCTTGTATCACTACAACACCACACCCCTTAGTTCAAGACAGGAAGAAAAAACAAGTCCGGATTTAGTCAAATTATATAGGTACCTATAATACGGATTATGCTAGCTAAGCACTTATACAAGAGCTAGCATATTGAGCTGATTATAATTGCCATAATAGCATTCGAATTCTACATAAGATGCCTAGCACCACTGATTTTAGCTCTTCCATACGTTTTAGCACTTCCTTAAGCATATTTCCGGAGCTTTACTTAGCACATTCCGTATGTCAAAATAACCACAACTATATAGTTTACATAGAACCTTCATTTACTTTTTCACTTTTCAACACTACTTCCTTTCCCCATAATGACAGTAGTGATATGCATTCTTTGGGTACAAATAAAAACACCTGACAAGTATCAGGTGTTTTATGTCAAGATGTTGATGTGCTGTTTTAAAACGGAAAGTTTGATCGGTGTGGACTCTCCTTCATCCCCGTCAATGTTCGTTATTTTTGAAGGGGTTGTGTGAACAGAAATTTCTTTTGTTTTCCAATAAGCTACCTGTTGTTGATCCTTTAACGAACCATTCACAAATTGCGTCAGCATCGAGACACTTTCCAAATTGGTTAAATCCTTGATCGCATAGACATGTAAATAACCATCGTCCACTTCTGCTTCAGATAATACATGCTGGATTCCAGCTAACGTATCCGTAACAGCGATAATAATAAGTATCACCTGGTACGCTTCTTTTTGCTGATCATGCTCTATTTCCGCAGCAAAGATATCATGTTCCGAAAACTTCTTGACTCCTTCAATAAAGTAAGCAAGTGGTCCCAATTTTGATTTTTGATCTGCTGATACTTGATAGGTAGCTTCCGCAATGGCACCAATGTTAACTAAATTCATAAAATAATGATCATTTATTTTACCAACATCGACTGGCCTTGCATTCATTTCATTTAACACATGACTAGCTTCTTCCGGCTTTAAAGGAATATTGAGTGCTTTAGCGAAATTGTTTACCGTGCCTAATGGAATAATATGAAGCATTGGCCGATACTCCTTCTCTGCCAAGCCATTGATCACTTCATTAACAGTTCCGTCCCCACCCAAAACAGAGACGAGACCTATTTTTGACTGACTTGCTTCTTCGGCAAATTGTAAGGCATCATACGCTTTTTCCGTCTCTCTTACTGAAACCTCGTAATCTTGTTGCTGCAATATCTCTTTTATATCATCTTTGTATTGTTGTGCTTTTTCCCTGCCCGAACTGGGATTTACAATAATCATCGCCTGTTGAGATGCCAACTGAGGTACCTCCCTCTTACCACAACAAGTCTTGATGCTCATCTAAGTACATTGGTGAGACATCCATAAACAAATAAAGAGTCTCATCTAAAGGAAAAGAAAATGTGCGAATTCTTTCTCCTGTTTCAATGTCATTATAGAGCTCAGATAAAAAACCTGTTTTTTCTTCCTTCATCCGAATTACATTCTCGATAAAATAAGGGCGCCAACTCCAATTTTTCCCCTTAACGGTTTCGTCCCATACCCAGTCATGTCCAAGATGGATGAAGTTTACTGTTTTTTGAAATCCGTCTTCATCTGTCACATAGATCCGAAAGAAAATATGCTCCATTTCTTTGGCTAAATCATCTACCTGTTCATCAAGACTTTTACTTTTCTTAATTAATTTCCATTTTTCCTGCACTTGATGATTTAATGTTGTTGTAAGTTGAAATTTCGTCGTGAGCTTTGCTCGTTCCACTTGAATAAATTGCTGAATGTCATGCCGAAAGCGTTCTTTGAGACGACCTTTTTCCACAAATTGATTAGCAGGTTCAGCTAGAAAACTACCTTGATAATAGCGACCATTATTTCGCCAAGCATAATGGAAGTGGTAGTTAGATGAAATGCCATCAAATAATAATTCAGCACCCAATTTACGTGAAAGTAAGGATAGAGAGTAAATAATACCGTGGAACGCTGTAGACATGGATTCATTCTGCAATGCTTCTAAGTCGACTTTCAGAATATCCGGCTCCATTAAGCTGATCCGATCTAAATTACTCGATCCCCTGCCTAAATCATCAATTGCTATCTTTATACCCAATGTTTTTAAGTATTTAAACGTATGTAACAGAATTTCGATATCTCCTGCAAAATGGTGCTCCGTAATTTCTATAATGATTTTCGATAGGTCAAGGCCATTTTCTTGATAAGCAATTAAATGCTCTAAATATTCATCCTCTTTGTCGGAAGCAAAATAATCTGCATGAACATTAATATAGAGCTGTTCATCCATTCCTTGTTCCAAATATTGCTGCAACGCAAGATCTTGAATTTTTTGGTCCATTTCCATTTTGAAATCATCGGGAACATTAGGATCGCGGAAAAAAGGACCTAAACGAATAGATTGATCGTCCAATTCCAGTCGTCCCAGCACTTCATAACCGACCACTTCATGGCTGTCAGCGCTGAAAATTGCCTGAAAATGCGGTTTTATTTTATCTACATGCATCATTATATCTAAAGGATCCATGTGCATTCTCCTCTCCTTACATTTATTGTAACGGTGGCAAACGGTTTAATCAAAAAAAATAGTCTGAATCCGTTTGGAATTCAGACTATTTATTACTTTCATTAAAATTTGGCCTGATAGCGATCAAGTTCCCATTCCGTTACGGCGATTCGATAACTGTCCCACTCATCTTGTTTAAATGAAGCATATTCATTTAAAGCAAAATCTCCAAGAACTTTTTTACCAATTTCTCCTGTTTTCAGAGCTTCTATCGCTTCACCAAGCATCGTTGGAAGGTTTTCAATCCCACGCTCTTCACGTTCTGCTAAATCCATGCTAAAGATATCATCAACTGTTTCTTCTGGTGCTTGTAATGATTTTTCCACACCGTCGATTCCTGCAGCCGCAATACTAGCAAATGCATAGTATGGATTGGCACTTGGGTCTGGACAACGAATTTCAACACGAGTACCTGCTCCACGTGTAGCCGGGATACGTACTAATGCGGAACGGTTTGACGAAGACCATGCAATGTAGCAAGGTGCCTCATAACCAGGTACTAGACGTTTGTAAGAGTTAACTAATGGGTTAGTTAATGCTACGAACGACGGTACGTGGTGGAGTAATCCAGCAATAAACGAATAGGCTGTTTCAGATAATTGACGAGAATCAGAATCATCGAAGAATGCGTTTTTCCCAGCATTTTCATCAAATAAAGACATATTTACGTGCATTCCGTTACCATTTGCACCAAATACAGGCTTCGGCATGAAAGTTGCGCGCAATCCGAATTGTTGTGCTACTGTTTTTACGACCCATTTGAAAGTAGTGGCATTATCTGCCGTTGTTAAAGCATCACCAAATTTGAAATTAATTTCGTGTTGACCTTCTGCTACTTCGTGGTGAGAAGCTTCAATAGTAAAGCCCATTTTTTTCAACGTTTTATAGATTTCTAAACGAACTCTTTCGCCTAAATCGTATGGTGCAGGCTCGAAATAGCCACCTTGATCATGCACTGTTTGTGTCGGTTGATTCTTCTCGTCTGTTTCAAATAAGAAGAATTCTAGTTCTGGACCGACATTAATAGAAAAACCTTTTTCTTTTGCTTTATTTACAGTGTTTTTTAATATATTACGTGGATCACCTTCGAATAATGTACCATCCGGATTTGTTACACTACATAAGAATCGTGCTTCAGAATATCCCTCTTCTTCCGTCCAAGGTAACACGGCAAATGTATTTAAATCTGGTAATAAGTATAAGTCAGACTGGTTAATAGGTGTAAAACCTGTAATAGAAGAACCGTCAAACATTGTTTCTCCTTCTACTACGTCATCAAGTTGTTCAGCTGTAACTGTAACTTGTTTCAACGTTCCTTCGATGTCTACAAATTGTAAGTGTAATAATTCAACATTTTTTGTTTTAATAGTTTCTTTAATTGCTTCTAACTTTTCCACGGTGTCCAATGTTTTCTCTGGAGCTATTGTTGCCATCTTTCATTTCCCCTTTTCCATGTAACTATTTTTTACATCACTTGTTATTCACTATCCTACACGCTAACCCAAATATCCGTCGATAACATTGTAAGAAAATCTGACAAACTTTTTTTAATAATTTTGCTGCCTATATAAGTGATCTTTTTTTTTGCCATCATCGCTGAAAACCGCCGTCATCCTTGTTGGAGGTTATACAAAAAACAAGCATCCTTTAGAGAGGATGCTTGTTTTTTTATAAATTTTTTAGAGTTTGCCATTCTTCTTTTGTCAGAGTTACGCCTTTTCCCATTTTTTCATGGTCAGGTGACCAATCACGTATGTCATACTTTGGTTCCCGATCATTCCAGCTGATAAGATTGACTTCTTTCTGCCATCCTTTTTGTGATTCTGACAATACAGCAATTTGTTCGATAATTTCAAATTTAATACCTGCCACTTTTATACCTCCTGCTCTTTGGCACCATGCTCCATCTCAAAGACTTGCTGAACGTCTTTATCACCGCGTCCTGACAGATTCACGATGATGCTCTCCTCTGTCCCTAAGTCTTTTGCCAGCTTGATGGCATATGCAACAGCATGGGCACTTTCCAATGCGGGAATGATACCTTCTGTTTCGGATAACAATTTAAATGCAGCTAACGCTTCTTCTCCCGTAATCGTTACATATTCTGCCCGTCCTGATTCTTTGAGATAGCTGTGCTCCGGCCCAATACCCGGGTAATCCAAACCAGCTGCTATAGAGTAGGTAGGCTTTGGATTGCCTTCTTCATCAAGTAATGTTAAACATTTAAAGCCATGTATAACCGCTGGCACCCCTTCCGTCAATGATGGTGCTTCAGCTGGTTCTACACCAATCAGGCGGACAGTTTCTTCCTCAATATAGTGGGCAAATGCACCGATTGCATTACTGCCACCACCTGCGCATGCTACAACTGCCGCCGGAAGCTTACCTTCTTTATCAATAATCTGACGTTTTGACTCTTCACTGATCACGGACTGAAAGAATTTCACCATGGTAGGAAAAGGATGTGGACCTACGGCAGAGCCTAGTAAATAGAACGTATTTTCATAGTTCTCCACTAAATCTGCTAAAGCGGCATCGACCGCATCTTTTAATCTTCCTTGACCAACTGCGACACTTTCTACCTTTGCACCTAACAATTCCATCCGAAACACATTTAAAGCTTGTCGCTTCATATCATGTTTTCCCATGTATATCGTACAATCCATCCCAAACATTGCGCAAGCTGTTGCTGTTGCTACACCATGTTGTCCTGCTCCTGTTTCAGCGATTACTCGTTTTGCTCCCATGCGCTTTGCAAGTAATATTTGTCCGATCGCATTATTAATCTTATGGGCACCGGTATGGTTTAAATCTTCTCGTTTCAAATAGATTTTTGCCCCTTGTTGTTGTTGGGACAAATTTCTGGCGAATGTCAATGGATTCTCCCTTCCAACACAATCCGCCAATACTTCTTTAAACTCTTCAATAAACGCCGGGTCCTTGATAGCTTGTTCAAATTCCTCTGCTAATACACCTAATACTTCCCCTAATTCTTCCGGCACGTAACTGCCGCCAAATTCTCCGAATAAACCTTGCCCACTCATGCGCGTATCTCCCCTCTATATTACCTAATTCTATTTTAGGGGAACCATGATAGAGATTCAATTAATTTTTAGAAAATTCAAACATCTGACCAAAGATTTGCAAAAACTTAAAAATTACTCTGTTATCTTCTTTGTTGACCTCGTCATATAAACGGAGAATATCCATATAATCAGGCAGACAAACACCGCTAAAAGGATAAACATTTGTGTAAATCCAAGCATCGAAGCAACAATCCCTAATACACTGGAACCTATAGCAATACCAGCATCATACAGGGTCAGAAACGTTGCAGTAGCATGTCCACTTCTTGATAAGGAAACCTTTGAAACAGAGATAGATAAGAAGAAAGGCAATAACGAGCCATAGCCAATTCCGATTATTCCAGCCGCCAGCAGGAAGGTAAAAGCGTTCTGCGATAAACTTAATAGTACAAATCCAGCTGCAAACAAAAGCATACAAGGGATGATAACTGCTCGCGGTCCTCTCAAATCAAATTGTTTTCCTAAAAAAGGACGGGTGGAAAGCATCGTAATCGCAAAGACAGCAAAGAAATAGCTGGAAACCTGATCAAGTCCTCTCGCTGAGGCAAAAACAGAAATGAAAGAAACGATACTTGCATAGGCAAATGATATTAATAAACCTATTGCTGCTATCGGTAACACGGGGCGTTCCAGTAACTCTCTCCAGTTAAACGGTGTAATTTCTTGTTCAGGTGGATCCTCTACTTTTAACAAGAATGTGGATAACACGCTCAAAATCGAAAAGATAGATAAAATGATAAATAGATTGTTATAGGAAGTAATTTGGATGAAACTCAGCCCGAAAAATGGTCCCAGTACAATAGCGAGGTTCATCGACATCGTAAAATAGCCAAGTCCTTCCCCTCTTTTTGCTGCTGGAACAATATCCGCTGCCAATGCTGAAGTCGCAGTGGTTACTATGGCAAAAGAAAAGCCATGAATAAAACGAAGTAACAGTAAAGCATAATAGGAATCAACCCATATATATACAACCATCGTGACCGCAAAACATATATTACTGATCAGCAATACTTTCGTCTTTCCATATTTACTGAGAATAGTCCCAGAGAATGGACGTAACAATATGGCTGCTAATAACATCGCAGTCACAACCATGCCACCCTCTGCTTCTGAACCGTTCCATTCATTCATTACAAACAATGGCAAGGTTGTTAGTAAAGTGTAGAAGCTCATGAATACGAATAAATTCACGATTGCTAAGCTAATAAAATCTTTCGTCCAGATTTTGTTTTCTGTCATATTATTCCTCTCTCTAATGATAGTTTTTCTAGAAGTTGTTGGAATTGTTGTCTTTCCTGTTGCGACAGATTTTGCAAAAATTGCACTTCTGTTCCTTTTATCTGCTTCATTATTTCGGGATAAGTAGATTTTGCTTTGTTTGTCAATGTGACAATACGTTCCCGTTTATCCTGTCCGATTGACCGATTCACCCAGCCATTCTTCTCCATGCGGACTAGTGTTCTTGTAATAGTAGGTGCTTCTACTTTTAAATATTGCCAGATTTCTGTCTGTGTCATCTCTTCCTTTTGAAACAACGTATACAATATCGTCCACTGAGAGTGAAATAAACCAAATGGCTTCAATTGTTCATTTAGCTCATTTTGAAACAGACGCAATTTTTGATTATATAAGTGCAACAAATGACTTGTGTCCATATATTCCCTCCTAATTATTTACCCAGGTAAATAATTTCACCCTTCACAGTATAATCGAATTGTCGACAAAAGTAAAGAAACAGCCGTTCATTATGACCGACTGCTTCTCATATTTTGTCTAACATATTGAGTGAATTCTTCTGCTTTTTGTTTCGGAGCTTCTGTAACAAGACTTACAACAATGAATAACAAGGTTGCCGTTAGAAGTCCCCATATACCAGATTTTAAGCCAAGTAATAATCCATCTGTTGACTCAATCCAGATAACGAGCAAGCTGCTCAGTACAACACTGCTGATTGCACCAGGTGCGGTACCTCTTTTCCAGAAGAAACTGCCGATGATTGCCGGAACAACCACGATCAATCCTGAAGAAGCAGCTACAGACAAGACCGCAATTAAATCCAACTCTAATTTCGCGAATAAAAATGCCAGAACAGCAATTACCGGAATGACCAGCTTCCCTACCATTAATTGTTTACTATCATCTGCCTGATCGGTGACATTGCGATAAACGTCTCTTGAAAATAAAGAAGACAATGTTAACAATATCGAATCAATGGTCGAAATAGCAGCTGCCATAATTCCAACCATCACAATCACACCTAAAACAGGTGGTACAACCTCTGATGATAAGAGTGTCGGTGTAGCTAAATCAGCATTTTCTAAATCAGGAAATAACACAGAAGCGGAAAAGCCCCAGACGACAGAAACAATCGTATAGATAAAACCGAACACTAGAAACCCTAACAACATATGTCGCATGCTTTTTAAGGAAGCAGGCATAAAGAGTCGTTGACTAACCTGTGGATTAGAAATACTGAAGAAAAACCACGGGATTGTTAAACCTAAAAATGTCCAAAAATTAAAGAATCCATTACCTGGAACGGCTAATGCTTGTGGATCTTTTGCTTCAATCGCATCAAAAAAGCCATCAATGCCGCCTAAATGGACTATGATCACGATCACTACTAATGTAGAAGTCGTGATCATTAGTAACGACTGCAATGAATCTGTCCAGGCAACAGAGCGAATACCTGCAATATAAGAAAAAACAATTGCTAATACCGTTGCAATCACGACACCTGTTGTAAATGAAATGGCACCGTCCGTGACACCCGCTAACAGATACCCGATACCTGTTAATTGAACCGCACTGTATGGAATTAAAAACAGACAGCTCGAAATAGCAGTGACAATTGCTACCCATTTACTTTGATAACGATCTCCCAACATTTCCGAAGGTGTAACATAGCCATACTTTTTGCCTACTAACCAAAATCTTGGACCAAAAATGGCTACAAGTGAAACACCCATAAAATAAATAATTTCAAATCCAAATCCGCCTACTCCACCGTTATAGGTCAAACCTGCAAGTCCTACCAGCATAAAGGCACTATAAGTGGTCGCACTATAGCTTAAGGCGGATACAAATCCATTCAGCTTGCGTTCACCCAGAAAATATCCTGCCATGCTTTTCTGGTCACCACTTCTTGATAAATAAGCAATAATAATAGCAATAACAACATATACCGAAATACTTGACCAAACTAAGGTCGTACTCATTCTTCCTCACCCCAATTTTTCGCTAGATAGTAATTGGCGATGATGACAATGATAGCTAAAATCGACCATATCAAAAAACTTCCATACCATTTTGTTACATCTCTCAAAAATGCATATGGAATGAAGTATCCAAGAAAAACGATGATCAAAATCACCAGTCCCCATATTTTCTCTTTCTGATTCACTACTCTCACCTAACCTTTCGTGTCATGAGTTTTATTATACACATTTTCATACATGTGTAAAGACACTTATGAAAAATATATGTAAAGTCAGTATCCATTTTCTATTATTTTTTATTGTAGCATTTTAACGGTGCAGCAGGGATGGAGCTGAGTGTGTTTTTATAGAGGATGATGAAGGATCGTCGGATGCTGATCTGACGGAAGTTTTATCTATCGGACATTTGCCTCAGCTCTTTTATTTGGGGGATTGAGGGGTTCTATCGGACATTTTATTACTGCTTGCCTTGATTTTGTCCGATGGAGCTCTTCTTTCGGACATTTCACCACTCCTCAAACTCGGTTTTGTCCGTTTGGGCTCGCCTTTCGGACGTTTCACCGCTTCTCAAACTTGGTTTTGTCCGATTAGGCTCTGCTATCGGCCAATCACCCTCTTCCCACCCTCAATTTTGTCCGATTGAGCCGCACTGTACGATTAAATAATTACTCTCACTGAACCTGCACTTTTTCCTTTGCCCCATTAAAATTCCCTTTGTACCACGGATTTTATACTTTCCCTTACCTTATTAAAAAGACAAGATCATCGATGTGATCTTGTCTCTTTCAGATTAATCATTCTTTTTATCTGGATCTTTTTCTTTCAACACTTCCAATGCGGATTTTTTCTTCTTTTTCTTCCATCTCTTTATATGAATGGTTGGTGATTCATAATCATCAGAAGCTGTAATATCCCGGTTCGAGGCTCTCATGAAAGACCATGCCAACAAGAACATAATAAAGATTAATGGAAAACCGCCGACTATACTGGCCGTTTGTAACGTATCTAATCCACCCAAGAACATTAATACCAGCGGCATGATACAAAGAGTGAAAGCCCAGAACAGACGATTCCACCTAAACGGCTCATCCCCAACTTCTTTTTGGACAACAGATGCCAAAATAAAAGAAGAAGAATCAAATGTTGTAGCGAGGAAAATAATAGCTAAAATTGTAAATAGGAAAATCATTAGATTTGGTAACGGTAATTGTCCAATAACAGCAATAATGGTTGCTGCTGGCCCATTAGCATCCATATAACTGATCGCATCAAATTGACCTGTCAGCTGTAAGTGCAGACCAAAATTTCCCATGATTCCGAAAAATAATACACAGCCTAATGTACCGTATACCATTGTCCCTATAATCATTTCTCTGATCGTCCGACCTCGGGAGATACGAGCTACGAATAAGCCAACAAAGGGTGCATACACAAGCCACCATGCCCAGTAAAAGACGGTCCAACCTTCTGGAAAGCCTGTCTCTTTAAATCCTGCCAGATCACCGAATGGTTCTACCCAGGTTGCCATTTTAAAGAAATTATCTAACAATATTCCCACTGCGTTAAAAGTCGTCTCTATGATAAAGCGTGTCGGTCCAAAAATAAAAATAAAGGCCAGAATAAATAATGCTAGCCATAAATTGACATCACTTAATAACTTTATTCCTTTTTGCAGTCCTGAATATGCACTGATCGCAAAAATAACGGTACAAATTAACATAATCAAAGCCTGCATGCCTAATGTTACCGGTATACCTGTCAAATAATGAACACCTTCAGCAATCATTGGTGTACCTAATGCTAACGTAGTACCCGCACCACCTAACAGACCAAATATAAACAGTACATCAATCAATTTACCGATCGGGCCATCCACCCATTGTCCAAGTACCGGTCTTACTGCTTCACTTACTTTCAATACTGGTTTTTTCCGTACATAATAGAAGTAAGCAATTGGTAATGCTGGTAACGTATAGATCGCCCACGCAATCGGCCCCCAGTGAAATATGCCGTAAGCAGTTGCCCATTGAATCGCTTCATTCGATTCTCCTTCAATACCGAAGGGTGGTCCCTGATAATAATAGACCCACTCAATGACGGACCAATATAAAATACTCGATCCAATACCAGCAGCGAAGAGCATGGCTGCCCAGGAAAAAGAATTAAACTCAGGCTTTTGTCCTTCATCACCTAGTTTTACATGTCCATTTTTACTGAACGCTACATAAATAAGAAAAGCAAAAACAATCAAACCCATCGCTAAATATAATACACCAAAGTTCGTCGTTAAGAATGTATTTGCCATACTGACGAACTCTTTACCCGCCTCAGGGAATAGAACGAGAGGAACTGTAACTGCGATTAATAAAAGAAGGGCCCCAATAAATGTTGGCCAGTCGATTCGTTGATTATTCAAATACGTCACCTTCCATTCCTAAATAATATTAACTTACCCATAAAAAAGGAATCCAAACAAAAAAGGACAACTTTAATTGTCCTTTCAATTACGATTATGATTTCTTCTAATATGTATGTTATACCATATAAGAGCAATCGCAATGATAAAAATGATGATACCGGGAACATATATAATACCAGTTAAATCTAAAATCATCAATATCACTAATGCGACTAGTAACGGAATGCGTATTTTATTGGAACCCATATTTTTCTCCTCTCTTGTTAAGCGGTTACAGATAAGCTCTATTTTATCATATTAGCTCTTAAAGGAACATATGCATCGTTATTTTTGCAGATAAGGCATGACTTTCTTCGTTAACAAATCGATCGTTTCTTTTACCGATTCGATTGGTTGTCCACCAAAATCGACTTGCGCCAGGAAACGATCATGACCAAATAATTGATACTGGTATTTGATTTTGGCAATTATTTGTTCAGGAGTACCTACCATTAATGTTGACTCTTCACTTGTAATAAAGTCCATGTCAGTACGTGCTGCTCCCATCGCTCCACCAATTCCCTGTTTGGTCAAATGCTCCCAATAATGCGCATAATAGCTGTAAAAGTCTTCTTCTAGTTCCTCTAATGTTTCACGGACCATCGTATGCCCTGCAATTGCAACGTGTGGTGATTGCTCTCCGCTAAATACTTCTCGATAACGAGCAACAAGTGGCTGATACTTTTTGGCAATCCCACCGATCATTACAACTGTTAAACCACATCCATTTTTCCCGGAACGTTCAGCACTTTCGATCGTACCTCCTACACCAATCGATACTGGTAAAGCTTGTTGTAGAGGTCGCGGCGCTATTTCTGCTTGATCTAATTTCGAACGATAAGTCCCTTCCCAAGTAACTTGTTCCTGTTGATTAAGCTGCAGAAAGAGAGCTAAATGCTCGCTAAACAGCTCATCATAATGCTTTTCATTATAACCGAATAAAGGAAATGCCTCTACAAACGCTCCCCTTCCTGCAGTAAATTCTGCTCGTCCACCAGATAAAAGGTCTAATGTTGCAAAATCCTCAAATAAACGGACTGGATCTGCTGTATTTAATAATGAAGTTAATGCTGTCAGTCTAATCGATTCAGTTCTCTGTGATATGGCAGATAACAGCATCTGCGGGGTAGATACGGCGTAATCCAGCCGGTGATGTTCACCGACACCAAATACGTCCACTCCAGACTGATCAGCATATTGTGCCATTTCAACAAGATCATTAATACGGTTATTGGCTGACATGATGCGACCTGTCTTGGGATTCGATAATAATTCTCCCAGGCTATAAATTCCTAATTCCATTTCTTTCATCCTCTCCCATTATGCATACAAAATATCATTCCACTTCGACCATGGATACTTGTCTGGAGGGAATGATTTTTTGCTAATTTCTTCTTGGCGAACAGGATGATAAAAACGTAACCGATGCGACCATAATGAAATCTGCTGTCCAGGTTTATTTTGTTTGGATCCATATTTTTGGTCTCCAAAAAGCGGCATATTACGTGAAGCAAACTGAACACGGATTTGATGTGGCCTTCCCGTGTAAAGATGAATTTTCACTAAGCTTAATCCATTTTCACTTGCTAAAAGCTCGTAGCCTAACTCTGCTTTTTTTGCCTGCTTCGTTTGCGATGATGTCACCGAAACCTTGTTTCGCTTTTTATCCTTTACCAGATAATCAACAAGATAGCCAGTTGCTTCATCCGGAACTCCTCTGACAACCGCCAAATAGGTTTTGTCTATTTCATTTTTGCGAATTGTATCGGATAGTCGGGAAGCTGCTTTTGATGTTTTTGCGAAGACCATCGCTCCTCCAACTGGCCGATCTAAACGGTGAACAAGCCCTAAGTAGACGTTTCCAGGTTTCTGATAGCGGTATTTGATATCATCTTTCAATATATTTAATAAGTCATCATCATTACTTTGGTCTTGTTGAACCGGCAAATTGACCGGTTTTTCAACCATCAGTAAATGATTATCTTCATACAAAATTTCGATACTCATAGTAACCTCATTCCTTCGAATATTCCATTCCTACTATACAGTTTAACATCATCCTGTTCCCGGCATCAACGCATTCCTATTTGGTAATTTGATACGGATAGTAATAAAAGCCGGATTTAACCCCACACAGTCATAACTAACTTAAGCATATATAAGGCTATCTATAAATAATAGGGATTATGTCAGGTGAAACTATATTACAATGTGGTAATTTTGAAATATTTTATATGCATAGCAAAGCTCCGGAAATATGCTCCGCGTCCTGTAGGGCACGATTTTAGCTAACTTTGGTATTCTGCTTTAATGAGGTAATTATATACTTTACTTGTTTAGCACAAAAAAGGACGGATTGTTTGTTGCCGTGACAACGCAGAATCCATCCCTTTACTATTAGTTTATTGTACTACAAGTGTAGCGGTCATTTCGCTGTGACCCGTGCCGCATGGAACAGAACATCTAATGGTATATTCACCAGGTTCAAGCGTTGTAGTAGCTGATCCTTCCCCTTCAATAGACACATCGCTATTTTCAATCACAATACCATGAAACCCTTCTTTACTCGTGAGATTAACCGTCACTTCACCTGCTGGCACTGTATATTCTTCCTGATCAAATTTCCAGTTCGTCGCAATCAGATCAACCGTTTCGCCGCTGCCAGTTGCTGCAGAATCCTGGTTATTATCACTGGCATTGTCTTCTTCCCCGGCACCACAAGCTACTAAAATCAGAGCAAGTGTAAGAGTTAAGCATATTAGGACTAGTTTTTTCATCAATATAAGCTCCTTTCAAGTCTGTTCTTATGTAACATTATACATTTATATCCAGAACAGAACCTTTTTAATCTAACAATATCTACTTTACCATTATAACGATTCTAATTGGAAATACTACCGATGTTTAACAACCTTCACAAAATTTTCATAATCTACTCTGACAATAGCCAGTATTTATAGAAAGCGGGAAATTCACGTATAATCGAATAGACGTCTATTCCGCATGAGTCCCTGCAGCATCTTGAAAATCAGCCTGCTTCATAGTAAATTTCGCTCTAGTAATATGAAAATATTGTGTGATAACCGTTACACTTTGAACCGGCAGCTGATTCACATTAGCTATACGATAACTATTTTCTGCTGTCATTCTTGTATTATATCCCTCACTGTCAACAAAAATATCTTCTGAATTCACTCCTTTGCGAATCAAGTATTCCTCCATCACTTTTGCTTCATCATAGCCTTCTTTACCTACTCCGCCGCTTACAAGTATTATTTCGATCATTTCTGATTGATAGTATTCAAGTGCTTTATCTAATCTTGCTTTTAAACGATCCGACAAACTACCATCTTCATTAACCTTATTGCCAAATACCACACCAAGATCTCCTTTCTTATTCTCATCTGTCCATCCATCGATCACTATGTATGAGGTAGGAATAAAGAACCATAGACACCAAACAGCAAACACTATCAGCAACCATTTTTTCATCATAGTCCTCACTTTATCTTTTCAATTGTCATGTACTATAGTAAACTATTTTTCAATGCGTATAAAGATATAGAGGACGGTGCAAGCATGTTTCAAAAAATAGCGTTAACATTATTACTTCTAACTGGTATTTTTCTTACCAGCTGCGACCTCGCTACAATGGAAAGCATCAGTGAAGGTGCGTATGATGCTGAGGCGAAGGTTATTCGTGTGGTGGATGGTGATACGATAAAAATTGAAATAGACGGTAAAGAGGAGAATATTCGATTGCTTTTAGTGGAACCCCTGAAACGAAACATCCTGATTTACCAAAACAGCCATTCGGAGAGGAAGCTTCAGACTTTGCAGAAGAAATACTAGCAGGAGAAACCGTTCAAGTGGAATTCGATGGACCGAAACGAGATAAATATGATCGTCTGCTCGGTTATATTTGGATAAATGGAGAAAACTTCAATCAATTATTATTAGAAAATGGTCTTGCTAGATACGCATATGTGTATGACCCTCCTTATACCCATCAAACCTGGATGGAACAGGCGGAGCAAGAGGCTCAAGCTGATGAAATTGGAATTTGGAGTATAGAGGATTATGTAACTGAGGATGGTTTCCATCATATAGAAGAAACTGATGCCGATGAAAAAATATATAGAAGTTGTTCAGAGGCAGAAACAGCAGAAGTCACTCCTTTATATCAGGGAGATAAGGGATATGGAAAACATTTGGATCGAGATCTTGATGGTGTCGCATGTGAATGATTTTAGGCTTAACCGAAATCGTACTGTTTCTAGTTAGGCTAGTTCAGCGGTTTTGGTGTTAGTCAATGTTCAGACATATGACGCTTTTGGGAAGTCCATCCCGCAAGAAGTTGTGCTTGTTCTGACGCTTGGCACTTTGACACGCTTGAAGATGTGCCTTGTACAGGCGTTCGGCGCTGTGGGAGTAGTCTCTTCCGTTTGATTATAGAAAATTATCATCCATCAAAAAGCAGCAATCATCATAGCAAGATGATTGCTGCCAAATGATATCCGGTCTTATTCAAGACAATAAAACGCCCGTGTATTTCGTTCTATTATTTCCTCCACCTCGGTCACTGGAAGCTGTTTAATTGCAGCAATGGTAGTAAGAGAGTCTCTCATCATTTCAGGGTGTGTCATGCGACCCTCGAATGGACCTTCAAATGGCCATGGTCCATCTGTTTCTATCATTATTAACTCCAATGGAAAGCACCGTATTATTTGCTGTATTTCATCTTCGTAGAGACAGTCAGGAGTAACCGAGATAAAATATTCGTTATCTATTATCCTGTTCATGGTGGCAGCTGACCCTTTAAACCAATGAAAATGAGCACGAACCACATGATGCTTTTCTAATAGATCACAAACGATATCAGCATCTTCATAAACGGCGTGCAATACGATAGGGAGATCGAGGTCTTTTGCACTTATGATAAAACGTTCCAAAATCGAAATGTAAGGATCAATCGGAAGAGATGGATTCTTTTTCTTACTGTAATAGGGCAGACCAACTTCTCCGATAGCTGCAATCTGGTCAGCGTGCTCTCTGATTAAATCAAAAATCGCTTGTAATTCCACTTCATTTGGAAGAGGCTGTTCAGGATGCCATCCAAAAGCGGGAAAAACAAAAGCATGTTGAGCAGCTAACTGCGCCACTTTTTGACAACTCTTCAAATCACTTGATACAGCAATGAACCCTTCAATAGATTTGCTCTTCAGTATTTGTTTCTGTTCATCTCCCTGATACCAGTCCAGATGAATATGGCTATCAATCATCTAATTCACCACGCAATGTTTGATAAATATTCTTTTTCAATTGCAAGAACTCTGTCGTTAACGTAACTCCTTCTTTTCTGGGACGTGCAAAATCCACTGTAAATTCGGCTTTAACTTGAGCAGGTTTTGCACCCAATACCAGAATACGATCGGAAAGGAAGATGGCTTCTTCAATATTATGTGTGACAAATAATACGGATGGCCGCTCCTCCTCCCAGATCGATAATAGCCACTTTTGCATGTCCAATCTCGTAAATTCATCCAGTGCAGAGAAAGGCTCGTCCAGACAAATGAACGGCTGCGGACTTAAGATACTTCGCACAAATGCAACTCGCTGCCGCATCCCCCCTGATAATTCATGAGGGTATGCTTCGCTATATTCAATTAATCCTGCCCGCTCAAGCATTTCCTCGGCTCTGTGTTTATCCGGTTTCTGATGCAATTCAGCCCCAAGTATAACATTCTCTAAAACCGTTCTCCACGGCAATAAGGACGGCGTCTGTGGCATATAACTAATCGATCCTTTTTGACCGCTTATTTCCTGATTATTTAAACGAATGCTTCCTTGATCAGGTAAATATAACCCACCTATCAAATGAAAAATGGTACTCTTCCCACTCCCGGAAGGTCCTAACAGTGACACAAATTCACCATTTCGAACCTTTAGATTGACATTAGAAAGCACTTGTTGTGACTGAAACTTCTTACTTATGTTGACTAATTCTAACGTACTCATAATGACTCCTCCTTAGATGGACGCCATTTTAAAATCATTTTTTCTAAGCCAATAATAATCGAAAAGAAAACAAAACATAATAACATGATAATAAAAATAGCTACAAATACGCGGTCCGTTCTAAACGAAGAAGATGCCAACGTCATATAGACACCTATTCCTTTATTGGCACCAAGCCACTCTGATATTACGGCCCCCATCACACTGTACGTAGCCGATATCTTTAAACCAGAAAAGATCTGCGGTACAGCGTGCGGTAATTCTAACTTGGTAAATACTTGTTTTTTGGTTGCACCAGCCATTTTCATATAATGAATCAATTCCGCCTCTGTTTGATTGAAGCCGTCTAAGGTGGAGACAGCAATTGGAAAAAAGCAAACTAACGTAATAATGAGCAATTTTGGCGTAATTCCAAAGCCGAACCAAATAACGAGAAGCGGAGCAAGAACAATGATTGGTATGTTCTGAGATAAAATCAACAATGGATAAACAGCTTCTCTAACTTTTGGCAATAAATGAAGGAGCATTGCGATCGCCAGACCAAACACGGTACCTATAATAAAACCACCAGTTGTAAGACTTACCGTCGCCCAAACATGCTGCTGAAAATTCGTCCAGCCTTGTATTGCTTCTGTCACTATTTCTGTTGGAGCAGGAAGAATCCAGCTAGGTATTTGAAAAAATCGGCTGGATCCTTCCCAGACAAGTAGAATACCGACGATCATAATGACTGGTAATGATAACTTTCTCCACATAAAACCTACCTCAATTTTTTCATGGCCACTTTCAAGTGTTCTATGGCCACTCTTTATACTTTTATGGTTACTTTCGCCCATTTTATGGCCACTTTCCATTCTAACGATATTTTTTCGTTAATTCTGTCATCGATGCCTGGCGATCTTGACGCGAATAAATTTTCACTTGCGATATTACACTGGGGCAATTTAACTGATGCATGCGCTGATTCATTTTTTCGATAACAGCGAACAACTCGGATAACTCCCCTTCCATCGTTGTTTCTAATGGTCCTACATGGTAGTTAACATCCGATTGATCAATAATAGAAATTGCTTCATCGACAAATGGAATCGACTCTTCTCCATTCGGTGTTTTTGGTATAATTTGTATACTCACTAATGCTTCTGCCATCATACTCCCTCCTATTCGGGTAAAAATTCATTGGTAAAGGCTGCTTCTGCGTCTAGTTCTCGATCCAACAGATCATTTTCATACATAAAGTCGGCATAATTCTGCCATACTTCTTGTGATTGCTCACCCCATCTATCTGCATCATCTTGATATTTCGGTGATAACCATTTTTGACTGGCATATACTAATTCCTCATCTAGATCAGGTACCTCTTCAATCAGAATATCTGCAGCTTCGTCTGGATTATCGGTTGCGAATTGATATCCTTTGCTTACAGCTACTACAAATTTCTTAATCGTTTCCGGATTTTCCTCTATCATATTTTCATTTGTTGTAATGACTGGTGTATAGTAATCTAGGTTCTCCGAATAATCGGTTAAATAAAGCATATTTAATTCTTTTCCACGCAATTCTGCTTCGATTCCTGTCCAGCCATAATAAATCCAGGCAAAATCAATATCCCTTTCTACCGCAGTAAAGAAATCAGTATTACCCATATTGACGATGTCTACATCCTCTACAGATGCACCTTCTTGTTTCATTAACGAGTCAATCACAGCAGATTCTACTGGTGCTCCCCAGCCACCGTAAGTTTTCCCGGCAAAGTCGGCTGGTGAGGTAATTCCTTTATCAACCGGAGAAGCAAAACCTGACGTATTATGCTGGATCACTGCTGCAATCGATACTAGTGGAATATCCTGGACTCTAGCTTCTGTGACAGACTCTTGGTAGCTGATACCAAATTCAGCTTTCCCAGAAGCAACGGTTTGATCTGCCCCCGCTTCACCTGGCATCACAATTTCTACATTCATTCCTTGCTCTTCAAAATACCCTTTTGATTGGGCCACATATAATCCAGTATGATTGGTATTTGGTGTCCAATCCAAAACGAGAGTTACGTCCTCCATTTTCTCTGAGGAGCTGTCTTCTTCTCCACACCCTACCAACACCAAACATACACTAAGTGCTGCGAATATTATTTTTTTCACGTAAAAAATCCCCCTTTTTTCTTTTTTGGGGGAACATATAAGAAACACCCAAGACTTAGCAGACTAGGGCGCATATAGATTCAATTATCTCATATGTTCCCTACGCTGGTACTAACCAGATCAGGTTCTAAGGGTCAAGTAACTCACGGAAACTTTCTCAACCGGCAACACCGGTCCCCCTACATCTCCTATTTAATTTTCCATTATCTACTTTGACATATTTCGATCATTTCTTCAAGTTTTATTTACTCAGCTTTGCTTCAGTGCATTAGAAAAGCGCAAGCGCCCGTTTAGAAACGTAGCGACTGGACGGCATTAACTGAGATAAAGGAATCACGGTGAGCAAGTGATGTTGATGACTTTCGCCCAAGGGCATAAGGTCGACTAGGCCTCTGGTTATCACCAATCGGCAAGTCTTCTTTATCGTAGGGCGATGTAGGAAGCCACCTAGTATCTGGGCGCTTGCGCTGGACATGGCTGTTCATGTTAGAAAGCGGTACGAAACCTTAAAATTTTATACTTTCTTACCTGTTTAGAAAAACTCGGCATTCGCCTTATCTTTAGCGAATGCCGAAGTTTTACTTATACGTTGTACATTCTAAATTTTCACTACGTCGATCTGCTTCGCTAAAATTTTATACTTTTAAACGTATAACAAAGACGAATCTCATTCTAGTTTGAGGTTCGCCTTATACTGTATATTATCCGTGAATCTTTGTTGCTACTTCTACAACGCGTTTAGCTTGATGTTTCACTGCATTCTCTACATCTTCTACGAAGTCACCATCCGGCGTGTGTGTTACACTGTTTCCATAAGGATTTCCACCTGATGTAAAGGCTGATTGATCTGTATATCCTGGTGGGACTATAATAGCTCCCCAGTGCATCATCGATGTATAAAAGTTCAACAACGTTGCTTCATGGCCGCCGTGTGGGTTAGATGCAGAAGACATCGCACTAACCACTTTATTGGCTGTCTTACCAGCAGCCCATAAACCACCTTGTGAATCAATAAATTGTTTCATTTGTGAAGGAACACCACCGAAACGAGTCGGCATACTGAAAATAATCGCGTCCGCCCATTCAATATCGTCAGAGCTAGCTTCAGGAACATGTTCAGTATCTTGCAAATGCTGCTCCCATTTTGGATTTGATGCAATCGCTGGTTTTGGTGCTGTTTCTTGTGCACGAACAACCTTCACTTCTGCGCCAGCTTCCTTGATTGCGTCTGCCGCCCAATTCGCCAGCTTATAATTAGTACCTGTTGAACTATAATAAATAACTGCTACTTTTACCACTTCTCTACTTCCCTTCTCGTTGTATTGATTCCATTTGGAGTTTTCCCAGATTCGTACGGAATTACACAATATCTCGATTCTGAGATAGTGTAATAGTAACACGGTTAAATCTTTTCTATCAAATAGTTAGCTCAGACCAGATACCTTCAAAACAATTGCTGATATTTTGATAGCATTCAAAAACCAATGTAAAATAACGATTAATATGGATCTTTTAGTCAACTGTTATTCCAGCTTCGATAAATGTGTTATAGCGAATCAGATTCCCATCCTTGTAAAAATCGAAACGAATGTTTGCTTGTTCTCCTTTTAACACCAATTCGCCCGCAGGAGCCATCTTCGTCATGATCATAACTGATTTTGGAGTTCCTGTTCTAATTTTCTCAATAACTTTATTAATTTTCTCCTTATCATCACTCTCTAGTATTTTTTGGTCACCTACGATTATCTCCAGACTTTGATATGTTTGCTTTGGTACCATTATCTCAACGTATGGCACCTCAAAAGAAAGTTTTTCTTGTTGATCACAACTGGTAAAGTCAAAGCGAATGTTATTTTCTTCTGTTAATGAATTCTCCAATTGCTTACAGGTAAAACCGTTCATAATATCACCTGAGCCAGCATAACTGTCTTTACGACTATCACGAGAAATATTAAATTCATTGCCATCATAAGAAATGTTGTAATAGATTGGATCACCCTCTGTCGTATGACGTATTAATCGTAAGTGACTGACTTGCTGATTCTGAACTGCTTGTCTAAATGTTTCCAAATGAATCAAATTTTCATATTCTCCATGTGTCTCTATCAAATCATGGTCTGAATCCTTCACTCTTGCAATATCAGTTGCACTACTTTGAGCTGGATAGGATTCTGCAATTGGTCCGTGTGTTACTGTAATTTTTTCACCAATTGCCAATGAATCTCTTACTTCTTTATCGATATTTTCAAGGTTAAAAAAGATTGCATTTCCTGCTTGTTCATACAATTCTTCAATCGGTATCTCTTCTGTTTGTGATGCAATATAATTTTCTGTCACCAATACTCGGTTATTCTCAAATTTGGAAACATAGCCAATCATTTGATTTTGATCGGTCGACGTAGGTGTCTCATCACTGCCATTACCGTTGCTCGCCGTACCACATGCTACAAGAGCAAAAAGCATTACTAAATAAATCACATATTTCACGAGTATCTACCTCCATTGTTTTATTGGATTTGTCGTCTCCAATGGATAAATAGTTACAAACAACAGTATATTTTGAGTATCAGGGAAGTGCTTTTTCGCGACTTATCGTAAGTAAAAACCGGATTAAATCTAAATTAAGTATGTATCAAGCTACCTATAATACAGATTATGTAAACTTTATAGTTGTGGTTATTTTGACACATATGTAATATACTAACAGAGCTCCAGAAATATGCCCCGCAGGAAGTGATTGGCCGGAGCGACATCCTAGCACATAAACCATTTCAGTATTACCATTTAAGCTGACATAATCCATTTTATAAGCACCTATTGTTTCCAAACTTGAACACAATTTTCATCTTCCATTCACCTTAATGACTGCAATTATATACTTTCCAAGCTAAAAAAACGAAGTGTTTCCACTCCGTTAATCATTCAATGCTTTGGTTAATACCTCTAAATTGCGTTCCATTAAAGTGAAATATGTTTCGTTGTTTTCAATATCTTCTTCTGTCAAAACAGATAGGTTGTGCAATTCCAATGATTCCAAATTTGTCTCAGACTGAATAACTTGCGCTACTTTCGGTTCGACATTCTGTTCGAACAATAAATAGTTAATATCGGTTTCTTTCACATGATCAATGATTTGCTCTAATTCTTTTTGTGATGGTTCTTCAGATGGCGATAATCCGGTTAAAGCTATTTGTTCAATATGATAGCTTTGTTCCCAATAACCATAGGCAGCATGAGTGACCAATATCTGATGACTGGCAGCTTGCTCTAATTGCTTATGAAAAGACTCATCCAATTCTGTTAGCTTTGATTCTAACTGATTGAAATTATCTGTAAAGAATTCTTCGTTGTCAGGATCCTGAGATACTAATGCATCTTTAATATTACGCGCCATCTCAATTGCACGAACCGGATCCAGCCACAAATGCGGATCTACATCACCATGATTATGGCCGTCTTCTGTGCTTTCTGTATGTTCAGACTCTTCATGTTCATGTTCATGCTCTGATTCTTCCTCATGTGAATGGCTGTGCTCCATACTGGTTACCCCATCTGCAGCTTCCACCATCGAGACATCCTCATCTTTCAGTGCTTCTTCAATTTCACCAGCATAGGATTCAAGGTTAGCGCCATTAAACAAAAACAGATCACTAGCTGCTATATCCACCATCATTTTAGATGTCGGTTCATAACTGTGTGGATCGGCTCCAGCAGGTAAAATTGTTTCTACATCTACTAGTTCCCCGCCAATTTCCTCAGCAAAATATGCTAAAGGATATAATGTTGCATATATTTTAATAGACTCGTTATCTGACGAACTGCCGTCCCCATTTGATTCAGAAGTTTCCGTATTACAGCCCATTAAAACCATTCCCAGCAAAAATAATAATACAATTAATTTTCTCATCGAACTACTCCTCCAACTAAAAATAAATAATAATCATTACGATTTAAAACCCAAAGTATTTGTTTGAACAACACAAGTTATTATAGCCTATTCTTCACATCTTGTAAATAGTAATAATTACGATTTGATTTTTCAATGTCATACAATTTTCATTGAATATCGCTTTCAAAAAGCGTATAGTATTTTTGAATAAGCTTTTTAATGACGGAGGTTGAAGCATGAAAAAATTATTTTGGTTAATGTTAAGCGCAATTATTGTTCTTTCCGCATGTGCAGATAATTCCAACACAGAGGACACTACAGTAGAAGATGAAGTACAAGGAATAGAAGTCAACTTCGCTCTACCTGAACAAGCTGAAACTGGCGAAGCCGTCACCCTATCAGCCACGGTTACAACGACTAACGGCGAAAAAGTGACGGATGCTGAAGAAATGATGTTTGAATATTGGAATGTTGAAGATGAAGAAAATTCGGTAATGGTAGAATCTACGAATAATGAGGATGGTACATATACAGCAGAAGTTACTTTTACAGAACCTGGAGATTACGAACTTTATGCTCACACTACCGCTAACGGTATTCACTCTATGCCGAAAAAAGCTATCTCTGTAACTGGAAAGGCGCAAAATACCGAGCAAGAATCAGAAGCTCATGAAGAAGAGGAAACGTCACATGAGCATGAACATTCTAGCGGCTTTGAAATCAAAGTGGAGCCATTGAATGGTGTTACCGCTAATGAAGACAAAGAAATAACAGTACAGCTAATGTCTGATGGAACAGCTTACGAAGGAGCACGCGTTCGGTATGAAATCGTATTGAGCAGCGAGAAGCACGAATGGATAGATGCAGAAGAAGTCAGTGCCGGAGAATATAAAGGAACTTTCGCCTTTCCTGAATCAGGCACATACGATATGACCGTTCATGTTAATGATGAGGACGGTTTACACGAACATACGGAAACAGAAGTGGAAGTTAGCGAGTAAGAAAGATGTCATTCCCGGAAAAAAGGTTCCGTTCATCCAATACCGATGTGGAACCTTTTTGCATAGCTTAGTCTCTATTACTTAATCAAATGGATGACTAAAGGTATTGAATATTTTTCACCATTATACGCTTTAATTAGTGCAATAATCGTTAAAACAAATGCGGCAATTCCGATTAGAGGAAGAAGTGCTACCCCTATTACTACAAAAACCAACATGCCGCTAACAATGCCGTAAATCGAAAATGAAATAAAGAAGTTGAAATATTCTTTCCCATGATAGTCAATAAAATCAGATTCATCTCGCTTCATCAACCAGATAATTAAGGGTCCGAGAATGGTGGTAAAAAAACTAAGTAAGTAAATTAACATGGCAAACAATCGTTCATCACTGCTGCTCAACTCCGTTCACCTCCTCTTTTATTGATCCATGTCATTCTATAACTATTATTAGATAATTTTTTTTATACCGTTTATACTATGAGATAATAAACATAAATGAGGGAATTATATGGAACAATATGATGTTATCGGGATCGGCCTTGGCCCCTACAATCTCGGTCTTGCAACATTAACGACGGAACGATCAGATTTGAAGACAATATTCTTTGACCAGAATGGAGAATTTGCTTGGCATCCTGGAATGTTAATCAATGGTACTGATTTACAAGTGTCCTTTCTGGCCGATTTGGTCACGTTGGCGAATCCCACTAGTAAGTATACGTTCTTAAATTATTTACATGAACAAAACCGCTTATATAAATTTTTCTTTTTTCATAAATTTGAGATGCCGCGGAAGGAATATGCGGATTATTTAAAATGGGTGGCCAATCAGCTGCCAACCTGTAACTTCCAATCAGAAATAATAGATGTCATTGATCATGGTGATCATTTTGAGGTTGTTGTTAATCACTGGGGACTGCAGCAGACAAAATCTTACTATGCAAAGCATGTCGTAATGGGAACTGGTGGCGAGCCTGTCATTCCTGTTGATCTCGATCAGACAGAATCAGAAAAAGCCTTTCACTCCAGTCAATATCTCTATCATAAAGATCACACCATTAAAGCAAAGCATATTACAGTGGTTGGTTCGGGACAAAGTGCTTCCGAGATTTTTTATGATTTATTAAAGCTGCAGGAACATTTTGATTATCATTTATCATGGTATACACGTTCCCCTGGTTTTCTTCAGCTCGATAATTCGAAGCTTGGCCAGGAGGTATTCACCCCTGACTATGTCGATTATTTTCATAATCTTTCCTACAAAGAGCGTGTGGATTCGCTGGAGCACCTTGGTCAATTGCGAAAAGGAATTGATGGCGAAACGTTACATAAAATTCATGAATTATTGTATCATCGTTCGGTAGGTAACAAGAAATTACCCATTACGATTCAACCACTAACCGAAATTCAACATGCTGAAAATGAAGGGTTCGGGGTAAAGGTTAAAGCGAATCAATGGCAAAAAGATGAAAAATTTACGTTTTCGACTGAAAAATTAATTTTAGCTACCGGCTATAAACCGAACATACCTGACTGGTTTTACAAGAGATTCGGCGATAAAGTTATTTGGGAAGATGATAAACGCTACAAAGTAAATCAGCAATTCAAGCTTGCTTTCAAAGATGATAACCAACGCGATCATCATTTTTATACGTTAACGAACTTAGAGCATTCCCACGGTACTGGCGCAACGAATTTAGGCTTAGCTGTTGATCGAAATATCCAAATCATCAATGAAATAGCAGGTAAAACCATTTATCCTGAACAAAGAGATACGACCTTTACCGAATTCAATCCCGCTAATTATTAGAAAAACTCGGTGTTCGCCTCGTCTATTAGCGAATGCCGTAATTTTTCTTATAATTGGTACTATAAATTTCCACTACGTCGAGCTTTTCATTGTAAAAATTTTATACTTTTCTAGCGTAAATAAAATGCCTGAATGATAACTCATTAAGGCATTTTTTCTGCTCAGGAATCTTCAAGATACTTTTGGTATTCCTTTCGAGTGAAGTGGTGCTATCTTCATGTAGTTGTGATATATTTGATGTGGTTACCGCTTGATGCGCCCTCTGCCTGAACTCAACCTATCTTCAGACGTTTGAACTCTCCCAATGTCACTTTCACGCTTTAGAAAGTCTATACCCCTCTTTTATTACCCCACACTAACGTATGAAGCTGTGGTAATACATGAACACGATTTAACCGCCCGTTGGACATCACCTGATCGATAAGCCACTGATAGCTGTTCAGTAAACGACTGGCGATCTGATCAGTGCCTGCTTCCTCTACATCTTCATTTCCTACCTGCAAGTAAAAAGCAATCGCAGGATAACGTTGATGCAATTCTTCAGCAAAATGCAAATCTTCTTGATCAAAAACGACTATCTTCAAACTCGTATGATTCAGACGTTGATGTTCTTTTAATTGTTCGAAAATATCATCTAATACAGACCAATCCGTCTTCATTTTTGAGCTTGGTGGTTTGGGACTGATTGTCAAATCATCTATTTTGACAAACCAATCCTGCCAACGGCTGCCTTGGGTTTCAAGTGCCACCTCTATCTCATTTGCATGAAGAATTTCGATCAAACCATCTATACTTTTTAATAATGCAGGATTTCCTCCAGATATCGTGACATGATCAAACTGATTGTCACCTAACTCTTTCAACCGTTGAAAGACGCTATCTGCTGTCATCATGTTTATGTCCTCCTTTGCACTAC
Source organism: Gracilibacillus caseinilyticus (assembly GCF_022919115.1). NCBI lineage: Bacteria > Bacillati > Bacillota > Bacilli > Caryophanales > Bacillaceae > Gracilibacillus > Gracilibacillus caseinilyticus. The sequence continues at coordinate 2,765,695 of NZ_CP095072.1, read as the reverse complement.
CGTCCCAAGTGAATTTTGAATCACACCAGGCACAACTGTAATCACAGCCGGCAGTACGGACAAACATCGTCTTTCTGCCAACAACCATCCCTTCACCTTGAATCGTTGGACCGAATATTTCAAGGACAGGCACTTTATTCACTTATCATCCACTCCCGTCTTGCTTCTGCATAGCTTGTCGGTGTTTCAAATAAACGGACAAATTCCATTCTGCACTCGTTCGAATCATGTGCTAATGCTTCTTCCATTTTTTCAAAAATCCAGACTACCATGTTCTCTGCCGTTGTATTCATGTTTGGTAATGTTTCATTTAAATAGCGATGATCCAGAAAAACTTCTATTTGTTCCTTCCAAATTTTCTTGATATCACCAAAATCGATGACAATACCAATATCGTTCACATAACCGCTAATACCAAAAATCACTTTATAGGTATGTCCATGCAAATTTTTACATTTGCCTTCATAGCAATGTAGATGATGAGCAGCATCAAACGTGAATTCTTTACTTACCATCACGCGTTTACGATGATATTTTAATTGTTCACGCTTAATATCCTGATCTATTTTCTGTAATTCTTCCACAATTTGAAAACCAAACATTACTTATTCACTCCATCTGTCGATTGCATATATTTATCCAATCCTCTTTGTCTTAACTGGCAGGCTGGGCATTCACCGCAACCACTGCCTTTTATACCGTTGTAACAAGTTAACGTTTTATCCCGGATGTATTCCAATACACTTAATTGATCGGCCAGTTCCCAAGTCTGTGCTTTATCCAACCACATTAGCGGCGTATGTAAGACAAATTGATCTGCCATCGATAAATTAAGTGTCACATTTAGCGACTTCACAAATACATCGCGACAATCCGGATATCCGCTAAAATCAGTCTCGCAAACTCCTGTCACTATATGCTTCGCATCAATCTGTTTCGCAAGAATTGCTGCAAAGGACAAGAATAATAGATTACGACCAGGTACAAATGTATTCGGTACTTCATCTTCTGTCTCATTGGAAACCTCTATTTCTTTTCTGGTTAGTGCGTTAGGTGCTAATTGGTTGAGTAATGCCATATCTAATACATGATGTGTTAAACCTTGCTCATTGGCAATTTCTTTTGCCACCTCTATTTCAGCGTGATGTCGTTGTTGATAATCAAAGGTGACCAATTCCACGTGGTCAAATTGTTTCATCGCCCAAAACAGACAAGTTGTACTATCTTGTCCCCCACTAAAAACGACAACTGCACGATTATTTTTTTCCATAAAAAATTAATTCCCCTTCCTATTGAAAAAGAGATACCGATACACCCCGAAATATTAAAAAAATCATACCTAAGGCAGGTATGATTCTCCTTAGTTTTTTATAGAGGGTATAGCTAGAACCTCTCCTGTATGCACAGATTTGTATATTATTTATGTAACATTCTACAGTATAACATAGAAAAATAGATTACACATTACGAAAAATAAAAACGATTAATGGCAGCTTGTACACTATTTGCTTTTTGTATGGATGAGAAACCTTCATATCCATTGACAATTTGGACTCGAATTGGATTAAACGATATCACTGACTCGGACCCTAAAAGCTGCACCATTTGAATGAAGCTGTTCAGTTTGTGCATCCCTTCCCCTTCCATTTTCTCTACCGCGGTAAAAGATAATCCGATTGGTTAAGCTGCTGTAATAACCTGTCAGGCAACACTTCCTGCTTTTCCTCTGTTAAATCTCCCAATAATGGGATAAAAGCTAACCGTTCACTCAACACGATTAAAACGGTCCTGATAAATAATTGACACGTCTCTGACTAGCTTGATTGTTTTTAAGGTTCTGCGTCAAATGTTGGGGTAGGAATCTTTGCTCCTATCCCTTAACCAACTTGAAAATCTAGGTTTTTAAATTGATGATGCAGTAATACACGTAACCTTAATCGATCGTATCGTTTAAAGCCAAATGCATTACGTTTAATAACCTTTGTTTGGTTATTTAGGCCCTCCACAAATCCAGTGTTGTAGTCAAAGGCAAAACTATTTAAAACTTCTGCTTGCCAGTTCTTGAGTGTACCAGCGGCTTTGATGAACTCATCTAGTCCTGCTTTTTCTACCTGTTTGTAATAGTTATACGGTCCTTGTTTTACTTCACCTAAATCTTTTGTTCCAACCTTTTTCGCTCCTTCAAACCAGGAGCGGAATGCTTCCTTTAAACCATAGGCCTGTCGTAAATCCTCCGACAAGCCTAAATATCTGTCTAAATACCAGTGTTGCTTACTACTCAGTTCTTCATATCGTTTATAAAAAATGTGTTTCATACGCTTGCACTTTTTGCGGTCGTAATCATGGAATTCTTTTTGAACACGTCTTCTCACTCGTTCTAAAGCCCAATAAATATACCGACAAAAGTGGAAGCGATCTGCAATGATGATGGGGTTCCGCAAAGCCTTTTGAACTGCTGACTTAAAGCTTTAGCTCATATCCATGACAACCATCTTTACTTGAGATCCTTTTTTAGCTAAGTACTTTTTAATCGTACGTACAGAGCGATTCGGTAATATATCAAGCGGGACACCTGTTTCTCCATTTGCGATGATTACTTGGTATTTACCTTCTGTTGTATCCCCTTTATATTCATCGATAGCTATTACTGGTGGTAACGTGTCCACTTCTTTTAAACTAGTAGCTGCTAGTTGATCAAATCGACGAATAGCTGTTGTTTGAGAAGTTCTGAACTGACCAGCAGTATCTTTAAAGTTTTTTCCCTGAATAACACGAAGCCCTAGGGCTTGATTCCATTCCTTTGAATGTCTTTGATATCGCCCTACAACTTGGTTTTTCTCAGGAAACCTCTTTCCACAAGTACAAACGTATCTTCGCTTCCTATAAAACAGATAAGATGTTCGTTCAAAGAGCTTTAAGTGTTGTACCTTTTGTATTCTATAGTCATGGACGTGGCTTGTTCTTTCCCCACAAGCAGGACAACGGTGTTTCTTAACAGGCAACTTTATATGTAAGTAAAAGTCCCCTCCAACTCCTCCATCTTAGTAACAATAACACTTTCTAATCCTGGTAAATTCATGTTAAACTGCATGTACACGCATCTCCTATCCCTTTGGTTTGTTTCTAGTCCATTCAAGTGTAAAGGATATAGGAGCTTGCGTGTTTTATTATGCTTAATTTTTTCAAACCCCAACATATATAATAGAGCCGTTTTTAAAAAGTTACTTCGCAGCATGTGACAATAGAAAAGCCGCAGATAACACAATTCGTGTTATCTGCGGCTTAGATTTTACTAAAAAACCTTTGAAGCAGACACATGTTGCTTATTTGTTCTTCAAATCAATCACCATTGAAAATAGAGTTTTTCACTACTACGTAATCAACAGTTCCGATTGCTTGCAGTGAAGTACCGCCTGCGTAAGAAATAGAAGATTGCAGGTCTTGTTCCATTTCTGTTAATGTGTCCTGCAAATTTCCTTTATACTCAACTACGATTTTTTTACCTTCAACGTTTTTCTTTTCGCCTTTTTGAAATTCGGAAGCGGAACCGAAATATTCTTTAAAAAGCTTACCATCTTGTTCGACCGTTATACCTGGTGATTCTTCATGACCGGCGAATAAGGAACCAATCATAACCATAGAAGCTCCGAAACGCACAGATTTGGCAATATCACCATGTGTACGAATACCTCCATCAGCGATAATAGGTTTTGTCGCTGCTTTCGCACACCATCTTAGTGCTGCCAGTTGCCAACCGCCTGTACCAAAGCCTGTTTTTACCTTGGTAATACATACTTTCCCTGGTCCAATACCAACCTTGGTTGCATCAGCACCAGCGTTCTCTAATTCGCGAACGGCTTCTGGTGTACCGACATTTCCAGCAATGACAAAGCTGACTGGCAGGTGTTTTTTTATATGTTGAATCATGTTAATCACGGCGTTTGAATGACCGTGAGCAATATCAATTGTTATATAATCAGGAATCAAGGATTCGTTTGCTAGTTCTTCAATAAAGCTGTACTCTTCTTCTTTTACTCCTACACTAATGGAGCTGATTAATGTTTTCTCATGCATCATTTGAATGAAAGCCTTTCTTGTTTCGGGCTCAAAACGATGCATGATATAAAAATAACCATGTTCGGCAAGGTATAGTGCAATGTTTTCATCTATAATGGTTTGCATATTTGCAGGGACTACTGGTAAACGGAATGTGTGTTTTCCAAATTGAATAGAAGTATCACATTCACTTCTGCTGTTCACAATACATTTTGCGGGAATTAATTGAATATCTTCGTAATCAAATACATTTTCCATGTCATTCACTCCTAAAGGCGAACTTTTATTATTGACCTTCACTAAACATTCGCCTTTAGTAATATAATATAATTTCTATTAAAAGTCAACACGTAAAACCGCAAATATAGTAAGCGTTATCAATTTAACCTACAACGATTGAAACAGAAAAAGCAGTGTTGCTAGACATTATACATCATAAGAATGAGGTATTGACTAGACATTAAAGGATATCAATCTATATACTAGCTATAGTATATCAGTTGTAGAGAAAAACTATAGCGCAGGAGTGGTTGGCCGGAGCGGTATTCAAGCACACTAAATCTGTCAAGATAACTTCAACGCTTGTCAGCATAAGAAGTCTCAACAAATTGTCATTACTTCGCAGTATTCTTCTATTTCGTATTCCTTGCATCTAGGAGACATTCTTGACGCATCTTTGCTTGCCTCAACCTCCAAAACATCATTAAGACAATACACAAGACATCTATTCATTACTCTAGTATGATAATTGTATAAAAAAAGTTAGGGGACATAATATGAAATTAATCGCCACAGATTTAGACGGAACTTTACTGAATGAAAAGCATGAAATAAGCCAAGAAAATATGGAGGCAATCCAATTGGCAAAAGATAATGGTATAGAAGTTATTGTTGCCACTGGCAGATCTTATAATGCAGCCAAAAAACCTCTGGAAAGCGCCGGCTTATCCTGTCCAATCATCTGTCTAAACGGGGCCAAGGTGCACAATAAAGCTGGAAAGATTTTATCAACCGCCCCATTAGATAAAGCCATCTGTAAAGTCATTCAACAAGCCTGCGAAACTCAAGGTATTTATTTTGAAGTATTTACGAATCAGGGTGGTTTCTCAAAAAGCCGTGATCAATTCATTGAAGTGATGGTAGATATCAACAAATCTGCCTTTCCTGATCTTGATACTGATGCATTACGAAAGCGTGCTACAGACCGTTTTCAAGAAGAAGAAATGATCATGACGGATGATTTTGATGCGTTGTTTAATCGCTCGGATATAGAAGTTTATAAAATATTAGCCTTCTCATTAGAACAAAAGAATTTAGATAAAGTGGCAAATGATTTACAAGGTGAACAGACACTTACCATAACTTCATCCGGCCATTCTAACCTGGAATTTAACGATGTCAATGCTCAAAAAGGGTTAGCATTACAAACTTATGCGGAACAGATAAACGTTGCGTTAGAGGATGTAATGGCTATCGGGGATAATTATAATGATTTGTCGATGCTTAAGATAGCCGGTCGTGGTGTAGCGATGGGCAATGCCGACGACGACATTAAAATGGCCTGTACACATACAACAAAAACCAATCTAAAAAACGGGGTCAGCTATGCCATAAAAGAAATGCTAGCTGAACACTACAAGATGTAGCCGAGAAAGCTAGCTTGGTAGCGATACTAGCATCTATAATAGTTACTATATACTCTAATAAAAAAAGCTGAACCAATCAATGGTTCAGCTTTTGCCTTATTGAATATCATACCCCTGCTCTTCAATTGCCTCTTTCATGTCATCAACACTCACTTGATTCTCTTCATAAGATACATCTACTGTCCCTTTATCAAGATGAACCTCTGTTGTGGTGATACCTTTTAATTCCTTTAAGGCTCCTTCTACAGAAGCTTTACAATGACCACATGTCATACCTTGTACTTGCAATGTTGTTTGTTCCATTATCTATCTCTCCTTATTACAAAATTAAATTTTTACTCGTTTTAACCGAAGTGCATTTGTCACTACACTGACGGAACTAAATGCCATTGCTGCGCCTGCAATCCATGGCGCTAAAATTCCAGCAGCTGCAATCGGTATTCCGGCACTATTGTAGGCAAATGCCCAAAATAAGTTTTGCCTGATGTTGCGAATTGTTGCATGACTGAGCTGAATAGCTTTTGGAAGTAATAATAAGTCACCACCAAGGATTGTAACGTCAGCAGCTTCAATTGCTACTTCGGTACCCGTTCCAATCGCAATACCAATGTCAGCAACTGCCAGTGCTGGTGCATCATTGATTCCATCGCCTACCATTGCAATGGAGTTACCTGATAGTTGTACTTCTTTCACTTTCTCCGCCTTTTGCTCTGGTAAAACTTCGGCGAATACGTGCTTGATGCCTAGCTGATCAGCAATTGCTTCGGCTGTCGTCTGGTTATCGCCAGTCAGCATCATAACTTCTAACCCCTGTGCATGCAGTCGGCGAATTGCTTCTGACGCTGAATCTTTTATCGTATCAGCAACAGCAATTACCCCTGTTAAGGAACCATTTATTGCAATTAGCATCGCCGTTTTCCCAGCATTTTCATACTCCTTCACAGTATCGTCCATCGTGTCGATTTGAATACCATTTTCCGCTAACCATTTTCGATTCCCGGCTAAAAGCTTTTCACCTTCTATTTCCGCTTGGATACCTCTCCCTGGTACTGCCTCAAATGAATCAAGTTCCGACAGTGTTAATTGTTGTTGATTGGCATAAGTTACAATTGCTTCTGCTAACGGATGCTCGGAATAATATTCAGCACTTGCCAGTAATTGCAATGTTTGGCGATCTCCCTGATAATCCGTCACTTCAGGTCTGCCATTTGTTAACGTACCGGTCTTATCAAAAATAACAGCATCCAGTTGATGTGTTCGTTCCAGGTGCTCGCCGCCTTTAAAGAGAATACCAAGTTCTGCTGCTTTTCCTGTCCCTACCATGATAGAAGTTGGTGTGGCTAATCCTAAAGCACATGGACAAGCAATCACCAGTACCGCAATCATCGCAAGTAACGCTGGTTCTAGCTCACCCGGCCTAATAAACAACATCCAAATTAATAATGTCACGATAGCAATAGCCACAACGATTTGGACGAAATAGCCAGCAATTACATCAGCCAATCGTTGAATCGGTGCTTTTGATCCTTGGGCATCCTCCACTACTTTAATAATGGAAGCTAACGCCGTATCTTTCCCTACCTTTGTTGCTTCTAAAGTAATCGATCCGTGTTTATTAATGGTGGATCCAATCACTTGGTCTGCTTCGCTTTTTTCTACTGGAATTGACTCACCAGTAATCATCGACTCATCAATGGAGGTATGTCCTTTGATTATGGTACCGTCTACCGGTATTTTTTCTCCTGGTTTTACGATGATATGATCACCAACGACTACTTCACTAACCGGAAGCATGTGTTCTTTGTTTTCCCGAATGACTCTTGCTTCCTTTGCCTGCAATTCCAGCAAAGCTTTAAGCGCAGTAGTCGTCTTGCTCTTAGCCGCTGTTTCTAGATATTTACCAAAAAGAATCAATGTAATAATCACAGCACTCGTTTCAAAATAAAGATGTGGCTCATACGCTTTCTGATTAACAGTCTGAAGAGTCTCGTACAAACTGTAAAAGTAAGCTACGCTTGTTCCCAATGCCACCAGCACATCCATGTTTGCCGTTTTATTACGAAGATTTTTATAGGCTCCTCGATAAAAGCGCCAACCTATGAAAAATTGAACAGGGGTGGCAAGCACCAATTGAAACCATGGATTCATAAGAATACCAGGTAATGGTATATTAAATAGATGAATGAGCATTGTCGCAAAAAGAGGTATTGTCAACACAGCAGAAATAATTAATTTCATTCTTAATTGCTGTTGTGCTTTTTCTTTTTGCGTGCTTTGTTCACGACTGTCTTCTTTTACTTTGGCATCATATCCTAGCTTCTGAATACGGTTGATCATATCGCCGGTATCCATAATGGATGGCTGATAGTGGACAGATGCACTTTCTGTTGCTAGATTGACCGTTGCTTTTTGTATACCTTGCTGCTTATTTAATACTTTTTCAATGCGATTTGCACATGCTGCACATGTCATGCCTTCAACCGCCAAATCGATCTGTTCCCACTTAACTCCATACCCTATTTTTTCAATTTTTGCTTGAATATCCTCAAAGGTAACTGTTTCAGGATTATACGATACGGCTGCTTGTTCCGTCGTTAAATTGACTTGAGCCTCTACATAATCCATTTTATTAAGAACTTTTTCGATTCGATTGGAGCAAGCTGCGCATGTCATTCCAGTTACTTCGAAACGCATCTCTTGTATGTCAGACATGAGACTCATCCCCCCCTACTTGGAAAATTGCTTCATAACATCCATTAACTCTTCAATTGTCTGATCGCCTTCACCTGAAAGAATGGCGTCACTGACACAATGTTTAATATGTCTTTCTGTGATGGAAAAGCCAACCTTTTTTAATGCAGCATTGATCGCACTTATTTGCACGAGTATATCGACACAATAGCGATCTTCGTCTATCATTTTTTGTATACCCCTAACTTGTCCTTCTATACGTTTTAATCGATTCACCACCGCTTGCTTTTCATCATTAGACCTTGGTTTACTTGGGTGCTGATGCAATGAATCTGTCAAATAATCACATCCTTTTGCGTTTATAAATATACTATACCCCCCTAATGTATCATTAGTCAAGGGAACAGCTTATCTTTTTATAAGGAGTATTTTAAAGACTACCTATAATACGGATTATGTAATGCTAGCTTAGTGGTCATTTTGAAATGGGTGTTAGAGATAGGATAACCACTTCGCGTCCTGCGGGGCACGGCTGAAGCTAACTTTGTGAAGAATACCTATCTAAATTACATATATTGTCATGAGGTTCCATCCGTATTATAAGCACTTATACTTTATCATTTGAACACGATTCATTTCCGTAATGCTCTTCATTACATTAATGATATACTTTCTGCTGAACAAAGAAAAAAACTTGGTAAGCGCCAAGTTTTTCGTCTTGTTCTTATAGTCTTCATGAAACTGGTTCTATTAATGCATGATCATTATTTCGGGGATTATTCACTCGCTTAGATACGGGATGTGCTGCCATTGTGGTTGATTCAAATGGTTGCAGTAACCCTTTTAAATAGTGCTTATCTTCTATATTCGGATCAAGCCAGTCGTTTTGTGCCTGCTCTCCCAAAATCACTGGCATCCGGTGATGTAGGGAATCCATTAACGCATTCGGCTTGGTGGTCAATATCGTACATGTTACTAGCATTTGATCTTCTTGCTGCCACCTATCCCATAATCCGGCAAAAGTAAATAATCCTCCATCATTAACTGTGATTCGATAAGGTTGTTTTTCTTCTCCATCTTTTTTCCATTCATAGAAACTATCGGCTACAATCAGGCAACGACGGCGAGTTAATAATTGTTTAAATGAAGGTTTTTCATCTACGCTTTCACTTCTTGCATTGATCATTTTACTTCCAAACTTCGGATCTTTGGACCAGCTAGGAACTAATCCCCACTGTAAGTATCCTGCTTTTTTCCCCTCAGTTGTACCAACCAATGCTAGCACTTGCTGAGTCGGTGCGATGTTATAACTTGGAATGTAGTCATACAGTTCAATTCCCAATTCACTCTCGATTACTTCCTTCGATGTCTCCAAAGTGAATCTGCCACACATCTGGATCACTTCCTTTTCCAATTATTAAACCACTATGCTACACTTAGCATCGAGGTGAGACGTATGTTTGAAACTTTAAAAAGCGAACAAGATATTAACCTTTTCTTACAAGAAGAAGATATATTTTTTCTTTATATTTCGAAGAACAATTGTAGTGTATGCCATAGCTTGCTTCCTCAAATAGAAACAATCATGGAAAGATATCCCCGCATAGTGACACGTCAGGTTATCGTGGATGAGATACCTTCCTTAGCAAGCAAATTCTCAATATTCACAGCTCCAGTATTATTATTATTCGTTAACGGAAAAGAATACTTGCGGGAGGCTAGAATTGTGCATCTTGATCAATTTCAGTTTAAATTAGATAAAGTGTATCAAAACTATTGAGCATTTCCAAGGAAATAATTTCAGGTGCATAGGTAAAAATACTCATTTAAAGACTTGGATGTTTTATATTTGCAGAGAACGGTTAGAGCACTAATACAAGTTAACAAAACTAAAGGAGAGTGCTCGAAAGATGGATATTAATAAAGAGATCAAAAAATTAGAACAAATTTATTTAGAAAAACCACAACGAGTATTTACGATGTATTTAAATACAGATCCGTCCGATCCTGATCAGCAAGGCGGTGAATGGAAGTTACATTTAAAAAATGGCTTAAATAGCTTTGAGAACTATTTGCAAGAAGACGGCGATTCTGATGAAAAAAGAAACTATTGGGCGGTGAAAGAGAAAGTAGAACAATTCATGCATGATAATGAACAAGAGTTAGCCAAAAGTGTCGTAATTATCGCAAATGCTGATGAATCAGTCTGGTTCGCTCACAAATTTCAAATGCCTGTGAAAACTGAATTCAGCTGGGAGGAACAGCCTAAGTTAGAGCAATTGAAAGAAATGTACAACCAATTCCCAGAGACAGGTATTATCTTAACACAAAAAGAGGCTATAAAAATCTTAGATACAGAACTAGGGACATTAAAAGATACCAAGCTATATGAAATGGACTTGGATACAGAGGATTGGCGAGAGCATACCGGACCACATGGCGCAGGTGTATCTATGGGAACAGGTGGTAAGAATAACCAGCAAGAACAATTTGAATCACGCTTTGAAGCTAATCGATATCGCTGGTACAAAAGCATTGGTTCAACACTGGATAAGGTAGCGAAAAATCGCAACTGGCAACATATTTATATTGTCGGCAAAAAAGACGAAGCAGAAGATCTAGTTCACAATATGAGCAAAGAAGTTACAGATATTGTTCCTAAAAATATGTTAGAACACGAAGAAATGAAAATTATTAATGAAGTGGTAGTATAAAGAAAAAATCGAGCAGTTGCTGCTCGATTTTTTTAGTGTGGATAATAATCTTGTTGTTCAACATCCAGCATAATCAGACCATTACCTTCCACTCTTTTACTGTATCGTATAGACATAGTAGATTTAACCAACTGTGCATATATTTCTGGTTCGGAGAGCGCCCGTCCAAATTCTTTTTCCATCTGTTCAATCAATAGCACAGCTGCACCTGCTACATGCGGTGTTGCCATTGATGTTCCAGACAAGGTTGCATACTTATCATCTAAATACGTCGAGACAATATCTACACCTGGAGCTACCAGATCTATTTGATCATTTGTATTCGTAAATCCTGCCATATTGGCATTAAAGTCAACCGCACCTACTTGCACTACTTCGCTATAATAACCTGGGTAAACTCTTTCATCCGTTCTAACGTATCCGTCCCCCTCATTACCAGCAGCGCAAATAACCATAATATTATTAGCAATAGCTCTTCGAATGGAAAGGTGCAATCTGGCATCTTTAACTGTTGTACCACATGACAGAGAAATAATACGAACTTTTTCATTTCTCGGACCACGCCAATGAATCGCATATTCTATTGCATTGATTATGTCATCCAGCCTGCCATCACCCTCATTATTAAATGCTTTTAAGATCAACAGTCTTGATAACGGGGCCACGCCCACAACACCTTTTTTATTAAAATTAGCTGCAACCGTACCAGCTACATGTGTACCATGCCCGTTATAGTCGGTCACATCGCGATCGTCGCCATCTTTTGTAAAATTTCGCACTCCGATAATTCTGCCGCTAAAATCAGGATGGGATGTATGGCATCCAGTATCGATAATGGCCGTTACTACTCCTTTTCCCTTATACCCTTTCTTCCATTTAGCGGGTGCACGGATCATTTTTATTCCTTCTGGAATCTTGTCAATCTGTTCCATCTTGGTTTTCACTCGGAACGGGGTGATTCTCGCAGTATCCATTTTCCCCCTCCTCTACAGTTCCTTACTACAGTAGATTCAAGATCGAGAAAATAGTAACTTACGTTCGTCTAAACGGAAGATGATTTTTTTGATTTAATAATAGTGAAAAGTAATAAACCGGCCATAATCAACAGTTGCAGAACGATTGCAACAGCATCCCAAAAGTAAGGATTATCAACAGGGTCAACTAAATGTGGCAATGTCGTTTTCAATATATATGTCACTTGAGGTATAAAATAAAAAACAAATAAACTGAAGGTAAATAAGACACCTATCAAGGAAAATATACCATATATCCTTACCATCTTTTCTTCCCCTTCAAATGTAGCAGTGGTTGAATCTTTCTTTAAATAAGGAATCCAGTTTGCCAAATCGTTTTTACCATTTTCCATTAAGTTATAACATCTCGTTGCATTTTCCAATACGTAATAGAGGTCCGTCTTCATGTAAATGGAACATTGATATATCGTTTTAATAAAGATGTCTAATATAACGATAGAAATGATTCCTGCAAACAGTTCTTCCCCAGCCGGCACTGATAGCTTGGTAAGAATTGCCGCCAGTAATAGCAGCTGATCGATAAACATTCCTCCCAAAAACAAACGATAGCGTTGTGGTGCTTCTAATTTCCAAGCCGCTGTTAAGTCCGTTTCTGCTACCACAAGAATATACATTCGATGACCTACGGATACACTTGCAGGCAGATCATAGGAACGAAGAGCAAGAATATGACCAAGTTCATGCAGAATGATTAACACTAGAGAAATAAGCATATATAATCCCATATTAGAAATCATCGATTGAAACAGAAATATATCTGTATAATGGGGCATTAAACGATGATCGGTTATAAATAACAATAAATTAACGAGAAATAATAGCAGGAGTAAGGGGATAGTTGCTTTGTTGAAAAGTATTCTAGCAAAGCTACTCGGTAACCAGGTAAATCCGCTTACCGCTTGGTTTATTCCGTCATGAAATACTTCTTCGCCATCTACCTCTTTCACAAGTTCCAGCTCAATTAGTTGTTGCACAAAGGAAAGTAGATCGACTTCTTCTTGGGGATACGCCAAAATCAGGTCTTCTTCAATTTTCTTAAGTGATTGTTGCTGGTTGATCTTCTCTATCGCTTCAATACATATTTCAGGCATCTCATAAAAATCACCTGTACTGTTCTTCTCCACGATAAAATGTTTTTTCTCCTTACGGTAATGAAGCTCATGTAACAGTATCTTTGTATCAAATGATAGTTTCATAATTTATCATCCTTTTAAATAAAAAAGGATGCTAGTACAGCACCCTTTTTACATTTTAGTTCCTGTTCCCCACCAGCACCACCAGCAAGTAGCTTTTAATTTTTGTAGTTTTTTAATCCTCATGCAGTAACCCCCCTCTACAAATAGATTTAGATTTTAAGTTAAATCCTGATAGCTTGTATGATAACGGACCCAGTCTGGATAAACATCTTTAAATATTTCCACTAAATTCGGATCAAACTGAGTGCCACTACCTTCAATGATATTTTGATACGCTTTCTCCAAAGGCATGGCATCACGATAAGATCTGGAAGATGTCATGGCATCAAATGCATCAGCAATTGAAGTAATTCTAGCTAAATAATCTATTGCTTCTCCTTGTAGACCATAAGGATATCCATTTCCATCCCATCTTTCATGATGCTGTTCAATAACCGCAATATATTCACTTATTCCTTCTACTTGTTTTACTGCTTGAGCTCCAACGGAAGGATGTTCTTTAATAGTATCGAATTCAGCTTTTGTCAGTCTACCAGGTTTAGTCAGAATAGAATCCGGAATATGTATTTTCCCGATATCATGCAAGAGACAAGCAAAATAAAAATATTTTGTATCACTGCTATTCAGTGACTTAGTAGCCTTTGCTAGAATATTAGCATATTCCGCTACTCTTTCACTATGCCCTCTTGTGTATGGATCTTTTAATTCTAATGTCGCTATGACACCTTTCACAATACCTTCTAATTGCTTATCATATGTTTCTTTAAAAGCTTCTACATACCCTAAAAATCTGTTCAGAATAATAAAGGCTACAATGGACAGTAAAATTAATATAACTATAGGTAAATAAACAACGGAATCATTTAAGATTAAACCAACAACTACAAATTTGCTAATTGTACCAAGTATTACTAGATAGAAAAATCTTTTGTTAACAAAAATAGGAGAAAATATTATAATAACTATTTCAACTATATTTCCACTTGCATAAATATTATCTGTACTCAAATAATAAATTAGTTCGCTTAATAAATTTAAAATAGTATAAGTACAAAAAATGATATACTTAACATTTGTTGGACGATCCTTTTTCAATAAGAAAATAGCTATTGGTAACAATGAAATGATAGCTATGTAGAGTACACCGTCTAAAAAGTTTTGTTGTTCAGGAAGCCTACCCCAAGGAATCTGTGGTAACATAAAATTATTAATAATTTCATACCCAAAGAATATGATATAAAATAACCACAAAAACCATACTGTAGTTCTTTTTTCTTCATTAAGTAGGTTCGCATACCTATAAATATTTCTCATTGCTAGGTCCTTTCTGCATATATTATACTATGTCGGGATCAAGATTTCTACAATTTTCTAATTTTTTCTGAAGTTTTTTTCTTTTAGTATAAGCTATATGTCGACTTATGTAAATAACTCTTATAATGGCCGGGATTAATCTAAAGAATCATTATTAGATTGAGATAATTGGATATTTTTATGTCAGCATTTATTACAAATGATTCATATAATGATAATAAGTAGTTTAGTATGATGATAGGTTATAAGGGGGAAAGGAAGATGAAAAAAGAATTTATGAAACATGCCTTGGAAATTGCATTCGGAAGTGTAGAAGCAAATAAAGGAGGTCCCTTTGGAGCAGTTGTCGTCAAGGATAACGTAATCGTTGGAGAAGGAACGAATGTTGTGACATCTACAAATGATCCATCTGCACATGCAGAAATTAGTGCGATACGAGATGCATGTAAGAACTTAAACGATTATCAATTAACAGATTGTGAAATTTATACAAGCTGTGAGCCTTGCCCGATGTGTTTAGGAGCCATTTATTGGGCTCGTCCCAAAGTGGTTTATTACTATAACACAAGAGAAGAAGCTGCCAGAATAGGGTTTGATGATCAATATATTTATGATCAAATTGCATTAGATATTGAAAGCAGAAGTTTAGATATGAGAAAAATCGATGTAAACAGTGAAAAACTTCCTTTCGATTTATGGGATAGTAAAATAGATAAAATTGAATACTAAAGTTAAAATCCTCGAACTTCTTCACCGATAAAGTTTTATACTTCCGAATTTGCAAAAAAACGGAGTTGATAGAAATCAACTCCGTTTTATATCTGGTTTCGTAAATAAAAAGAAAATAATAGCACCAATAAAGGAATTCGTAAATAATACTGCCCCCATTGGCACTGCTGTTGTTTCATCAAGCCCTACCAGAGGGGAGACCAATGCTCCCATTAACAAAGGCAGCATACCTAATAACGCACTGGCAGTACCTGCACGTTGTTTTTGATTTGCCATTGCTAGCGAGAAACTACTTGTCAGAATAATACCAACAGAACTTAAATGGAAAAACAGTGGAATTACAATCATATACAATGGCCAATGAAAGATCGTCGCTAACAACAATACAGTATTAGCACAAAGTGAAATGATAACCCCCGTTCTAAGCAGATTTCTTTCAGCGAAATGATCGCTTAATTTACCAACTAAAAAGCTCCCCAGAATAATCGCCAAACCATTTACCCCAAATAAAATACTGAATACTTGTGGAGAAACATGATATAAATCCTGATAGATAAAAGGTGTTCCAGATACATAGGCAAACGTCCCACCCTGTACAAAGCATACAACGATAGCGTACCCTATAAACGATTTATCTTTCATCAGCATTCCCATCGTTTTCACCGATTTTAAAATAGAACTTGGAGAACGCTTCTCTGCTGGTAATGTTTCTGGTAATTTAAATGCAGTAATGGTTACCATAACGATACCCAACGCACATAAGAAAATAAAAATTGTATGCCAAGTCGCATTTGGTAATAATAATACACCACCGCCTGATATCGGCGCTATCATAGGAGCAGTTGCATTAATGACCATTAATAGAGAGAAAAATTGTGTCAATGCTCTTCCGTCAAAAACATCCCGAACGACAGCCCGAGACAGAACAACCCCTGCAGACCCAGTAAAACCTTGCAGAAATCTTGCACCAATCAGCACATAAATGTTTGGCGCAATAGCACAAACCAGTGAGAACACAGCAAACAACGAAAGAAAAAATATAATTGGCTTTCTACGTCCCTGTGCATCACTAATTGGACCAATAACTAACTGACCAAGTGCCAGACCAATCAGACAGGCAGTTAGACTTAATTGCACGATCGATGTACGTGCATCTAAATCATCTGCAATTTGCGGTAAGCTTGGTAAGTACATATCAATATTAAACGGCCCCATCATCGCGAGCATCCCTAGAAGCAGTGCAAGGCCAAGTCGCTGTTTTCCTGTAGGGTTATGTAAAGCTTGTTCTTTAATACCTATCACTCCTTATCACTAAGATACTATTATATAGTACCTGTCGACATTTTTATAATAATCGGCTTGTGTAAATCCATTTAAATTTGTATGTTTCAACGAAAGCAAAAAGGGTTATAACTAACTATCAAATTATCTAGGAGGAAACAACATGAAAGAATTTTTATCAGAAAAATTGCAACTTCAGGAAACATTAACGGTTAATGAAGCAATATCGATACACTCCTATCAAAAAAATTACAACGGTGACATCTATTTATTAGCCAATCATGAGATCGTAGAACTGACCAATTTAACGGAATTAGTAACCTTCTCTCTTTTATTAAATGAAGGAAATGAAATACAAATTATTGTAGAAGGACCTAATGCGAAAACCGCTATTAATAATGTGAAACAACATCTTACATACCCAAGCAGCTCTATGATGGTTCATTAAAATTCAAAAAGGCATCGAACTAAGCAATGCCTTTTTTGTGTTATCGATGTATGCTTCTTATTACATAAAATCAAAAAAATATCGTACGACATGAAAGAAGACAGGCGCTGTATACGCTAAACTGTCGATTCGGTGAAGATACCTTCCTTTTAACTGCTCCATTTTTTCCCTATTACCGATCAATAGATCCCTTTTTAGTACAGAAATCGTCAAACTGCCAAAATAGCCGACTACACTTATTAACAACCCCATAAGAACAGCGAAAGGAAGATCAAATGGGGTTACAAAACGATAAATAAGATAAGCAGTCAACATTGTGGCTATAACACCTGCCGCAAGACCTTCCCAGGTAATATAAGAATTTGCTGTTGGAGCCACTTTTTTTCTGCCAATATATAAAGAAACCAGATATTGTACGACATCATTAATTTGCGTCAATATAATCAGATACAATACAAGGTTTGCTCCATATTCCGGTGATGCTACCGAGAAGAAAGCAAGGTGACTTAGACCAAATACCATCAGCATTAAGCCCCATTGTGTGACACTAACGGATCGCAAGAAGCCTATTGTCCCTTTTCCAATGATTCTTGGTAATGGCAAAAATAAAAAAACATAGATTGGAATGAAAACAATAAACATGCCATACCAGCCAATGTATATCCAATAAAATTGAATTGGAATTGTGAGATACGCCCATAAAAAAAGTCGTCGATCTGACTTTCTCGTCTTCATCATGGAAAAGTATTCCTTCAAAGCAAAGTAACTAAGCACCATAATAGCACATAACGAAATAGTAGAATTAAATAAAGTAGCCACACAAAAAATACCAAACATCCCCCACCACGTCTTGATCCGAAAACGGATTAATGAGAAATCCCTTGCAGATTGCCATTTCATAACGAAATGAAAGACAGTGGTAGTCACCAGCATGATCAAGCCTATTACAATTAATATCCAGTACGTTTCACCCAATATGATCACCTATTTTTTTAAAACTGCATTCATTTTACAGTATTTACGTTATAATGAAAAGGCTAGAATTTTCGCAAAAAGCTGGTGATCATGATGACAGAACAACGATATGTGTATATTATGTTATCCAATACGGGTACACTCTTTACAAATGTCATTAAAACTTATACAAAGGCGCCATATAATCATGCTTCTCTTTCCTTCGATCCGGATTTGAAGGAAATGTACAGTTTCGGACGGAAAAAACCTGCGAACCCTTTGCATGGCGGGTTTGTAAAGGAAGATATTCTCACAGGTACATACAGCCGCTATCCCAATACTACCTGCGTGATTTATCGGCTAAAGGTGACGCAACGGGAATTTTCCAAAATGAAACGAATACTGGACGTATTTATTAAAAAAGATCAGAAATTTTTATACAACATTCTAGGTGTCATTGGTGTGTCTTTAAAAGAACCCATTGAATTCAGTAATTCTTATTTTTGTTCCCAATTTGTCGCTGAAATTCTTTACCGGTCAGGTATCCAATTGTGGGATACTTTACCTGCTATGGTAACACCGGATCATTTTCGCAGCCATGACAGACTTGAATTGATTTATGAAGGCAGATTATACGAATATCCGGCATTACAAGACCTGCAAAGTTATGAAGGCTGAACAAATTCAGCTAATAATTGGTAAGATTTCTTTTTTGCTTCAAAATCGTGAATGTTGGTGATCACCATTATTTCATCGGCTTGGTATTTATGCTGTAACTCTTGTAATGCTGATTTTACTTGATCGGGTGTTCCGATCACACATCGTTCACGGTTTTGTTGTATCATAGAGACTTGTTCTTCTGTAAATGCTTTTTTCTTCACTTCCTCTATGGAAGGTACTTTTGTATCTGCTCCTTTACCAACGCTCCAAAGCCATTTATCCTGTGTCATTGCTAATTCTTCTGCTTCTTTTTCAGTTTCGGCACATACGACGAACACACACGCTATAACTTTCGGTTCTGGCATCGTTTCAGAGGGTTGAAAATGTTTTTTATAACTTTGAATGGATGCGTGGCCATTTTTTGGATTAATAAAATGTCCGAATACGAATCCTGCTCCAATTTCTGCTGCATGAATCGCGCCTCTTTCCGATAGACCTAACACCCAAATCGGCGGCAAATGATTAATTCTCGGCCCTGCCTTCACCAAACGAAATGGATGCTCTCTCGGTAATGCATTATGCAAAAAGCCTTGTAAATCAGTTAATTGCCGCGGAAAATCCTTCATACTTTTATTCTGATTATCCGTCAGCGCTGAACGTGTTAATTGTGAGCCCCCTGGAGACCGGCCTACACCTAAATCAATCCTACCTGGAAAAAACGCCTCTAACGTTTTAAAATTTTCAGCAATTTTATACGGACTATATTGCGGCAAAAGTACTCCTCCAGAACCGACACGAATTGAATTCGTCACAGAAGCAATCCTTGTCATTACTATTTCTGGAGAGGAACTGGCTAATCCGTTGGTATTATGATGTTCCGCAATCCAATAGCGGTGATACCCAAGGCTTTCTGTCCATTGTGCCAGTTCGAGTGTATGTGCAAGAGTCAGATCTGGCGAATCCCCTCTTGAGATTGGTGCCTGATCTAAAACGCTTAGTTTCATTGTGCAACTCTCCTTTCCTCTAGTGTATAAGGAATACCTAGTTCAGAAAACAAATTAGCTTATGCTCAAAAGGTGTTTGATTAAATCGGTCAGCAAATTGTATTTCTTTCTTTTATTGAGCTGATTTAATCGAGTTGATCTCTTTAAAGATTTTTGCATCCATCAGCTGAAGAAGCCATTTTTCATGTGTTTAATTCGTTTCTAATTCGTCTTCTGTCTGAAGTTACACTTTCTTCAGACGTTTGATTCCTTTTTGAACTGACTTCCGCTTGAAGTTGCACCTTCTTCACACGTTTGATCCTTTTCTGGCTCGCCTTCCGTCTGAAGTTACACTTTCTTCAGACGTTTGATTCCTTTTTGGGCTGGCTTCCGCTTGAAGTTGCGCCTTCTTCACACGTCTGATCCTTTTCTGGCTCGCCTTCCGTCTGAAGAACTATCTTCTTCGGCTGGCCAGTATTTCACTTAAAGTTATTACCCACAATTATATTTTCATCGCACTACTATTTCATCAAACTAAAAGTACCGATCGTCACCAAAACGATCGGTACTTTTATTAGGCTAGTTCTTCTCCAGCCTTCCTATTACATTAAACTGTTTTATCTGAACAAATCTAAAAATCGTTGCCAGATCCCTTTCTTTTCTTCTGACTCACCGCTATTTTCATCTTCATTCTCATCATCATAGGTAATACTTTCGGTTTTGATAACAAACTGCACAGATTTCACATTTTCATTTTTATCAGAAACGAATGATTCTGCTTCAAAATCAGATTTGTCGTATTCATTGATCATATCGTCAATTTCCTGTTGTACCTGATCTGGTAAATCACTTGTAGAATCAGCTAATTCCGTTGTACCATCATGTAATTCGTTAGCCCCGTTCTCTAATTCTTGCGTGCCATCAGCTAATTCCGTAATACCACTATGCACTTCTCCATATGCATTGGATAATTCACCAACACCATTCGTATACTCAACCAATCCGGAGTGAAAATCATTATACTTATTAGAAAGTTGAGTAATTCCTTCTGTCAGTTGATTAATGGACGATTCAATATTCATATCTTCCGTTGCTTTTGCCATCTCAGAAGCCATTGTTCTTATTGATTCTGCCATTTTTGTTAATGAACCGTCGACTTCTTTTAGCGTTGGACTGACCGCTGAGAACGCTTTGTTTACTTGATCATATGTCCCTTTAGCCGCTTGAGCTGCTTCATACGTTTTTAATAACTTTTTTAATGCTGCAGCGTTTTGCTCATTATCTTTTACAGCCGCTTGTAGAGCTTTCATTTCATCTTCTGAGACGTTGGACGGAATAGCATTAATCGACTCTTCCAGCGCATTATACGCCTGTTGATAATTTTCCTGCAATTGCGTCAATCCGCCTGCTGCTTCATCTAATCCCTTTGCAATCTCTTCTAAACCATTCTGCAGTTCACTAAAATCGGCTCCGCCTAGTTCTACGTCTAAGGAGCTTTTCATTGTATTTAATGCATTCTTAATAGAAGCAGAACCGTTCACTAGTTGATCAGAGCCATTATCAAGCTCAGTAATGCCGTTTTTGTACGCTGCAGAACCATCCTGCAGCTGTACAACACCATTATTCAGTTCACTGATCCCATTTGCAAGCTCACCGACACCATCATTCACTTCCGCAGTCGCATCTGCTAATGATTTAAAATCTTTGGTCACATCATCCATATTGGGTGATTCGATTGACATGGATGATGGAACAGCTGAAAAATCAATTGCTTCTAACTCAAAATTCTCGACATCTGCTTCAAGTACAAAACTTTTTACCTGATCGGGCATCATCGTAAATGAAACTTGCTTATTTTTCCCTGCATTTGCCAGTGTACCTTCAGGTGCTTGTAAATTTTGATATAGAGCAGCATCCACTGTTACAGAAATTTGCAACAAATAGTTCTCACTAAACACCTGATTAACATTTTCATTGACAGAGGGTGTTATCTCAATTTTCACATGACCATCTTTGCCAAGTAATTGATCCGGCTTGATCGACTCACCATCTAGCGTATAGGAAATGTCAAAGTTCCATGGCAATGCTTTGTCTTCCAAGTCACCTTGATAGTAGAACTGATCATTATCAGTAGAAAATGACATCTCATTTCCGTCTTTCGCAATCTCCGTCTGATCTGTTAAATTTTGTACTTTCGTATAATCACCGTAATCTGTCACATCACTTGGCTCAGATAATTCAAAGCTATTGACGACATACATATCGTTCTGACTACCAGTTGGATCTAACGTTGCATAAACAACTTCTTCCTTTTCAACATTATCCTGCGCATGTACGGGAGAGACAGGAAAAACTAATAGCGTCGCCATACCAATTACAGCCAATCGTTTTGTTTTCATCATTTATCTTCCCCCTCATAAAAGTTTGATTTCCATGTCGTTTTTTTAATCACTTTATCAAAAATTACAAGCATCGCTGGCAGGAAGACTACTACCATGATAAACGCCAGTAATGCGCCACGTCCAAGTAGCAGACCGATGGACGACACAATCGGATTGGTAGAAGTCGCCCATAATATGAACCCAACACTTGATAAAATCGATGCAGAAATTATAATGGAGAAAATCTTCTCATTAATGGTTTTCTTAATCGCCTGCAATGCTGGCATCTTTTTACGGTTTTCATTATAGGCTTCTGTTAATAGAATCCCGTAATCGACCGTTGCTGCCAGCTGGACTGTACTAATGATCAGATAACCGACATACACCAGTGATGTATCCATAAAATAAGGAACGGCTAAATTAATCCATACAGCTGCTTCTATCGTCAACAGTAATACGATCGGAATCGTTAATGAACGGAAGGTGACTAACAACACAAGCGCGATGGAAATAACTGTTAATAAGTTAACCACTACATTATCTTTCTGGACGACGCTTTTCATATCATATAACGTGACGCTCTCACCGAGCAAATAGCCTTCTCCATTATAAAAACTTTCCATATCAGATCTTACTGTTTCGATTAAGGAGAATGCTTCCTCACCTTCTGAATCTGTTGTTGTATTCAGGATAATTCTGGCATAATTATCCGAATAAAATTGATTTGTTACAGAATCCCCCAAATATTCAGGTGGAATGGCTGGATCAACCGTATTAACATAAGCCATTACGCTCGACACATCATCTATGTCTTTCAATTCTTGAACAAGTTCTTCCTCTTTCGCAACATCACCACGCGGTACTAGTAATACCATTGGTGTCATTTTTCCAAATACATCTTCAATCATCGCATCATCACGACCAATTCGAGTGTCTTCCGGTTGTGTTCCTGTACCGTAAATGAAGTTGGTATTACTTTGTGCCAAAAAGGCAGGAACAATCAGTAACAAAATGAACAATAATACAGGCACTCTTAGTTTCAGCACACGGCTTCCGACATTTTTGAAACGAGGAATGATCGCTTTATGCTGTGTTTTATCAATCCATTTATAAAAGGTTAACGTCAATGCTGGCAAGAAGACCATTACACTGATAAAGCTGAGTACAATACCTTTTACTAGATTAACACCCAAATCTGCACCAATTTCAAAATTCATAAAGGTTAGTGCGATAAAACCGAAGAAGGTAGTAGAGGCACTTGCAGTTATCGCAGAGAATGATTGTTTCATCGCTGAGCGCATCGCCGTAGTTGGTTCTTCGCCTCGATCACGGAAATTAGAAAAACTGTGTAACAGAAAGATCGCATAATCGAGCGAGACTGCCAGCTGCAATATTGGTGCGACGGACTGGGTCACAAATGATATTTCTCCAAGGAAAATATTCGTTCCGAGATTGATCAGCACCGATACCCCAATTGCGGTTAAGAAGAATACAGGTTCCATCCATGAGTTGGTGGATACAATCAGGATAATAATGATGATAGGCACTAGTAACATGGCTGCATAGGCAGACTCCTGACCTGCCATTTTTTGTGAAGAAGCAGTATCTACAGCTTCCCCAGCCAATGCATTCTCATCACCGATCAACTCATAAATCTTATCAGTAATCGCTACTTCATCACCTTCCCGAATATGTAAGGAGATTAATGCGTTGCTTTCTTTGTAGTAGGTTTCTACTGTATCCTTATCTGCCATTTCGAGCGGCTTTTTAAGATCAATGGCATCATCCAGCCACATCACTTCGTTTACTCCATCAATTTCTTCTAGTTGTTTCTTGTAATCCAACGCTTCCTGCACGCTCACATCGTTTAGCAATACACGTGCATTTTCGACTCCTGATTCAAATTCTGCATCCATTAAATCAACTGCATTCATTGATGGTGAGTCCTCCGGAAGGTAATCAGCCATATTATAATTGATCGAGACACCTAATGTTGCCACGGCACTGATTATCGTCAGGATAAAGAATATAATTACGATTGGTTTTTTATAACGAATTATCTTTGTTGAAAGGTCAATCATGGCTCATCCTCTCTTGCAAATTTCAATCGTCCATTTTAATATTATATAGACACTGTGTTGGATATTCAACAAACAATTTTGGAAAAAACGTACAATTAGCAACACATTTACTAGGATTTGTTGGAATGTTACAAAAAATTCACAATTTAGAGGAGGTTATCGCATGACAGCGAAACTTGATAGAAGAAAAAAATATACACGAATGGTCCTGAAGGATAGTCTGATAAACTTACTGCAGCACAAACCAATTTCTGCGATTACCGTGAAAGAAATTTGTGTCAAAGCAGATATCAACCGTTCTACCTTCTACACACATTATCAGGATCAAACGGACTTACTGATGCAGATCGAAGAGGAGTTAGTGGAGGATTTACATCGTTATCTGGATGCATTTAGCGTTGAATCAGAGGATGATGCATTAAAAACGCTTGAAAAATTATTAGAATATATAAAAGAAAGAAAAAACATGTGTCAGACGTTGTTAAATAAACATTCTGATACAAAATTTGAGAATCGTATTATCATCATTGCCAGACAATTTGTAATGGATCATAAAATAAACATGCGATCAGAAGAGGCAGCCTATTTAAGCTCATTCTTAATAAGTGGTGCGATGCAGGTTATTAAAGACTGGCTAGCCAATAATACGAAACAAACACCAAAACAGATTGCCGAGATGATTGACATGTTTGTCCACAAAGGCGTCAATGCATATTTACATTGACTAATTAAATTATAGAACTGGCTTTTTCATTTTCAATATCAGATAGGCAATCAAATTAGCCAAAATGAGAAAGCCACTTTGTGCATTGGCATGAAGCAGTTGTTCACTGAATTCTTTCTTCTCATAATATTCTATTGTTGATTGGTTAAGGCGTTGCTGTTCTTCCAGTACACCCACCAAATAACGATATTGAAATGGAACAGCAATAATGGTTACGAAAAGGTATAGTGCTACGGTAATGATTATGACATCAAACATGCAGACAACTCCTCGATATAAATAGTTCGCTTATTATATTAACAGATACGAAATGTTTATATGATTGGTTTCAAAAATGTGATGACAAATATTAGTTAATTGGCCCGTACTATGATATCTTTTAATGGAGAATTTATTGTAAAAGGAGGAAAACAAATGCCGATTAATCCTTATTTGATGTTAAATGGAAATGCACGTGAAGCCATACATTTTTATGAAGAAGCTTTTCAAACGGAAGCTGATTCGATGCAAACTTATGGTGAAATGCCTGGAGATACAAGTAATATCCCGGTTGAGGCAAAAGCTCTCATTTTGCATGCTAAAATTGAAGTGGATGGTACACCAATCATGATCTCTGATGTAATGCCCAATAGTTCCTTTGTCCAAGGCGATAATATTAACTTAACACTTGTTAGCAATGATGCAGATTTCATTACACATGCGTATGAAACTTTGAAGCAAAATGGTAACATCGAAATGGAATTACAGGAAACCTTTTGGACCAAGCATTTCGCAAAACTAACCGATCAATTCGGCGTACAATGGCAATTAAGTGTGGAATGAACAAACATTTACTTTACCAGCCTTTTAAAGAGGTCTGGCTACATAACCAGCCCCCTTTCTATATTAAATAGCTGTATACCCGCCATCTACAGTAACAGTTGTTCCTGTTACGAATTCATTTTCTGCTAAAAAGATAACCGCATGGGCAATTTCTTCCGGGTCACCAAGTCGTCCGATTGGATGTTTAGCAACTAAGCCATCGTAGAAATCACCTAGTGCCTCTTTGTTTACTGCTCCTGATTCAACAAAACCAGGTGCTACAGCATTAACACGAATATTTTTATCAGCATATTCCACTGCTAATGATTTTGTCATAGTGATAACTGCACCTTTTGCCGCATTGTACGGTAATGCTTCTGGCTGAGCCACAAAGCCAAGAATGGAAGCTGTGTTAATGATAGAACCTCCACCATTTTTCAACATTTCTTTAATTGCATGTTTTGATCCTAAGAACACACCACCTTGATTTACATTCACAATGTTTAAGTAATCTTGATACGTTCTCTCGTGTGAAGCACTCATAGAACCAAAACCAGCATTATTCACTAAAACATGTACTGTTCCATATGTGTTAACCGTTTCAGCAACCATATTTTCAACAGAAGCTTCATCTGCTACATCTACTTTAACGAATAATACATCTAAACCTTGTTCCTTTAAATCCTGTTCCGCTTTCTTACCCCCTTCTTCATTAAAATCTGCAATAACAACTTTAGCCCCTTTGTTCGTAAAAGCTTTCACAGTTGCTAATCCAATACCAGATGCTCCTCCGGTAACTACAGCTACTTTCCCCTCTAATTGAATCATACTTTATTCTCTCCCCATCATTAAATTTACATTTATACAGATGTAGCGCCTTGACCACCGTCAATTCGATAATATGCACCGGAAATAAAAGATGCTTTATCTGATGCCAGAAACACCATTAGATCTGCAATTTCTTCCGCAGTGGCATAACGATTCATCGGTACACTCGCTTCAAATTGTGTTCTCGCATTTTCTTCACTGCCTGGCATCGCATTGGTTTCGATCGATCTCATCATTTTTGTATCTACTCCTGATGGCGCCACCGCATTCACACGTACACCATATGAAGCTGCTTCTAGTGCTGCTGTTTTGTTCAATCCAATTACCGCATGTTTGGAAGCCGCATAAATCCCCATCCCTGGTGCACCTAACAAGCCACCATTGGATGCAGTATTGACAATTGCACCACTTTCCTGTTGCTTCATAA
Source organism: Gracilibacillus caseinilyticus (assembly GCF_022919115.1). Taxonomy (NCBI): domain Bacteria; kingdom Bacillati; phylum Bacillota; class Bacilli; order Caryophanales; family Bacillaceae; genus Gracilibacillus; species Gracilibacillus caseinilyticus. The sequence continues at coordinate 2,738,747 of NZ_CP095072.1, read as the reverse complement.
CCGGCAATACATGTTTTAAGCCCAAAAATGCACCTAACACATTAACCCCAAATACTGCCTGAAAATTGTCTTCGGTCTGTTCGTCTAGATTGCCGAATTTTCCATTAATGCCAGCGTTGTTGATAAATACATCTATGCTGCCAAATTTATTCTTTGTTTCTTCAACATATTGGATAACATCTTCTTCCTTGGTAACGTCTGCTGAAAGAATTAACGTATTTTCGGTATTAAGATCAGCAGCCTTCGCTTCGATCGCTTTTTTTGATAAGTCTACTAATGCTAGTTTAGCACCTTGGTTTGCAAAGGCTTTCGCAGCAGCAATTCCTATTCCACCAGCTGCGCCCGTGATTAATACAACTTTCCCATTGAAATCCATTTCCTCATCTCCTTTTTTGAAACAATATCTAGTTTATCGTACATTTTGTAGATTGTCGACAATTTTGTTTGTGTTATTTAGTTACCTGCTATTTATTAGCGATAAATAAAAATTATATAACTCTACCTAAAATACAAATTATGTAAACTATATTAAAAGAACCTACACTTTTATTTTCTCAATCTTGATCGAAAACTTTCGTGCTAAGGTTCTAAGTGGTGACTATATAATTTCTTTGCAGTAAGAAAAAACAGGGAAAGCCCACTAGGTCCTAACTAACAAAATAATATACAACTACTTATAATATGGATTATGTCAACTAGCGGATAGGTCATTTTGAAATGTTTTTAGTTGTATGATACCGCTCCGACCAATCACTTCGCGTCCTGCGGGGCATATTTTCGGAGCTTTGCAAAGCAGATGAAATCTATCAAAATTACCACAATGTCAGACAGTTCTACTTGACATAATCCATATTATAAGAACCCATCTTCCTGTTAAGTATGGTTACTTCTATGACTGTACTTTTATATTTTTTTTGCAGTAAAAAAAGAGAGGTTTCAGACCTCTCCTACTCTAATGTATCCATTAATAAATTCGGCACAATGGCTTTGGCATCTTCAATTTTTGAGGCTTTTAGTAAAGCGACAATACAGCTGATTTGCGGATGAAAATGTTCCATCGTGTCTACCTTCCATTTTACTTGAGCGAATACGTTCAGAATATAAACGGACTCATGATAAAATTTGCTTAAAGCTTTATTGTCAGCTACCTCGAAGAAATAGCTGGTCAATAAGTTCGCCTTCTGTTGATAGTCTATCAGCTTCCGCTTTACAAAGACTTCATTCAATGCGTCTAGTTTTTGGTCAAGGATTGCGACAACGGCTGGATTTCTCCAATTGTCTTTGGACATATCGAAAGCCATTTGAATTAATCCGGCCATGACTTCTGCATATTCTTTTATTTCCTTATCCGTGAAGGATTTGACGATTGTACCTCTTCTAGGAATACGTTCTACAATATTATCAACCTGCAGCAGATATAATGCTTCTCTTACTGGGGCACGACTAGTCTTAAGCTCAGAGGCAATATATTCTTCTACAATTTTGTCTCCTTGTACCAACTCTCCTTTCATAATTTTTTTTAGTATGTATTTCGCAATTTGCTCCGGCAAGGAAATACCGATTGCTTCATCATTGTTATTCCATCTTTCATTAACCAAGGACTTCACTCCAAACAGTAATATCTACTTCACTATATTATATAGAACTTCCATCAATTTAGAAAGTAATGCTACAGCTGTAGGCTTATACCCAATTTTAATACATCACAATACATCACAAATAATTTACAATTTTAGCAAAAATAGCATCTAGCTTTTTTTCGAAAACGTGCTACTATAAGATTGATAAAGTGAAAAAGATGGAGAGAACAAAAATGAAATTAGTATCGTTTAATGCTTTTCGTACCATTGGTATCCCAGGTGTCACTTATATTAAACCGGATCATATGTTTAAAGAAATAGAAGTGATCAAAAACGCTGACGTATTATTATTTCCAGAAACCTGGCAAGTCCCAACACTCGTTTATGGTTTAAAGAAAGCTATCTTCCCTAATGTGGAAACAATGCTACTTGGCGAAAATAAAATCGAAATGACCAGAGTATTACAAGCCATCACTCCACAGCATGTTCCTTATACAGAAATACTAGCAAACACAGCTCAAAATATAGGAAATATACTAGAAACTTTCCCTTATCCTTTCGTTGCAAAAGAAGCAAAGAATTCAATGGGACAAGGTGTGTTTTTAATAGAAAATGAGGCGCAATTCCGCACTTATGCAGAACAAAATGATGCCTTGTACGTGCAAGAATTCTTACCGAATGACGGTAAAGACCTACGTGTTTGTGTCATAGGTGATCAAATTCACGCTGCCTATTGGCGTGTAGGCGCAGAGGGAGAATTTCTCCATAATGTGGCAAGAGGTGGAGATATTTGTAACGAATTTATACCTGATGATGCACTTGATATAGTACTGTCCATTGCCAGAACATTATCCGTTAATCATGCCGGATTTGACGTACTCGTAAGCAATGGCAACTACTATATTCTCGAATTTAATGTATTGTTCGGTAATCAAGGTTTACGAAATGAAAAAACAACAGTCTCAGAAGCTATCTATCAATATATTTTGTCGCAATTTGTGCCACCATACCCAACAGCACCAACACCAGGAAAAATCATTTCATAGATCAGAGAGGGCATTATCATAGCTACATGTTAGACTTTTGTAAAACCCGCTTAGCCTTATCTAAACTTAACATTTTAAAAAGCTTTCTATAATTCGGATTATGTAAAGTAAACTGTTTCGATCTGCTTATTTTGATAAATAACTTCTCTGCTGCCTTGTACCGAGTAAAATCGCTTCGAAGCGATACTTGTAGACACAGGCACAGACAAAGTGGATGTTCAGCTCGCGCTGACGCATGCGGAATCTCCGCATATTTCCTAAGCTTTAAGGAATTTCTACAATGTATGGAACAGAAAAAGCAGTGGTGCTAGGCATATTGTTATGTAGAATTCGAATGCTATCATGGCAATTATAAGCAGCTCAATGTGCTAGCTCTTGTATAAGTTGTAGAGCCAACACAATAGCGCAGGCCAATCACGTAGACTCCCGCAGGATTTTCAGACGTGCCCCGAGAAGTGATTGGCCGGAGCGGTATCCAAGCACACGAATCATTTCAAAATCACCACTAAGCTAGTTGACAGAGTCCGTATTATTAACACCATTACCTTTGCTTTTTCATCTCCACGCACAGAATGCTACTTCACTGATGTTTCCCAATTTACAAATTCAATCGTTTGATTGGCTAATGATTGGATTCGTGCTAGTGACTCCACTCGGCACCCTTTCTCTGAGAGAAATTTGCCACCATCCTGAAAAGCTTTTTCGATGACAATACCTATACCTGCTATGGATGCATTTGTTTTTTCTACAATATCAACTAGCGCAAGAGCAGCCTGTCCATTTGCCAGGAAGTCATCAATAATTAGAACATGATCCTGATCATTCAGAAATTTGCTCGCAATTGAAATATCGTTCGTTTCTTGCTTTGTATAGGAGTACACCTGAGATGTGATTAAGCCTTCCGTCAATGTTAAAGACTTCTTTTTACGTGCAAAAATAACTGGTACATCAAGTACTAAGCCTGTCATAACAGCTGGTGCAATCCCAGATGATTCAAGAGTTACAATTTTCGTGATACCTTCTCCTTTAAAACGAGCAGCAAATTCTTTTCCTATTTCATTCATTAATTGCGGGTCAATCTGATGATTTAAAAAATTATCCACTTTTAACACGGTATCCGACAAGGCTATACCCTCTTTTATAATTTTCTTTTGTAATAATTCCATCGCTGTCACTCCTCTAAAAAAATTAAAAAACCCAAAAAAACAGTGCTCTCGACATAGGATGAGCAATGTTCTTTGGGTTCTTCACCATGTTTCGACATTGCTCACTCATAGTCAGATTATTTACGGTAATCCGGTAGAAACTCGCAGGCCATATTCCTGCTATTATACAAGTGAGAATAATATGCTTTATTTTAACATGATTCCAGATACTTTTAAATAAAAATAACGGTATCTCGATACGTTTCAAAACCCAATGGGCATCCATTACAACAAGTTTTGATAAAAAATAGATGCAAACACCCCCAATCCGCAAAAATACAGAGCTAATATGTATATTAAGAATTTTTTTATGTAAAACTGTAACCTTTTTCGAAGTATTTCGTCGAATAATTAGTGGAGACTTTATTACAATATTGTAGAATTATTGTGGAAGGACTTGATTTGTTTACGCATATTGCGTATACTTAAGCACGTTTCTACTGAAAAAAAGCAATTCATATAATAATAGATTGTAAGCGAGGTATGTAATTTGGCTGAATTTAGAACTGATAAACGTAAAAAGAAGAAGTCATGGAAAAAAAGAATCCTTTGGTTTTTATTATTCATTGTCCTAGTAATTATCGCATTTGGAGTTTATATTTTAACGAATGTATTTGGCGCAGCTCAAGATTCTCATGAAGAATTGAATCGACCTGAAGGTAAGTCAGAGAAAAGAGAAGAAGCAGTAACGATCGGTGATGATCCGATTTCGATTCTGTTAATCGGTGTGGAAGACTATGAAACAGATGGTAAAAATGGTCGTGCTGATACACAAATTGTTGTGACACTTAACCCTGATACAGAACAAATGACAATGACTTCTGTTCCGCGTGACACGCAAGTAGAATTTACCGAGGAGGAAGCTGGTCAGTACGCTGGTTCTCACAAGATTAATGCCGCATATACGTATGGTTCGATTACAGGTTATGGAGCTAACAAATTAACCGTCGAAAAAGTAGAAGAAGAATTAGATATACCAATTGATGAGTATGTAACGGTTAACTTTGATGGTTTCAAAGAGATAGTTGATGCTCTAGGTGGTGTTACTGTAGATATTAAAGAACCTTTCTGGGAGAAGAATTTCTACGATAATGACGCTCGTATTTACTTTGAAAAAGGAACAAAGAAATTAGATGGAGAAGAAGCGCTAGCGTTTGTTCGAATGAGAAAACGCGATGTCAATGCGATCTATTCACGTGAGGAAAGACAACGTCAATTTATACAAGCTTCCATTGATCAGGCGATCTCTGCTGGTACACTGTTCAAGGTTGGCGAAATTTCTGATATTTTAGGTGAAAATATCACAACCAGTCTAAGTGCGACAGAGATTTATCAATTACAACAATCTTACTCTTCTATGAATGCTTCTGGCATTAAAACATACGAAATAGAAGGATCGGATCAAGTAATCGGTGGTTCCTATTACTTTGTTCCAACAGAAGAAGGTTTACGAACAGCATCACAACAACTGAAGTCAGAACTTGGATTAGCTGAACCAACCGAAGGTTCTACATCTGAAAATCAAACTACCACAGAATAAAGAAAAGTTATCCATGAGATAAACAAAAAGCGATTTTTCGTTGCAATGGCTCGAAAAATCGCTTTTTTTCTATTTATTTCGGTAAACCAAATTCCTTCTCCAGCTCGTGAATACTTTGGTCATCTATTTGAACAATTTCCCCTAAATCCTTTGAGACAATTAATGCACGAGCACTGTAATCTGCTACCTCTAAGCGGTCAAAAGCATTTAATAAATCAGATCCTGTTACAATAACACATTCATTCTCCACAATAGCAATTGGTGTTGCAGGTGTGAATACATCCGCTACTTTTTCGGGATCAGTATGTGGTGAAATTGCAGGTAATTTTGGAATTTCACGCATTAAAATATAACTCTCCGGAATCGTTTTCGAATCCAATACAGCATCTGTCACCGCAAAAGCCATTACATGAGGCGGATGGGCCAAAATGATCGACTCAATATGCGGATGTTTTTCATAAATATACTGATGCAAACGAGCAGATCGACTTGGTATCTTTCCACGCTCTCTTTTTCCCTTTTCAATCCGTACAATATCACTTGATTCTAAATAATGACGATCGATATCATATGGAGTTATCAAAAACGAATCGTCAGTCAATCGTTGAGAGAAAGTGCCTTGTGTACTCGTAAAGAGTTTTTGTTTATAAGCACGGTGAATTAACTTACACATCTTCGCACGCAACTCTCTTTCTTTAATGCTGTATGATTCAGGAGCAAATTCTTCAAGTTCACTTTGGTGTTGGTGTTTGGCAATTGTATCGGTGTCTAGCCCTTTGGCAGGAGCCATTCGATTAGCCTCTGCTTCAATGCGAGCCGAGAAATCCAATGTTTCAAATCGTTTGAAAGCATCAAACAGATTATCGTCTCCCACTACCACACCATGATTTTCAAGGATAACGGATTGGTAGCCCTTTTTGAATTCTGCTGCAATTTTTTCTCCTAGATCATTACTGCCTGGTAATCCGTATTTGGCAATTGCGACTTCACCACATGTTTGATACACATTTGCCATAATCTTAGTATTAGGTGCTTTTCGCACAATACTAAATGCTACAAGTGCCGGTGGGTGCGCATGTACAATCGCTTTCAAATCTGGTCTCGCCTGATAAATAAGTTGATGAAAAGGAAATTCACTTGAAGGCTTATGAAGACCTTCCTTCGTTCCATCTGGTTTGACACACACCATATCATCTCTTGTTAAGCTGCCTTTATCCACTCCTGCAGGTGTAATCCAAATATCGCCTTCTTCATCTTTAATCGAAATATTGCCTCCAGATGTTGTTGTCAGTCCACTTTGATAAATTCTTTCCATAAACATCATTAATTGATCAGCTGGATGAAACATGTCCAAATTCATTACGATCCCTCCTGTTATAGTTAACTCGCGAAAGATGCTCTGCTATACCTCTATTGTACTAAATATGCATAGAATACCTATAACGAAATTCATCTATTTATTATCCTAATTTGCCGTCTATATTTCTATTCGCTTCAGATAAGCACAGGTTAATTGAATACTCCTGACTAGTCTCAACCAGATCCATTCTCTCTTACTTATTTTTCGATAACAAAAAATATATCATTGTCCAAAATTCAATTGATATAATACGGATTATGGAAACTAGACGATCCCCACAGGACGTGGAGCAATTTTTAGGAGCTTTGCTAAAACCGATGTCCTATTTCAAAATGATCTAAGAGCAAATCATGAAGTTTACATAACCCGTATTATAAGTATTTTTCCACAATTAAGTGCAAAAAAGAAGTACAACTTGCTATTATAGCAAGTTATACTTCTTGTAAAATATCGTTATCGTCTGTTGACTGTGGTCTCTCATTTAATTGCAATGCTTTCGCAGTGGTGGTTTTGATTTCTTCAATTAAATCTGGGTTTTCTAATAAAGCCTCACCATAAGAAGGGATCATTTCTTTTAACTTCGGTTCCCATTCATCAATTTTATGTGGAAAGCATTCTTTAATTACTTGCAGCATGACTGATACAGCTGTGGAAGCACCTGGTGATGCACCTAGTAACGCAGCAATTGTCCCATCTGCGGAATGTACCACTTCTGTTCCAAATTGCAATGTCCCTTTTCCTGCATCCGTATCTTTAATAACTTGGACCCGTTGACCTGCTATCACAATATCCCAATCTTCACTTTTGGCATCAGGAACAAATTCTCTTAGCTCTTCCATTCGTTTTTCCTTCGACAACATCACTTGCTCAATAAGATATTTCGTCAACGACATGTTTTTCGCACCTGCCGCTAACATGGTAAACAGGTTATCAGGCTTCACTGATGTAATTAAATCGAACATTGAACCAGTCTTTAAGAATTTCGGCGAAAATCCAGCAAAAGGTCCGAATAATAATGATTTTTTGTTTTCAATAAATCTCGTATCAAGGTGTGGTACAGACATTGGTGGAGCCCCAACTTTTGCCTTCCCATATACTTTTGCATGGTGCTGTGCCACCACATCAGGATTTTTACAAACCATAAATAAGCCACTTACTGGGAAACCACCGATATTGCGGCCTTCCGGGATACCTGATTTCTGTAACAGGTGTAAACTACCTCCACCTGCACCAATAAAAACAAACTTAGCTGTATGGCGTACAACTTCTCCACTGTCCACGTTACGGATCTTTAATTCCCAGCCACCATCACTTGTCCGTTTAATATCGTCCACATTTTGCTTATATTGTACCGATACATTTTGTTCTTCTAACTGATCAAACATCTTTCTCGTTAAAGCGCCAAAATTCACATCTGTTCCAGTATCAATCTTCGTTGCCGCAATTGGTTCTGAGTTATTCCGCTCTTTCATCATTAATGGCGTCCAATCCATTAATTTCTCCGGATCATCCGAAAACTCCATCCCTTCAAACAACGGATTCTCGGAAAGCGCTTCAAAACGCTTTTTTAAAAACCTTACATTGCTCTCACCTCGAACAAAACTCATGTGAGGCAACGGTTCAATAAATTCACTTGGACGTGTAAGGCGTTGATTGTTAACTAAGTAAGACCAAAACTGTTTCGAAACTTGAAATTGTTCATTGATCTTCAAAGCCTTCGTTATATCAATCGTACCATCCGCATTTTCCTTCGTATAATTCAACTCACACAAAGCAGAATGCCCGGTACCTGCATTATTCCATTCATTCGAGCTTTCATCCCCTGCTTTGTCCAGTCTTTCAAATACAGTAATATCCATATCAGGATCTAGTTCTTTCAACATCGACCCTAATGTCGCACTCATAATTCCAGCACCTATTAAAATCACGTCTGTTTTCATATGTGAGTCGCTCATTTCTACCTTCCTTACTCGATAAGATTTACTGAAAAGAAGACGAACCCGATTCGTCCGTAACTTTTCTAATTATTAGCTATTCTATTTTATAGTGTATCACTAAAAATGATAATTTAAAACGTTTATATGTACATTATATTCCAACTTAACCTGATTTGGAAGCGGTATAGTCTGTCCTTTTTCTAATTTTTGAGCATATTCAACAGCAGCTCTTCCCTCTATCAACTTTTCACAATGGGCTACTCCTGCTCATACTTCACATGATCTCAACAAAATATTTTCAAATAACAGTTGACATTTTTAGTTTTATGCATATAATTTTCATCAAGGAAACTTTTTATCTTTAATGAATTTTAATTAGATTAATAACATATTATTTCTAAAGAGAAATTAAATTATATACTACTAATTTTTAAAGGAGAGAAAGAATATGGGTAGTGAGGCACTTTCAATCAATAATCTTCATGTTTCGTATCATGGGAATGAAGCGATCAAAGGAGTTAGCTTATCTATTAACTCCGGGAATCTAGTCGGCATTATCGGACCGAATGGTGCAGGTAAATCCACTTTATTAAAAGCTATGCTGAATCTGATTCCTAGAGACAAAGGCAGCGTTAAGGTAATGGGCAAAGCCATCAAAGATACTCGTAAACAAATCGCATATGTTCCGCAACGTTCTGATATTGATTGGGATTTCCCCATTACCGTCATAGATGCTGTATTGCTAGGTACGTACCCACACTTAAAATTATTTAGAAGGCCTAGCAAAAAAGATAAGAAATGGGCGATTCAATGTTTAGACAAAGTCGGAATGAAAGAGTTTAGCAAAAGACAAATCGGAGAGCTCTCAGGAGGACAGCAGCAACGCGTTTTTCTTGCGAGAGCATTAGCACAACAAGCAGATCTTTTTTTCTTGGATGAGCCTTTTGTAGGCGTCGATGTCTCCAGCGAAGAAACGATAATCCAAATTCTGAAAGAGCTTTGCCAGCAAGGAAAAACAGTGATTGTTGTCCACCATGATCTTAGTAAGGCAAACGACTATTTTCATCAATTAATACTATTGAATAAAGAATTGATCGGTTTTGGTTCTGTTGACGAAGTATTTCAGCCGGAAGTGATTGGGAGAGCTTATCAAGGGCAATTTGCGTTCATGAATGAAATCGGGGTGACATTGTAATGGAATTTTTACACGCTATACTTGAATATGGTTTTCTGCAAAAAGCATTATTTACTTCCATCATGGTTGGTATTATCTGTGGTGTGATCGGCTGCTTAATTATTTTAAGAGGAATGGCTTTGATGGGTGATGCCATTTCTCATGCCGTACTTCCCGGAGTAGCGATTTCTTATATGTTTGGCATTAACTTTTTCTTTGGGGCGGTATTTAGTGGTGTCTTAACGGCACTTGCTATCGGATTTGTCTCACAGAACAGTCGCATTAAGCACGATACATCGATCGGGATTATGTTCACAGCAGCCTTTGCTGGCGGTATTATCCTGATTACTTTGCTAAAAAGCAGTACAGACTTGTACCATATTTTATTTGGCAATGTGTTAGCAGTGCGTTCCTCTGATATGTGGACGACATTAGGAATCGGTGTATTTGTCATCCTAGCAGTTTATTTATTCTATAAAGAACTATTGGTCACCTCCTTCGACCAAACCATGGGGGCAGCTTATGGTTTGCCAGTCAGACTGATTCACTACTTCCTGATGACGCTATTGACCATGGTAACAGTAGCTTCCCTGCAAACAGTGGGTATTGTATTAGTTGTAGCAATGTTGATTACTCCCGCTGCCACAGCCTATCTGTTGACAGAGCGATTATGGGTTATGATTTTTATTGCAGCAGGCATTGGTGTCTTATCAGCGATTGTCGGCTTGTTCTTCAGTTTTACTTATAACCTAGCATCAGGAGCGACGATTGTGTTATCGTCAACGGCCATTTTCATTATCGCCTTCTTGCTCGCACCAAAACACGGTTTAATTTGGAAAACGATAAAAGCTAAAAGAAAAAAAGCCTCTTTGACTTAAACTATTAATCTTTTTTTAGGAGGAATGAAATTATGAAAAAAAGAAGTTATTTACCGTTTTTTGTAAGTATATGTACACTGCTGCTGATCACTGCATGCAATACAAGTGAAGGAAGCGGAAATGCAAATAATGAAGAGACCGAAGAGAAGGTACAAGTGGTCACTACTTATTCGATTATCTATGACATCGTTAAAAATGTTGGTGGTGATTTAGTTGACATTCATAGCCTTGCACCGATTGGATCCAATCCGCATGAATATGACCCACTACCGGAAGATGTCCAAAAGGCAACAGATGCCGATGCCATTTTTTATAATGGATTAAACCTGGAAGCAGGTAATTCATGGTTCGATCGTTTAATGGAAACAGCAGAAAAAGATGAAGAAGATGCGCCGGTATTTCTAATGAGTGAAGGCGTGGAACCAATGTATTTAACAACAGAAGGGAATGAGGGTGAAGAAGATCCACATGCTTGGTTAAATATTGAAAATGGTATCCAATATGCGGAGAATGCACGAGACGGATTAATCGAAGTCGATCCCGACAATAAAGACGTCTATGAAAAAAATACCGAAGAATATATCACACAATTGAAAGAGCTGCATCAGGATGCAATTGAGCAATACAATGAAATCCCCGAAAAAGAGCGTGTATTAGTGACTAGTGAAGGTGCATTTAAATACTTTAGTGCAGCATACGGCTTCCAGGCTGAATATATTTGGGAGATTAACCAAGAGAATCAAGGAACACCTAAACAAATTACTAGAATTGTTGACATTATTAGCGATAAAGGAATAAAAGGATTATTCCTTGAAACAAGTATTGACCCCCGCAGTATGGAAGCAGTATCGGCAGAGACAGATGTACCGATTATGGGTAAAGTGTTTACCGATTCATTAGGAAAAACCGGTGAAGATGGAGATACTTATATTGATATGATGAAATGGAATATCCAAACGATTAAAGAAGGATTAACCGAATAACAGAAAGAGCCAGAGAACAAGATTAAACCTCAATAAAAGCCGCACACTACATGGATTATGATTATATAAAACCAATGTAGTGTACGGCATTCTTCTTACACCTTATCTATAAACGATGAAGTAACTTCGTATATAATCGTGAAAAATGAACATGATGATCAGCTTTGAGATCATATTGACATATATAGTGTGCTAAAATTCCGCTCCGGCCAACCACTTCGCGTCCTGCGGGGCACGGCTGAAACTAACTTTGTGAAGAAGATCGTTTCACAAAGTGGATCTTCAGCACCTGCACAATCCCGCGGGAGTCTATTTGGTTGACCTACTCTAATGTTAATGTTCTACAACGGTTGCAAGAGATAGCATATTGGTCTGTTTATACCAATTTATTGCAAAAGTATTTAATATAAGTACATAAACTGCTTAGCGCCAATGCTTTTAGCTGTTCCATGCATTGTATCTCTTCCTTTAAGCGTGGGAAATATGCGGAGACTCCTCATGCGTCAGCACGAGCTGAGGATCCACTTTGCCTGTGTCTACTAGTATCGCTTCGAACTAAGCTTCCTCGGCACAAGGCAACAAAGAAATTGTTCAAGTAGTAGCCTAGCTGAAGCCGTGCCCCACAGGACGCGGAGCATATTTCCGGAGCTTTTCCTTAGCACAGTAAAAATGTCAAAATCACCAAATGAAAATACAATTTTATATCATTACGTTTGTTAGCTTACACATTTTATGCCCAGCCTCTTTTTATTTCATAACCTTTCTAACGGGATGTAATAAAATACACGAAGTTTGATCAGCTTCTACTAACACCTCATACAAATTGTGATCCTTTTGTGTGACTACTTGGTTGTCAACCTTTACAGGTGCATCTACTCGTATACGTACGGTTCCTGATTGTACAGCATGAATGTTAATATACTGTAATTGATGCTGCTTCCATTCAAACTCTAATTCATATCCTCCTCTAGCCTTTACTCCCCTTACATATCCATCTTCCCATGCTTTTGGAATAGCAGGAAGAAAATGAATTTCGTCATTTTGGCTCTGCACAATCATTTCTATAATGCCAGCAGTTCCACCAAAATTTCCGTCAATTTGGAATGGTGGATGGTTGTCGAATAAATTGGGCAGTGTAGACGATTTTAACAGTTCTACTACATTGTCATAAGCAGCTTCACTATCATGTAAACGAGCCCACATGTTGATAATCCAGGCTCGGCTCCAGCCGGTATGTCCGCCACCATGCGCTAACCTTCTGTTCAATGTCACTTCTGCTGCTTTGGCTAATGCAGGAGTAGTAATCGGTGAAATCTGATTACTGGGATGTAAGGAAAATAAATGAGAGATATGACGATGACCAGGCTCAGCTTCTTCATAATCCTCTAGCCATTCTTGAATTTGACCGTGCTTTCCTATTTTTATTGGAGGTAACTTATCTCTTAACTCTGATAGTTGTTGAGAAAACTCTTTATCCATCCCTAATATATCACTTGCTTTTATACAACTGGATAAAAGCGCATCAATGATTTGACTGTCCATAGAAGGCGCTTCACATAACCTGCCCTTCTCCCCATCAGGTAATATATACGTGTTTTCTGGAGAAACAGAAGGCGTTGTAATCAAGTAGCCATCGTTGTTCTCAATTAGAAAATCAACAAAAAATAAAGCTGCTTCTTTCATCGTTTCGTAAGCCTGTTTTAAATATGGGACATCTGTTGAATATTGAAAATGTTCCCACAAATGTAAGCATAGCCAAGCTGCTCCCATTGGCCAATAACTTGCCGGAGGATAAATATCCTGTGGAGCTGTATCTCCCCAAATATCCGTATTATGATGTGCGGTGAATCCACGGCAGTTATACATTTTCTTAGCTGTTATTCTGCCTGAGTTTTTCATTTTTTCGATATGCTTTAATAAAGGCACATGGCATTCGGATAGATTACACACTTCTGCCGGCCAATAATTCATCTGTGCATTGATATTGATCGTATACTTACTATCCCAGGGCGGGAACATTAAATCATTCCAAATCCCTTGCAAAGTAGCCGGTAAAGAATTTGGTCTGCTCGATGCAATCATCAGATAACGGCCAAAATGAAAATATGTATCGATCAGGCCGAGATCTATTTTTCCTTGTTGCAGTAATTTAAGTCGCTCATCTGTCGGTAAATCCTTTTTCAATGTGGAATGATCTGCAAGTGTTAACTCAACTCGTTGAAATAATGTTTGATAATCTGTTATATGTGTTTTTCTTAAATCATAGTATCCTTTTCTAGCAGCACAAGATATCGTATGGACACATTGTTCTTTTGGATCTTCAAATCGATATGTCGTTGCAGCAGTTAACAATATGGTAACTTCACTAGCTTGATTAACACATATACGATTCCCTAATGCTCTGACATCTCCATCCTCTGCTATAACTTTTAAGACCGCCGCAAACGCAATACCGTCTCTTCCACCAGTTTCTCCACCCATTACAATACTTGATGAAGACAGCTGTTCTGTCGTATCAAGGTTTCTAGTGTTTCCCCGGTCTAGACTAGCTTGAAAGGATATAGAATTTTGTTCCGTTGCTGATAACCTTATTACCATCACTTGATCCGGATAACTAGTAAACACTTCCCTTTGATAGGTTATATTATTAGTGACAAACTCAGTATTTACAATAGCAGTATTTAAATCTAACGCTCTATAATAATTTTTGTATCTATTTATTTCATCAAAATCAATGTTTATTTCACCTAAAGGTTCATAGTGTCTTTGTGACTTCGGAATACCAGACATACTCAATTTAGCCAGTTCTTCTGCTTCATATAAATTCCCATTTGCCAATAACTCTCTAACTCTATTCAAATGGGAAAAAGCATCAGGATTTAGCCTATCTCTTGGTCCTCCATACCAGATTGAATCCTCATTTAACTGAATCCTTTCATTAGAAACGTGACCAAAAACCATACCACCTATTCGGCCATTCCCTACTGGCAATGCTTCATTCCAGTTACCAGCAGGTTCTTTATACCATAAACATTTATTATTTGGATGCAAGTTTAACCACCTCTTATGATTTGTTAAAAGTGTCCTTAATTTATTATATCAACATTAACGCCATTCTTCTTTACCACTGGACCACGTTTTATTATGAATAGGTTCTAATATATCTAACACACTTCCTAGAAGATCTTGATTAATTGGTTCTTCTATCCATTTAATATTATTTGTAATATTTTCTTCACTCGCCGTACTGACTAGAGTTGTCGGAATTCTTTCATTCTGGACTGCAAACTGAATAGCAAGTTTCGCCAAATCCTCACCTTGCGTTGCACAGAATGATGCTGCATGCTTACAGATGGAGATAATTTCCTTATCCGCCGGATGCCACTCTGCTACTGGACGTGCGTTTAACAATCCCATTGAAATTGGCGATGCGTTAATTAAACCCACCTTTCTCTGATCACATAATGATACTATATTTAGTAAGGACGTATCGTTTAACGAGTAATGACAATAAGACAATAGAACATCTAAATCTGTGCGCGCTAACACTTTTTCGAATGCGGTTAATGGAAGGCCCGAAACGCCAAAGTAACGAATCTTTCCCTCTTCCTTAAGCTGTTGAAGAGCTGGAACTCCTTCTTGGATGATCTGTGCATGATTGGCAAATTCAATATCATGCAAGAACATCATATCAATATAATCTGTCTGCAAACGGGTTAAGCTTTCTTCTGCACTTTGTATGATTCTTTGTCTTGAAAAATCGAAATCATTCTCTCCATACCGACCTGCTTTCGTTGATAAAATAAATTGATCTCGCGGCATACCTTCCATTGCCTTACCTAATACCGTTTCAGCCTTGGTCAAACCATAATATGGAGACACGTCAAAATAATTAATTCCACCATCAAATGCTCGATGCACTGTATTTATTCCTTCTTTTTCCTTAACTTTTCTAAATACAGAGCCTAACGAGGAGGCACCAAAACTTAACACAGAAACATCTAAACCTGTCTCACCTAATCTTCGATATTTCATGGATATCCACTCCTGGAATTACATTCTAATTAAACATCTAATTTATAAAAGGTTTTAGCATTTTCACCAAAAATCCTCACCTTATCTGACTCAGTTAAATTTTCAGGTAATACTTTTTCGATAATTTGGATAACTTCATCATAGCTTGCTGCCAGTAGACAAACTGGCCAGTCACTACCATACAGCAAACGATCCAATCCGAATACCTTCACTATGTGCTGAACATATGGAATAAAGTCCTCCAACTTCCATTGAGTATGATCAGATTCTGTCACCATGCCGGATAGCTTACAATAAATGGCTGGATGCTTTGCTATTTCTGTCATATGACTTCTCCAGGGCTCTGTTGTACCTTCTTTTATAACTGGTTTTGCAATATGATCGATTACACCTCTAATTGTCACTTGATCAAGTAGCTTAACCACGGCTGAAAGTTGATTGGAATGTACTAATAAATCAACAGGTAAATCCAATTCTCCAAAATGATGGAATGCGTCGATATATTTCCGTTTTAAAATAACTTTTGCGTCAGGCATGTCTTGTATCATTACGCGTATCCCGACAAACTTTGGATGATCTAGAAATAACTCAAGTTGCCTTTTGTAAGAAGGATCTTCTATATCTATCCAGCCTACTACTCCAGCAATGACCTCCGAGTTTTCACTTTGGGATAAAATAAACTCTGTTTCTTCAATAGTTGGTGCTGCCTGAATGACAATTGTTTTGTCAATCTTATGTTTCTGCAGGTGTGGAATCAAATTCTCTTCTAAAAAATCACGATAAAGTGTGGGAACCTCTGGTGTAATCCAGCCATAATCATTTCGACTAATTTTCCAGTAATGCTGATGTGCGTCTATTCTCATTTCCATGCCCTCCTCTCCATCTAATTAATAACTTACAATTCTATTATTGCTTTTATCACGTTAGTTTCAGGATCTAACCATTCATTAAAGGTGTTAACTGTGTATTTAAATGCTGTACGGTGTGTGATATAGTTACCTATATTTATTTTATTCATTTGTATGAAACGTTTAACATAATCAAAATCATCCCTCGTAGCATTTCGACTAGCTAGTAAAGAAAGTTCCTTCGCATGAAAATCCGGATCAAAAAAAGTGATGTGGTCCTTTACTAAGCCTACATAGACTAATTCACCGCCATGCGCAGTATATTGAAATGCCTCCATCATTGAAAGACAATGACCTGTTGCATCAAATACAATGGATGGCAAATTTCCACCTGTTAAATCATACAAGGTATCCAACGGCGCTTGCCCGGCATCGATAAGATGGTCAACTTGAGCCCAATCACTGCAGAAACCCAATCTATTTGTATTTACATCCATTGCAATAACTTCAGCACCTTCTTGTTTGGCAAAAGCCATCACCCCTAAGCCAATTGGTCCTGCGCCTATAACAAGTACCGTATCACCGGCAATTAGACTGGAACGTTTGATAGCATGTGCCCCAATACTAAGTGGCTCAAGTACCGCTGCCTCATCTAAAGATATATCATTTGTTACGAGCAAATGCTCAATGGGAACGGAAATTTGTTCACACATCCCACCGTCCAGATGCACGCCGATAACCTTCAGATCCATACAACAATTAGGCTTATTATTTCTGCAGGCGATACAAGTACCACATTCAAGGTAGGGGATGATGCTAACCCGATCCCCTTCCTTTATATTAGTAGCATGTTGATCAATCCATTCTACTGTTCCTGCTAACTCATGCCCTAATACTCGAGGATATTGAAAGAATGGTTGATTTCCTTTATATGCATGAAGATCTGTTCCACAAACTCCTATCCGTTTGATATTAATTATTGCCTGCCCCTTTTCTTTTAATGGCGTTGTTCTGCTCGTTTGCACCAAACTATTCGGTTGTTCGCATACAATACATTCCATGTTAATTACTCCCGTCATTTACTCATGAATAACTTCAACATAGCAGTAATCAATCGAAATAACATTGCCTATATTGTTACCCATCTGTTTATTTTTGACCTAAATTAGGCGGTTTCTTGTTTCTGTTGCATAGTTCAAAATCTTCCAGTAAACATATATGTAATCGATAACATTTTTGGTATAATCAAATAAATAATTCCTAGCCTTTTTTCTATTCATTATTCATTAATGGGAAGGTGATCACGTGAAATCTACTTTTGAACTTTCAAGGATCAATGAATTGTTTCCTTATTCGTTTACCTATAAGAACAGTAAAAAACCTCAAAATGAACTACCAGACCATATACATCATTTTCATGAAATTATTTTTGTTCACGATGGGAACGGATTATTTTTCATTCACAATACCCTCTACAAAATGAACAAAGGGGATGTGTTTATTATCCCTAAAGACACGTTACACCACGCTAAGCCAGACAAGAACGACTTAATCACTTCTTCTGTCATTTTCTTTAGTTCAGCTTTGGTTCATACTAATGCAATCGATGAATCTTTTTCCTATTTGTACCTGATCGAAACCGTTAAAAAAGAGAAAAATTTCAAGATACAGCTCACTGAAAATGAGCAATTAATATTGGAGGATCACTTAAGTAATATTGATAAAGAGTTATCTTCCAGAAAAATCGGATCCATTCACGCCTCACTGCTGTTTACACAGCACATCCTATTAGAATTGACGAGAATTAAAGCAAATCAGAGTCGTGATAAACCTGGAGAAACAAATATGCCCTATGATTGGATGCAACACATCTTAGTATACATTGAAGAAAATATAAATCGGAACATTTCCCTATCAAGCTTGGCTAAAGAATCTTTAGTCAGTCCCGCTCACTTCAGCAGAGTCTTTAAACAGCTAACCGGAATGGGTCCAACTGCATATATCAATAAAAAACGGATCCTACAGTCCAAAGAATTACTATTACATACAAATCATACAATAGCCTTCATAGCAGATAAAATCGGATTTGAAAGCACACCGCATTTTTATCGAACCTTTAAAAAATATGCAGGAATGACCCCATCAGAATTCAGAAAGAAGCACGTCTCAAACTAACATTCATCTTCCTTATTCCAAAACGACGCTAGGACTTAACAGAAGGGATTCTCCCAGGAAACAATAACGATATCATTCTCTATTGCCACACTTTCAATTAATGCAGTTGAGACTATTTGAAATTTTTATTGTGTAAGAATAGCAGGGCCCGGAGCATATTTCCGGATCTTTTCCAGAAATGTTCAAAATTACTAAAAGGAAATAGAGTATTTTCCCCAAGGATAAATTCAAACTTTTTACGAATAAACACGAAGTTAATCCGCAGTATACGACATGAGAGAGAGTCCGAACATAACATGAATGATTTCTTATTATGTCGGGCTCTTAATCTGCCTGAAAATCTTTTGTCACATCAGCGTTTCTTTACTTTTGATAGCTCTCATTAAATTCTTGTAATGCTTCCTGTCCTCCTGCTTCTTTCCACTTCCCGATAGCTGCTTCGAATCCTTCTTCATCCATATCACCAAGGATATATTGGTACGTTGCATCAGTCATAATTTGGTCTAATTCTCCTGCTTTTGCAGCATAAGTTTCCGAGTCAAGCGTAACCGTAGGGTTTTCGATCAAGTAATTTTCGTTATCTTTTTCTAATTCTTTGGCTTTAAGAGCTGGTTCATAATCATTATAACCTTCATATTTTCCGCTTGTTTCTGGTTCACCAATTTCAAATATTTTATAAGGTCTTACCTCTGCATCATATTTGTCCTGATCAATCACTTTCGCCTGCCCATCGATCAATTCATAATGCATCCCTTCTTCGCCCCATAATGCTAAGTTAGCAACTTCAGGTGTCATCAAATAATCATAAAAAGTCAATATATCCTTTAGTTCCTCTTCAGATTCGACAGAGGACTTAGGAAATAACATTAAACTACCATATCCAGGTATCGACCAAACCCCATATTCCCCATCAGGACCTTCCACATAATTTTGCACATCATATTCTACATCGGGATTAATCTTTGATGCATCTTCATACATAGACTTCACATCAGACATAGAACCAACATAAAGCCCAGCCGTTCCATTTTTAAACATCTCTGTCTGATCTTCTTTACTGGTCACCGGAAAGTCTTTGTTCATGTAACCATTGTCGCGTAATGCTTTCATGAAATTCATTGTATCCATATACTCCGGAAACGTAAATTGCGGTAAGATTTCATCCTCTTTGACTCCCCAATAGTTCGGTGTTCCGAACCAAGAAGCGATGGTTTTAAAGGAACCATATATCAGATCACTTCGATCCGTCAGACCAATCGTATCATCCTCTCCATTCCCATCCGGATCATCTTCGGTAAATGCTTTGGCCATTTCAAAGAATTCTTCGGTTGTAGTAGGTGCTGAAAGTCCAAGATTATCGGCCCAGTCTTTTCGATAAATAATGCCAGAACGTGATAAAGGTCTTCCTTGATATAATCCATAAACTTTGCCATCTATTTTTGAATTATCAATTATTTCATCTTTCAACTTACTTAGATTCTCATAGTCCTCTAAATATGGTCCGATCTCCCAAAACTGACCATCGCGAATCGCTTCTTTAAACTGATCAATTTGTTGAAATCCAATCCCGACTACATCTGGCAAGGAGTTTGTTGCAAAAGCAGTATTCAGTCTTTCATTGTAATTATTGTCAGGTACCCAATCGATTTCTAAATTATAACCAGTAGCCTCTTCCACCTTTGTTAGAATCTTATCATTCGGTACATTCGGTGTTAATAAATTGGTCATAAAATGAATCGTTGGACGGTCTTCGTTATCAGTGTTATCACCCTCACCACTAGAAGCGCTTTCATTATTGCTGCAACTGACTAATACTAATAACACTAAAAAAAATAGACTAAAAAATTTTGTTTTCATCCTTTTCATCCTTCCTTTTATCACTTTGTTCAATTGCACCTGCACCTTGTATCTGTTTCTTGTATGTTATTGTATTTGATGATAATGGAGATTATAATTGTTTATTTTGATCAGTGTATACTGTTTTTTGATATCAGGAAGTTCACACAAGACTCCTGCATTTCTTATTTCATCAGCGCTGATTCAGCTTATACTACACACTAAGAAATTAGGCGCTTTAAGTATTAAATGTACTAAACGGCACACTTCCTTCGACATAAACTATAATAATTATAGTTGAAAGGAGGAATCGTAAATGAGTGAAGAACATGGATATGGTCAAGGCTTTACCCTCATCGTTGTGTTATTTATTCTTCTTATCATTGTTGGAACTTCCTATTATGGATAGTGACAATAATTAGAAAAATGGAGCAGTTCATGTTGTTGAACTGCTCCACCTATATTATTGATCCAACTTATTTTTATCTTCCTTCTTCCATGGTGGATCCAATGCCTTATGAATTTGTTGATTAATCTTATATATGAGATAAGGAACTACATATGCTAATAATGTACAGACTATCGTAAATAGGGATGGCATTCTTTCTGAAATTAGATTCCACATATTAATTCCTTTCTTTCTTATTCTTCACTTGGTAGGTGTTTCCTGGTTGTTCTATATCGGCATCCACTACTACCTTGATTGTACTTTTAGAAAAGTAGTTTTCTCCTGTATCCCAATTCTGTTTAATGTCTTGCCAAAAATCGTAGTGATGGATACGAAGGTAATCATCAAAAGTAAATATATCTACTTGTAAATCGTCCTTCACCTTAGTTACTGCGTCCTGCGCTATTTTCTCGATTCTTTTCTCCAATGCCTTTTTTAATTTATTTTGATTTTTTTTGCTGTACATTTCCATTGATCCAAAATATTCAGCTATTCTTGCATTTAAATGAATCTCCACAGTAAAATGTAAATTATCTTTCACTCTATTCGTTAATGTAAATTTACTAGTTCCATTATCTAAAAAATACGTAATAGGTTCTTTGAGTAGAGTTGTTGTGATAGTTCCCTGTTGATTTTCGCCTACAATGATGTTTCGACCTTTCGCATGATCATCCGCTAGAACACCGGTCATCTGACCTGACTGCCCACGAAATACTCCTAGACCTTTATATTCAACTACTTTATCAGAGACAATTTGAAGAACCGGGATAACAAAGCTCTGATTATTCAGTAGATGTTCCTGAACATCCCCAATGCGAATAGGTTCCGTTGTGACGGGTACCCGTTTATTCTCCAGCAGTTCACTAAGATAACGTGCGGGCAGTTTCACATGCTCCGGCTGAACATTTAAATAGTCTGCAGCTTTTTCTTCGGTAACAGCTATTAATAGACCTCTTCTCATTTTCTGATGCCTAGTAAATACGTCTAGTATCTTCGGAAATAAACCTTCCTTTTCTGCAATCTCTTTTGAAATCAACGATATTTCTAAATGCTCAATATTACTAACCCGATTAATCTGCCTGGAAATTTTAGTGTCCATATCATATAAGCTTTGCCCTGCTTCTGATATATTTCGAAATGCAGGACCACCACCTGGTCGAAGAATTGTCCCTAAACCAGATGGAACCACTAATTGTTCTGTCATTTCAAAGGTAGTTTGATCACCTTGTTCTTGTTGCTCCGCTATATCTAAAGCTTGTCCAGCTACAAATGCTCTGTCCTCCAGCTCAACAGTATCCCAGCATGCCGTGAGCAGCATCAACATGATGATACCAGAGAATATGGTAACACATTTATGTTTCACGCTGCTTCGCCCCCTTTATCCAATAAGCGATCCATAATAAAGATAGAGTTAGCAAATTTAGAGCCCAGCTAAAATAAGAAATCCAATTTGCAAATTTGACAATTTCCATGAAGCTATTAGGAATGGTTGAGATAAAAAAAACAATAGGAGATAGTATGAATACTATCATAACTTTTTTTACTTTTGGAAAAATAGCATTCATTGCCATGACGGCAATATCGTATGCCATAGCTGTTGTAGTAAATAAAGACATTAACCAAATAACAAAAAAGATCGATTCCACTCGTTCAAAAAATCCGCCTGGTACCTCAATCGTCTTCGCTACCTCTATAATGGGAAAACGCATCACTTCTGTTGCTCTGTCACCGAATACCGCTATACATGTTATATAAACTAAGATATAAAACGCGACTACCGAAGACATCCCGAATACAGCCATCTTTGGAGCTTTCTTTGGATTTTTTACTAGTGACATATAAAAAAGCAAAATACTTATTCCTGTAAATGATAAACCACTATCTGAAATACCTTTGAGGTATCCTTTCATGTCTGTTTTAAAAACAGGGAATAGATTTTTGGTTTCCATGTAACCAATGGAAAGCAAGACTAAAAGAGCCGTCACGCAAAAAATAAACGGTAAAAACAATGCGTTGAGTCTAAATAACCCAGCTCTTGAGCCAGATACAGCATTGACCACTACTAAAAGAAAAGTAAGTATAATTACTTCCATCGGCGTACGATCAAATAAATATTGATGAGATACATCTGCTACCGAACGAAGCTCTAAACTAGTTAAGGAAATGCCAAAAATAAAATAAAGAAAGGTTAAAATCTTTGCTACCGGCTTTGACACTAACGAAGATGCATAAATCATAAAGGACTGATTCGGAAATTGTGAGGCTAGTTTTGCAAGTCCCCAGACAATTCCAATCACAATAAGTCCAGCAATCAGGATAGAGACCCATCCATCTGAAGTCGTCATCTCTTTCGCAAGTGTACGTGGAAACGGTAATATGCCAATCCCTATCACCACAGCAGGAATAGCAATCAAAATATCGCTACTTTTAATTTTCTCATCTGCATATTTGAAGGTGTTCATTCACGTTACTTCCTTTTTTTAAGGTTAGTGTTTTTTGATTGATTATCGAACGGCTTTAAATAACGTGGACGTCGCGTTAAATTAGTAATTGGCGCACGTATCACGACGTCTTTCAAATCTTTAAAAAATACTGGTGAAAATGGAACCGAATAAGGCATACCAATACTCTTTAAATTGACAAAATGAATATTTACCATGATATAAGCTAAAGCAATTCCATACAAACCTAAAAAAGAGGCTGCTATCATAAAAGCAAACCGTAAGATTCTGAATGACGCTGTCGCACTGTAAATCGGAATACTAAAAGATGAAATGGCGGTCAGAGCTGTTACAACAACCATAATTGGACTGACAATTCCTGCACTCACTGCTGATTCACCAATTACTAAACCTCCAACAATTCCGATTGTCTGACCAATAATTTTCGGAAGGCGAACCCCTGCTTCATGTAATATTTCAAATGTAACAGCCATCAAGATGGCTTCAATTCCAGTAGGGAATGCTACTCCTTCCCTGGTAGCAGCTATGGAATAGGTTAAAGTTATCGGTATCATCCCTGGGTGATAGGATACAAGTGCAATGTATAAAGCTGGCAAGATAAGTGAAATAATAACAGTCAAAAATCGTAACAGCCGCAACAAACTTGAGGTTAACCATCGCTGGTTATAATCTTCCATAGAATGAACGGTATCCGCAATCGAAATAGGTCCTATTAACGCAAAAGGAGAACCATCAAGCAGAATAGCTATTCTGCCTTGCATTAGTTCAAAAATCACCCGATCGGGACGTTCCGTATCTAAAAGCTGTGGAAATGGAGATAAGAAACTGTCCTCAATCCATTGCTCCACAGTAGCAGAATCCGAAGCATAATCAATATCTATCGTTTCCAATCTTCTGTTTACTTCCGTAATTATATTTTCATTTGTAATACCTTCTATATAACAAAGAACTAATTTCTGTTTTGACCGTTCTCCAATTTCAAATTCTTTAAAACGAAGATTCGGATCTTTAATGTTTCGGCGTATTAAGGCTAGATTCGTTTGAATACTTTCAACAAATCCTTCTCTCGGTCCACGAATTAATGTTTCCGAATCTGGTTGTTCAATCGCCCGTTCTTTTCCTCCAGCAGTACCCATTAATAATACGCGCTCAATTCCATCCATAAAAAACGCAGTATTGCCATTCAGGATGCTAAATGCTATGTCATCCAGATCATCCGACTGATGGGTATCTGTAACGGAAATTACTTCTTTCTCAATGTCATCCAAAATATTATTTCCAAACGATTTCACATTAGATTGAATCATTTGCAGAATATTATTGTTAATTCTTCTCTCGTCAGTAATTCCACTGAGATAAATAATAGCTGCTCGTTGATTCAAATTTCCAATAAGCAGTTCTCTTACTATCAAATCACTAGAGTCACCAAGCACCCGCTTCATATTCTGCAGATTATCATCTAAGTTGTGACTGAGTGAACTCAAAATCACCTTTTTATCTGAAGATTCCGTGGCTTGTTTTCTAGTCCTTAAACGTTGAAAGAATGATGCTCGCACCATAGTAATCCCTCAATTATCTTTATAGTAGTTCATCCTTGTTTTCCCTCAAAGCGCAATTTTTATACAAAACAAGAAAAACCTCCAGTATGTATAAAGCTAACTATAATACGGATTATGTAAAGTGGAGGTATTACAATTTGGTGATTTTGACATATGTGTGTAGCAAAGCTTCGGAAATATGCTCCGCGTCCTGTTGGGGCGGCCTCAACTTCCTCGGAAAGAAACCCGCTTTCCTGCGGGATTTTCGGATACGACTGATCCCACGGGAGTCTCCGCATATTTCCTACGCTTAAGGGAAGTTCTACAACGTAAGGAACAGCTAAAAGCAGCAGTGCTATGCATAACGTATTTGAGAATGTAAGCAGCTATTATAGATAGTTACATGAGGATAGGAATCAATATACTACTTCATACATTAGTTGTACAATCTATACAGTAGCGTAGGCCAACCACGTAGACTCCCGCGGGACGTGCAGGTGCTGAAGATCCACTTTGTGAAGTGCCTTTCTTCACAAAGTTAGCTTCAGCCGTACCCCGCAGGACGCGAAGTGGTTGGCCGGAGCGGTATCAAAGCAGATGAAACAATTCAAAATGACCACTATGCAGCTAGTTTACATAATCCGTATTATGAGAACTCCTTGTTCAAATCTTGATTTTATTTCACTTCTGGAATTTCTCTTAATGAACGTTATTTTTGGCTTACAAAAAAGGAACGGTTCTTTCGAATAATAACGAAAGAACCGTTCCTTTCTCTTCATTTATTAAAATTCTCGTATCCAGACTGTCATTTCGTTCTCTCCGCGGTTACTCCATGCATAGTAAGGAATTGCGGTTATGCTTCTATCTGTGACCGGATATCGTTGCGTCGAATACAAGTTATTTTCAACTGATTTTCTTACCGTTTGTACAGCATTTCCGATTATCACATTGACGCCTTCTAATAATTCCGGTTCATACTGTACGGTAAAGGGCTCATCTGTCTTTAACTGTATATCCTGGAGATTTGAACCATTATCGTTTTCTTCTAAACAGTAAATAACTGGCCCTCGCTGTAATACTACTTTTCCAGCATTATTACGAACATCAGGATGTGCTCGGACTACTTCTACTGGCATCTCAAATAATAATTCAACAGAATCTCCATCCTCCCATTCTCTTGTTATGCTGGCATATCCCTTGTTAACAGGTACCGTCTCTTCTTTGCCATTCACGACGATTTTAGCATTTCTGCACCAGCCTGGAATTCGGGGGGATAAGGTGAATGTTGTGGGTTTCTCAGTTGAAATGGTAAAAGTAACTCTCCCATCCCACGGATATTCTGATGTTTGTTCTAAATTTACTCGCTGTCCATCCATCTCAAAGGATGTATGACCACCAATATATAAGTGGACAAATATCCCTTTATCATTCGTTGAATAAATATATTCACCAAGTGATGCTAATAGTCTTGCAATATTCGGTGGACAGCATGCACAGCCAAACCATTGCTGTCTCGTTGTTTTGACTGTTTGCATATCATGGCGGCAGTTTGCTGTATGTGGCCAGACCTCCAGTGGATTCACATAGAAATATCCTTTACCATCTAATGATATGCCACTCAATGCCCCATTGTATAATGCTCGCTCTAGAATATCAGTGTATTGATGGTCTGCTTCGATTTGCACCATGCGATGCGCCCACATGATCAAAGCAATAGAAGCACATGTCTCGGTATAGGCACGGTCATTAGGCAGATCATAATCTACTGTAAAACGCTCTTCATGAGAAGAGGAACCGATTCCTCCGGTTACATACATCCGCTTGTTGACGGTATTGTCCCATAAGACTCGACACACTTCCAATAACTCTTCATCTTCCAATTCATTAGCTAAATCGACCATACCACTGTATAAATAAGTTGCCCTTACGGCATGACCTTCTGCTGTAGTTTGCTCTCTTACCGGTAAATGAGCTTGATAATAATCATAATTTCGATCATCTAATTTTTTAACGACACCTTTTTGCTCTAATTCTTGATTATAATAATGAACAGGATTTCGCTGCCCTCTTTCCTCGATAAAATATTGACACAAATCTAGGTATTTTTGATCTTTTGTTGTGTTATACAGTTTCATTAACGCTAGTTCAATCTCTGGATGTCCCGGGTATCCGTTCTTTTGATTCGGTCGATTCCCTAATACTGCAGAGATATGGTCGACTAATTTACTGACTATCTCAATAATTTGTTTCTTACCTGTCGCATTGTAATAAGCCACGGCCGCTTCAATCAAGTGACCAGCACAATACAATTCATGTGCCTCTTTTAAATCCGTCCATTTCTTGTCTGGCTCATTGACAGAAAAATAAGTATGAAGGTAACCATCATCCTCCTGCGCTTCCTTTATCAATTCAATGACGTCATCCATTATGTTTTCCCAGTGAGGATCACGATCAATTTGCAAAGAGAAAGCAACTGTCTCCATCCATTTATACAAATCACTATCCTGGAAGACCATGCCATAGTGTGTACCTTGTTTACGATCTGCAGCCATTTCGAAATTTCCAATAGTTCGGCTCGGTTCTGCTCCTGGAATACGATCATTTAAAGCATCCCATTGATAAGGAATGATAGAATTCTTCACAAGTTGTTGCCATGGGCCCCAAAATGGATCATGAATCGATACATCCTTTAATGGGATTGGCTTCATTTTAGATAAGGTCTGTTCTTTCGTTCTCATAAACTCCCACTCCCTTTACTGATTTACATGAAGATGATAGATCCTATTTGTTTTTGCTTACAACATTTTAGCATTGTTCATGCATCACGTAAGTAGCGAGATCCAAACAAAATGTGGACTTTTTTGACTGGATAAAATAAAAGCTGATCATGCTGAATTTTCCATTTAAACTGTTCAGTTAGGTGCTATAAAAGGTATAATGAAACAAAGAATCGGAGAGTGAGGTCTACTATAAATGACGTTTATTAAACTAGATATTGAAACACCTGTTAACTATATATCAGGTGGACTATTTGAAACCGATCAACACTGGGCTCATAAGAGGAGGACAATCAATAACTACGAAATGATCATTGGCGTTAACGAAACACTGTTTATTGAACAAGACGGAACGCAGTATGAAGTTCAACCAGGAGATGTCCTGTTTTTGTATCCAGATAAAGTTCATAATGGCTATAAGATTTGCAATAAACACATTTCATTTTATTGGTTTCATTTTGAATGTGATAATATTTCGACTGCATGCACCATAAACGATGATATGGTCTTGCACATTCGTACCAATCCAGAAGCGAGCAGAAAAATAAAAAGTATTTATTTCCCGAAATTTTCATCGTTGATGTTTGCCGATCGTCTCAACATTTTGGCCAATCAATTACTGGACGTGGATAATTCCAACTACTACTCACGTATGAGCGTCAATTATTTAATGACTGCGCTATTGATCGAGTTTTCCGAACAGACTTTTGTTCACTCTTCTATACATGAATCCGCTTTCAATGAAAATGATATTAATATTAATCATATTTTAGAATGGGCACGTATTCATGCATTTAACGGCATTACCGTTTCTACTGTAGCTGACAGATTCAGTTACAACAAGGAATACCTGTCACGTTATTTCAAGAAAAAAACCGGGAAAACACTGCAATCCTATATTCATGCATTACGGATTTCCAAAGCGAAGGATTTACTTATAGGTACACGCCAAAACATTAAAGTGATAGCAGAAAGTGTGGGAATTGAAGATGAGAAATACTTCATGCGGTTATTTAAGAAACACGAGAAAATAACACCTACTGAATACCGGAAGGCGTTTGGTAAGACGCGATTGAACCTGGATTGAAATACTTGTTTTCGTTACATTCAAAGTCTTTTTTTATGGATAATTTATCCAATAGGTAATAAATTATTCACAAACGTTATCTACTAAACTTTAAATTCTCTTCTATCACTTCTCAATTGAACCGGGATATATGATTCACTTTATTGCTAGATTACCTGACATCATCTAGATATTTTGTATGAACTTGGCTGATAAGTATACCTTCTCTCATCATCTCATGATAGAATAAATGCAATTTTATATGATGAGAGGGGAAATGACAGATGAAAAGAAGTGCTTTATCGAGGTTATTATTTACTAGTGTAGTAGTTTTACTTTCGATTCTGTTTTATGCACCTAATGTGTTCGCACAATCTAATGATCTTTCCGATTGGGATGTCGAGCGTTATGGTGACCGGATTGATATTGATGGAAAATTAAACAAGCTATCTAAAAACGAAAATTTTATCAATGAAGCGGAACAGAAACTGAAAAAGCAAGCGAGACAGCTCCCTGCATCTGAGAAAGCCGCCACTACACAAACTGCTTCAGACGCCAAATTCACCTATGACGGTGGTACTAAATACTTCTTAAATCGCAACCTATCATTAAAAACCTATACATTACGCAGTGTCGGTGACAACGTCGAAATCTGGGTTGCTGACGATTTATCTTTCCCTGAAGGCGATACAAGGCCAGCCCATGTTGTCACACAATCACAAGTGGATAAACTGCGAGACGAATTTGATAGTAATATTTATCCCAAAAACACATCATTTTTTGGTATGCCTGATACGTTAGATGGCAGTAATGCAACTTTACCAGAAATGGTCGGGCTGCCTGATAATTACTATGAAGGCAGTGATAAAACAATCATTCTCGTCGATAACATCCAGGATGACAATTATGAAGACCCGGAGTATCCTTTTTTCGTTGCAGGTTTCTTCTGGCAAACGATCGAAAATTATATTGATCGAAATATCGTAACGATAGACAGCTCCAACTGGGAGACCCGCTTAGAATCTACTTTTTTTGCAACGACGATTCATGAGCTGCAGCATTTAATCCATGCTGATAATGATGGTGCCGAAGAGTCATGGTTAAATGAAGGAATGTCCACTTTTTCTGAATACTTAGGTGGCTACGGACATGACGCAGGCTCGATTAACTTTTACTTAGACCATCCAGAAAATTCATTAGTAAACTGGGATGAACACGTGTCTGCAGAGACTGGTCCAGAAACAATTGCAGACTATGGACAAGTCTATCTTTTTACATTATTTATGAATGAACAATTTGGTCAGGAATTCATTCGTGATTTGGCCAAGAATACTTCACAAGGTCTAACAAGTGTAAACGAAGTACTAAAAGCATACGGATCAAGAAAGGATTTCACAGATGTCTATCAGGACTTTATCACGACACTCGCAATAGACGACGACAAATATAATTTTGCAAGTATTGATCTGCGCAATCTCCCAGTCGATGATGAAGGAACACCTCGTGGCATTACAGTCGATTATGAGAAAGCTTTAACTTATGAAAAAGATGGTGTGCCTGCATGGGGTGGTGATTTCAAAACGTTAGACTTCGATGAGAAGATTGACACGATTCATTTTGATGGGGTTGATTTTCGTTCCACACCTTGGACCTCTGTCGATGATCCTTTAGGTTCTGAAGAGAAAGTGCTTTGGGGTGGCAAAGCGGATGAAGCGGACAATGAGCTTATTTTTGAAGCAGATCTCACCTCACTGTCAACCGCTACACTGCAATTTGACCAACTTATTGATATCGAAGAACAATGGGATTTTGGTGTTGTGCAAGTTTCGACGGATGACGGTGAAACGTGGGAAAGCTTAGCAAATGAAAACACTAGAAGTGATGTAGTAGAAGAAGGATATCCTAAAATCAAAGAGAACGTGCCTGGTTTTACCGGACATTCTGAAAACTGGCAGCAGGAATCCTTTGATTTATCCGCCTATTCTGGTCAGGAGATTCTGATCTCCTTCCGTTACCTCACAGATTGGGGAACAACAAATAATGGCTGGTACATTGATAATATTGCAATTCCAGAAATAGACTACTATCAGGACGGAGCTTCGACAGATCCTTTCACGTCATTCCAAGAACTAACGGAGACTTACGTAAACTACACTGTGACATTTATTAATGAACGGGAATTGAAGAACAAGAAAAAATATAAAGTCATTACTGTCGATCCGTTTAATGTGACAGATGAGAACGCATTACAATTACGACAATTATTTAAAAAAGGAACCAATCGGATGATTACATCGTATGCAGCTCCTGCTGATGATAAGAATCCTGTACCATTTACGTATGAGGTTGAGTTGAAGAAGAAAGGGCATTAGAAAAACTCGGCATTCGCCTCGTCTATTAGCGAGTGCCGAGGTTTTTCTTATACTTGGTACACTTTAAATTTTCACTACGTCGAACTGCTTCTTCGCTAAAATTTTATGCTTTCCTAACGTATAAAAAAATAATCGTTACAATGCTACACCCCAAAAACGAATTTTGGGGTGTAGCTTGTTTATAGAACGGCTTAGAAAGATACGGGCAAACTAGATAAACCTTGTGCAGCCAACTTAAATTGCCACTGTACCTCTTCTCTTGGAATATTTAATTTGATATGTGGCATTCTTCTTAATAATGTAGTAAAAGCAAGATCTCCTTCTATTCTTGCAAGCGGCGCCCCTAAACACATATGAACACCTTGTCCAAAAGCAAGATGACGCTTGAGATCGCGTGTCACATCCAAGTCTTCCGAATCTGAAAAGACATTTTCATCACGATTTGCTGATTTCAGTAGTGGAAAAAGTATATCGCCTTTTTTAATTTGCTGTCCTCCTAATTCCGTATCCTTTCTGGCATAACGCGGACCAGCAGTTGTAGATGGACCATGATATCGCAATAATTCCTCCACAGCATTTGGAACCAGGCCAGGATCGTCTTTAAGCAAATTTAATTGTTCCGGATGATCCAGCAGCATTAATGTTCCGGTAGAGATTAAATTAGAAGTAGTCTCATGACCTGCAAAGATTAATAGTTGAACCATTGAAAGAAGTTCATTTTCAGTTAATTTATCTCCCTCTTCTTCTATCGCTATCAATTCACTGATTAAGTCATCACTAGGATGACGGCGCTTCTCATCTATAAGCTGTTTAAAGTATTCACCAAATGCTTCCAAGCTTTTTGCAACGTCTTCGTCTACTCTCCCTACACCAAGTCCATTCGCAATCGCTTCTGACCAATGATAAATTTTTTCACGTTGGGATTCAGGCACTCCGATCATGATTGATATAACATTGATTGGCAATTTATAAGCATAATCCACTACTATATCCATTTCACCCTTATCTTGTACTTGATCGAGTAAATCATCAGCTATTTTCTGTACACTTGGACGTAAACTTTCCATATATTTTGGAGTAAATGCTCTCGATACTAATTGTCGTAATCGTCGATGATCCGGCTCATCTAATGCATTTAAAGAGTTTGAAAGAAATAAATTAGAGCTTACCTCCT
Organism: Gracilibacillus caseinilyticus; assembly: GCF_022919115.1. NCBI lineage: Bacteria > Bacillati > Bacillota > Bacilli > Caryophanales > Bacillaceae > Gracilibacillus > Gracilibacillus caseinilyticus. The sequence continues at coordinate 2,706,313 of NZ_CP095072.1, read as the reverse complement.
CCGAACTATTGATTAACGATTTTTTTGTATCACTGCTTTTTTCAATTGTAGCAGGATCCACACAGAAAGTTGCTTGATCTTTCAATACTTGCTTGGCCTGTTCCATATGTGACACAATCCATGTTTGATGATCAGGATCACCCATCGGCATCGGTATTGGCCGGACAGATCCATTGTTTCGTAAATCTTCAAAAACAGCGAAAGGATCCCTATTAATTTTACCACCTAGTACACCTAAAACTTCTTGTTCCGGTGTTATTTGTTTTGATTCCATTACATTCATCCTCTCAGAAAGTATTCAATGGTACCCTTTGTTTCAAACGTTCCATTTCCATTTTAACAACTTTGGATGAACGACATAAGGTACAAAAGACCACATCCATTTGTCATCATTACCTGCTTTTTGCGGATGAATTGGGTTAATTAGAAGCGACCATTAATCCGTTTCACTAAGTGACATTCGATAAAGTTTATCATCATTCTCATCAGGACTACCTCGGCCATCTGTTTTATTACTGATAAAATAAAGTGAATCTCCTTCGATCAACACATCCCGAATTCTTCCTAACCCGCTCACTACTTGACGATGCTCCTCCGTTTCAAGATCAAACTCTAAAACAGCTTCTCCTCGTAATGCACCGACGTACAATTTTTGTTGATAAAAATCGATACCAGATGGAGCCCAGGTTGTATCAGTTCCGGAAGTAAATAAAGGAGAAACCATACCTTCCTGCTCCTGATGACCTTCTATCATTGGCCATCCATAATTGTTCCCTTTTTCTATTAGATTTACTTCATCATTGGCATTATTCCCATGTTCACTGGCATAGAAAGTACCTGAAGACGACCAGGTCATACCTTGTGGGTTTCGGTGTCCATAGCTATATACATAGGAATTAGAAAATGGGTTATCACTTGGAACATTGCCGTCAAGATTCAATCGTAATATCTTACCACCCAGCGATTCCTGGTCTTGCGCAATATCTTCTTGACTGGCATCACCTGCAGTTGCATACAGTTTTCCATCCGGTCCAATCTTTAAGCGACCGCCATGGTGATACGAACCACTTGGGATCTTATCAAGAAGTAAGTCTTCTTCTATCCAAGCATTATCTTGTAGGCGAAGTGTGACAATGCGATTAAATTGGCCAGTACTGTCCTCATAAGTATAATACGCATAAGCCAGATTTGTTTCTGAGAAATCAGGATCCAGTACAAATCCTAACAAACCCGATTCTGACGCTGTCGCAATTTCTTTATTCAGCTCAACACTTTGCCGTTCCACTTCCCCATTTTCTATTTTCACAATATTTCCGGGTCTTTCCGTCAAATAAAAAGTATCTTGAGATTTTTCAATCGACCATGGGACTTCAAGGTTTTCTGCCACTACTTCAACATCCTTGTTTTCCTCTTCCCCACTATTTTGCTGTACATTGTCTGAGCACCCTGTTATAACAACTATCACCATGACAAAAATGAAGGTGAAATGCTTCAAATTGATCCGCTCCTTCCTTTTTAAATTTAATGTAACAAAAAACAGATTGGGAATCACTTCAAAAGCAGACTAACTATGTAATTTTTTCAATTTTTTACTTATTTCTTCAGGTTATGTTGAAAAAGATGAAACCTGATCGATTACACAGTCGTAATATATATAGAAGGCACAAAACAGGAGGATACTTCATGTTCGATCAATATGATGAAATATCAGTGCAGCGAGATACCCGGATCCAATTCCGAGGTAGACTATACTCCATCCAGACTAATCAGACCATAATAGGAACCATCGAAGAAACTCAATCATCAGCAAAAAACGCCGGTAATCAATTATTAAAACTTCTTTCTTTACATAGTGTAATTAGCTTAGAATTCACGGTCCGGGATGCAAATAAAGAGGTCCTAGGTATGGTGAAGAAAGGGAAAGGATTCAGTTATGACCTTGCCCTTTACTCAACCCTTGGAGATCAACTAGCAACAATTAAGTCGGAGGTAAAATGGAAATCACCTTCCATGACAGTAATTGATCAGAATAATAATAAGATATTACATGCCGTTGGCGGATACGGAGGAACCGATTTCAAGATCACAGATTGCTCATCGAATCAGCCGATTTCCTCAATTAGAAGACGTTCTTTTGTTTATGCATCCATTAAAGAAAATCTGTTGAACGATGACGCTTATTTCCTGTACAAGACCAACTTAGATTTTCTAACCACCCTATCTTTGATTGCTATGACTATCGCTATCGATATTTATTATTTTTCCAATTAAAAGGGAGAGTGCGCATTGAAAACACGACGGAACAAAACAAAAACGAAAAGAAGTCAAATAAAGAATGAGCCATACTCGTTTTGGGAATTTTTGTTTGATATATTGATTTTGATTCCTGAAATTATCTTTCTACCTTTTCGTATTATCTTCTGGTTGTTTAGAGGCGCAGGAAAAATAATTGGGAACTTATTTGAAATTATTTAACGTTTTTTATTAATCAAAAGAAATAGCCACGGAGTTCTTCTCTTTATACTAAATTGCTGTTTTGTTATCATACTTCTATTTGTATCTACATGTTTTCCTGCTTGAGCCTCTACATGATCAATTACTTTAGGAAGCTGTTATCAACACCAACATTCACCACAGATATAACTAACGATTGTAACGTAACAAATCACATCCTGATACTATCATATTTTCTTTCAAAATTATCTGAAGCATAGAGCCAATCAATAAGTGATTAGCTCTTTACTAGAAGTGTTATGCTTTTCTTTTTTTTATCCGACCTATCCCTAGCTCTTTCGCTTCCTCCCGTAAAGCCTTCAATAAACTGATCGCCATTAACGCTATAATGATGGAAAATGGCAACGCAGCTATAATCATCATGTTCTCTAACGCTTGAAGCCCCCCCGTGTATAACAAAACTAACGCTATTGCAGAGAGCAATATCCCCCAAGTGAATTTTATTTTATTACCAGGAGAGTGCGAACCATTGGTTGTCATCATCCCTAATACATAGGTTCCTGAATCTGCAGATGTGATAAAAAATGATCCGATTAAAATCATTGCTGTAATCGACATTAACAATGACATTGGGTAATGGGAGAACACCCCAAATAACGATTCTTCAGCAGTAAGGCTTGATATATCTGCAATACCATTGTGTTCAAGTGATATGGCGGAACCACCAAAGGTCGAGAACCATAAGAAAACGACGAGAGAAGGTACCAGAAGAACAAAGAATACGAACTCCCTTATACTTCTTCCTTTAGAAACGCGAGCAATAAAGATTCCTACAAACGGTGCCCAAGCAATCCACCAAGCCCAATAAAAAATTGTCCATCCATTAATCCAGCCACGAATGTCTTCATTTAATGGTGCTATTCGAAAGCTCATCTGCGGCAAGGTTTGAATATAGGAACCAAGCGTATTGGTAAATAAGTTTAGAATGAAAAGTGTCGGACCAAATATGAACATAAGCAGAAAAAGCGCACCTGCCAAAATCATATTGGCATTACTTAAAATTTTTATACCTTTTCCTAAGCCAGACCACGCAGATATCAAAAATAAAACGGTAACGATCGCAATAATAATAAATTGGATCCAAATCGTTGCAGGAACGTCAAAAAGATACTTCAAACCACCATTGATTTGTACGGCACCGAACCCGAGTGAAGTCGCGACACCAAGCACAGTCGCTAATACCGAAAAGATATCAACTGCTTTTCCAGTGACTCCATTTATCTTATCTCCCAAGATTGGCTGTAATGTCGCACTTATCAATCCAAGCTTTTTATGTCTAAAATGAAAATAAGCAATAGCAAGAGCGACGATGGCATAAATAGCCCAAGCATGAATTCCCCAATGGAAAAAAGTAAATCGAAGTGCATCCTTTATGGCTTGATCGGTACCTACTTCACCCGTCGGAGAACTAATTGCATAGTGGCTAATCGGTTCTGATGTGCCATAAAATACAAGTCCAATCCCCATACCAGCACTAAATAACATCGCAATCCAAGTCGGTCTGGAAAACTCCGGCTTTTGATCTTGACTTCCGAGCCTGATACGCCCAATAGGTGAGATAAGTAAATATAGACAAACGACCAGCACGATAGCAACCAGAATTAAATAATACCACCCAAACGCGTCTGAAAAGAAGGTTTGAATGTTTAACGTGATTTCATCTAATGTTTTAGGTATTACTGCCCCGGCAATAACGAGTAAAAGGAGTATAGATAATGATATGTAAAATACGATATAACGTTGTTTCATTTGATTTCCTCCTGCGGTTTCTAACGTTATTTAGTAGTATTGTCTTTTTTATTTAGATAATGTAAGGAGTAAATAAAAGACAATACTTCCCTTATTTACTTTGTCGTGCTATATTTTGGGGTTATCTATTTAGTGTTATAGAAGATGGTCCTTACCATGCAGACGATTTAAGAAACTAACTGCTTGGTAAGGATTAAACAATGAAAAAGGAGCTTTAACTAATTTCCTCTTCTCTCTTCAGATGGTTCTTCATCAAGATCGGGTTCTTCTTCATCCATGTTATTGGGAGTATCGGTCTCATTTGGTTCCCTTATATTTCGAGGATCAGTATCCATATCTTGCCCTCTATTGTTTATATTGTTATTTTCATCATATTTAGTGGGCTCGTAGTTTACATCTTCCGGTTGTTCATTCATTTGATTATCGTTATTCATTGCACATGCTGATAAAACACCAATTGAAATCGCAATGGACGATAGTAAAGTGATGATTTTCTTCATGATTTAACCTCCATTTAGTTCTAATGATTTGAAACAATTTTAGTTTTATTCATTTCTACATTTTTTAATCCGATGTTGATGAGAAATGATTTCCACACATGCTTTTATATTTTCTCCACAAAATATAAAAGGCTTTAAGAGCCAAGTTTAGGAGGGGATAATAATGAGAAATATTCAATGGTTACCTGTTCTTGGATCAATTGGGATAGGTGTTGCAGCCTACAACATGATGAATAGTCAAAGACAAGGAAGACAAATTCAAAAATTAATTACTAATGCAACAGATATGACAAATCAAGAGCAACGATAATTATACAAAAAAACGACCTACATGAAGTTTTAGTAGGTCGTTTTTTATAATAATATCCAATGTTGTTCTACTATTTACTTAGTAATAAATAAAGCCAAGTGTCCAATGACACTTGGCTTTATAGTGATTCCGATTGGGTTAAAACGTAAATACTGCTATTAAAAAATGCCCTTATCAATATGAATGTAAAAAAGACACCACTTTACCTAATAGTGATGGTTGCTACAGGAATCCCTGAAGTTATTTATTTCCATTTCATAATAATTTCATTTTAGTCCTTACCACTATTGAACAAGTGTGACTTGTAAATAGAAATGGTAAGGACTGAACACAATGTGAGAAGGGAGGGACACTCCCTTAGATGGTATTGTAACATATTGAATAGAAAATACCTAAAACTAACGTGGCAGTTAGGAAAAATATCCAATGTATAACTAAAAAAATTAAACTAATAATAAGTATGTACCATTTTATAAAAGGAGGCGAAATAATTGAATGCTTTACAACGTGTCGCTTTAGCACTAGTAATTATAGGAGCTATAAACTGGGGGTTAATTGGATTATTTCAGTTTGATTTAGTTGCATCTATATTCGGAGGACAAGATGCTGCACTATCAAGAGTTATCTATACTTTGGTAGGGATTGGTGCATTATGCTGCTTACCTTTATTGTTTGCTCCAACAGCAGATGAAGAAAGCTCAGCCGTTGAGAGGAATAGAAATTTACAGTATTCTACTGAGATAGCAGAGGAAACTGATCCGTCAAAATTCAACAATGAAAAAGAGAAATAATCGTTATTTGTTTGGACCGATTTTCTTGTCGGTCCTTAATTAATTAAAAGCCCACCACATTTGTGGCATACTTACGCCACGTCATTGGTAAACCTGGTTAAAAACCCAAACTTGTTAGTGAGTTTGGGGCACGGAAAAGTCTCTAAACTTTAGATATCTACTCTCATGTTCTGCCAGATATGCATTAGCAAACAGCAGAAAATTTTTCAAACCTTTTTACGTAGCCAAAATGGGGTCAATAGCCATGGAATAAAAAATACCAAGAGCTAAAACCCTTGGTATTACAATGATTCCGATTGGGCTCGAACCAACGACCTCTACCCTGTCAAGGTAGCGCTCTCCCAGCTGAGCTACGGAATCATGATATAAAATTAGCAGGTAATTAATAATATAAGAAAGAATGAACAATCTGTCAATAATATTTCAATAAATTCGTCTATTTATTTTCAGTTCCTATCTAATGTTCTTCTCTAATATCCACTTCTGCCTATCAAAAAACATATCTTCGCAAATTGATGATCATTGATCAAGTAACAAAGTTTTTCCTTTACCGAAAACGCTCTCAACCCTTTCCTACCAATGTTACACCTCCTTAACATCCGTCATAATACTAGCTAATTTTACCAAAAAACCAACATTATCCAATTAATTAAGAATTGGTAAACTTTTCCCCCCTGTTATAGTAACCATTTTCATCATTGGAAAAAATATCATGGCGAAACTTTATATTACATCTGCTAATCTATTAACTAGTAATTCAGGAGGGAAACATATGAAAATTAAAATAAAAATGTTCATAAGTAGTTTACTAGTTGTCACTGGTTTAACGGTACTGCCTGGCTTTGCAGATGCCTACACCGTCAAAAAAGAAGACACGTTCTGGAAAATAGCACAGAACTATAATGTATCTACTAATGAATTAATGAGTGTCAACAATTACTCTTCATCTATGCTTTATCCTGGTGCGGAGTTGACAAATACCAACCGGTGTTTCAGAAAAAGAATTCGATTTATTAGCGCGCCTGGTACATGCAGAGGCACAAGGTGAGCCATACGCTGGTAAAGTAGCCGTGGCGACCGTTGTGTTAAACCGTGTCGATCACACTGATTTTCCAAACACAATTACAGGAGTCATCAATGAGACTTATTCAAATGGTGTGATTCACGCATTCAGTCCAGTAGCAAACGGTGAAATTAATAAAGAAGCCGACAGCGAATCTATTCGTGCTGTGAAAGAGGCAATTGCATTCCGTGGCCAAGGCCAAGGATCGATCTACTTCTATAATCCGAACACAGCACAAAGCGATTGGATTTTCTCACGTGAAACTACTGTTACAATTGGTAATCACGTCTTTGCGAAATAAGAAAAGCGCAAGTTGCCCGTCTAGAAAACGGCATCAACTGAGAGAAAGGAATCACTGTGAGCAAGTAATTTCGATAAAAAAGAACCGGTTCTGCCGGTTCTTTTTTGTACGTTTGAAAAATATAAAATTTTAGCGATGAAGAAGATTGACGTAGTGAAAATTTAGCATGTACGAAGTATAAGAAAACTAAGGCTTTCGCGAGTACTTTGTGATAAGCCAATTTTTTCTAATTATTTCAATACTTTTTCATATACTTTTTTGGGGATTGCTATTTCCTGATTTCCGGAGACATATGGCGCAATCTCATACTGTTGGAACACAAGTGTAATACCATCATCCGTGAAATAAAAAGCTGTTTCATTGGACAGTTTAATATCACCTTTTTCTAAATCAGGATAAAAGATATCCGGGCGTTCTATGGCATACTCCCAGACGAAATCCCGAACTGCTTTGACTTGTTCTTCTTTCGTCAGGATATCCGTCAGAAAGACACGTTTTTCTTTACTAACATCAAAATTGAACGACTCGACCACGGTATTACCGTGTGCACCACCGCTAAACATGTAATTACTCGTCAAAATACTGAGCAATGGAGATTGGTTGTATTTCACTTCATAATCGGTCTGATATTCTCCAGGGAAATCATGTTGCGCTGCTTCCTCTTCATTTTCCTTTAATTCATTATAGGAAGCGGTAATATAATTTTGAAAAATTTTATTGATCTTATGCTCCATCTTAACGTTTGCTACTTCAGAGACTTTCGGATATTTTAAGGCTGCCATCTCCTCATATAATTCATCCGATACTGTTGCGGTTTGATTTGCGGCTAAAACAGACAAGCTAATGAGCGGCATCATCAAGCAAATCGTTAAAATTACTAAACCTTTCTTCAATTCACTCACACCTTTTTTTCTTAGTTTGGATAGAATAGAACGAATCATACATGTCGTTTTGAATATTTTAGGATTTGACGGTACTATCTATTCTTGCTTTTATGTTAAAATATGCACATGTAAGGAGGCGATATCATGGGACGCAAAGGATCCATGGATTCAGCTAATATCGAAAGTACCTATTTAAATGAAGAAATCGAAGTGAAATGGTACCTCCCCGAAGGTTTTACACCATTTCAAGATTATCAATTGTGCGTGATGCAGGATGGTGAAGATTATTTTCGCATAGGCCGTGTAGCAACGCTTAGTGATCTGCTGCATGAAGAAATGGAAATTGAACCGACTATCTTTGTCGGCATTCATTATCATGATAAATATGATCGTAAGGAAAAGTATCATCCAGACGGCAAACAGCAGCACGATTACATCGCTTTTCTCGTCAAAGAAGCGATCCCTTATGTGGAAGAAACACTACATATCACACCTGCAAAAAGAATTTTAATGGGTGATTCACTCGCGGGTACATTAGCATTTATGGTAGCGAGTCAATTCCCGAGTACGTTCCACGCAGCGATTATGCAATCACCTTATATGAATGAGCGTGTATTGCAACAAGCGGACAAAGTACCGGCAGGATCGCAGCTAGAGTTATATCAATCAATTGGACTTGATGAAACAGAGGTAGATACTACAACAGGAGAGATTTCTGATTTCCTGGCACCGAATCGTTCCTTTCATAATGCCTTAAAAAACAAACTTTCTGTTTATCATTATGAAGAATTTAATGGCAATCATACTTGGACATACTGGCAAAAGGATTTAAAAAAGATATTAATCACCATGTTATAAGGAGAAAAAGAATGGATATTAAAATTGTCGAGACTGAAAAAGAATTAAAAGATGCTTATAATGTACGTTATACCGTTTTCGTACAAGAACAAAATGTGGCTGAAGAACTGGAAATCGATGATTTAGAAGAGGAAGCGATCCATTTCGTCGGTTATTCCGATGGTCAGGCCATTGCAGCAAGCAGAATGCGCTTCGTTGATGGCTATGGCAAAATGGAACGGATTTGTGTTATGAAAGAAGCGCGCGGATTAGGTTATGGAAGGGATATTCTTATACACATGGAAGGTGTAGCGAAGGAAAAAGGCTTTAATAAATCAAAGTTAAATGCCCAAACACGTGCTGAAGGTTTTTACCAAGGCCTTGGCTACCAAACCATATCAGGTGAATTCCTCGATGCAGGAATCCCCCATGTTACCATGACAAAATCATTATAAGCTTCAAGCAGTCTGCTGAGCAGACTGCTTTTTATATGCGATAAATTGCTTGTTGCTAGTATGCAGTGAACGCTTTTTGTCTATCCTAGTAAAAAATAATGTAAAGATAGGAGAAGACTATGCTTTTTGGTTCAATTTTTGTAGAGACATTATTTGGTTTTGTAATGTTGTTTATCTTAGCCAAAGTACTTGGAAAGACCCAAATTAAACAACTGACTGCCTTTGATTTTATCTCTGCACTTATTCTTGGGGAACTTGTCGGAAATGCGTTATATGACGATCAGGTTGGGATTAAGGATATTGGCTTTGCTGTTTTATTATGGGGAACCTTATTATACGTAACAGAGTTAATTACACAACGATACAAAAAAACAAGGTCCATGTTAGAAGGTCGACCTTCGATTATCATTCATAAAGGAAAATTACAGCGAGAAGAAATGAAAAAAGGCAAATTGGATATTAATCAATTGCTACATTTGTTACGATCTAAGGATACCTTCTCTGTACAGGAAGTGGACTATGCCATTTTAGAAACCGATGGTACCGTTTCTGTACTAAAAAAAACTGCCTATCAGCAGCCTACACGACATGAATTAAACCTACCCATAGAGGAAGTGGTGTTGCCATTCATGCTAATTAACGATGGCGAAATTATCTGGGACAGCCTAGAAGAAATTGGAAAAGATGAAGCGTGGTTAGAACAGGAACTAAAAAAACAAGAGATAGCATCAGTGAAAGAAGTATTTTATGCAGAATATTCACGGGAACGGCCTTTGTATATTCAGGGTTACTAATATTTCATCAAAAAAACATCTGTTTTAAGTGAAAGACATGCCTGAAGCTTTTTGCTTCAGGCATTTTGTTGTATGTGTTGAACTAATCTTGCACATACGTTTGGTGATTCTTATAATACTCGCTTCCGCTGAAGTCTGATCATCTTCATGCGTTTGACGATCACTTGTACTCGATTTCGTCTGAAGTCCAGTCATCATAGTGCGTTCGGCGACCTCTTGCAACTCGCTTTCGCCTGAAATCCGGTCATCTTCATGCATCCAACTATGCCTTTATCAAGCCTTTCAAAATATAGACGTTTCAGCATCTGCTAATAGCAACTATTCAAACTAATCATTCAGGTATAATCTATAAAAAAAGTGCAGCCAGCGTATGTAAATGCTGGCTACACTTTTGCTTGAAAATGTCTGCCTTTTCCTGTGACTTGTGCATAAATATGCGCTTTGGGCTTTGATTCAGGCTGCTGATTTATGACAAGACGATAATGGCTTCGCTGTGTTGAAGAAGGTAACACTTCCTCTTTTCTTGTTTGGGACTCCTCATATGATGTATCATGCTGGATCGGATACACTTTCTCTATAGGAAACGGGTCACGCTTAACTTTTGTCACACGCTGCTGGTATTGCTGATATTGATAATTTTCTACCGGCATAATATAACCCATTCTGCATCCCTCCATCACATGTTTCTATTGATATACCCCTTTTACCGTTAATTAATCCTATTTTTATACAAATAAGCAAAACAGATAGCCTTCAAGCATTAAAGCTATCTGTTTTATGCTTATATCCAAGAAAATGGTGGACGATCGTTATCATCCTTGTGATCTTTATGATCATCATGATCGTGATGTTCTTCTCTTTCTTCCACCACATCATCTACCTCATGATGGTCATCCTCTACTGAACGAGGGCCAAAGAAAGGATCGTGACGGCGGGTTGGTTCGATACGAACGTTATCCGCTTTGATCACTAAATCTTTCACATAAATTACTTTCTTTTTTTCTGACACGTTCTCCACTCCTTATTTATATATGAACTAACTCGTTTGCCAATGAACACTATATCTTATGCATTTGACCTATATAAGTGTTTATTAAAATCCAACTAAATTAATTTCTTGTATTTGTTCTAACGGGACAGAAACGGGTTGGGATTTATTCACAACCTTTAAAACAACCATGTCATTCTGAAAACCTTCAATTAACCCAGTGTATTTTCGTCTTTCTGTTACAATTTGGCATTTGTTTTTTGGAACATGAAATGGCATATCGGCAAAATATATAACTTTTTCTTTGACATCCATATCTTTAAATTTCTTTTTCTCCATAGTAGGTGCTGGTGTTTCTACTTCTTGTTTTTGTCGTTTCTTTGCAGGTTTTATTTGTTTTGGTTGTTTCTTAGATGGTTGCTTTGGTTTATTGTAATTTGTTGAATGATAAGCCGATTGCATGGACCGCCTTGGTTCCGCATGGTTTGGTTGTGCAATATACATTCTCGGTATTTCTCGATTAGAATTGTTCGATTCCAAAAGTATTTCCTCCTTTACTTGCTGCTAATGTATGTATATGTTAACTGCCTAATCGTTGTGAGCAAAAAATTAAAGGCTTTTTTTCAAAACCGAGACACTCGTCTATACGCATACGTTCCTATGACATAGATTATTAGTGTTAACGAAATCTTTTTTCTGAAGGAGTGTCAGATAATGGGTAAAAATTGCCATGATGAAGTAAGTGTAGCTGGAAAAAGCTGTGTACTTGATGTAGTTCTTGCAATCGACGAAGCACAAGACAATGTAGTTGACAACCATTGTGATATTAGCTGTTCACAATCAATTCGTGACTTAGTATCCCCAGCAACAGCAAATGGGTTAGATACAGTACCTTTCATTCTATATGATAAAAAAGGTAAACCTTTCAAAGGGTACGGTGCTGAAGTGAAATCTCACGGCGGTCCTGCTCGTTTCGAGTGCTTTAGCAGCTTTATCTTCCGGGTGAACGATGTAGATGAAGACACAGGTTGTGCTGTACTAGAACTATTAGTGTTCGATGATGATGAGCATGCTTGTGGTGATCCATGTGAACAACTAGACAACGAACAAGTTTCTGATTTAGAACGTACTGGAATTTGCATCACTGTTGACTTGAATTGTTTCTGTGCGATTACTTGCTTACCAGCAGTATCAGTACTTTAATACTACCCCCTTCCAAACCTAATCAGGTTTGGAAGGTTTTTTTTGTAAAATTAGGATTAAAGCCTTTACATTTAGAAAAATAATGCGTATTTCGTGATTTTTGGAATACTACCCATTAGAATAGGGTAAGGTAAATTGTGCACTCATACACAAAACTATATATAGAAGGGACAGGATATTTGAATGCATAAAGTATCTAAAGTATTTTACATTTCACTCGCAATTTCAATTGTCTTTATTGCATGGGGGCTTATTCCTAAGGATGTGTTACCCGAAACAAATCTGAACACGGTAACAACCAACATACAAGGATTTCTAGTTAGTCGATTTGGCTGGTTTTATTTACTAGTAACAACCGGCTTTTTAATTTTCGCTATCTTTTTAATTGTTTCGAAATACGGAAATATTGTTCTTGGTAAAGATGGAGACAAGCCTGAATATAACTATCTGACTTGGTTCGGGATGTTATTCAGTGCTGGAATGGGTATTGGTCTTGTGTTCTGGGGTGCAGCAGAACCGGTTTGGCACTATCATGATCCACCTTACCCTACCGATACAGATGCAGCGGCTGCTCGTGTCGCAATGCAGCACAGTTTTTTCCACTGGGGACTCCATCCGTGGGCAGTCTATGCAACATTAGCCATGGCTTTAGCCTATTTCCAATTTAGAAAGGATGAACCAGGGTTAATCAGCAGTACGTTAAAACCTTTATTCGGAAAAAATATGAACGGTGGTTTTGGTACAACAATCAATGTCATTGCCGTATTTGCAACCGTATTTGGTGTTGCAACGTCATTAGGACTGGGTGCACAACAAATTGGCAGTGGTATTGAATTTGTTACAGGTAATGTCACGAATACCGTTGGCTTACAATTAATCATTATTGCAGTTGTCACGGTATTGTACATGCTATCCGCTTTAACAGGTTTGAATAAAGGGATAAAAATACTGAGTACAACAAATATTGTAATAGCCATTTTACTCATGTTCTTCCTATTGTTTACAGGTCCAACTAACTTTATTATGAACTTCTTTACAACAACGCTAGGATCTTATATTTCCAACCTGCCGGAAATGAGCTTCCGTATGGCACCATTTAATCAAGATAATGCGGATTGGCTGGAAAACTGGACAATTTTCTATTGGGCTTGGTGGATTGCATGGGCACCGTTTGTAGGTATGTTTATCGCACGTGTATCACGCGGACGTACAGTTCGTGAGTTTGTAGTTGGTGTCTTATTAGTACCAACGATTTTTGGTGCGCTTTGGTTCAGTGTGTTTGGCGGTTCCGCTATTCACTTAGAGATGAACGAAGGTATCGATATTTATAATATTATGAATGAGTCTGGTTCCGAAGCTGCTTTATTTACAGTACTAGAAAACTTCCCACTAACTGCGGTAATGGCTGTATTAGCCGTGTTGTTAATCAGCACATTCTTTATTACATCAGCTGACTCAGCAACGTTCGTTCTTGGTATGCAAACGACGAATGGAGATCTGAACCCGAATGTTTCTGTAAAAGTGGCATGGGGTATCGTTCAGTCTGGTACTGCTGCTGTGTTATTATGGCAAGGTGGACTAGGAGCATTGCAGACTGCCTCGATTATCGCCGCATTCCCATTTGCGATTATAATGATCATGATTGTGTTTGCGCTAATTAAGGCGTTTAAAGAAGAAGGAAGAACATATGCCCTTAAAAGACGAAGAAGAGAAGAAGGTTAAGTAGAAAGGCTATCCCGGGGTTAGGGATAGCCTTTTTCAGTCAATAAACCGCTGTCTGTCTTCAGGTTTGGGTATCATACATGCCTCTTTTTTTCCGAACCATTTGTAACGGTTTTTCGCAATGATCTGATATAGAAAATCCCGTATTGGTTTCGGTATTATTAAAAATATGCGAGCAAAACGATAAACACCTGACAATTGTTTTGCTATATTTAATGCGGCAGTAGATTTTGTGTAGACTTGATCGTTATCAATAAGAATCAAGCTGTCGATATCCTCCGGGACATGATATTTTTGTACAAGTTCCTGCCCCACTTCACTCTGTAACGAGGCAAAATGTAATTTCCGATCAGGATCTCGTTGTATTATAAATTGCACACTGCTGGAGCAAAAGTTACAAACGCCATCAAATAGAATAATTCGCTTCATAGGAACACCTCTTTCTTCTATTTTACCATCCTTTGGGTTGAATACTCAAAAAAATGGCAGATAGAAAGTAATCCACTTATATACCATTCCTGAGTTTGTCCACGAAAATATTATAAAGATTCCAGAGCAATCCATAGGAAAAGTCAGGCTTAAGCCTGTATAAAACTACCTATAATACGGATTATGCTGCTTAGTGGAATTTTGAAATGATTCATTTGCTACGATACCACTCCGGCCAACCACTGCTGCCTTGCACTGCTGCTATTTGTTGATCCAACAAACATTGTAGAACTTCCCTTAAGCGTAGGAAATAAGCGGAGACTTCGCATGCGTCAGCGCGAGCTGAAGATCCACTTTGTCTGTGCTTGTGTCTTCTATTCGATTCTGCCATTCACTTGCTTTTTTTCCATATAAAAAACCTCCGCTCAAATGCGGAGGTTTTCAGTTGCATCTATACATATTCCAGAAGCTGTTGTAATTCATCTACATATTCAGATGAACCTGTGACGATCAGGCGATCATTTAGCCGAAGCTCAGTATCACCGTGTGGAACGATTGAATCGTTGCCTCGGAAGATCCGGACCATGATAACATCACCGGTGAATGGGAACTCTCTCAACACCGTGCCCTCATAACCTGCATTGTTCATGTTAATTTCATACAACTGGCTGTCTTGTTCCGTGAAAATGTTGACAACATGCGGTGATTCAATCAATGCTTTTAATAATGTTTTCGATGATAATAAAATGGAGAAAACATCGACACCGATCTCCTTCAACCTTTTTTCCATTGTCGGATTTTCCACTCTGGCGATAACTCTTTCCACGCCTAGCCTTTTTGCATAAGTTGCGATTTCCTCATTCTTTTCTAGGTTACCAGTCGTGACAACCACGATATCATGTTGAAAGACACCGGCCATCTCCAGCGTATCAAAATCATAATTATCAAGCTCATTAATCTCGAAGATCGATCTGCTTTTGCTGTCGTCCAAATTCTCCTGCTTCGTATGGAATAAATGGGGTTCGAAGTCTTTTGGATCCAGTTCTCGCAATACTGGTATCGTTGCCTGATTGATACCAATGAAAGAGACGGACTGCTGATAATTTGCTTCCTCTTCATTCACGTAATATTTCTTAAAGAAGGCTGGTGTAATAATACAGGATAGAACAGCAACTAACACGAGAGCGCCGTTCATTTCAGTAGTTATGATGCCTAGTCGCTCCCCGATCGTTCCAGCCGCAATTACAAGCGATAACGTTGACGTTAAGAGCATACTGGATGCGATCACTGTCTTGGTGTCATACCATTTTTTCAACAGGAACACAGGAATAACTTTTGATAGTAATAACGCAAAGAACAGTAGCGGAATTAACACTAATATCTTCGGTTCTCCGAATAAAGCTTTCAAGTCCAAATCGACGCCGACCATCACGAAGAAAATCGGAATCAGAAAGCCATAACCAAAACTGTCCAATTTCTGTACTAATTCTTGATTTGGAGCTAATAACGACACTAACGCACCAGCCAAGAAAGCACCTAGGATATTCTCAGCTCCAACGCTCTCAGACAATGCCACAAGGAAGATAATCAGCGTGAATACAGCTCTTGTACCGATCTGAATTGTACCTTTCGACATTGCTTCAATAAACGACTGGTTCCTGAAATATTTCCCAACGAAATAAAGGAGGACACCAACACCGAACAATAATAGTAATAGCCACATGTTCCCGGACTCATCTCCATAGAAAGAAACAAAAATAGCTAATAAAATCATCGTTGCTAAATCAGCTATAACGGCAATCAGCAGAATCGTCTGTCCAACGGTTGTCTGCATAGCTTGCGCTTCTTTTAACGTTGGAACGACAACACCTAATGAAATAGTAGAAATAATTAACGTCATTAAATAAATATTGTCGATAAAACCAAACAATACAAACAAATAGGATAGACCAAAAGATAATATTAATATACCGATAAATATGATAGTGGCCAATTTGACTGGATTTGGCATATTTTTCGAACCATTTTGTTTACGCCACTTTTTCGAGAATATGGTAAAGTCAATTTCCAAACCACTTAGGAACATAAGAAAAATAAACCCTAGTGTAGACAATGTTTCCAGCCAGTCACTGTTTTCCACTAGATTAAAACCACTATGGCCAATAATTAAGCCGACGATGATCTCTGCTACAACAACAGGAATCATCTTCAATCGGAACCGATGCAACAGAATTGGTGTTAAAAAGGCTGCAATAATAACGATGACGAGTGAACTTACTGATTCTCCGTGCATGTGCAGTCCCCCTCTCTATAATAAAAAGTTCATAAAGGTCGTTGCTAAACCAAAATAAATAAAAATCGAGATGACATCATTTAATGTAGTGATGAATGGCCCCGAGGCAACTGCCGGGTCAATTTTAAAACGGTCCATTACAAGTGGAATAAATGCACCGGAAATAGTCGCCACCAGCAAGGTTGCCATGATGGAGATACCTACTAGCATCCCCAAATAAAAATCATGATACCACAATGCAATTAATAGCGTAATAATCACTCCACATGAAACACCAGTAATCAAGCCGGTCTTAGCTTCTTGCCAGATTACTGCTGCTTTTCCTTTTTTATTCATATCTCCTGTCGAAATACTTCTTACAGCAACTGCCAGAGCTTGCGTCCCGGTATTACCAGCCATGCCGGCAATCAGTGGAATGAATACGGCCAAAATCGGATCCTGCGCAAGCGTTGCTTCAAAGCGACCGATCAGACTTGCTGTTAACATGCCTAAAAATAGCAGGATGACGAGCCAGGGTAATCTTTTTTTTGCAGAAGAGATTGCTGTATCCCCACTACTTTCTACATCCGAGATACCGGCAAGCTTGGAGTAGTCATCGCTCGCTTCTTCCTCCATAACGTCCATGATATCATCAACTGTAATAATACCCAGTAAATGCTCTTGAAAGTCAACAACAGGCAAGGCAAGGAAATCATAATCGCGCATCATTTGTGCTATTTCTTCCTGATCTTCGCCAACAGGCACAGATACTACTCGATCACTCATGACTTCCTCAATCAGCCAATCTCCCTCTGCGATAATTAAATCTCGTAATGAGATAACACCGACTAATTTTTTATAGGAATTGACAACATATATATAGTAGATCGTCTCTGCATCCGGAGCCTCTTTACGCAAATGTCGCATCGCATCTTTAACAGTCATGGTCGTATGTATCACGACGAATTCCGTCGTCATAATACTCCCCGCTGTTTTTTCTTCATAATGGAGAAGCTCTTTAATCTCTTCAGAAGATCGCTTGTCCATGATAGTCAAAAAGCTTGCGACCTTGTTCTTATCTAATTCATTTAATATATCTACCGCATCATCTGTAGACATGTGCTCTAATATTTTGGCGGCAAATGCCGGAACCATTTCAATAATGAAATCAGATACGATGTCTTGATCGACCTGCTCGATAACTTCTGCCATCTCTTCTGGAGATAAATAGGAATAGATTAAGAAGCGGATGTCTTCGTTTTGTTCCTCAAATATTTTGGCTTGATCATACGGATGTAATTCTAAATATTCAGCCCGAAATTGATCAATTTGTTCATTGATGAGGGTTTCCTGAATCTTTTTCCACATTTCCATACGTTCTTGCTGCTCTAAATGTTCCATTAGTCCGCCTCCTATCACCTTTTGACATAATTTTATGAAGATGTTAAAAGAATAACATATCTCGTAAAAAAATACGCAGATTTTACACATTCTTATTATCAAAAAATGATACAATATCGAAAGAATTGATATATTTTTATTCTCAAAAAATCATTTTTCCACTATACTAGATGTGGACTAAATTTTTCAAGAAAGAAAGGTTTAACAGAATATGCCTGAACAGAATGCAAATGCAAAACTAGATTACTCGCTTATTTTTATCGTGATTATTTTCGGAATTATAAGTGTTTTCACTTTATATACGTTAGATCCTTATTTAAGTTTAAAAGGTGCTGACTATGACAACCTGTTTATCAAACAAATGGTATGGTATATTGCAGGATCTATGCTAATCGCTGTTATTATGATGTTTGATTATGACCGTTTACGCCAAGTCTCCTGGATCCTCTATGGATTAGGGATTTTGGCATTACTTATGCTCTTCTTCCATTTTCCACCTGGAATTGCAAGAGAAGTAAATGGCGCTTGGGGCTGGTTTTCTATTCCCGGATTTGGTACCTTGCAACCTGCCGAGTTTATGAAAGTGTTTTTGATTATATTTCAAGCACACATCATGGTAGCCCACAATGAAAAATATCCGGTACATACAGTCAAAATGGATCTATGGCTACTGTGTAAAATGGCAGCTGCCGCACTAGTACCGATTTTTTTCCTGACACAGCAGCCTGACTATGGTGGTGTATTGGTGTTGGCATCGATCACAGCCTGTATGTTGTTAGTCTCAGGAATCAAATGGCGAATTATTCTTACAATTGTCGGTTCTGGTGTCATCATGGTAGTGACAGTCCTGTTTATTTACCTTAATTTCACGGAAGCCGTCAACCAATTCTTGTATGACAAGGATTTAGGCCATATTGTCGACCGGCTCCAAGGCTGGTTATTCCCAGATCAATTCAGCCAGGAAGGTGCCTACCAAACCTTGACGGCGATGCTTGCTATTGCATCTGGCCAGTTATCTGGGAAAGGAATCGGAACATTTGAAAAAGCGACCGATATTCCGGAATATCAGACGGATTATATTTTTTCCACCATTGCTGAACAATTTGGTTTCTTTGGTGCAAGCATGTTGATTTTAATATATTTTTTATTAATATACCGGTTAATTTTTATTGCACTCAAAAGTAAAGATCCATTCGCCAGTTATATGGTGACAGGGATTATCGGTATGTTTACGTATCAGGTGTTCCAAAATATCGGCATGTCGATTCAATTATTACCTGTTACGGGCTTGCCATTACCATTTATCAGCTATGGGGGAAGCTCAACACTGACCTATTTAATGGCAATAGGAATTGTCTTAAATGTTTTCTTCCGTATAAAAACCTATATGTTTGACGAATCTTAACTATATACAATAGCAATAATAGACTGGGGTTTTGGTTATGAAATTAGATATCATCGGGGATATTCACGGCTGTTATCATGAGCTGATGGACCTGTTGGATCAGCTCGGTTATCACGTAGAAAAAAATAACCACGTTCACCATCCAGATGGACGACGTATCGCTTTTGTCGGCGATTTAACCGATCGGGGTCCGCAATCGATTGAAGTGATACGCTTTGTATATCAACTGGTTCATGTACAAAAAATTGCCTATTATGTGCCTGGCAACCATTGCAATAAATTATACCGTTATTTTCTTGGCAATAACGTCTCGCATCAGCATGGGCTCGAGACAACAGTTGCCGAATATCAGCAGTTGCCAGCTGATGAACAGGCAGAAGTGAAAAAAATGATGATGACACTCTATGAGCATGCACCTCTTTATCAAAAGATCGATGAGCTGGACGTTGTCATTGCACATGCCGGTATACCAGAAAAATATATTGGCAGGGACGATAAGAAAGTGAAAACCTTCGTACTATATGGCGATATAACAGGTGAAAAACATCCCGACGGACGGCCTGTAAGAAGAGATTGGGCCCAGAACTATCAAGGAGAACGCTGGGTTGTGTATGGTCATACTCCCGTATTAGAACCACGTTTCGTTCATAAAACCGTTAATATTGATACGGGCTGCGTTTTCGGCAACAAATTGTCCGCATTTCGCCTTCCAGAAGAAACAACCGTCAGCGTGCCAGCAAGCATGCCATTTGTAGAAGAAAAATTCCGATATTAATAATAAGCGGTTGGCTGGTCCATATTTTGACGTGATGCATGACGTTGGAATATGGGCTTGTTTAGTACGGTTTAAGCGAAGAACTGACAATTAAGTGATGATCTTATTTTTCGATACAAATCTCTGGTTGTTGCTTTGACTTTTGTTTCCTTTCCCTAGCTTTGGATACAAATCTCGATCGAGAGTCCCGATTTTGTGTCGCTCAGCAACTGTGGCGACAGAAAGTATATAGGAGTGTGAATATATAATCACTTTCACATCGGTTGAAAATAGAGTATTTTGTAAGAAGTTAATTTTGTCAACAGCATAAAAAAAGCCGAATATAACGTAAATTGTCATCAAACAACATTCACGTTATATTCGGCTTTTATTGTGACAAGGACACTTTTATCCCCATTCCTTCGTTTATTGCTTTTTCAATGATTCCCATGTCCTCTCCAGCTCATCAGCTAAAGGTATCTCGAATTGCAGACGTTCTCTTGTCATTGGGTGATGAAAGCCCAGTTGGTGACAATGTAACGCTTGTCGATCTAGAAAGGTCGTATCACCTTGATATAAGCTATCTCCAATGAGCGGATGACCAACTGCAGAGAAATGGACACGGATTTGATGGGTTCTGCCTGTCTCCAGACGAACTTCTACTAATGAAACATCATCCTGTTCCTCTAACACTTGATAATGAGTGATCGCCCGCTTGCCAGATGGGGATACAACACGCCGAATGATTGAATCTGGTGCGCGGTCAATCGCTAAATCCAACGTCCCTTTCTTGTCCTCCATTATCCCGGATACAATGGCCTGATAACGACGATTTACCGTTCCCTCATGTTGATCACGGAATAAAACAGAATGACTGTGCCGGTGTTTTGCAATTAATAATAATCCCGAAGTATCACGGTCCAGTCTTGTTACGACATGGACCGTATACGGCAGTTGTTCTTGATCATAATGAAAGATAACCGCATTGGATAAGGTATGTTGTGGGTGATGATAGGACGGCATCGTAGCGATGTAAGCCTGCTTATTGACGACTAATACATCGTCATCTTCATACACAATATCAAGCGGAAGAGGTTCCGGCTTTAACAATTCACTTCTCGTTTCCGGTGGGAAGATCACTTCAACGTTATCTCCCTCAGAAAGGATATGCCGTACGTTAACTTCCTGATTGTTAACGAATAATTTACCACCACGAAATTTCACAGCAGTAAGCGTTCGTCGTGAAATCCCTCTTGCCTGATGTAAATAGTCACGTAATAACGCTTCATGATAGTCTTGATCTACTTTCCATTTCACTTTGTTCCACCTACATTTATATCAAGTTGTTTCATCCGAAATGAAGGAGTCATGCACCCTTTTCCAAAAAGGAAATGCTCGAAAACGTGCAAATCGTATTTTCTCATCTGACACGCGACATTCGATCCGATCAATATTGTCATATTCTTCAGTGCGATGATCCACTGTAATCATAAATTTTCGATTGTGATAGATCGGTAATAATTCACAAATATGATGTTTTGGCAAAATTAACGGAGATCCAATCGTCCGGTAGACCCGGTTATTAATGGATGCCATCTCGGTAATCTGCAAAGCGTTTAAAGATGGGTGTAAAATAGCTCCCCCCAGCGCTTTATTGTATGCTGTACTGCCTGACGGTGTCGATACACAAAGGCCATCCCCGCGAAAACGTTCAAAATGCGCACCTTTTATATGGACATCCATTGCCACTGTTCCATCAGCACACTTAACCGACACCTCATTTAATGCTAAAAAAGAGGTATAGGATTCATCACCAATTGGATGTATTTTGACATCCAACAGAGGATATTCCACCACTTCAAAAGGTTTTTTCGCTATTTCTATAATTAATTTCTCTACTTCTTCCGGTACCCAGTCCGCATAAAAACCAAGATGCCCCGTATGGACACCGATAAATGCCGTATCCTGCAATCGATGCCTATATGTATGAAATGCTTCTAGAAAAGTACCATCACCACCTACAGAAATAACTAGTTCAGGTTTTTCTTCATCATATTCAAGAGAGAAATCATTTAAATATTGTTTCATCCTAGCTTTGATTACTTCGGATTTATTATCATCGCGTGAAAGTATTGCAAAACGCACACTTGTTACCCCCTTACTTGTCATTGTTGCTTTTATTTGTTCGGAACACGCGTTGTGCTTCTTGAATTTCGTCTTTAATCTTTGCCATTTCTTCATCCAGTTTAAAAGCTGCTTCTGCTGCTCGTTTCAGTCTTGCCCTTACCTTTTCCGGAATTCTCCCTTCATATTTATAATTTAGAGAATGTTCATTTGTTGCCCAGAAATTCATTGCTAATGTACGAATCTGAATTTCTGCAATGATCTTTCGTTCACCATGTATTGTCTCGACGGGATAAGAAATAATAAGATGATAAGAGCGGTAACCACTGTCTTTCTTGTGGTTAATATAATCCCTTTCTTCGATAACGTCAAAATCATTTCGTGTCTTCAAACGGTCTACTATGTCATATATATCATCTACAAATTGACAAACAACACGGACTCCTGCAATATCTTGGAGTTCTTCCATATCGTCAATCTGAATATTTTTCCGTTTCATTTTTTCTTTAATACTGGAGACCGGCTTTACCCGGGCTGTAACAAATTCTATTGGAGAATGACTGGATTCAAATTCAAATTGAGCCCGCATCCCTTTCAATTTCACCTTTAGTTCTTCAACCACCTGTGCGTAAGGTGCCAAGAAGTTTCGCCAATTCATGTCTAGCACCACCTGTGTTATCTTTGTCTATGATTATTTTACCATATTCCAAACGAAAGAAGTAATCATAGCTTGTATCAATATTTTTGCTTTTTTATTCTGAATGCTGCAAAATATACATGCAAAAGGAGGAGAAAGATGACACAGGAAATCGAAATAGAATTTAAAAATATGCTGACAGGGTCAGAGTATGAGCAATTACTTA
Organism: Gracilibacillus caseinilyticus; assembly: GCF_022919115.1. Classification (NCBI taxonomy): domain Bacteria; kingdom Bacillati; phylum Bacillota; class Bacilli; order Caryophanales; family Bacillaceae; genus Gracilibacillus; species Gracilibacillus caseinilyticus. Next base: position 2,682,954 of record NZ_CP095072.1, on the reverse strand, counting down.
ACTATTACAATGCAGGGAACCGATCTCACATTTTGCAACGAAATCACTATTTTGAAACAAAAGATTTTCAATTGAAGCAAAACCGTGCAGCACTGCGTATCCGTGAAAAGAATAACACGTATCAGCTTACACTTAAACAGCCAAATCCAAATGGCGCAGGGCTGTTAGAGACACATTGTACCATAACAGAGAAAGAAGCTGATAAATGGATCGATGAGGATATTATACCAAAGCGGGATATCACGGACGCACTTAATGAAATGAACATTGACATTCATGCACTAAAATATGGTGGTATGCTGGAAACGAAACGCATAGAGTTTACTAAGGATGCTTGTACCCTCGTACTGGATAAAAGCAATTACAATGGTCATACCGATTATGAACTGGAATTGGAAGCAACCGATGAAACACATGGCTATCAAGTATTTGAGAAGCTGTTAGCAACACACCAAATCCCTAAACGCCAAACCGCTAATAAAATTGAACGCTTTTATCAAACCGTGCATCTGTAATCAAAAGTTTGTAATAGTGTCCGGCATCGATGAACACAGTTCTAAATCCGTTACAGACAAGGATATCTGTATGATAACAGTTCATCCTTACAGTACATTGCATTATACGTTAAATCACATAAGTTGCTAGTTCTATATAAAGACTGTTACAATATAGTAACATAAAGAGAGATAGAGAAATAAGTACCACAAAGTGAAAGGTTTGGAGGATATGAGAGAAGTTGAAGGAAACAGCATTTATGAGGTAATTGGGGGGCACGAAAAAATTGAGGAATTAGTTGAGGCTTTTTACGCGAGAGTGTCTAAACATCCTGATCTAATTCCCCTCTTCCCAGACGAATTTTCGGAAGTAGCAAGAAAACAAACACAATTTTTAACTCAATTTTTTGGTGGACCTCCATTATATATCCAAGAACATGGGCATCCTATGATGAGAAAGCGTCATTTGCGTTTTCCGATTACGCCAACGAGACGTGATGCCTGGCTTGCTTGTATGAAAGGTGCTTTAGAAGAAGCAAATATTGAAGAACCGTACCGTAGTGCAATGTTTGAGCGGCTCACTCTCACAGCCAATCACATGATGAATACGCCTGATGAGAAAGGAGAATCATGGTGAATTGGAATTCTGCCGGATCCTGGCAACACCAGGATCGAAACCAAACAACGCATTATCATTTTATTGATGTTTTAAAAAAACCGATTGAAATTTATGTATTCATTGATCCGCTTTGCCCTGAATGCTGGTCATTAGAACCCTATTTAAAGAAATTATCGATTGAATATGGTCGCTTTTTTACCATTCGGACCGTATTAAGTGGTCAATTAACGAGTCTGCATAAGGACAAATTTGAAAAACCTAGAAAGTTGAAAGATATCTGGGAAAAGACGGCTAGTCGTACAGGAATGAGCTGTGATGGTGACCTTTGGATCGAGAACCCTATTCATTATCCTTGGCTTGCATCCATTGCGATCAAAGCTGCAGAATTGCAAGGGAAAAAAGCTGGTAAAAGATTCTTACGTAAATTACAAGAACTGGCTTTTCTAGAGAAAAAAGATATTTCTCAAGAAGAAGTTCTGTTAGATTGCGCGAATACGGTACATCTTGATATTGAAGAGTTTCGAGAAGACTTATATTCCACTTCCTCCAAAAAAGCCTTACAATGTGATTTAAAAATCACAAAAGAAATGGATGTTGAGTATATTCCGACAATGGTATTCTTTAATCAGTCTGAAGACGACGCAGGATTAAAAATTTCCGGAATTTATCCTTATGAAATCTATGTCAAAGTACTGAAGCAAATGTTGCAGAAAGAACCATTGCCTGCGAAGAAGCCGAAATTATTAGATTTTTTATCTCATTATGATTTTGTTGGCACGAAAGAAATTGCCGTTGTATATGATTGGTCGATGGAAAAAGCGGAAAAAGAAATGAAAAAATTACAATTGAAGCAGGTTGTCGAGAAGGTACCGGTCAAATTCGGTTACTTCTGGAAATATACAAAATAAGGACATGTTCAGCACATGTCCTTTTTTGTTATCTATTCTTTAAGATAAAGGATGGGAGAAAGTTTCAGGTCAAACAAAGGGGTTGTTTGTTTAACTTATTATAACTATAACAAGCATAAATAAAATTGACAATACATTTGTTCATAATTTCACAAAAGTGTCACACTTCTACTCCCACGCTTGATTACATATAATAAAGCAATAAACATAACCGTATATTCTCAATCCTAGCAATGTGCCCTGTTATTTCAAATGGAAAGGAGGTACATAAGTGAAAATACTCCTGCTACTTATACCTGTCTTCGCCTTTTTCTTAAATATATTCGGATTAATGCGGCTGATTCCGCCCTATATCACCGTTCCTCTTCTGTTTTTCACCATTTATTTCACAGTTTACTTCTTCCACCATAAAAAACAATTTAAAGGATTTCAAAAGGCCACCATTCGATAATGGTGGCCTTCCTCTTACTCTATTTCATTTAAGAGCTGTTCCATTTCTTCTAATTTTTGTTCGAATACCTTTAATGCGTTTAACACTGGCGTTTTTTCTGTCATATCGACACCAGCTTTTTTCAAGACTTCTATCGGATAATCACTGCTGCCTGACTGCAGGTATCCTAAATAACGCTCAACTGCAGGATCTTTTTCCTCTAATATTTGAGAAGCAAGCGACTGTGCCGCGGCATAACCAGTTGCATATTGATACACGTAATAATTGTAATAAAAATGAGGAATTCTCGCCCACTCTAGACCGATTTCTTCATCGATAATTAAATCATCACCAAAATATAACTTATTAAGTTCGTAATACATTTCGGTAAGCTTATCAGCCGTTAATGCCTCGCCTTCCTGAGCAGCTACATGAATCTGATGCTCGAACTCGGCAAACATTGTTTGTCTGAATACCGTACCGCGGAACCCTTCTAAGAAATGATTTAATAAAAATAATTTTTCTTTTTTATCATTAGTCTTTTCAACTAAATAGTTGTTTAACAACGCCTCATTACAAGTGGAAGCTACTTCCGCTACGAATATCGAATAATTCCCGTAACGATATGGCTGGTGTTTGTGCGTGTAATAACTATGCATGGAGTGACCTAATTCATGTGCCAATGTAAATAAGTTATTTAAATTATCCTGCCAGTTCATCAGAATATAAGGATTGGTACTGTAAGAACCAGATGAATAAGCACCACTGCGTTTCCCTTTATTCTCCTCCACATCAATCCAGCGATTGCTAAATGCTTGCTGCATCACTTCCAAATAATCGTCTCCCAATGGTTTTAACGCCTCCGTTACGGTTTGCTGTGCTTGTTCATAGCTGAAAGTCATCTCTACATCTTTAACTAGTGGTGTATAAAGATCGTACATATGCAATTCTTGTAAGTTAAGTACTTTCTTGCGGAGTGCAACATATCGCTGAAGTAATGGGAGTCCTTCATGAATTGCTTCGATCAGATTATCATATACTTTCTCAGGTATGTTATTTTGATTTAATGCTGCTTCTCTGGCTGATTTATAATTTCGTATCTTTGCGTAAAAATTATCTTTCTTCACATTTCCCTGTAGTGTAGAAGCAAATGTATTCTTGAGACCGCCATACGTATCATACATCGCTTTAAACGCATCATGGCGTACCTGTTGATCTTTCGACTCTAAAAAGTTGATATAACGGCCGTGTGTTAGATCTACTTCATTACCTTGTTCATCTTTCACCCCTGGGAAAGTTAAATCAGCGTTGTTTAGCATTCCGAAAGTTTGTGATGGACTATCTGTCACTTCTGAAACTTCCGCAAGCAGCGCTTCTTCTTTCTCGGAAAGGACATGAGGACGCTGACGATTTATTTCATCTAATGTGTGGCGATATAACTGCAGTCCTTCATGTTCGTTTAAGTAAGCCTTTAACGTTGTTTCATCCAGTTTGAGAATCTCAGGAGTAATAAAGCTCATCGTACTCGATGCTTGTGTAATGAGATTCTCCGCTTTGCCATTCATGGCTTGATAAAAGGAATTAGTTGTGTCCTGATCGTAACGCATATGAGCATATGTATACAAGGTGCTTAGGCGATCAGACACTTCATCCTGCAATTGCAGTAATTCAAAAACATTACTTGCTTTCTCATCTAACGTTCCTTGATAATCCTGGAATTTCGGTAATAAATCTTTAACCGCTTGCCATTCCTTATCCCACTCATCATCATTCGCATAAATATCTTCTAGTTTCCACGTTAGTTCCTCTGGTATTTCATCTCGCTTCGGCAATGATTTCTGTGGTTTTGCCATCACTATTCCTCCTTTATTTTCCGAATTAGTCTTATTATAACTTACTTTCTCTGTAATCATACAGTAGTACGATTTACATCATAATGATTTTTGTCGTTATCCTTTAAAATACCTATACGCACTAATAACTGTAAATATTCAAAAACTGGATCATTCCTGAGAGAAAGTAAGGGAAAATACTCAGTTGAATGGACGTGATGCTGCACAAGCAAGGCTGCTTGTTGAAGGGAAAAGTGTTCTCTTTTTTTAAACAATTCTACATATAATAACGATTGCCAAATCCAAGGCTGAGTCATCATTAAATATTGGGAACGAATGGGAAGATATACGTAATCAGGTAAGGAGTGAACAGTCAGCTTACGAAGATATAACCATTGCCGCCATTCTGTTTCTTTTTTCTGATAGGGTGACACAGGACGATGTGGCCATTTTTGCCTATAATTCTTCCAGTACTTTGCAAACCATTTTCGATGATGATGCTTTTTACGGAACAGGTCTTTCCATGTTAGCCACTCAAGAGGAATACTTTGCAATGTACCAATCGTTTTTGTTCTAGTTAGAAATAAAAGATCTTGATAAAGAATCATTTTTTTCGTTTCTGAGCAATAATAGAAAATACGAATTGGAAAGGATGGATGAGGTTGATATAGAAAGGATTGGTCCGTTGTCGAGATATGAAGTGAATTACTTCCTGTTCTTTTCATCTTATTTGCACCGAGAATCCAGATAGGGAGAATACCTGCTTCGATATAACCCTTTGTTCTGCTTATTATTTGATCAATCGGAATTGTTGCGCACTGATATTCAATTGCTATCTTTTTTCCATTAATATGCAACAGCATATCAGCTCGCTGGTTAAGCTCTGAAAAATGATGTTCAAGTTCAACTTGATAGCCTTGGTGCTTTAGCCAAAGATAAAGATCAAGCTTACCATGTTCGTGATAACTTCCTTCTCCTGAGTGTACACAACCGCTAGAGCGGTAGTGGGCAAAATGGGGAATATTATGCATCCCTGCTTTGACGATAACGGATTCTTTACAAACCGGACAATACATAGACTGTTTTCTAATTAATTGGATCTCATCTCGGGGTAAGTTCCAAATGGAAACAGAGTTGCCAGTGTCATCAACTGCTTGTAACAAAAAAATCACCTCCATGTACAATAATTCGACATGAAGGTGAGAAATCCTCTTTAAGAAACAGGATTTTCCGGTTGGGAATGCTTAATGAAGAATGCTAAAACAAAACCAACTCCTGAAATAATACCAGCTACCAGGAATGAGTCATTTACACCTTGGATCATTCCTGCGAGTCCTTCTGATGGAACTGCCTGATTCAACATGATCGAAATTAACAATGCTGTACCGATTGCACCTGACATTTGGCGCATCGTATTGTTCATCGCTGTACCATGTGGAATAAATTTACCTGGAAGTTGGTTCAGCCCTGCTGTTGTAACAGGCATCATAACCATCGCTATCCCAAACATACGGAACGCATTCACCACTGTAATATAGGTGAAAGTTGTTTCCGGTGATAAGTTGGAGAACATTAATGTCGTTACCGTAACAAGTGCGAGACCTGTGATGGCAAGCCATTTCGCTCCAAATTTATCAAATAAACGTCCTGTGATCGGGTTCATAATCCCCATTAATAATGCCCCTGGCAATAAGGCCAAACCAGATTCAAAAGCAGTAAATCCTAAATAGTCCTGCATCATAATTGGTAAAACAATCGCCCCACCAATCATGGCTAAAAAGGAAATCATACCAATAGCTGTTGTTAAGCTAAACATACTATATTTGAAGATGCGAAACTCCAATATTGGTTTTGGTAACTTCAATTGGCGCTGAATATAAATAAACAATGTGATAGCACCTACGATTAGAGGTATATAAACCATCGGGCTACCCCATCCGTAGCTTGCATTTCCGGCCATACTAAATCCGTAAAGCAATCCTCCAAAACCTAATGTTGAAAGGATAATGGACGGAACATCTACTTTCGGATATGTTTGTTTGGTGACATTGACTAAAATTTTGTAAGCTACAATAATATCAATGATAGCTATAGGCAATACGACATAAAATAAACTTCTCCAAGGGAAATTCTCTACTAACCAACCGGATAATGTTGGCCCGATTGCTGGTGCAAAGGCAATCACAAGGCCGAACATCCCCATAGCAGAACCACGTTTCTCAATAGGAAAAATTAAGAACATGACCGTCTGCATCAATGGCATCATAATACCTGCCCCTGCAGCCTGTAATACTCGTCCTGCCATTAATACTGTAAAGTCCGGGGCAATCGCAGCTACTAATGTACCTAGTGCAAAGCTTCCCATTGCTGTTAAAAATAACGCTCTTGTCGTAAATCTTTCAATAAGAAACGCCGTAACAGGAATCATAATCCCGTTAACAAGCATAAAAATCGATTGTAACCACTGTGCTGTAGCTGCATCGATTTCTAAATCTTTCATAATATGCGGTAAAGCTGTACCTAATAGTGTCTGATTTAATATCGCGACAAATGCTCCGGAGATTAACACTATCATCAACGGAACACGATTAATTGATTCGTTTGTTGTCATAAAATCCTTCCTTCGCTTTTTAACATACAAAGTATATCATAACACAAATTATTTCGTAAATCGAAATAATTGCATATTTTTTATTATTGTTTCATAAATGGATTAATTCTATGATATCCATCTAGACTTCAAATTATTTAAGTTTCTGCGAATATCTAATTATAAGAAAAACCAGGCGTACCCGCCAGGTCCCAACTATCATAAGTTATACAACTTCCCATTTATGCATAGTAAACTGTATTACAATGTGGTAATTTTGAAATGTTTTATGTGCGTAACAAAGCTCCGGAAATATGCTCCGCGTCCTGTGGGGCACGGAGTGGTTGGCCGGAGCGGTATCCAAGCACTCTCAATATATCAAAATGGTCCCAAAGCTATAATTCGGCTTTACTGAGATAACGATATACTTGCTTACAAAAGAAAAAACTAAGCATCTGTTCAGACACTTAGTTAACGATTAAAATTTTCTTTCACTTGATAAAGTGCATTTTCTTCAAAAATTGCTTTACCGTACTCTTCGACGATAAATACCGTCACTGTTGATTCTTGCCCATATTCGAGAATCTGACTGATTAAATCTTCTTGCTCATCATCTGTTAAATAATCCTCATCAAAGCGGGCAACCAACATGTATTGATTATTGTAATAATATAACTCATCTCTCATACCAATGGTTGTATCAAAAACATGACTTAATTGAATGATATCTTCTAATTCTTTAAAGCTGACAACCACTACGAAGTCCTGGCCATATTGCTCAATTTCAGGTTCCTCTTTATCAGCTGGTCCGAATTTCTCCTCAAGAAGAGATTCAATCTTATCATCGACTGGCATGTCAATCGTTTTACCAGACTCTGTTGGCAATTGCAGGTTCTGACCATCTTTAGAAATCTGTGCTTTGGTAACAACAATTTCCAAGCCTTTCTCCATAGCCTGAACTTGAATCCATAATGGACCATCAATTTGAAAGTCTTCTTCATTGTAATTGACTTCATCCATTACTTGCCAAAAAAGCTGTTCGCTTTTTTCACGATTGTACCAGATCTCTTCTCTGTCAAAGCCACGATCTTCAATATCCAAGTAAGAGATGTAGAATTTAATTGTATTTTCGTTAATTCTTTCTATTTCCATCTTATACTCTCCCTTCTTGATAAGTGATTGGGTGGGAAGGGATCACTATTCGTATATCTTAACCCTTATTAATACATATACCCTGTGGCCAATTAAAGATAACACTAAAATCATACTGTTAGTAAAATTATCTGGATATAACCCCTTTTTATACTACACTTCTTCTTTACCTTCCTATACGTGAATAAATATAAAAAGGATGTTTCTTCTATTGTATGATAAATAATGCTTATTTGAAAACATAAAAACTCAAAAAAATAAAATTGGACCATTGGACATGTATTAATTATAGATTGTAGCTTATTATAACCTATTTGTCACTAGTTATATGCTTATATTTCAGAAAAATACACGAAATTCCCTTTAAAGAAAATGGCAGTAAATATCCATTGCTTTTCTCGTCATTATTAGCGACAAACTTCGTATTATCTCTCATGATTTTTTGGATAATTTTATTCGAGGATACGTACACCTAATGTAGTCAAAATGAGTATTCATTATACTATCTCTAGTTACTCATTGTGGATAATGGTTGTTCCTGTCTAGTAAAAAGAGCAGATCCTGTAAGAGATCTGCTCTTTCATTTAATTGACCATTCGTTGTGCTTCTCTAAGTTGGAATGTACGTACAGTTCTAGGCAAGAAGCGACGAATTTCATCTTCGTTATAGCCAACTTGTAGTCTTTTCTCATCTAAAATGATCGGTCTTCTTAACAGCCCCGGATTATCTTGAATAAGCTGGAACAAATCCTTTAACGGAAGTTGATCCAAATTCACATTTAGTTTTTGAAATACTTTTGATCGAGTCGAGATAATCTCATCTGTCCCGTCTTCTGTCATTCTCAAAATTTCTTTAATTTCATCAAGCGTTAGCGGCTCTGAGAAAATATTACGCTCCGTGAATGGGATTTCGTGCTCCTCTAACCATGCTTTCGCTTTACGACATGATGTACAACTTGGCGAGGTATAAAGTGTTACCATGTAACTTCACTCCTCAATGGATTAATTTATACTGTAGATGTCTTTGCTTTACATCTTTTATTACTTTAAAATAACTTTAATCTACCAACTATGTACTAAGTATACTATAACTTGTGTTGGAATGATAGGGTATTATGTGTTTTTATTCACTTTTTACACAATTGCTATCGTTATAATGAGTATACCCTTTCCAACCTTCCTTAAACATTTTATTTCTATTTTTTTTGATTATTTTTTTGCCTGTCTAGCGCTTCAAATATATCATCTGCTTCACGCTCATTATTATAAGTTAGCACTTCGTCTACATGCTGATAGGACTTTCCATAGATTTCTGCATCCTTGTACGTGTGGATGTCTTTATACATCCTCTTCATTTGTTGATATATTTCTTCCTCGTTCTCTCCATGTGGTGACCAAAACAAAATCTCCAGTGTATTATGTTCGTCTGTTGCAAGCGATTTACGTGTATACCCTATTTTCACAGCGTGTTTAAAGCCCTCTCGCTGGTAAAAGCGCAATCGTTTCGTAGAATCACTATCTGTATAATCATACGGTTCTACTTCTAATATAATTGGCTTTCCCTTTTGTTTTAATTTCTCCATCAGCTGATGACCAATTCCTTGACCACGGGATTCATTAGACACATAAACATAGTCTATAAATAAGAATGTTGGAAACTCCGCATACATTAATACGTGATGAATTCCTTCATCTTTATGATAGACATCTCCTTTCTCCTGTAGTAACAGCTCCATATGTTCTTTTGATTTCATTTCCTCCACAGGGAAATATTGATTCAGTTTCTCATACCAATTCACCTTTTATCTCCCCTTTATTTATATCGTTAAATAGAATCATTTACATTTTACCCTTTTTGCCATAAATTAATCGCAAAAAAAAAACAATCCTTCTTTCAGAGAATAGGCCTTACTTAGTGTGAGGACTAATCCAACGGTGTGTAATCCACCCCTTCTGTATAGCTGTTCCCCGCATTCCAAAGCAGAAATTCATCGATGCCATTTTCATTTAATGCTTTAATTTGTGCTTCTACCTCTTCTACACCATATTGGAAAGTGGATCCACTATATAACCACGGTGCTTCAAAATCCTGAATCCATGGCCTGGAGGTCGGTGGATTATCTAAAGCCTCTAATACTTTATTCTCTACTTTAGCATATTCGTTAACAAGCTTATATGGTTCTGTATCCGGCTTATCTATTCCGAAATACGGTGTCCAGTGACTTGGATAAATCATAGATGAAATCACATCTACATTGTTAGAAATCTTCGAGAAATTCTGTCCGATTCCTGGTGTTTCTTCAATGGTCGCCGCATATCCGAAAATATCAACCGATACATCGACATTATAATATTCTAATTCTTCTTTCGCATATGACACAAAATCTGTTACAGCTTTCACACGTTTCTTAATATTATCAAGATCAACATCGGCATATTCACCTAAATCATATTGTAACTCATCATCGCGTTTTTCGAACCCTTCCGGAAACCGAACATAGTCAAACTGAATTTCTTTAAATCCTAATTCAGCAGCTCGTTTAGCGATTTCAACATTGTACTCCCATACTTCTTTCTTAAATGGACTGACGAAAGATTCTCCCTTACCATTCGACCATACTTTCCCATTACTTTCGGTAAATGATAAATCTGGACGTGCCTCTGCAAGCATCGAGTCCTTAAATACGACAATACGTGCTATTGGATAGATACCTTTTTTTTCTAAGGTCTTTAGCACTTCTTTTGGGTCTTTCATATAGTTTTTAGCGACACCTTCGTAAGGTAATTTCTCTTCTGGTTTGTATGTGACATAACCATTATCCTCTTTAATATCAATTACCATACTGTTTAAATCCGTATTATCGATAAGTTTGGTTAATTTCTCAAATCGGCTGCCTCCTGCAGAATTTCCAGTTACATAAATTCCACGAACCGCATCAGGGTACTCAAAATTTAAATCAGAGACAAATGAAAAACGAGCTAAAGCTTCAGGCAGTTTATGTTTGGTTAACTTTGATTGAAGCTTTTGATGTGACGCCGCCTTAAGCCTCGGCTTCTCTTCTTCACCTGCTGCACTTACTGGAAGTGTGATACTTGCGAATACTACCATCATCAAAATCATGGTGACTGGCCATCTTATGTACTTCTGCATGTCCTATCAAACTCCTACAACAATTTTTATGTACAGTATTATTATATAGAATTTTTGTTTCTTTTTGTTAAAAATACTAAAAAAAAATTTGCTTTTTTCCAATTTAGTCCTTTTTCCTTATTACAGATGGAAAAGCTCCTATCGTCAAGATAAGAGCTTTTCGTTTTCTATATTACTTCATATTCTTAAATTCAGCGTCTGTACATAGCACCCAGTGCCCTGGCTTGGCTTCACGGAATTCTGCGCCTTCTGTATCGTGTTTAGCAGGATCATATAATGTCCGCTCACGCGTCCGTTCAAAGTCAGGATCTGGCAACGGTATAGCAGATAAAAGTGACTTCGTATAGGGATGAAGTGGATTATTATATAATTCATCTGCATCCGCTAATTCAACAATTCTGCCAAAATACATAACCGCTATACGATCACTAATATATTTTACCATTGAAAGGTCATGGGCAATAAAAAGGTATGTTAAACCATGTTCTTTTTGCAGTTCTTTCATCAGGTTTACGACTTGCGCCTGAATCGACACATCTAGTGCAGAAATCGGCTCATCGGCAATGATAAATTCCGGATCTACTGCAAGTGCTCTTGCAATACCGATACGCTGACGCTGACCACCACTGAATTCATGTGGATAACGCGTAGCATGTTCTTTATTTAAGCCGACTGTATCTAGTAACTCTTCTACACGCTTTGTTTTTTCTTTATCATTTTTTATCAAGCCGTGAATTTCGATACCTTCTAATATTATCTCCTTTACCGTCATTCGCGGATTAAGCGAAGCGTACGGATCCTGGAAGATCATTTGCATCTTACGGTTAAACTGTTTTAAGTCTTTCTTTGATTTCTTGCCATGGACATCTACCCCATTAAATTTAACCTCACCATTTGTAGCATCGTATAAACGGATAATGGTTCGTCCTGTTGTCGATTTACCACAGCCTGACTCGCCAACCAGTCCAAAGGTTTCGCCACGATAAATATCAAAGCTGATACCATCTACCGCTTTAACAACGCCTTTTCTCCCTGTATCGAAGTGCTGCTTTAAATCTTTAACTTCTAAAAGTTTCTCTTTACTCATGATGGGTTTCCTCCCCCTGTTGAGCTGTCTCGTCTCGCCATTCCCTTCATGCGCAATTTTACAGATGCAGGTGGCTCAACTTCTGGTGCATCCTCATGCAATAACCATGTTGCGGCGTAATGACTATCGGAAACCTTAAACATTGGAGGTTCTTCTTCTAAGTCAATTTGCATCGCATAATCATTACGGGCAGCAAATGCATCCCCTTTTGGTGGGTGCATAAGATCCGGTGGTGTACCAGGAATCGCCGTTAACTTTTCTTCGGTACTATCCACTGTTGGCATGGAACCTAATAAGCCCCATGTATATGGATGCTGCGGGTTATAAAAGACGTCATCAACAGTTCCTGTCTCGACAATTTTCCCTGCATACATAACAGCAACACGATCGGCAACATTCGCAACTACACCCAGGTCATGTGTAATAAAAATAATCGATGTATCCATTTTTTTCTGGATATCTTTCATTAATTCAAGAATTTGTGCCTGAATCGTTACATCCAGTGCAGTAGTTGGTTCATCACATATTAACATTTTCGGGTTACAGGCCAGTGCAATGGCAATAACGACACGTTGTCTCATACCGCCGGAGAATTGATGCGGATATTGATTAATCCGTTTACCCGGCTGTGGTATACCTACTAGTTCCAGTAATTCGATCGCACGATTTTTCGCTGCTGCTTTTGACATTTTTTGATGTAAAATTAAACCTTCCATAATCTGTTTACCGATTTTCATGGTCGGGTTCAACGAAGTCATCGGATCCTGGAAAATCATCGAAATATCTTTTCCACGGATTTTTTGCATTTCTTTATTCGCTAGTTTCGCTAAGTCTTTTCCTTCAAAAAGGATTTCACCTTCTGGTATACGCCCTGCTGGTTTTGCTACAAGCCCCATCAAAGCTTTTGTAGTTACCGACTTACCAGAACCGGATTCCCCCACGATGGCTAATGTTTCCCCTTTATTTAATTGAAAATTAACTCCTCGTACAGCTTTAACACTCCCGCCGTACGTGTCAAAGGTTACATGTAAATTACGAACATCTAAAATTGGATCCATATGCTCCACCTCACTTTCTCATCTTAGGATCTAACGCATCCCGCAGACCGTCTGCTAAAATATTGAAGCCAATCATTAATAACGAAATAATGACAGCTGGGAATAATAACATGTATGGATATACTCGATAGCTGTCAAATGCTGAGTCAATTAAAGTACCGAGTGATGCGATTGGTGGCTGAAGCCCTAAACCGATAAAGCTTAAGAACGATTCAAAGAAAATCGCACTCGGAATCGTAAACATCGTGTTAATAATAATAACACTGATCACGTTTGGGATTAAGTGCTTCATTAGAATTCTGCTGTCGTTTGCCCCTAACGTACGAGCTGCCAAAATAAATTCCTGGTTTTTCAATTTCAATACTTGACCACGAACAATTCTTGCCATACCGATCCAGCCAGTAATCGTTAAGGCAATCGTGATCGCCAGCAAACCTGGATTCAGTAAGATGATCATCAGGATAACAATAACCAAGTTCGGAATACCGGATAATACTTCAATTACCCGCTGCATGACATTATCGGTACGTCCGCCATAATAACCGGAAACTCCACCATACAGAACCCCGATAACCATATCAATCATCGCTGCTAAGAAACCGATATATAAGGAAATTTGTGTTCCTTTCCAAATCCTTGTCCATAAGTCACGGCCCATTTTATCGGTTCCGAACCAGAAGTATTCATCTTCAAAACCTTGAGCACTATAGGCATCGGCTTCTATAGCTACGGTATAATAACCATCATCACTTTCTTCTGGCGTTAAGATAACTTCTGTACTACTAACATATTGCTCTTCTAACTCATAGCCTTCCATACCACGTTTGATTGCCTCTTCTTCCGTAGCACCTTGTACTTCATAGGTTTGATAACCATCAAATCCAAGCCATTCCAAGCCTTGTATTTTAGGTGGTAAATATGCTGCATCATAATTGGCATCTTCAATGTCATAATCATTAAAGAAAGGTCCTACTAATGCCATAAATATGATAAACACTAGGACGATTAAACCTAATATTGCCCCTTTATTTTTGGTTAACCTGATCCAGGCATCCTTCCAGTAGGAGAGCTGAGGACGTGTCAATTCTTCACCACGATCCTCTTCTAAATGGACTCGTTTAAATCTATCCGAGCTAATTTTCTTGTTTGAATGATTGTCCATTATTTCTTCCCTCCCGAAATACGGATACGTGGATCAATTAATCCATACAGTAAATCAACAATAAGAATAACCACAATGAATAAAATGGAGAATAACATGGTTGTACCCATAATAACTGGGTAATCTTTCGTGTTGATAGAGCTTACGAATTGTTCCCCGATACCTGGTACCGCAAAAATTTGTTCAATTACTAACGTACCGGTCATCAAACTAACTGTCATCGGACCTAATACTGTGATAACCGGAATTAATGCGTTTCGCATCGCATGTTTAAACATTATACTGTTACTGGACACCCCTTTGGCGCGCGCCAATTCAATATAATCAGACCCTAATACTTCAAGCATTTCTGTACGCATGAATCGTGCACAGATGGCCATTGGGAATATCATTAATGCAATCGTCGGCAAGACCGTGTGGATCGGTGTTTCCCAGAAAGATGGCGGGAACAATCTCCACTGAACCGCTAAATAATACTGTAAGATACCGGCAAATACAAAGGACGGAATCGAAATCCCTATTACCGCAATAACATTTGATGTATAATCTACCCATGTATTGTGTCGAATCGCAGCGACCATACCTAAAATAATCCCCAATATTGCCCCAATAATTAATGCTTGTGCTCCTAATTGTGCAGATGGACCAAGTCGATCTAGTATTACGTCTGTAACCGCTCGATTATCATATTGAAACGACACGCCTAAATCACCTTGTACCATACCAGCCATATATTTGACATATTGTACCGGCACCGGCTCATCCAAACCATAGTGTTCCAACATTGACTCATACTGTTCTTCCGACATTTTTTGCGCATTTGCGTCAAAAGGAGAGCCTGGAAGCATCTTCATTAGAAAAAATGTTGCTGTTGCTATGATGAATAACGTGATGATCATGTATATAAGTCGTTGCAGTATATATTTGGCCATCGCATCCACCTCCTGTTTTTTCCCTAAATAATTTTATAATTGACGAAATATTCACACTATTGCCTAAAAAGGATAAAAGAGAGTACAGCTCATCTAATCATCGGCTATACTCTCTTTTCCATTATTTGATATTAGATTAGCTTACTTTTGAATATCTACATATTTAAAGCTGTAATCATTACCAAATGGGTTCATGGTATCCATACCTTTTACATAGTCTTTAGAAAGCACAGAAGTTTTACGTTGCATGATCGGTGCAATTGCTGCATCCTCTAAAGCAATTTTTTCAGCTTGTTGAAGTGCTTCAAAACGCTCAACAGGTTTAGTCGCAAGTTCGTTCTTCGCAGATTTCACAAGTGCATCATAATCTTCGTTAGAATAACCAACGTCATTGTTTTCTCCACCTGTCACCCAAAGGTCTACGAAGGAAATAGCATCTTTATAGTCTGGACCCCAGCCAGATACAGCTAATTCATACTCATGTTTACGCATTAATTCTAGTTGTTGAGCCCATGGAACGTTAACTGTTTCCAATGTTAGTCCTTCTAAGTTCTCTTCTAATTCAGTTTTCATGAATTCACTAATTGATTTAGAAACATCTGTATCTCCACTTAGAAAGCTTAAAGTTACTTCCTCAAATCCTAACTCTTCTTTCGCTTTTTCCCAATATTCTTGAGCAGCTTCCACATCAAACGCTAACACATCACTACCAGTTTGGAAATCTTCACCTGTCTCAGGATGTTGAACAAAATCATGTGGTACAAAATAGTTTACTGGCTCTGAATCATTACCATATGCCACGTCAATATAAGATTGTTTATCAAATCCTTTAGCTAGTGCCATTCTGAAATTAAGGTTTTGCATATATTCAGACTTTTCAGCAGAAGCTTGATTCATTTTTAACCAGAAGACACTTGTCTCTGTTAATGATTTAAATTCTGGGCTTGTTTGATTGTCTTTTACTTGAGCCCCTTGTAAAGATACACGGTCAAGTTCACCAACTTCGTAGTTAGAAAGACCTGTATCCGCATCTTTAATTACTTTTACATTAATACTATTTAATGCAACATTTTCTGCATCCCAATAATCTTCGTTCTTTTCTAATACCCATCCACTTTCAGTTTCCCATTCCGTCATTTTGAATGGACCGTTAGAAAGCATGTTTTCAGGTGCTAATGCAAAATCTTCACCTTGTTCTTCAACAAATTCTTGATTTAGCGGTAAAAATGTCATAAATGCTGCATATGAATCCATGTAAGGAACCGCTTTTTCTAATTCTACTACAAACGTATAATCATCAGGTGCACTTACACCTAATTCAGATGGTTCCATATCACCAGCATAGATTTCAGCTGCATTTTTAATTTTACCACTCATTAAATAATTAGCGTAAAAAGAACCATTATCTGGATCAATTGCTCGTTGCCAGCCATAAACGAAATCTTGTGCAGTTACAGGATCTCCATTTTCCCATGTTGCATCTTCACGCAAATGGAAAGTATAAGTCAATCCATCCTCACTAATTTCTGTTTCGTCTTTATTCGCAACACCTGATACAATTTCACCACCAGTTGCTATACGATATAAGCCCTCATAGACAGCCGAAACATATTGGAAGGAGACGTTATCTTCAGCCATAATCGGATCCATTGTCGGAATATCTGCAGTTGCCGCAATATTCAAGACTTTTTCTTCATCTGTTTGCGTACTTTCAGATTCATTGGTATTTCCTTCCTCTTCTGATCCTTCTTCAGAATCACTTCCTGTTGTTGAACATGCTGCAAGTACTAGTCCTAAAAGCAGAGCTACTACTAGCAAAAACCATTTGTTTTGTCTCATTAATTAAACCCCCTAGTTTTATTAATTTATTATGAAGACAAATTTAACAATTCTTATTATACAAGGAATTTTCACACAATTCACTAAATTTTTATACATTTTGTTAAAAAAACTAATAAAATAGACCGATTCGCGCGAAAAAATGGTATTTAAGTCTTATTTTCTTTATTATATTTGGAATATTTAAAGTTTTCTTTATATTCCGATTATTCTGATAATTGATTTTGAGGTTATCATACTGCATAATTAGCTTGAAAGGAGACGACATTTATGACTCACATTAAGAGGCAGACCATTCTTTTTGTCATACACCTTCTATTATGCCTAGCTTTTGTATTTCTATTTATGGAAAAGTTCGTACTTTTGCATTATATTAATATATTGTTTTACCTTGGTGGAGGCTACTTAATAGCAGGATTGTTATTGTATGTTACGGCTAAACGTTTTTTCGATATTACGGCAGGCAGCTTTCAGAAAGTCTTTACGAATACTAGTAAACATAAACAATGGGAAAGTACCATTGTTTCAGTACGCCCCCCATCTGAACGGGTCAGTATACAAGCACTTCGA
Organism: Gracilibacillus caseinilyticus; assembly: GCF_022919115.1. Lineage (NCBI taxonomy): Bacteria > Bacillati > Bacillota > Bacilli > Caryophanales > Bacillaceae > Gracilibacillus > Gracilibacillus caseinilyticus. The sequence goes on along the minus strand of NZ_CP095072.1, from coordinate 2,665,131 downwards.
TTTTTCATCGTACAGGGAAGTGGTTTACTGATCATAATGCTCGTATTACTTGTAATATATTATGGATAACTCGAATTATGCTTGAAAAATCTTGCAACATTTTATATAATTCAATCAAATCATAAAGTCTGGAATTTAGAAGATAGAAGTACTTTTTCTCCGCTAGCTTGAAGAGAGCCTATGGATGCTGCAAATAGGTACTAAGGGAAAAAGGAATTGGAATTTTCTTAGGACGTATTCCATGTCACTAGGCATTACTAGTACTTAAGTGATCACTTTTATCGTGATAACAAGGGTGGTACCGCGGTTCATTCGTCCCTTTTTTCGGGAAGAGAATGGACTTTTTTTAATGCAAAAAAAACAGTAGAGGTGAGGAAAATGAAAACAATATTCTCTGGTATTCAACCAAGTGGAAGTCTAACATTAGGAAATTATTTAGGAGCGATGAAGCATTTTGTTTCACTACAGGAAGAGAACAATTGCTATTTCTGCGTCGTAGATGAACATGCCATTACCGTCCCACAAGATCGACTGAAGCTTCGTGACAATATTAAATCACTTGCAGCGTTATATATTGCATCAGGTATTGATCCTGATAAATCAGTATTATTCATCCAATCCGAGGTCCCTGCCCACACGCAGTTAGGCTGGATGTTACAAACGGTAAGTTATATAGGCGAACTCGAGCGAATGACACAGTTTAAAGACAAATCTCATGGAAAAGAAGCCGTGTCTGCAGGGTTATTAACCTACCCACCATTAATGGCTGCCGATATTCTACTTTATAATACCGATATCGTACCAGTTGGCGAGGATCAAAAACAGCATCTTGAGCTGACTCGTGATCTCGCTCAACGATTCAACTATCGATTTAATGACATTTTTACCATCCCGGAAATCAGCATTCCGAAGGTAGGAGCAAGAATCATGTCATTACAGGAACCAACGAAAAAAATGAGTAAATCTGATGATAATCAAAAAGCATCTATCTTTATGCTCGATACCGAAAAACAGATTGAAAAGAAAATTAAAAGTGCTGTAACCGATTCTGATGGTATCGTGAAGTTTGATAAAGAGAATAAGCCGGGAATAAGCAACTTGCTTACTATTTTTGCAAGCTGTACAGGTGAAACCGTTGAAGAAGTAGAAGCACGATATGAAGGAAAAAACTATGGTGAGTTTAAACAAGATACAGCTAATGCTGTGATCGACGCCTTACGCCCTATCCAGGAACGCTATTACCAGTTAATTGAATCAGACGAATTGGACGACTTACTCGATCAAGGCGCAGATAAAGCTAATTTCGCCGCTACTAAAATGATACGCAAAGCGAAAAAAGCAATGGGACTTGGCAGAGTGAAAAAGAAAAGATAAGCGAGAAAAACCGGGAATACCCCCGATCCTAACTAACAAAATAATATCCAACTACCTATAACATGGATTATGTATAGTGGAGCTGTCTGATATGGAGGTAATTTTGATAGATTTTATCTGCTTAGCAAAGCTCCGGAAATATGCTCCGCGTCCTGTGGGCACGGCTTCAGCTAGGCTACTACTTGCACTGCTTCGTTGCTGCCTTGTGCCGAGGAAGCCCGCTTCGAAGCAATACTTGTAGACACAGGCACAGACTAAGTGGATCTTCAGCTCGCGCTGATTCCACGGGAGTCTCCGTATATTTCCTACGCTTAAGTAAAGTGCTACAATGAATGGAACAGCTTAAAGCAGTCGTGTTATGCATAGAACATCATCAAATTTAGATGTAAATCTTGCAGGTGATGCTCCTTAACCTACCTGTCGCATTAATTGTGGAGCTATACATGAGCGTAGACCAACCACGTAGACTCACCGCGGGACGCGGAGTGGTTGGACGGAGCGGTATCCCAGCACATGAATCATTTCAAGATTTCTTCAACGCTAGTTAACATAATCCATGTTATAAGAACCCATATTTAATCATAAGCCAACTTGATTCACTTTAATAAAAAAGATTCCGATATCTTTTGACTATCGGAATCTTTTTTATGTGCTTAATTATGATCGTAATGATTTTGTGGAATAGGTATCCTGTTCGCGCTCCCAAATGTCTTCATAGAAAGCCTGTCCTTTGATGATCTGTTTGCAAAATTCTTCATGATGGATACTCCAGCCTTCTACCACCTCATTATATAGCGTTTGCCAAGCTTTCTGGAATGTCATTTCTTTGATGGTGTGATAGCGTTCCGGTGACCATTCTGTCAGCCAATACCGTACTTCTTCCGAACACTGTCCTACATTTAACTGGTCTAATGCGATCATTAATAATTGCTTTAATTGACGTTCTTTTCTTGTTAAGCCCACCATATAATTGGTTGGCAATGATAAAATGTGAAATTCTTTATCCGTTGTATTACTTAACGAATAGGTTGTAGCCGTTCTTCCTTCAATCAGGTCTGCTACTAAACGCTCCTGGCGAGGAATTAACCGGCTTTTTCTAATCGGGATATGATAACCCATTGTATCGAATGCCAGAATTGCCGTACCATTCGTTACAATACAGGCGTAATCTAACGCCTTTCGTTCCTGATTTTTTCGCACATACGCACGTTGATAAATTTTGTCTAATATCTCTTGAGGAATATCTTGTAAGTCATTTTCAATGTAATCGAAGGTTTTGTTGTCAATGAAGAGTATTGGAGCTTGATCGAGAATTTCTATGCCGTCAGCCTTTCTCCATTCATGAAAAGGACATACATTGTAGCCATTTTCTTCACCTTCAAACCAGTTGACCCATACATCATGTAAATACAACATATTACGAACCCTCACTTTAGCTAATCTGTTTATCAAACAGTATGACCATTACAAGATAATTTATTCTTCTCTTGTTATTATTTAACAGAATACATCGAGATCTTCTGTAATGAAAAGCCCATCAAAATAATGCCAACAATCAAAAAATAACACTCCATTTTTGTCTGAACAATTGACAGATAATCGATGAAAGATAAGCCAGCAGGAATAAAATTCAAATAGAGTATGATCGAAATACCACCGGAGATAGAAAAGCCAAATCCTATTAAAAAAATAAATACATATACCACCCTAATCCGCTCCTTAACCGGTTTATACATGTATATGTACAAGCCTTCTATCTATTACAAATGATAGGAACGTTATGCAAGGATTTTTCTTTCTATAATAGGATTGTGAGGATGCTCTTGTTTACGATACAGGAACGAAGAAGTGCAGATTGCCAGCTTCCTTTAATACAGATTATGTCTGCTTTTGGACCACATTGATATATTGTGAGTGCTGGGATACCACTCCGGCCAACCACTTCGCGTCCTGCGGGGCATATTTCCGTAGCTTTGCTAAGCACATTCCATCTGTCAAAATGGCCATATTGATATGCATAAAAAAACTCCACTTATGCTAAGTGGAGTTTTTTTTCAATTATTGATATTTCTTAAAGACTAACGTTACATTATGACCACCGAAACCTAGTGAGTTAGTGATGGCGATGTTAACGTCTTGTTCGATTGCTTTGTTCGGAACATAGTTTAAATCGCACGCTTCGTCTGGTGTTTCATAGTTGATCGTTGGTGGCACAATGCTGTCTTGAATCGATTTCACACAGATAATGGATTCAATTGCACCTGCAGCACCCAATAAGTGACCAGTCATGGACTTAGTAGAAGACACATTAAATTGATAAGCATGATCCTTGAACACCGACTTGATTGCTGCTGTCTCATAGGAATCATTATATGCCGTACTTGTACCATGGGCATTTACATAATCAACTTGCTCTGGAGAGATTTCAGCATCATCAATCGCTTGCTGCATTGCACGTGCTGCTCCTTCTCCTTCCGGTGCTGGTGAAGTAATATGATAAGCATCGCCGGAAGCACCATATCCTAAGATTTCGGCATAAATCGTCGCCCCACGTTTTTGAGCGGATTCTAATGACTCAATCACTAGGATACCTGCACCTTCCCCCATAACGAAACCGTCACGATTTTTATCAAAAGGTCTGCTAGCTGTTTTCGGATCATCATTGAAAGATAAAGCTTTCGCAGTCGAGAAACCAGCAAAAGACATATCCGTCAATGGTGCTTCTGCTCCACCAGTAATCATGTAATCTGCATCACCGCGTTCGATTACTTTAAATGCATCACCGATCGAATTGGCACCTGAAGCACAAGCTGTAACAGAACAGTTGTTAATTCCTTTTGCACCTAATTGAATTGATACTTGACCCGCTGCCATATCCGGAATAAGCATCGGTACGAAAAATGGGCTTACTCTTTTATAGCCTTTATCCATAAATCGACGGAATTGTTCGTCATAAGTAGCCATACCACCGATTCCTGAACCAATCCAAACACCTACACGATGAGCATTGTCATCATTAATATCAAGCTTCGCATCTTCAACTGCCATTTTTGCAGCTGCTACCGCGTACTGTGTAAATAAATCCATTCGCTTGGATTCTTTTTTCTCCATGTACTGTTTAGGATCCCAATCCTTTACTTCAGCTGCTACTTTCGCAGGAAAATCATCTTTATTTACCTTTGTCACATAATCTATTCCAGAAGTACCTGATTGAATCTGATCCCAAAATTGAGTAACGGTATTTCCTAATGAAGTGACCGCCCCCATACCAGTTATCACAACTCGATTTTTAGTCATTATGATTCCTCCATTTCTTTATTTGCCCCACTTTAACGCGACAGCGCCCCAAGTTAGACCTCCACCGAAGCCTACTAAGACTACTAAATCATTATCCTTTATTTTACCGTTTTTTACGCCTTCAGACAAAGCAATAGGTATGGAAGCCGCTGAAGTATTGCCGTATTTATTAACATTCACGGCCATTCGATCTACTTCAATACCAAGTCGTTGTCTGGCAGCTTCCATAATACGGATGTTTGCCTGGTGCGGAATTAAATAGTCGACATCCTCTTTAGCATAACCTGCTTTTTCCACAACATTTACAGAGGATTCTGGCATTTGGCGAACAGCAAATTTAAACACCTCGCGACCATTCATAAAAATAAAGTCTTCGTTTTGTGCTAAATATTGGCCGCCGCTGCCATCAGCGCCTAGTTCAAACGAGAGTATACCTCGTTCGTCACTTACAGGCCCCATAACGGCTGCGCCTGCTCCATCACCAAATAACACACAAGTATTACGATCAGACCAGTCTGTAATTTTAGACAGTTTTTCTGCTCCAATAATTAAAATATGTTTATATGATTCGGTTTCAATAAATTTCTGTGCAGTAATCATACCATACATAAATCCGGCACAAGCTGCACTGATATCCATCGCCGCTGCTTTTGTTGCTCCTAAACGTTCTTGCAATTTACAAGCTACTGTCGGAAAAGGCTGATCAGGAGTTACCGTTGCGACTAGAATTAAATCTAAATCTTCTCCTGTTATACCTGCTTCATCTAGTGCTTGTGCTGCTGCGTTATATGCCATATCGGAAGTATCTTCCGTATCTGCTGCAATTCGGCGTTCTTCTATTCCAGTTCGTGTACGAATCCATTCATCATTGGTTTCCACGATTTGTTCCATATCTTTATTGGTTAATACTTTCTCGGGTACATAATGACCCGTACCTAATACGCCTGCTTTCATAGCTATCCTTCCTCTCAAAGGAATTATTATCAATTATTAAGACTTGGTACTAATTTTATAATAACTACTTTTATTTTTCAAGTTTATTTTCTTCCACAAAACCAAAAACTAGGGATAATGACCATACAGAAATCTTTCTCTAACATAGTATAAATACGGGAGGGATATAGTTGGCGCAAGACAAAGATAATCGTTTTGATCGACTGATGTTTGGCAAAAAAGCAGAAAAAGAAGAACCAGTTCCTGAAGAAACCGACGACACATTCGATTTAATTGATACTTTTCAGTTATTAAATGATACGTATCAAAAATTATCTCCACTCAAAGACATATTCGTAAAGTCCTCAAAGAAATAGCTGTCGACGGCATCGACAGCTATTTTTCCGTTTGATGTGGCAGTAATCCTGTTTCCTTATATTCGTTGATGGATTCACTGACCTGGTCGACAAATCGTTCGGGCACTTGTTTGCTGTAAGGTCCCATCGTAATAACATCTTCATCGAAACCAAAGTTATAGATCCCACCTGGCAAATCCCCATCTTTTAATTGACCAATAGCGTATACATACAGCTTGTCAATGTGCTGAATGGTACTCGTTAACACGGAAGAACCACCTGCAGGCTGCTGATCGTTGACATAACCAATGGAAAAAATGCCATCATTTTTTGCTGCTTCAACAACGGAGACACTAAACGCATCTCCTGCCGGGTAAATAACATCCGTTTTCTGATCACGCATAGCTTGATAATGTTCCATCGCTAACTCTTGTTCATCCCAGTCATAGACATATTGAATATCCACATTGGCATCGGGATTTTTGTACAGCACCCCTTCATAGTAGCCCTCCACCTCTGGCTGCCATTCATATGCTGCAATTATCCCGACTCGATTGGTTTCCGTCATTTCCCCTGCTATCATGCCGGCAAAAAAACCCATCGCTTGTGCATTGAAATTTAAGCTGATTAAATTATCAGCAGAATAACCGCCATTGACATAAATAAATTGAATATCAGGATAAGAGGCATGAATTTGGTTAAACATTTCTCCATAATTGCTGCTGTGTCCGATGATCACCTGAACCCCTTTACTGGCAAACTCTTCTACAGCAACATTCACTTGTTGTTGCGTCTGAACACCTTCTTGAAAATAAACATCCGTGTCATATTCCTCTTGAATATTGAGCAATCCACGATACCCTTTATTGCCCCATGTCTGATCATGAACCGTATGCTCGATCAGCATGCCGACTCTTTCTATTTTTTCTCCATTTCCACCAGACTGACAACCAGATAAAAACGAAATCATACATATAATAGATGAAAGCATTACGATAAATTTTTTCAATCATCTGCACCCCTTACACCATTGGCATCCACGAACCTTTCACTTAGGACTATTTTATCGTTTTGCATCATGTCCGTAAACTAAGAAAACATTACAAATTGATTACAAATGCAAAAGAAAGTGTTGCAAATGCCTATTAATAAGGTGAAGTAGACCTATATCACCGACTTAAAATCTTCTTCGCAACCGAATTACTTTTACAGAAGAAACAATACCAACTGAATACAGCTTTTTAACAGTATCATGACAAATCACTAATCGGACAAGATTTTTGTTTATTTTACATAAAAAATTTGATACACTATAATGGCGAACTATCGTAAGGGTATACATCAATTATAAATCATTTGTTAAAGTTACATATATATAGATGGAGAGGTGAGACGATGAAATATTTCGCAACGATTTTTTGGGCAGTCATTATTTTAACAGTTGTATCATATGTATTAACAAGTATGGGTGGAGAAGCTTTCAACTTCGGCTCTGTTATTTCTATCGGCGCTATTTTTGCCATTGCCGCTATTGTTTTAGGAAACGGTCTCTTAAAAGAAGAAGAATAGAAATTATTATAGACTCGACCGATAACCCTTGTCATCAATATTATGGCAAGGGTTATCTTTATCTTAGAATGATTTAGGGGGATACATAATGGAAGATTTTTTGATTTTGATTAAATATTTATTTTTAGGGCTGCTTCAAGGTTTCACAGAACCGATTCCAATTTCATCCAGTGGTCACTTAGTAATGGTGCAGAAAATATTTGAAGTTGGTTTAAAAGACAATTTATCATTTGAAGTGCTGGTGAACTTTGGATCGTTGCTCGCCGTTTTAATTGTCTACTGGAAAGACATTGTGCAAATTGCTAAAAATGGTTTATCTTATATCACCACAAAAGACAAAACATATTATGATGATTTTATGTTTATTGTTTATTTAGTAGTAGCGACCGTACCTGCAGCTCTTATCGGTTTATTGTTTGAAGACCTCATTTCAGATACCTTTGGTGGTAATGCCAAAATGATCGGTATTACACTGTTTATTACGGGGATTGCACTCTGGACTATTCGAAACTTGCGAGGGGATAAAAATGATGGTCAATTGACGATGAAGGACGCATTGATCGTCGGCTTTGCGCAAGCAGTAGCGCTCATCCCAGGGATCAGCCGCTCCGGAGCAACGATTGTTGCCGCCATGCTGCTAGGTATGAAGCAGGAAACGGCATTACGCTTTTCCTTTTTACTATTTATTCCAGTCAGCGTAGGAACGATGGCATTATCGGTCGGCGATGTTGTCAATAATCCACAATTTAATACATTATGGATTCCATATGCACTTGCCTTTATTGCATCATTAATTGCAACGTATTATTCATTACGCTGGTTTATGAATGTAATGGCTAAAGGAAACTTGAAGTACTTTGCATTCTATTGTTTTATCGTCGGTATTCTAGCCGTCATTTTCTTATAAAATTTAACACAGTTGAAATCGAGTATAGCACTTCTATACTCGATTTTTTATTGGCACTAATCCGCCCCATTCCTGACTATCACTAACATATACGCAATTACCTATAATATGGATTATGTTAGCTAAGCGGTCATTTTGACATGTTGTAAGTGGTATGATATCGCTCCGGCCAACCACTTCGCGTCCCGTGGGAGTCTACGTGGTTAGCCTGCGCTATGGTGCAGACTCTACAAACTGATGTCAGAGGTAGTATTTTGGATGACCATATTTCCGGAGCTTTGCCACGGATATAAAACCTATCAAAATTTTCACATTCGACTTATGGTTCCACTTTACATAATCCGTTTGCGTTAATCTGTATTATAAGAACCAAACATTTATGGGCACGCCTTTATGACAAGCATTATCTACATAAAAAAAGCGTCTCCTGTACGGGACGCTTTTTTCTTATTAATCCGGAATGCCTAATGCAATTTTAGCGTATCTAGACATACGGTCTTTAGACCATGGTGGATTCCAAACGATATTTACTTCTGTATCTCTTACTTCTGGAATATCTTCCATGACACGTTTCACATCTTGTTCGATATGACCTGCAAGTGGACACCCCATAGCCGTAAGTGTCATCGTTACAGTAGCAATACCTTCATCATCTAAATCCACACCATAAACTAGTCCTAAGTTTACGATATCTATACCAAGCTCTGGGTCAATCACGTTTTCCAGTGCTCCCATTAAATTTTCTTCTAATGCTTGATCCATTCTGTATCCCTCCTTCAAAGCTATTGTCACTATTATAAAACAATTGTGCAACTTTTTAAATGATTTGTATTATAACTGATATTCTAACCATTTGACAAATTCCGTAATCGCAAAACGAGTGACCTTATGCCCCTTGCCGATTTCCTTTAAAAAGCGAATGTTCTCCGGATTTTTATAATGGTCAATTGCCTCTTCATAAAAGCTGTAAGCATGATCAAATGGTACAACCTGATCCGCTTCACCATGCCAGAAAAACAAGGCCCTTCCGAATAATTTCTCTACTTGCATCGATAAATCCATTTCACTTAATTCTTGCATCAATTGGTGCAGTTGTTCATCAGTAAGCGGTAATTCTTTATGCTCTGCTTTCATTGCGCCAATTAATCGTTCTGCAAAAGCTGATATTTTTGGAGAGCCCATCAAAATGCCTGCAGACTTGATCCAGGAAAATTGTGTTAATGCAGCGGCTGTCGTAATGCCACCCATGCTCGTTCCAGCTAATCCGAAACGATTGCCATCCAGTAATTGCTTTGCTACTAACTCTTCATAAATTGCTTCAATATCGTCTAAATTTTGTTTAACAATATCAAAAAATCGCATTTCTCTTTCAGAAGAAGAAATATCCTCTTCCCTTTCACCATGTAACATCGCATCAGGTAATATAACCCGATAGCCTTTCTCTGCCATCAAGAAGGCTAAAGGCAAATTATGCTCTTTCGCACTGGTATATCCATGTATGTACGTTAAAGTTGGTAATGGATGATCTTTTTTATCGTGGTCGACAACATGAAGTAATGGCAGGCCATCCCAATATTCTTTGCTAATTCCTATCATCGGTACAATCCTTTCTGCAAAAACTTAGTCATACTTTTATGATATAACTTCTGACCTAATCATGCAAAAAATAGAAATGAAACAATACAAAATCTTTACAAAGCCCACTTTTCGATAGGTATATCTGCAGTTTATATAGCAGCATATTGGTAACATACCTGGTGATATCTGTTATGAGCCAATCCTTTACAATAGCAGAAAACAACTATAGACTATAATTACATTAGTGAGGTGATGATGATATGCCAACCAATCGACATTTAGTCGCGTTAGACTTAGATGGAACATTGCTAACCGACCAGAAGGAAATTAGTACGTATACTAAATCAATCGTTCAACAAGCCATGAAAGAAGGACATATTGTGGTGATTGCAACAGGACGTCCACACCGAGCGAGTATTTCATATTATGATCAGCTTGGTTTAGATACTCCCATGGTGAATTTCAACGGTGCTTTAATACATCATCCAACAGACCACAAATGGGATGTATTACACACGCCACTGCCAAACCGAACCGCAAAAAAAATCATCCAAACTTGTTATGATTTCGAAGTGGAGAATATTTTTGCAGAAATAAAGGATAATATGTACCTTGATCGTTTTGACCAGCAATTTCTAGATATTTTTACTGAGCCTGAACAAGAAGACTTGATTACTGTAGGAAGTTTAAAAAATCATCTGGCAGAAGATCCAACTTCGTTATTAATCCACCCTAAAGCTCATCATGTGGAGGAATTACGAAAATATTTAGATGATAAGCATGCTTCGATTATTGAGCATCGAAAATGGGGGGTGCCTTGGGATATCATCGAAGTCGTGAGAAAAGGCATCAACAAAGCAGTCGGCTTAAAGAAAATTGCACACTATTATCATATTCCTGTTGAAAACATCATCGCTTTCGGAGATGAGGATAATGATTTAGAAATGATTGAATTCGCGGGTGTCGGTGTGTCGATGGGAAATGCAATTGACGAATTAACGAAAATCTCCAATTATCAGACAAAAACAAACGAAGAAGATGGCATTGGCAACTTTCTTGCCGATTATTTAAAGCTCGGTTCGAATCCTGAAATTTCCAAGTGATTCACAGAATAAAATTCGCTTAATGGCTCATAATAAGGCATGAACATCACATTGGTGTTCATGCTTTTTCCTTAAGCTTCTGATTTTGGTGGCGGCTTTAGATAGAGGTATACCAAAAGAAGGCATGATAAAACTGGAGGAAAGTCAGAAAAGGAAAAAGCAGGATTTCCAGTTTGATGACATGTTTTCTTTTGTAGCCGCCATCTCACTCATAAGTCTACTGAGAATGGATCATGATGGTCATCCAAAAGATAAACCTAGTGATTCTACAAACAGGAGGATTTACTAATGCAGAACCAAATGTTCGAACAAGCCAAAAATGCCGTCAATCGCATGATGAATCGTCAGAACGGAAACTTCTCAAATGCAGATAGGCAAGCCGCGCAAGATGCCATTCAATCAGCATATACGAATGCTACTGCTGAAGAACAGCAAGAACTTCGTCAACTTGAAGAACAGTTGAAGCAACAGAACGAACTGAAATAAGCTCCTCAACAGAAGGCATACACTGGGTATGCCTTCTGTTTATTATCGAAAGAATCTCTCTAGATAATACAGACTTATGCCAAAGGTCCCATGACCGATAAACCAATACAAAATAGCCATACCGTCATTTACTGCCGGTGTTGACTGTACAGCGATTATTGTTAAAGGTAAATACGTCAGTCCAGCTACAAAACCAACCAAAAGAGCCAAATACATTTTCCTCTGCGAAAGCTTTAAATAAAACCAGGTAATCATCCAAGCGATCATTAAATGAAAGAACCATTCAAGTATAATGGATGTTCTATTTCGCAAAAAAGGAATGAAATCGACATTTAATAATAATGTATAGACCTTTTCCCCTGTGTTTCTTTCCATGATCCACAAAAATACGCCCAATACAAAACCTGCTATTGTACCAATAACCAACACATATTGCCATTGTTTTCTCAACTGCTCTCCCTCCTTGTTCTTCCACCATTGAATTTCTTTCATAATTCGCTATAGTTTGATATCATGTTGTTAAAGTAGGTAATCTAGGAGGAAAATCATGAGTATTCAAGTTGAAGCAACACCAAATCCGAATGCAATGAAATTTACTAGTGACAAAATGATCTTTGAAGGTAATGGCAGTATCTCAGTCTTGCCTGGACAAACAAGTGAATATGACATTTTAAATGAATTAATGACACTTGAAGGTGTAGATAATGTATTTGGCTTCCAGCATTTTATTACCATTAATAAAAAAATGGACGTAGAGTGGGACGAGCTTACCAATAACGTGAAAGAAGTTATCGCTAAATACGGTTATTAATAAAAAAGAGAAGGATTATCCCAGTTCCTTCTCTTTTTTCTATTTATTCATTTTTCCTAAAGAAACCATAGACACCAGCTGTTTCAATCACGTTCGTAAAGGCATTCTCATCGACTTCATGAATAATGCGTTCCAAATCATATAATTCATATCTGGTAATCACTAAATAAAGCATGTGCTTATCTTCCTTCGTGTAAGCACCTTTTACCGGCAGAATCGTGATCCCTCGAACCATGGTATCATGAATCGCTTGCTGCAGTTCGTCTGCTTTCTTTGTGACGATCATGGCAGTTACTTTCTCATGACGGGTATGGATACCATCGATCACGCGAGTGGATACATACAGACCTACCAGTGTATACAAAGCGTTCTCCGGTTCATTTAAGAGACCAGCAATCACAATAATTAAGCCATTAATAAGCATTAAATAGCTGCCAATCGGCTTATCCTTTAACCGGGACAGGATCATAGCAATAATGTCAGAACCGCCTGTTGATGCCCCCCACTTCAATGTAATACCAATACCCACACCAGCAATGACACCACCAAATACTGCGTTCAGCATAATATCCTCTGATAACGTGACAATTGGTAACACTTCTAGAAAGAAAGAAGTCGCAAGTACGGAAAGAAAGCTGTAAATAGTAAATCCTTTACCTACCATCAACCAGCCAAGGATAGCTACTGGTATATTAAGAATAAATAATATAATACCTGTACTAGCAATTTCTATGCCTAGATACTCTGAAAAAACAGTCGCCAAAATTTGTGAAATACCGGTAAATCCGCTAGCATAAACATGCGCACTTATAAAGAAAAAATTAAGCGCAATTGCGTTCAGAATTGCACCGATGAACACAATCGCAATACGTTTAGTCTCCATTAAAAACACTGTCATTCCTCCTGTTTACGGAATTCACATGATTCCATACCCTTTTTCAACGCTGCTTAATCATTGATTTTGTACGACGACAAAGCAGACAATGATTCACTATACTAAATTTCGGACGAGAAACCAAGTGTTTTGTCAAAATTTTTGTATGGCTTTTTTTTGACGTAGTCTACTGTTACGCTTACACTTATATTAAACGAAATCAAGATTATTCATTCATGATTTTGGAAAAAAGGAGGGGTACCCTTGCCAGTACAAATAATTGCAGATTCTGCTTGTGATCTGACAGCAGAAGATTGTCAGCAATACGGAATTGAAAAGCTTCCCTTAACCGTCCAATTAGATGGCGAAGAATATGAGGATGGCATCTCGATTTCTTCCAAAAAGATTTACGATGCCATGCGAGAAGGGAAAGCACCCAAAACGGCACAAGTAAGTCCTCAATTGTTTAAAGATACATTTCAAAAATATGCGGAAAGTAATACATCTGTTATTTATTTAGCCTTTTCCTCAAATTTGTCCGGCACATATCAGGCTGGGAAATTGATGGAGCAAGAAATCAAAGAGGAATTTCCTGATGCTGATCTTCATGTCCTCGATACAAAATGTGCCTCATTAGGTTACGGATTGGTCGTTTTACAAGCGGCTGCACTTGCTCAAACAGGTGCTCATGCGAAGGAAATTATTCAGGCAAGTAAGCACAATTATCAGCATATGGAGCACATTTTCACCGTGGATGATCTGGAATATTTATACCGTGGCGGACGGGTCAGTAAAACGGCTGCATTTGTCGGTACATTATTAAAAGTCAAACCTTTGTTACATATGGAAGATGGTAAATTAATTCCACTGGAGAAAATACGCGGTTCCAAAAAAGTATACAAGCGAATGCTTGCGCTAATGGAAGAACGCGGTGTGAACCTGGAGCAGCAAACGATTGGTATCAGCCATGGGGATGCAATCGAGACAGCTGAAGAAATCGCGACCATGATCCGCGAAAAATGGCAAGTAAAAGAGATCAAGATCAATATGATCGGTTCTTCCATCGGTGCTCACGCCGGCCCTGGTACGATTGCGTTATTTTTCTTAAATGAATAAACATGAAACTCTCACTTTTAAAAAGTGGGAGTTTTTTTTTCGCATATCAATATCAGGATGCGCCATACTAGATATAAAAAGTGTCTAGGAGTGTACAAAATGGCTAACAATCAAAAGAGTGAAGTTTTACCAAAACAGCATCAAGATCGTCAGCCCGGTTTCGAATATAAGATGCACCCTCTCCCTAAGTACGTTAAAGAGAGTTATCAGGGAAGTGAAAAATTGAAAGATCAAGTAGCGATTATTTCCGGTGGAGACAGTGGCATCGGTCGATCGGTTGCTGTTCATTATGCAAAAGAAGGCGCTCATATTGCCATTATCTACTTAGATGAAGATCAAGATGCCAACGAAACGAAAAAGTTGGTCGAGGCAGCAGGGGTCTCTTGCAGTTTGTTCAGGGGAGATGTATCTGACAGTGCTTTCTGTAATGATGTAGTAGAAAAAGTGATTGAAGAACATGGCAAAATAAATATCGTCGTCAATAATGCAGCCATCCAATTTCCACAACAAAATTTCTTAAATATTACCGATGATCAAATCGAAAAGACATTTCGCGTCAATATCTTTTCTTATTTCTACTTAACAAGAGCCTCCCTCCGTTATTTGAAACAAGGCAGTGTGATTATCAACACCTCCTCTATTACTGCTTATCAAGGAAGTGAGAATCTGATCGATTATTCGAGTACAAAGGGCGCCATTACTACGTTTACTAAATCACTAGCTAAGTCGCTTGTTAAACAAGGCATACGGGTAAACAGTGTCGCCCCCGGTCCGATTTGGACACCATTAATCCCTGCCAGTTTCGATGAAAATGAGGTAGCCACCTTTGGCTCTGACTCGGAAATGGGAAGACCAGGTGAGCCATGTGAAGTAGCACCTGCCTACGTATATTTAGCTAGCCGCGATGCTAGTTATGTAACGGGACAAACGATTCATGTGAATGGCGGGAAGATCGTATAGCAGAGGATGTTATCCTTTGAATGTACCCCTAAACTATAGTAAAATGTGGTAATTTTGAACTGTTTTATATGCTTAGCAAAGCTCCGGAAATATGCTCCGCGTCCTGTGAGGCACGGCTTCAGCTAGGCTACTGCTTGAACAGCTTCTTTTCTGCCTTGTATCGAGGAAGATTACTTCGAAGCGATACTAGTAGGCACAGACACAGTGGATCTTCAGCTCGTGCTGAGGCATGAGGAGTCTCCGCATATTTCCTACGCTTTAGGGAAGTGCTACAACGTTTGGAACAGCTAAAAGCAGTAGTTCTAAGTATTGTTACAGTGAATTATGGAATCTGATGGATACTGCTCAAAATGCTAACTCTTTCATAAGTTGTAGAACCAATACTAGAGCGTAGGCCAACCACGTAAACTCCATAAAAATTTGCGACAGGAAAATCGAATCCCAAAATTCATGCAAAATATCATATAAAAGTGGTGGATTGAAACCACTTTAAACCTGTTTATAGCTACCTTAGTGGGAGAATAAATTTCCATAATGTGTTTTTCAGTGACCTCCGTAGACTCCCGCGGGATTGTGCAGGTGCTGAAGCTAACTTTGTGAAGCGCTCTTCTTCACAAAGTTAGCTTCAGCCGTGCCCCTCAGAACGCGAAGTGGTTGGCCGGAGCGTTATCATACCACTAACTACATTGTTAAGGTTAGTTGACATAATCCGTATTATAAGAACCTACATTTTTATTTTCTCAAACTTAAGCGAAAATTTTAGTAACTCAGCATTACTGAGGTAATATACTTTCTTAGCTAAAAAAAGTTCCGCTTATCTATACAGATGATACGGAAACCTTCTGATTACACTATTAATACACAAACCGCTCGTTCATCCAGCTTTTCCTGACATATGCTGCTTTCGTCTTATCGCAAAAGCAAATACAAGCGGAATAACTGGCGCAAAAACGAACAACTGATAAGCATTATTCACTTTACTATTACAGAGCATTGACAGACATAATAAAATAGCACTAATGAGAAAAGCTTTTACAGACTTATTTCGTAATCCATAAATAAAACTGATACTGCTAAAAAGTAGGAACAGCCAAAATAGTAACGTTGCAACTTGCAACATAGGGGTTCACCTCAATTAAAGTATCGTTCCTTTAAACTTATGTGGCTTCGTTACATAACTTTCAATAATAAAACCGCAATTCGTACACAAAAGATATTCTATGTCAGATCCAAAACTCATTTTATTCGCTGGTGCTACAGCTGCATAACCATTTTGTTTTCCAATTCCTAATTCTGTCTCTCCACATTTTGGACAGGATGAAGCTTGATTTTCTATCATAATAAACGCTCCCTTCTGTACAGTATATACGATCTGTCAAAATAAATGTTTCACTTTGTAAGCTTATCTTTCAATAATAATCATCCATATTAATGCCATTCCCTTTTCCGCCTAAATAGTGTAGAGTTTAAACTTAGAAGACTACAGAGAAGGAAGTTTAACCATGAATCAGCAGAACGCGCCACAAAAGAATCACTAATAAGATCACAAAACCAACGAAGTGTCTGATCATTGTCATATAGGCAACCCCCTTCAACACCAAATACCGGCAAACCGAAAGGACCGAATATCATAAAGTAATTACCAATTGCATTGATGATATTCATAAGTATGGTGACATACTTCGTATCCTTCGTGAAACCATAGCTGCGTAGAATGGCAGATACGGTCATAATTAATGCTTGTACAAAAATAAAGCTCCCAACAATATCGAGATAAGTTGATGCTTCCGCCATTAATTCTTCTGGTATGTTCATGAACTGCAGGATACCGTCACTGAATAAAAATAACAACATACTTAATGATAAGGAGAACAATAGATTTAGACTAATAGAAGATACTGCAATTTTTCCAGCTGTTATCGGTTTTTCGGTACCTAGATTTTGTGCAACTAATACGGATCAATATTTCCCATCAACATGTGTAGCATAATTTAAATGAAAATAGGCCAAGTTAGCGCATACAAACTTAATTTTTTGTATTACCACACGCGTTTATGTAGAGAATTTAATGCTGTTCCTTATGCTGTTTTCGATTGCTATCGGACACGGGACGCAAATATTAATTGGACACATGATGGGTGCAGGTCAGATCGAAGTGGCTTATAAACGAGGGGTGAAAAGTTTAAAGATTGCGTTTGTGATCAGCACGTTAGCTGCTATTCTCTTTTATTTCGCCGGTTCAACACTGTTAGAATTTTTCACAGATGACATCACCATTATCGAAATGGGGATGACTTTATTACTGGTAACCATCATATTAGAGCCTGGTCGTGCCTTCAATCTGGTGTTGATTAATTCATTGCGTGCTGCAGGCGATGTCCAATTTCCAGTGGTTGCTGGCATTATTTCGATGTGGGGAATCAGTGTTACCTTTGCCTGGTTCTTTGGAATTTATCTCGGATTAGGTCTTCTAGGCGTATGGATCGGGTATATTGCCAATGAATGGATACGAGGGATTTTAATGTGGCAACGCTGGAAATCACGTGTATGGACGGGAAATGTGTTTATTCGTGATGAACAAAATTGATAGCGCGGTCCTATCTACCGATAATATGGATTATGTAAAGTGAACCTATACACAATGTGGTAATTTTGAACTGTTTTATATGCGCAACAGAGCTCCGGAAATATGCTCCGCGTCCTGTGGGATCGGCCTCAACTTCCTCAGAAAGCAAAGACCGCTTTCCTGCGGGATTTTCGGACACGACTGATCCCACGGGAGTTTCCGCATATTTCCTGCGCTTAAGTGAAGTGCTACAACGTATGGAACAGCTAAAAGCAGTGATTATAGGCATTATGTTATTCAAATGCTGATATTTATGAAAGCAATCAATATGCTAGCCTTTACAAAGGTTGTAGAGCACCTTTTCTAGCGTAGGCCAACCACGTAGACTCCCGCGGGACATGCAGGTGCTGAAGATCCACTTTGTGAAGCGGTCTTCTTCACAAAGTTAGCTTCAGCCGTGCCCCGCAGGACGCGGAGTGGTTGGCCGGAGCGGTATACTAGCTGATTCATTCTTTCAAAATTATCACATAGCTTAGAGCTGCTAGTTGACATAATCCATATTATCAGAACCAATACTTTTATCTGTTTCAATCTTGAGCAGTATTTGCCTTCTAATAAAAAAGTAGTTCAGTTTGTACTTTTCAAAACTGAACTACTTATATTTAATCTAATTTGCTCGTTTGTTCTTCTTACTTCTGCGATTAACTGCCACAATAAACGACACAAAGCCACCAAAAATAAAAACCATCATTGCGATGAAAATCCAGTTAAAACCTGTATTTTCTTCTAAAACAAAGATATTACTCGTTTCGCGGTCCAGTATCAATCTATAGGTGCCGTCGTCCTGTTTTCGCACAATATTGTCTTCTAATAAGCCACGAAGCTGCATGTCATCTCCAAGCCCCTCTAGTGAGACAGCTTGGGTTTCCGTGTCATTGTTAATGGCAATGTACATCGTTTCATTTTGATCGATTCTCTTATAAACGGTCATTGCCCCTTGTTGCCCAACAACTTCGAGATCGCCTTGTTGTAATGCAGTAGATTGACTTCTGATCTGTGCTAATTTTTGAAGATGCTGCACTAGCTCTTCATCGTTTTTATTTACTTGCGCCATTCGGTGATCCGGCTCTGCCTTACCATTATCCATTGGTACTTCTATCCCCTGGTAAAGAAATGAAGATCCAGGTAATGTGTAAAGCAACGTTGATGCTAATCTCCATCTTGTAACCGGATGAAATCCTGCTTGTACAGCTTCATGGGTAAAACGGTTGGTAAAAGCGGATTCCATATAGTGCACCCCGCCGGAAGCGTTCGTTACTAATGATTCCAACGATTCACCTGGCTGTTTGAGAATGTCTACCGCTTCCGACTGGAAAGAATGTTCCATGGTAGAGTCTGTCTCACTTCCATCCACTATTAATGTGACATCCTCGTTTTCTTCCTTCAGGCGATCGCGCAATTCTTTAATAAAAGACGCTGGTGTTTCCTGATCAACATAAACATGAAATCCATCAATATCAGCACTCGTCAACCAATGTACGGCCGTTTCGAGAAAGTAGTTTTGCAACTCTTCATTTTCTAAATCTAACCCTGGTAAGGACTGACCAAAAACGTCTACTGTATTACCGGATTGCCAGTCAGTAGGTTCTTGAACCCATGGGTTCGTCGTTGCGACATGTGTTAATGGCAAATCAAGAATGACTTCGATATCCTGTTCATGTGCTTTTTTCACTAAGTTTTGTAAATCAGCGATATTACCAAATTGCTCATTTACCGTTTGAAAATCGACGGTATCAAAGCCATGGTATGATTCTGCTGACATAATTGGACTAAGGTTAATCATCGTGATACCCAGCTCGTTAAAGTGATCTAACTTATCAGTCACCCCTTGCAAATCGCCCCCGTAATAGGCAGAAGGATCATCGATATTAATATTGATATCATTACTGTTGTCTCCGTTTACAAATCGATCTACTAGTAGGTAATAGATTTGTTCACTAGGCTGCTCCTCTGCCATCACTGAAATACTTGGCATAATAAGAAGTAACAGCACGGAGATTGCTAGTATTCGTTTTATGTAATACATATTGCTCCCCTTTTCTCAATAGATTCCTCCTCTATTATCCTAGACAATTACAGAAAGTCAAATACCCGTCAGGTAATTTCTTATGAATTTTTTGTGAATCCTTATAAAAAAACCGGACATATACCCGGCCGGTCTTAACTAATGTAAATATATACGACTACCTATAATATGGATTATGTAAAGTGGCTTAGTGGTAATTTTGAAATGATTCATCTGCTGGAATACCGCTTCGGCCAACCACTCCGCGTCCTGCGGGAGTCTACGTGGTTGGCCTACGCTAAGGTGAAGACTCTACAACTTATGTAAGAGTTAGCATATGGAGTGGTAATCAACCGTATTTATAAATTTAATATCCTATAATTCTAATAAAACATTATGCTTAGCACTACTGCTATTAGCTGTTTCAAACGTTGTAGCACTTTACTAAAGCGTAGGAAATATGCGAAGACTCCTGTGTGATAATGGCACCTGGTTTCTGGACGTTTGCGTGGACACGGCCTTTCAAGTTAAAAAACTTTTATAATGCAAAAAGATAGATAGAAACAGAACGATTCCTGCTTCATCTATCTTTTCCATTAACGCACTATCGATTTCTTATATCTTTTTTTCAAATTTTCCCGCATTCGGTACAACAAAATTAAACTGATTAAAAAAAGCATCGGGATGATAAATGATAGGATGTTTCGCCAGTGAAATGGCATGTATTTTATAAATGTTGCCTTATAATAGAGCTGATCAGCCTTTACCGCGATCGCATCTTTTTCGTCCACTTTATCCATCTTGAAATACTTCGTTCCAACCGGATATTGGTTGGAGGCATTACCATGATAACTCCCAGTATGTTCATTAGCGACCTTCGTGACTTGCCCGAGCAGTAGTCCTACATCGGAGGGATCTACTTGATATGATGTGACTTCATATACACGTCCGTCTAAAACGACAAAAGGGTATGCCCATGTTAATGCATAAAGAGACGTCGGGATCCATAAAAGAAGCAGCATACTGATAAGCAACTTTTTTCTTATCATAACCCTCACTACTTTCTAAAATATTCAGCTTACACTTTAATTTTTACATCATGCAGCTTTAACCAATGTTCAATCTGGCAAATGTGTGCCAACAGCTGGGGACCTGTCATTAACTGACCAAACCATGGCGCACTAATATTGGAGGCTTTTTGTGTAACTAGTTCCTTCACCTTTTCCCTGTCTAATATCTCGAATAATCGCGCATCTTTATCCGCAATAATTTCTTCCATCCAATTTACGACAGCACTCGTATATGCCGGGTGATGTGTTTTCGGATATGGACTTTTCTTACGATAAAGAATTTCATCGGGTAGAATGCCTTCTAATGCTTTTCGAAGTATGCCTTTTTCACGATTGCCATAGTTTTTTATTTCCCAGGGAATATTCCAAACGTATTCTACCAAATGATGATCACTAAAAGGCACACGCGCTTCAAAACTAGCCCCCATACTCATTCTGTCCTTACGATCCAGCAGTGTAGGCATAAACCAATGCATATTCAGATAGAACATTTGGCGTCTTGCCGTAGCTTCTGGATCTTCCCCATCTAATAATGGTGCTTCATTGATAGTCTTTTCATATCTTTGTTGGGTATAATCTGCCAAGTTAAGTTTTTCGTTCATATCATCTCGTAGTAGATTTTGTCGGACTTCGGAAGATCGAATCCAAGGAAAGCCTTCTCGATTCAAATCATCTTCCCGATAAAACCAAGGATATCCTCCGAATATTTCATCTGCACATTCGCCAGATAATGCAACGGTCACTTCTCGTTTGGTTTGCTGACAAAACCATAACAAGGAAGAATCTACATCAGCCATCCCTGGTAAATCGCGATATTTAACTGCATCCTTCAGCAAATCTACTAAAGTTAGGTTATCAATCACAAAATTATGATGGATCGTTCCAAATTGCTCTACCATTTTGTCGATATATTCATTATCTCGGTTTGGTTGAAAACTGCTTTTCTTAAAATATTTATCGTTTTCTTGATAATCGATTGAGAAAGTTTGCAGGGGATCTTTTTGGTGCTGGTTCAAGTAATTCGTAGCAATTGCTGTAATGGCACTGGAATCAACCCCACCTGACAAAAAGGTTCCCAGTGGGACATCGGAGACGAGCTGTCTTTCCACTGCATCAATGAACAATGCACGGACTTGTTCAGCAGTTTCTTCAACAGAATGGGTATGTTGTTCACTTTTTACATTCCAATAACGCCTGGTTTTCCAACCATTTCGATCGAATATACCAACGTGTGCCGCACGCAATTCATGGATACCATCGAAAACACCATGTCCCGGTGTACGTGAAGGACCAAGTGCAAATATTTCGGATAGACCTTCTTCTTTGATAACAGGCTCTACTTCATCATGGGCGAGCAGCGCTTTAATTTCAGAACCAAATAACACCCCATCTTGAAGCAAGGAATAAAACAAAGGTTTTACACCCAGTCGATCACGGGCCATGAATAACTGTTGTTTTTTTTGGTCCCAGATGGCATAGGCAAAAATGCCATTTAATTTATCAACGTGGTCCTCTCCCCATTCCATATAGCTCTTCAGTAATACTTCTGTGTCCGAATGGGAATCAAACTGCCACCCTGCTTTTAATAATTCTCTCCGTATATCTTCTGTGTTATAAAGCTCTCCATTATACACGAGAATATATTTATCACCGTTTTTCTCATTTATCATTGGCTGTTTCCCACCTGCTGGATCCACAACGATTAAACGGCGATGGCCAAATCCAACATGTGTTTCAAAATAAAAGCCATTCTGATCAGGTCCACGATCGGCAATTTCTTTTGTCATTTGATAGACTTGCTGTTGCTCCTGCTCAATGCTGCGGGTAAAATCGATCCATCCTGTAATCCCACACATACTGTATCGACACACCTTTCCCTTTCTTAGTAGCTCTTAATAATGTATGCAAGTGCCCTAGGAAAATGAACCAGGTTTCGTACTGTCGGTGGTAAGTAAAAGGAGTGGTTGGTAGGAGCGGTATATGAATAATTTCAACATTACCACTAAGTTAATTAACATAATCTGTATAATAGAAAATCATTTTTTATCTTGGACCGTTTCCTACAGCAAAATACCTTAATGAAAGTAACTATATACTCTTTTAAAAGTAAAAAAAGTCGCGGATGTAATACCGCGACTTTTTATTAAAATAATTGTACGTTCATTGGTAAACGTCCAAATCCAAGTGCAAGCACTATAATCAATGCTATCACTAACTGAATCCAAAAGCTTTTGGCTAGTTTTCCTTTTGACGTTTTGACAAGGATCATTTCGATGGCTGCGATTACCCACAGTCCTGCTAATGCTTTAATGATTAACTCTCCAGCATATGTTGAAAATCCTCCGTCCATATACTGTGCGAATAGATCTCCACCTGTGTAAAGTATAAGCAGATAATCCAGACGTAAGATCATATGTAGGATTTTTCCTGCTTTATTACCGTTTTTGTACATAGCATAGGATACAAATAACAGAATTAATGCTAATACCCATGCTGTGATGTGTAAGTGTGTCATCTTTTGTACACCCCCAAAATATATTTATCAAACTCATCATATCATGTAATCGATTAGATTTCATTTTTCATCTATCTATTCACTCAATTGTCACAATCTTCTTCTGACCCCAAGGAGCAATGGCGATCGTCACAATTAATTGTTCTCTTTCTTCTATTTCCGTTCCAGTATTATCTTCCACATAATAACGATTCAAACCATAATCTACATGATAGGTGTTCAAATCATCATAGTTATATTTCGCTTTTACCACCACTACCTGATCGGATGTATTCGGTCGGTCTCCCGTCACTTTAGTGACTTCATATACTCCATCCTCCTGGGGTGCAAACGTCACATATACCGGCTGGTTATAGTTCGGTTCGTCCTCTAACTTCCATTTATTTTTATTAATATCTTCAGCCTGATAGCTCAATGTCACATAATCTCCGTAAAAAGGATCTTGTGGATCAATTGGTTTTGTTTGCAAGCGAATTTCTTGCCCAAAAATATCTATAGTATAATACAGTCCTGCCATTCCAATTAGAAAAAGGGCTTGTGCGGCGATTAATAGATAGACTCCTTTTCTTTTCATCGGGTTGCCTCCTTTTTGACATGACGTCGTTTCCTCTCTAAGAAATAACTCATAGCAAATAACAGAATGCCACCTACAAAGAAGAACAAGGATTTATCTAAAAAGGCCCAAGCTAAGTGGAAATAAGCAATACATGTACTGATCAGAAAAGCTCCGGTTCCTATTCCAATTTTGAACTGATCTTCCACCTTGTATCCGCTAAATAAATAACCCAGCGAAAAGATAAACAAAGAAGCCATCGAGATATGATCGGCAAATGCTCCCGCAAAAATCACCGGTAGAAACAAGACTAAATCAGTAAGCCCCTCTTTATCCTTCCTCCAGTATTTGCATAGGATCGCTATGATAAACACAACAAGCCAGGCATAGAAAGGGAACCACTCCAGTTCCGTATATTCCTGGTAACTTGATAGGAAAAAAGTTTCGCCACTGCTTAAAACGAAGGCACCTAACAAAGCGTACCATCGAAACGGTGATTGAATGACCAAATTGATCGACAGATCACCCATTATATACAACAGAAGAAATGGAACAACGATCCAGTAATAGGCAAGATCAGTTGCTGCCACCATCACAATTCCTTGTAAAAGGTAGCCGATCGCAAACAGCTTACCGTATAACGAAACGGTATGACGGTATACATAATACAGACCAGACAGTAGAAAAAATATAAACAGCCACAGATAAAAAGATTGATGCATGATCCCATTATAAACTTGCCCTATGGTCATTATCGTAAACGTCAGTACGAAAAATGCTGGATGCTTGTAAAGAATGAAGAAGCCAAATGAAGCGATCGCCCAAATTAAAAATGGAAAAGCATAATCAAACACATAGTGATACATCTGACCAGTTAAAAAAATGCCCGCACCGAATATAAACAAGCCAATTATCATAATGCTGATGCCGACTTTCTCCGAACGCTTGCGGTATAAATGCTCCCCTGTTACGTAATAAATAAGCATAAACACCATAATAACCGCCATATTCACCAGATCAGGAATGCTATTCAAATTAGAAGCTACAAATGTCAGAAAGCCCAATCCAATAAATAAACTGGCAAACAACAATAGCAAAAAGGTTCGATCTTTATTTTCATACTGACCAACAATCTGATGATATTGGCTAATATCAATGATATCTTTATCTAGCCATTTTTTTGCTTCCTTAGCTATTTGCTGTTTGTTCATCTTTCTGTCCACCTCCGGTAGATCGTTTATTCGTTAATTTCTTCTGATAGATGAGACTTCTCCACAGCCATTCAATAGGACCCCTTTTGTATCGTTTGAGCCATAGATAACTAAACAGCACTTGTAATGGGTACACAATGATCCCAACGAAGAACGTTTGCCATGGTGATAGTTCACCATATAAGCCAAAACCGAAGGAATAAAACAGGATGATACCGATCAACGACTGTAAAATATAATTCGTGAGTGCCATTTTTCCGACGTAACCGATCAGATCAAATAATGTCTTCACATAGCGATAACTAAATGCGATGGTAATCATGTAAAAAATCGCAGATGCAGTGCCACCAAATTCATCCTGTATCAATGAAAGCCAAATTGGATTACCCAACGCATACGGCCCTACTTTACAAAGCATAAAGATTACAAAAGATGCAATCCACCAACGCTTGAGTATTTTCTGATATTGCTCGATGTCATGCAGCCACTTATTTCTGGCAAAAAGTAAGCCGAGAAGAAAAATAGGTAAAATATTTAACAAAACCAAGATAAAATTCATCGGCGAATTACCGTGAAACCAATCTATGGCATTCTGTCTGATAATTTCATTCCAGCTTCCATCACCATAATGCTGAAAAGCTGCAGCAATTGCTTCCTGATCAGAAAGATTTTCAATATTTTCAATGAAGCTCGCGAGAAATAGCAAACCGGAATACAACAGTACCGGAATCAACAATAATGAAAAACTCCATGCCAGTATGGTACGATTACTGCGACGAAGGAATAATAACAGTAAAAAACCAATTACTGCATATGTAATCAGGATATCTCCATACCAGATTAAGAACGCATGAAGCAGGCCAATCACTAATAATATAGCAAATCTTCGAATCAACCATTTACGAGGTGATGCCACGTGTTTCTTTTGTAGATTTTCATAAATGATTTGAGCACCAAATCCAAATAAAAAAGAAAACAAGGAATAAAAACTAGCCTGAAAGAAGATATCCAGGATGACTTGCCATAGCCCTGCTTCTCCTGTCCCCCAATAATTACGTCCATTCCCGTACATAAAGTATGGCGCATGAAAAGAAGCTAAATTAACCATAAATATACCAAAAATAGCGAAGCCTCTTGCTGTATCAATCCATGGAAGTCTGTTAGAGTCCTGTAATGGTGTAGCTTGATTCACAGATTTTCCCCCTTTTTTTAACGGTAGCTATTGTTCATTCATTTTATCACGAAGCTAACCGTCCGTAATACCCCCACTTCAAGATTCGAGAGATAAATAAGAAGCTAAGTAGGGGATAAACGGACGATAACTTCCTGATAAGTTTCGCTAGCAATCAATGGGGGGCAACCCCCCCACTGATTGAAGTCTCACTTTATTTTAAATATTTGGAAGAAACTAGTATTTCGAAGTTTTTTTTACACTCGTTTCACAAACTGGGTCTAGATTCATAAACTAAATAAGGAATGATGTATCAATGTTAGGATGATGTTTATGCCAGCGATTGTTGGTGCAGTAAAAGTAATTAACATTGGTTCTTCCAGTATTTTTCATATCGGGGATGTTTACCGGATCCAGCCCTATACACAAGCAAAAACCTTTGCTGGAGGAGGCTCGTTTAATACTGGTGATGGCATTCGTGTTCATTTAGAAAACGCCCAGACAACGATGGTCGATGATGACCAATTTGATCAAAATATTTCGGGCATTTAGTAGGTGATTCTTTTGCATATCACGGTTAACCAATCGATTTATATTCATTTTTTGAAAGTAGGAAGTGTCAGTAATTCCTCTGTATTACAAATCGGCAGCACTGGAAAAATGCAAGCCTTGTCTCAGCTATATAATACTGGGCAATTTGAGGGGCCAGCGGAAGAAGCTGTTCCCCAAGGAATTACAGAACCATTAGTACCATTGACACCTTTTTAACATTCTCAGAAAGGAGTAATCAATATGGATTATCACATGATGTCTTATTACATTCATCAACTGCAGCAGCAAGTACAGCATCAATCTCAGCAGATCAACTCCTTAGAGAATCGTATCCAGCAGCTCGAACAGCAACAAGCAGGTCCAAAAACAAACATAGAAAAATTAGAATATCATTTTGACCAGCTAAAAATCGAACGGCTAGATGGCTCCTTACACATTGGGGTAACACCTGAAGATTTACAACAGATGGAGGATTTCTCTATTCCTCAGGCAACTGGCAGCCCAATGCCTTCCGTCCATCAAACATTAGAAAACTATGTCAATCAAGACTTACCTCCATACATTCAATCGTTAGAGGAGCAATTTCACTATCCTTTAGATGAGAGTTACCGTCAAACATTGCTAAAGGACTTAAGGCAACAACTGACTAGTCGCATCGCACATTATCAACAGGCCAATGTGCCACCAGATCAAATGCCTCAGCATATCTTATCAAGTGTTCAACAGGAATTGCAGACAGGATTAAAAAAATGGTTCGAAAATCAACAAAAGGGGTAATAAGCATGCACTATCAAGTTAATAACTGGAATATTGGTGTTGGAAATATTTCTATTCTTGGGGTATCCTCTTCCTCACTTTTTATTGTAGGTGACAGCCATGAGATCCATCTAGCATCTTTATTCGATACACCACCGGAATCCTATGTCGTCGGAGTGGGCGATAATACGAATACGAGAAACCAAGAGTTGATAACCGATGTTTCCGCGAATGACTAGAGTCAAACAATTAAAAATGGAGAGTTTATCCTATAGTTCGATCTTTCAAATTGGTGATGCTAAGAAAATTGAACCAAAGGCAGACGTACTCGCAGTCCAAAAAGAAGGCGGTATTTCCTCTGACAAAGGATTTGAATTGGATCAATATCCAATTTTCAACACAGAGGTCTATCCTATACAAGACCCTGAAATCGTAACTGGTGAACATTGCCACTACCATTCCAACATATCCGTTTCCACCATTTTTATTAACGGGGTTTCCTCATCTAGTGTCGTTCAGCTTGGCAGTAACAAACATATTAACGCGCTATCGAAAATTAAACACATCCGTATACTAAAAGATAATTAGAAAGGTTGTGAAAGGATGCCTTCTATCGTAGGACCAATTAAAATAAATAGTGTTGGTGGTGGTGTTATTAATTTTGGTGACAGTTTCTATCTTTCTCCAAAAAGTGCGTCAAAATCAGCAAATGGTGCTGGTGGCAATAATAATGGCGATTTCTCTAACACCAATACTGGTTTTAACATTACCAACTCGGTTGATCCAGATGCAGTTGATCAGATAATTGGGGGTAATGCATAAGGAGGATTACTCCTTATGCATGTACCAATAATGCCTTGTCAAAGAAATATAAATACTTTTCCGTTACAGGATGGTTCCAAATAGTTTCGAGTGCTTTTGCATAAAGATCTATTTGCACCTTGTAACGGTTGATTAATTTTTGCTCTAATTCAGATGAGTGATCTTCTGTTATCTGATCGGTCTTATAATCTAATAACAACCAACCTTGCTCCGTCTTGATCACACAGTCGATAACCCCTTGTAAAAAGATTCTCTCCTGTTGAGGTTCGCTCCAGTTCGGATATACTTCTTGAGCAGGTAATGTCAAACTAAAAGGAATCTCGCGTTCGACGTGTTCTGCTTGTACTAACAGTTTACCAATATCGGTTTGAAAGAATGCCAATATCGCATCGACGTCTATGACTGACGCTTCATCAGCAGTCAGTATTTCCTTTGCCTCTAGCTGCGCAATATATTCTGCTAAAGATAAAGCTGTCCAGTCCGATGATAACGGAATGTGCTGCATAACTGTGTGCATGGCAGTACCGATTTCTGCTCTTGTCAACTTCTGCTCTGAATGCATAAATCGTGGCCGCTTTCGTATTGGGGCACGAAATGGTTCAATGATCTGCTGCGCACTGTAGTCATCCTTCACCTCATGCTGTCGCTTCATTTCTGTTACAGTCTGTTTCGCACGGTAAAAGACAGAATCCTGATAAGGGTATTGATACTCCAATTGACGCTTCACTTGCTGTGCTAATTGCTCATCTTCTAATTCAAGGCCATGCCACTGGTAAATCGCCTTTTGAATAGCTTCAATCTCTTCCTGATTACTCTCGTCAATTGTCTGATACTCACTCTGATGAATCCGGTCAATTTTCCAGACGGAAAGGTCCTCTGCTATATCATTCGGTACATATAATGGATCGTTCTGTTCCCGAAGTACTTCACCACTTTGATGACGAACAAGACTGGCACCAATCCAATCCAAATAAGACAATGACTCAAGCCGGTAATAGGAAGGTAGCACCCAGTCCTTATGGGACAAGATATTCGCCCATTTCTTTTTCTTCTTTACAAACGAGTTAACCGTTCCAACTAACACGACTTTCTCTTTTGCACGGGTCAACGCCACATACAGTACACGCATTTCTTCTGCAAGCATTTCACGTTGTATTTGTTTCTTTATTCCGTGATAAATTAAAGTTGGGTACATGATTCGTTTGACCGGATCAATATATTTCGAAGCAAAGCCAAGTTCTTTATGCAGCAAGTACTTCTCCCGAATATCCTGCTGGTTAAACTGCTTGTTCGCCGCTCCAACGATTACCAGCGGGAATTCCAATCCTTTACTTTTATGAATGGTCATGATACGGACCACATCTTCTTGTTCACCGAGAGCTTTCGCTGCACCAAGGTCATCACCCTTCTCTTCCATTCGCTCAATAAAGCGTAAGAAACGGAATAATCCTCTAAATGACGTTGCTTCATAACTTTTGGCTCGATCATAGAGAGCTCGTAAGTTCGCTTGTCGCTGTCGTCCACCTGGTATTCCGCCGACAAAATCATAGTAGCCGGTTTCCTGGAAAATCTCCCAGATTAATGTGGAAAGCGCTCCTTGTCTTGCTTCTTTCCGCCAATAAGTTAATTGAGACATAAATCGTTCCAGTGATGTATGCTCATTAGCTTTCAGATACGCCTTTAGTGCCTCATAATAAGGTGCTCCTTTTTTCGCAAGACGGATCTGAGTCAAGTCATTTTCATTCAAGCCAACGATTGGTGATTTTAACACAGAGGCTAACGGAATATCCTGTCTTGGATTATCCAGTACTTTTAGTAAGCTGATCATTACCTGGATTTCGATTGCCTGAAAATAACCGGAGGACAACTCGGCATATACAGGGATTCCCTGTTTCTTAAACTCTTCCATAATGGTTGGGGCCCATGTCATCGAGCGTAACAGAATAACGATATCCCGATATTCCACCTTACGTGACTGTCCTGTTTGTTTATCCATAATTTCAGTGGCGTCTTCCTCGTTCGCACCGATCCACTGTTTGATCTTCGTTGCATATGCACGTGCTTCGAGCTGGGCCTTTTCCAGATCTTCTTCGCTCTCCAGTTCCTGATCAGCCGGATCACTTTCCTGCGTTTCCTGATCAATGATCAACAATTCGGTATCGACATTAGGAAATGGAACTTTCTCATAATCGGTGTTGCCATAGATTAATTCGGCATCTTGATCATATTCAATATCACCGACATCAGGATCGAATAATTGCCTGAAGATGTAGTTTGCTGCCGTCAGCACTTCCCTTCTGCTTCGGAAGTTCCGTGCCAAATCGATCCGATAGCCTGGATCATCCTGTTTGGCAAAACGGTTGTATTTTTCAATAAATAGTGCTGGATTAGCATGGCGGAAACGATAAATACTTTGTTTCACATCTCCTACCATAAACATGTTCCCGCCTGATTGTTGATCAGACACGAGTGAAAGAATCGTCTCCTGTACAATATTCGTATCCTGATATTCATCGACCATTACCTCGGAATATTTCTTTTGCAGGTCAACTGCTACAGAAGATGGCTCTCGCGATGACTTATCCTTCATTAAAATATCTAATGCAAAATGCTCCAAATCCGCAAAATCTACTAAGCCTTTTTCTTTCTTCGCTTCCTGATAACCAGCTTTGAATTGTTTGATCATTTCCGTTAATTTTACAATCGTCGGATAAAGAGCATGCATATCCGTGATGTGCGCCTGTAAACTCCGGGTGAACCAATTCTTCGCGATATTGTCCCACCTTTTTTTCAGTTGATCTCGTAAATCTTTGGCCTGGTCTCTCTTGGCTTCATCACATTCTACCTTTTTACGGGACAATGCCTTAAATTTACTTCCGGCAAAAACAGAGCGCGCCTCATCCCAAGATATCTGGATCGCCCCTTTTGCTTGCTGAATCATTTCTTTATCCGCATCAATTGCTTCCGCATAATGATAAGGACCATCACTTTCTCTCGTGACACCCAAGGCCTGATCTGCCAGCAGTTCCATTACATCCAGCTGTTCGATTACTTCTTGTTTCAGCAATTGGAGCCATGGAATCTCCGTCTCATCTGTCTCTGGATCGACTTGATAGATAGTTGCCATTTGATCAAGCCAGTCATCTGGACTCGGGTGCTGGATTGAAAATTCATACATTTTTAAAATGAGCGATTCCACTTCTAAATCATTTCGATCATTACTAAACCGGTCAACTACAGAGAAAAAAGCAGCTTGCTGTTCTTCATCCGCTTCGCCGTACCACGTTTCAAAAAGTTCTTCCAGTACATCTTGACGGATCAGATCAGCTTCCATATTGTCTGCAATTCGGAAGTTGGGATCAATGTCAATTTGATAGGCATACTTACGGACTAAGTCCATACAAAAAGCGTGTAAGGTAGAGATCGACGCACTCTGCAACAATGATAATTGTTTTTTCAGATGTGAGGAACGCGGATTTTCCTCTAGTGACACTTCAATGGCAGCACCAATTCGATTACGCATTTCCTGTGCTGCCGCATTTGTAAAGGTAACGACTAACAGCGTATCAATATCGACCGGTTTCTCTTCGTGTAACAGCTTTTTAATAATCCGTTCGACCAATACCGCTGTCTTTCCCGATCCTGCCGCTGCTGCCACGAGAATATTTTTACCTGATTGGTAGATAGCATCTTCTTGTTCTTTTGTCCATTGCGGCACTATGCTTCACCCCGCTTGATTGCTTCGATTACTTCTTCGTCTTTCATTTCTTTTAATTTACGATAATTATTTTCCGCAAGTGTCGGATCAAATTGACAGACAGAACGGAAATCACAGAATGTACAGGCTGTTAATTGCTGCTGTTGAAATGGATTAAGATCCACTTTACCTTCTGTAATCGCAAGTCCGGCATTCTCCATTAATCGGTGAATATAGCCTTGCAGTTCGTTAAAGACATTTTGCTCCGCTACTTGTGAACCTTTATAAAAGGACCCTGTTTTACTGAAGCCAGCAGGAATAATATTACTTCGGCCGTAATCTAATGTGGTATCCATCATCCGGACAACCTCTTCCTGATCGACCATCAGACCTTTCATTTTGAATTTTTTGAAGATTTCTTGTTCGAGTTTGTCTTCTGATAAAAAGTCGTCTGCTGAAATCATCGGATTATGGACGTGGAAATAAAGCACCCCTGCTGGTGAGGCCGGGTGTCCAAGCCAGCCTTCTGCATTTTGTAATACGACATCTAAATAAGCTAGCATCTGCAGTGCAAGTCCATAATACACTTCCGTTAGATTTAACCCTTTTGCACTGGATTTATAGTCAATAATTCGCAAATATAATTGTTCATTTTCAAACGCTTGATCGACTCGGTCAATGCGTCCACGCAACAATAACGTGTGATCGTTCGGTAACGGTACCGTTAATGACTGCAGTTGATCCGGATAACCAAACCCAACTTCTAAGCCTACCGGGGCGAAGTGTGTCTTCCGCGCTTGTTCACTTAATATAAAGGTTGCTCTTGCGATGACACTCTCTAATTTCTTTTGGATATATTGATAACGATTGGAACTGTGCAGTATCTGATGCTGCAGCACATTCGCCAGCTCACCTACCGCACGATTTGCATATTTCCTGGCATCCTGATCATAAACATCTGCAAATTGCCTGCCTTCTTTCTGGATCCATTCGGTAATTTGTTTTAATGCTTCATGGAATAATTGCCCAATATCAGGTGCATCCAGCTTGTAGGTTGGACGATCTTCCAATCCTAAGCTGTACCTGGCAAAATGCTGATAGGAACAACGATGATACATTTCCAACCTTGATACACTTGCATTGATTTCTTTCTCATATAATGCTTGAACCGTATCCTTTTCCAAATCCACCGGTTTATTTTGATAAAACAAACTCTTTAATACTTGCTGATGAATCTGTTGCTTGACCGAATGCTCAATAAACCAATTCAACACAGATTCCCAAATTGATTCAATCGGGTAACCTCTCAGCTTTCTTGCCAATTGTGCTGTCAACGCACCTCGTGTTTTGTTCGGTGTCGTGACAAATCGATTTGCTTCCGTCATTTCCTCCGGATCTTGCAAAAATAATCGACTCTGTTGATGAGGAAATAACTCTTCCATTCTCTTTATCAATGAGGAAGCAGCCTTTTGGTTGCCCTCTTCATTACTGATTGGATAACTGATCCATAAATAATCCGCTGGCAAGGAAAAGGCTAAATAGACGTAGAACCAATCATCCAACAACTGACGTTTACTACCTTCCGCCAGCTTTAAACCATGTGTTTGTAACACAGATCGCTCTTCCTCTGTAATCAGTCCATCGCTACCTGGTTTCATTGGCCAGGTCCCTTCATTGACACCTAACAAGAAAGCTGTCTTAATACCGTGCATTCTCGATCTGTCAATTGAACCAACCACAACGTGATCAATACTTGGAGGCACATGTGAAAAACGCAGGGCATCGAACCCGGATTCTAATACATTTCGGAAGGTGGAAAGCGACATTTCCTCCTCGCCCGCTACTTCCGTTATTTCTTCCAGCAACTGAATGACCGCATCCCAGACCTGGTCCTGCTCACGGCCTTTCTCCACCCGTCCTTGTGCATCGAAATCTTCCCGCATTTGTTCTAATTGCGCAGGGGCACCGATCGATTCAAGCCATTCGAATAATGCAATTGTTTTTTGACGGATCGTTGGTAATGTCCGTAGCTTTGTGTCAATGTTCGTCAATGACTCGGCAATTTTATCCCGATAATGATTGATGCGTTTTTGCGCCACTAATTCCCGATCCGTCTGGGTAGATTGATCAAACCCTCTGAATCGCTGAAAAATCCAGTCTTTATCTGATAACCATCTGCTTCTGCCCCTGACACCATATTCCAGCACATAATTTTCCAACTCATCAATAGCTTCCTGATCCAGCCGGAATTCTCCCTCGCCTTGCGGAATAAAACCAGCTTTTAACAGACGAAAAACGGCATCGTAACGCCAATTCCCTTCCACAACATCTAATAACGAGCGAACGGTCTCAATGAGAGGGTGGTTCAGCATCGTACGCTTCTCGTCAACGAAAATCGGTATTTGATAATCTTGAAAAACGGTTGTAATTAAATCATGGTACACATCCGGTTCGCGTATTAAAATAGCCAAGTCACGATAACGATAGCCCTGATCTCTCACTAACCGTACTATTTCCTGAGCAGTCCCCTCCACCTCTGCACGCGGATGTACTGCTTCCGCAATCCGAATCGGCGCTTCACCAGAAAAAGGCTGTACAGGCCGGCTGTCAAAATGATGATCCAAATGAATAAAGGCATCTTTAGTCTCCGCATTCTGATCTGCATATTCTATCTCCACCGGGACTGATGCTTGTTCTGCCAGTTGTTGTAACTGATAATAGGTTTCTTTTGTTTGGTAAAATAAGTCTAACGGCGTCACTTCATTGTTCAGTTCCTCTAACGTTAACGTAACCGTCACATTTTTGGCTTTTTTGATCATTACCTCAATGACTAGTAATTCTTGTGGTGTAAACTGATGAAAACCGTCAATATAAACAGTCGTATTCTCAAGAAAATTCGTGTCTTCGAGTTTTTCTACTAACTGCTGCAGCTGATCCTCACTATCCATATAATGCCCTGCCAATGCATGCTGCAGGCTTTGATAAATGTATAATAAGTCATCTAATTTATGATGTAATGCCACTTCTCCGACAGTTTTATGCTGGAAACGATCCATTTCATCTAATTGTGCCGTAATAAGATCCGGTGTCACACAATATCGTTTAAATTCAGTGATCATTTCCTCTAACTGTTCGATAAAACCTTGCTTTTCGATTGCTTTTTGAAAGACTTTCCAATCGTCTGTCCGCTCCTCGACAATCTTTCTCAGCATCATTTGCATCCCGGTGGACGTAATATATTTCTTGGTTGCCCCACCTGTCAGCTGCATTACACGCCAAGCCAACCGTGAAAAGCTGTACACCTGCGCACGAATCGAACCATTTATGTCGTCACCATTTAAAAGCGCATATTCTTGCTGGAATGTCATTTGATCTGGAACTAAATAGATAATGGAAGGACCTTGGGGATCTTGCCTGAGTTCTTGTCTGATTTCTTGTAAACATTGCTCGCTTTTATTCACTGTCGCACTACCCATTAAAAATCGCAACAACAGAAAACACCTACTTTCCTACACGTCTGATATTCTAACACCCATTATAGCAAACGAATGTTCTGTGGTAAAGGAAAGTGATGAAAAAATTGCTATGTTATGATTAGGTTATATAATGGTGATGAGAAAGCTTAACAGAAAGGCCAATCCGGCAACAGGTGTCATCACCAGCTTTTCTTTTTTGCCAGGAGATACGAGGTTGGCAATCGTATTTATAGCGAGAAAACTGGTGATGATCCACATCAAGATAAGTGTGGGCATATCAAAAGTGGTAAGGAAAGAGGTATGATGCAAAACAACGGTCGCCATACCAAGTAAAAGAGCTGCGTTTACAATACTGACCAGACGAAATTTTCCAGGTAATACTTTGTTTTCTCCACCCATAGCATATTCACCTACTGGATAGCCAAGTATCAATAACATTTGAAAGATTGCTATCGCCACAAAAATAACAACTAGTATTAACGCTGCCAGTTGAATGTTGAAAGTTTCCACTTATCCCACACTTCTCACATATACATTCTTTTCACCATATGCCATATCATTCTTTTTTATTTACACAAGGAGCACGGATTAAATGGGATTAGGCTTTCTTCCATTCATCCGCCAACATGCCATAAATAACATGATCAACATAATGATCATATAACCATTCTGCCTGTCTGACGCTTCCTTCCTGGACAAATCCTAATTGTTCTGGGACTGCTCTGCTTTTTTGATTTTGTGCTGCAGCTCGAATATCTACTTTATTCATGTTCAGCTCGTTTATGGCATAGTCTGTTAACGCACCTGCCACTCGTGTCATAATGCCTTTTCCTTGATAATCCTCTCCAAGCCAGTAACCGATATAAGCTATTTTGTTGCTCCTGTCGAGATTATTGTAGCTCGCGGTTCCTACGATTTCATTTTGATAGACAATAAAAGTAGTAAGACTCTCTCCTTCCGCATAGCCCTTCAAGGAATTTCGGATAAATGCTTTGGTGTCTTCTAATTTTGTTGTGAAATCAAGCCATGGCAGCCATTCACGGAGATAATCGCGTGAACTTTCAGTTAAGGCAAATACTTTTTCGGCATCTTTTAATTCTATTAATTTTAAGGATAATTCTTCGTCTATTTTATGGTAAAACATAGATTACACCTCTTTTTCTATTGGAGATCTCTTATTATCCTATCTACAAATTTCTTTTTTTCCATTGTATACGAACGTTCATCATTAGGATATTTCCATGCTAATTCCTGCTTGAGTGCCTCATATTCTTTTGCTTTTTCTCGGTTGGCATTCATATAATCTCTAAAATAAGTGAGCTGGTTCCATAGCGGTCCCTGATATTTCACAACATGGAGAATATGTGTCTTCGTCAGTTTTTCCATATTACTAAACTTAGCAAAAACCTCTTTCCCCTCCACACGTACTTTCGATAAATGATAGTAACCATGATTTTTTAATTTTGTTCTGCCAAAATGCTCTATTCGCTTTAAATCATTCACTCCGATCAGCATATCAATGATTGGTTTCGCACTGATATGCTGAATAGAGGTACTCCCTATATGCTGCATATCTACAATGTCAGCTCCAGTAATCGTGTGTAACAGCTTCTGTTCTATCTGAAATAAGTTTTTCCAATCTTCAGAAGGTGGATCAAGTTTTACTTCTCCTTTATTAACACCTAACATCCGATCACTCCTCAGAGAATGAATCGTCTTCTCCCATCATTTCTCTTCGTAATTGACGTAAGAACGAGATGATATAAGACAATAATCCAATAATAATTGTTCCAAACGTATAGACTGCTGTTTCTATGTAGTTTCCAGCATCGAAATAATTCCCGAGTAGGAAAAATGCAATGATACAAATGATGATTGTACCAAAGAAATCTTTCATCTGCGTACTCATGCCATTCTCCTTTTTGCTCTATCCTCTAAACTTTGTCCACGTGATTCGTTCTTAGAGGTATTTTCATTGATCTCTCCTACTATCCTTATCCTCCATAAACGGAATATCATATTCCATTCTTTTCGCTGTATGCTCAGCAACTGCTTTTCCACATAGGCGTACCAATAGATGAAAAGACATGTTAATGCCTGCTGAGATCCCTCCGGAAGTAACAAGTGCTCCTTCATCCACGAATTTAACACCGCGTTGCACATCTACTTTGGGGAATTCGTTTGCTAAACGGTCGAGGTCAAGCCAATGCGTTGTCGCTTTTTTGCCGTCGAGCATACCTGCCTTTGCTAGCAGCAATGCTCCTGTACAAACAGAGGCAACAATATCGACTTCGGATTTTTGCTTAAGAATCCACTCTATAACATTAGGATTATGTATTTCTATTTCCTCTGCGCCATATCCTCCTGGCACAATTAACACATCAAGCTTAGGATGATTGTCAAACTGATAATCTGGCAGTACCTGTAGTCCATTTCGTGCCTGAAGCGCTTCTCCTTTTTCGGCAATGGTTACTACATGAAAGAATTTTTCTTCTGTTACTAAATCTGAAGCTAATGAAAAGACTTCAAACGGACCTGCAAAATCGAGCACTTCGACTTCATTAAATAATAGAATACCTACTGTTTGTTGCTGCATATGCTTTCCTCTCCTTCTTAAATTAAGTCAAAAAAGGCTGCAGTAATGATACCGATTGCTAAGACCACAGCCAAGCACAGTTCACTGATGGTTGCTAAATATTGTCTTGGATTTTCAGCGTATTTCCACTCCATATAAGCCTTTGCTGCATCGCCTATCAGTGCGCCAATCGCAAGTAAAATCCAAGGCTGCAACCACCAGATCGTATCACCATATTTTCTTGTTTTATTAAAGATAAAACCAAAAATAATAACCAGTATTGTGATTATTCGAATCGTCCAGTCTCACTATTTGTACTGATTATTAAAATGCTGATTGGGAGGTAACTTATCGACATTCAATTTTCTGACGACAATTATAAGAATTAATATCAGAAAAAACATTGGCTCCAAATCAACGGTATTCATATTGGCTTCCTTTCCCTCTTTTATCTTTATTTTTTTCTATTATCTCCTCTGTTACAACAGGCCAAAACAGTCCGTAGTAAATAGAGTTATTATTAAGACAGCACCAATGTATATTTCGCTGACTGTTGCTAAATATTGCTTCGGATTTTCAGCGTATTTCCATTCCATGTAGGCATTGACTGACTCTGATACTAATGTACCGAAAAGACCTATATACAAAGGTTGCAAAAACCAGATCTTTTCTTCAACCGGTCTGGTTATATTCACGGCATAACCGAGGATTATTAACATAATAATTACAACTCTGATCGTCCAGTCTACTTTTTTATGCCAATCATTTAAATGGTGCTTAAGAATTGATTTTTTAACGTTCAATTTCTTTCTGACTATTTTATTAAATCCCCACATCACAACCAGCATACCTGCTAACACAATGAATAGCGCTGGTAAAGATGCTGGATCCTCGTTGTAGGCATTCATATTGATTTCTTCCCCCTTGCCACCGCTTACCTTTCTTCATTCATCATACCATAATCCCACACCTTTTTTTTCACATTATTTTCTAATTCGTCCGACATAAAAAAGTCTAATTCAAGAATGATCTCATTCTCAAATTAGACTTTTTATAATTGAAGCGCTTTCTTCTCTTTAGTGTATAAATTGAAAGTTCAGTTCTGACATTGGCCAGTAACGTATATCCACTTTGCCAACTACCGTCTCCTGATCAACAAAGCCTATTTCTCTGCTGTCATAGCTCTTGGTCCGGTTGTCTCCTAATACGAACAACTTGCCTTCGGGTACTACTTTCTCACCAGTGACAACCTCTAAGCTGAAATCCTTAGTAAGGATCTCACCAGACTCGCGATATGGCTCCAAGTAAGGCTCCTCTACAGCTTCACCATTGACATACAAGACATCATCCCGATATTCAATATGATCTCCCGGTTTACCCACAACGCGCTTCACATAATCTTCCTGTTCATTCGCATGAAACACAATTACGTCAAAGCGATGTATATCCATTAAATCATATACCATTTTATTGACCATTAAGAGATTCCCATCATGCAGTGTCGGCTCCATTGATTTTCCGTTAACGACATAACTCGCAAATAAATAGGAACGGAAAATGACCGCCAACACTGTTGCAAAAATGACGATACGTACGATTGACCATATTCTTTTTTTATCCATTGGCTTCCCTCCAAAGGGACTTTCATTATTAACTAATTTACCCCATTTGGAAAAATTTAATCCGTTTACTCACGTTTTTTTTGATCTGCTCGTGTTTGCAGACGTTTCTCTATATATTTTCCAACGACCCAAAGAATCGAAATACCTATTAGTAATATAATCGTTTTAAGCGGATTTTGTGCAAACGAAACGATACTGTCTCCAATCGATGATACGGTAAGAATCATGACACCTTTGCCCAACAGTACTGCCAGAACAAACTGGTAAAATCCCACACCGGAAATGGCAGCGACTAAATTAATAATAGCCGAAGGAGAAAATGGGAAACATAACAGAATAAATAACGGACCAAATCCATGCCGTTCTAACCATTCCGTCACTTTCGACACCTGCTTATTCCGGCTGATCCAACGTAGCAAACGGATATGCCTAAATCGGCGTACCAGCATAAATACCGCAATTGCCCCGGCACTGCCGCCAGCCCATGACAGGATAAAACCTTCCAGCAGCCCGTATGCCGCTGCATTTGTCATCACAAACACAATCAATGGCAAAAAAGGTAAAAAAGCTTCTAAA
Source organism: Gracilibacillus caseinilyticus (assembly GCF_022919115.1). Taxonomy (NCBI): domain Bacteria; kingdom Bacillati; phylum Bacillota; class Bacilli; order Caryophanales; family Bacillaceae; genus Gracilibacillus; species Gracilibacillus caseinilyticus. Next base: position 2,624,540 of record NZ_CP095072.1, on the reverse strand, counting down.
AAGGGCAACAGCACACCCGGAAGCGGACCTAAACTTTCGTAACTCCGCAGCAAAAAATCAACCAATTGCCCAAATTCATGTGCTTCGATATATTCTTTTATTTGATCGACATTAATGTTATCAATATTACTAATATTGTATGTAAGCATCAGCGATTTAACTCCTTCAAACAACTAAAAATATAACTTATTATTATTTTAATATTTTTTTGCCAATTTTCCTAATTATTCACATAAAGCGAGACTTCCATAAGCGGTTTTTTGCTTATGGATAGCGAGACTTATCAGGGGGTTAGCGGTCGTTCCCCTTACCGATTAAACCTCTTCGCTTACGAACGCTTATCACCGTGGTAAAGCGAGACTTCCATAAGCGGTTTTTTGCTTATGAATAGCGAGACTTATCAGGGTATTAGCGGTCGTCCATCTTCCCGATTAAACCTCTTCGCTTACGAACGCTTATCACCGTGGTAAAGCGAGACTTCCATAAGCGGTTTTTTGCTTATGAATAGCGAGACTTATCAGGGTATTAGCGGTCGTCCATCTTCCCGATTAAACCTCTTCGCTTACGAACGCTTATCACCGTGGTAAAGCGAGACTTCCATAAGCGGTTTTTTGCTTATGAATAGCGAGACTTATCAGGGTATTAGCGGTCGTCCATCTTCCCGATTAAACCTCTTCGCTTACGAACGCTTATCACCGTGGTAAAGCGAGACTTCCATAAGCGGTTTTTTGCTTATGAATAGCGAGACTTATCAGGGTATTAGCGGTCGTCCATCTTCCCGAATAAACCTCTTCGCTTACGAACGCTTATCACCGTGGTAAAGCGAGACTTCCATAAGCGGTTTTTTGCTTATGGATAGCGAGACTTATCAGGGTATTAGCGGTCGTCCATCTTCCCGATTAAACCTCTTCGCTTACGAACGCTTATCACCGTGGTAAAGCGAGACTTCCATAAGCGGTTTTTTGCTTATGGATAGCGAGACTTATCAGGGTATTAGCGGTCGTTCTCCTTCTCAAATACCCTTATTTTCACTTACGAACCACGGCACCATAATGATTCCATGATTTTCTACCTGCATTTTTAACAATTTTGTTGCATTTTTTTAAAATCAAGCATATACTAGAACAAATGTTCCCTTTATGGAGGTGGAAATAGAAAATGAGATATTTAAACGAACACGAATGGAAATTAGCATCGCGTTTTCTGTTTTTATCAATGGCTTTAACTGTTATTAAACACGATTTAGAAAAAATGAACCAGCTTTCCCCTTTTAAAATAAACGAACCTTACATCGCGTTATTGAAAAAAATAGAAAAAAATGCAACAGAAGAAAGAAGAAAATTACGCAAAGAAATGTACAAGGAGAAGATTCAAGTCGTCTCTTTAGACAAAAACGATTCCTTTACCTCTTATTTGTTCACCTGTAAGGGTAAAGAAGAAAAACGCAACTATTTCAACCCTGCTATCCGAAAAAAAGTAGAGGTCATCTTAGAAGAATTAATGGCAAACGCCGCCTTACAATCTACCTCTCAAGAAAAAATAAAATTATAAATATAAGCAAAACCAGGCCTAAACCCGGCCCCCTAATTAATCTTAAGTATATACAGCTACCTATAATACGGATTATGTAAAGTAAACTATTTAGAGATGGTCATTTTGACGGATAGTATGTGCGTAGCATATCTCCGGAAATATGCCCCGCAGGACGCGGAGTGGTTGGCCGGAGCGGTATCCCAGCACAGGAATCATTTCAAAATTATCACTAAGCTTCTACTTTACATAATCCGTATCATCAAAACCCATTCTTTTATTTAATCTTCAGCACAATTTCTTCTTAATGATAGTGATTTTCTACTTTCTTCACCTATGAAAAGAACCGTTAAGTCTGGAGAGCAGTCTTAACGGTTCATCGATTAATGCTTATGCCATTTGGCTTCTGCCACGAATTGGGCAGACTCTAAAATCTGTTCCATTTTATTGCTTAATAAATAGCGGTATTGTGCGGTGCGATACAGTTGATTAATCATTGTCGCATACGAAACATCCAAAATCAGGTCACGCCCATTTTTGAAAACAATTCTTGTTAAATCATGATCGACTTTTTCCAACTCGAGCACATGAGAATGCGCAATCCAGGTACAGGCTTTTCTTTGGGGAGATTCAATCGGAAAAAAATACATACCACTGATCCGGTCAATAGCAATCGGCGGTTTATGCGTGATCTTACTTAACATCCGTGATCCTTCAATCAACCCTCGAAGACTGATGCCAAATTCTCTACACGTGTAATCCAGTACTTTCTGTGTACTCCAGGTCGTTTCATAATCATCTGCTTCATCATATTCAATCACCCTTGTAAAATATTGACCACCTTCCTCTTTTCCAACAATTGCGAGTGTCTTAGGACTGATTTCTCGTACTTTCTCCATTAACATTTCCATTTTTATTCCTCCTCTGGATTTGCATTCGCTTATAATGTAACAAGTTTTGATAAATTTGGATATGAAATGACAGTTTTTCGGCTAAAATAAAGTAATATTCTGTGTTCTTAGCTAAAATTTGCTATAATTTAACTAAAAGCAGCTATTCAGTGACCATTTTTTATACAATTTTCGCAAATAATGAGGTGATACGAATGTGGTTTAAGAAGAAGAAAAAAGACAAAGAAAAAACGTACCCGATTAAGGATATTTCCTTAGAAGAAGTACGTCATGCCATCCATGCATTCAGTAAAGAACTGCCAGCAGATATTCCATTAAAAATTGTCGCAAAAGACGATTTATCACTAGATTATTCGTTACTTGCTCCGTTCTTAAAGGGAATTCCCGAAAAGAACTACTACATGTCCAAGGAAACCTATGACTTGTTCGAGGAGGAGGAAAAACATATTGCACTAGCATTGGATCAGATCCAGCATGCTGTCGATCAATATATTGCGCAAACAAATGAATTGCCCGTCATCGATCATGATCCTTATCTTAAGGTAAATTTCTTCAAGCTGGAAAAATTAAAATTAATCGAGGAACGACCAGAAATGGATTTTTATATTACAGATCAGGAACAAATGGTAACCTCTGTAAAACCGACGTAAAACCGACGTAAAACAGTGGGATTTCTCGTCATTGGAGTGCCTTGTATTTTACTGCATATTTCGTCACAAAACAAAATATCCAAATATTTTTCGCATGACAAATGCGATATATTCATAAAATAATTGAGAAAATGGAGGAATCGTCATAAGATCGACGTGAAAGAATGTCATATTATAGCAAACAGCCTTATTGGTAAATCCTAAAAATAGACGGCAGAACATGACAGATTTGATTTTTGATCTTTTTGAATCTATCATTTCATCATAAAGAAAGGGTGTTTAATATGGAAAAAACCTTTACCATTCCACAACCAAAGACATATGGTCCAATTAGAAATCTACCATTGCTAGATACAGATAAACCTATATTATCCTTTATGGAATTAGCAGAAGATCACGGTCCCATTTACCGCCTGCAAACTCCTGCAAGCGAAACCATTATCGTGTCCGGGCATAAGCTTGTAGAGGAAGTCTGTGACGAATCACGATTTGACAAAAGTATTGATGGCCCTCTAGACAAAGTCCGTGCCTTTGGAGGAGATGGATTATTTACAAGCTGGACACACGAACCTAACTGGGAGAAAGCACATAATATTCTGATGTCGGCGTTTAGCCAGCCTGCTATGAAAGGCTATCATACAGTCATGACGGATATTGCCGAACAACTCGTACAAAAATGGGCCCGGCTCAATCCACATGAAACCATTGATGTTCCTGATGATATGACTCGTCTTACTTTAGATACTATCGGTCTGTGTGCCTTTAATTACCGTTTTAACAGCTATTATAGAGAAACTCCCCTTCCCTTCATTACGAGTATGGTGCGTGCACTGGACGAAGCCATGCACCAAAACCAGCGATTCCAGTTACAAACAAAACTTATGCACAAAACCCAACGACAGTTTAAACAAGACATTCTGGAGATGTTTCAGTTAGTTGATGGCATTATTACGGACCGCAAAGCCAATAGCAGTCAACAAGAGAATGATTTACTTGCGCGCATGCTACACGCGAAGGATCCCGATACCGGTGAGAAGCTGAACGATGAGAATATCCGCTATCAAATCATTACTTTTCTCATTGCCGGACATGAGACGACAAGTGGTTTACTATCTTTTGCACTCTACTTTTTATTAAAAAATCCAGATAAACTGAAAAAAGCTTATGAAGAAGTCGATCAAGTATTAACTGAAGCCACTCCTACCTACAAACAAGTTCTAAAACTTAAATACGTACGCATGATACTAAATGAGGCGCTGCGATTATGGCCAACTGCCCCAGCCTTCAGCCTTTATGCCAAAGAGGATACAGTGATTGGCGGAAAATATGCCATACAAAAAGGAGAAAGACTAACCGTACTCATCCCACAATTGCATCGAGATGTTGAAGCATGGGGAGAAAATGCCGAAACATTCCAGCCAGAACGTTTTGAAGATCGAGATCAAATACCACCTCATGCCTTTAAACCATTCGGCAACGGTCAGCGAGCTTGTATTGGGATGCAATTTGCCCTGCATGAAGCAACGCTCGTCTTAGGTATGTTGCTTCAGCAATTTCAATTCATCGATTTTCAAAACTACCAGCTTGATGTGAAACAAACCTTAACATTAAAACCAGACAACTTTAAGATAAAAGTTAAACCACGCAAGCAAGCTGCATTTAACAATGCGAACAAGACAAATAGCGAAACCGCAGCTAAAGACTTTACCGCCAATCAAACACCTACCATCTCAGGACTTAACCAACGTCCATTACTCGTTTTGTATGGTTCAGATACCGGAACTGCTGAAGGAGTTGCAAGAGAACTGGCGGATACTGCCTCGCTTTATGGTGTTGAAACAGAGGTGGATGCACTAAATAACCGACAAGGAGCTCTTCCAAAAGAAGGTGCCGTCATTATCGTTACTTCCTCTTATAATGGCAAGCCGCCGAGTAATGCCGGTCAATTTGTACAATGGTTAGAGACCGCGAAGCAAGGGGAACTTGCAGGTGTTAGCTATGCAGTATTCGGCTGTGGGGACCGTAATTGGGCCAGCACCTATCAGGACGTTCCTCGAATGATTGATGAACAGCTGACGAAAAAAGGAGCCGTTCGATTCTCTAAGCGAGGAGAAGGTGATGTGAATGGTGATTTTGAAGATCTGTTAGACAAATGGAAGGAAAAAATGTGGTCCGATGCGATGGAGACCTTCCATTTATCTCTAAATGAAAAAGTAGAAACTGTAAAAAATACATTAACACTTCAATATGTACAAGAAATGGAGGAATCCCCTCTCGTCCGTTCTTATGAAGCGTTTGATGCTACCATCACCGAGAACAGAGAATTACAGGCTTCAGATAGCGGTCGAAGCACCCGGCATGTCGAAATAAAGCTCCCACAAGGGGTGACCTATCAGGAAGGCGATCATCTCGGAGTGCTCCCTGCTAATAGCAGCGACAATGTGAGCCGTGTTCTGAACAGATTTCATCTCACTAAAAACGACCTGGTAATCCTGAAAACGAGTGGACGAAGTGCTGTACATTTGCCGCAGGATCGCCCAGTCAGCCTGCAGAGCCTGCTTACTTACAATGTGGAATTACAGGAACCAGCAACTCGCGCACAAATTCGGGAACTTGCTGATTGTACAACATGTCCTCCCCACCAAAAGGAGCTCGAGGCACTACTAGAAGAAGAAATCTATCAAACTGCCATCTTAGAAAAACGAGTTTCTATGCTGGATTTGCTAGAAACATATGAAGCATGTGAGATCACGTTTAAAAAATGCTTAGCACTTTTACCTCCATTAAAACCAAGATATTATTCGATTTCCAGTTCATCACGTGTCCATCCAAAGCATGTGAGCATTACCGTTGCGGTAGTGGAAGGCCCTGCCCGAAGTGAGAATGGGATCTATCGTGGCGTGGCATCACATTATTTAGCTAACTGTAAACCTGGAGATAACCTGAAAATATTCATCCGGACGCCTGCCTCTGACTTTCAATTACCAGAAAGAGAGGCAACACCTATTATTATGGTTGGTCCAGGAACAGGACTCGCACCCTTTCGAGGCTTTCTTCAGGCACGATCCGAGCTGAAGAAACAAGGAATTCCATTAGGTGAGACGCACCTTTATTTTGGCTGCAGAAATGAGAATGATTTTATCTACCAAGATGAAATAAAGCAATATGAAAAGAATGGTGAATTGATGCTTCATACTGCCTTTTCACGAGTACCTGGTACACAAAAAACATATGTTCAGGATTTAATGACATCAAATGCCGCAACCATAATCGAACTGCTTGACCAAGGAGCTAAATTATATATTTGTGGAGATGGAAACAATATGGCGCCAGATGTAGAAGATACACTAAAACGCTGTTATCAATCAATACACGAAAAAGAAGACGACGAGGCAATACAGTGGCTGGAAACACTACAGGCAGATGGAAAATTAGCGAAAGATGTTTGGAGCGGCAGCTAACTGAAAGTGTATAACTTTGCGCAGAAAAAGATGGATGAGGAAGGTTTCCTGCCCAGGTTACAACCTTCCTCCCTATACATAACTCCCCCCAAAAGCAGAAATTGTAACCTTTTACACCACAAAACAACAAAATATGTAATAAAAAGATTGATACAATGAACATAACAGCCTATTTTGGCACCACAACAATGAAAAGGCTTACAATTATCGGGAGGTGATTCTTGAAAAATAATTGGCTAAAGAGTATATGGCATCCCATCCAGACTTACATGGACAATTATTAAAAGGAGGAAAAAGATAACGATGAAAAAATCACTCATTTGGTTATTATTTCTATCATTGATTATTCTACCGTTACTATTCAGTAGCAATAGTGTAGCAAATGCAGCAGCAATCGATTCGATACCGAACACAGAAAGACACTTCAAAAACTATGATAATAGTTATCTATCCGTAACTGGTTATGCTTCATCAGGCGTTCATGATCGAAGTGAATACATGGGTACTTCTTATTATCGTAAAGTAAAAACAGAAAGAGAGTTCCTGCAAGCATTATTGGATGCTGGAAATGGAGACATTAAAGTAATTGAAATAGCGAAAGATCTTAACCTTGGATGGAAATCATTAAATCTGAATGAAGAAGAAACGAAGAAATATCGCTTCATAAGAGAATACCGAGATCCTACGAACGGATTTACCAACCCAAAATTAGCTTCCTCCGGTGTTTCACAATTGGATGTAAATAATGTAGATGGGTTAACGATCTTTTCTAAAAAAGGGAAAACGATCAGGAGTGCAGAAATAAATTTACAACGTTCTTCTAATGATATTGTGATACGAAACCTTAATTTTGATGGCATGTGGCAATGGGATGATACCGGGAGACATAAGGAAGTAGGCTGGACCTTTATTAAAGTAAATGGTGCCAACAATGTATGGATTGACCATTGTCAATTTTCGATTGCATCAGACGGATTAATTGATACCGAAAATGGTGGCTCTAATATTACCATCTCTTGGTCTGAATTTGGCTTACCTGCCAATGAACACCCAGCAAAAGACAGTGATATTTATCAATCGATTCAGTATATGGAAGAAAAATACGTGGCAAACGAGCTTACTGGCGACAGTGTATACTACAACATGCGTCATGATGGTGCGACGAAAGAGCAGATTATGGCATATGCTGCCTATCACAGCAAAGTACACTTAACTGGCTCAGGGGATAAAGATTATGTGGACTATGTAAGCAGTAGTGGAACGAATTATAAAGATGGTAATCAGCGAATCCGATTAACCCTTGCCTATAATCGTTATACGAATATCGGCCAGCGTGTCCCGATGATTCGACAAGGTACTGGACATGCATACAATTTGTATCTGGATAACTCTACACACCAGAATGTCCTGGATCACGTAAGTGCTATTGCAGAACACGGAAGAGATCAACTTTCCCGAGCACTTAATGCGAGAAACGGAGCTTCCATCGCAGCAGACACCTCTGTATTCCATGACATTAACGAACCAATCATTGGTGCGGAGATTCAAGGATTAGATACAAAGAACATGGATGAACAGTGGGCGGAGCTCTTCCAGAACGCCTATAACCGAAATTTAATTGTAAACTCCAAAGTAACCAACCAGTATGGAACCTATACTGGAAGCAGTTGGGACAATAATGGTGAAAACCTGTTCACAACAGGATTCACATGGCATGACAAATCAACCATCGGCAACTGGGCATGGTCTTCTCATATTGTCGGAAGTGAAAATATGGAGAAAATGAACCCACCGTCCGATCCTTTTACTTTTGAATATAACTATGAGGAGCAGCTTCCTTATGCGTATAATGTCATTCCGTTAGATCGTGTGGTAGAAACGGTTACGAAATACGCTGGGGCTGACAAAATTAGTCAGGGGCCAAAGGATTGGTTAAAGACAGAATATAGCGTGAAGAAGAAACATGGACATTATCGGAAAGCGAATTAGTCACATAGTGAATAAGCAAAAATTAAATAAAAGCCCATTTACTCGATTAAGAAAATGGGCTTTTATTTGTAAAAATAACCAACCTGGTCCCGACTCACTATATGTCATACCTTTATACAGATTTAGTTACTCGTGAAGTAGAATCAGTCTGCACAGTCTCACGCCATAAAACTTTTCTAAACATAATACCTATGATACCAATAACAGCTAGCGATATGCCGACAGCTTGGAATACCGTTTCAACATTAATCAAACTAACTAGCATTCCACCTGCTAACGGAGCAACTAAAACCATTAAGCTGGTTAACGAACTAAATATACCTGACACACAACCGATATTTGTACTAGTGGATTCTTTTTGAATCACATAATTTGATCCAACAGAAAAGAGCCCTACACCTAATCCGGCAATAAATCCACAACTGGCAGGAATATAATTAGGTACTCCAACATACAGAAAACCCACACCGCCAAAACCTGCTCCGATAAAAAGAACACTTCCTCCAAAGATAAATCCATATGAATGAACCTTATCCAAGCGATTCATCATTACTAGCATAACAAAAGCGCCAGCCCCTGCTGAGGCCATGAGCCAGCCAATTAATTCTGGTCGACTTGGCGCAATCTCGCGGAATAATACAGCAATTTGAGCATCCACCATCTGAATCGCTATAAAAGCCAATAAGGAGAAAATAATGCTAACAATTAGTATGCGACTGTTAAGAACAGTAGACCATCCTTCTCGCCAGGATTGCCAAAAAGAGAGTTTTTGCGCCAAATTTGAATGGATACTGCTTAGGTCTTTTTTTAAAATACTTACAAGAATCAGAGCTGACACCCCATAAGCGATAGCGTTGAACAGTATGCAAAGTTTTGGTGAGAAAGCAGAAGCTAATCCCCCTCCAAGAAATGGTCCAATAATTTTTGTCAACTGATCAACAGAACCATTTAGGGTGACAGCCTTGACTATTAATTTTTCTTCTACTACGCTTTTAATAAGTGCCTGCTGGGCGGGGAAATGAATCACCGTAACCGTTGCTCGTAAAAGTAAAACCGGAAGAGCAATGGCAGGGTTCGGAGCAAAAAATAAGATCAGTGTCAATATGGCAGTGGCAATATCAGCAGTCAGCATGAGTTTTACTTTATTAAAACGGTCTGCCAGAACACCAGAAAATTGACTTAAAAACGCATGCGGTAAAGCATAAGCTACCGGAATTAAAGCGATAATGAATGGATTTGCTTCCCACACATAGCTAAACAGAATCAGTATAGCCACCATGTCGAACCAGCGGCCTAGCATAGAAACGGAATAGGAACTAAATAAACGCAAAAACATTTTATTTTTCCAAATGGATGCAGTTGTCATAAGAAATTCCTCACTTTTAATAGAATGATTTCATTTTAAAAGATGAATGTCAGAGGAATATCAGATAAGCAAGAAAATAACCTCCAAAAATATTTGAAGGTTATACGAATTCTCTTATTTGTTGCTCGACGGCCACTTCTATGTCCACGAAATTATAATCTTTATTAAGTGTATGCCATTCTGCTTTGCATTGCGTAAACAAATCTGGTTCTTTAATGTCGTATTCTAACATAAACAAACAAATTCTAATTGCTAAAAATACATGTGATTTAAAACGAGTTTGGCGAATAATAGTAAAGCCCTTAACGATCTCTTGTTTTCCTTGTTCGTTATCACCTAGTTGAACCGTATACAATCCTTTTAATACATGAAACAAACCGAACTCTCGTTGATACGGTTTTTCTGAAAAAAATTCATTCATTTCGTTAATAATTAGCGTTACTTCAGATGAGTTCTTTAAACACATGTGGTACATCATCTTATTTAGCTGGAGGAAAGGATAAAATCCGTGATCATTTGGAACGTCTTTGTACGCTAGATGCAAATGCTCTTTTGCCTTTACAAAATCTCTTCCTAAAATATAAAAAGTGATTGGTGATAATATTCTTGCTTCATCACTAGTTTCACTAGAAAATACATCTCTTCTTAATGCCTTCTCAAAATATGGAATAATCTTCTCAGGTTGATTCGTAATAATAATATATATGTAAAAAAGAAATAAAGCCTTTTCTGGAAATGAAATCTCGCCAGCATCAATAAAACTCCACATATCTCCCTGCATAAATGCAATAGAGGCTCTTTTATCTCGTTCGACTTCGATGCCAAGTGAATCCTGTTGAAGTAGTATATTTAGTGCTTCTCCTTGACCGAATAAGTGATATTTGTTAAACAAATCGGATGTCAATCGTCTAAATTCTTCGTCATGAACAAACGGGGATGTTTTTTCAGTATGATGGATCGCTAAACGATATCCATAGCCTTTCACCGTCTCAATCGTTATGACGTGTTTCCAATCATTTAATTTTTTCCTCAGACGATAAATATGATCATCGACTGTGCGATCACTTGGAGCCTCTGATTGCCATACCGCGTCTAAAAGTTGATCCCTTGTAAAGCTGTGATTTGCGTTCGTAAATAAATAGTGAAGGAGCGCGAACTCCTTTCTTAGTAGCTGAACCGTTTCTCCTGCATGGGTAACGGTATAATTATGCGTTTGAAAAGATAAATGCATGAGTTCACCTCTAAATTGGTTGAATGCTTTATTTGACAAAATTTTTCGTAAGCGAAATTACTTACACCAAACTTAATTCATAAGATAAAATTGCGAATCTCGTACATATCCGTTTTTTTCATATAATCGCTGAGCACTTGCATTATCAGGCGCTGTACTTAAACTAATGCTATTAGCTTCTGTTTCGATAGCATGTTCTTTTGCTTTATGTAGAAGTTTTTCTCCTATCCCTCGTTTTCTCGCTTCTGCATCCACATACAGGTCATTCAATATCCATGCTTTACTCATAGATATCGATGAAAAGGCAGGATACAATTGAGTAAATCCTAGATACTGTTGATCCTCTTTCACAACAAATATAACAGAATCTTTGTTTTCCATACGTTGTTTTATGTACGTTTTAGCTCCCCCTATATCTGAAGTTTGCTGATAAAACACACGGTACAAATTAAATAAATCGGATACTCCGTCCAGGTCTGCTATGGTAGCTTGATAGATTTCCATTCTTCCACTTCCTTATGTTATTTTATATTCCTGATACAACCAGTCTACTGCATCTTCCAAATTTTCTGCAATATATTCCAATTCAATGTCATTTATTTTGTCAAAATGTTCGTTTAGTGCTGCATGACCTGCCCCCGTTTTGACTAGGATTTTCACACAACCAGCCGTTGAAGCAGCTAGCATATCACTCCACCTGTCACCGATCACCACACAATTCTCTAATGATAGCTTGTGTTTTTCAGCAGCCGTTTGAAGCATGCCTGTATTAGGTTTTCTGCAAAAACAACCTTTACTTGGGTGGTGAGGACAAATAAAAATATCATCAAATCCAAAAGCAGTTAGTTCTTCGACATAATCATGCGTAGCAGCTTTTCCTGCTGATATTCCCGGTTGGTTGGTAAACGAAAATACCTTTATACCATCCTTTTTTAAGTTACTAATCAGTTCCTGTGTGAAAGGAAATAATTTAAATTTTCCCGGATAATGTACAGTGTCATCCCCACAAATTGTGCCATCCCGGTCTAGAAATACAGCTTTTATTTCTCTAGAATTGTTCATTAAGCATAAAGCTCCTTTATAACATGAATTCTTTTTTTATCATGCGAGCCACTTCATCAGCACTCAAATTTGTATTGTTTATTCTCACATAATTTTCCTGTTTTATTTCTCCTTGCTCTGAATTCAATCGATATGTATCCATACTGTTCAGTAAATTTTCTTCGGATTGTTTTATATTTCTCTTCCTCGGCTTTTGTTCCAGGCGATTAGGTGTTTTATTTCGTTTAAGCCGTTCTTCTACATTTGCTTCTAATTCCACAAAATAAATGTCACCACCTTGTGAGCTAAAAATGTTGCAAATATTCTCAACACACTCCCTATCTTCTCTTTCATTAAATGCCCAGACATATGTAAAGATCATGCCATACTTATCACCTTTGGCATAATGCTTAAAAATCTCCTCCCGAAACAGCGTTGATAATTTCCACATGTCAGGTCCAAAATCGAAAAATGGTACAAGCATATCAATCGTCATGTGGTTGTGGAATAGTTTCAGATCCGTTATGCTCGACAGTTCTTGCCCTACTGTCATTTTCTCAACTGCCTGGGGACCGAATACTAACACAAATTTCATGAGCGCTCATTCCTTTACACATTTTTTATAATAGATAGAATAATATAATTGGTTACAGATTATCAACCTCACTCTGATAAGCAAGCAGCGGATTGTACATCATCAGTATCGATAATAGGTTGTTCCAAGTGTAATTATTAATTTGTTTCTTCTGAGAGGTCTAATTCTTTCGGAATCTTGCCAGTTCCAGTCCATCAAAAGCCTCCTCCAGTGTAACTATTCTGTTAAGAAATCGCTAAAGATGTTCCTCTGCTTTTTCCTTTTTAAATATTCCCTTCAAAAGCATGATCAGTCCTGATACAAATCCTATAGGAAACAATATCGAAAATATACCAAGTATGGCCCAGCCGTTTTCTACTAGAGATGCATATGTCAAACCGACAGCAAAGGATAAAAATGGCGATATTGCTACCATAAGAGCGATTCCCCAAATAATATATTTGCTTTTCTTAGACTTATTCTCGCTCAGCAGATAAGCAAAAATCGCCCCAAGAATCGCAACACCATACCCTACAACAAATGCCATCCAACCGCACCCTTTCAACAATATTTTACATGCATGAACATTCAGCAATCTTCTTCAGTGCCCTTGCCCGAGATACAATAAATCCGCGCATATATTTCTCTAAAAATAACTTGTCAGCTAAAACGCCAATGAAACCAATTGGTGACTTATATTGGAATCGATCAATCATGACAGTGCCATCTTCTTTTTCGATAAATTCGTGTGTATGAGTAAAGGATTGGAAAGCTCCTTTTACCATAACATCTACAAATTGATGAGGCCTCTCCATTACTGTTACTTTAGCTGTCAGTCTTTGCTTCACACCGAAATGAACCGCTTCCCAGGTAACGGTATCACCCTGCTCTAATAGCCCTTCCGTTACTCCGCCAACAGCTCTTTCCTTTGTCTTCAAAGTCGTTTGTGTATGGATATCTACATTTCTTACTAGATCAAAGCACCTTTCTACCGATGCTTCAATAAATTGCTGATGTATTATTACAGGCATAGCTATTCTCCTTAAAAAATTGTTCCATTTACAACCATGCTTTCCGAATTTGGGCCACATCAAAGAATGTATTCTAGTAAAAACATATACACAGTTACAGCGAGAATAAAAATCGTTGATAATAGGAGCAATTTGAAATATTCTTTCTTACGAGTTACGATCATTTCAACAACCCGTACAACAAACGTTAACCCTAAGCAAAAGGACATACCAATCATCAATGAAGTGGAATAATCAGTTGACACATCTGAACTTGACAAAGCCGATATAGATTCGAATAGTACTCGAAGAGCAAAGAAGATTGTTAAACCGCTAAAAAAAATATCCAAAGCTAAAAATGTCTTATTTCGCTCTCTAAACTTTTTCTGTATCGTTCTTACTAAATTCAACATACCTACCTCCATTTAACCTATTCCATTTCATCTTTCTAAAAACTCTCATAATATCGGCACAGTTCTTGTCCCTTACAATCTATCACTCAAAATGTACTTCACTACACTATCGTCCTCATTAGTTCCAATAAACGAAGTGGCAACCTCATTCAGGTCTGCTATTGCATTTTTTACTGCCACTGCTTGATCCGCTGCCTTGAACATCTTTATATCATTCGATTCGTCTCCAAACACCGTTAAATAGGAAGCACTCAGACCATATTGCTTCTGGAGCACTTTTATTGCCTGATCTTTTGTCGCTCGCTTATCATGAATGGTGAACCAATACCATCCTGGTGAATATAAATGTTCAAAAAAATGTACTTCAATAAATTCGCCGAACTTCTCCTTTATTTTAAAGTAAAAGTCTTGCAAGCTGTCTTGTCTATGTATAAAAGTTAAACAGACGACTTGTTCAGAAAAAATCTGTTTTACATCGAAACCTTCCCTCAGCCTTTTATCCTTCGCCTGTTGTCTTGCGTTCAAATAATAATTCATGCCATCATTGGTTGGAATATCATAGTATAGACAGTCGTCCCTTCCATCAAATGAAGAAATAAAAGGCGTACAATCACAATTTTGTAACTCAGAATACAACTCAATCAGAAGGGCTTTTTCAATATTATTCACGATTTCGTGCTGGCCGGTTTCATAATTGGATATATAAGCTCCATTAAACTCGATAACAGGAAGTTTAAAAGGCAGTTCTCCGAGAATATGCTTGATTGAATGTATACTTCTTGCACTGGCAATCGTAAAATCCAAACCATTTGCAAGTAAATCTATTAATGTTTTCTTAGTGAAATCTGAAATTCTGGCATCATTATTTAATAAAGTTCCGTCTAAGTCAGAGATATACAACTTGTTCATTGACTAATCCCCCTCTACTGTTACAGATCATATTAGAAAAACTCGGCATTCGCCTCGTCTATTAGCGAGTGCCGAAGTTTTTCTTATACTTGGTACATGCTAAATTTTCACTACGTCGGGCTTCTTCATTGTTAAAATTTTATACTTTCCTACCGTACAAAAAATATGAAAGCATCCATTTATTTCACTAAATCACATAACATTGGCACTTGTTCGATTAAAACATCCTGATCTGATCGCCATTCGAATTTTGGTCCAACACCACCGTATTCCAACGATACCACCCATGGCTCTTGCCAGTCTCCATCTTTTATTCGCTGCATAACCCATCGAGCCAACTCCCAATCATCTTTGGTCATCGACATGCTGTCACGAAGACGCCCCTCTTCATCTGCTTGTATCCCGGTAATATGAAGTTCTTTAAGCTGTTTAACAGGGAATTGTGAAATGTATTCTTTCACATCATAACCAAGGCATTTGGAAGTCAGTTGGGCGTGAGCTGTATCTAGCAAAAGTCCACAACCCGTCTGATGAACAATTTCACTAATGATCGTTGGATCTATTATTGCCTGCATCGTATTCTCTCCTTGACCTCTGCAAACAATATTTTCCATTATGACGTTTTCCATACCTACTTTTTCGGCAACGATTTCTATATCCCGTACGACTGCATCTACTATTCCATTAACCACAGAAGGGCTCGTTGAAAAAATATCTGTATTCGGATAATCCTTTGCAAATGCAACAGCATGCACATTAACGTACGGTGTTTTGGACTGCTCTCTTAATTCTTTAACCTTTTCCCAATTTACTTTGTCCATTTGTCGATCACCGGCATTTAATCCAAAGTGTATATAACATGGAATGGTCTTTTCTGCATGATCAATCCATTCCCTACTAAAGTCTGGGCATTTAAACAAATCTATTTCCACTAAAGAATCACTTACCAATCTTTCAGCCTCTTCAGAATAATTAACAGCTAGCTTCATTTTTTCTTCTCCTCCTCCAAAACAAATTCACTTCTGTATTGCCTCGTGTGGCAATACCGCATGTACCCCTTTTACCCCATTTACAATTTGGGTAATGCGCAGGTCCACCACAATGCTGGCAAGTGTATAAGCTTCTTTTCGTTCAAATTCATAGAGTTCCTGCATCAGGTCTAACATGCCATCTAGAGCAATCATGCACGCTTCCTCTAAATCTTCATGAAAACCGAAAATAATCCAGCTATTTGGGGTCTGCGCACGTGGCATGGTTAAGGTCTTATTCTTACAAAGTGTGAACGTTAAATCGACCAGGTCCATTGGGCATTCCACGGCCTGAGTACTTATTTCTCCATCTCCTTGTGCTGCATGTCCGTCTCCAACTGAAAACAATCCACCTGAAACAGGGATAGGTAAATATATGGTGCTTCCCGCGACTAACTCTTTACAGTCCATATTACCTCCACAAAACCGAGGTGGAATGGTAGAATGTATGCCAGATTTGTTTGGTGGCATTCCCATCGTCCCCATAAAAGGACTTAACGATATCATGTGATTCTCCTGGCTCGTACCCAGCCTTTGTTCGACATCTAACGACCAGTTCAAGTGATACACTTCTTGATCCTCTATTCCGAGACGTTTCTTCACACGGGATGGACCGCCAGCAAAGCTCCACCCCCAGGAGGATGGGCGAATTTCGTTTATGTTCACTTGGAGAACCATCCCCGGCTCTGCTCCGTTAATGGCGATGGGACCACAGAGAGCATGGCCCTGATCACGCATAGAGTCTTTCGGTTCAAAAACTCTTCTTTTTTGCTCCTTAAATGGTTCCAGACCCCATAACGCATCAAGCGTAGCGTAACGTACTGTGTCCCCGGAATTTATGGTAAGTACTGGCTTGAAGTCTTTCGAAAAAGAACCATGAAGCGTTTCTTTACTTGGATTTATATAATGAATAGCCATATGCTTAACTCCTTAAATGTAAACCTTCCCCAGCTCTAAACCTTTCGATACAATCAATTAAAAAATCTCGATCTTCCGGAAAACTTAAATCTAATTCCTTCAGCTCATCTATACTTTCCCAGTCAATATCGTAGATTAAATGATCTGGATCTTGCATCATTCTTTCCCCACCGAAAATGCCCACTAAAAAATAATGCACTTCAAACGTTATCCCAATTTCCTTATTTTCACCTTTCTTCACCTGTAATTTATCACCTGTCTCTACAATAAATCCTGTTTCTTCGCTCACTTCTCTTCTACAGCATTCTGCAAATGATTCCTTTTCCTCTAATCCGCCAGATGGTACTGACCATTTTTTAACTTCCTCTGGCTTGCCTTGTAACACCATAAGTAATTTATTTTCTTCATTGATACATACACCTGACGCACCGAACCAGTTTCGCATGACTAAAAACTCCTTCACACTGATAATTTGAGTTACATACGCTCAGAGGTTGTTGTTAACTCCCAATCATTGTATAATTCCTCCACTGTTGCGTACCGTTCCACTCTATCCGGATTAACAGCCTTGCTTGCGATATCATACCGTTCTTGACTTGTATCCCACTTTGGAAAGGAACGATCCAGTTCACCACCCAGTAAGCCAAAAGCAATGGCCCCCATATTAAATACATTCGTTCTTTCATCGATAGCTGCACCCATTTTGAATTCTTCTGGTGACATAAATCGCGATGATCCCCACAGTCTTCCCATGTTATTTTTAAACGGTTTTTGTTTATATAAATCAATGTCACAAAATTTCGTTACATTGTTTTTAAAATCATACAAAATGCTGCCATCATAAAAATCGACTGCAACAAATTGTTGTTTTTCGACATTGACATGAAATGCTAAGATGCTTTGGAAAGCATCTAATCGTTGTTTAACCGGCAATTGTTTAAAAGGGAAATAAGGTGAATCAGGATGAGAATATTTATCTGGTGGAGGAAAAGACCAAGGAGAGTGTAGACATTCACCATCAAACCAATCAAATACTAATGCATAGCCTTGTTCCACTTCGAAATGATCCATCAGCTTCACAAGGTGTTTGTGCTGTAAATTTTCATAAGCAGCTACCGAATCCTTCAATCTTGTGACAGCATCTTCCGGTAGTCCACTATATTCTTTTGTTCTAGCGCCAGCATACTTTACGAATTTTTTAACCCCGTCTTGTTCAATGCCGAAGCAAATATTTCCTGAATCTTGTTCATCAAATACAGAAAAGACTTCTCCTAAAGCAGTTAACCAGTCAAAGTTATGGTCTTCTTTAAGCTGGAAGGATACCTTGTCTAACGTCACACACTTGTTCATATAAAACCTCCACGTCAGCCAATAATCGGCAGCGTTTTGTTCGATAATAAATCATCGATTATCATCCTATGTTCTGTAAATATATTGTCCGGCAAGTTTTGCAATGAGCAGAATTTATTTTGTAGGGATTCACTGTTACTTTTGATGAGTTCACCACTATACCGCTTACAAATAAATGATATTAAAACTAGTGATACCTGATCACCGTTCGAGAATGTTTTGTCATATTGCGGACCGGAATAAATCGCAAACAACTCCATTTCTTCTAAATAAAGTCCTGTCTCCTCATTAACCTCTCTTTTTGCAGCATCTTGAACACTTTCCCCTAGATCCATAAATCCACCTGGAAATCCCCATTGTCCGTTATCGGAACGTTGCTGCAGCAGTACTCTGTCTTCTTCATCAAAAACAATTGCGCCTGCTACTACCATCAATATTTTTTCATTTCCGACCATTGATCTTACATGTTTTATGTATTCCATTTTTGATTGTCCTTTCCACATCATTCTCTATACATTAATTTACGATGTATGTTGATAATTTTAAAAATACTAGTAAGTTATTTTGAGCGTATCACCCTTCTTATCACCTCATCTATCATCCAAAAGAAAATAGCTGTAATAGAGGCAAAGAGCGTAGCAAAATTTATCTCTACTCCTAACAAGGAAAACTGCGTTGTACCCATCGGAAATAGTAATCCAAACAATATACCAAAAAAGATATGTATAAGAAATGCAAACAAAGTCCGCAGATTTTCAGTAAATCGTTTACATAAATAATCGGACAAAAATGTCACTGGAACCCCGTACACTAATATAATTGGTGAGATCCACAAACTGAATGTCCCAGTCATCACCATCAATTCGCGAGGCTGTTTCCATTCACCAAATATTATTGCAAAAATAAAACATAATGATATAGGAGTTGCTAATAAGACTGTTATCAGTTTTCTTTTTATCATTCTCAGAACTCCCTCTGCCAATTGAGTTCACACTGCTACCTCAGAAAAGGATCTTCCGTACCAATTTTATCACATAATTACATAAATATGTTAATTATCAACTAAAAAAAGACGATCACTGTTTGATCGTCTTTTCAAATAATTTATTTTAAGAAGATTGAATGAAACCTCTTACCAATGCTATAAATAAACATCACAACTATTAATTTTTTTGCCATGATAATTACTAGATCTTTAAAGTTGCTAATATCTTCTAGTAACATTTTCCGGTAAGTCCATTGAGACACTTTCCGACTGAATTGATTTTAACAGGTTTCGACGAGACCATCCCGCAACGCATCTCGCATAAACTTGCTCGGCTCCCCTACACTATACAACTGCAAATCATGCATCGCTCTCGTACAGGCAGTATAGAAAATTCTGCGCAAGCTTTCGTCATTATATATATGCTCCGAAGCATCATAAATGATCACGGCATCAAACTCAATCCCTTTGGAGAGATAGGATGGCACAACCACCACTCCCTGTTCATATTCCGAAGAGGTTGTCTTCAACAGTTTTATCCCATCAATGCTTGCTAGAGATTCATAGGCACGATAACTTTCCTCAGCGGATTTGCAGATGATCGCAATACTGTGATAATCAGCCTGCCGCAATGCTCTGACTTTCTCGGCAATCGAGTCATGCAGCTCTGTGTAATCCGTTACTTTTTTCAAAGCAGGACGTTCACCGTCGCGTTCGAAAGGGATAATCTGTGCTCCATTAGGAACTAAACTTCGGGTAAATTCGATAATCGGTTTGGTGGAACGGTAGCTGCGGCTGATATTAATTAACTCAGTTTTTTCAGACCCATAAAGATTGGTAAGTGTATCAAAATTAACGTGCTCACTTGCATGTGTGAAAATCGCCTGATTAAAATCACCTAGTACTGTCATTTTAGTCGCCGGGAACAAACGCTTTAAGAACTCAAATTGGAATGGCGAATAATCCTGTGCTTCATCGACAACGATGTGTTTAATCGAACTGTTAATCTGAAAGCCCTGAATCAGCTCTTTCAATAACAGAAACGGCGTCGCGTCTTCATAAAACAATTTATTCTCATCGAGCATGTTAAGTGTTTCCTGGCAAATCGAAGCCCACTTATCTGGCGCATCTACCTCAAGCCAATTATTAATGTGCAGCGGATCTGTAAAAAGTTGTTTGTATATTCCCTTAAAGTCTATGAACTGATAAGCGCTGATTCGCTTTCGTAACGGCTTTAACTTTTGGTAAACAATCAATTGCGCAAGTGCTTTTGGTTCCATCTCATAGTCGGCAATTGCTTCTCTTTGATAGCCTCTTTTTTCCGCTAAAAAAGCATGTGCTTTATGATAATCTTCATTACTCAACAGCTCTATTTCCTCTTGTACCCACGGCTTCGCACGTTCTTCCTTTTGGACTTCCTTGATTTTCTTCAGCAGCCAATCCTTCAATTTCTCCAACCTATTCGGAAAACGAAGAGAAGTATCGTAACGGTAGAACTGTTCAGTTAATTGCTGTGCGGTAACAAGCGGTTCTCCTCTGAAGGTAATATTTTTAAATACCATACCTGATAATTCCAGTGACTGGCGGTAAGATTGAATTGCCTTAAAAAAATGAATAGATGCCTTAAATTGCATACTCTGAACTCTTGAAGAGTATGACGGGGTGTTCGCTGCCGTTAACGCATATTCCAGTTGCTCATAAGGATTTTCGACTTGAAAATCTTTATCAAGCCGATACATCAAATATTCCTGAAAAGTAACCTGCTGCATATTATCCTCGCCAAGCTCTGGCAAGACATTGGACACATAACTGCTAAACATCGAATTCGGTGAAAAGAGAATAATTTGATCCGCGTTCAGATGCCCTCGGTACTTATAGAGCAGGTAAGCGATTCGCTGCATGGCGGCAGACGTCTTACCACTTCCTGCCGCACCATGAACAATTAAAGGTCTACCCTGATCTTGTCGGATGATACGGTTTTGTTCCTGCTGGATCGTCGCTACAATACTGTGCATTTGTTTATCTGTGCCTTTGCCCAGAACCTGCTGTAAAATCTCATCTCCAATAGTAAGACTCGTATCGAACATCGATTGAAGCTCACCACGACGGATTAGATATTGCCACTTTTTCTCCAAGTTGCCTTCTATTACACCATCAGGAGTTTCATACTTAGCCGGACCAGGCTGATAATCGTAATAAACACTCGAGACAGGCGCACGCCAATCGTAGATAAGAAAATTTTCACCACTCGTATCACTTAGTGTGGAGATGCCAATATAGATTTGCTCCTGGCCAGAGCTGCCTTCTTCGGTAAAATCGATGCGGCCAAAGTAAGGAATCTCCTCCATGCGACGTAGCTGTGACAAACGCTTGGTTGCGTGTTGATGGCTGCTTTGACTGACGGAAAGGGCTTGCGCTTCTTGCCTCAGACCAATGATCGTCTCAAGGTAATCGTCAAATGTATCTGTATTTACCTTAACTTCCTCCCAAAAGTGTTTGCGGATATCGATCACCTCGTATTTACGCCTGGAGGTTTCTTCTTCTAATCGATTCTTTTCCTCTTTTATCGTCTCCATTACACTGCTGACTCGCTTTTGTTCCTGCTGATACTCCAAACTCATGGCAAACACTCCTTAATTTTTTACAAAAGAGTTGACAAAAATACAGTTTGCGATGTATAATAAGAATAGGGATAATAGTGAATTAATCCAAATACACATTGTGTGTCTATACTACTCTACCACATTATCACGTGTGGTTCAATGTGTTTTAGGTATTTTTATAAATTAAAGTTTGCTCACTACATCACATAATTAAAGATTTCTTTACTTCAACATTGAAAAACAGCTTCTACTTCGAGCATCGCGACTATACGTTTACGGAGCATCCACTAGCACGATTTAGCAGATGCTCCCATAAACAAATTAACGCCTCTGTCTCTGTTTTAAGAAATACACAAAAGCTGCCCCAGCAATAAATGTCATCATTGACGTTATCATAATATTACCAGTGATAACTCCTTCCACATTATTCAAAATAGCAAAAATAGATCCACCGACTAAGCCGATCATAGCTGAATACGTTTCCGCAGCATAATGGTCTAATAAATATTGAATTAATTTACTCGTAAGCAGAACTCCTAAAACAACACCAGTACCTAGAGAAAGGATAATAGGCACGTGGAATGATGATAGTGAGTCTGTGGCCAATTCATAAATCCCGAGAATAGTGAGAATTAAAGCTCCACTGATACCAGGAAGCACGAGAGCTATACTGGCAATAAAGCCTGAAGCAACCAGAAACATGTAATCTGACATGGACAAATCACTACCATTAATCTGGTGTAGCCCACCCAAGACTTGCCCGGCGATTACAATAGCTATAAATAGTATGATGATCAAATAATGGTTAAGTCGCAGTGCCGATTTCGTATATGTTTTAGCTTCTGACCATAAATAAGGCAGGAACCCTACAATAACACCTAGAAAAAACAAAAGGGTTTGCGTATGATAGTGATCTAATAAATAACCGATCATTTTGAAAGCAGCTGCAAACCCAATAACCATACCGAAACCAAAAGTAATCAAAAAAGGGATTACTTCTTTTCTTTTATTTGTCGTTAGCATGCTTAACGAATATATCAGGCGTTGATAGATACCTAGAATCATCGCAACTGTACTTCCGCTTACACCTGGAACTGCTTCTGTCATTCCCATCGCCATTCCTCGCAGTATTATACTGAGCATGTTATACCACACCTTAATGAGTTGTTATTATTATCATTCGTTACTATTTCAATGAATCAATAAACACTAATCAGATAATGCAAAAGGTTTATACCAGAATAAGGCGGTATCAATATTAGGATTTATGTAATGTCTATACGTATCCATTCCACCTAATTTAAAACCATGCTTTAGATAAAATCTGCATGCACCTAAATTGTCATCCTGCGCTTCCAGTGAAAGCCCGACAAGTTTCTGTGCCTTTGCCCACTCCTCCGCTTTATGTAAAAGAAGCTTTCCAACTCCCTGTCTTCTTGCTGATTTAATGATCGCGATATTTTCAATGTAGCAAAAGCGGTTTACATCTTTGATTATCCGGACTTGTCCGATACAGTTTCCGTCTGAATAAGCTAGAAATAACGCTTTACTGTTATTATCGATATACGCTTGCCAATTCAAATCATCATCAGGGAAACATGTCTCTCTAGGTTTATCAAAAAGTTCCTCTCCATGTGACCATATTCCATCTTTAAAACTTGGGACGAGCTTGCCGAAGATCGTAAAATAATCGTTTGTTACATTCACATCTTTTATATTTTCTGTTGTTAATGGGACAATCGTAATTCGTTGTTGGTCCATACTATTCCCGCCTTATCCATTTTTACTCTTGCATATCTTGCTATATCAGTTATGGTATAAACGATACATTTTTGCTACTCTTTTAAAGAAACTCACTATTTATTACAGTAAGCAGGTTAGACATGTGCTTTACCTACATTAATTACTACTTAACTTTAAGCAAAATGGCAATCAATAACCCTATCATGACACTGCTGTTTATTTGATCTGCAATGACTGGAGCATCTTGAGAAAAAGGAAATCATCCCGACTGTATAAATAATAATTCCTATCATTACGTATGCGATCCATTTATCTCCTCTCAAAAAATCACACTTTCCCTCATTTTTTATCCATCTATTCTTGGATAGCAAAGTATAATGATACAAGTTAAATAAATTTCGTTAATTCTTTTATATCATTCAACTGCACAATATTTTCTGTCTGATAATCTGCTCCAAGGCCAATTCCATAGCCTTTTATTTTCATGCTGACAGCAAGTTCCAGGTCAACAGGTGAATCCCCGATCAGAAAGGAGTCAGCCAAATTTATTGTTGGGTATTTCTCTAGTGCTGATTTTATCATTCCGTCTCGAGGTTTCATGCAGGAACAACCTTCTCTTTCACTATGAGGACAATAAAAAATATCATGTATTTCAATGTTATGATTTTTTAGCTCATGCAGCATCTGCTTATTTAAACTGTGATATTGATTTAACGTTATATAACCATCGTTAATGATGTATTGATTGGTGATAATAATGATCTGATACTTTTTATCAACGACTTCTTTTAATGTATCGATTGCACCATCTAAAAATAACGGATGTTTGATTGAGCTCCATTCCTTATCAGGGTAATCTTCGATAATGGTACCGTCTCTATCAAAAAAAGCTACCTTCATTATTATACTCCTTTCCGACAATCACTGACGCAGAAAAATGAAACGACTATCTTAATTTTTTAAGAAGCTTTACATATTCACCATGTTCATCTTTCCCTGTGTATAATTCATGTGTAAATCCTTTTTTGTGATATAAATACATTGCCTTCCAGTTATTCGTATCAACGCCAAGCGAGATTTCTTCATATCCAAGCTGTATAGCGAATTCAATCAAATAATCCAGGAGAATGCTGCCGATACCGCGATTTCGAAAGTCATCTTTAACAATCATACGAGATAAATAGATGCGTTTATTTGGTATCGTATAATCCGGGTCATTATTTCTAAATACCAATGAACATTCACCAATAAACTGGTGATTCTCTACATATACAAATGTTATTCTATTACCGTTGACCAGT
The DNA here is from genome assembly GCF_022919115.1 of Gracilibacillus caseinilyticus. Lineage (NCBI taxonomy): Bacteria > Bacillati > Bacillota > Bacilli > Caryophanales > Bacillaceae > Gracilibacillus > Gracilibacillus caseinilyticus. Next base: position 2,599,527 of record NZ_CP095072.1, on the reverse strand, counting down.
TCCTCCAAAAAAATTTCAGCCATTTTTGCTTGTCTGGTCATATCCCAAATATTACTGCATTTATAAAATTCACTCGGTGCTAGTTTTATTATTTGATAGGAACTCACAACCTCACTCTTTCTTTTGGCAAAATTTCAAAACAATACTGTGTAGTACTATAGAGAATAGGAAAAGATTACCTAACATTACCTATGTAGAACGGACACTTCTTTTGTTTCCGCATTTAACAGGCGTGTTCGCACATCATTCTTCGCTATAAAAACAACTTCACCAGTTTCATCCATACAATAAGCTATTGGTATAGAAATACCTGTATCACCATACGAACCATCAGCATGACTAGTGCCGATTATCATTGTTTTATACTTTATTGCAATTTTAGTCGCTTCTGTTATCCACTGTTGAAACTGTTCTTCACTAAACATTCCAACTCCTATTGGATGCACTATTAAATCGGCTTTCGAATGATCTTCATCGTTAATAGCTTGAACGATTAGCTCATCACAGAGAATGTGACCAACTTTTAATTCTTCCATCATAACAAGGCAGGGTTTACTATATTTAACCCTATCTAAAATCAGCTCACCGAAACGATTTATTATTAAAATCCTGTCTTTTGGACTTTCTTGCAGTCTTCTATGCCCTCCGATTAACACAGTATTATATTTGCTTGCTAGCTCACAGGCTTTGCCTACATTTTCATTTAAATAACCTTCTGGAAAAATGACCGCATCCACGTCTGGATTATTTTTTAACTCAGCTTCAAGTTGGGCAATCTGTTTTTCAAGATTTGGTTGCATGATTAATAGTTTCATTAGAAATACCTTCCATTCATTTACACCAAAAAACATCTTATCAATTTTTCAATATAAAATTAATTACTTCCTTTGTGTACTTCTCTGGTTCTTCTAACCGAGGAAAGTGAGCACTTTCCTCGAATACTATCATTTTAGCTTTTGAAGCATATTCTATAAAAATATTTCTTTGTTGATCACAAAATACAGGGTCAAACTGTCCATGCAGAACCAAAGAGGCTTGTGTTACCGATGGAATTATAGGAAGTAAACTCTCAAATATCAGCCCTTCTTCTTCAAGATTACGGATATGAACTGTTGTACGTTCCCAGAATTCATCAGGAACATTAACCGAATCATAGATTCTATTTAATTCTTGAGGTTCCATTGATTTAAGATATATGTAATCTTTTCTATTTCCAGAAAATTCATTGTAGATTAATGCTAATGCTTTCCATATTGCTTTTGAAGGATATGAATCATTCACGTATTTACTGTAAAGCATTGCGACGTCTTTCCGTTCATCCCTCTCCAATAAACAAACAGCTTTTTTCATTAATGATTTAGCTGACAGCCCAATATCAAAAGAAGGAGCTTCATAAATCACTTTTTTTTACTGACATCGGATATTCATATGCATAATTCAGTGCAATATAACCTCCAAATGAATGCCCTAAAACCGTCCAATTTTCAATACCTAATTCTTTTCTTAGCGCTTCACAATCACTGATAATATCATCAACACCAAACTTTTCATTGCTCATAATCGGATCTGAACGAAGCACTCCACGCTGGTCCAGCGCTATAACTCTAAGTTTTTCTGACAATGCTTTTGCTTGATAATAACAAAAATCTATACAGCTCGCCCCTGGACCTCCATGTAAATATAAGAGCGCCTCTTCATTCGTTTTGCCAAATTCCTCTACGTAAATGTGCACACCACAGACGTTGATCAATCTTCCCAATCTTTCACAACCTCCATTTTGGTTGATATCATTTTCGCTGCACGCGCAATGCTTTCCTTTAAGTAAACAGGAGCATTTGGGTGGGTGGCTACCTCATATGAACTAAGCCATACGATTTCTTCTACTTCATCAGGGCTCTTTGGAACTTCCTCTCCCGATTGGAATCCGCAAAGAAACACAACATCTACTACATGTTTACCTTGATCAGTAATAAAAGATGTACTGTGCACATAGTCTAAGTTGTCGTAAATGGTTACACCTACTTCTTCAAATATTTCACGCTTTAACGTTTCTTCTAAAACATCCGAACAGCTGACTTCTAATTCAACCTTTCCTCCAACGAGAGATAACAGACCACCAGCGTGCTCCTCTTTTTGGCTTCTTTTAATTATCAGCCATTTATCATTTTTTCGTATCGCACCTTCGACATTTACGATAAACATAGCTATAAATCCCTCCACATGCAAATGTGTAAACTCTAAGATATTTTTAGAACAGTTGTTTATTCCATAGACAATCGATTTGCATCGAGTGAACCATTTGGCAAGTTACTGGGTGAAGCAATATAAACATACTGAGTCATGATTTTTTAGTCCCGCAAGCTAAATGGAAAATCATGATTGCGTATGAATCAGGATTGTATAATAAATTTTCATAGGCTTTTTGCAGACTATCAAAGTCACTCTCAGATAATATACCGCTTTCATAAAATGGTGCGAATCTCTTCGGATTAAATTGCTCCTTAAACCCTTCTAAACCGACTAAATCACTATGGACGGAGATCGCATCTAGATCGACATCTAAAAACCCAGTCTGCATGAGCAAACGTGGTAAACTTCAGCCGATTTCCCGATTACCACCAGCTTCCCCTTGCATTTCAATCAATTTCTGGATAATAGAATTGAAATTTTCTATCTTTGGCTGGACAGCACCAAAGATTCCGTCGTCAACATCGATAATTACTAGCTTCCCACCTGGTTTTAATACTCTGAATAGTTCTAGCAGAGCTTTAATTGGATCGTGTAAATGAAGAAAAAGGAAACGAGCTATTACGAAATCATAACTGTTATTAGAAAAACCTGTATCATAAACAGACGATTGTATAAATTTTACATGTGCATCAGGAGTCGTATTCAAAAGTAATTTAGCTTTAGCTAGTAATTTTTCATCTACATCTAATGCCGTTACCTTGCTATTTGGAAAGGACTGCACAAGTTTTTCTATAACAAAACCAGGTCCACAGCCGGCTTCTAATATGTTCATCCCATCTTGTAAACCATACCACTTAAAATATTTATATTCTTTCTGTCATCCCATCAAAGCTTGTGCTTTAAGCCGGCTTATCTCGGCTTTGAAACCGATATTAGCATTCTCTGCCTTATATGTTGAATTAGACTTACTCATATTGCTATTCTCCTCAAGATTAAGAATATACTGGTGGATCTTCCACATTCACCACAATTACTTCAAATTAACAGTTAGCATTTCCTTGTGACTGTTTGACAGCTTTATTAAATGGAAATCTTGTTTACTAATTAGTTTCTTAAGCTTTTTCATTTCATTACACGCTAACTCATAATGAGCTTCATCTATAATTCCTTTCGATAAAGCATCGTCCAATTCATCCGCATCTTTTTCAAATATTTCTCCAGAAGGTAAGAGAATCAGATCCAGAAATAAATCGTCCATCCATGGAATACCATTTTCAATACCGATACAAAGACAGATATCAATATACCATTGAACGATATTGCCATTAGCATCAAACATTGTCGTTACAGCATGGTTTCTATCAAGTGGAAATTGTTGTAACCACATGTAACCGTCATCCACAATACAGATATTTTTTTCACCATAATGCACCGATAAAGGTTCGTTTACTTTTATTGTGTTTAATAAAGATAAATAGCCTCTAAATTCATCAGATTCCAGATATGTCTGCGAATATTTTCGTTCCAGTATCCGGCTCCAGCCTGAACGATCTCCATATCTTCTCTTCAGCATCCTATTCCTCCTAGAAAATTAATACGATTACACGATATATACTTTGCCCCATATAAATAACAATTGAGCAAATAATGTCCCAAGCAGCCTCGCAGTAACCATCCTGATGGACATACTTTTCAGCTTGTGGTAACTTCCTCTTCCGTTTACAACATCATCTGCAATGACAGATATTTTAGGATCAATAAAATTAATCAAATGTATCGTAGTTATTGTTGTATTAATATATACTGGTAATCTTTCTGTTCGGCTAGTTATGCACCTGTACGCTCGGACATCGTTTTGTTAATTCAGTGATAAATTCCTTTTTTTCTTCAGGTGATATTTTCACACTTCCTAAAACCGCTGTAATATAAAAGATTTCTATCCCATCCCTTGATGATAATACTCTATAGCCAGTAAAAATATCTTTGGCAGGTGAAACCTTTGTGATCTTTTCATAGGAAATGCGGCTTTTAAATGGTCCACCTTTTATAAATAGGTATTCCTGATAAAAGACGTATTTGACCGAGAAGGCGCACCACAAAATAAAACTTGCTAGCATAAGGAATATCAATATTAGTATTACGGCTACCGGCAGTTCACTTCCACCTTCAAGAAACAAAGGAAAAAAGCAGACCAATCCAATAATAAGTACTGCAATCGATATAAAACTAACAAAAAATGTATCAACTTTTGAGCGGAATACCATTAGCTGATCAACCTTTCCAAATCTCACTTTTGATTGAAATACCACAAGTCAGTTAAAAATCTGCGGTTCCCAATCTTCTAATAACCCCCACGTTATATCAGGCTTTCCTTCTATAGATGTCATGGAACCTACATATATTTTTCCATCGAACTTCCCTGTCCTGTCATAATGGTTTACTATTTCTTTTGTTGTTGCTGTTACATTATGGTTAAGAATAATATCTTCATAACTCAACCAGGATAGTGATCCTTCCTCACTTTCAATTAAAGTAGCCTGTTCAGAAACCGTACCATTGAAAACATATTGTATTCGCACTTCCTGATGACTCTTTACGCGAAGCACAATGTATCTAAGTGTAAGATCTTTTATGCAATGACTCTTTAGACCTGTTTCTTCCTCAATTTCTCTTAGACATGCTTTTTTAGGTTCGTTTATTTCATCACCTTCGATATGGCCACCGATTGGTACTAATAACCCCGGATGCAAAGCGCTTCTTTTCTTTTTTTGGAGAAATAAAATCTCTTCTTTTTTATTATAGAGGAAAGCAACTGCCATTTGTCTTAGTTTCAAAGATTTCACTCCTTCTTTATAGTAATACACATTCCGATCATTTGCTGTTGATCAATTAATTCTATAATTTAAAGTCATAACCTTTATAATCAAAAACTTTTCTAAACCCGATATTCTCCGCTAATGCAATCGAGGCTTTGTTTACTTCCATACAGTCCCAATATGGAACCATCCCTTTGTCTAAACAATCTGTCACAAAACGGTGAGCTACTTTTTGCGCTAATTTCTTTCCCTGGTGTTCTCTTACTGTTTCAATGGCTATACAATGTACGTTATCCACAGCAAACTCCGAATGACAAATACTTACAATTGCATTGTTGTAAACAATGCAGTATCCAATACCGCTATTAAAAAAGTTGTCTAGTGAAGACCATGCTCCTAATAGTTTCGATCGTAAAAAGTCAAAATTACTTAACGAGTTTTGATTTGTTTCATAGAAACCTTTATTGATTTTGTGAACAGTATATTCTTTGTTAATATTCGGTTTATTGGTAGCGATATAATCATTTTTATCTAATACATATACTCTTTGATCCCAATCGCCGAGGTCGCGATGTTCAAATATTTTTTCGATTACTTTATTCCAGCCCTCATGGTTTCCGATAGCTTCAAACCAATCTAATCCGATTCTCTTTGCTTGCGGTTCAATCACATTATCAATAAAATAGTTGATCCGGCTATTAAATTCTTCATTTTGTTCATTTCCAAAAAAGACAAATCCATCCTTATTCCCTTGCCAAACCACTCCAGAACCAGGAGTTTCCGGATTATCTACAAATATACGACCAGGGTTGACTCCATTAATTATTGCCAGGATTTCTAACTGACCAAAATTATTGACCAGATCTTTGCATTTATAAAAATCTTGTTTATTTAACTCGGCAATCAATGTTTTTCCTCCTTATGGAACAACAGGCTTTTGCTATGGCCAAATGCTTGTATTTAGCGAATAACTTTCTCCATGTTAATTAAAAATATTTCTATACAGAAATCTCCAGATTATGCAATTCAGTGAGACTACTAATTACATAGTCAGGCTTATCTTCTTCTCTGCAATCTTTGTTATTACGATTTATCCAGACACTTCTAACCCCGGCGTTATTAGCTCCACCTATATCACTTGATAAAGAGTCACCAACATGAATAACCTCATCTTTGGACAGACCACTGATTTTTAGAGCATGAGCAAACATTTCAGGTCTTGGTTTATATGATTTTACATCTTCACTTGTAATAACTTCCGTGACATTCAACTGATGAAATTCGATTGCTTTTCTTATATCGAAAGTATCAATATTGGAGAGAATATATATGGGAATTGTATTTATTTTCATAAACTCAGCGGCATCATCATAAATTGCAGGTTTCATCCAATAATTGAACATTAGTTCACTTATGTCGGCAGCATTTAAGGAAGATCCAAAATGTAAGAGAGTAGATTCTAAAGAGGTCGTTTCTATGTATCGTTGGGTTTGAAACTTTCCAAGAAAACTTTGACGAGCTAAATCAGAAAAGTTATTCCACCAAAAACTGCTAATTTCGGAAAGGGTAGCTTCTGTATTCGAATTTTCTTTTATTTTTTTGCAAATGTTTGAGATAATAGCGCCGTCTTCCTGGACTATCGTTCCATAAAAATCAACAAAGAATGCTTTCATTGACAACAGTCACCTCCAATATCGCTTCAGATTAATCTCTAATTCGCTTTCCAAAGTGTACATGCCAGTGCATATGCTTGTTGCTTTGATAGTCCCCAATGTTTGTAGATACAGTACATGCACCGAATTTTTCATTCATTCTCGTGGCGACTTCTTTAATAACATCAAATATTTCTTCCATAACATTCACATCGTCTCTTCGAACCGAAATCAAAGAAACAATGTGCTTCTTTGGTATCACAACAATATGTTTCTCATAAAAAGGGTGCGTATGGTAAAAAGCAAGTACATTTGTAGTTTCTAGCACTTTTTCGACTTGTGTATTACCACTAAGGACCTCGTCACAGTAAAAGTCTTTGGATTTATTTGACATGGCTGAGCCTCCTTTAAAATTAATTGCAGATTTATTTCACCAGAAGTGGTGCAATTATATTCATTGCTTACATTATCTTTTGATTTCCTTGACTTTATCTATTACAAAAAATAATTGGGTAGTAATAATTGAACCAAATACAATGACAATCATTCCTACTGCAATATCGAAATTATAAATTCTGAATATAGCAGGTATAATAAAGAAAAAGCAGCCAACACCCATCAACATTGCGAATATAAAAATGCTTATATAACGACCCAAATGCATTCACCCTTTTTGATAGAATTTCCTCAGCAATTGTTATATATAAGACTCACGATAACCTAAAACGAAAGCTGATATATTATCCTGTTATTTATGAATGGCTGCCTGCGCTTTGTGTTTATCACTCTCTTTCACATAAATTTCATACTGAGCATTATCATGGTGACCGATCACTTCAGAAGTATGTAAACTCCTTATTATTTCTGTTCGAAACTTCACTCCATCTTGTTTTAATTTACTAACAACTTCTAAATACTTTTCATTTTCAAAAGCAGTATAAGCCAAATGCTTGTATTTAGAGAAAAACTTTCTAAATAGCCGCATCTGAACAACACTCCCCCTAACTTTTTGATTCTCATTTCCCTCAAGTATTCTCAGGAGCTCAAATGCTCCTTTACATTTTCTTGCGTAACTTCCCATTGATCGTTGATATATTCTAATTGATGAATACTTGTATAAAATATTGGAAAAGACTTATTTTTATTAGTCCATTCTTTTTCATTTAACAAGTGATAAATGATGTTTATCACTCCACCATGTGTCACAATTAAGACGTTTTCCTTGTAATTTTTTTCTAACTGTTCTTCGCATGTCTCGGTAAATGCTTGTTTTATTCGGTTAAAGAATTCAATAGGACTTTCTCCACCGGGGTACCTTTCATCCATCCTTAAGCTCTTAAAATACAAGCCTGGGTATTTCTCACCTGCTTCTATATTGGATATTCCTGCTAAATCGCCATTGTTCATTTCACGCCATTCTTCGGCGTGTTCAACAGGTAACGGCAAACTCTCCACGATATTTGCTGCAGTTTCTCTTGCTCTTGTTAAATCACTCGATATGATTCGATCTATTTGGAAGTGCTTCTGATTTTTATGTAAGTATTCTCTTAATTTTGTAGCCTGTTGGATTCCTTCGTTAATCAATCCTTTTTGACTCCAACCACCACGAAAGCTTTCATCATCTTTTGCATGACGCACTAAATAGATGGCCACAATCGTTCCCCTCTCTTTATAAAAGTTAAAGCATAAATAAGGCCTATTACTATCAAAAAGTTTATTCCAGCAGACAAACTTACCTTCACTTCTCTAATAGCTTTGTTTTTGTGAAGATAAAATGTAAGACAAAATAAAAGATAAGGAAGTTGAATATTATTCCTCCATCCATACTTACATCGCTATCTGATAGCAGATTCGTAGCAAGAAAGCTTGATCCACCTTCACTTCGAACCGTTAAAAAGGAAATAGGGAATCCATATGAATAAACAAAAACATTAGAGTAATGATGGGCTGGAGATAAGTCAGGAATAAACATTGCTAATAAAACGACTAAACCGAGGGAAAGCCAAAGTATAGATTTCTTAAAATAACCCTTACCCCAACCTTTTTTTTGATAGAGAAATAACAGTAAAACAAAAGATCCAATTGTCGCAACCCAACTATAATAACGTTCTGCATTTTCTCCTATCATCGGGTATAATAACATGTAGGAAATGAAGCTTAAAACAGTTCCAAACAAAACTAACAACAAAGCAAATCGAAACGTTTCTAAAGTTATTTTCACGTAGTCTCCTCCTTGTCATTTGGTATTACATGTAGCTAATTGAGCATCCAATTCTATGAAAACTTGTATAAGAGTTTAGAAAGGTCAGCTTTATATGAACTTATACAAGTACTTTTTAAAATTCATCAAGATTTCTAAACTTATAGTACTTTTTAAAATAGTGATTTTTTTGCACATCTATCGGTTCATAAATCACCATTTCCAGCTATTTCAGCTATATGGTATTTTTCCTTTAGTTGCATTAATTCTTTATTGTTGACTGGTTCGAATAGAAATCTATTTTTGTGTTATCTTGACTATCAAATGCAGCTAAATGTAATAATCCCTTATAATAGGAACGAAATTCTGGAAGGTAACCGAACATGATGTCATCCTTTCCGCAAATGATCAGACAGTGCGCTCCACTCTTCTTTTCAAAGACCATAGACAACCCGGTCGCGATATTCACCATTTATATATTCATAGTCTCGAATGATTCCCTCTTGTTGAAAACCAAGTCGTTCCGGTATCGCTCTACTCTTTTCATTTGTTCTAGCTGCATTTATCTCCACTTTATTCAAGTCAAGATTATGGAATGCATGGAGAATAAAGCGAGAAACAGCCTTTGTTGCTAAACCTTTACCTTTAAAATTATCACCTAACCAATAGCCAATTTCGGTTTTTCTAGTATTCCAATCCATGTATAAGAAACCGATGGAACCAGCCATTTTTTCTTTATGCCAAATCCCAGCCCAGTAGCCATTATTCTCTGTTAATCGCTTCAACGATTTTTCAATAAATATTTTCGAATCTTCTATTTTGTTCGTTTTCTTAGGAAAAGCAAGCCATTCTCCTATACTATCACGACTCTCGTCTACTAATTGATATAATTCTGCAGCATGTCTTGGCTCCAAAATAGCAAGATTACTTTCTGCGTCGATAGCTGATTTAAACAATGCTATTCCCCTTCCTGACCTATGATTTATCTACTGGGACTGTTGTTTTCAAGAAGTCTTGATCAATCTTATAAAATAATTCTTTGAGATTATATTTCCGTCCCATTTTTTCAAACCATTGCTGAACGCGCTTAACGTGCTGGTCGTCACCTTTCACTTTGCTTTCAATCTGTTCATAGTCCTCGAAGCTGCTATATTCCCATATCGCAAAAATCTCGATGACTCCATCCTTATCTTCCGTCATCCATCTGCCAACTAATCGCGCACCATATTTAAGCTGGGTCGGTAAAAGGGTTTTGTTAAAATGTTCGTTAAAATCTTTAACAACAGATGGATCGACATGGTACATTTTTCTACGATAAATCATTGAGATCAGTTCCCTTCCTTTATACTTGATTTGCAAGAACTCGCTTTACATTAAAAACACCTAGATTAACGGATGTCTCTACATAACCAATGATCTGATCAAGCGTAAATACTCTGAGTTTTTCATGTAATTGCTCCTCAGTGTATTCCATATCACCTAACACATAAGGGACAAATTTTTCCACATCGTCGGGCTTCACTTCATCTAAATTAATCATTTCAGAAAAACGACCGAGACTTTTTCTTAGGTCTGCAGTAAAACCATATTCCCTAAGCAATTTTCCATTTAATAAGCGAAAATCGTGATGGTATAACTGATACAAGTCAGGATCTGCTTCCATTCTGTTTCGCAGCCAGGAAAGATTAAAACCTCTTAACCATATATCATCTGCAATTAAGTGTGCAATATATCCTAGTATATAAGGGTTTTCTGTCAGGTTACTGTATTTATGCAGAAAGGTGTTATAATCAATCTTTCTCGTAAAATCTTGTATTTCACCTGCGTAAAAATGTGAAGCTGTTTTCTCCTCGTGTGAAAATACTGCATCTGGGGCAATGTTCCCCAATAAAAATGTCGTTTTATCTTCTATTTTGAGCGACTCTGCAATTTTGTTACCGATTATTATATGCATGATCCTTGAACCCATCATTCACCCTCCTCATATTTTAAACGCTTACAAAAACCTAAATATATGTCAGTCCAGATGTAACTTATGATCGATATCACATGATTACTTTCCCGTTCTACTTTCAGCTGATCTGCATTATCTGCAAAATAGAATTTCTTCTTAAACGATAGCGGTCCGTCTAATTCTGCTCTGATTCCAAATAAACCAGCAGCTCCAGCCTCATATAGATAAAAGTCAAGAGTGAAATGATCATCAGGAGAACGTACGGATTGAATATGTTCCGTAACACTCATGGATGAAAAGAAAGAGGTAAAGAATAGCACGAGTTTATGCCTAATCGAAGTAGCGGATGACAAAATGATGGTAAACCAGGTTCTTGTTTTTGTTTGCAAATTTTCCTTGTCTTTCATACCGATAACCGTGAGAGTCAAAACCATTAAGCTAGTAATTAGCAACATATAATTGGAAGGTGCAGTTTACCAGGTGTTTTTTATATAATAAAGTGAGTTAGCCGTTAATGCTATGCAGGCTAGTATCATTAGGTCTCTCCATCATCTGAGTCATTGATTATAATATTTTTTATAAATCCTATGCTCTTTGCCTCATAACCTAAATTTTCGTACATTTGATGAGCTGCCAATCGTTCATTTCGATTTCCACTATTTATCATAACTGCACGTGCGCCATTGGCTTTTGCCCATTTTTCTGCACGTTCAAGCATCTGTTTACCAATTCCTTGTCGACGATGGTCCTTATCAACTATAAATATACCAATTTGAGCATACTGACCATCGTATTCAAAGTAATGCTGTAGAAACATTCCTAAGAAACCGAACACTTCTCCATCCATTTCAGCTACAAGCATGTAAGCGTTCGATAGCTCTCCAATAGCAGAAAGCCTTTTCTCCAGCTGCGATTTATTGGCTGGATAACCTAACTGTTCCATTAACGGAACAATATTCTGTATGTCTAGCAAGCTAAATTGACGTATCAAGAATACCATTCCTCCTACGCTGTTTTTCTCTTTGTAATCTGTATAAATCCTTGGTGTTTTGATTGTCTAAATGCAAATATAATGGCTGCCACTACAGGCAACAGAAGTGCAGTGTAGACCATATTTGCACCATATGTACTTGCTATCCATCCAAGTATAGGTCCACTAATGACGACAGACCCTTGATTACATATCATGCGATAACTGGACATTCTTCCATGGAATGCTTTATCTGTCGCAATTTGCTGAACCGATTGAAGCAAAACACGTATCCATGTCGTCCCAATACCAATAAGCAGCGCCCCTGCAAAAGCGAAAAACAGAGAAGGTGCCCAACCTATAGATAATAAGCCAAATATCACCACTAGTAATGAACTGACAGATAAATAGTTTTTACTTTTGTTCCACCACCAGGTACCTAACAGCCCCGCTATGACACCACCAATAGAAACAAATGCATCAAGCAAACCATAAATTTGTGCTGATTGGTTTAAATACTCTATCGTGTAAGGCGACAAGAAAGCGATACATGTATGAAAAACTAATTGACCAATAAACATGACTCCGAATAATTGAAGTAATAAACGGTTACTCCTTAAATAGCGGAAGCCTTCAGTAAAATCAGATTTAATCGATTTTTTGGCAGTGTACTTATTGTTCTGGATTCCTCTTATACCAAACAATGCAATGCTGGCAACTAGAAAAGCAACACAAACGATCCCAATAGCAGCAATCTCTGAAAGAAATCCAATGATTACCCCACCAAGCGAAGAACCTATTAACCCGCCAATGATAGCGGCTGTACTCGTTTGTGAAAAAACTTTTGGCAACCGTTCCTTCGTAAAGTTTTCGGCAATGAACGCTTGCATAGCTGGACGGAACAGAGATCCAGTCAGCTGGATAACCATATGGGTTAACATAATAACGAGTGCTGTCAACCATCCTCCCCATATAATAAAAGCCATACTACATAAAGTGAGAAAACTAACCCAGCTTGAACAAAGCGTTAGTAAACGCCGATCAAAACGGTCAACAATCACACCAAATAGTAAGTTCATCACTAATCCCGGCAAGAACCCCACACTCACTAATAGACCAGTATAAAATGCTTCTCCCGTCAATTCTATTAAGAGCCAAGTAACCATCACAAAATACATATAACGTCCAAACTCGGAACAAAAAAATATAATCCAAATAAGGTTAAGGTTACGGATAAAACCACCACCTGGGAATTCCAATGTACTAGAGTGATTCGTTTGTTTAATAAAAGCCTTATTAAAGCAGAGCGATTTTCCTTACATACGTACCTTTTACATTATTTTACCATAAAAAGCATAATTGCACAGAAAAATATCAAAAAGTAATGTTTGACTATTTGTATACATATGTATACAATGTAATTAATTAATGCAAAGGAGCATCTATATGAAAGATAAAAGATTTGATGACGACCACATGCATCATCACAAAGGGCGTGGTGCCAAAACATTTCGTCGCGGTAAAGCGCTTGCTTTTCTTGAGCGCCTAGAGCAAAAAAGATCCACTATCCAGCAGCAATTGGAGCAGCCGGAATATCAATCGATTCAGCAAATATTAGTTGGAGAGTTAAAGGCAATCGACATGGTGACAGATGAATTTAAGCAATTATTTAAGCTCGATGAAATAGAAAATAAAAAGGAGCGAGTGAATCATGAAGAAAATTAATCAGTATATTGACGAAGTGTTCCAGACAGAGGACGAGTTATTAGAAGAAGTAATGCAATCTATTAAAGAAAACGGGATGCCGAATATTTCTGTCTCACCTTCTTCCGGAAAATTATTATCGATGCTCGTCAGCATTTCAGGTACAAAAAATATATTGGAAATTGGAGCACTTGGTGGATACAGCGGGATTTGCCTTGCCAGAGGATTCGATGAGGATGGCTCGCTTACTTCGTTGGAATTAGAACAGAAGTATGCAGACCTTGCAAAACAAAACCTGACAAAAGCAGGGTTTGGTGAACAGGTAAATTATCTGACAGGACCTGCACTGGAAAGCTTAGAAGTACTTGTTCAACAGAATAAACGCTATGATTTTTTCTTTATTGATGCGGATAAAGGTAACTATCCGAATTATCTGGAGAACTGTATAAAGCTGGCATCTCCAAATGCTGTTATTGCCATTGATAATGTACTGGCTAGAGGCAGTGTTGCAGATAAAGATGCAGAACCGAAACGGTATACAAGCATGATGCAAGAGTTCAATCAACACGTGGCCAACCACCCTGAATTAGAAGCGGTTATCGTTCCTATTGGTGATGGTATTACTGTAGCTCAGGTAAAATAAAAAACAATGACACAATAGTCGCTAGGATTTAGGTCAAAGCGTCTGTTTTGTCATTTTCGATTCGTAGTATGGATATACTGCGCAGCAACTGGATTTGTTTGTAATCTTGCTTTTTAATCATTAGCGACCCGTTAATTGAATAAGTCAATTAGTAAATAAAAACACATCAAAAAATGACCAAATTGAGAGACCTGATAGTATAATCATGACTCCTACTCCGTTACCAACTCTCTTTTCGTTAAGCTTTAACTTGTCGAATAAAATCCATCCTAACAACATTAAAGGGATAGGACCTATTATATATTGCCACATTCCTAAAGATTCGAACAATTCAAAATAGTTAAAAGCAAGAAGTAAAAACATAATGAACATAAATAATGGAAACTCTAACCTCATAGTCATTGTTATTCCCCCTAGCAAAATTTAAATAAAATTCTATTCAATATTCCTGCTTCTTTACATCAACAAAGGAAAACGAATAGATTTGATTGTTCAGCATTCGCACCCGTTAGTGCAATATTCACAAGTTAATATCTCTCAAATCTTTTTGGCAATTGGTAAACACTCTTCTTTAGTAAAATTCCATTCCAAAGCCTTTTTAAAAATCTTGGCAAGACCGTCTGATAGTTCTTCTACGTTTTCTACTTTGCTAAGTAAAGTCACCACTTTGGCAACTTCAAACTTATATTCATCATCGGGTGCATAAGGTAAAACACCAATAGGGTCCCATTCATTAATTACTTTTTTTACTACATCAAATATTTCATTGTATTTTTCCTTAGACAATGACAGTCACCCCAATTTTATTCCGTTCTTCAACTCTCGCATCCATTAGTGAAAAATAGTATTGCTTTGTTCAATTTTATATTCTTATTAAGAACTTTGCTTTTGAAGTTGTTCGGATGATATATTTTCTGTACGCTCAACTTCCGTAACAGTTATCTTATCGAGTGTATCAATAAGTTTTATTCTGAACAAATTGTAAGGAGGCATATGAGCCTTTTCAAACGTTACTACTTCTATAACTACTTCATGGTCACGATTTCCACCAAGTCTTTTTATATTAGTAATTCGTTCACACATAAATAAATTATCTGTCACTTCTAAAATGTGTGGAAGATATCTAACGATTAGGGCTTCTTCTAATAGCTCTTCTCTTTTGAGTTCATTTTGAGCATAGACATTAGTTGTTGTTAAAAATATAAATGTAATACCTAATATTAAAATTAGATGTTTTCTCATGGTAATCACCTTCCACTGTTTTCTTAATGGAATAGCTTACCCAATACCAATATTCTTTATTAAACTCTACTGCTCTTTAGTTTAAGATCAACACCTCACCATATCATAAATCTCTATACCAAAATCATACCAGAAGATAGCGAGTATACGGTTATTTTTTTACAATATTTTGGAAATCATTGCTGCACAGTATCAGTCGACTACCTAATAAAAAAATGATACTTTTTCTATACAATTGGATATAATGGCCCGGGCTAAAAAAGACAAAAATGATGATTTGTGTCCTCTAATTGCGAACATTTATTATTTTGTAATAATAAAATAAAACTACCTCAATCCTACTAACCTTTAGATAAGGTTAGTATTCTTCTAATAAGAGATTTGTTCATACATACTTGCTTTTAAAAACCCACCAAGACAGGCTTCACTGTACATTTTCCTTCTAGTGGGGTCTATGACATTACCCCAAAATCTCACTAACACAATCATTTTACTTTCTCTGCTACATTAAGATTTTCTCCACTAACATCATCTTCTCTAAAAAAACTCTTCTTATTCGGTTTCAACACCGAAACAGAATAAATAATAGATAAAACCAACATAACAAGCGCCAACGTAACAATTGTTAGTCGTAAGGAGAAAAGATCTGCAGTAACCCCGATAACAAAAAGAAAGATAACCTGCATCGCACTTTGGATTAGCTGATAAATACTCGTAACCCTGCCCATTATATCAGTAGAGACATTATTTTGATAAAAAGTCATGATTCCTGCATTTAAGAACACATTGAAGAAACCTAAGATGATAAAACCAGCAACAATCGATGAAAAGGACCATGAAAAAGCATAGATTACATAACCAACCGTCGTCATGATCAAACCAATCGTAATCATATATCTAAGCGATAATTTGCTTGAGAAAAACGATAATAAAAATGCTCCTGCGACAGAACCTACTCCGGTAATACTAATTAATAAGCTGTAATCAAATTCGGAAAGACCTACTACTTGCTGAGTAAAAACAACCTCTTGTGCATCCATTGCAAAGGTAAAGATCATCACCATAATAAAACCAAGATAGACAAACGACACATATTTATTATGCATCATGAATTTCTGAACGACCGTAAAATCTCGCACCACCTGTGCAATCGTCAATGTCGGTATCGTTTCTTTATCAATTTTTTCGTGTTCAGGAAGAAATAACAATAAAATCACGGAGATGAAAAAGAATATGGACGTAAGCCATAAGGTTAATTCAACAGATGTTAGTAATATCAGTGAACCACCAATTGCAGGACCGACTATAAATGCTCCTGAACTCGTAAATGAACTAATCGAGTTAAAACGTTTTCTTTTTTCTGGCGGTACAAGAATAGCAATATACGTCATCGAGGACGGATTGAAAAAAGCCTTTGCCACACTTAAGACAACTAAAATACTATAAATCACTGCCATGTTCGGTGCAAATGGAATCAGGCAGATGAAAACAGCTCTGACGATGTACGTAACAATCATTACTCTTCTTTTACTCCGATAATCGATAAAACTGCCAGTCCAGAATTTCATGACAATATTCGTTAATGGCCCGATGATCCAGAGGCCTGCTACAGCAGTGGCTGAACCAGTAAGTTGAAATACGATAATATTAATGGCAACTAAGTAAATAAAATCACCGATATTCGAAATACCAATCGAAGACAACAATAATATTGGATCTTTCCAAGATTTTAAAGCTTTCATAAACAATCCCCTAATAGAACATAATTTTGGAGTGAAACTTCCGTTAAGAAGAACCTTTCGCAAACTCCACATATATTCTAACATAAAATTACAATTTTTTAGTTTAGAAACATTAAAATGAGAACCCGCCAGCAATTAATGCAACCCGCTTTTTCATTATACTTATCGGACATTTCGCTCTTCTTTGCATGCAGTTTTGTCCGATTGGACGCTTCTTTTGGAGGGGGCTGACTCTATGCGACAACTTTCGCTTTTTCAATCTTAAGCGCAATTCACCGCTTCTCTGTTTTTCACAAAACAAACGCATGCTCTCCATAGAGTCATGCGTATTCCTGCTGAACTGTTTTATTACTACCGAAATCCCTATTTCACTTTTGAGATGTGGTGATTCAAATATACTGTTCTGCACCAATTTATCAGTTAATTTTTCTTACATACTATCATGAGAAAGTTGATAGATGGGGCAGTTTTCTTATGTTTATTAGGCTCGTCTATTTCCGAAACCTCTACCAGCCCATAGTTTCCGAAATCCTGTTTAATCGAATCAGTATCATAAAAATACATGCTGACACCATCCATTACCTCGAAATAATTCTCATCTAACTGCTTTCCCTTTCCATACATTGGTGCTTTTTTCGAAACAGTAGTGAAAACCATATAGCTATTGGGCTTTAACTGATAATAGCAATCTTGAATAAATTTTTCTCTGTCGTGCTTATTCAATAAGTGAAGCAATCCATAGCAAAAGATCCCGTCATACTGTTTATCATCAAAAGGCATATCGGCTACCGATCCATGAAAAATTGGACTACCAAATCCATTTTGCCTAGCCAAATCAATCGCTGTTTCCGAAATTTCTATACCTGTTACATTGATGCCGTTATCTGTGAAAATCTTCGCATTTCTACCATAACCGATACCTGGAACAAGTATGTCATTCACGTCCTTTTCAAGAAAGAATTTCTTTGTCCATATGGCAGAGTCTGCAGGTTCAAATCCCCACATTGTTTGTTTTTCCAAAAAGCTGGATTCCCAGAATTCCATCCTATCTTCCTCCTTTATTTACTGAAGCCTTCTTCTACTATATCCCCGACTGTGGCAGCTGCCACTTTACTTCCTTCACTAGCAGCCATAATCAGCTGAGATGGACCAGTGAGTTTCATATCTCCAGCAGCGTATACACCTGGTATGGCTGTTCGACCGAATTCATCGGATTCTACTCCTCCATTATGATCAAGCGTGCACCCTAACTGTTCTGCTAATGGGGTTGCTTGTTGAAGTCCTGTCATAACTATACCTCCATCACGATCTATTTCACCGCCATTTGTGAAATGAATTGTACGCAAGTATCCGTCTTCGCCACTCATTTCACTTATTGACTGTTCGATTACATCGATTCCATGTTTAGTTAGAATTTGTTTTTGTCTTCCACTGACTACCTGTTTTCCATTGGTACATACGATTACCGTCTCTTGTAATAAAACCATGGGAAGCATGTGTCACCGCATTTCTCGCTTGATTATCATCGAAAACAATCGTTTGTTGTTTAGCTCTTGCTAACACAAGCGATGCGTTCAATCCAGCTGGTCCGCCACCTATTACCGCACAATCTATCATCTTATAATCTCTCCTCATTAAATACATTGTAGATATTTAATGTCTTTAATTAAAACAAAAATGATGGAGAACTTAACATAAAAAGTTCCCCTGTTGCTTAACCTTCGTTTCCTAAAAATACGTTTGCGTGATGCGTTGTGTCGATTTTTTCAGCGATGTCTACAATGTATTGCTGACTTAATTCATTCTTCATCTTCTCTTCTGCATTACTCATCACTTCTTCGATGAGACAGTCATGGTTTCTGGTAAAAGCGTCGTGTTCCATCGAACAATAAAATAAAGCATGTTGCCCTTCTACGGCTTCAATGACATCAAGAAATGTGATCGATTCTCGTTTTTTTCGTATTCGATAACCACCTTTCACCCCTGGCGTTGATTCTACCAGTCCATCCTTGGTAAGTTTAGTTAAAATCTTAGAAAGGTAAGTTGGAGAAAGATTTTGAACCTTCGCTAATGGCTCTACACCTACAGATTGACCTTTGGGCACCATTGTTAAATAAACCATCGTATGCAGTGCATAATTGGTTGCTTTTGAATATTTCATATCGCCACAGCCCTTTCAACTCATCTATTACAGATATTTAATATCTGTAATTAGTATAGAACAGAATTATTCGTCATGCAAGCAATTCTTATTCGTTTAATACTCCTTTTTTCTTCATATACTTGCTATACAGATAGACTAGTAATGTTAGCAAGATCATCGATAAATCGGTTAGGGAGGATTGCGGACCAAACACTTGATACCGATCCATAAACAGAAATGTCGTTAAATCGAGCAATACTTTAGCAATCAATGCCACAAGCGTCAAGGTTACAGCATATTTATTTCTGAAAAAGAGCAAAACAGCAGCGACCGTTCCACCAAAGACGTTGATACCGAAGATAATCGAAAGAACAATGGGATAATTACTAAAATATGTTACTTGCTGCTGGCTATATTCCAACGAGTTGAAATAGGACTCGTTTAAGCTCATTGACATAACATAGTCAATCAAGCCAATTACATAAAAGAAAAGAAAAATAACAGCGACCAGCCATAAATGAACAGGTGTTTTTAGCCCAGACATCCTTGCACCTCCATTACTTGTGTTATATCACACCTTGAATGGAAACACAAAAAATTAGTAGTCCCGTTAAGAATATGCCGATTCAGAACGGAACTACTAATATACACTACGATGCATTATATACAATGGACTCCCATTGTTTGTGTGCGTTTGTCATGGTTTCTTTTAATTCTAAATTTATTTTTTTCAGCTGATGGATCGTGTCGCTCACCCTGGTGTACATGTCGTCGACTTTTTCAGCTGACTGGTTAATTTTGTCCTGGACGAACCAGTCCATGATCAAGCCATCAAAGAAATAATCGGCAAAAGTTAAGCCGCCAGAAATCGATAGATCCGCTTGAAACGATGTACCAATATCGTTTAATTCATGAGAAAACTTGCGTAATAACCGTTGGGCGTGATGGATTGAACGTTTCGCATCATCAATATGACTATGTTTTAGAGACGTTGAAATCAGCCCGCCACCGAACATATCTGCTGTCCCCCAGTTCTTCGCTTTCTCCAATGATTCACTGGCTTCCGACAACGCACGCTTCACATCTTCACCTGCAGCAATCGCTTCGGCAATTTCAGATTTCTCATCTTCCATCACGCCAAGCTGCTCTAACAAGGATAATGCTTGATGGCCACTTTCATGATTGGCATCGAGTAAATGATGGTACTTTTCTTCTAATAAGTGTTGATAACGGACATCTGGTTCCCCTAAAGTCCGGATCTGATCGTCTAACTCTTCAATGTCCTGCTCAATATCTGTCACCGATTCCTTCGCTTCTTGATAGCGCAATTGTGCTCTTGCTGCCTCTTGTTTTTCTTCGTCTAATTTTTCATCTTTTTGCCCTGTTATCGAATAGAAAAGGTTAGCAATACTGAAAGATTCCAATTTTTCCACATCGACTTTTTCTTTTTGTAACTGATCAAAGGTTGACTGTCTCTGATCGGTTAACGATTCTAATGCTACTGATAATTCCTTGCGCTGGTGTGTTAATCGGTTCATTTTCCGTTTATCTTCTTGTGCTTTTACGATTTTTTGATAAAAAACATCCACTACTATCACCTCTATTAACTATACGAAACAGGAGGTTAATTGGTTTCACGATTTTCCATTTCTTGTTCGATTCTCTCGATTCGTGTAGCTAGCGGTGGATGACTGGAACGCATCCAAACCAGCCAGGTCGCAGGTGACATGTCTGCTTTTGATTGTTCAGCTAACAGATGATAACTTGCTAATGCTGGTTCTAGATATTCCGTATGCTGGATAGCATAGCGATCTGCCTGGGATTCCATCTGGCGTGAGATCCATAACGATAATGGCTGCGTAAGCATTAGTACTGCTACTGTGATGGTTAAAATTCTCGTCATCGCCGGAAGCTTATGCTTGTCCTTCCAGTTGCGGATACCATTCTGTAACAGTAGTAAAACAACCAGACTTAACATTAAATATAAACCAATGCCAATATAGACATGGTGGTACATATAATGAGCAATTTCATGTGCCATAATAAAGAGAATTTCACTAGTGGACATCCCGTTGATGGTTGTATCCCATAACACAATCCGTGCATGGTTGAATATCCCTGTTACATAGGCATTAAAGGTTGAAACCTTCTCACTTTTATTGACTTCGAGTAACGTCGCTTCGCCTATGCCCGCTTGCTCTGTCAATGAATCAATCTCCGTTCTTAGTTCCCCGTTGCGCAATGGCTGAAAATCATCAAATAGCGGATCGATCCAAATCGGCTGGATAAACATCACAAAGACAACGACCGGGATTGCAAACAGCCAAAGTATAAATCCCCAGCGTTCGGGCCATTTTTTGATCACGCTACGTGCCACGACTACCATTACGAATAAGGACAGCCAGAATAACGCCTGACTTAATAAACCTTCTGTGAGCCAGGAGAATACACCTTGCGTGCTGATTCCTTCATTATATGTAATGCGATACCAGGCAAATCGGAAAGGAAAATGAACAAGATAATCCAGCAATACAAGCATCGTGACATAGACAAGGATTTTCTTTACTGGCGATGTGATTTGTTCGATATTCTCAATCAGTGTTGTTTTGGAGGTTAACAGATACAGCGTTAGCAGCTGCAATGGCCACATCGCCAGAAAGAAAGCATGTGCTAATGCACCATACCTAGTTTCCCCATAGGACATAAGCGGATACCAATCATAAAAATAGATAAATACCAAAATCGTAAAGAGACAGTAACCAAAGATGTATTTTTTCATGACAAAACTCCCATATTTTTCATTACTATCATTATATGCTTAACTTGTACCATATTAATCATTTTTTTAACAGAAAATCCTCTTACCTGTTCAGATAAGAGGATTTTAATTAATAGACTAAGCCGAGGAAATCGTCTTTACTAATTTTACCTAAGTAGTGGGACACATCAATGCCGCTTAACACTTCATCAATGGCTTGACGATCATAACGAACTCCTTTTAATTTTGTTTCTAATTCATTGACATCCCCAACACCAAAGAAGTCACCATAAATCGTACAATTGTCGATAATGCCTTTGTGAACGTCGAAACGAACATCGACTAATCCGCCATCAAACTTGTGAGAATGCTGGATATTAAATTTCGGAGATTTACCGAAATTCCAATCCCATTGCTGGTAGCGTTCTTCAGAAAGCCTACGAATGTTGGCCCAATCTTCTTCAGTCAGCACATACTGCGGTACATCCTCCAGGTTATCTACTGCGAAGACGTGTTTTAATATATGTGCTTTGAGCTCGTCCATTGATAATTTTTCTTCAAGGAATTCAGAAATATTCGCAACACGGCTGCGAATGGATTTGATTCCTTTTGATTTAATTTTTTCTGTTTTAACATTTAATGAGCGTACGACATTTTCAATCTCAGAATCATACATTAAGGTCCCGTGACTGAACATTCGACCTCTTGTGGTGAATTGCGCATTACCGGAAATTTTCCTACCGTCTGCTACTAAATCGTTGCGGCCCTTTAATTCCGCTGGCACGCCTAATTTCTGTAATGCTTCTACTACCGGTTCTGTGAACTTGGCAAAATTGTGGAAGCTGTCGCCATCGTCTTTTGTAATAAAACTAAAATTTAAATTCCCTTCATCATGATACACAGCACCGCCGCCTGATAATCGACGAACGACTTTAATACCGTTCTCGTCTACATAATCTGTATTAATTTCTTCTACGGTATTCTGGTTTTTTCCGATAATAATAGAGGGACCATTTATGTAAAATAACAGATACGTATCTTCTTCACCAAAATGTTTCAGGACATATTCCTCGATCGCCAGGTTAATATATGGATCGGTAATGCCTTTATTATCAATAAATTTCATTCTGTTTACTCTCCTTCAAAGGTTGATTTGTTATTAGTATAAAAGAATCAGAATCATAAGTAAATTTTTTCGCAATTGTACTAATACAAAGTGTTGATTTTTTTCATTTGTTATAATACAATAGATACACAACTCACTTTTGAGAATGTGCTTATTCTCAAAACGTGTAAGGAATAGCGGATATGATGTTGCTGTAACAGATACTGCAATCATCCCGCCATCTAACCTGTTTACGTCTTTTACCATATCTTTCGTTTCTTTCATCCTTCTTATCCTGCTGAACAAGGATGATGAACATTCCCATCCAATTAATTAAGATATATGTAAAAGACAGACACCTGCAGCTATATGAACAATAGCTGCTCTTTTTTATGGCTAAAACTATTTTCTGTGGTTGATGCTGACCTACACTATTATAACTAAAGAAAATGAAATACAGCTACCTATAATATGGATTATGTCTAAGGTATTGCAAAATGGTAATTTTGATATATTTTATCTGCTTAGCAAAGCTCCTGAAAATTGCTCCGCGTCCTGTGGGCACGGCTTCAGCTAGGCTACTTCTTGGAATGCTTCTTTGCTGCCTTGTGCCGAGGAAGCTCACTTCGAAGCGATACCTGCAGACCCAGGCACAGATAAAGTGGATCTTCAGCTCGCGCTGATTCCACGGGAGTCTCCGCATATTTCCTATGCTTAGGGGAAGTGCTACAACGTATGGAACAGCTAAAAGCAATGGTACTATGCATTATGTTTATTCATTCAAATGCTGTTATATCTGCTGTGACCAATATGCTAGCTCTAACAAAAGTTGTAGAGACCCTATATCCTAGCGTAGGCCAACCACGTAGACTCCCGCGGGACATGCAGGTGCTGAAGATCCACTTTGTGAAGTGCCCTTCTTCACAAAGTTAGCTTCAGCCGTGCCCCGCAGGACGCGAAGTGGTTGGACGGAGCGGTATCCCAGCACTTGAATCATTTCAAAATTACCACTATGCTAGCTAGTTTACATAATCCATATTATAAGAACCCATCTTCATTTTCTGCATGATTACATCTAAGACTATACTAAAAAGCAGAGCACTTCTTGTCACTCTGCTAAAAACGATAATATATTTTCTACGGCTGCTTCGCCTTGATCGATACAGTCAGGGATTCCGATTCCCCGGTAGGGACTTCCTGCTATGAATACGCCTGGTAATTCATTTGCAAGCCCTGTTTCTAAGCGCTCGACTACTTGCTTATGACCGATGGAGTATTGCGGCATGGCATCCTTCCAGCGTGAAACGACAGAGAAGATTGGATCGCCATCTATTTTCATAATTTTATTGATATCATGTAACACAATATCCTTAATCGCTTCATCTGATAAATCTACTACATCTTCATCTCCAGGACGACCTACATAACAGCGGAGTAATGCTTTACCTTCAGGCGTTGTCGTTTCCGGCCATTTCTTATGGGTCCACGTACAAGCTGTAATTCGGTAATTACTATTTCTTGACACGACAAAACCGGTGCCATCGATGTCTTCTTTAATCGCCTCTTTATCAAAAGCTAATGCAACATTGGCAACTGAGGTAGCCCTCATATGTGGTAATTCGGAAATCACTTCATATTGATTCATCAGCTGTTTCATCACAGAATATGGTGTTGCAACAAGTACTGCATCAGATTCGATCTTTTCACCGTTTTGTAACGTAAGTTCATAGCCTTTGTCTGTTTTCGTCAAGTCTTGAACGGCCTTTCGTTTTTGAACAATTCCTTCTGATAATGCTTCTTCCATTGCTTCTACCAATGTGGCCAGACCACCATCTATACTGTAAAACATGCTTGGTTTTTTCCCGGTAGCAGGTTTCGGTGCTTGATTGGTCTTGTGCAGTCCTTTAATCAAACTGCCATATTCCTGTTCTAGCTGATAGAAGTTAGGAAATGTGGACATCAGACTTAAATCATCCATATCCCCAGCATAAATACCTGATAATAGTGGTTCAATTAAATTTTCGACGACCTCATCACCTAATCGGTGTCTAAAAAATTTCCCCAGTGATTGATCTTCTGCGGCTTCACCTTTCGGCAAAATGTAGTCCATACCAGCTCGTAATTTACCGGTCAGACTAAACAACTCAGAAGACAGGAACGGCTTAACTTGTGTAGGAACTCCCATAAAAGAGCCTTGAGGCATGCGGTGCAAATCCTCGCCAACCAATATGTAGGAGGTTCCTGTACCATTTTTGACCAGCTTGTCTCCAATGCCAACATCCCGTGCCAGACGTTCAGCAGATTGCTTACGAATCAAAAAGGAATCTGGACCTCTTTCAATCGTAAATCCATCCCGTCGCTCTGTTTTAATTTTACCGCCTAACCGGTTTGTTGATTCCAACAGGGTTATTTCGTAATCCAGTTTGTCTTCTTTTATCTTCTTATCTAAGTAATATGCGGCAGTTAGTCCTGCTATTCCACCGCCTATAATAGTTATCTTTTTCATGCTTGATCAGCGCTTTGCAGTTTTTCAGATACTACATTTGCTAATGTGTGAATAAATGTTTTATGAACATTTGGCATTGGTGGACGATAATAAGCAGCTCCTATATCATCACAAACGACCTTACACTCATAATCATTATCATATAAAACCTCGAGATGATCCGCGACAAAACCAACCGGTGCATAAATGAACGATTCAAAACCTTTTTGTTCGTGTAGTTCACGTGTTAAATCCTGCACATCTGGAGCTAGCCATGGGTCAGGTGTGTTTCCTTCACTTTGCCAGCCAATTTCGACATTCGGAATACCGGTTTGTTCTTGAATTAAATCAGCTGTTCGTTTTAATTGATCTGGATACGGATCACCATTTTGTAAAATCTTTTCTGGCAGACTGTGCGCAGAAACGATTAATGCAGCTTTCTCTTTGTTCTCGATTTTTTCATACTCGTTCGTGATAGCATCTGCCCAATAGCTAATGAAACCTTCTGCATCATACCAGCTCTCTACGGATTGAATCGCAATACCGTGCTTCTCTGCTTCTTCCTTCGCTCTTCCGTTATAGGATTTCACACTAAATGTTGAATAGTGCGGTGCAAGTACGATCGAAATCGCTTCTTTAATGCCATCGTTCGCCATTTGTTCTACTGCATCTTCGATAAATGGTTCGATATGTTTTAGCCCTAAGTAATACACAAACTCAATGTCGTCATGCATCTTATTCAAGCGAGACTCTAGTGCTTCTGCTTGTTCTTTTGTAATACGGGCTAGTGGAGAAATACCACCGATTGCCTGATAACGTTCTGTTAAGTCATCCAGCATTTCCTGTGATGGTGTGCGTCCGTGACGGATGTGTGTGTAATATCTTTCAATATCTTCTTCTTTGTATGGCGTTCCATATGCCATAACGAGTAGTCCTACTTTTTTCTTTGCCATGATGTGACATCCTTTCTTATCGTTTTGAATATTCATGTATAAAGGCAGTTAATTTTTTCAATCTTTCTGGGCTGATTTCAGGGGTAACTCCGTGTCCTAAATTAAAGATATGACTCGGATGTGCCTTCCCTTCATCAATAATTTGTTTCGTTTTCTCCTCGATAACTTCCCAATCTGACATAAGAAAAGCGGGATCAAGATTTCCTTGCAGTGCTTTGGTCACGTCTAGTTGACGAGCTTCTGCAATCGACATACGCCAATCCAGCCCAATTACATCCACCGGTAAATCATTCCACTCTTTAATTAAGTGGCTGGCACCAACACCAAAAATAATTAACGGCACATTGTAATCTCGTAATGCAGAAAAAATGCGGTTCATCACTGGTTTAATAAAAGTGCGATAGTCAGCTATATTTAAAGCACCTACCCACGAATCAAAAATTTGGATCGCCTGAGCACCTGCCTTGACCTGAGCTTCTACATACGTGATCGTCATATCCGCCAGCTTATCCATTAACGTGAACCATGCTTTATGATCACTGTACATTAATGCTTTTGTTTTATGATAATTTTTACTAGGTCCACCTTCGATCATATAACTTGCAAGTGTAAAAGGAGCACCACTAAATCCGATCAACGGTACACTCAATTGTTCCTGCGTTAATAATCGGATCGTATCCAGAACGTATGGTACATCACTTTCGGGGTCAATTGAACCGAGTTTTTCAACATCGCGTAATGAAGTGATCGGATTGTCAATGACCGGTCCAACGCCAGATTTAATCTCCACATCCACCCCAATCGCTGGTAATGGAGACATAATATCTTTATAAAGTACGGCTGCATCGACGTCATACATCTCAACAGGTAAACGCGTCACATAGGCACAAAGCTCTGGTTGATGCGTTATTTCGAAAAGTGAATACTTCTCTTTTAATTCTCGATATTCTTTTTGTGAGCGGCCAGCCTGACGCATATACCAAACAGGCGTGTAGTCCGTCTCTTCCCCTCGGAAAGCTTTTAAAATTGTGTCATTAAATCTTGTCATCTATTTCACCCTTTTTTCCCATTCCATTTTACTATAGAAAATTTCCTACTTCATGTATAGTACTTTTGCAAAACGTTCACTAAATTGTAATTATTATAACTAAAAAATAATTGTAAATAGTTACACCTTAAAAGTCAAATTTTAAGGTAGCGATATTCGATACATCTCCTGCTTGTTCTGTTAAAGGATTATACGGAACGACATAATATTTTCTCGTTTTAAATACATTCATAGGGCTAATCGTGTACGATCCTTTTCCTTCTACTTCTCCAATCATATGCTCTCCATCTTCAGATTGCTCATATATTCGGTAGATAATCCGACTGTCTTCAGCAGCTGACCACGTTAATTCCCCTTGCAGCAAGGATAAACCGCCTAGCTTCATGGAAGCATCTAAATCGGTAATGGTCGGCAGTACGATTGGCTCCGGCAGATCCTCCACACCATCTGGCTGTTGAAAAGCTTCATCCATTGGAGTTCGTTTATCGATTTCTGTCAGGATCGATTTCGTCAGTGCTGTCGCCTGTGACGATCCTTCTGTTAAGTAATTATCTTCTGTCGCTTCATCGTATCCGATCCATGTTGTCATTACATAAGACGGTGTGATCCCTGCAAACCAGGCATCTTTCACCGCACCATCAACGGCTGTGTGCTGTGTCGACCCCGTCTTTCCAGCCAGTGCTTTACTGAAGGTTCCACTCGAACCAGTCCCTTCTTTCACCACTGCTTCTAGCATCCGCAGCATATTCCAGGCAGTTTGTGTGTTAAACACATTCACCGCTTTCTGTTCTTGGGATTTGACGAGCTCCTGTTCCTTGTCATAAACCGCTTCAATACTGCTGGCATGAGTCCATTCGCCTTGATGGATAAAGGTACGAAAGCCTTCTGCCACTTGAATTGGTGTTATTCCATTTTCTAACCCACCTAATGCAATCGCCAAACCTTGATCCTTCAAGGTAATATCCATCTTTTCCAAAATCGATTTACTGTAACTGATACCAATCTGATCAAGCAACCACACGGCCGGTGCATTTTTTGACTCTTTAACAGCATCATACATGGTGACTTCCCCGGCATAATTACCGTCAGCATTGGTGACACGGTATCCGTCATAATCAATGTCCTTGTCTGGCAGCATATCATATGGCTGATAATCTCCCAGCTGCATGGCTGGCCCATAGACAGCTAATGGCTTCATCAACGAACCAGGTTGTTGATTGGTAAGCAAATGATTCGTTTTGTTTAATTGAAAATCTCTGCCCGCAATAAGTGCTTTTAATTTACTTGTTTGCTGATCCATTAACACAAAGCTTGCCTCTACCTGATCATTGGATCCGTGAAAGTGTTCGTCGTTCTGCACATGATCATAGGCGATTTTTTGTATGGATGGATCCATCGCCACTTCCACTGTGAAGCCGCCTCGTTTTAGTGCTTCTCTGCTTAAATCATAATCGCTCTCGAGTTCGTCGAGTACATAGGCAAAATAATCATCGAGCCATGGATCTCTTTCCTCTTCTTGTTCTGCTGTTTTAATAGTAGTCGCCTGATACGTCAATAATTGTTCAGTGGAAATATCGCCGGTACTTTCCATTTGTGATAACACGAGATTTCGCCGTTCTTTTGCCTTTTCGATATCATTAAAGGGAGAATAACTATTCGGAGCTTTTACCATAGCAGCAAGCAACGCCCCTTCATCAATCGTTAGATCTTGAATCGGCTTGCCAAAATAATATGTAGCTGCGGTCCCAATACCATGAACTCCGTGAGCAAGGTAAATTTCATTTAAGTATAATTCTAAAATCTGAGACTTCGAATAATTCCGTTCCAAATAAATAGAAGCCATAACTTCTTTCGTTTTGCGCATCCATGTTTTATCATGGACTAAAAATAAATTTTTAGCCAATTGCTGGGTAATCGTACTGCCACCCTCCACCTTACTCATCGCTAACACATCACGGTAAACAGCTCGTGCAACAGCTGGAAAAGAAACACCGGCATGCTCATAAAAACGTTGGTCTTCCACTGCTAAGAATGCCGCTTCGACATGATCAGGGATCTCATCTAATGTTACGTAGTCTCGATTTTCTGTATAAAGCTTGCCAAGTACTGTGCCATCCTCCGCTACTACCTTGGAAGCAGTCGGCAAAATGACGGCGCGCTCATCAAAGACAAATCTCCCGCCAAAAATCAAAAATAAATAAGCACATATCGATAAGCCGATCATCGTAGATATAGTAATGGAAAACCATTTATAACGCTTTACCGTTGACCAGATCGTTTGAAGGAATTCTTTGAGCTTTGCTTTATCCAAACTGTTACACCACCTTTCTCTTAAATTTCGACAATAGTTTCATTTTATCATAGAAAAGTTGACAACGACGAATGTTATTATCATAATCAGACGAATTTCCAATATATTCTTCACAAAATTTTCAACAAATCAGTTAATATTTCACACCTCGAATCAGTAGAAACGGTTTAGTAAAAACTACGACGGGAAAACGATATATAGAAGGAGTGGTAATAATGAATGGATATATGACAAATGGAACATACGAATTTCTCGAGAAAATAAAGGAGAGTCATTCCATATCTCCCTTTATACTTATGCATAATCAAGTCAAATCGATAGCGTATTACGAAGATACCGCCTCATCGATTTTTGAAACAAGCAGGAATTATCAAGTGCTCACACAAATCGGGCAGTTAACCGAATCGGGGTATATCAGCATGACCCATATTCCTGTTACGGAAGAAGGCCGTCCCATATTTGAGATGGAATACAATCAAATCGTCCAAGATCTCGAAGGCGTTATTGCAGCACGAGTGTTACGTCCTTTTCATGGTAATCAGTATATTCTCTTAATCGAATGGAAAGACCCTGAAGATTTTGAAAAATGGAAGGATCAAAAACCATTACCATTCAAGAAACAGAATTCATATGTTACAGGATCCGTTTATTCTGAAAATTTTAAAGTGGGAGGAGAGGAATGAAGCCTCGTTGCGTAGATGTTTTTGTTTGGAGCATGTGTGGGATGCGTGCCTTAGAATGATTCGTGGTTTCTGGTGTTTCAGCTCTATTTGATATTTTTCGTTAGAGCTTGGGGCATCTTCAGGCGTATGAACTCGATTGTGATCTTCCTTACCCTTGAACTTGCTCCATCTTCAAGTGGTTGATATCTATGCCTAAACAAAGCTCTTTTCAATAAAAAAGCTGATCAATTCTCATGATCAGCTTTCCACTACTTATTCTTCATGCAGTACTTCTTGTTCAAAGAAGTTTTCAAAGTCAGCTTGTTCGTGCTCACCTACGATTCTTGCTGTTTCTTCACCGGCTTCATAACGAACAATCGTCGGGGTTGCTTCGATGCTGTATTCATTCCAGGCTGCTTCAAATTCGAGCAGGTTCAACTTCACTAAATCCACACCATATTCTTCAGCCATGGGTACGACAACAGGAGTTGTCCTCTGACAATGAATACAGGTCGGACTATAGAAATACACTGTCACGTCTTCCCCGTTATCCAGTTTTTCTTGTAATTCATCAGGCAAAATTTGATTCTGGTAAATCGGATCTTCTAATTGATCAATTGTTGCTTGATCTAAATCCGATTTATTATAGGGATTGTCCACCCCATCTAATTTTTGAGAGTTTTGATATTGTACAACGAATACTAATGCTCCAAAAATGACAACAAGCAATAGTACAAATATGATCATTTTCTTCATAATATTAGGCTCTCCTTTTTTGTACGATTAAAAATAAGTGGATACTAAAGATGACAAGAAAAGCTATAAAAGCCAGAAAAGGAATGGAAATAAACCCTAAATAATTTACATATATCGTGTTACATGGAATAACACCGCACGCTTCACCTGTTGAATGTAAACTTGGTACATGCTGTATCAAGTAATGATAGGCGGAAACGAGAAGACCGATACCGCTCATAATTAATCCAGGAAAGGCATATCGGATATCTTTCTTATAGACGGCGTACCCATAAATAATTACTAGCGGGTACATAAGAATTCGCTGAAACCAGCATAATTCACAGGGTATGTATTTCATGAT
Source organism: Gracilibacillus caseinilyticus (assembly GCF_022919115.1). NCBI lineage: Bacteria > Bacillati > Bacillota > Bacilli > Caryophanales > Bacillaceae > Gracilibacillus > Gracilibacillus caseinilyticus. The sequence goes on along the minus strand of NZ_CP095072.1, from coordinate 2,567,850 downwards.
TTCTGAGTAAAACAAACTTCCCATTGTCGCAATGAGGGTTTGTGCCCAAATAATAAATAGTAACGTATCTTTTTTCTTGTCCATGTCATGACATTCTCCTTTCACATTAATTATACATACTGATACACGAAAAACAAATGAATGTTTCTTGACATTTAAAAATTACCTCTTCAACATAATAAAAACTGGACTTAAATCCGCTTAATCATAATTAACTTAAGTATATATAGCTGCCTATAATATGGATTATGTAATGCTGGCTTAGTGGTAATTTTGAAATGAATTCATGCGCTAGGATAGGGACTCTAGAACATTTGCAAGAGCTAGCATATTGAGCAGATCAATAAATGTCCATTAATAATAGCATTTGAATTCTAAATAACAAAATGCCTAAAACCACTGCTTTTAACTGACATTGTAGCATTTTCTTAAGCGTAGGAAATTTGCGGAGACTCCTCATAACGCAGATCGTGTCCGAAACTGTCATTTCCTAATGTATGACAAAAAGCAACATGAGCACTTGTCTCATGTTGCTTCGCATCAACCGATATATCGGAAGTAGAGTTTCTTGGCCTCTTGGATATCTTTTGTTCCATGAATGAACGTGCGCCCGTCTTGAAAAAGAACAATCCGGCAGTCCCGCACCTTGAATGACAATAGATAAGGATTCGCTTCAGGTTCCAGCGCTTCGTTCAATTCCAGATTACGTTTGATTTCTGCAATATTAAGCTGTTTACCTGCTGCTGGTCTTATTTGCACAGTATTTCTGCCACAGAGAACTGCTGGCTTTAATTGAGCATCATAGGATAAATAAGGATACTGCTGTTTTCCACATGATGGACAGTCTTCTTTTTTCAAGTTGTCTACGTTTAACTCTGAATGTTGATTGCTCCACATATCAAATGCCACTAATTTCTTCGACAATGCTTCCCGATTACCCGTTAATATTTTTAATACTTCCGCCACTTGATGTGCTACTACCATGTGAACGGCAGGACTAATAATACCGACTGTATCACAAGTAGCACCATCTGCCGGGATATGTTCCATTAAACAATGTAAGCATGGCGATGTTTCTGGCATCACGGTAAAAGTTAATCCGTAACTCCCGACACAGCCACCATAGATCCAAGGCTTTTGATATTTCTGGCAGCAATCATTTATGATAAATCTTGTTTCAAAATTATCAGTCGCATCGATGACGACATCGAGTTCGGGTATTATCTTTTCCAATTCTTCGGCACCTAGATCTTCGACGACAGCATGCACCGTGGTTTCCTGATTAATGTGCTTCAACTTCTCTTTTGCTGCAATTGCTTTTGGAATACGTTCTGCTGCATCTTGTTCGGTAAAAAGGTGCTGTCGTTGCAAATTGGACAGTTCTACATAGTCACGGTCAATTAATGTAATCGTACCTACCCCTGCTCTGGTTAACATCTCTGCATTGCTGGAGCCTAATGCGCCTGCGCCAACAATCGCGACATGACTGCCTGTTAATTGTTGTTGTCCAGCTTCACCAATTGGTTCAAACAGCATCTGGCGATGGTATCGATTATCCACGCTCACTAATTCCTTCTAGTGGACTGCTTGCTACCGCATATTCTTTCTTGTCGATACGTCCTGCCTGATAACCTAGTCTTCCGGCTTGGATAGCCAATTTCATCGCTTCTGCCATTTGAACCGGGTCACGCGCTCCTGCGACAGCTGTATTCAACAGGACACCATCGGCTCCAAGCTCCATCGCAAAAGCAGCATCCTTTGGTGAACCGATTCCTGCATCGACAATGACCGGAACTTGTGCCTGGTCGATAATAAATTGTAAATGTAGTGGATTGATGATTCCTTGTCCAGAACCGATCGGTGAAGCACCTGGCATAATCGCATGCGCTCCTAACTCCTCCAATTTGCGGGCCAGCACTACATCATCGGAGGTGTACGGCAATACGGTAAAGCCTTCCTCCAATAATATTTCCGTTGCCTTCAGCGTTTCAACTGGATCGGGTAATAACGTTTTATCACATCCGATCACTTCGACTTTTACCATGTCACAGAGACCAGAAGCATCTGCTAGTTTTGCAATACGAACTGCTTCTTCTGCATTTTTGGCACCTGCTGTATTAGGTAAAAAGCGATAGCGCTCCAAATCAATTTCTTCTAAAAAATTGGGCTGATCTGCGTCAAAAATATTCATTCGTCTAACCGAAAATGTCAGTACCTCTGTTTCTGATTGGTCGACAGCTTGTTTTTGAATCGCATAGTTTGGGTATTTTCCTGTTCCTAAAAATAAGCGAGATGAAAACTGATAATTACCGATTGTTAACATATATTAACCTCCTCCTACAAAATGAACGATTTCTAAGCGATCCCCTTCTGAGACCACCGTATTTGAGTGATGTTCTTTCTTCAATATAGCCTGGTTATGTTCGACAATTAGTGATTTCTTTTCTAACTGCAACGATCGTATTAATTGTTCTACGGTTGTCACCGTATCATTGATCTGCATTGCTTCCCCATTAATGACAAGTTTCAAAGTCTCACTCCCTTAACTATATTTCGCTTAAAGGTATGCCGGTAGCTTCTGTAGTCCACTTTATTTTCCAGTAAATCTGCCATATACGTTGCCGTGCGAGGCGCTAGCAATATCCCATTTCGATAATGCCCTGCAGCGATGTATAGATGAGGTACTTCTGGGACTTCACCAATATAAGGATAACCATCTCTTGTTAGAGGACGCACGCCTGACCAGACTTTTTCCAATGATGCCCGTTTTATTTCCGGTACAATTCTGGAAGCCTTTGCTAATAATCCCGACACACTGCCAGCTTCGACTTCCCTGCTAGTTTCATCTGGTTTAGTCGTTGCACCAATAATTACTCGGTTACCTTGTTTCGGCACAAGGTAACACCCCTCTGTAAATAATGTTGTATGAAAAAGAACCTTTTCGCTCTTAACGGAAAGACACTCTCCTTTGACAGGTGTCAACTTGGGGAGAGTCAGAACCATATCTGCCGTTTGGAAACCACTCGTTATCACAACCTCGTTCGCATAAAAACGTTCTCCATGTCTAGTTAAGACACCAACAGCCTTACCGTGTTCCTTTAAAACATCGATAACAGGTGTGTGTTCGAGGATGTGCACGCCAGAACGTTCAGCTGCCTTTGCAAAAGCTTTTGTAACATGGGGCGCAGACACTTGACCCTCATCCGGGCAATGCAGTGCTGCAGCAAAATCTTTTGCCACATGCTTTTCTGGGAATTGATCGGGTCTAAGTATCTCTGCTCGCATCCCATGTTCCTGATGTAAATCAGCACATTTCTGTAATTCCTTGATTTGATCTTCCTGTTCTATGGGTTTTAATGCTCCTTGCTTCACATACTGCATATGAATGCCAGTTATCTCATACAATTCCTCAGCCAGATACGGATAAAGCGCACGACTCTCCTTTGCAAATTGAAAGAGCGGAGATGACTCCTGCCATTCCATTTGAACACCTAACATTCCAGCAGCTGCACTGGATGCTCCTGACCCAATCGAATTGGCTTCGATCAATAATACGCTGTGTCCTCTCTTTCTCAATTCGTAAGCAATCGAAGCACCAATGACGCCACCACCTACGACAATTTCATCCACTATTTTATTCAACGCGTTCCTCCTTCCAATTATCAAGCATGGTTCGCAACTGTTGGGAGACTCGATATGGTTCATCTGCATCCCAAATGGTAGACATAACTGCGACCCCTTTCGCTCCTGCATTGAGCGTTGCGTTTAGATTAGTTACATCTATGCCACCAATTGCGATTACCGGCACCGATACTTGGTTTACGATCGTTTCTAATGTGGCTAAACCTTTGGGAGCCAGGCCTGGTTTAGACTGTGTTCGATAAACATGACCAAACACGATATAATCTGCCCCTTCTTCCTCTGCTTCGATCGCTTCTTGCAACGTATGAACAGATTTACCAACCTGCAAATCAGGAAAAGTTCGTACCACCTCTCGCACAGGAACACTATGATAGGCAAGCTGAACTCCTTTGCAATGATAGATTTTGGCAAGGTCAGCTCGATCATTTATGATTATTTTTTCTTCGGGTAAGCCAGCTTCTATCATTTTCTCGATCAGAAAACAAAGATCTTTTGCCGGTGCTTGTTTCTCTCGTACATGTAAGAAATCGATATGCTCAGCAAGTCCGCCAATCTTCTTTATCTCTTTATCTGCTATTATTTTTCCATTTGTGATAAGATGAAGCGTTGTCATACATAATACTCCTTACTCAAGTAATAAATAACGCAAAAAACCACTCATCCAGCAAGGACAAGTGGTATCTATTTTAAGCTTTAATTACTAATTAACTGCTTTTCTACCACTTCCCTCCGCTAGTGTTAACCAGATCAGGTTCAAAGGGTCCGAATAATTCGTCTCAGCCAATTGGCTCCCCCAGTGCTCATCGATATGAAATTAACTTTCGGGATAATAATAACACACGCGTTAAAAATATCCAAGCCTTAATTGGATTTGGATGTTTATTTTTGATTGGAATAGGGTAATTATATAGTAAGGATAATAATACAGAAGGGATGTTGTTATTGATGGCAAAAAATCAAGCGAAAGTACAAGACTTAAGGTCAAAAGATCAAGATAAGCTAGAAGAATTAATTGATGGCTTAAATGTTGATTTAGCGAATGAATATGCAGCTACTATCATGTATACGTATCATGCATCCGTTGTATCTGGTTTATATCGTTCACTGCTTAAACCATTCTTTGAAGATGAAATAAATGATGAAATCGGACATGCATCCTATTTATCAAACAAAATTAAAACACTAGGCGGTACACCTACTACCACACCTGCAAAAGTAGAACAGCTTACAAATGTGGAAGACATGCTGGAAGCTACTTATAAAGCAGAGAAAGAAACAATCGAACGTTATGAGAAAAGAAAAGTACAAGCAGAAGAACTTGGCTTGACTGAGTTGGCAGTACAGCTGGACGATATGATAGCTGATGAGACAAGACATAAGGAAGAAACACAACGGCTTTTGGCAGATTCAAGCTTTTTTAATTAATCCCCCCTTTTATTATATAGATGAACAGCTTTCGATTTCGAAGGCTGTTTTTTTATGTTGGCGGGATACGGCTTAAAAGTCAAGCCTAGCTATCTATGATATAATGAAAAGAAAAGCAATTCGGGGTGAACGTAATGAGGGATATTTTATTTGCTGAAGTGGATCAATTATATGACGAGATGATAGAAATGAGAAGATACTTGCATCAATATCCTGAACTTTCATTTCAAGAAGAAAAAACAGCTGCCTTTATCCAGGAACAGTACAACATACTCGATATACCTTTCCAAAAAAATATGGGAGGAAATGGAGTTGTTGCAACGTTACAAGGTGCAGAGGATGGCTTGACGGTCGCATTGCGTGCAGACTTCGATGCGCTTCCGATCCAGGATGAAAAAGAAACGGGTTATAGATCAAAAAAAGACGGTGTCATGCATGCCTGTGGTCATGATGGTCATACTGCGACGTTACTGGCTGTGGCTAAAATACTAAAGAAATATCAGCATCGGCTGAAAGGCAAAGTCGTTTTTATTCATCAGCATGCTGAAGAACTTGCTCCAGGTGGTGCCAAACCAATGATTGATGCTGGGGTATTGGATGGTGTGGATGTGGTTTACGGAACCCACTTATGGACGAGTACACCATATGGAATCGTCCAAACTTCACCAGACAATTTTATGGCCGCAGCTGACCGATTCAAAGTAGAAATTCAAGGTGTCGGTGGGCACGGTGCAATTCCTCACCAGACGAAAGATCCGATTGTCGTTGGCTCTCAACTCGTCACGAACCTGCAACAGATTCTCTCCAGACGAATTGATCCACTTGAGACGGCAGTACTTTCGATCGGTTCTTTTCATGCTGGAAATGCCTACAATGTTATTCCATCAACTGCGACTATTGAAGGGACTGTTCGTACATTTAGTCCTGAGGTGCAGCAATACATCGTCGAAGAAATGGAAAAAATCATTAAAGGTACTTGCCTAGGCTATGACGTGGACTACCACTTTGACTACGCTTATGGCTATCCGCCTGTTGTGAATCACCCGGAGCATGCCGAAACAATTATCGCACTTGCTAAAGAAATACCAGGAGTAACAACGGCGGAAATGATTCAGCCAAGTATGACAGGAGAGGACTTCGCCTATTACTTAGAAAATAAACCCGGCGTATTCTTTTTTACTGGTGCACAAATCGAAAACGGCTTCGTTCCACACCACCATCCTTTGTTTGATTTCGACGAACGAGCAATGAAAATAGCAGCGAAGACGTTGATCTCAGCTGTGCTGCATAGTAATGAATCATAAAACCATTGGAAGCTGATACAAATGTATAGAATTAACGGAAAAAGCGGACATGATTACTATTAGATCCTGTTCGGCTTTTGTTTTATAACTATTGCAGAGAATCATTCCTCAAGAAGAAGTATGGGTTCTTATAATACGGATTATGTAAAGTGGAACTGTATGTCAATGTTCTAATTTTGAAATGTTTTATCTGCTAAGCAAAGCTCCGGAAATATGCTCCTCGTCCTGTGGGGCAGGACTTCAGCTAGGCTACTAATTGAACTGCTTCTTTGCTGCCTTGTGCCGATGAAGCTCACTTCGAAGCGATACTTGTAAACACAGGAACGGACAATAGTGGATCTTCAGTTCGCGCTGACGCATGAGGAGTCTCCGCATATTTCCTACGCTTAAAGAAGTGCTACAACGTATGTAACAGCTAAAAGCAGTGTTGCTAGGCATTATGCTTTATACATCATCAGAATAAAATATAAACACATACAGATAGAGCTCTATATACTACCTCTGACATCACTTGTAGAGTCTGCACCTTAGCTTCAGCCATGCCCTGCAGGACGAGAAGTGGTTGGCAGGAGTGGTATCCCAGCACATGAATCATTTCAACATTACCACTCTGATAGTTGACATAATCCGTATTATAGGCAGCTTTATAAATACTTAAGTTAGTTAGGACTGGGCGGGGTTATAAAAGGTCTGGCATTCATTCCACTTTAGAAATCAATTAAGTGTTTTGGTCATTATCAAGTCCGTTTGCTCTTCATCCCCCATATAAAATGAGTGCTCACTTGTTTGAATAAACCCCATTTTCTTATAAAAAGCGATAGCACGTTCATTTTTTTCCCATACACCTAGCCAAATAACATCTTTATTACGCTCAACCGCAATATCTATCGCTTTATCTAGCAAGGATTTACCAAGGCCATGTTTTTGATATTGATTTTTTATATAAATCCTTTCTATTTCAAGTGATATATTACTCATTTTTTCAGATTGAGCTTCATTGGTATTCACTTTTAAATATCCAGCGACTTCCTGATTGAAATAGACAAAAAAGAATTCCGAAGAGATATTAGACAATTCTGTTTCCAATTGCGTTGAATTAAATGCTTTTTCCAGATAAGCTTTCATATTTTCTGGTGAATTGTGATCTTTAAATGTAGCATTGAAGGTTTCAATGCTTATTTCTTGGAGTAATGGTAAATCCTCGTATTTACACCTAGTTATTGTTACATTCATCTCTATATGTCATCTCCTTTCCACAATCTGTAATTTCTCTTATTTCCCTTTTTGACAAATTCCCAATCTTTTTCTATATTTTTTCTTACTCTTTGTAGAAGCTTAAAAATAGTTTCCTCTTCGCTTTCAGAAAATCCTTCTAATGCTACGGTATTGGAATAATCATTTTCTCTCTTTATAAAAGGATAAATTGCTTTTCCTTTCTCTGTTGGCAAGAGTTTCTTAATTTTTTTGTTATGTTTATCTTCTTGCTTGACAATAAAGCCATTGCTTTCCAATTTTTTTATAGCACGAGCTGCTGTTGTACGGTCTACCTTTATCACTTCGGCCAATTTTTCCTGGATAATACCCGGGTTTTCACAAATTCGCACGATGTACAGATACTGTCCTTTTGTAAGATCATGTTCTTTAAATTCTATATTACTTATAGAATCCAATGCTCTTGCAATCATGCCAATTTCACGTAGAATCTCTTTCATACTAACCCCCTCACCATGGATTTTTTTGTTGCAATTACAATAAAAACACCATTACTCATTCTATATCATTTTTGTTGTATTTACAACAAAAACGACCTTAATCTCACACGTTTCTAACAAACTTGTGGATAAAACTACCTATAATTAATACGGATTATGTTAACTATCATTGGGACCATTTTGAAATGTTGTTAGTGGTATGATACCGCTCCGGCCAACCACTTCGCGTCCTGTGGGGCACGGGAGTCTACGTGGTTAGCCTGCGCTAAAGTGCAGACTATACAACTGATGTAACAGGTAGTATTTTAGCTGTGACCATATGTTTCTCACCTCTTATAACAATATAATGCTCAGAATTATTGCTAATAGCTGTTTCTAACCTTTCACCTATATGACTGTAATTACATACTTTATACACTCACAAAAAAAGGTAAAAACAATTCCTATAGAATCGTTTTTACCTTTGATATAACAAGCTGATCATTACTGTGCCATTTTTTTATGCAAATAGGACGGAATGAACATTTGGACAAAAAGAATACTTGCCAGTACCATCAAGATCGCCATCATCCAGTTACCGATCAGAACCAGTAAGACAGCGAATACCAAGGCTAGTACCGCAATGAGCTGTTGTAGCCATTTGACGAACGATTGCTTTCTCAGCTCTTGACCAATTGGATAAAGGTCTAACCAGACGATGGTTACGTGGTGCTTCCACAACGGTAATAACTGCAGGAAAACCATGTAAACGAAAAGAATAGCGAATATGAGCTTTAACCATTGGTTCGGTACAAAATAGATTAACAAGCCACCAATTACCAGCAGACGAAGATAGATGCCGAAATATTCACCACTTCTGACTGTCGTCAATCGATATAAGTACGTATATGCCTTCTGTTGACGAAAAGGAACAGCATTGGTTAATAGCCTTGCCAGCCAGTAACGTTTTTTGACCTGTGTTTCCATATGCGGTACATCCGTGAACATGTTAGCTAAACGGTAAAAGGACCGCATTCGCAAGTAGTCATTTTCAATTAACAAGTCCCAATTTAATGCTTTTTGTCTTTGGGCAAACTGATAATTGGTTACAAACAAGACAATTAATAATATAGTCACAATCGCTAGAAACAGCATTTCCTGCAACAGAAAGAAATAAATAACAGACACAATTAACGCATAACGAACGATTTTATCCATCTTGCGGGTGCCACCGTCTCTAACGCGCAGCATCCACCAATTGGCTGTCAGACTCCACACTTTTATAACCAGAAGCACAAGCAGTATAAAACCATACGGTACCCCTTCTGCAAAAGCAGTGCTATATAATGGCGCAAGAGCCGCTGTAGTCAAAATCAGGACATACAGCTGTGTTACAAAACTGTATACTAACGTACGCGTGAAGTAACCGGAGAGCACATGTTCAGCCGGAAGCAAAAACACCATATCTGCTTTCTTTAACATCGTTTGGATCGGACTGTGAAATGTGGCCAACCCTAAAAGTAGCGCAATCACTAATCCAGACGGAAATTGATCCGGGATATTTTCTAAAAATTTTTGATAATAAACTGACATGGCAGAGACGATAAATACCATTGCAATCACAATGTGACCAGTCAAAATATAGCGTAAATATCGACTTAATTCTTTGATATGGGCAGTGAGTCGGTCAACAAATAATTTCTTTCCGTCAAGCATGCTGATCGGCTTCCTTCGTTAACTGTATATATAAATCATCCAAAGTCGCTTGAGGCTGTTGAAAAGCAGCTCGTAATTCTTCCAGTGTACCTTTTGCCCGAATCTCACCGTCATGAAGAATAACGAAGCGATCACAATACCTCTCGGCAGTCGCTAAAATATGGGTAGACATTAATACACCAGCTCCACTGTCCTTCATTTCATTCATCAATTGTAAATACGATTGAATCCCAAGTGGATCTAAGCCGACAAAAGGCTCATCTACGATATATAAATCCGGCTCCACCAGAAAGGCACACATAATCATAACCTTCTGTCGCATCCCTTTTGAGAAGTGGATCGGAAATAACTTCAATTTCCTTTCTAAGCGAAATTCCTGTAACAGTGGCTGGACTCTCGCCTGATAAACATCTTCCGGAATCTGATACGCCATAGCTGTCAGGCGAAGATGCTCCTCTAATGTTAATTCATCATATAAAACAGGCATTTCCGGAATATAGGAAAAATGTTGCCGATATCGTTCTGGCGCTTCTTGAAATGTTTTGCCATTGATCGATACGGTACCTTTTTTTGCTTGCATTAAACCAATCACGTGTTTAATGGTCGTACTTTTCCCAGCTCCATTCAGTCCGATTAACCCGACAATTTCGTTTGGTTTCACATCGAAAGAAATGCCATGGAGGACATTTTTGTGGGTATATCCACCTTCTAAATTGTTTATATGTAATAACGGCTCCATTCACCAACGTCCCTTCTCTTAGTCACTTTACCTCATTATAGTAGATGTTCAAAAAGTCACCAAATGATAAGCTGCTAATCTCTTCATTAGCTTGATTCTCATTCAGCCACTTTTTGAACATCCTCTTATAGTTTCAAAAAGGAGGACAAAAAGCGCAAAGAAATTCAAGGCGGCGTAGATTCGAGTACCGGAATGTATGCTTATCAATACATGAGGAACGGAGAAGCAAGCCAACGCAGAAATTCACAGCGATTTTTCCCGGACTTTTTGAACATCCTCTTATAGTAATTTTATACGGTTACTGAAAATGATTGTTCTATTATCAAGCATATTATACTAGGGCAGTAATTATGTAATCTATTAATAAAAAGATCTTATATCGTAGATTTTGACTGTTACCGTTTTAAAGTAAACTGAAAATAATGTATAATAAAAACAAAATACATATAAGGGAGCGATACATGATGCCAACACATGACGATTGTATCTTTTGTAAGATCATCGCTGGCGACATTCCTTCTGCAAAGATATATGAAGATGAAGGTGTCTATGCATTTCTGGATATTGGTCAAGTAACGAAAGGCCATACGCTTGTTATAGCAAAAGAACATACTAAAAACATTTATGAAACAGATGAAGCAGTCGCTTCTGCATTATTTGCACGTGTGCCAAAAATTGCAAATGCCATAAAAGAAACATTTGAACCAGCTGGCATTAATATACTAAATAATAACGGAGAAGCAGCTGGTCAATCCGTCTTTCACCTTCATTTGCATCTTATTCCTCGTTATGATGAGACAGATGGATTCCAACCAACCTGGAATACTCACGAAGGACAATATGATTTGGCTGAAGTGGCTTCAAAAATCTCCGAAAACGTGCAAAAATAAGGTTTGATAATGAACAAAAAAGAGAATGATATATAATGAAAGGAGTGTTCGGTATGATTAACAGTAAGTCCTTACTTATTGGCATTTTGGCCGGAGGAATCGTAAGTGCGGCTGCTACACTTTTAACGACACCTAAGGCAGGTAGAGACCTAAGAACGGATGTCAAGCTTAAAAGTGACAATGCAGTACGCTATGTGAATCAATTACGAACAGATGGCGTAGATTTGAAGGAACAGATTACTAAAACATCAAAAGAAGGTGCGGCTCTCATTAAAGACCTTTCTGCTGATGTGAAAGAATCAATCGAATCATGGAAAAAAACCGTTGAACCACACCAAAAAAATATTCAAAAGTACTTAACCCAGATTGAAGAGAGCTTAAAGGAATTAGAAGAAAAAACAAATACACAATCTGAGCAATAAGCCCAAATTGTATAAAAATCCAATCGCACCGCAATGGCTATCATATCTTACCATTGCAGGTGCTTTTTTTATGCCTTTGAATTGGCCGATAAACGGCATAAATAAGAATAACAACCGCTTACATGAAACTACAGAAAATTATTTAAAAAAATTTACAAAAAAACTATTGATTTTTCCTCTAAATCATACTATATTCATGTAGTGTTATTTAACAAATGATTTCAGTATTAAAGGGGTGATCCTCATGAATTGTTGGGATTCAATCAACGTGACAAAGCAACTTGGTTTTTATCGCAGTATAATATTATCCTTTTTATTCGGCCTATTATCTTTTATCTTTCTCTATTTACCTTTCAATTTAATTCATAAGGGCGCCGTTGTAGAGGATCACGGAATAATTCCACTTCTGATTGGATTAGCGATATTACCTTTACTGCACAAAATATTACGAATTTTACCATTACTATTTATAAACAAACAGTTAAAGCTCATTTGGACATTAGAGAAAGGAATATTTCCTAACTTTCGCGTATGCAATAATACAAAAACAAACAAACCAACTTTATTTATTGCGCTATTGACACCGACGATTGTCATTACACTGCCTTGTATTATTTACAGTTATTTCGCACCAGCTCATTACCCATACTTCCTATTATTTGGTGCTATTAATTTAAGCTTATCCTATATTGATTTTCTCTTTATCCGTCACTTATGGAGAGCTCCCAAAAAATGTGTTATATCTAACGATGACACAGGCTATGACATATTAATCCAACGATAGACCAGTATGGTGCTGGTCTATTTTTTTATGACAGATATGCACATCTTTTATTCGCACTCTTTTCACCAAAATCCAGCTCTTTTTTAGGATTATTTCATCATATCAGAAAATTTGTATTTTTCGAACCAAGGAATCATGTGCAATGACTGTTCAAATCTTCAATTTTTTGTTAAAGTATTTAAAGGGAATGAAGGAGGTCATCGTAATGCTTTTCGTTTTTGTTACATTTGCATTTTTTGTGCTGTTCATATTTAACACACTTACTATGCGTCTTTGTTTACAAACAGAAATGTCACAGGAAAAACAACCGAATGTTTTCCGTACTATCAATATTTTAATTACGATTTTACTTATTTCTTCGTATGTCGAAGTAATATATACGTAAAATAAGTAAAATCTATGTAATAAACATATTTGAGGTTTATTTTAAAAGAAAGTATGTTATATTATTGCAAGGGAAACAAAATAGTAATAGCAAATCAATTAGGAGTGTTTGTCAAATGAAGAAATTATTAATCACAGCAGCATTTGCAACAAGTGTTTTCGCACTTTCCGCTTGCTCTTCCGATTCGGAAACGGTCGTCGAAACAGGATCAGGAAATATCAACAAAGAGGATTTCTATGAAGAATTGAAAGCTAACAGTGGAGAACAAGTACTTCAACAAATGGTATTAGAAACAATTCTTGAAGATAAGTATGATGTTTCTGATGAAGAAGTCAACAAAGAAATTGAAACATATAAAGAGCAATACGGTGATCAATGGGAATCTGTATTACAACAAAGCGGTTATGCCGATGAAGATGCGTTTCGCGAAGATCTAAAAGTTAACCTGTTACAGGAAAAAGCAGCTACAGAAGATATCGAAGTAACAGATGAAGAAATTCAAACTCGTTATGACAGAATGCAAACAAAACTTGTTGCAAGTCACATCCTTGTAGATGATGAAGCAACAGCAAATGAAGTAAAAGAAAAATTAGATAATGGTGAAGATTTCGCTGCCTTGGCAGAAGAATATTCTACTGATACACAGTCCGCTTCTAACGGTGGAGAACTTGCTGAATTTGGTGTTGGTGACATGGTTCCTGCATTTGAAGATGCAGCTTATGACATGGAAGTTGGCGAAGTAAGTGATCCCGTACAATCTGATTACGGCTTCCACATCATTAAATTAACTGACCGTGTTGAAAACGAAGATGTAGAACCATTAGAAGATGTAAGAGATCAAATCAAGCGTGAAATTGCAGCAACTAAAGTTGACCAAGCTGCTGTTCAAGCAAAAATTCAAGAGCTAATGGATAATGCAGAAATCGATGTAAAAATTGATGAATTCAAAGACTTATTCGCTACAGAAGAAGCAACATCTGAAGAAGGAAGCACAACTGATGATTCCTCTTCTGAAGGAGAGTCAACAGAAGAAGACAGTTCTTCTGAAGAAGGATCTACTGAAGATGAGGCATCTCAAGACGAATCTTCTAGCAGTGAGGACAGTTCTTCTGAACAATCTGAATAATTGATGAATGAAAGCCCCTATCTTCTATGGAAGATAGGGGCTTTTATGTTATGCTAAAAGTATTCTGAATGAGGATGGGATAGATAATAATGAACTATTTTTATGATATGATCGATATTACATATGAACTGACGGATGAACAAAAGCAAATGATCACAACCAAATTTCCTGCACCTACATTTCCTGAAGCGATTCAAGGTGTACAATTAAATCAATTAACAAAAGGAAACTCAGTAAAAGCGCGAGTCCTGTTAAACGAATTCGAAGTAAAAAAAACAAAAACGAATAAATCTTTCTTAAAAGTACAATTTAGTGATCAATCTGGCACCATTTCCGCCAAAATGTGGGATAACAATGGTGAAGTAGAGCAGATGTTGCCCATTTTGGATCAAGTCGGTGTCTTTGATATCCGCGGACAAGTTGATGAATTCAACGGCTTCAAAAGTGTCACCATATACGAAATGACTCCATGTGAGGAAAAGATAGATCCTTCCACACTGCTCGCGTATACGAAACAAGACATTGAGGCATTAACCGAAGAACTTTTTGCCTATCTGCTTGAATTAAAAAAACCGTATCAGGATATTGCCATCAAAGCTATGGAACACCTGTGGGAAGCTTTTCGCATCAGCCCTGCCGCTAAAGGATTTCATCATAATTATCTTGGTGGCTTGTTAAAGCATACGATCGGTTTAATGCGATTCTGTCGATATATCACAGTGCAATCGGATAATCCTTTTCGAGCAGTCATGAAGTTAATACATAAGGTAGAAACCGAATATAAACAAGAAATCTGGAATGGCCTGAAAGAGGATAATCCTCGTCCTTCCTTCGTCTGGAAAGATACGATAGACCATCTCTATCACATGTTATTAGGAATGGCAGAATATAAATACGAGGACATTAATTATGATGCTTTAATGACAAGCATACTCTTTCACGATATTGGAAAACTGGCGGAATATGATTATGCCGGCAAGTCTATCGATATTTTCCATTTCCTTTTCCCAACTGCCGCATTTGAAAATGGCAATCGAAAGCAGGCAGGTATCGCGATGGATCCTTTAGGCGTAACAGTTGGTCATATCCCTTATGGTGTGCTTGTTTTATCACAACTTATTGAAAAAGAGAACATTTCGATTAGTATGGAAGCTATTCACCTAATGACCCATTGCATCCTTTGTCACCACGGCCTGCCAGAATGGGGCAGCGCCGTTCGCAAACCTACTAATCTAGAAGGCTATATTATTCACATCGTAGATTATCTCGATAGCCGGTATGAAAATACAGAAGCAGATGAAGAGAAATAATGAGGAGAGATGCGGATGGAATGGGTGCAAGAGAATGTCCTGATTAGTGATGATAAATCGAAAATTGATATCGAGAAAGTGTGTCAATTATTAAGGGATACATATTGGGCCAATGACCGTAGTGTCGATATCATCCAGAAGAGTATGGATCATTCGATCGTTTTCGGTGTCTATACTGACGAAAAACAAATTGGATTTGCACGGGTAATCTCTGATCAAGCGGTTTTCTCCTGGCTGTTAGATGTCGTCATAGATCCCGAATATCAAGGAAAGACTATCGGCACTTTTCTCGTCGAATCCATCTTGAAACACCCTGCTGTTGAGCACACAAAATTTGCACTAGCAACAAAAGATGCCCATAGCTTTTACGAAAAATTCGATTTTATGGAACGAGCTGCTATGACAAGAAATTGAGTCAATGAATGAACGGTGTTTCATTACCTATGCACGTTATTATTACTGATTAGTATAGACCTAAATATTTATTAAAAGCTTCCTATAATACGGATTATGTAAAGTGGAACTGTCTGACATAGTGGTAATTTTGATAGATTTAATCTGCTTAGCAAAGCTCCAGAAATATGCTCCGCGTCCTGTGGGCACGGCTTCAGCTAACTTAGGAAAGAAAATTCTTTTCTTTCCTAAGTGGATCTTCAGCTCGCGCTGATTCCACGGGAGTCTCCGCATATTTCCTACGCTTAAAGGAAGAGTGCTACAACGTTAGCCACAGTTAATAGCAGTGGTGCTAGGCATATTGTTATGTAGAATTCGAATGCTATTCAGCTCAATGTGCTAGGTCTTGTATAAGTTGTAGAACCTATACATCAGCGTAGGCCAACCACGTAGACTCCCGCGGGACAGGCAGGTGCTGAAGATCCACTTTCTGAAGTGCCTTTCTTCACAAAGTTAGCTTCAGCCGTGCCCCGCAGGACGCGGAGTGGTTGGCCGGAGCGATCTCCTAGCACATGTATCATTTCAAAATTACCACTAAGCTGCTAGTTGACATAATCCGTATTATCAGAATCCATACTCCATCTAGAGGAAATCTTTCTTTTATTAGAAAAACTCGGCATTCGCCTCGTCTTAGCAAGTGCCGTAGTTTTTCTTATACTTGGTACAACTTAAATTTTTACTACGTCGAGCTACTTCATTGCTAAAATTTTATGCTTTCCTAACGTGTAAAAAAAGATCTACAATTTATAACATGTAGATCTTTTCCTATTTGACTATTATCTAGAACGTTTGATAATGAAGCCATTATCGATTTGATCAAACCCTACCTTCGGGTAATAGTCCATCGCATTTTGTGCAGATAATAGAATTAACGCTACCTGATCGTTTATTTGCTGTTTCACTTCTTCGATCAGCTGCTTTCCTATTCCCCGATGTTGATACGCTTGATCCACTGCCAAATCAGACAAGTAGCAGCAATAACTAAAATCAGTCAACCCTCTTGCAACTCCGACTAACATCTCCTGATCCCAAGCGGTAATCAGTATGTTGGCGTGCTCCAACATTCGCTGTAAACGGTCCAAATCATCAGCAGGTCTTCTGATTCCGGAAGCTTCAAACACTTCCGCTAAGTGCTTAGGTGTGATTAAGGCATCGCTTTTATATATGATCCTGTCCATGTCAATCCTCTCCTCTATAAAGTTATACTCGCTTTTTCCGTGGCGTTCGCTGTGAAATAAAGCACTTGATGATCTTGACTTATTTGATTAACGAGTGTCAACATTTCTTTTTTTCGCTTATTGTCAAAATGAACAAACCCATCATCAATTAAAAAGGGCATTGCCAGTGTCTCTGACATGACCTGACTTAATGCAAAGCGTAATGCTATATACAGCTGGTCTCTAGTTGCCTGGGACAATTCATCGATCGAAAACAAATAGCCATCCTTGTCTTCCACTATTATTCTTTGATTGTCTTCAATTAAGATTTGCAAGTATCGCTGTAATGTCAGCTGTTTAAAGTACTGACTAGCCTGATTAAAAACTTTCGGCATATACTTTTGTGAATAACTCGACTTTGCCTGTTGTAAACTTTTCCATGCGAGCTGGTACACAGACCATTTCTTCGCTATCGACTCGGCTTCTTCCTGCTTTAGAGCGATTTGATGCTTTAATACGGAAACATCTTCATTTCTTTCTAACAGCGCAACATTTGCCTTCTGATCACTTAAGCGTGATTGTTCCTCATTCATATTATTCGAAAGCGCGTCCCTTTTTTTGATTAATTCTGCTCGTTGCTGTTGTAAAACTTGTTCGTCTTCGAATGATCCCTTCGAAAATTCAGTGATAGACTGATTCGTAAATAGTACCGCTAGGCGGTCATAAGTCTGTCGGGATTGCTGGGTTAAGTGTTGCACTTTTGCATAATACTCCCCTTTTTCAATAAATGCTTCTTCCGTGTCGACTGCTGCTTTATCGAGGAGTTGGGCTATCTCTTGCTGGTATGGAACTTGCCTTTTTTGTACTGCTTCTAGCTGGAATGAAATTTCTTCTAGCCTTGCCTTCCACTCTCGCAATTGTTGCTGTTTCCCCTCTTCATTCGCGAGAATATGGGAAAGATTCTCCGCTTTTACAGAAAGGTGTTGCAATGCTTTTTGTTTGGATATTTGGATCTCTTTCCATTCGTTAAGCTCGTTTTGCTGATCATTCCATATCTCTAGCTTTTCCTTTTGCAAGATCAGTTGTTGATACAACCTCGTCCAATATGGTAATGCTACTTGCTCAAGGAAGGGATAATCCTCTTGATGATCAGTAATTTTTTGCTCGACTTGCTGTATTCTCTCCTCAATAAAACTGATTCTTTCCTCCAGTTTTAGTTGCTCCAACTGATAATGCTGGATATCCTTTTCTACTTTTCGTAACTGTTCCTGGATTTTTTGCTGTTTGTTGAGGGCTTCTTTTCGCTCGGTGATATCAGATTGTGTCCAGTTCACATTGTTCGACTGCTCAGGTTGAAGCCATTTCCTAAATGTTTTGCCATATATACGAACAGCTCCATATTGTACAACTGAAAGTATCAAGACCATTAGCGAACCGTTCAGAAAAGAAGTAACAAGCAAGATGCCTGCAAGCAATACGCCTACGATTAGCACAATGCTTGCTGTCTGATGTTGTTTAGCATACGCTTGTTGCCACTGCTGGAATTTCTTCTGTTGTTTATTGTATGTTTCTTGCTGTTCTGCATCTTCTAGCTCTTGTTGCCATTGCTCAATCTGTCTCACAGGGCGTGCGGATTGTTCCAGCCTTGCTTTTTCCTGCTGGCGTTCTTGCTTCAATTTTGCGGTCGATGCCAGATCTGAACCGACATATTGCTTCTCAACAGTCAGCTTGTCTAGCTGTGCACCTAGTTCAGACCAGGCTTCTTCCAGATAAAACGGGAAATCCATTCCCTGTAATTGCGGAATGTCTAACTGTATTTGCAAACTATTTAGCTTATTGGTAATTTCCTTCTCCATTTCAATGTGAAGCTTTTCTTTCTCTTTTATGTTTTGTTTGATTTCGGCAATTTCTTGTTGTAATTGCACGCCTTGCTTTACTTCGTCTAGTTCAATCGATGGCAAAAGAGTGGTAGTGCTTATCTTATTTTCTAACTCTTCTTTGCTGTTCTGTAAAACTTGCGCTTCACTTTGCAAAGGTAAGAGAGTTTCTTTCCATTCGTTCAATCGGTCTATTCCGTCAACTGGGAACGTTATCTGTTGGTCATGCCTATTCAATTCAGCCGTCACGAAATAATATTCGGAAATGATGGGATAATGGCTCAGCCTTTTTTCTATCATTCCGAGTTGATCATCGACAGCTTTCTGCTCTTGCTTCCACTCACTAAGTTTAGCTTCACTATTTTCTATTTCTGCTAAGTATGAACGGTATTTTGCTTCTTCTGCTTTTGCCTCATCCCATTTCTGCTGCAGAACCGATAACTCTTGAAACAACTGGTTCAGTTCTGGCTTTTTGCCGTATGGTTTAAATAATTCCGCTGTCTGTTTTTCTATATTCTTCTCTGCATAATAGATTCTGTTTGAACCTGTCATCCCTATGGCAAGCAGAATATCGTGCAATGCTTCTCCATCAATGTGCTGGACTTGCTGTAAATCATGGGCATCAAATGTATAAATCGATTGAAATTGTTCTTTGTCTATGCCTTGTAATGCCTCCATCAACCAAACCTCGTCCATTTTCATTCCGTCACTACCGTAAACTACAGCTTGATTTTTCTGCTTCCCTTGCACACGTTCAATTGTTACGGTTTGTTCAGACAAACCAGTAATTGTTAATCTTCCACCAATTACTGACCCTTGCTTAGGTATATAGCGTTCCAGTTCTTTTGTCTTCATTCCAAATAATACATAAAGGATAAATTGCCGTAATGTTGACTTTCCTGCCTCATTATCACCGGCAATTTCAATACAGGTAGTTTTATTAAACATAAAAGTTTGATCGATCCACTTGCCAAATCCATAGATTTCTATCTGTTCAATCCGCATGATTACACCTCCTTTTCATGCAATAATTGATCAAGTAAAAATGCTGCTTCTTTCTCGATATCTTGTTTGTCTGCTTCGTCCAGTTTTCCTAACCATTTGCGCCCATCTGTATGTTGCCATAACATCTGGTTGATTTGTTCGATCTCTGTATCCTGTAATGCATGGTTTAACTCATCTAAAAAACGCCCACCTTGTATCCATTGCGACCGTTTTGCTGCTTTACTCCATTTATAGTTGATCACATAATTCATATGTGACGATTGGTTAAGATAGTCTATCATTTCATCGATAAAACCTTGCTTAAACCAATGCTCACAGTGCTCTGGTACTTGTTCGAAAGTCAGCTGGGTCAGTATTTTTTCCTGCCTCTGCTGATGTTGAAGCTGCGCTGCTATTTCTTCTGTTGTTTTCGTCATGTCGTTCCAATCACTAGCATTTATTTTCAGTTTTCGTAATTCGATTGGTGCCAGTGGTAGAAATTCTAAATCCGTTTGATTATTTGTCATCGTGACGACGTAACATCCTTTAGAACCTGTTTCCTTAGTGGATCGGCCTTGAATATTACCAGGATAAACAACCATCGGATTCTCTGCCAGCACTTCTCGTTTATGTATATGGCCTAATGCCCAGTAATCAAACCCCGACTGTTTCAGATCCGATAATTGAAATGGAGCGTACACCGCATGCTCATTCGTTTTTTCATTACCTAGACTGCCATGTAAGGTCGCGATATGGAAGCAATCATCATTTGTTAACTGATATTCCTTCACTTTATTTGTAAGAACGGCGCGATGGTAATAACTGAATCCATACACATTCGCCATTAATTTACCTCTTTTAAAGAAGGGAATCTCTGATACGTTTTCTGAGTCAAAAACATGAACATTGTCCGGATAATTACGCGGAAAAGTCTGACTGCTTAGAAAATCATGATTACCAAAGGACACAAATACAGGTATATCGTACTTTTGCAGACGCTGAAAAGCATCTCGTAATGCCATATGGGCTTGCATGCTTTGCTGCTCCTGATCAAAAAGATCTCCCACCATGATGACAAAATCAACTTCTAAGTCAATCGCCTGTTCGACCAGCCTGTCTAATGCCTTAAAGGTGCTTTTTCGTATTTCGGTTAGCCATTCCTCTGGTAAATCTTTTAACCCTTTAAACGGACTGTCTAAATGTAAATCCGCACAATGTATAAATTTGATCGCTTTCCTCATGTCTTTCCCTCCTATATATCTATTTTAGCAGAGCACAAAATAGAATGCACGTTCGTTTCTATTAAATGTGGAATTTTATGCTAGAATAAATATATTAACTAAATAAGGGGTGTATTGCAATGACGCTTCATTTAGTCAAACCAGAAAAAAGCTGGAGTAATGCATATCAGTCATTTTATCTGGAATGGGAAGAAAGTCAGGAACAAATGATACCTTGGGTTATCGCGCAATTTCCTGATGATATGGATAAATTACTGGCTTTCTATGAAGATCATCATACCGGCAATATCCCACAAAACTGGGTGCCGGACACAACGTATTGGCTCGTTGATGAAGAGAGAGTAATCGGAGTAGTGAATATCCGACACTACTTAAATAATTTTTTGCTTGAGTCTGGTGGTCATATTGGCTATGGCATCCGTCCAAGTGAAAGAGGAAAAGGATATGCGAACATCATGCTTCAATTAGCATTAGAAAAAGCGAAAGAATTAGGCATTAAACAAGTACTCATTACATGTGATGCTGATAACGTCGCATCGAAGAAAGTGATTATACATAACGGTGGAAAAGCAGCAGATGATTATGTAGACAACAATGGAAATATTATTCATCGTTTTTGGATTGGAGATTAAACAGGAAGAGCTATTTCGCTGTGACGAAATAGCTCTTCCTTATTTTTATTAATCTTTTTTAGATAACTGCAACGCTTTTTTGAAATCTTTCAATGAAGCCGATGAGCCATACATGAGTACTCCGCCTCGATAGATTTTTGCTCCAATAACGGCAAAAATGATAATGGAGGCTATTAAAATTAATATACTTAATCCCACTTCCCACATGGCGATATCGAGTAAGCCTACTCGCAAGAACATGGCCATCGGGGAGAAAAATGGAATATAAGACGAAACGACCACTAACGTTGAATCTGGAGAACTCAAGCCAAACATCGAAATCATGAAGGCTGCTACAATTAATAAAATAACAGGCATCATCAATTGCTGCACGTCTTCCGTCCTGCTGACCAAAGAACCCAGCATCGCTGAGAGTGTAGCATAGAGGAAATAACCTAATAAGAAAAAGACGATCGCATATACAAAGGTTGCGATATTAATATCGGATAAGCCAAAGGTTTCAAAAAATTCACCAGCGAATTGATCTTGTTTCTGCGTGATCATAATATAACCAACTGCTAAGAATGCAACGATTTGTGTTAAGCCTACGAGACCAATACCTAGAATCTTCGCAAACATTTGACTGACAGGTGAAGAGCTCGAAATTAATATCTCCATTACCCTCGACGTTTTTTCGTTGGCAATATCCATTGCGATCATATTTCCATAGGAGATTACCGCAAAGTATAATAAAAATAAGATAACATATACCAGACCTCGTGCACCGCTTAATTCTTCCTCTGTTTTTACATTTTCGGTACTCCCATCGCCAGTAGCAATTAACTCATTTTCGAATTGCACGGGTTCATAGATAGAAGAGATAACCGTCGGATCAATGCCTGATTGATTAGTCGCCATTTCTACTTTAATCTGCTGCAATTGATTTTCTAATGAACTTTGCAAGGATTGATTGGAATAATCAGTGCTGTAGTAAGTTGCGCTCGGTAGTCCACCTTTGGTTTCATCGATTGCTAATGCAGCTGTATAATCTTCATTCGTTACGGCTTCTTTCGCTTCTTCTAACGTACCATCGAACGATTCTAATTCTACGTCAGCTTCCAGCCTTTCGGAAAGGACATCAACAAGCTCTGCTTGCTCAGATACAACCGCTATATGATCCGTATCTTCGGAATTAAACATCTCCATAATGGATTGAATATTGGAAAAAGCTATGATAAACACAAGAAAAATGGCGGTAGTGATGAGAAATGATTTCGATTTCACTTTGGAAATATACGTATGACCAAAAACGGTCCAAAACTTATTCATAAGACTCACCTGCTTTCTCAATGAATATGTCGTTCAGACTCGGCTCATCCAACTCAAACTTACGCACAAAACCTTTGTTGGTGATTTCCTGTAGCACACGTTGTGAGACATCCTCATTTTCGATTTGGCACCAAACACCGTCGTGTACATATTTAACTTTCGCTACGCCAGGTATTTGTTCAACAAATGATAAATCAAAATCCGCTTGAACGGTTAAATTTTTCTTTCCAAACGAGCGCTTAATTTCACGAATATTTCCATGTAGTATTGGTTTTCCGTGCTGCATCATACATAAATGCTGACAAAGCTCTTCCACATGTTCCATCCGATGTGAAGAAAAGACGATCGAGGTACCGGATTCTTTTAATTCGATAACTGCTTCTTTTAACATTTCGACATTGACTGGGTCTAATCCAGTAAAGGGTTCATCCAATATCAATAATTTCGGCTTATGTAGCACGGCAGAAATAAATTGAATTTTTTGTTGATTTCCTTTTGATAATTCTTCTACTTTTTTATCAAGATATTGCGGCACTTTCAAACGATCTAACCAGTTCGTCAATTCTTCAAGAACGTCCTTCTTGTTCATGCCCCGCAATTTACCGAGGTAGATTAACTGGTCACGCACCTTCAGTTTTGGATATAAACCTCGCTCCTCTGGCAAATAACCGATTACATCGCTTTTGCTGTAATCAATGACTTCTCCATTCCATGTAATGCTTCCGGAAGTTTGATCAATCAAATTCAGAATCATTCGAAAGGTTGTCGTTTTGCCGGCACCGTTTGCACCAAGAAAACCAAAGATATTCTTCTCCGGTATTTCGAGAGACAGATTATCAACAGCCGTAAACTGCCCGAACTTCTTCGTCACATTCTCTAATTTTAATGTCATCCCTCTTCTCTCCCTTCTACTACTAATACGACTAAGCGCTATAAAAAGTTTCATTAGGTTCTTTAATTTATTATATGTTAGATTCTGCCTAAAGAAAAACTTGGGCTTACATCCGGGCGGTTCTAACTAATTTAAGTATATATAAAGCTACCTATAATATGGATTATGTCTAGCTTGGTGATAATTTTTAAAATATTAATGTGCTGGGAGACCGCTCCGGCCAACCACCTTGCGTCCTGCGTGGCACGACTGAAGCTAACTTTGTAAAGAAGACCGCTTTACAAAGTGGATCTTCACCACCTGCTCAATCCCGCGGGAGTCTACGTGGTTGGCCTGCGCTAGGATAGGTACTCTATTTTGTAAGAGCTAGCATATTGAGTGCATCCCTCATTGTCCATAAATACCTAAGCTAGACATAATCCATATTAAAGGAACATATACTTCTATTTGTTAAATCTTCTTATACTTTGTTCCGTAACATTTTCAGTCGCCCTAAAGCATAAAAAAAGCTGCAGCGATTTGCTGCAGCTTCTGGAATATTTATTGCTGCTCGTTGGCACCATAAAGTTCTTCTAGTGGTTTCGTAATGATTCTGCTAAGTTCGTTAACTAACACATTCACACGTTGCTCTTGTTCCATTAGTTTAGAAATATCCTCATGTTGTTGAACAAGCTCTACAACTTGCTTTGCTTTTTCTACTTCTTCTTCGGTAATTTCCATACCTTGCATTTGCTTTTGCTGTAATTCTAACTGGGTATTACGGAAATTATCGAACATTTGCTTAGAGTTTGGATCACTCATTACTTTATCGTAAGCTGCTTTTAAATCCTTATACTCTTCGCTTTCTGCAATAGCTTTTTCCAGCTCGTGTGCTGTGTCATAAACATTTGACATAAATTGAAATCCTCCTAATTAAGTTGCCTTCATGCAAAAACTCTTACATGTTTCTTTACCACTATAACAGAGTTTTAAACCACGATAAAGAGAATGGCCTGAAATAACCCAATAAAACCACCTAGTAAGGCACCAAGATACGTGATTAATTTAAACTCCTTACGTGAAATAGATAGAATAATTTCCTCTAACCTTGACGTTGGGAACGATGTTACTTGCTGTTCGACCATTTTCTCAATGCCCAGTTGTGCTAGCATTGACGGAACGCTTTCTGCCAATTTCACAAAGAGCTGTTCCACAAGTACCGGTAACACCTTTTCTTTTATCTGATCCGAAAAAGGGGTGAGGTAAACCTGAACAGGATGATCCAGCCAATCATCGGCAGGTATATTGTCTATGATCATAGCTTTGATTAAATGCTGTGTATCGGCTTTTTTAAAAAATGGTTCAATGATTTGCAGTTCTTTATCTAACCATGCTTCCCACTCTTTTGATACAGCATGATTTAACCATTGCACTCCATCCTGTGATTGTAAGTATTCGGTCACTAGCCTCAGAATTTTGATGGCGAGTTCATCACTCGAAAACATCGACAATACCATATTCCCAAGAAACCCTTTGGATGCTGCATATTGCTTGATAATCGACTCCATCTTCTCTTGTGTCTCTTCTTTATTTAATAACTCAATCGCTTTGATTCGCAGTAATTGTGCTGCAGCATCTACGTCTTGCTCAGAAATGGCTGATTCAAGCCAATTTTTTAGCTGCAACTGTTTATTTTCCTGTAAAAACTGGTCTAACTGTTGAACTACCTTGTCCGCGATAGCTGTTTGTACCTGATGAGATTCCACAGGGAGTTTAAATCTTTCTGCCAACTGGTGTACAGAATGTTCCTTCTCCAAGAAAAGCTCCCATTCTTTTTCTAATTTACGTTGCACTTGTTGCTTTAGTGCAGGATCGGTTAATTTTAATTCGATGCTCTCTCTCGTCAGCAAATGCTTTACAACTAATTCACCAAGCTGTTTCGCTAATTGATCACGTCTTTTTGGGATAACCCCCGGGGTGAAAGGAACCTTCCACTTACCAATGTATTTTGCCTCGTATGGTCGAAACAGCATTTTAATAGCGATAGAATTTGTCAATCCACCGATAAATGCACCGATAACAACCATTACAACAATTGTTATGATTTCATCCAATCTGCTTTACCACCTTTCTCATTCTTCCCATTCAAGAATACCACGCAAATCATCATACTCGCCATGCGGAACCAGGTTTAATACTTCAGTCGGAGCCTGCCCACGGTTAATCCATGCGGTTTGAAAACCAAAATTTTTCGCTCCGGAAATATCCCAGCCATTCGATGACATAAACAACACTTCTTTTCGCTCCACACCTAGTACATTTAGTACATGCGTATAAGAAGCCGGGGTTGGTTTATATTGTTTGATATCATCCACACTTATAATTGCATCAAAATAGTTTAATAAACCGGATTTCTCAATTAAAGGCTCGAGCATATCTCTTGAACCATTTGAGAAAACAGCTAATTGCTTATCCTTCATTTTCTCTAATACATTCGTGACTTCTGGATAATACTTTAATGTTGTATAAGCATCCATCAGTTCTTGCAGCTGACTGTCATCGTAATCCAGATTGTAATACTGTAAAGCATAGATCAATGCGTCTTCAGTAACCTGTTTAAATGGCTGGTATTGCCCCATTAACTGTCGCAAAAACGAATATTCCAATTGCTTTCTACGCCAAAGAATACTTACTTCTTTTCCTTTTTGCCCAAAGATCTCATCGCATTTTGTTTCAACAGAATATACATCAAATAATGTCCCGTAAACATCGAAGACAAGTGCCTTAATCGTTGTGTTCATATGTTGTAAACCCTCCAAAAATAGTATTCCTTCCGAATAATACCCTTTTTCGCTTATGTATAGTACCGTTATTTACCGCATATAATGGATTAACTTTTGCAGATTGACGAAAGAAGGTGTCAACGTGCGTTCTTTATTTGAAATGAAGTCTTATCCGAATAATAAAAACCGCCTGATTGTGCCGAAACAGTACTATGCTTCCATTAAAGACTGCACCACTCTTCAACATGGTATGCAAAAAATTCCGTGTGACATCTTAAGTCATCAACGAAATGATAATACGATATATTTATCCTCTGCCATCATGGAACACTTTCATATCAAAAGAAATAGTAAAATGATGATCGATACAGATGAAGCGGAATTATTTCTGTATTATCAACTTGGTGTTTTGGTCCACCGGGCTCCGCAACAGCTTAACAATGAACGATTATTTCAGGAAATGGCACGAATCGGTCATACATTAGGGTTTGAGACGATTCTGTTCAGCTACCAGCAAGTCGCATCCACTTCTAATAGTTTGACCGGTTTCGTGTGGAAAAATCAATGGAAAGCAATGCACACAGAAATTCCACCCGTTATCTACAATCGCATTCCTAACCGTAAATTAGAAGCACATGTGATGGTCAAGCACGTCAAGCAGTACTTAACCACAACTTCTATTATATTTAATCCTGATTTTTTTCACAAATGGCAAGTATACGAAACGTTAATCAGTGATGATCGGGTCAACTATCTGTTACCTGATACCACTTTTCATCCATCTATTGAGACATTAGAACAAAAGCTTGAACAACATCCTGTTTACGTACAGGCGTATCAGGAGAATGCCTCCCAACCAGTTTATCTGGAAAAAATAACAGAGACAGAATTCTTTGTCTCGCGTAAGAATGAACAAACGACTTTTTCTGATTTGACCAAGCTATGCAAGCAATATTTTCGTGATGGACTCCCACGTTATGTTGTGCAAGATGCGGTTGATTTGCAACATCACCAGCAAAATCCTGCTTATCTACGTGCATATGTTCAACGAGATCGAACTTGGCAATTAACCCTTTTGTATGGCAAAGACACGCTTACCAACACGCTTATACCTGTTCATCATCTTATTAACAAAAACATGACACAAAAAATTAAGAAAATGGCAATTACAATAGCTAAAGTGTTAGAACACAAATTTAATGGAGAAATTGGCGAATTAGGATTTGATATCGGATTAGACAATGAACAAAGGCTTTGGTTGCTCGAAGTTCATGCGAAGCCTACCTGGTATGTGTTTGACCATCCAGCATTTGCGACAAAAGCACAATCTTATTTTACGGCATTATTCGGGTATGCTTTATCTGCCACACCACGCTCTGAATGAATTCCCTCTTTTGGACTATGCTATGAATAAAGGAGGAATCAACTATGACAAAGCCTAAATCCGATAAAGAAAAAGACCCTAGACAAGAATACGAACTTGACGTTGACAGGATGATTAATGAGGGAATGGCTGGCGGAACAACCTACTCGATCAATGGAAGAATACAGATTGAACAGTCGCGGAAATTACCGAAAGAAGATGAGCCCTTTCCTAGTGAATCAGATTAATGTCGATGACTTTGCTTGCTGTAAACTATAAAGATTTGCATTTCATAAACGCCTTTTCAATCAAAATGCACTAAACAAGAAGCTCTTATAACTGAATGAGGCCTTCATTCAAATAAATCAGGCTTAAATAGAGGCTTTCATGATTGAATGAAGCCTCTATTCAACAATTCATGTCGCTAAATGACTTTTATGGTTGAATGTGACCTCCATTCAATCAATTCCTCCTATTTAACAGAACTCTATGCCTGAAAGTGCCATCATTCTGTAAAAAAACAACCACACAAATCCCCCCAATATATCAGCAGTTGCTGTAGCATCGAACGATAACTCTCATTAATTTTTCCAAACTCGTTTTCATATGTAGTTCTCTCTTTGTTTGTTATAATAGAAGAAAATCGTATGAGAGAGGCTTTAACATGTTAGAACAATTACAGCAAATGTTTCCTAATCTTATTACCCATCATGACGAACCTACATTGAATACACTAACGTATAACTGGTATGTGACGCCTGATAACGACATTATCGGGTTGCCAAAAGCAGAATTAACGAAGCGCGAGCATGAACTATTGGATATCTTACTAAGTCCTTATAAAGCAAATCAACCTCCTACAACAGATCGTGAACAACAATGGATGGACATCTTGTTTCATCAGGAGATTCCTAAACAAATGATTGAAGAAAAGATGACAGCATTCCATTTTATTTATTTTTCCTTATCAGATGAATCAGTCGATCCCGAATCATTCCGAGAAGCGATAAATGGTTTATTTCCACGGCACACTTCGATTCTTTGGGAGAATAATCATGAAGGTGTCATCATTCAGGAGGACATTCCATCCAGTGATGATACCGTATCTTACTCTGAAATCATTGAAGTACTAACGACAGACTTTTATATTAATATTAAATTATTTATCGGTCCGACAATTCATGATATTCAATATGCTTTTGATTTATATCAGTGGATCAAAAAATGCTACCATCATACGAGCAGATATAATCATGGTGCACTTCATTATATAAAAGCGATTCCTTATCTTTATTCTATAAACATTTCAGAAAACGAACAAAAACTGATGACATATTCCATTTTACATAAAGTACGAGACGATGAAGAATTGTTAAAAACTGTACAAGTTTTTTTAGAATCCAATTCCAATACAACCCTTGCAGCCAAAAAAATGTACATGCATCGCAACAGTCTGCAATATCGCGTGGACAAATTCATCGAAAAAACAACGATCGATGTAAAGCAATTTGATGGTGCCATCGCAGTGTACTTATGCCTGTTGATGCGAAATAAGTAAGTCTTAGCAGTGTCGCAAACAGCGCGTTGTAATGCTTCACCGGAAGGAAAATATCCGTAGACTCCTGTTACCAGCACCATGTCATCTGGACTCACAGGGTTACGTCTCCGTCATCTATAAATGCTTCGTTGGCTAAAGCTAAGCAGTAGACTGAAAGCATGCACAAGCTCAATTATAGTTAAACACACTTTCATGAACACCTTCAATGCTGTTTTTAACGGTGTTTTATGCTTTCTTTTCTGATAAAGTAAACAAGCTTTTGTAACCGTGCACAAATGAAACCGCTTTTTTTGTGCACGGTTTCTATTTACGGATTTGTCTTTTATCTGTAAACTTATACCCATAGATAAAACGTTTTCAAAATTTAGGAGGGAATATATAATGGCAGAATTATCATTACGTAATATTGACAAAGTTTATAACAAAGATGAAGGTAAAGCAGTAGACAATTTCAACCTGGAAATTAAGGACAAAGAATTTATCGTATTCGTTGGTCCATCAGGTTGTGGTAAATCAACTACACTTCGTATGATCGCTGGTCTTGAAGAAATCTCTGGTGGAGAATTCTACATTGATGATAAATTAATGAATGAAGTAGCTCCTAAAGACCGCGATATCGCGATGGTATTCCAAAACTACGCGCTATATCCACACATGAACGTATATGATAACATGGCTTTCGGTCTTAAACTTCGTAAGTTCAAGAAAGATGAAATCGAACGTCGTGTAAAAGAAGCAGCTCGTATTCTAGGTCTTGAAGCATATTTAGATCGTAAACCAAAAGCACTTTCCGGTGGTCAGCGTCAGCGTGTTGCCTTAGGACGTGCAATCGTTCGTGATGCGAAAGTATTCTTGATGGATGAGCCTTTATCCAACCTTGATGCAAAACTTCGTGTGCAGATGCGTGCGGAAATCCAAAAATTACACCACCGTCTGCAAACAACAACTATTTACGTTACACACGATCAAACAGAAGCAATGACAATGGCAACTCGTCTTGTTGTACTAAAAGACGGTATTATCCAACAAGTTGGTGCTCCTAAAGAAGTATACGATAAGCCAAACAATATTTTCGTTGGTGGTTTCATCGGTTCACCTGCAATGAACTTCTTCAACGGTACATTAGAAGACGGTCAAATTGATCTTGGTGAAACAAAAGTTGAAGTACCAGAAGGTAAAATGAAAATACTTCGTGACCAAGGTTATGTAGGTAAAGAACTCGTATTAGGTGTTCGTCCGGAGGATATTCATGATGAACCGGTATTCTTAGATGCGAATCCTGGTAAGAAAATTACTGCTACAATCGATGTTTCTGAATTAATGGGTTCTGAGTCTTATCTGTATTCTTCATTAAACGGTCAAGAGTTCGTGGCTCGTGTTGATTCTCGTACTGATATTAACGGTGGGGAAAAAATCGATCTTGCTTTCGATATGCACAAATCACACTTCTTTGATAAAGATTCTGAAGCACGTATTAAGTAATTATATTGATAAAGCGTATAGTTCATGGAACTATGCGCTTTTTTATACGGTAGGAAGTATAAAATTTTAGCAATGAAGATGCACGACGCAGTGAAAATTTAGAATGTACCAAGTATAAGAAAAACTTCGGCACTCGCTAATAGACGAGGCGAATGCCGAGTTTTTCTAATGTGGGATTTATTGATTAATGAAAAGTTTGTTCCTTTACCATAATCTCTTCCATATGATTACAAGCGGAGCATACTCCTATATGGACACATTGATGTTCTCCATATGAATTCGGTACACCGTCCACCATCTGTGCGTCCTCTATTTCCATATACGGTGAATAGTCACCATAATAATCAACTATTTTCCCACCATCTAACATATTTGCACCACAAACTGCACAATCATATGACATTCTCTCTAACCCATTACAGAGATAGCAAATGTACATTTTCATCCTCCGAAGAGATATTTTTGAGATCATTACTATTACAGATACAAAAGGGAGACACTTTCAGCAAAGCGCCTCCCCAACTTGTTTCTTTACTATTATTTTGGTGTTCCACCGAATTGTTGTTCTGCCATTGTTACTAAACGTTTAGTGATTTCACCACCAACAGAACCGTTAGCACGAGCAGTTGTATCTGCACCTAAACTTACGCCAAATTCTTGAGCAATCTCATATTTCATTTGGTCTAGTGCTTGCTCTACGCCAGGAACAACTAGTTGATTTGATTGGTTAGTTGCCATCGTTGATCACCTCCTGTACACAATATTGTGGACAAAAAAGTGATCTATATGCTTATAATTTCTTAGTAATTTTTAGTAATCAATCCAATGGCTGCTTACTTCGGATAAGTCATTTCTTCTGGATTAATCCATTCATCAAATTGCTGCTCTGTTAACAGCTCTAATTCTACTGCTGCTTCTTTTAACGTCGTATTATCAGCAAAAGCTTTCTTCGCAATTTTCGCAGCATTTTCATATCCGATATGTGGATTTAGGGCTGTTACTAACATTAAGGAATCATTTAAATTCTTTTCAATTTGTTCATGGTTTGGCTCTAATCCTATGACACAACGATCATTAAAAGATAGCATACTATCCGCTAAAAGTTGGGCAGATTGCAAGAAATTATAGGCGATCACAGGTTTAAAAACATTTAATTCAAAGTTACCTTGACTAGCAGCAAAACCTATCGCTGCGTCATTTCCCATCACCTGTGTTGCTACCATCGTAATTGCTTCACTCTGCGTTGGATTCACCTTTCCTGGCATAATCGAGCTTCCTGGCTCATTAGCAGGGATATTAATTTCACCAATACCACAACGTGGACCACTAGCTAACCAACGAACATCATTAGCAATTTTCATTAAATCAGCTGCAAGTCCTTTTAACGCACCATGTGCATAAACCAATTCATCATGGCTTGTCAGTGCATGAAATTTATTCGGTGCTGATACAAATGATTTACCAGTATATTCACTGATTTGAACCGTTACACGCTCAGAAAATTCCGGATGTGCATTAAGTCCTGTTCCAACTGCGGTTCCACCAATAGCTAATTCTTTCACATAAGGAATACTATCCTTTAGCATGGCTTCTGTTTTTTCTAACATACGGTGCCATCCACTAATTTCTTGACCTAGTGTTAATGGTGTCGCATCTTGCAAGTGTGTACGGCCGATCTTTACGATATCGTCAAACGCTTCCATCTTCTCTTTTAATGTTTCTTTAAGTGTCGCTAAAGATGGTAATACGACTTCTTCGACTTTTCTGACAGCTGCAATATGTAAAGCGGTTGGATATGTGTCATTCGAGCTTTGTGATTTATTGACATCATCATTCGGGTGAAGAGTAACATCACTATTCTGTGCTTCCAACCATTCATTTCCAACAAAAGCGATCACTTCATTAACGTTCATGTTAGATTGTGTACCACTTCCGGTTTGCCATACAACTAATGGAAAATGATCATATAACTCACCAGCTAAAATACGATCAGCAGCGTGCTTAATCGCATCCGCTTTCACTTTTTCCATTAATCCCAGCTCACTGTTAACGATGGCAGCACTTCTCTTTAAAATAGCAAAGCCTTCAATAATTTCTTTCGGCATTGTCTCATTACCGATTGGAAAATTTTCTTTGCTTCGTTGCGTCTGTGCCCCCCAATATTTATCACTTGCTACTTTTATTTCTCCGATTGTATCTCGTTCAATACGGAAATCCATTCTTATTCCCCCTTAAGTTCCATTATGTCAAATTGATTGGTAATTCCTTTCTATTGTATCAAAAAACGTGACTGATTCGCATCGATAACCATCGATTTCGCCATAAAAAATAGAGACAAAATTTTAATTTGTCTCTACATAAGGCAAGCCGGTTCGATACAAACCTTTTGTTTCCATTCCGCCCAATCCTTTTTCACCAGTAAATGTATTTTTGAGCACTTCATAAACATTCACTTTCTCCATAAAAGGGGTATACGCTACCTTCGCCACAATATATACTGGATCTAATGCATGTATGTTGACACGATCAGGCGAACTTGCAAAGTTGGCACCCGCGCGTATTAATGATTCAAAATGTGATTGGCAGGCACCGGCAAAGATAATCAGTTGATCTAAGTTCGGTGCCCATGCTCTCGCCTGGCGTACTGCTTCCACAAAATAACGCGTATTACGGTAAGCACCGATATCTTTCTTGCTGCCTTTTGATTCTGAATAGGCATCATGACCAGTGATGACAAGAATTTCGGGCTGGACTTTCTTAATTAATTTTTCCATTTCAATTGGCAGTTCATTTTCGGGAATATACATGCCATGAACCTGTAATCCAAGTCTCTGGTACAATTCAATACACTTCTTTAAATATAATCGGTCCCCGTCTATATGCAACACTTTAACAGGCAATTGAAACCGTTGAACATTGCGCGGCTCTTCTTTCTTATGTTCTACGTCTTTTTTTTCCTTCATCAGTTGATAGTCTTGACGAAAAAGGCGATAGGAATATTCTTCCTGTTCTTTAATCTCTTCCTGTCTTTTTCGAATATCTTCTTCGGGTAATACACGGACATCGTCAACCGGCGCGTCCGCTTCCAGCCGTAAATCCTCACCATGTAATAAAACTTTTTCGCCATTTATATTTTTAATTCGAAATACAATATCGTGATCATGAGAATATCTAGTTACAAGCATTCCTGTCATCAGTTTCACCAAATCACCCCATTTAGCCATTACTACTAATAGGCTATGTGACAACAGCCGTTTTGGTGATTGACAAAGTAGCTTCCTGCATAATGACTATGATGTGCACTATCATTTACCAAATATAAAAAACCAAGAAGCGTTAACTTCTTGGTTAAGGTAGTAAGCCGAAATATTCTTCTAGTGTGGATTGGGCCTCGTAAATTTCTGAAGCTATGTCTTTTCCCACATAACGCAAATGCCACGGTTCATAACTGTAGCCTGTTATGTCTTCTTTACCTTCTGGATAACGGATGATAAAGCCGTGTTCATGTGCATGATCCTCCAGCCATTGTCCCTCATCTGTCTCGATAAAGCTTTGTTCTAAAACGGATACTAATGCTGCTGAGGCAACATCCATAGCTAAGCCTGTTTGATGCTCACTTGTACCTGGTTTTGCAGAAAATTTATCGGCATGTTCCTGGCCATTGGCTGCAACATTATTTTCGTAAATTACTTTTTGACGCTGGTAAGAACGATAGCCTGAAACTGCGACCAATTCCAGTCCTTCCTGTTTGGCAGCTGCGAATAATGATTCTAATGCACCGGCAGCTTCCTGACGTATTAAGCGCTTCGGATCTCCTTCTGGTGCATAATACGACACATCTGCCTCCACTAAATCTGGAGGTTCATACCCATCCGGTAATTTCCGTTGTTTATTAACTACGATGGAAACACTTGCCGGATTTTCGACCACTTCTAATGCTTCTTTCTTATCTGCTTCAGTGTCTTCTTCTGAAGAGGTTTCATTTTCTTGATCAGGTTCTTCCTCTTCCCCCATTAATGAGACAGGTTCACTTTTGTGCTCTGTGTTAATATTCGACTTGTCCGTATTCTCTGCTGAGTACTGCTTTTGCTGGCATCCACTGACAACTGTGACAAGCGTAATCAGCAATAGTAAAATAATGTATTTTCTCATTCATAATTACCCTTTCTGTTTAAAAAACACTTACTCTACTATAACATATCTTCATTTTATTTCTATATAGATACAGAGAACTTTGACATTAAAACTCCCCGTCGCATAAACAACGGGGACTTATCACTAAGATTCCCATATATAGCTGCTGTAAGTCTTACTCAATTCTTCAAAAGCTTCTTTATTGTGATCGTCAATGGATTGATTTATCTTTTCTTCTAAGCGTGCCTTATTCCAACTAAAACAAAGATCGTCTAATACTAACTGAGATGCCAACTGAATTTCGAAAGGTATTTCTCGCTTTGCTTTAAGTACCTGTTTCTGATTCATGCTAAACACTTTCAATTGATAACTTACCTTATGTTTCTTCATGGAGCACGCCTCCCTTTCTATACTCTATTTAAATAACATTTTATGATGAAATGTTAAGAATGTTAATAGGTTATTTAACATTTTCCCTATAAATGGGTAAAATAAACCTGTCCATTCTCATTTTAAGTAACTTTTTTTCATTTAGGGGGACACTTATAGGTAGACGATATCCACTTCCATTTGATAAAGTATTCATACAAGCAGTAGCAACGGAGGAAAATTATGGACCCATATTTAAAATATAAAGAAGGAGAAAAAGGGGCATGGCTTAGCATCATTACCTATTTCCTTCTCGCAATCAGTAAATTAGTGGTTGCTTCCATTGGTGATTCTTCCGCATTACGAGCTGACGGTTTAAATAATGCAACGGATGTTATCGCATCTGTTGCTGTTCTGGTCGGATTAAAAATTTCTCGAAAGCCACCTGATGATGATCACCATTACGGGCATTTCCGAGCGGAGATGATCGCATCGCTAATCGCTTCTTTTATCATGATTACCATCGGCTTGCAAGTATTAATCGATACTGTACGAAGTATTATTGCACAAGATTTTTCACAACCAGATATGTTAACGGCCTGGACAGCACTAGGTGCCGCCATCGTGATGCTGTTCGTTTATCGATATAATTTACGATTAGGGAAAAAAATTAACAGTTCCGCCTTACAAGCCGCAGCCCAAGATAATAAATCGGATGCACTTGTCAGTATCGGTGCCTTTGTCGGTATCATCGGTGCACAGTTCCATCTCTATTGGCTCGATCCCCTAGCCGGTGCCATTGTAGGATTAATTATTTGTAAAACCGCTTGGGATATTTTTAGAGAAGCAACACACACCTTAACAGACGGATTCCATCCAAATGAATTACACGAAATTAAAGAAAGCATCGATACCCATCCAGACGTGATGGATATTAAAGATGTAAAAGGTCGTCTGCACGGAAATCAGGCATTGATCGAAGCAACTATTTACGTTGATCCAACGATGACCGTGGAGCAAAGTCATGAAATAACCGACCATATCGAAGAAGAATTAAAAGAAAAACACGACGTGCCTCATGCACACATTCATATTGAACCATATGAAAACGATGATAAGAAAAACGGAACATAAAGCCTGAAGACAAAAGACAGTAGTGAGTTCACTACTGTCTTTGTTTCATCATTAATGCAGCTATTAAGCTGTCCAGACTGTTAAAACCATAGGCGGTTTCTTGGTACGTCCCTTGTCCGATAGTTGTTTGTTCTTGTTCAATCCGTTGTGCGCCAAGCTGCAGATAAAATTGGTGGGTTGGATTTTTCGTTAGCACCCAAACTAATAAAGAACGATAACCTAATTCCTTCATTTCCTCTGTAAACGCTGTCAATAATTGTTTTCCCAGTCCTTTTCTTTGGTGTGTTGGTAATAAATATATCGCATAGATTTCACCATCATAACCAAATCGATCTGTTCGTTCCTTACCACCTGATATAAATCCGACGATGGATCCATTTTCTTCTATCACCGTAACTGGTTGCTGTTTTCGAGGTAATTTTAACACCGTCTCCCATAAGATTTGACGATGCTCTATCGTTGTATTGGATATATCCTGTTCATCTAATAATTCGTGATAGGTAGCCTTCCAACTTTGTACATGAACTTCTGCTATTGCTTTCGCATCTTCTGGTCGTGCTTTTCTAATCTGATACATGGACAACACCCTAACATTTATTATATGGTAAAAAGATATACAGTAATAATCGCAATGGCTACTACTCCGATCACATGAATTCGGAACCAGGCTAATATCATTGCAACAACTCCGGCAATGACGCCTACATACGGCCTCTCTGGAATAACTGTCATAATACCAGGAAAAATCAAGGCCCCTAACGCAGCATATGGTATCGCTTTCAGCCATTTATTCATCCATAAAGGAAACTGGATGAAATCAACAATATACACTGGAATAACCCTTGGTAAAACGGTAACGACAGCCATTCCAATAATAATGAACCAAATCATATTTCCTCTTCCTCCAGTACGAAGATGCCAACAAAAGCACCCAATATCGTACCTGCCACAATTCCCCATCCTTGTCCGATCAACGGATTAAGCAGGTAATTGACCAACATTGCCGTTATACAAATGATGGCAATCCGTTTATATTTTCGCACAGATGGTACCAATAGGCCAATAAACATAGCGTAAAGTGCTATACCCATACTTTGTGTTAACTGTTCTGGAACAACATCTCCCAAAACACCACCTAAAAAAGAACCAAACACCCATGATCCATAAGAAGTAATTATAATCGTACCGTAAAATAGATGACAATAGGATTGCTCTGCTTTATGTTTATAAATAGAGGAGACGGAGAATGTTTCGTCTGTCAACCCTATTGACAGTGCCCCTTTCCACTTTAAAGGAATATGTTGCAGCTGGTGGACAAACGATAGCGCCATGACAAAATGACGCAAGTTCAGGACAAAGGTAGCAATTATAATCTCTGCCGCACTAACTCCTATCCCAATCATACCAGCTGCCATAAATTGAGCAGCTCCAGCAAATACGAGAAGGCTCATGCCCGTTAATTCTACTAGCGAAATCCCTGCTTGCCTTGCTAAAACCCCAAACGCAATCGCAATTGGCAGATAGCCTATCACAATTGGGAAACCAGCAATCAAGCCATCTCGAATTTGCATGGTAATCTGATTTTTCTTTTCTAAACTGCATCTGTTTGTAACCAATTTGTTAGTCTTCCAAATGATCCTGATCTGTTAAGATAATCGGACCTTCTTGGGAAATCACTAACGTATGTTCAAATTGGGCAGAACGTCCCCCATCAATCGTCCGAGCCGTCCAATTGTTATCATCCATTTTACTTTGCCAGGCACCTTCATTGATCATCGGTTCTATCGTAATCACCATGCCCTCTTTCAAGCGAGGGCCTTTACCAGCTAACCCGAAATGGGGAATTTGTGGATCCTCATGAATGGTTGGTCCAATTCCATGCCCTGTAAATTCTCGTACAACCGAAAAACCTTCCGCTTCTGCATATTGCTGAATGGCGTGGCCAATATCACCGATACGATTTCCGGGCATCGCTTGTTCAATCCCTTTATATAATGAAGTTTTAGTAACTTCTAATAATTTTGCAGTCTTTTCGTCTGGCTCTCCTACTACATATGTCCAGGCACTGTCTGCCAGTCCACCATTTAAATTAACGACCATATCAATCGTAACCAGGTCACCTTTTACCAGTTTTTCATCTCGTGGAAAACCGTGACAGATTTCATCATTAACTGAAGCGCATGTTGCAAATTGATAACCATTATATCCTTTTTGTTCTGGTGTTGCACCGTTCTCTGCCAAATAGTTCTCGACAAATGCATCAATCTCTTTCGTTGTCAAACCTGGAACAATTCGTTTGGCAATCTCCTTATGGCAACGAGCAAGTAACTTACCTGCTTCGTGCATCATTTCTATTTCGCGTTTGCTTTTTCGTGTAATCATGTAAAACTTCCTTTCTCAAACCAATTACAAAATTTCTTCACTTTAAAGTTTATCATATTTTACAAAAAAGATGTGCAACAATTAACTGATATAAAGGTTTAAATAATCAAGGCTAATATGTAACGAAAAGCTCTAATCTTGCATCGGGGAAAATCACGGTTCTAACTAGGATAAGTAATAAACAACTACCTATAATATGGATTATGTCAACTAGCTGCGTAGTGTTTATTTTGAAAATATTCATGTGCTGGGATACCGCTCCGGCCAATCACTTCGCGTCCTGCGGGGCACGGCTGAAGCTAACTTTGTAAAGAAGACCGCTTTACAAAGTGGATCTTCAGCACCTGCCTGTCCCGCGGGAGTCTACGTGGTTGGCCTACGCTAAGGAGAGGGCTCTACAACTTTGGGAATTGCTAGCATATTGAGTGCACCATAAATATCAGTTTTTGAATAACATAATGCTTAGAACCACTACTTTTTGCTGTTCCATGCGTTGTAGCACTTCCCTTAAGCGTAGGAAATATGCGGAGACTCCCGTGGAATCAGCGCGAGCTGAAGATCCACTTGGTAAAGAAAAGAATTTTTTTACTAAGTTAGCTGAAGCCGTGCCCACAGGACGCGGAGCATATTTCCGGAGCTTTGCTAAGCAGAGAAAATCTATCAAAATGATCATTCTGTAATACAGCCTTTGTTTACATAATCCATATTATAGGAACTCAACTTCATCTTCTTTAACGCAGGGCGATGCAGGAAGTCGCCTGGTTTATGGGCGCCAGCGTGGACTTGGTTGTTCCTGTCAGAAAGTGGGCGATACCTTAAAATTTTTTACTTTCTGTACCCATAAAAACGAAAAACTGACAAAGGACGTATCCTTTGTCAGTTTTTTAAGTTTGATTTAGTAACCGTAACCGCCGTATCCCCATGAAGCACCGATGATGATCAATAAAATAAACAGTACGACGATTAGCGCAAAACCTGAACCGTAACCTCCACATTGTTGTGCACCCATCTTTATCCCTCCCTTAATTCTTACACTTATAACGTATGTAAGAGGAGGGCATTTGGTCAATCATTTATCAAAATTGGGTGTTAACCTAACGAAAAATATCTTTCACACTATAGTACTCGCCATTCTTAATACGCTCTGGCGCTACTAATTTTTCAACTAATACACTTGCCACTGTATCTGTATCTCGTAAATTATGATTTTTTTTGTAATCTTTAAATTGTTCAACATCCTTAAACTGTGTTCGATCTGAGCTGCGAATTTCACCTTGCATATCCGTATCCATGATGCTTGGATCAAACAAGAAGACTTTATGGTCTGTTCCTAATTCCGCTTGCTCAAGCGCTACTGTTTCAGTAAATCGATCCAGCCCTGCCTTCGTACTGCAGTATGCATTCCATCCATATACGGAGCGCTGTGCTGCACCTGATGTCACGTTTGCCATAACCAGAGATATGCCAGATTCACGCCAAGCATCGAGCCAGAGATTAGTTATAATCATAGGCGCTAGTAAATTTACATGAACATGATCGGCTAAATGTTGCATTTCCTGTTTTCCCGCTTGTTCAATAGGCTGAACGAGCGCCGCATTTTGGACTAGCAGTAATTCATCTAGCTGTTTTTGTTTTAAAAAAGCAATAATGTTTTGAAACGTTGATTCTGTTGCAGGCAAATCAGCCAGATTCACTTGATAATGTGTATAACTGCCTGGAAGCTCTGCTGTTGCCAGTTCTTGATTTTCATGTCGTGCCAGTCCGATCACATGATAAGTTGCTTCCATTAATTGTTTCGCAACCGATGCACCTAAACCTTTCGATGTTCCTGTTATAACGGCATATTTCATCGTATACTCACCTCATTTTCTTGCAATATCTAAAGCTTGTTTCAATGCTTGGATAATATCCTCTGCTTCTTCAATTCCCACAGAAATTCGAATTAAACCTTTCGTTATTCCCAATTCTTTTTGTGATTCAGGTGGTAAACTTCTATGTGACGTAGCTAATGGATAAGATACAGACGTTTCCACACCTGCTAGTGTTGCCACAATTTTGATCCAGCCCAATGATTCGAGAAATTGCTCTACATTGGCGCTTTCGGTGATATCGATCGATACAATTGCACCGTTTCCTTTTTCAGAGATGAATTCAGGATAATACACTTTATCTACAGCTGGATGATCAGTCAATGCTTCCGCAACCAGTTTCGCATTATGTACGTGGCGCTCCATACGGACTGCCAGTGTCTTTAGTCCTCTTACAGTTAGCCATGCTTCAAAAGGACTTAAATTACTGCCAAGATTGACACACTTAGTATTGGCTGCTGCAATTAAATCCGTATCACCAACGAGTACACCTGCCGTAATATCGCTATGTCCGCCAATATACTTGGTTGCACTGTGTACCACAAGATTTACACCTTCCGTATAAGGACGAACAATGTACGGAGTAGCGAAGGTATTGTCTACCATCGTTTTCAGGTTATGTTTCTTTGCGATGTCAACAACTTTATTTAAATCCTCTACCCGTAATAACGGATTCGTTAACGACTCTGTATATAATAAAACCGTATTATCTTGAATAAACGGCTCAATGTCTTCTTCAAAAGAAACAAAACTTACTTCGATTCCAAAGGATGTTAGCTCATTTGCCAATAATTCATATGTGCCGCCATATAAATCATTGGAAGCCACCACATGCTCTCCTGGTTTTACTGCTGCCAGCACACCTACCATAATTGCGGAGAGTCCTGATGATGTTGCTAATCCGCTCGGTGCTTCTTCTAAGTCAGCCACAGCCTGTCCTAACTCATTGGTGTTCGGGTTACCAACTCGTGTATATAAATAATTACGTTCCCCTTCAAAAAAATGTTCAATATCTGCTAAATTTTCAAATGTAAAAGCGGATGTTTGATGAATTGGAGTGACCTTTGCTGGTATTCCTCCATCCCGCTTCATTGTTACGTGTACAGATTTTGTATTAAATTGATGTCCCATTCTAATCTTCTCTTCCTTTCTGTCTATCTATATATACTTTAACGTAAGGCATCATCATTTTAAAGAAAAAAGTCAGAAAATTGCCTAAGAACAATTTTCTGACTTCGGATTAGTCTCTAAGATAAGAGAAACATAACGTACCGTGTCCCGAGTGTACACCAGCTACTGGTACAAGTGTTTGAATCTTTACCTTGACCGCCTGATGTTTCTTTTGAATTTCTTCTTTCCACTCCAAAGCAGTATCTAAAACACCTGCATGCTGGATACACAGTTCTTTCAGCTGATATTTATCCATTGCCTCATCCAGGAAATGAAACATTTTTTGTTTAGCACGCTTTTTGATTCTTACTTTGTCTTTCACGACCACTTTTCCGTCGTCAAATCCTAGGATGACGTGAATATTTAACAATGAAGCAAAAAGCGATTGTGCTCTACTTACCCTGCCGCTTCTGCGTAATTGTTCAAAGTTTTGCGGCATGAGATACATTTGGGCACGTTCAGGAAAAGTACGAAGCTGCTTTATCACTTCATTTATTCCCATTCCATCTTGCACCATTTGAAGGCCGCGTTCAATCATTCTTCCTAATGCATAATCGCCGATCTTGGAGTCAATAACTTCAACTGGAAACCCAACCATTTCTGAAGCTGATGCGGAACTTTGATACGTACCTGTCAACTGACTCGATGCATGAAGTGCAATTCCAAAATCATATTCTGTTTTTAATTTTTCATACAATGTAACAAAATCACCATATGCCGGCTGACTTGTTTTTGCATTGTCGCCATGTTGTTTCATTAACGCATAAAATTCATCTTTCGTTATATCGACATCTTCTTTGTATGTTTTTCCATCAATAATTACATTCAAAGGAACAATATATATGTGATTCTTTTCCGCGAATTCCTTTGATAGTCCACATGAGCTGTCTGTAATCCAAGCAATCTTCTTCACGTGTAACGCCCCATTTCTAGCAACAAGTGCCTCTTTCGTCTATAGTGCTCATTTTAACGGAATTACAGAAGGAAGTAAAATGTTTTCGACAACATATTTTCTAGTCTGTTTTTAAATACCAATTCGCTCTATTCCTTTCCAGAAACACAATGCTTAAGCTGATTAAAAAAGTCCAATCCATTACAAATCATTTTGTTCTAGTTTGGGTTACTTCATCAAAATTTTTTTCTTTATAAAATTCAAAGTCAAATTCTAAATAAATTCATACTATAAATTGTGTTGAAAATACTGAACAGAAAGGAAGATGGTATATGTCACAATCCAACATACCAAATATTACTCCAGATATTACGATTGATCGTGCAGATGTCATTAATCTATTACTAGCTTCGATTGCTTTAGAAGAATTAGGTCTTGCTCATATTCTTAATGCGGAAGGCGAAAAACTCCAATATGTACTTGGAACATTACCTGGTGTAACCCCACCATTAGCAACAATAAGTGATGTGCTTAATATGAACAATAGCGTTAATGATACTATTAAGACATTAACCAAAAAAGAATGGATTCTAGAGAATAAATTAGAGAATATACTAGATTTATTAGATTCAGAAAACGATTAACTTGTTCTCTATTTACTAATCATCAAATATATTGTAAAAAAAACTAGAAACATTATATTTGATCGTCTAAAAAGCTTCCTATCTTATCCTAGGGTGGGAAGCTTTTTATTTATTCAATTATACCAGTTTTATAATAATAGAGCCGACTACTCTGTATAGCCGGCTTTAGAAATATTAAGCTAATCGATGAACTGACCAGACAATTCCTTCACCTGTGCCACCTAAATCTAATGACACAGTTAATCCGTCTGCGTTATAGAACAATCCAAGCGTATCGCCTGCGTTTAGTTCAACGTCTCCCGTTAAAGTAACAGTACCATTACCTAAAATTGCCCTTAATGTTAAGACTAACGCTACGTTAACATTTAAAACTGGGAACAATCCGGTAATTAAATCTGTTGCCGTATTGATTCGTTGAATGCTGAATGATGGATCTACACCTGCACCAAGGCTTACAGATAGTGCTGCAGCAGTTTCATAATTAATTGTAGCAGAAAGTGAGTATCTACCAGTTGCCGGAACCGTGTAAATAC
This sequence comes from Gracilibacillus caseinilyticus, assembly GCF_022919115.1. Classification (NCBI taxonomy): domain Bacteria; kingdom Bacillati; phylum Bacillota; class Bacilli; order Caryophanales; family Bacillaceae; genus Gracilibacillus; species Gracilibacillus caseinilyticus. The sequence continues at coordinate 2,523,581 of NZ_CP095072.1, read as the reverse complement.
CTGTAACAGGATCAAAGTTCGGATCTGTATAATAAGGTGAAGTCACTGTCCAATCATCAATTTGGGTTGATGCTGCAACGGATAAAGGACTAGCAAATGCAGAGAATCCTTGGTCCGTAACAATTTCTCCTGTTGGACCGGTTGGGCCAGTCGGGCCGGTCGCTCCTGCTGGACCTGTTGGACCTGTTGCCCCTGCTGGACCGGTTGGACCCGCTGGACCGGTTGGGCCTGCTGGACCTGCTGGACCTGCTGGACCGGTTGGGCCTGCTGGACCGGTTGGGCCTGCTGGACCTGCTGGACCCGCTGGACCGGTTGGGCCGGTTGGGCCAGTCGGTCCTCCTGCTGGTCCGGTTGGGCCAGTTGGACCGGTTGGACCAACCGAAATAGGCGTTGATAGAATATTGTCTAATTTACTATCTAATAAGAATTCTTTCTTCGTTATGGCACCAAGAGTATCACGAACACTCTCATTCATTGCTAGCAAATCGCTAATGGTTGCTGTTGAAGTAACACCTGGTAAAGTTCCAAGTGCATATTGCAACTTTTCTCCTTCAGCATTAATAATATGACTTAAACCTAGTTCTTCAAAAGCGATAGAAGAAAGTAATAAATTAATCGCATCATCTCGCGTCAGTGTTATTTCTGGTGTAATATTTGGAATATTAGATTGAGACATTTATAAACCCCTTTCTATATTAGAATACATAATACTTTATGCATGTTATCAATTGTTGCTTGTTCATATGCGGATTTATAAAAACATCGTCTAAACTAATGAAATCGTTTAATTCTATGTATACCCAATAAATTCCAAAAATAAAAAGCCTCCATCACATATATGGATGAAAGCTTAGAGGATTATTATTCTTTTGGCTTAAACCAGTCTGCATATGCATTATTAAAATATTTCTCATTAAATAATATACTGGAATGAGTAGGATTATACGATTTAGCCAATTCGTTATGCTCGTAAGCCTTTTCCGGCATTCCGATATGATCATAACAAACACACAACTGAAGATGAGGTACCCACGTCCAATTGGCCGGATTACTCATCGACATCCTGTTCGGTGGATCCGGTAAAGCGAGTGCCTGTTTAAACCAATAGATAGCTTGGTGATATAACTTTTCATTGATTTTAAGTCGGCCGATTTCACAACATATATCCGCTCTAGGTTGGTCAAATTGAAAGGTTTTGAACAAGGAAAGATATTGTTCATCATTTATCTCTAATTTCCCATAACAGTCCGCTAATTTTAAGCATGCCTGAATATTATCCTCAATCCAGCCTTTTTTTCCTTCTAAAAATTCCTTATAATTTTCAATTGCTTCCTCATTCAACCCATGGTCTCGGAGTTCATTAGCAAAATAGTAACGTTCTCGAGGAGAAAACTCCTCCCCATTTTCTTGCATTTTACGGTAAATCTTTAAATTTCTATCTGTATAGGCTTTATTTTTCCGATGTGTAATCGCTACATCACTATGGTAACTCTTACCACTTACCGCCAAGTATTCATGCACTGCCCCCATCCATTGAAACTGACGAGAACTTTTAACCAGCCTGTTCCTTCGCAAAGAAGAAGTTACATTACCTGCATCGTCAAAAGCTAGGTGATATGGCATTGTCACGGTATCAATATCTCGTGGCAGTGTTTTTTTTAATTGTTTAAAGAGTCCGCGGTCTTTTTCTAACAGAACATCATCTGCATCAAGCCATAAAATGTATTCTTTCGTTGCTTTACTAAAAGCAAAATTACGAGCATCTGCAAAATGATCATGCCATTCGTAGTCATATATATTAGCATTGAATTTTTTGACGATTCGTTTGGTGTTATCTGCAGAGCCTGTATCCACGATATTTATCTCATCCACAATATCATGAACAGATTGTAAGACTCGTTCAATACTTTCTTCTTCGTCTTTTACAATCATACATAAACTTATCGTAATATCGCCATTTGACCGACTGGCGGTTAACTCTGGTTGTTGTTGTTCGAGTAATTGAAGTGCTTCTGTTGCTTCTTTATGTTCAGGGTCTTGACTAAGACATTGTTGATAGCTAGAAGCTGCATCAAATGGCATATCCAGATTTTCATAGCATTGACCAATCCAGTACCAAGCGTGGAAACTTCCCACACCTTTTAAAATTAAATGATGAGTATTCTCTTCACCTAATTCCAGGCAATGCTTAAATGTTGTTAATGCTTCATTGAACATATCCATTTGGAAAAGAATAACCCCTTTATAAAAATGAAGATCAACATAATCTTCGTACAGCATGATGGCTTTATCAATTGAAGGATAAGCACCATCATAACTTCCGGTCATCAGCATTGTTTCATACTTTAATTTATACAACAGAGATGGTGGAAGTTGACCGGCCTCTATAAACTGATATAACGACTCATTTACAGCATCAAATGCTTCTTCGTATTCTCCCATGCGATAATATTCACTCGCAATATGGTAGTCTATCCATGGGCTGTATTCCGATTTTTCTTTTTCTTTTTCCAACATGTTAAGATTACGTTCATTTTTATTTTTCTCTGAAGTATAGCTGTCAAGATAACCATAATGATAGATCGTGACAGGCAACTGTTTTAATTCAATGCTGTCACTCAGTACATCTTTCACATTTAGTTGCTCATGGATACTTCCGACAAAACGCAAGCCAATATCCGTACGAAACAAACGGTGCTGCTGCAGTATATAAGCTCTTTGTTCACTTGGAGGTTCTTCACCAATATAATTAATTAATGTAATGCTTGCAAGCTGCTCTTGATCCAATGAGAGTACTTCCCTCAATTGATGTCCTTCTTCTTCATCCACCACCTCATCAGCATCCATCCAGAGAATCCAATCTCCTGTCGCTTTTTCTATTCCATAATTTCGAGCTTCGCTAAAGTCATCTGTCCATTGATGGCGATATACTTTCGCTCCATAAGACTTAGCAATCTCCATAGTATTGTCATTTGATCCAGTATCAACGATAATCATTTCATCTACATGTTTCTTTACACTATCCAAACATCTTCCTAAATGGACCTCTTCGTCCTTCACAATCATGCAAAGAGACAACGTTCGTTTTTCCTTCATCAAACCAAGCTCCTTTCTGTCTCACTTACGCTTTTCACTTTTGATTGACCATTTTGCGCATGTAAGATTCCAATAGCTGAATGGTATGTTGATAGTCCATTTTCAAAGCCGTTTCTCTTGCCCGTTTCCCTAGTTGGTCTCTTCTGGATGGATCATCAAGCAATAATGCTACTGCATCCACCATTCCATCAATATCCCCTACTTCTACTTGGATACAGTTATCTTCGGTCGCATACTCTTCTACACCGCCACATTTCGTCATCACAACAGGTATACCTGAAGCCATTGCTTCTAATGGTGGCAGGCCAAACCCTTCGTATAATGAAGTAAATAAAAACAAATCGGATTGGCGATAATAATCACTTAGGCTTTTCTGATCAGGTAATACAATCGTCTCTAAAGGAAAATTCACTTTATCGATATTTGGCTCTGATTGACATACCCATTTCACGTGAAAAGAATAACCTTGTCGATATATTTCGTTCAATGTTCTAATCGCTGTATCAAAGCCTTTAAATGGCAGTTCCGGATTTCCAACCAGCAATATAACAGGTGATGCATTGTTTTTATCTCTGGTTGGATAATAAAATTTGGTATCAACGCCGATTGGTATGACATCGCTTTTGATTTGAAATTTAACCTCCAGTACCGACGCAATAAATTTCGATATACTAATAATTGGTATACCTGATGTATAGATGCTTTTCATCTTTAGTCTAATATAAAACGCCTGGAACAAACTCGGTATATCACCAAACAACCATTCGTGACCTTGCTCCAAGTACAACAGATTCCCTTCATAATCCAATAATTCAGGAACCTGAGATATCCATCCCAGTACCACAATGTCACAGATATCCAAGTGATCTGAAATTAATTTATCAGGAGGGATATAAACCTTGCCATCTACTTCGATGTCGTACCAGTCAGGCGTTAAACCATCTCCTGCTTCGCCTTTGTAGAAAAGATAAACTTGATGGCCCTTTTTCTTCAGTTGTTCCATTTGCTGCAATAACGACTTTACCCCACCTGTTAATTTAAAATGGGGCAAAATAAACCCGATTTTCATCAGTTGTTTTGATGAATTTGTTTCTTTGGGCAGACTGATTGCTTGCTCCTTTGAAGGGGTTGGATATATCTTAAAAATTTGCGCACCATTTTCACCTATTTTCACTAGCTTATGATTAAAATCAAAAGCTGTTAAATCGATCAAATTCCATTTACTTTTGTGTGTCTCAAGAGAATTGTTAAGGTAACTGCCTTGAGGTTCTGGATACAGAGGAGTAGAAATGATGAGTGATTTATTGGTATGCTCCAGTATTTGCTGAATAATCTTTAATCCTTCTTTTTTTTCGAAATGTTCCAACACATCTATTAATATAACGGTGTCATAACTTTCTAAAGTATCTATCACTTCACTGATTTCGCCGTAATGTACTTTATCGTATACATAATCATGAATTGGATTACGGTATTCTTTATAGCCTTCTATTCCTTCTAGCTTTAGTTTCCAACTCTCTTTACTGTAACGATGCTTCGGAATATCTAATTGCTCCCTTAGCAAAACACCATACTTACCAAAGCCAACACCAATATCAAGTATAGACTTAGGTGCGTCAATGATTATATGATCCATAATTTCCGGAATCGCCTGATAAAAACTTGTAGGCATTTCGTTTCGCTCCTCCTGTGAAACATTTAATGACTAACACCTTTTAAGCTTTATTCGATGTTAACGACTAACTATATCATTGTATTAATGGGACAAATCTGATATTCATTTTTACTCTTAACTGTTCATTTATTAATTGTTATTGGGCGTTTTGACACCCATTATATCTGGGTGCATATATTGCATATTGAAAGTAATATTTTTGGAAAATGCAAAAACAGAAGGAGGACAAATACAAATGTCAATGCCGAACATCCCCAATATCACTCCTGACGTAACCTTTGACAGATGCGAAGCGATCGATTTAATTTTAGCTTCTATCGCAATGGAGGAAATGTCATTATCACATATTTTGAATGCAGAGGGTGAAAAACTTCAATTTTTCTTAAAGACCAAACCTTGTCACATGCATGAATATTTACAAATTAATAAAAGCATCCATCAAACCATGAAATCCATTACTCGGTCCCAAATATTATTAGAAATGAAATTAGACGACGTACTCATACTCAATGAGTCAAGTCATTGTAAATGTGACGACTGTTGTGATGACCACCACAAGAAACATGACTGTAAAGAGGTTCACCAATGTGGTTGTGATGATTGCAGAGATAATGATCCATGCGATGATTATTAATATAGAATGATTTTCTTTTAATAACTGATCTACTCATCGTTTTTTATCGCCACACGTGCCTGCTCGTATATATAATGTAAAGGAAAGGAATGAATAAATTGAATGATAATTACCAGGACATCGAAAAACTCATAGACGATATAAATAAAAATCACTCTGAGTTCTTATATTCCTTTCTGCAATTTTTTCACGACACACTGATAACGTATGATTTAGCAGTCCGAAAAAAAGAGAATATGGAAGAAAATATATTATTATTAATGAAACAATGCTATAACGTTGATCTCTCCTATAACTATCGAATGAATATTTATTGTAAATTATTAAATAAAAAACAAAATGATCCACAATTAATACAAAAATATGCCATCTGTCATATTAAAGAATGGATTAAAAAAATCGATAAAAAATTAGAGCACATCTCTTTTTGTCATAAGCATACAAGAACTCACTTGAAAGAAATTATCACAGCATTGAAAACTAATTACGTAATAGAAGATGATCCGAAAGTTTATCTAGCACCTCCCAGTCAATTATGTTTGTTCTTATAATCGCAGTTATCTTAGCATGCAACAAACGGAAAGACTGCCTTAATAGAACTTGCTATTCCGTGTAAAGTTTAAGGCACTTCTTAACTGCTGTTTCTTTACACGGACACCATTTTTAAATTACGATTGTATCCATGCTATGATAGAACATATTCGCTAAATGAAGGAGACAAGCTATCATGAAAAATATACAACTTGTATTAGATGTCGGTGGGGTACTCGCAACTGATTTGGATCATTTCTGGTCGGAATTAGTAAAACAGGCACAAGTACCTTATGAAGCAGTAAGACAAAAATATCGTCAAGACATTAGAGAAAAGCTTTGGCAGGGACATATCGAAGAGCATGAATTTTGGAACTGGCTCTATAAAACGTTTCCAACGATTGAGGTCGATTCTTTAAAGGAAGCATTAGCTAATAGTTTATATACTTTAGAAGGTATGAATCACCTTAATGAATGGAGCAGGCTAGCTGATCTTCATATATTAAGCAACCATCGTTCCGAATGGCTTCTATCTTTATTAGATCCTATCAGACCAATCTTACATACTATTACCATTTCATCATTGGTCGGAGCAGCAAAACCCGATAAAACAATCTATCATCATTGTATGGCTCAGTTACCTTCAGATAAGACCGTATTATTTGTTGATAACAAGCAAGAAAATCTTGAGCCAGCAAAAGCAATAGGCTGGCACACCATACACGCTAAACCAGATCAACACTGGATCAACCAAGTGACTGATTTTTTACATACGTATCAATAAGAGCAGATACGGATAGGTAAACTACCTATACTGCGATTTGTCAACTATCCATGTGCTCAAGTCTCACTGTTTCTGCTAACATTTTAGATTTCTTTAGAAATAAGAAATATCAAGCATAACCCGCATGGCCCTAATTGACTTAATTAATAAACAACTTCCCATATTATGGATTATGTAAACAAAGGCTGTATTGCAGAATGGTCATTTTGATATAATTTATCTGCTCAGCAAAGCTCCGGAAATAGGCTCCGCGTCCTGTGGGCACGGCTTCAGCTAAATTAGGAAAGAAAATTCTTTTCTTTCCTAATTGGATCTTCAGCTCGCGCTGATCCCACGGGAGTCTCCGCCTATTTCCTACGCTTGAGGAAAGTGCTACAACGTATGTAACAGCTAAAAGCAGTCGTGCTAGGCATTGTATTTCATCAAACTAAGATGTAAATCTCGCAGATAGCGCTCCATATCCTAGCTGTTGCATGAATTGTGGAGCTATACATCAGCGTAGGCCAACCACGTAGACTCCCGCGGGACAGGCAGGCGCTGAAGATCCACTTTGTGAAACGATTTTTCTTCACAAAGTTAGCTTCAGCCGTGCCCCGCAGGACGCGAAGTGGTTGGCCGAAGCGATATCCCAGCACATATATTATATCAAAATGATCGCAATGCTAGTTAACATAATCCATATTATAGGTAGTTGTATACTATTTATGTTAGTTAGGACCGGGTGGACTTTCCCGGTTTTTCTTCAGCAGGTAAGAAAGTATAAAATTTTAAGGTTTCGTACCGCTTTCTAACATGAACAGCCATGTCCAGCGCAAGCACCCAGAAACTAGGCGACTTCCTGCATCGCTCTACGATAAGTCATCATCGGTTCGCAAGCTCACCGTGATTCCTTTATCCCAGTTGATGCAGTCCAGTCGCTACGTTTCTAAACGGGCGCTTGCGCTATTCTAAATTTCCTGCATTAAGATAGTTGGCGGTTGTTCTTATTAATGATGTGTCGCGTGATCGATTGATTGTTGCAGAATCCGCATGACGTGTTCATCATCTTGTGAATAATAAATCGTCTTCCCGTCTCTTCGGTATTTTACGAGTCGTAAGTTTTTTAGGAACCGTAATTGATGTGACACATTGGACTGGTTTAAATCGAGTTTCTCTGCAATATTGGAAACCGATAATTCGCCTTCAAATAGTAAGTGAAGAATTTTGATTCTTGTTGGGTCAGCTAATGCTTTAAAAGTTTGTGACACTAAAAAGAGCGTTTCTTCATCTAATGACTGATATGTTTCATCCGTCATGTTTTTCCCCTCCAGACTAATTACAGCAATCTTCCTCTTTTTCTAATTCTGAACCGGCACCTTCGACCTGAATCGTCGTATGATGTATGCCAAATTGATCATGTAACACGGTGGATGCCTTTTTCAATAACAAATCCCGGTCTGTATCCTCTTCTACTACAATATGGCAGGTTAACGATGGGAAATCAGATGTGATCGTCCAGACGTGTAAATCATGAATATTAATGACTCCGTTCAGTTGGACGAGTTCGTTTTCGATCTCCTGATAGGACAAGTTATCAGGCGTTCCTTCCATTAAAATATGAAATGAATCACGTGTAACACGATAGCCACTCACTAAAATTAACAAGGCAACAACAATACTTGCAATCGGGTCCGCCAGATTCCAATCAAAGAACATGATTAAGATCCCTGCTACAATCGCACCGACAGAACCTAATAGATCGCCTAACACATGCAGGAATGCACTGCGCATATTCAAGTTCCCCTCGGTATCACCACTATACATTAAAATAAAAGCAACAATTATATTTACAACAAGCCCGGTAACAGCAATCCAGAGCATCATCGGACTTACATTCGGTGGCTCTAGAAAACGATGATAGGCCTCATAAAAAATATAAATCGATATAACCAGCAGTGTAACCCCATTAATAAATGCAGCTAAAATCTCGAATCGTTTGTAACCAAATGTTTTCTGATTATTAGCTGCTTTTTCACTCAATTTAAACGCGAATAAGCTTAATCCCATTGCAAATGCATCGCTAAGCATGTGACCAGCATCAGATAAAAGCGCTAAACTGTTCGTCAAGAGTCCACCGACTACTTCCAGAATCATAAAAGCAGTAATAAGTATAAAGCTGATGAATAGTGCCTTTTTGTTATTGGTATGGTGATGATGATGTCCGTGGCCATGGCTGTGTCCATGGTCATGATCATGTGCCATAAGCTACCTCCTTAAAAGTTATATATGAACACATATTCATATTATAAAATGTATGCAGGATTTGTGCAAATATTATTAGAAATTTACTGTTTTTTATTAGTGAGGGTTGGGAAGAAAAAGCACGTGATGCCCTTTTATACTTCGAGTCTCTTTATAACATGCGAAAAAAAGAATTTTTATTTAAGATTCGATTTCATTCGATTTTATTGCTGCGTGATCATCATAATCACGGAGCATTAGCTTTGGAAATGTGAATGAAGCTGATCTCTTGTTCACGACAGACCGCAATTCTTTATCGCTCGGAACACTATTTATGGTTGTCTTGAATAGGGACTCTATTCGATCATAATGCTTTTCTATAAAGGCCATAATGATCGAAAGGAGTCTTTATTCGATCATAACACGCTTCCTAGAAGACCGAAGTGAACGAATGGATGTAATTCGTCTCTTATACGCCTCCACAGACCGCTTTGATATTTGTATTTAATAAATCCCAAAATCATCATTCGGTCTATACTCCATTCATTCTAAAACTTAATGACATATATCATCACGGCTAAAATAATAATGACCAAACTGACGGCGATAAGTGCATATGTTTTGGATGTGTTGGCGACTTGGATTTTTTGCCATTTGTTTGGTTCGATTCCTATTGTCCAAAAGACCACAATTGCAGAAAAAAGAATGGCACTAATATTGACCATTAGTAAAAGAAACGGGGTAAGGGCTGCTTCCCAGGAGAAGTCACCGATCATCATGCCTAGCACGACTGCAGGTGGAAGTAAAGCAACGGATACCATCACCCCAACCAATGCCTCGGATACACGTTTCGCAAAGGACAAAGCCCCAGCAGTACCTGCGGCGAGTGCCACAACAATGTCCATGAATTCGATATTTGTCCGAGCAAGAAATTCATCACTATGTAACGGTAGCGGAAAGAGAAAGCCAAATATGATGGCAATGGTAATAGGAATAGCAAGACCGAACAGTGAAGTGAGAGCAGAGCGCTTCATTAAGTGATAATCACCTAGAATAGCAGCAAAGGAAAGTGCGGTAAAAGGACCGATTAATGGGGCAATTACCATAGCTCCGATAACGATAGCTGCGCTGTCCTTCACAATACCTGCAGTAGCCACGACAGCTGATAAGAGAAGCATCCAAATAAAATTGACACTGGCTTTACTAGAGGATTGCACGACATTATATAATTCATGCCTGCTTGCCCTGGTGATTTCATTTTCCTTCTCTTCCGGGTCTTGATCTTTTTCCTCTTCTTCGTCCTGCTCCATTCGAGGAATATATGTTGAAATATTATAAAGTAACGCGCGGATTTCTTGCTCTCCCCGATCATTCATCTCGAGGAAATCAAGAATTTTCTCCGTGTTTTTCTTTTCAATTAAGATTTTAACGAGCTGTTGTGTCTCCGATACAGGTGTATGCCACTTCTCAATAAAATCAAAATCTTGTATTTCGATTAAAAATTGATCGAACCGATTGTTGGGAATATATACTTCTATCAGCTGCAATTCCATGTTGTTCGTCCTTTCATTAATGTTCGTAAATCATTTTTCTGGTCATGCCACCATCAATGATCAGATTTTCTCCATTAATGAAAGTATTAGACGGATCCGTCAAAAATAAACATGCTCTTGCAATATCTTCTGGTTTTCCTACTCGTTTGGAAGGATGTTACTGATGATCAATATCCCGTAACGCATGATAATCCGTCTGAATCCAGCCAGGACTAATGGCATTACTGGTAATGTGGTAGTCCTGTAACGTCATCGCAAGTGCATGTGTCAGAGAAAATAGCCCGCCTTTACTGACAGAATAACACTCCGTATTAGCTTCAGACATGAATGCTCGAGTGAAAGCGATTTGAATCAGACTGCCAGCGATTGATTGTTCTTTCATAATTTGTGCTGCCTGTTGGGCACAGAAAAAAGTTCCACGCAAATTTGTGTTAATGACGTTCTCCCAATCTTCCATATCGACTGCAAAAAAGTCCGCAAATGCCGATATTCCAGCATTATTGATCAAGATGTCGAGGCGATGATAATGTTGTCTGATATGCTCAAATAATTGACTGATTTCATCCATTTTACTAACGTCTGTTTGAATAAATGCTGCCTGTTCAGCTGAAGGAGCTTGAATATCTGCTACGATCACACTAGCCCCTTCTGCAAGATATGCTTGTACAATCGCAGCGCCAATACCATTTGCTCCGCCGGTAACAAGCACTACTTTATTTTGATAACGCATGGGTCTTTGCTCCTTTTGGAAACTGTAAGGTAACAGTGGTTCCTTCATTTACTTCACTGTCAACATGAATCTCACCATCATGCATTTCAACTAGGTTCTTGACAATGGCTAAGCCTAAACCTGTACCGCCATTTGCACGAGACCGCGATTTATCTACGCGATAAAAACGTTCAAATAAATAGGGGATATCTTCCTTTTTAATACCGATACCGGTGTCTTTCACACGAATCATGACTTGATTAGGTTCCTCTTTCAGCTGTAAATGTATTTCCCCTTTTTCCGTATAACGAACCGCATTTTCGACTAAATTGGTCAGCACTTGATCAAGTCTGCTCTTATCACCAAACAGATACACGATATGTTTTGGAGCATCAAGCTTCATGTTCAAACCTTTTTCTGCCGCTCTGAATTGAGACCGTTTTATCATTTCTTCTGCCATCCGGGTAACATTGATTTCTTCTTTATTCAAATCAATTTTTCCTTCTTCGATTTTAGAGAGGTCTGTTAAATCATCCATCAGATTGCTGATATGATCTGTTTCGTTTTCGATAATTTCAAGAAACTCGTCGCGTTCTTCTTTACTTTGATACATTTCATGTCGGACAGCATTGGCATAACCCTTTACATAAGTGAGCGGTGTTTTTAGTTCATGTGTAATATTTGAGAAAAACTCATTACGATTTGTTTGATAACGTTCCAGTGTTTCTGATAAATGATTGATCGCACCCGCCAGCGAACCAATCTCATCATTTGCTTTATAGTCAACACGTAACGAAAAGTTTTTCTTCTCGGCAATTTGTTTTGCGACCTTCTCCATCGCGATGAGAGGACCGCCTATTTTTTTTGAAATGAAAAAAGTAAAGCCGATCGCTAACCCAACAGCTCCAAGGCTTGCAAGAATAACTAACACAATAATATTATGAATGGAATTGCTAATGAGTCCGAAAGAAGAAAATAAGACAACACTGCCTATGGCTTCAGCCTCACTAATAATGGGCTGTGCAACCTTGAGAAAGGTATTACCTTCGAAGGTATATTCCTTGACGATCGATTCGCCTTCCTCCAGTTGTTTAAGTTCGGGATTTTCCAGTACATTATCAGAGATAGCTTCTTCCCAATTGGTTTTTAAAAGAATTTCACCATTTTCATCTAGAATGACGGCACTTGTATCCGTCATTTCAGTTAAATGCTCTAATAATTGGACATTGTCCGGGTCTTCCACACTATTTACCTGCTCGGCATATTTCTCTGAAAGTTGAACAAGTTGTGTTTCGGTCTGGTTGATTGAATAGTTCAGAATCAGTTGTAAAATAATGTATCCTAATGGAATCAGAATAATAAGCTGCAGAAATAAAATCGTTGCCCCAAGCTTAAAAACCACACTATTCAGCTTCATGTTTATCCTCCCAGTCAAATTTGTAGCCAACTCCCCATACAGTTTCAACAGGTTGCTTCGTTATGCCGGCCTTTTTTAATTTGTCTCTCACATAACGAACATGGGAATCCACTGTACGAATGTCTACTACTTCGTCTAATCCCCAAATAATATCTAATAACTGCTCTCTCGTGTAAACGCGGTTCGGATGAGCCGCTAATAAATAGAGTAAATCAAATTCCTTCGGGCTGTACTTGATCTCTTTGCCATTCACTGTCACTTCGTGTGAAGATAGATCAATAGTCAGTTCCGCATAAACCAATCTATTGCTGGATGATTGGTTTTTTTCAAAATGACGAAATTGCACATGAATACGCGCCAATAATTCTTCTGGCTCAAATGGCTTGACCATATAATCATCAGCCCCAATCATCAGCCCTTCTACTTTTTGAGAGGTTTCGTTTAGAGCAGTAAGCATAATGATCGGCACATCTGGCTTGATGTTCTTCATTTGTTTACATGCTTCGATTCCGTCTAGCTTCGGCATCATGACATCTAATAAGACAAGATCGATTTCGTTTTCCTTAAAAATATGTAACGCTTCTTCACCGTCAATCGCTTCGAAAAGCTCGAAATCATTCCGCAAATAGAGTGTCAACATCATTCTCATTTGTTGTTCGTCATCAACAATTAAAATTTTCTTCATACTTATCCCTCTCAAACATGTTATATTCCTTATCTAAAATAGTATAGAAAAAAACAACATTAGTAAAATAGATTGTGTTATTTTGAACAATTTATGACAAAATCAATATCATCATAATTTCATCATATTTAGCTGTCAAACTAGTATATAGTTGTGGTCTGAACTTCAGACAAAAGGGGATAGAACTAATAGAAACAATAGTAACATTTGAGAGAGGAGAAACACCATGAAGGCAATGAAGAAGCTCGCGTATATCTTTACTTTATTGTTAATTCCTGTATTACTGGCAGGTTGTGATTCAAAGCTTATTGTCTTTGATCCGAAAGGGCCTGTAGCGCGTAATTTATCTGATTTGATCGTGTACTCGATCATATTCATGGTCATTATTGTATTAATTGTTTTTGTGTTATTCGGATTTATTATCTGGAAATACAGAGCAAGAAAAGATGACGGTGATTTTGAACCGGAAGAAGAGGAAGGAAATCATGTACTGGAAGTTATCTGGTTTCTAATTCCTATTGCCATCGTAATTGCCTTGATGATTCCTACAGCCAAGACAATTTATGAAGTAGAAGATATCCCGCAAGGTTATGAGGAAGAGGAGCCACTCGTGATCCATGTCACATCTGCTGACTGGAAGTGGATTTTCAGTTATCCGGAGCAAGGAATTGAAACAGTAAACTATCTCAATATTCCAGCTAATCACCCGGTACAATTTAAAATGACTTCTGCAGGTACGATGCAGTCGTTCTGGGTCCCAGAATTAGGTGGCCAGAAGTATACGATGGCAAACATGCAGACAAATCTGTTCCTTGTAGCAGATCAGGAAGGGTCATTCTACGGTAGAAACACTAGTTTTAATGGTAGAGGTTATGCACACATGGACTTTGAAGTCCAAGCAATGTCTAATGATGACTTCAATGAATGGGTGCAGGATGTGAAGAATACAGCCAATGATTTAACAGAAGACGAATATAGTGAATTATTAAAGCCTACTGTCATTGGACGTAAAACATATAACGGTACACACTTGGAATGGATCGACCATGCGCACGGCGGTTCAGAGCAATACATCGATTCTGACTTGTATGAGATCCATCACGGAGAAGAAGGCAGCTCCAGTGAAGAGGAAGAAGCAGAAGATGCAGAACAAGAAACGAATGATAATGCAGAGCAAGAGTCAGAACAATCCACTGATTCTTCCACACACGAGGGTCATTCACATCATTAAATTATAAGGCGGTGAAAAGCATGTCTTTAGATAAACTTTTGGTAACAGGTGATCCACTGATCCTGTTCTCTCAAATCGCCATTGGTTTGACAATGGTAGGTCTTGTTGCGTTAATTACGTACTTAAAGAGATGGAAATGGTTATGGAACGAATGGTTCACTACTGTTGATCATAAAAAAATAGGGATTATGTATATTATCTCAGGTGTCTTGATGTTCTTTAGAGGTGGCGTTGATGGTCTCCTTATGAAAGCTCAAACATCTAGACCTGATATGGAATTTTTGGATGCACAGCATTACGATGAAATCTTTACAACACACGGTGTCATCATGATTCTATTTATGGCCATGCCTATGCTTATCGGGATTATGAACGTTGTCGTGCCGTTACAAATCGGGGCACGTGACGTAGCATTTCCGAAGTTAAATGCATTAAGTTTCTGGTTATTCTTTGCAGGTGCAATGTTATTTAACTTATCTTTCGTTGTTGGTGGCTCACCAGATGCAGGTTGGACTTCTTACTTCCCGTTAGCGGGTAAAGAGTTCACTCCAGGTGTCGGGAACAACTATTATGCGATTGCCTTGCAGATTGCAGGTATAGGTACGTTAGCTACAGGGATTAACTTTGTAGTAACCATTACTAAAATGCGTGCGCCAGGATTGAAATGGATGAGGTTGCCGATCTTTACATGGACGACATTCATCACTTCTATTATCATTGTGGCAGCATTTCCAATTTTAACAGTTGCATTAGCATATATGTCATTGGATCGTCTATTCGGTACCCACTTCTTTACCGTTGCTGCTGGCGGGGATCCGATGTTATGGCTGAACTTATTCTGGTTATGGGGACACCCTGAAGTTTATATTGTTGTCCTGCCAGCGTTCGGTATGTTCTCTGAAGTTATTGCGACGTTTGCACGAAAAAATCTGTTTGGTTATAAATCCATGGTATTCGCCGTTGTTGGTATTGCCTTCTTAAGTATGCTTGTATGGGTACACCACTTCTATACGATGGGGAACAGTGCAGCCGTTAACTCGATCTTCTCGTTAACAACGATGATGATCGCCATTCCGACCGGGGTGAAAATATTTAACTGGCTGTTTACGTTACGAAAAGGTCGAATCGAGTTTTCTACATCGATGTTATGGGCCTTAGCGTTTATTCCGTGTTTTACAATTGGTGGGGTAACAGGGGTTATGCTTGCAATGGCAGCAGCCGACTACCAGTACCATAATACGATGTTCCTTGTGGCACACTTCCACTATGTATTAATTCCAGGTGTTGTATTTGCGGTATTCGCTGCAGTATACTACTGGTGGCCAAAAATGTTTGGTTTCAAATTGAATGAAAAAATCGGTAAATGGCATTTCTGGTTATTCGTGATCGGATTTAATTTCACATTTATGCCGATGTTCTTTGTAGGGTTAGATGGAATGTCTCGCCGTATGTACACGTATTCTGAAAGTACAGGATGGGGTGCATGGCTAGGTTTTTCTGCACTAGGTTCACTCGTAATGGCAGCAGGTTTTGCAGCATTTTGTTACAACATATACTGGAGCTTCCGTTACGCAGATCGTAACGTAGGAAGTGACCCTTGGAACGCACGTACGTTAGAGTGGGCAACAGCTTCGCCTGTACAACACTATAACTTTGCGAAAGTACCAGAAGTAGATAGTTTAGATGATTTCTGGTATAAGAAAAAAGCTGGAAAACTTGGCTTGAAAAAATCAGATATTAAACCGATTCATATGCCGAGCAATAGCTGGACGCCGATTTTCATCAGTGTGGCATTCGGAATTGTAGGATTCTTCCTCGTATTTGAATGGTTTACACTAGCGATTATTTCATCCGTCTTAATCATCATTGGTTTAATTGCGAACACGTTTGATTATGATGACGGATATCATATACCTGCAGAAGAAGTAGAAGAAGAAGAACGAGAGTGGAGAGGTGAGTTAGAATGACACAAGCAAATACGCCATTAGAATATCGCTCACAGCAACATCAAATGAATATTTTCGGATTCTGGGTATTTTTAGGTGCTGAAATTGTGCTATTCTCCACATTGTTTGCTTCTTACTTTGTGTTAGAACACAATACAGCTGGAGGTCCATCAGGTCAAGACATCTTTATCTTAAAAGATGTCTTGATTGAAACCTTCTTATTATTGACAAGTAGTTTCACTGCTGGTCTTGCTATTCACTCGATGAGAAATATGCAAAAGCGAAACCTGATAATTTGGACGATTGTGACCCTATTACTAGGTGCAGGCTTTTTATATATGGAGATTAACGAATTTATCCATTATGTACATGAAGGAGCAAGTATTCAAACAAGCGGGTTCACAGCAGCCTTCTTTACGTTACTTGGTACGCACGGTGCCCACGTTACATTTGGTATTGTGTGGATCAGTTTATTGTTAGTTCAAATTGTTCGACGTGGGATTACTGAAAAAACAGCTAGTAAATTCTTTATTTCCAGTTTATACTGGCACTTTTTAGATGTCGTTTGGATCTTTATCTTTACATTCGTCTATTTGAAAGGAATGATGTAAAATGAGCGCACATTCTAGTCGTTTTCCTTGGAATCACTTAATCGGCTTTATCCTTTCGATCGCATTAACGCTAGCTGCTGTGTTTTTTAGCTTATACACCGATTTCTCAAACGGCGTTAAACTTTGGTCGATTGCCATTATGGCGCTTTTCCAAATGATAGTCCAATTGTTTATGTTTATGCACATCACAGAAGGAAAAGAAGGTCCGATTAACGTTTTCAACATTATCAACAGTATTATTTTAGCTTTAATTATTGTGTTTGGATCGATTTGGGTACTAACTTCAGGTCACGCATCTCATATGCATTAATTAATCAAAAGGATTGCTTCCACTAGCGAAGCAATCCTTTTTTTAGTCAAGAAAGTATATAATTACAGTCGTAGAAGTAATCATGCTAAATTGGAAAGTGGGTTCTTATAATATGGCTCTATTATATATGTTGGGGTTTGAAAAAATTAAGCATAATAAAACACGCAAGCTCCTATATCCTTTACACTTGAATGGACTAGAAACAAACCAAAGGGATAGGAGATGCGTGTACATGCAGTTTAACATGAATTTACCAGGATTAGAAAGTGTTATTGTTACTAAGATGGAGGAGTTGGAGGGGGACTTTTACTTACATATAAAGTTGCCTGTTAAGAAACACCGTTGTCCTGCTTGTGGGGAAAGAACAAGCCACGTCCATGACTATAGAATACAAAAGGTACAACACTTAAAGCTCTTTGAACGAACATCTTATCTGTTTTATAGGAAGCGAAGATACGTTTGTACTTGTGGAAAGAGGTTTCCTGAGAAAAACCAAGTTGTAGGGCGATATCAAAGACATTCAAAGGAATGGAATCAAGCCCTAGGGCTTCGTGTTATCCAGGGGAAAAACTTTAAAGATACTGCTGGTCAGTTCAGAACTTCTCAAACAACAGCTATTCGTCGATTTGATCAACTAGCAGCTACTAGTTTAAAAGAAGTGGACACGTTACCACCAGTAATAGCTATCGATGAATATAAAGGGGATACAACAGAAGGTAAATACCAAGTAATCATCGCAAATGGAGAAACAGGTGTCCCGCTTGATATATTACCGAATCGCTCTGTACGTACGATTAAAAAGTACTTAGCCAAAAAAGGATCTCAAGTAAAGATGGTTGTCATGGATATGAGCTATAGCTTTAAGTCAGCAGTTCAAAAGAACGAGTGAGAAGACGTGTTCAAAAAGAATTCCATGATTACGACCGCAAAAAGTGCAAGCGTATGAAACACATTTTTTATAAACGATATGAAGAACTGAGTAGTAAGCAACACTGGTATTTAGACAGATATTTAGGCTTGTCGGAGGATTTACGACAGGCCTATGGTTTAAAGGAAGCATTCCGCTCCTGGTTTGAAGGAGCGAAAAAGGTTGGAACAAAAGAATTAGGTGAAGTAAAACAAGGACTGTATAACTATTACAAACAGGTAGAAAAAGCAGGACTAGATGAGTTCATCAAAGCCGCTGGTACACTCAAGAACTGGCAAGCAGAAGTTTTAAATAGTTTTGCCTTTGACTACAACACTGGATTTGTGGAGGGCCTAAATAACCAAACAAAGGTTATTAAACGTAATGCATTTGGCTTTAAACGATACGATCGATTAAGGTTACGTGTATTACTGCATCATCAATTTAAAAACCTAGATTTTCAAGTTGGTTAAGGGATAGGAGCAAAGATTCCTACCCCAACATTTGACGCAGAACCTATAATATGGATTATGTCAACTAGCGTTGAATTCATTTTGAAATGTTTAATGTGCTGGCATACCGCTCCGGCCAACCACTTCGCGTCCTGCGGGGCACGGCTGAAGCTAACTTTGTAAAGAAGACCGCTTTACAAAGTGGATCTTCAGCACCTGCACGTCCCGCGGGAGTCTACGTGGTTGGCCTACGCTTATGTATATCTCCACAATTAATGTGACAGGTAGAATTTGGAGCACTGTCTGCTTCATTTGATGATATACAATACCTAGCACGACTGCTTTTAGCTGTTCCATACGTTGTAGCACTTCACTTAAGTGTAGGAAATATGCGGAGACTCCTCATGCGTCAGCGCGAGCTGAAGATCCACTTAGTCTGTGCCTGTGTCTACAAGTATTGCTTCGAAGCGGGCTTCCTCGGCACAAGGCAGCAAAGAAGCAGTGCAAGTAGTAGCCTAGCTGAAGCCGTGACCCACAGGACGCGGAGCATATTTCCGGAGCTTTGCTAAGTAGATGAAATCTATCAAAATTACCACTCCGTCAGACAGTTTCACTTGACATAATCCATATTATAAGAAGCCAACTTATATTTGGCATGATTACTTCTATGACTGTACTTATATACTCCCTCTTCATTCATAAAAAAAACGAAGCCTACTCGATGCATGGCTTCGTTTTTTTTCTACGTTTGGCGTTCTGCAGATTCCTTATACACAGGTGAACGAGTTAATTCTGTCTAAATCAATACCAAAATAGACCCAATTAAATCCAGTCCAGCGATAACCTGATACAGACTGTCTCCCAATATAGGTTGGATAGAACCAGAAGGAGTTAAAGCGATTCAACCAAATATACGTATAACGATATAGACAGCCGCGAATCGAACCAGGGTCAACCGCATAAAGTTGCGGCCCATCACCTAATTGATTAGGTGGAGCTGGTACTTGTTGTGGTGGTGGACCTGGTGGCATTCCAGCTCCGCCCCCTGATCCTGGTGGTCCGAATGGTGGTGGACCTCCAGGACCGCCACCGGGACCGCCAGGACCACCTGGACCTGGCCCCCATGGATTCCATTGTCCTCCGCCTGAACCTGATCCTGGAAAGAACGGGAAGAAAAATACTTGCCGGTCCTGAGGATACATATTGCCATATTGATCATACATGTAATCATAATTATTCGGATAATATTGTTCCACAAAGATAACCTCCTGTCACTACACTATATGTACAAAAGGTGGAATTGGGTAATTTGTCCATGTTAAATTGGGCACTTGTCTATATTATAAAAACCAGGCAATATCATCACTGCCTGGTTTCATTCCTTTTACGATAAATATTTTTTTAATACCTTCACACCATTACAAGAAAATAAGCATTCCTTCTCTTCCATTATCGTTTCTATATGAACATCCCTTCCCCACAATTGATAAATATACGGAAGTGTTTTTTCCAAATAACGAACGTCCAGTTCCACTCCTTCAAAATGATGGCGGATATATAGCTCACCATTTCGTAAGTAATCACCATTAACTACTGTCAAATATGGAAAACCGCCATTCAATCTGCTTGAAATTAGTTGATCTCTGACATCTTCCCACTGTTTATCAACGATTTTGTATTGATGACCCTGCTTTTGAAAAAGATACATATCCTCGCGTTCCACTAAGTCTTTCGTTAAATAATTTCGCATAAATGAAATATCTGACTCTATTTCTCTTACTTCAAAGATTTTTTCACGGCCTGTGCCTGCTTCTACACCAAAGCGTTTCATTTCTTCAGTGGGATGATCATAACGCTCTTCGATGTCCTCAAACATCTTCACCCCTAGATAATATGGGTTTATTTGTGTGGTGGATGGCTGCACAACACTAGCATTTAATGAGGCGAATTCAACCGTTTCGTCACTCGACAAATCTAACTCCCGCATAATTCGCTGATGCCAGAATGTCGCCCATCCTTCATTCATAATCTTTGTTTCTAGTTGCGGCCAGAAGTAAAGCATTTCTTCTCGCATCATCGTTAAAATATCTCGTTGCCAATCATCCAGCTCACGACTGTGTTGTTCGATGAAAAGAAGGATATCTTTTTCCGGTTTCGGTGGAAAAGGTTTTTTCTTTCTCACCGAATGATCTGATTTTGATATAGGCCCATCTAATTCCCACAAGTCATCAAATTCGGATCGCCTTGCCTGTTTAGGTGTTTCATCATCATCATCTTTCTGCCAATCCAGGCGAGCCTTTAATAGTGTAGGATCAATATGTTCCTGTATCGCTAATACTGCATCCAGAAACTTTTCTACTTCTTTAATACCATATTGTTTCTCATATATTGCGACACGATCAGCAGTTGCGGCCATACTTTCTACCATATCTCGCTTCGTATTCTGGAAACGTACATTATTCTTAAAAAAATCACAATGCGCTAACACATGCGCGACAATCAATTTATTTTGAACCAGACTATTGGAGTGTAGCAAAAACGCATAGCATGGATTCGAGTTAATAACCAATTCATAAATTTTGCTTAAGCCAAGATCATATTGCAGTTTCATTCGATGAAATTGCTTACCGAAGCTCCAATGCGAAAACCTGGTCGGCATCCCATAAGCGCCAAATGTATATAAAATTTCAGGTGGACATATTTCATAGCGCATTGGATAAAAGTCGAGGCCAAATCCTTCGGCAATTTCGGTAATTTCCTGAATTGCTTTTTCTAGTTTTTTTCTTTCATCTACTTTCAAACGAAACACCTCCACTACACTATATGAGTTTGCAAATAAAAATAGGACACCCATTACGAAATTGGATGTCCTCTCTTTTACTTTTCTGTTGTCATTTCCATCAGTTCCTCAATAGTCACAGATATCTGGTCAAAGCTTTGATTGACGCTGTCCAATTGCTCTGCGAACTGCTCAATTTCCGTTTCGATTGTATTGTTATGCCCTTTTGCCTCGTGCATATTTTCCATTAATTCTTCAAAAAAACTTGAGATTTGTTTCATGTTATGACTACTATTAGTTACTGACAATTGCACCTCATCTACATAATTAGTTACTTTGGCAACCTGAGTATTGGTTTTCTCAATTAGTCCTGTCACATTACTGACAGATTGTTTCGTCTGCTCCGCAAGTTTCCGGACTTCATCAGCAACAACTGCAAATCCTTTCCCTTCCTCTCCTGCCCGAGCTGCCTCTATTGCTGCATTCAGTGCAAGGAGATTAGTCTGTTCCGCAATATCTGTCACCATGTTTACAATGGTTTCAATTTGATTAGAGATATCAGATAGACTTGTACTTTCGTTTTTAATTCCTTGCATTTTCTCTTCAATTCGACCGATTTGCCCCTCTTGAGATTGCAGGTCATTACGTCGGTCAATCGATGAACGCTCGACATGTTCTGATGTAATAGTCCCTTCCTGTGCGTATTTCAAAATCATCTCCACTTGCTGTGACAAGGATGCCGCAGATGATTTGGAGGATTGAAAAATTGCAGCAATGCGCTCGGATGTCTCATTAATCTTATCACGGATACGTTGTTTTTCTAATTCCTGCTGATCACGTACACTTTGTATTTTAGCTTGATAAGCGTGCAATACCAATTGCTGCTCTAAGCTGATTATTTTTCCTGTTGCTAATACTGCCTGATAGAATAATGTCTTTTCGGTGATCTTTCCTTGTAAAATCTCTAAAATCTTGTTCTGTAATCCTTGAAATGAGGCCAAATACCATTTCGGCTCTAAACCAATATGATAATGCACTTCAGCGATACGTACACGTTTCTCACAAAAAGACGAATCGATTCTTCCATTAAACATTTCCATAATATGCGGTTTTAAGGATTGTTGCAACTTTTTCACAGAACTGTTTGTTTCAATAATATCTATCAAAGAGTCTTCGCAGAATAAATTATGATAAAATTCATGGACAATCTCTTCTATATGATCATCTATCCATGGTTTCATAAGCTGTAATACTGCTAAATCAAATTCATGTAAACCTATGATTTGCATTTGTTTATCCATTTCAGTTCCAGCCTCTATATTGAATAGAACATTGGATTGATCTAATGCAGAATGTGTTGAAACCTTTTCTCGCCTCTTAAATAAAATCGCCATGATAAAGTACTCCTTTTATTGCTATTTTATTACATTTTATAGTACTTTTAGCATAAATAAAATAACCTACACAAAAGTCAGTACTTTTGTATAGGTTATTTGGATATTTATACCAAACCTGTTACCTTATCTTTACACTTGCAGGTGGTAAGCGTATATCCGACAATATGGAATCCTTTATTTTTAAGAAAGCGAATAGCTAAATTTTTTTCTAAATGGCTGGATGCCACGATGTAAATAGATCGTGATGGAATTTCGTGATAATACCTCTTTAAATAAGCGATGGGAATAACAAGCGCATCAGCAAACTTATCATTATCTGCTTCCTGATAGTCTCTGATATCTATGGTGATGGTTTGATCGTTTTGCTGCTTTTTCGGTTCCACACACGGCACTCCTGAAATCGGGACGTATCGTGTATAAATCATTCGTGCAATCATTAGCATAGCTGTGATGAGTGCCATCCAAAAGATCGACATGTTATAGCATCCTCCATTTTCCATGATGAAGCTCAGAATTGACATCTGTCTTATGTTGCTTCTATAAACGCCTATTAACAACAACTTATACCCGAACCGGTATAATGTCAACTTTTTAAATCATCATTATTGTTGATAATCTTTTACTTTTTGCCAATAATGAACTAAGGTGTTCATTCCTTTTTCAAAATGGGCAACCGGAAAGCTTTCATTTGGTGAATGCAGCCGATCGTCAGGTGTTCCAAAACCGAGCAAGACAACTGGTATTTGGTAGATAGCATCAATCCATTCTACAACTGGAATCGAACCACCCATTCTGACATACACCGCTTCTTTATCAAATGTTTCAGCAAAGCTTTCTGCGGCCTTTTCAATTAATACATGATCCGGATCAACTTTATATGCCTTGGCAGATAATGGTTCCCGTTTAATCGATAGTGTCACACCTTCCGGGACATGCTCCTCGAGATGTTTCACCAATAAATCTTGAATTTCCGTCGGATCCTGACCTGGCACTAAACGACATGTCAATTTAGCGGTAGAAGTAGATGGGATAATCGTTTTCGTCCCTTCCCCCTGATATCCACTATACAATCCATTGATTTCTAATGTTGGTCTTGCCATCGTATGTTCTTTTGCCGTGTAGCCTGCTTCTGATACAGTTTGTGTAATTCCGGTTGAAGCAGGATAATCTTCACCTGGCGCATCCTTAATTAACGTACGCTCTTCCTCTGATAACGGTTCTACTTTATCATAAAAATGAGCCACTTGCACAACTTCTTGCTCATCTTTCATCGTTGCCAACAACTGAGCCATTGCCATTGCCGGGTTTTTCACTGCCCCACCATAGAGGCCTGAATGTAAATCATTATCTGGTCCTTTTAAGGTGAATTCTAATCCAGTAAATCCTTTTAATCCGTACAAGATGGTAGGCTGATCGTTTGCTACCATCCCAGAGTCAGAGATCACAGCAAAATCTGCTGCAAATTTTTCTTTTTGCTGGTGAAGGATTTCGTACAGATTGGCACTGCCGATTTCTTCTTCCCCTTCAATACAAACTTTAACGTTGAGCGGCAAGGAGCCGTTTGTTTTCATGAATGCTTTTAATACGACAAGATGCATAAACACTTGCCCCTTGTCATCGCTTGCTCCTCTTGCATACATACGTCCGTTCCTTATCTCTGCCTGGAAGGGATCACTTTCCCACAGATCCAGTGGGTCCGGTGGTTGTACATCGTAATGTCCGTAGAAGAGAACTGTCGGTGCATCTGGCCCCGCCTCCATCCACTCTGCATAAACAAGTGGATGTCCTTCAGTTTGCTGCACTTCTACTTTATCAAAGCCTGCTTCTTTCATATAATCTGCGACAAATTCTGCCGCATTTTTTACATCGTTTTTATGTGAGGAATCTGTGCTAACACTAGGAATATGTAAAAATTTCTTCAATTCTTCTAGATGTGTTTCTTTATGTTTTTCCAAATATGCTAATACTTCTTTCATATCATCCCATTCCTTTCCATGGTTTCCCATTGATAGTTTAACATAAAAAGTGTAATTCATTCATTATAAAAGTTTTTATCATAGATGAAGGTGGAACATAACTAAAGCTTGTAAGCTAAATAAAAAAACAAATTAGTTTTAACTCTTTATAACCCATAACCAAACTATTCAAAGTTGATGAAACCTTCCAAGCGAGGCTTCCTCCCATCCTGCTGTTTGTTGACTCGCTACGGCAAGATACTGCGCTTTCCGTGGGCACGGCTTCAGCTATTGAAAGTGTTCTGATTAAAGATAGAGGGATGCACTAAACATCTTTTCGTTAACTTCTATATTTTTTCTTTTTCATAAAGCAAACTTGGCTTATCAGCACGTCGAATTACTGCTGTGATAAAATTTTATATGTTCCTATCATACAAAAACAGAATGGGACATAAAGATAAATTAGCTTGTAATACCGAGCAATATTAAGATTTAATATATTTTTTAACATGCCGCGAAGTGCTCACAATTCACTGAGACTTCATGGAATTCTGATGTTGGCCAGGGCAAATAGAGGGTGGATTGTTCCAGGGGGATTACTCTTTCGGACAATATGTGCTCGAAATGATGCCGATTTGTCCGATTGAACCACTCTTTCAACCAATATGCGCTTGAATTAAGGGTGAATTGTCTGATTGAATCGTTCGTCGTCCAAAAGCTTTTATGAAACAGAAACAAAAGGACTTGCCAATCTGCCATGATCAAAACCTTTTTTGTAGCGAAAGGTGTTCGTATCAAAGCCTTGCCATATTGAAATATAGTAAATAAAAAAACGAACGGAGATGATGTTATGTAAATACATCGGATTTCTCGTTCGTTTTTTCATAAGCTAGTACTTTTTGTCCCAGCCTCTTTGCGTTTAGTCTAAGCCTTTTGCTAAGTCTTCGATTAGATCATCTACATCTTCAATTCCAACTGAGATACGGATAAGTCCATCTGTGATACCTAGTTCTTCTCGGCGTTCTTTCGGAATCGATGCGTGTGTCATGCGGGCTGGGATAGAAATGAGACTTTCTACAGCTCCTAAGCTTTCTGCTAATGTGAAATATTCGACTTTGCTTAAGACTTGATCTGCTTTTTCTCCACTACCTGCGTCAAAAGCGATCATACCGCCAAATCCTTCTGCCTGCTTCTGCGTCGTTTCATGACCAGGATGCTTCAGTAAGCCTGGGTAATAAACTTTCGTCACGTTTGGATGTGCATCTAAATACGCTGCAATCTTATTCGCATTTTTTTCAATGGCTTCCATTCGCAGGCCTAACGTCTTAATTCCGCGCATTAATAACCAGCTATCCTGTGGTCCTAATACAGCGCCAACAGAATTTTGAATGAAATGAATCTCTTCTGCTAACGATTCGTCATTTACTACGACAAGACCAGACACAACATCACTATGACCACCAATATATTTGGTTGCACTGTGCAAGACGATGTCTGCTCCAGCATCAAGTGGTGTCTGGAGATATGGTGTTGCGAACGTATTATCAACGACTAACAATAAATTATGCTTATCCGCTATTTCCCTCATTTTCTTTAGGTCGGTAACTTTTAGCAATGGATTTGTCGGTGTTTCGATATATAATATTTTTGTATTTGGCTGAATAGCTGCTTCTACAGCATCTGCATCACTCGTATCAACGAATGTATGACCTAATTCGATTCGATCTAATACTTTAGTTGTTAAACGATAGGTACCACCGTATACATCATCCGTTAAGATAACATGGTCACCTGATTTTAACAGCATCATCACGGAAGTAATGGCAGCCATTCCAGAGGCGAATGCAAATCCTGTCTTCCCATTCTCCAATTCAG
Organism: Gracilibacillus caseinilyticus; assembly: GCF_022919115.1. NCBI lineage: Bacteria > Bacillati > Bacillota > Bacilli > Caryophanales > Bacillaceae > Gracilibacillus > Gracilibacillus caseinilyticus. The sequence continues at coordinate 2,496,814 of NZ_CP095072.1, read as the reverse complement.
CAATCACTGTTTCCAATGCATGGCGAGTTGGATTGCCTGTTCTGGAATATTCATATCCTGTATGTTTACCTGCTTCTGGCTGACGGTACGTACTAACTTGATAAATCGGTACTGAAACTGCTCCAGTTTTCTCATCACCGGTGATACCGCCATGTACCATTTTTGTTTTGCGTTTCATCTGGTTACCTCCCTAATCATCAAACGTATAAATATCTTTACTTAAATAGCGTTCACTGCTGTCCGGAAAAATTGTCACGATATTACTGCCCGGCTTTGCCTTTTCTGCTTCTTTTAATGCAGCCACCATTGCGGCACCTGAAGAACTGCCAACAAGTAGCCCTTCTTTCCTTGCTAGTTGCTTCACCATATCAAATACAGCATCATCCTTGACTGTATAGATTTCGTCAAATAATTGCCGATCCATATAATCCGGCAAGAACTCCATACCTATACCTTCTGTACGATGTGAGCCTGCCTGACCACCAGCAATGACAGAGCCTTCTGGTTCCACGATGACCGTTTTCGTATCTGGATTCTGATCTTTGAAATAACGAGCAGCACCCATAAAGGTACCACCAGTTCCAGCACCAGCGACAAACACAGACATGTTACCATCTAAATCTTTTTCAATCTCCGGAGCAATTGTTTTATAATACGTATCCGGATTCGCCTGATTTTCAAATTGTTGTGCTGCATAGCTGCCTGGAATCTCTGCCAGCAGTTCTTTCGTCCGCTCTATTGCACCACGCATCCCAGCAGATTTCGGAGTATGAACGATTTCCGCTCCTAACGCACGCATTAGTAATAGTTTCTCATGACTGAAGTGCTCCGGCACAACAAAAATGACACGAAATCCTTGATTTACAGCTGCAATCGCAATGCCAATCCCAGTATTACCTGCCGTTGGTTCAATAATAGTACCACCTGGTTTTAATTCACCTGAAGCAATCGCAGTTTGAATTAAATTGATTCCGAGGCGATCTTTAATACTGCCACCCGGATTGAAATATTCTAATTTCGCAAAAAGTCGTACACCGTCCGGGAGCGAGAAATGACTCAATTCCATCAACGGTGTACCACCAACTAGCTCTTGTACATTTTTATAAAGTGCCAATGGTATCTCCCTCTTCTTATTCAGCAAAAACGATATGCCATTCGTCTTTACCTGCTAACATATTTCTTGCGATGTCTTTCGCACCTTCTAAGCTGTGGTTAGCCGCCCAACCACATTGCACTTCATTACATGCGGGAACTTCTGTTGCGTTTGTTACATCTTCCAAAGTCTTTTCTAATGCTTCTGTTATATCGTCAAAGCTGTCATTGTTGATAACCGCTAAATAAAAGCCAGTCTGGCATCCCATTGGTCCGATATCTAAAACATAGTCCAGGTGATTACGGATGTTTTCTGCCATTAGATGTTCAATAGAGTGTAATCCAGCCATGTCCATATGATCTTTATTCGGCTGACAGAAGCGGATATCATATTTGTACACTTTGTCACCATTTTGCCCTGTTGTTACACCTACTAAGCGGACATAAGGTGCTTTTACCTTTGTATGATCTAAGTTAAAGCTTTCTACATTCATTTTTTTAGTCATGAGAACCACTCCTCTTATTGTTTTTCTGCTACGAAAATCCAAACGAATTTATTTCGCTGCATTGCTTCAAAATGAAAACCACTTTCCGTGAATAACTGTCGTAATTCTTCCAGATGTGGATAATATTCTCGATTTAAATCTTCCAGCAAGTCATGGTAGCCTTTTTCCTCTGCTTCCTGTTTGATCTGTTGTTCTGCTGGTTCACTCTCATAAACCGTATCAGCAAAAACTACCTTACCACCTTCCTCTAACAACGAAAAGAAATTAGCTATTGCTTCCTGCTTCTCCTCTTTTGTTAAATGATGAAAGGCATACGTACTAACGATGGAATGAATTGGTTCGTCTACAGTTGGGAAGGATAGAAAATCTCCTTCCTGCAAGGGCAGGTCTGGTAATTTTTCCTTTGCCAGCTTGCGCATTGGTTCGGATGGTTCTATTCCGATCACGTGCTGACCTTTTTCGATAATCTTTTCTGTTAAATTCCCTGTACCGACACCAAATTCCAACACTGACCCTTCTGCCAACTGGGCTACCTCACCTAATATTGTATCATATCGTTCGAACACATCTCTATATTGAGGATCGTGCCCAGTAACGGCTTCATCGTAGGACGAAGCCCATTCTTCAAACACGTCCAGAAATTCTCTCCCCATACACTCATTCCTCCATATATGTTAATTCATACTATTTTAATCTGTTTTATCGGAAATTGACACTAATATAGCATAAAAACCGCATTCTTTCAAAAAAATGAACTGCCATTTCCGACTCCAAATTCAGGTAAAATTATCAGAACCAAGCAAATCTTTCAGTGCTATTTATATTATATAGATCCTTTCCCATAATACGGATTATGTCAACTAGCTAAGTAGTAATTTTGAAATGACTCAAGTGCTGGGATGCTCCGGCCAACCACTTCGCGTCCTGCGGGGCACGGCTGAAGCTAGGCTACTACACGAATTACTTCTTTGCTGCCCTGCACCGAGGAAGCTTACTTCGAAGCGATACTAGTAGACACCGGTGCAGACTTTGTGGTTCTGCAGCACCTGCACGTCCCGCGGGAGTCTACGTGGTTGGCCTACGCTAAGGTATGAATTCTACAACTGATGTAATAATTAGTTTTGAGCGCTACCCATCAATGGTATATTTGATTTTGATCAGCATAATGATTAGCACCATTGCTTTTAACTGGTACAAACGTTGTAGCACTTCCTTAAGCGTAGGAAATATGCGGAGACTCAGTCGTGTCCGAAAATCACGCAGGAAAGCGATCTTTGCTCATCACGAGGAAGTTGAGGCCGACGCAACAGGACGCGGAGTATATTTCCGGAGCTTTGCTATGCACCTACCATATGTCAAAATGGCCTTTTTGCAAAAACTTACTTTACATAATCCGTATTATCAGAACCTTACTTTTTTTAATCTAATGCAATTTGCCTTAATGACATTTCTCTGCAGATAAGAAAAACCGCATGCGATCGATTGTCAACTCGATTGCATGCGGCATATACTGTATTAGCTATTCTTATCGGTGTATTCTTCGTTTGCAGGGAAAATTCTTTCAATCATGTTGCCCATTTGATTAAAGAATCCTTCTACAGGCTGTCCACTTTCAATATCATTCGAATATTGACCTGCTAACTCAAAGAAGTCAGGGTTGGTGGATACATACACGTTGTCGATATCTTTGTTTACAGACTTAACAGTTTTTGCAATTTTATCTTTTACTTTGTCGGTTAGTTCACCATTGTTTTCTTTATCCCAAGTTGCTGCAACATATGCATTATTATCGGTTGTAATGACATAAGCACGATCGATCCCTTCAATCTTGCTCGCTATCTGATCCGCTGCTTTATCTGCAACCTCATAATTATTCTTCACATCTGCGTTCTTTCCATCGCCACGATTGGTACGGTCATCGAACATATATTCATCATTATTATTAATTTGTCTTGTGTGCTCATTATTATTATCACGATCTGTTGATGGTTGGTTAGACGTTTGGTTATAGCCTATTGGACTACCCGTGTTACCATTATATTCACCGTTTTCCTGACCATATTCGTCAGCGCCACAAGCAACAAGTGATACAGTAGCTGCAAATGTTAATGCCATAGCCGGTTTTGACAGCTTCATGCTTTTCCCTCCTTTTATTATAGGATCAACCATAGTTTTGGAGGAAAAAGCTTATGTTATTCTTCTTAATATTTGCCAGTAACACCAACAGTTCATCCGAGTATTTGAATTACTTGAGCAAATAATAATTGTAATTCCCCAACTCGTTTTTGTGTTTCCTATCTCTAATTTGAAAAAAGGGGGATCAGAATTTTGACAAGTATCGATTATGATAAAGCCTTGTACTATATGTTGTGGGGACAATGGGACGATTTATTAGTGTTAATGGTTCGAACCAATGATGATTTACTGTCAAAGAAAATTGAGCAGTTTTTACATGCCTACCATTATCCCCGATCGCGAGATTATTTAATGAATACACATGAAGAATTAATGCATTATATTGACCATGCATTAGTCAGTCAAATGCTATTAGAACAAACTAAATAAATCAGATCACAGCAACTGGGGAGCATTCCAGTTGCTGATCATTTTAATTATTTCCCCGGTAATTGATTTCAAATAAGTCATGACGTCTATCACGCAATTGCCTTACTGTACCTGATTTACGTTGTCTTCTTAAAATTTCTAAATCAACATCTCCAACGACGACCGTCTCGATGTTAGGATTACATTCGCCTACAATTCCATCCCGTGCAAACTCGAAGTCTGATGGCGTGAATATGCCAGACTGCGCGTATTGGATATCCATATTTTCCACTTGCGTTAAATTACCAACAGTACCAGCTATAACTGTATACACCTGATTTTCGACAGCACGTGCCTGCGCACAATATCTTACTCGTAAATATCCTTGTCTGTCATCTGTACAGAATGGAACAAAAATAATATTTGCACCTTGATCTACGGCATATCTGGTTAACTCTGGGAATTGAATATCATAGCATATTTGAATAGCAATCTTACCACAATCGGTATCAAAAATACCTACCTGGTCACCAGGCTGGATTCCCCACCATTTCTTTTCGTTTGGTGTGACATGAATTTTGTATTGTTTTTCAATCGTTCCGTCCCTGCGAAATAAATACGCAATATTATAAATATGATCATTTTCTTCAACGAAATGAGATCCACCGACAATATTGACATTATACTTCACCGCTAAATCAGTAAATAATTCAATATAGTCCTCGGTAAACTCAGACAGTTTTCGAATCGCCTGTGACGGTACTTTCTCATCGATAAAAGACATTAACTGTGCAGTGAAAATCTCCGGAAATACAGCAAAATCAGAACCGAAATCATAAGCAACATCCACATAATATTCCACTTGCTTCGCAAACTCTTCAAATGATTCAATCCGTTTCATCATATATTGAATAACTGTTATCCTTACTGGAAAAGCGGTTTTAAAGTGGCGTTTTGTTTTCGGATGGTACTCAATATTGTTCCATTCCATCAATGTTGCATACTGTGCAGAAGCTTTATCATCCGGTAAGTATTTCGGATTAATCCGCATGACAGAAAAACCGTTCATAATTTGGAAGGTTAACACTGGATCATATATATTTTTGTACGTTACTTCCTCAACATATTCTCTTGGCGTCAATTTGTCTTGATATTGGTGATAATTCGGAATTCTGCCTCCGATAATAATACTTTTTAAGTTCATACGGTGGGCCAGATCCTTTCGTGCTTCATACAATCTTTTGCCTATCTTCATCCCTTGAAATGAGGGATCCACCATTACTTCAATACCGTATAAGTTATAGCCCTCTGGATTATGGTTTGTTATATATCCCTGGTCCGTAATATCATCCCATGTATGTTGATCATCATATTCATCAAAATTAATAATAAGGCTGGAGCAGCTGCCAATAATCTGTCCATCATATTCTACACAAAATTGACCTTCTGGAAAAATACTGAGATGACTTTCCAAATGTTCTCTTTTCCACGGATCCATTTTTGGGAAGCATCTCTTTTGTAACTCAAAAATTTGATCAAAATCATCGTGTGTCAGGTTTCGTACAACTATCTTTTTTTCAAAATTGGATAAATCAATTTTCGACATGTATGTGCCACCCTTTCTTGTCGCTGTTAGGTAAATTATAACTTAGTTTAGAAGAATTCTCTTTCCTCACGCTTGTCTCCATACCTTTTGATAGTGTGCTCAAACACAATAAAAACTGTCACCTGCAAATTAAAACGAGGTGACAGTTGTCGGTTTATCTTTTTATTTATGATGTTCCTTATAATTAAAATGATTGCGTTTTTCTCTTTGGTCTTTTTCTTTTTTATTTTCTGAACAACTTTGCCAGTCTTCCTTATTATCGTCTTCTTTTCCTTTCCAATCATTTCTATTTTTCCATTGATCGGATTTATTATTATTGAAATACTTCCCTCTTTCAGAAAATTTCTCTTCTTTTCTTGACTGCTTTTTAATCGATTGTTGCCTTTTCTTCTCTGCTTTTTCTTGCTGCTTTTGTGCCTTTTCTTTGGCTTTTTCAAGTTCTTTTTGCGTTTTTTGTTCTTCTTCGTTTTTTTCTTCCTGTTTCTTATGCTCCTGCTCTTCTTCATCACTCTTACTTATAGGTACGCTTACCACTATTTCTTCCTGATTAGCTGTTGTATCCATATCTTCGACTTCTGATTTCTTCTCCTGATTCCCATTCGATTCGTCTTTGTTAACTGGTTCAGACGTATCCGCTTTATTATCATTATAATAATTCTCAATGATTTGTTTTTCATCTGCATCGATAGAGGATGTAGAAATGTCACCTTCCGATCCAACTTTGTCTGCGTTCTCATCAGAATCGCTTCCAGCAGTAATGGTTTTTGCTGCTAATTCATTCATCGAGACATGCTCAGATTCTGCCTCTGTTCGAAACGCTTCTGGCACTTCATAGATGGCAACCTGATAACCAAGTGATTGAAAATGATTATTTAACTGAGCTTCAAATTGTTCATCAGCTTCTCCATTATAAAAACTGACAGCCATCAGCATCGGGTGTCCCGTCTCAAATTCTCCACCGTTTTGCTTGATCGTTTCAAATATTTCATCTGTTAGGGATGTAATGGTATGGTTTTCCATTTCTAAACTTTTCATTAGTTGTTTGGCATCATCATTAATCGGATCAACATCAATAATCCGATAATTTTCGTCGATTGTTACATTTAAACTTGGATTAATATCAATACTTACTACGGCATAGGCCTGATCTTCTGTAACCAATATGTATAAAGGACTTAATAGCAACAAACAGATTAATGCCATCGGTACTATTTTCCAATTGGATCCTTTAAAAAACATACAAAATTGATGCCAAAAAGACTTTTTTTCATGGAAAAAGGTCTCCATACCAATTTCTATTTGCTTAATTGGTACTGCTTTGTGGAACACCCCATGTTTGTCCATTACGATCGTATATCGTGACCGATGTTCCACAACAATTCCTTTTTTCACAGATCTACCCCCTCAAGGTATTCTCTTAAATAGACATAATCACCCGTAAGAATGATAAAAACGGTTAAAATATACTTTCGATTACGTTCTAACGTCTTTTTACTTACAGGTACTACTTTTAACAATTTTTTAATTGGCACTCTTTTCTTACGTAATACATACTCTTTTAACGAATCATCATCTACTAACACTTTTGCTGCACTTACTGCCGACTCTCGTGCATCACGGTGTTTTGGAGAAATGACCGTCAATTCTCCAAATGATATTTTGTAATCTCGCAATTGCTTCGACAATTCCATGATTTCTTGTTTGCGATACCACGATTCCTGTTCCAATTGAAATATTTTCTTCGCCTCGGAGATTTGAATCGGCGTTTCTTCAAGTTCTTCGTCATCATTTGCATCCAAAGACGGATACATATATTGTCTTTGCTCTTTTCTTATGTAGTCGATTACTTTTCGTTTGATAATGACTTGTGCAAATGCTAAAAACGAAGCCCCCTTCTCCCGTGAATACATTCCAATTGCATCATTAAACGCGATCATCCCTACACTGAACTCATCGTTTTGTCGTTTAATATACCTTTTGCAAACCTCTGATACACACTTTGCGATAAACGGTTGGTATGCTTTAATTATTCCGTTTCGTAAGCGTTCATCACCCCGCTGTATACGTTCAATATCGTCTTCTAATCTATATTCTCTATCGATTAACTGGCTTTCTAACATATTCAGCACCACCAGTCCTTTACAATTTTCGTTTTATATGAAAGCTTTTTTGTCTGTATTATCAAAAATTATTCACAATTCACCAGTTTAATTTTGTCACTTTCTATAGAGTATAAGAAAAAAATATTTCTATCTACCATATTTCAATTACATTTCATTAAAATTTATTTTCAATTAATAGTTCTATTTGCTTATACTGATACAAATTGCACAGATAATCCATAAACCTAAGTAGGTCATTAGGCTATTTTTCTTCAAATTTCTTAAAGAATTCTATTTACCCTCTTTGAAAAAGTTTAAACGTATTTCTTTATCCATTTTCAACGTCACTATGTTTCGACGATTACATACTGTCTCTAAATATGAAAACACTACGCACTAAAAAATCTCCAGCTATTACCGGAGATTTTCAGATTCGAGATAAGATATCGGAACCGCTAAACCTACTCTGCCATGCTTAGCATTCTTTTGAGTAGCAAAAACAACCGCAATGACTTTTCCTGCCTCATTGATTACCGGGCTACCACTATTCCCGCGATAGACTGGAGCATCCAGCATATAAACGGATTGATCCCAGGAAGATAATATTGTCTGACCGATAATATCTCCCTGATTGGCAATGCCGTTGAAGCGAAGGGGATTACCAATGAACAATACATTTTCGACCTTGTCTGGCTGTTGTCCGCTCGCTATTTCAAAATGAGGCAAGTTATCCGCTTCTACATCAATTAGAGCTAAGTCGATTTCTGGATAAGTCTCCACTACTTCGCCATCGAAGAGACCTTGTTCTTCAAACGCTACAGTAATCGTTCGCTGGTCCTCAATCACATGATAATTCGTCACAATATACCCATCTTCTGAAATGGCAAACCCTGTTCCTTTATTGTCCGCACCCTCAATCACCACGACAGCTTCACGATATTGTTGTACCTGTTCATCCTGCATTAACTTGGCAGATGTTTGAATGAAATCAATTGCCGGTATCGAGAAGGTCTGCGGTATAATCGCGATAACTTGAATAAACATCGCTGCGGCAATCAGCCAAAACGCCCATTTCGGAAAAATCGATTTCTTTTTTTCTTCTGAAGCTAGACGTTCTTTTTCTTTTAATTTTTGACGCTCTTCCTGCACCAGCTCATACATTTCTTCAGGCTCTATATCTTCATATAAGTCTTCGTCTATGATATCCCAATCTTCTCGGTCTGAACGCTTCATGTCACACCTCATTATCGCACGTGTTTGATAGTGTTATTATAACATTTTGTTTGAAGGATTCACCATATTGTTTTATATTAGATACTAGTAGAAAAAAAGGGAGTGGCATGATGTTATTAGACGAAATACTAGACTATAATGAAAAGTTTGTAGATGAAAAAGGTTTTGAACGTTTTGAAACCGATAAATTTCCAAATAAGCGTGCAGTCATTTTTACTTGCATGGACACTCGACTTGTAGAACTCTTGCCCAATGCACTAAACCTAAAAAATGGCGATGTCAAAATGGTTAAGAATGCTGGTGCGATTTTAAATGATTCGTATGACAGTACGATGAAAAGTATCTTAGTAGCTATTCATGCATTGCAAGCAGATGAAGTGTTTGTTATCGCTCATCATGGCTGTGGTATGAATGGATTTGATACCAATCAATTTGTTGATGTAATGAAGGAAAAAGGAATTGACCAAAAAGCGATCGACAGTTTAGAGAAAGCACCAGAAGATTGGTTAACCGGCTTTAATGATGTGACTGCGAATGTAGAACAATCAGTCCGCATTATTGAAAATCACCCACTATTACCAGAAGATGTACCTGTCCATGGTCTTGTTATCGACCCAGCAACAGGAAAACTGGACCTTGTCAAAAAAGGCTACTAAAAAATAATGAAGAAAGCCCGATTTCTCGTGAAGAGGAACCGGGCTTTTTTATTTATACGCCGTAATCAAATTCGTCTGGGTGTGCGCCAAGACGGTTGTTAGCATCGATGGTTTTCATTTTGTTCATATCTTCATCTGTTAATTCAAAATCAAAGATATCTATATTCTCACGCTGGCGTTCTTTATGCACGGACTTCGGTATTGTAATAATACCACTTTGATATTGCCAGCGAACAATGATTTGAGAGGGCTGTTTATTGTATTTATTAGCTAGTTTCTGTAACACAGCATGATCGAAGTAACGTGCTTTACCTAAAGGCGCCCACGCTTCTACCAGAATATTGTGCTTATCACAAAAATCCCGTACAGCCTGTTGCTGCAGCTGTGGATGCAGTTCTACCTGGTTAACGACCGGCGTTATCTCTGCGGTTTCCAGCAGTTCTTCTAAATGGTGTGGTTCGAAATTACTGACACCAATTGCTTTCGCCTTGCCGTCACGATAAATATCCTCTAATGCTTTATATGTCTCTTTAAATTTACCTGGTACGGGCCAGTGGACTAAATAAAGATCGACATAATCCATTTGCAGACGTTCTAAACTGCGGGTGAATGCTGCTTTTGTTTCCTCGTAGCCTTGCTCATCATTCCACACCTTAGTCGTGACAAAAATTTCTTCACGTGGTACGTCACTGTCTTTAATCGCCTGCCCGACGCCTTCTTCATTGCCATATAAAGAAGCGGTATCGATATGACGGTATCCTAATTCCAAGGCAGATTTGACAGCTTGATAGACTTCTTCTCCAGCTTCGGCTTTATATACACCTAAACCGATCGCAGGAATCTCTGTTCCGTTATTCAATTTCCTGGTTGTACGTAAGCTCATATTCCAACGCCTCCTTCATTTATTCGATCTACTTCTATTCTAATGAAAAGATAAGGCAAGCAAAAGCAAACTGCTTATTGTGCTTGTTCTTTGATTATTTCGATCACTTTTTCTTTCGCTTCACTGGAACGGTATTTGGTCATTTTATCCTTAATCGTGACTTTTTCTTTCTTAAGCTGTTCAATTTCTGTAATTAATGATTCTGTTGTCAGTTGTTCTTCTTCTAGAACGTGAGCATATCCCTGTTTTTCGAATGAATGAGCATTGACAATTTGATCCCCTCTGCTTGCCTGTCTCGACAAAGGAATCAACAACATTGGTTTATTGAGTGCCAAAAATTCAAAAATGGCGTTTGCCCCTGCACGTGAACACACTATATCGGTAAGTGCCAGCAAATCTCGCAATTCATCCTGCACATATTCAAATTGAACATAACCTTCTCTGTCGATATCCTCATCTATATTGTCTTTCCCACAAATGTGAATGATATTGAAATCTGGTAACAACGTATCCAAAGCTTCACGTACTGCTTTGTTTATTTTCTGGGATCCTGCACTCCCTCCCATTATTAACAGAACTGTTTTGTTGTTCGTAAATCCGGTGAATGTTAACCCTTTTTCACGGCTTCCAGTAAATAATTCTTCACGAACAACTGCACCGATCCATTCTGCTTTTTCTTTCGGTAAATAATCCACCGTTTCTGGAAATGTTGCTAATACTTTTTTGGCAAACGGGATCGCCAATTTATTCGCCAATCCTGGTGTAAAGTCCGATTCATGGATAACTGCCGGCACCCCGCGCATCCGTGCCGCTACCAATACAGGTACAGAGACAAAACCACCTTTCGAAAAAATGACCGCTGGTTTCTTCTTGCCAATAATCCGATGTGCCTGCCATGTTCCTTTTAAGACTTTAAAAGGATCCTTAAAATTCTCTTTGGAGAAATAGCGTCGTAATTTCCCCGTAGAAATAGCATGATAGGTCACACCTTCGAGCGGCTCGATTAATTCTTTTTCGATACCATTTTTCGATCCTATGTAATCAATCGTCCACCCTTCCTTGATAAACGCTGGAATAATAGCAAGATTCACCATCACGTGCCCCGCTGTTCCACCACCTGTAAAAATAATTTGTTTCGTTGTCATAAATAAACCGACCTCTCTCTTCACATTATATGTTATAATCCTCGTATTGCTTAAAACAAAGGAAGAATAAAATTATGCATCAAACGACTACTTTCAAAGAAAAAATAAGACTCTTTATGATTATACTGATTCCAATTCTAATCACGCAAGTAAGTATGTATGCGATGAATTTTTTTGACACGATTATGTCTGGTCAAGCTGGCGCCAGTGATCTTGCGGGAGTAGCGATCGGTTCAAGCCTGTGGGTACCGGTGCAAATGGCGATTGTTGGTATTTTGATGGCTATGTCCCCGATCGTGGCACAGCTGACTGGTGCTAAGGAAGAAGCAAAAATACCTTTTACAGTGCAACAAGGTATATATCTTGCTATCGGTCTTGGCATCATTGTCACTGTTGCCGGATTGTTTCTAATTGATCCTATTTTATCGTTAATGGATTTAGAATCACGCGTTCAGCATGTTGCTAAATACTATATTCTTTCCATAGGTACGGGTATGATTCCTTTATTCGTCTATAACCTTATTCGATCATACATCGACGGATTAGGTCATACAAGAATTTCGATGGCGATTGTACTAATTTCTTTACCTGTCAATATTTTACTGAACTATATTTTTATCTTTGGTAAATTTGGTGTTCCCGAGTTTGGTGGCATTGGAGCGGGTATTGCATCTGCTTTAACTTTTCTGGTCAATCTTCTTTTATCGATATGGATTGTCCATTATGTCCGTCCGTTTCGTGATCACCGAATCTTTCACAAGCTTGTACAACCATCTGTAACAGAGTGGATCTCGCAATTACGGATAGGCATTCCGATCGGATTTTCGATCTTTTTCGAAGTCAGTATTTTTTCAGCGGTAACATTTATGCTTAGTGCATATAGTACTAACACAATTGCCGCGCACCAGGCGGCCATTAATTTTGCTTCATTTCTATATATGATTCCACTAAGTATTGCAATGTCTTTGACAATAGCAGTTGGCTTTGAAGTAGGTGCCAAACGCTTCCGTGATGCACGTACCTACTCCTATATGGGCATTCTGTCCGGGATCGTTATTGCTTTTCTTGCAGGAGGAATTATTTATCTACTGGATAATCAAGTGGCGAGTCTCTACAGTGATCAAAAAGAAGTGATCTCATTAACGAAACAGTTTCTTTACTATGCGATCTTCTTTCAATTCGCGGATGCGGTCGGAGCTCCTGTTCAAGGAATTTTACGTGGATATAAAGACGTCAACATTACCTTCTGGATGTCACTTGTGTCTTACTGGTTAATCGGGTTGCCGAGCGGTTGGCTCTTTGCCAACTATACCGGACTCGATGCATTTGGATACTGGGTAGGATTAATAGTTGGATTATCAGCAGGAGCTATCACTCTATTTGGACGGATGTATTATTTACAGCAAAAATTAGAAAGAACAAATTGAGAAAGGTGTAGCTATATAATAAATAGCTACACCTTTTCATCATTCTTCATTTTCATTAATAGAGTGCTTCGCTTCTTATCCTTATGATTGATAGATAAAATAGTCGAAATCCGCATATTTATTCTGTCCCGTTAAATCCTGACAATGCATTCCGACAAAAGCTCCCGTAAAGAAACCTCCACCCTCTATATAATCATCAGAAATTTTATAGGCATACAAATCCACAGGAATATCGTTCCATGTTTCACCATTAAACGAATACGCATACCGATACGTATGAACATTGACATTCACTTGCAGGTATACGTATTCTACTTCGTCTGGAACAAGAATTTCATTCCCTTTTAGCGGTTGGGTCATATTTCCTTGATCACATGTCATCAGCTCAAGAATTCGCCCTTTTTCTTCATGCCAGGTTAACTGGCAAGTTGTCCAATGGCCAGTATTGTAATAGTTAGCCAGACCCGCTGAATGCTGAAAATCCTCTGGTTGGAATGACAGCTTCGTTTCCGCTTGAAATGTAAAATGCTGCCACCTTCTTGCTATGAAAGACTGGGTAAAACATGACGTTAACGATTCCCTGCCATACAGCCGCAAATGTCCAGGTCTTTCTGTCAAGTTGGCAATCGTTCCTTCCAATGGAATTCGCAAACTTTGAAAATGTAGATTCAGTTGTGTTTCATCAAAATCATCTTGCACTGGAACATCGCCTTCCCATATTACTTCCTCCAGCCGGGGACCATCAATTTCCACAGAAGGCTGATTTCCTCCCACAACATACGGCCAATTATCCTGCCACTCCAGTCTTTGGATCGCTGTTTCTCTCCCTAAAGGACAGAACCCCCTCGGATCGAGTAAAGGCTGATCATCTTTCGGCAATACTCTTCCGGTTAAATGGACGAGAAACCACTCATCTGTCTGGGTATGGACAATCGAAGCGTGACCTGCTTTCTGTAAATCATTTTCCGGATACGGCCATGATGTGATTAACGGATTATCAGGATGTACTTCATATGGCCCTGTCAGTTCGGCAGCACGTGCTATGGTTGCGCAATGCTCAAATCTGGTACCACCTTCTGCTGTTAATAAATAATAATAACCATCCCATTTATACAAATGCGGCGCCTCAGTTAATCTTCTATTCGTCCCTTTAAAAATGATTTGCGGCTTACCTGTTAACCGTTTTTCTTCATGATTATATTCCTGTAACACAATTCCGTTAAAGCTATGATTACCATCACGATGATCCCACTTCATGTTGACAAGGTATTTCTTCCCATCATCATCATGAAAAAGGGATGGATCAAAGCCAGAGCTATTTAAGTAAATCGGATCTGACCATTCCCCATCGATTGCTGACGCCGTAACCAAGTAATTATGGCCATCCTTCCAGGCGCCGCTCACAACTTTCAGATCAGAATAAATCAAGTAAAATTGACCATTATGATGCGATAATTGTGGAGCCCAGACTCCCCCTGAATCCGGATTGCCTTTCATATCTAATTGTCTGACTCTATTTAATGGTCGTGCAATTAGTCTCCAGTTCTTTAAATCTTTAGAATGATAAATACCTACACCAGGGAACCATTCAAACGTTGACACCGCAATATAATAATCATCCTCAACGCGGCAAATACTTGGATCTGGATTAAAACCGGTTAAAATTGGATTTTGTATTTTCATGAACATTCCACCCACCTTTGAAAGCGTTTTATTAATTCTGATTACAGTATATCACGAAATCACCACAAAGTATAACCACTGAACTAAGTTTTTTTGAATTAATAAACAAGTACGCATTAAAAATTTTTAATAAAGGAAGTGATTACATACAACTATTTGGTTACTTATATTGACAAGCAACCAAATAGTTGCTTATAATGAAGATATGGATGAGAACAAAGACGCTATATTTAAAGCACTGGGTGACTCAACAAGAAGACTTATATTAGACGAACTATCCGAACGTAACGAGTTGACATTGTACGAACTTACGGCACGTCTTATTATGAAACACGATCTATCCATTTCAAGACAAGCAATAGCTAAACATCTGTCTGTATTGGAAGATGCCGAACTCGTCATATCAAGACGAAAGGGAAAATATCGAGTAATTATTTTCAACAATGAACCACTAAAGAATTTACTAAAAAGGTGGATAGAATAAATTCCTTTAAAATCGGTAGGAAGTTACGCATAAATGTTTTGCTTATAAATGGATGA
Organism: Gracilibacillus caseinilyticus; assembly: GCF_022919115.1. Taxonomy (NCBI): domain Bacteria; kingdom Bacillati; phylum Bacillota; class Bacilli; order Caryophanales; family Bacillaceae; genus Gracilibacillus; species Gracilibacillus caseinilyticus. Next base: position 2,481,397 of record NZ_CP095072.1, on the reverse strand, counting down.
AGCACCACTACCAAAGGAGGCAAATAATATATGGATATCATAGTTACCAGTATATTCGTAGAAGATCAAGACAAGGCACTGAAGTTTTACACTGAAGCCCTTGGCTTTGTAAAAAAACATGACGTTCCTGCTGGAGAAGCGAGATGGATAACAGTCGTTTCTCCAAATGAACAAGATGGTCCAGAGCTATTGCTCGAACCGAATGGGCATCCCGCTGCAAAAGAATATCAAGAGAAGCTTTTCGCGGATGGCATTCCTGTAACGATGTTTGGCGTTGAAAATATTCATGAAGAGTATGAACGATTAATGCAAAATGGTGTGACGTTTACAATGAAACCGACAGATATGGGGGATATTACATTAGCAGTATTTGACGATACATGTGGCAACCTTATTCAAATCATCCAGCAGTAACGTTTAATACAGATTATGTCAAGAAATACTAGAAATTTTATCGATATGGTCATTATGAAATGTTTTATGTGTTCCCCCCCAACCACACCGTGCCCACAGGACGCAGAGCATATTTCGAGAGCTTTGCTACGCATATACAACATTTCAAAATTAACATATTGTCATACAGTTGAACTTTACATAATCTGTATTATAAGAACCCATATTTTTTCTAGCATATTATAAAAATCAGATGCTCAAGTGAACACCTGATTTTTTACTACATTATAAGAATAGCCCAGCCATAGTAGCAGAAAGGGCGGAACCTAGTGTGGCACCTATTAACAGCTTCATACCAAATTTAGATACGACGGCTCCTTTTCCACTGTCAATTCCCTGCACGGTACCGGCAATAATCCCAATAGAACTGAAGTTAGCAAAGCTTGTTAAAAATACAGTAACAATACCAACTGTTTTCTCAGAAAGCTCTCCGACAAGGGGTTGCAATTCAAGCATTGCCACAAATTCATTGGTAATAATTTTCGTACCCATAATACTTCCTGCTTCTAATAACTCACCTGGTGCAATTCCCATCAGAAATCCTAATGGGTACAGCACATAACCTAATACTTCTTGCAAGGTAATACCTGCAAACACAGCAGCGAATACCCAGTTCACTAATTCCAGTGCTGCAATAAAAGCGATAAGCATTGCTGCTACGATTAAGGCAATACGTCCACCATCCAATGCACCATTCCCCATCGCTTCAAACAGACTTTTTGCTTCCGAAACGTCTTGAATATCCACATTATCGTCTTTTTTGTCAATTTTAACCGGAGCAATCATGGAAGCAATAATTAAAGTACTGAACATATTTAAAGGTACAGCCACTAATACATATTGCGCAGGTAGCATCTGTAAATAAGCCCCAATAATAGAAGCAGATACTGATCCCATCGCCGAAGCACTTACAATATATAAGCGATTGTTGTTCAGATGATGAAATTGTGATTTAATCGCTAGCAATGCTTCTGATTGCCCAAAAAACATACTGTTTACTGCATTAAATGATTCTACTTTCGGCAGGCCGGTAATTTTAGATAAAGCCCAACCGAAGTATTTAATGATAAGCGGCAGTATCTTTAAGTACGTAAGCACGGATAAAAGGGTTGCAAAGAATATAATGATAAGCAATACATTAAAGAAAAATACGGTAGAATTTTCTTCAATTGAAATGCCACCCACTACAAAGTTAACACCCTCTGTACCAAACTCAATCAGTTTATTAAACACGTCAGAAATAAAGTTAATAATTGCTTCACCGATTGGTGTTTTAAACATAAACCATGTTGTAATCAACTGTGCCAATAACATGATGCCGATCCCTTTATAGTTAATTTCTTTACGATTATTCGACATCGCATAGGCAATAGCTAGTACAACAGCGATAGCAATTAATCCAAGTACAATCCCCACACCATTTCCTCCTTTTATAGATTGTTTGTCTTATTATGTTTACATTACCCGAAAGGAGGAAATATTAATCTAATATTTCCTTTTGGTAAAGAAAAGTTGACCCAACAGCGATAGTACTATAAATCATACTATCGTTGCAACTATTTTTAGAAATCATAATGCATCAAAAGATTGAGCTACTTTGACTAATTGCTCCTTGGAAATGTCAGATTCACTTGGCCGGTAAATAATTTGGTATGTGATATCATCCTTTTCCCATTTTAATGTTTTGGAATAAGAATGATCCTGATAATATCCTTCTAATGAGTCATCCAGTGCAACAGATTCAAACTCATCCTCTGCTTCTTCTAATTCTCCATTTATCAGTTGTATGGTGAAAATGTCATTAGCATTCGTAAAAATCGTAATATCAAAAGCTTGGTTATCCAGCTCTTTTAAATAGAAACTATCGGTAACAAGTATATCGGCTACAATCGGTACAAATGACGGTAATTCGGGATTGAAATTTAGGGATTGAACGGCTTGTTCCACCTTGTCTTTCTCGTACGCATAGTATCCTTCAGGTACCGCTGATTGTGCATTACACCCGATTAGCAGAAAAAATGTCATCATTGCTGTCATTGTGTATAGCCAATATTTCATACTTGTCTTCCTCCAAAATTAGTTTCTTGTTATATATTAGACGATATAGCTCGACAAAAAGTTTCAGTCATTTCCTTCTTTTTACATAATGTGTGTTCTTTCCGCTTTGATTATAACATCAATTTCTGATCAGTTGGGCTTACATCCTTAAATCACCTAATTTTTTTGGCATGTTCTTATTAATGTGTCTTATGACATTTGATTTAATTCGGATTATGTAATGCTAGCTTAGTCGTAATTTTGAAATGATTCCTGTGCTAAGATAATGCTTCTGCACTCAAGAACATATCAAAAGCCAAGCTAGTTGATGGCATAATCCATATAAGAGCACATACTGCTATTATTTCAATTTGCCACCAGGACAGTTATTATGTAATTTCATTACGTATCACAAAAAAACGCCGATGCTATTTAGCATCGACGTTTTCTTTATGGAAGAAATGTTTCATTGCGTAGAATACATCTTCTTTGCTACGCAGAACATATTGTTTGAACCGTGGGTGATCGACATCTTTAAATGCTTGCATCAGTGTTGAATAACGGTTGTATTGATTGACTTCCCCATAGCAAAACATACTCGAATCTTCTAATAATGCTTGCACAGCCTCTATCGATCTTCTGTTATCAGAAGTTAGATTATCACCATCTGAAAAGTGAAATGGATAAATATTATATCGACTAGCAGGATATTTTTTTTCTATTAAATCCAATGCTTTACGATAAGCAGATGAACATATAGTCCCGCCACTTTCCCCTTTTGTAAAAAACGATTCTTCATCGACAACTTTCGCCTCGGTATGGTGAGCAATAAACTCCACATCTACCGTTTCATATTTTTGTCGTAAAAACCGGACCATCCAGAAATAAAAGCTGCGTGCCACATACTTCTCAAACTGACCCATGGAACCACTCGTATCCATCATCGCTAACACAACTGCTTTCGATTCAGGTTTTTCAATGTTATCCCATGTTTTGAAACGTAAATCATCTGGATAAATTGGGTTAAATGAAGGTTTCCCCTCTAACGCGTTTCTTCTGTAAGAAGCAAGCATGGTTCTTTTCTTATCAATGTTTCCAATGAGACCTTTTTTACGAATATCACGAAATTCTACATCTGTAATTGTAATATTATCCTGTTCTTTCTCCATCAAATTGGGTAATGCCAATTGTGAAAAAAATGTCTCTTCTACTGTCTCAAAGTCTACTTCTGCTTCATAATAGTCAGTTCCAGGTTGGTTTCCTGCTTTCTCACCTTTTTGTCCCTTTTGCTGTTGTTGTGGGTCTTGTGCAACGACATCGCCTACTTCGCTTTCTCCGTCTCCTTGCCCGACATGTTTATTTTTGGACTGACTATAACGAATTTTATATTCGTCAAGGGATCGAATCGGGATTCTGATAATTTCTTTTCCTCGAGACATGATGATGTTTTCTTCACTCACAATATCTGGCAGCTTCTTTTTGATAACTTCTTTTATTTTGTCTTGATGTCGTTTCTGGTCATCAAACCCTTTTCGATGGAGGGACCAATCTTCCTCAGCAATCACAAAATTAACATCAGCCATTTAATCCCCTCCTCGCTTGTATTATTTTATTGTATGCAAGCAGTAGGAGAATGATTAAGTATTTTTGTCAGAAATTTTTAATAATATTTACATAAGTATTGGTATAATTAAGCTTGGGGTACGGCATAGAGAGGTATTCTCTATAAACTGTAATGTGAGAATATTTTGTTAGATAATAGGCACTATACTATTGCAGAATCATTTTCAATAAGAAGTATGGGGTCTTATAATACGGATTATGCTCCAACTAGCAGAGTGGTCATTTTGAAATGATTCATGTGCTGGGGTTCCGCTCCGGACAACAAAACCATACATTAGTCTTCTTTCTTTTTAAACGCTACAAATCTCGATCGATGCCTCCCACTTTTGTCTCCTTTCCTTCTAAACGATACAAATCTCGATGTGATAGATACAACGTATGGAACAGCTAAAAGCAGTTGTGTTAGGCATTGTATATCATCAAATTAAGGTGTGAATTTTGCAAATAGCGCTCCCTATCCTACCTGTCTCATTAATTGTGGAGCGATATACTAGCAGTTTCATTATTTCAAATTTACCACATAGCTTAGAGCTGCTACTTTATATAATTCTTATTATAAGAATTCATTTTCATGTTTAACTTGATTACTTCTATGTCTGTACTTATATACCTTCTTACCTAATAGAAAAGCACTTACCTGTCAAACAGGTAAGTGCTTTTCATTAACCTTCTAGTAATAAATCATATGGATCTTCGAGTAATTGTTTTACACGTACAAGGAATTGTACGGCTTCTTTACCGTCTACGATTCTGTGATCGTAAGAAAGCGCAATGTACATCATTGGGCGAACTTCGATTGAATCGTCAGGCATTACCATTGGACGTTTTTGGATGCTGTGCATTCCAAGGATACCAACCTGTGGTGCATTTAGTATCGGAGTCGATAATAACGATCCGAAAATACCACCATTGGTAATCGTAAAGGAACCGCCTTGTAAATCACTGATCTGTAATTCTTTGTTTTTCGCTTTTGTACCAAGATCAGCAATTTGTGATTCGATACCAGCGAAGTCTAAACGATCAGCATCTCTGACAACCGGCACGACAAGTCCATCATCAGTAGATACGGCAATACCGATGTCATAGAATTTTTTCTTCACGATTTCGTTTTCTTGAATTTCAGCATTTAAGTATGGAAATTCTCTTAATGCACTAACAACAGCTTTTGTGAAGAAAGACATGAAACCTAATTTAATGCCGTGTTTTTCCTGAAACTTCGTCTTACGTTTGCCGCGAAGCTTCATCACAGCTGTCATGTCCACTTCATTAAACGTTGTAAGCATTGCCGCATTGTGCTGCGCATCTACTAGATGATTAGCAATCGTTTGACGGCGGCGGGTCATTTTTTCTCTTTCTACCGGCTTATCAAACGCTTGTTTTTCATTGGAACTGGATGCTGCCGGCTTTTTATCCTTGCTGTTCTTATTATCTTTTGCTTTTGCTGCTTTTTCAACATCTTCAGGACGAATACGGCCAAGTGGATCAGCTGCACTGATTTCCTGAAGATCGATCCCTAATTCTCTGGCACGTTTTCTAGCCGCAGGAGAGGCTACAACCTCATCTTTTTTGCTTTCTTTCCCTGAGTCAGAAGAAGAGGCTTGTTTCTTTTCTTGCTTTTCTTCCTGCTTCGGTTCTTCCTTCGCAGGCTGCTCTTCTTTCGGAGCGTCCTCAGATTTACCAGATGCATCTCCGCTTTCATCAATTTTGGCAATGATTTCTCCTACTTCAACGTCGTCGCCCTCTTCTCTTACGAATTCAGCAATGACTCCTGAAAAATCTGCATTCACTTCCACATTTACTTTATCTGTTTCCAACTCACAGATCGGGTCGCCTTTTTCAACGGAATCACCTTCACTGACAAGCCATTCTGCTATCGTACCTTCTGTAATGGATTCTGCTAATTCTGGGACCTTAACTTCTTTCATTGGTTTCTCCTCCTTCAGATAGCTCTAATGCTCTTTTAATGATGCGTCTTTGTTCTGCTTTATGAATATGTGGATCACCAACTGATGGCGAAGAACGCTCACAACGTCCAACATAATGCAATGCAAGCTCTGTATCTTCCACCATTCGGAAGAGTAGCTCTTTGACGAAATTAAATGCACCCATGTTTCTTGGTTCTTCCTGTACCCAAACAATTTCTTGCAGGTTCGGACAACCATCGATAACTTCCTGAATTTTCTTTTCAGGGAATGGATAGATTTGTTCGAGACGAATGACGTGAATATCCTGATATTGGTCTTGGTTTGAACTCATTTTCTCTTCAATATCAACCATCACTTTACCTGTACCAATTAACAGTCGTTTTGCTTTCTTCGATGTTAACTCTAAACCAGGCTGTGGAATCATTGGTTCGAATTTTCCGTTTGTAAATTCTTCGATCTTCGAAACAACACGCGGACTACGCAGTAAACTTTTCGGCGTTAAGACTACTAACGGTCTGGCAGCTTCACTATCCACCAATGCTGCCTGACGTCTTAACAAATGGAAGAACTGAGCACTTGTTGTGACATTAGCAACAATCCAGTTATTTTCTGCTGCCATTGTTAAGAACCGCTCCGCTCTTGCACTGGAATGCTCCGGTCCTTGCCCTTCGTAACCGTGCGGCAATAACATCACCATGTTCGAACGTTCATCCCATTTCGCACGTCCTGCTGAAATAAATTGATCAAAAATTACCTGTCCTGCATTAGCAAAATCACCAAATTGTGCTTCCCAAATAACAAGCGTCTTCGGTGCTTTCACACTATATCCATATTCAAAGCCGAGTACAGCTGCCTCTGATAAGGGACTGTTATGAATATCGAACGTTGCCTTTGCTTCATCCAGCCCATGCATTGGACAATACGTATCACTGCTGTCTACGTCATGCAGCATGAGATGACGGTGAGCAAATGTACCACGCTCTGAATCCTGTCCGGTCATACGGATCGGTATACCATCCTGTAAAATCGATGCATAAGCTAAAGCTTCCCCTACAGCCCAATCAGCTTTGGCTTCTTTTTCAAATGTATTGTGACGCTTTGATAAGATTTTTTCGAGCTTCTTAAAGGATTGAAAACCGTCTGGCCTTTGCAAAAGATCTTTATTTAATGACATTAATAAATCCTTCGGGACTGCTGTTTCAATGTCACTCAGACCTTGACGCAATGCTTGCGGTACCGGCATTGCCTCTGGATTCTCATTGACACTTTCTGTCATATCATCATAAATACCCTGCAGTTTATTGAAGACAGCTTCATTCATTTCTTCAAAAGCCTGTTCAGTGACGATATTTTGTTCTTGTAATCGTTTCGCATAAACAGATGCACAAGTAGGATGCTCATCAATTGACTTGTACAGTTTCGGCTGAGTCGCACGCGGTTCATCCATTTCATTATGGCCGTATCGACGATAACCAACTAAATCAATTAATACATCCTTTCTGAATTTTTTGCGATAGTCATACGCTAACATAGCTGCAGAAATACACGCTTCCGGGTCATCTGCATTTACGTGAATAATTGGCACTTCAAAGCCTTTCGCTAAATCACTGGCATATCTGGTAGAACGACCTTGACGTTGACCTGTCGTAAACCCTACAAGGTTATTCGCGATAATATGAAGCGTACCTCCAGTACTGTATCCTTCTAACGAACTGAGGTTAAAGGTTTCAGCGACAACACCTTCTCCTATAAATGCAGCGTCTCCGTGTATTAAAATACTAAATGCTTTATCAACGTTCTGTTCAGGTTTACCTTTTTCGAAACGAAAATCTTGTGCTGCTCTTGTAAAACCTTCCACAACCGGGTTAACAAACTCCAAATGGGAAGGGTTATGTGCTAATGTAATTTTAGTTGGAGATGGCTTCTCTTCACCAACATCGCGTTTTGCACCAAAATGATATTTCACATCACCAGTCCAGCCATATGTAATGGCTCTGGAGCCGGGTGAAGATGGTACTAATTCCTTATCTGCTGAAGGATGAAACTCTGAGAATAATTTGTCATAAGGCTTACCTAGGATATGCGTTAATACGCTTAATCTACCTCTGTGGGCCATACCCATTAAAATCTCTTCCGTTTCATCATAAAAGGAATTCTGTACGATGCGGTCTAATATGGGCACCATCATTTCCAAACCTTCAATTGAAAAACGTTTCTGTGCAACAAATGTCTTGGCTAAGAAATTCTCGAAGCCCTCGACATCCACAATTTTTCCTAATAATTGTTTCTTTTCTTCATCTGAGAACGGAAAACGATATTTACCTGACTCGATATTCTCTTGAAACCATAAACGTTCCAGATCATTGTTCACATGATCATATTCAAACGAAATCGTTCCAGCGTATTGATCCGTTAAATGCTCAACTACATCTTGAGCTGTCGTAATTCCTTGAATAGTCTGATCCCACACCCATTCTGCCGGAATCGCTTCCAAAACCTCTTTACTGAGATTGTAATGTTTCGGATCGACTAGTGAACTATCGGTATGAATACCAGAGCCTACGGGATAGATTTCTGCTTTCAAATGTCCGTAACGACGAATGGCCTCAACAAGTTTGATTGCTGAGGTTAAATGTTTGGCACTTATGTCAGACGATAAGCTCTTTCCACTTGCTACCTCTGCTTGTTGACCTTCTGTAATTTCCGTTGGTGCGCCGTATTGATCGAACATTTCTTTCAGGGATGGATCTACTGAGTCTTTGTTTTCCAAATAAAGCTCATACTGTTCTTGTACGTAACCCATATTTGGGCCGTAAAACTTTTTCCAGAATCTCTCACTGGATTCCTGCTGTGTCACGTCTTATACCCCCATTAGAAGTCACTTTCTCCTACTTAACTTAACTCCCATCCAAATCTTGTAATGATTAAATCATTACACCAATAAATATAACCTATTTTAGGTAGGGAAACAACATATAAGTCCGGATAATTTCAATTCTTTTTAGAAAAGTTTATCATTGTCTAAAAACATTGTTAAATAAGCATCCTTTTGCGTTAAATGATACAAACTGGTCGTTTAAAAGAATGTAATTACTATAACAAGAGACCTAGGAAAAATAGCCTTGAAAAACAAGGGCACAGGCACCTAAGGAAATGATCTGATCACGCTGCTGCTCCATCGTAAACGAGACAGGTTCCCGTTCAATCCTTTTAATATGCTGCTTCGCCGTCTCCACTATTTTTTGATAATACGGTTGATAGTGTATGGTGAGTTCACTATTCAATACCACTTTATCTGGATGTAAAACATTGACCATGTTCGCGATTCCTATTCCATACATAAATGCAGAGTCAGAAACTGCCTCTTGAACAATAGCATCTCCTTGCTGCAACGCAGTTAATAATTGATCCATAGCATCTTTTTTATTTTCAAAATCAAGAAATTTTCGGGAATGCTGTTCCTGATAGCGGCGATTGACATCTTTTAGCAAATAGTCATAAGAAATTAATGATGCAAGAGAAGTTCCATAATGCAGATCTAATATCATCTCGCCAAAAGAGCTTGCATCACCAGTTTTGTTGTGGATCATCGAGCCGTTAGATACCACACCACAACGCAAACCACGACCACTAATGCAATACAAAATGGTATCACGACAGTTATGTCCACTCATTAACGCAGCAAGGTTCGCACCATTTTCGATGCGAATTGTATCAATATTTACTTTTTCCTTTAGTTCCTTTACTAAAGGTATATGATGCCAGCCCTCTGCTATGAAAGCATCCGGTTCTAAGATCATTCCTTCTATTCTATCGATCGGCCCTACTGTACCGATTCCGATCCCAAGTACCATATCGCTGGATATTTGGTGTTTGTCCAGCAGATGCTTTATTTGCTTTGCCAAGATGGAGATCGTATGTGCAGGGGTATGTTGTTCCGTCATCATGAATGAATAGTGATCAACATCGTCAAACTTGCTATTGACCAGAGTTAATGTAGTTTTTGTACGCGACAAATCAATTCCGATTATGAATCCTGCTTCTGGGTTAACCTCAAATAAAGAGGGTGGTCTGCCACCAGATGATGCTTCGTACTGGCCAATTTGAATAATCTGATCTTTAAGCAATTGTTCCAAATGTCGGTTAACGGTTGTCTGTTTCATCTTTAGCTGTTCCACCAGATTTGCTTTCGTGGTCGATCCATTCTGATGCAGAAAATAATATATTTGTTTCATTGCTATGTATTTTGTTGAAGATTGCTGCAAAAATTTCTTTAGCACGCCACTTACTCCTTTGTACACTACTAAAATAGGTTTTATAAATAGGCTACCACGTAACAGGGTAATCTGCTAGTATTATCAAAGGTGATTTCCTGCGGTTGTCTTGTCACATAAAGTCGATTATGGTTTACTTTTTAGGATAGGTATTGTTTTTAGGGAGGTTATTATGATGAAACATCACTTGGATAAACGATTTAAAATGGCAAATCGGGAGGCCATCATTGGGATATGTTTAGTACTGTTTAATTTTATCTGGTGGTTTACTTTTGCTTATGGTCTGGGTAGCAAAGAACCCGATCAATATACATTTATTTTAGGTTTTCCAGCCTGGTTTTTTTACAGTTGTATTGTTGGGGTGATCCTAATGATAGTACTGGTAAGTATCGTGGTTAGATTTTTCTTTAAGGATTTTTCGCTAGATGATAAGGAGTATGATCAGTTATGAATCTTGCAGCAACTATTACATTATTCGGAGCGCTTGCCTTGATATTCCTGGCGGGTTTATTGGTGAGCAGAAGAAATCAAAGCAACACTTCATTTATGGAGGATTATTATCTGGGGGGACGTCGTTTAGGCGGATTTGTGCTTGCGATGACGATGTCTGCTACATATGGAAGTGCAAGCAGCTTTATCGGCGGTCCCGGTGTTGCCTATAATGAAGGATTAGGCTGGGTACTGCTTTCTGTAATTCAAGTAGCTACCGGGTATTTTACGTTAATGATATTAGGTAAAAGGTTTGCAATTACCGCCAAAAAATATAAGGCAATTACAATGGTAGATTTTTTGAAACATCGTTATCAATCAAAATGGGTCGTCCTATTGTCCTCATTCAGTATTGTTATTTTTTTATTTTCCACCATGGCGGCACAGTGGATTGGTGCCGGACGGTTAATTGAATCGATTACAGGATTATCTTATCATTCCGCTTTACTTATTTTTGTAGTGACTGTACTAATCTATGTTACGGTCGGTGGATTTCGTGCTGTTACCTTAACGGATTCTATCCAAGGAAGCATTATGGTCGTTGGAACCATTATTTTGTTAATTGCCATTATTATTTCAGGTGGTGGCATATCAGCTATCATGAACGATTTACAGGCAGAAAACCCCAACCTGATCACTCCTTATGGTGCAGACGGTACCTTATCCCCAATGTATGTATCGTCTTTTTGGATTTTAGTTGGTGTAGGGGTTGTCGCGTTACCTCAAATAGTAGTGCGCGCGATGTCCTATCAAAATACGAGTGCTTTTCATCGTGCACTTATCATTGGAACGATCGTTGTTGGTGTTATCATGCTAAACATGCACTTAATCGGTGTATTTGCCCGTCCGATCTTGCCGGATATTGAAGTGGCCGATACGGTCATTCCGTTAGTTGCACTCGAAGTATTACCTGGCTGGCTGGCTGGGATAGTGTTAGCCGCTCCGTTAGCAGCGATTATGTCCACCGTCGATTCTTTACTTTTACTGGTAAGCTCGACGATTGTTAAAGATATTTACAGCAATTATATCCAGCCAAAAGCGCCAGTAAAAAGGATCCGAAAAATCAGTATGACAGTGACAGCAGTATTAGGTTTAATTGTATACCTGATAGCAATCCACCCGCCTGATTTAATTATCTGGTTAAACCTGTATACCATTGGCGGGTTAGAGGCAGCATTTATTTGGCCGGTAGTAATGGGAATTTATTGGAAAAAAGGTAATAAGTATGGTGCAATCGCTGCGATTATAACCGGTATGATTTCCTATATCGCATTCCAGGCGTTTTACCCACAGCCATTCGGAATGCATTCCGTTGTTTCATCGATCGTGTTATCATTGATTGCTTACGTATTAGCAACCTATAGTGTGAAGGATAAACAAACAGTCTCCGATTCACTCACATAAGTTAGTCGGTTTAGATGTAACGGATACCTATATTATGGATTATGTAAAATAGAACGGTATGACAATGTGGTAATTTTGAAATATAGTATATGCTTAGCAAAGCTCCGGAAATATGCTCCGCGTCCTGTGGGGGCGGCCTCAAATTCCTCAGAAAGCAAAAACCGCTTTCCTGCGCTCTAATGAGGTTCTACAACGTACGTAACCGCTAAAAGCAGTGTTTCTAGGCATTAATGAACGCAATTATTTATGGAGAATTAAGGATGCGCTCAATATGCTAGCTCCTGCAAAAGTTGTAGAGTTCTTATCCTAGCGTAGGCCAACCACGTAGACTCCCGCGGGATTGTGCAGGTGCTGAAGACCCACTTTGTGAAGTGCCTTTCTTCACAAAGTTAGCTTCAGCCGTGCCCCGCAGGACGAGAAGTGGTTGGCCGGAGCGGTATCATACCACTAACAACATTTCAAAATGACCTCTACGCTAGTTTACATAATCCATATTATCAGAACATACGACAAAACTAAAAACACCCCTCAGCCTGCACAGGACTGTGGGATGTTTTTTTAGTTTAGCGATTTAACAAGCTTCCAACATAGCGCAATAAATCATTGGCAGATTGGGATGTATAGCCATATTCTTCGACGAGGGTTGCCACTACTTCGTTCATTTTCTTCAATTGCTGCTCATCTGGTGTCTTCGTGGAAGTAGTAATTTTCACGACGTCTTTAAGATCTGCAAATAGTTTCTTCTGAATCGCTTCGCGTAAACGTTCATGGGATTGGTAATCGAATTTTTTACCTTTTCTTGCATAGGCAGAAATACGAATTAAGATTTCTTCGCGGAAAGCTTTTTTCGCGTTTTCAGAAATACCGATTTGTTCTTCGATCGAACGCATTAACTTTTCGTCCGGATGCATTTCTTCACCTGTTAATGGATCCTCGATCTTCGTTTTATTACAGAACGCCTCCACATTATCAAGATAATTGTTCATTAACGTTTTGGCAGATTCCTCGTAAGAATATACAAATGCTTTCTGTACTTCTTTTTTCGCGAGCTCATCATATTCTTTACGCGCTACCGAGATAAAATCAAGATAGTCTTCCTTCTGCTCATTCGTAATGGACGGGTGATCATCTAAGCCGTCTTTCAAGGAACGGAGTACATCCAGGGCATTAATGGCTTCCATTTCTTTACGAATGATCGTCGAAGAAATTCTATTAATGACATAACGTGGGTCAATACCGGTCATCCCTTCATCGGAATATTCTTTCTTCAAAGCACTGACATCCTGATCACTAAAACCTTCCACATCCTGATCATTATATAAATACAATTTCTTCAGCAAGCTGATATTACTTTGCTTCGATTCTTTTAAGCGAGTCAGAATCGTGAACATAGCTGCTATTTTGAGCGTGTGTGGAGCAATATGAACCTCTTTAATATCACTTTCGTTAATCATTTTTTCGTAAATACGTTCTTCCTGATCTAATTTCAGATTATACGGAATTGGCATGACAATCATCCGGGAATGTAATGCTTCATTCTTTTTATTAGAAATGAACGATCTGTACTCCGATTCATTTGTATGTGCTACGATCATTTCATCCGCTGATATCAAGGCAAAACGACCAGCTTTAAAATTACCTTCCTGCGTAAGAGACAGTAAGTGCCAGAGGAATTTCTCATCGCACTTCAACATCTCCTGGAATTCCATTAGCCCGCGATTCGCCTTATTCAATTCCCCATCAAAACGATAAGCACGTGGATCTGATTCTGATCCGTACGTAGCGATCGTAGAGAAATCAATCGATCCTGTTAAATCAGCAATGTCCTGTGATTTTGGATCAGATGGACTGAATGTACCAATGCCAACTCGATTATCTTCTGAGAAAAAGATACGTTCCACCATCACATCTTCTATTCTGCCGCCATATTCTTCTTCTAATCGTAATCGGTTAAGAGGTGACAGGTTACCTTCGATGCGAATTCCATACTCTTCTTCAAAATCTTTTCTTAAATGCTGCGGAATAAGATGCAAAGGATTTTCATGCATCGGACAGCCCTTTATGGCATAAACTGCTCCTCGGTCAGTCAAGGAGTACTCCTCTAATCCCCTTTTAAGCAACGTTACTAATGTGGATTTACCACCACTGACAGGTCCCATTAACAGCAAGATTCTTTTTTTAACATCTAATCGTTTCGCAGCTGGATGAAAGTATTCTTCTACTAATTTCTCTAGTGCTTCTTCTAATCCGAATAATTGATCACTAAAAAAGGCATATTCCCTCACTCCATTGTCATCTTTCACACCTTGATCTTTTATCATTTGATAAATTCGAGAGTGTGCTGACTGAGCAAGATAAGGCTTTTCTTTCAACAACTCCAAATACTGTGAAAAAGTACCTTCCCATTTTAGTGCATGCTGGGTTGTTCTATATTCTTGCACCTTCCGTAAAATATCCATTCCATGACCTCCCAGTTAAGTAAATCTTCTGTTGCCCCGAAAGACAAACAAGATCGTAGATTCAAATGTTGTTATTTCTAAATGTATGTACACCCATCGTAAAAAATGAATATTAAAAAGAGCAGCTATGTGAATTCATAGCTACTCTGCTCCTCGTTATCTTTTTCGTAAGGGTGAAATAAACTGGACTGATCCCCCTGCAATCACTAGTAACAGCCCCGCAAGCAGGAACTTGTACTGATTGGTGGCAGTATTCGGTAAATACTGACCCTCCTCTTCGTTTTCCAAATTAGTGTCAGGCTGCTTGGGACTCTCTTGATTTCCTTGTTCAGATTTCTCTTCCTTTACCTTATCAGCAGAGTTAGCATTTTCGTCAGGCGCTTCTGTCGGTTCTTCTTCCGTATCCGTATTCTCTTCTGGTGAATCCCTCTCATCATTGTCATTATCAGAACCCGATTCATTCTCGTTCCCGTCCGTTGTATCCTCTTCTGTTATATTTTGAAAAACACCATATATACTAAAATGGGCAACTTCTGAAGACACCGTCGCATTTTCCTTATCATACTTGACAGGGTTTTCTTTCGTTTTCTTTCCTGTTTCATCTAACAAATAAAGAGCGAGCTCGTCCCAATTGTCTACTTGTTCTGCATCCACTTCAAAGGTTAAAGTGACGGAATTCTCCCCAAAGTCAGTTATGCTGTCTTCTCCTGATAAAAGCTGCAAATCGTAAAGACTGCTGATTAAATGATCCTGTTTGTCTTTTATCTTACCTTCTACTGGACCAAATTGAATGGTAATGTTTTGACCTGTTTTTAATACAGAGACCGGTACAGACATGACAAGATCTTTATACATTATCGTCAATTTGGCATTAGCAGGCATTTCCTCTATAAGTGATGCTTGAAATTCTACACTCTCTTTATCTTCCAGATTGGTATATTTATATTCCTCACCATTAATCTCTAAATCATCCATACTATTAATCGTACCATCGTCTGGCGGGGTTGGTGCAGGTGGCACTGTCCCATTAGAAAACTCATTCTTGATCAAGCCTAATAACTGGCTTTCGCGATCTGCACTTAATTCCCATATCATGGCACCGCCTAGCTCAAGGTTTTCAACATAGGCAACTTTTGCTGCGATCGAACGCTTGTCATCGTAGCTGATAAATTCTCCAGTTTGTTCATTATATAAGTACGGAACTTTGGCAGCGTCATTCCAATGGGCCGTGTATTGATTATCCGTTAATTTATGTTTGATAATATCATCATAATCATAGACGCCGGCTTCCCATGTACCATTCCCTGCGCCTTCACAATTCTGATAATAGCCACCATTATGGGTATCTCTATCTGCATCACAACCACCCCATGATCGACCGTAAAATGGCATGCCCATCACTAACTTATCAGATGGAACACCTGCATCTAAATGCCCTTGGATGGCGGTGGCGACATTAAATACCTCTGTACTTGGCACCTCTGCTTCTTTAGCTTGAGGATCCGCAAACAAAGGGGCATTGTGTGCACTTGTCTTCTGCCAGCTTCCGTTAAAATCATACGTCATAATATCAATAAAGTCGACGATTTCTGCTATTTTGTCTAATTCGTTGTGCTCCAAATAGGAAGGATTGGCACTGGATGCAATGGCTAACTCATATTGCTTGCCGTCTTCTTGCTCCGCTTTATCTAACTCATCACGGATTGCTTGTAATAATAATGTATGATTTTCTTTATCCTCCGGTCGATGGACATTCCCTTCCAATCCACCCTCAACCGGATATTCCCAATCAATATCAACCCCATCCATTTCATACGTTCTCATAAACTCTACCGCCGATGCAGCGAATCTCTGCCGTGTTTCCTCAGAAGCAGCAACATTAGAAAAGTTCTTGGAAAAAGTCCATCCACCTACCGAAAGTAATGTTTTTAACCCTGGATTTTCATCTTTCAGTTTGGCTAGACCGCCTAAATTACCGTGAAAATCTCTATTCCATTCCTCTCCTTCTTCTAACCCTAACACATTCTTATTTTGATAATCTGCCCAAGGATCGGCCGAAACAACTGTACCATTCTCAATACCTTCACACTGTGTATTGGCCGCATTCCCCGCACCTTCCCAGCAATAATCCGCAAATGCATAGACAATATGCGTAAGGTTACTTGCATCAATATCTACCGCTTGATAATCTCTTCCATACGTCGACCATTGCGTATAATATCCGACCACTCTATATTCGTCATCCTGCTCTGCTGCGCTCGTCTGTACTGTCGTTACTAACGATAAGCCTATCGAGAAAAATAAAAGACCAATTGCTCCAAATACCCAACATTTTACACCTTTCGGAAGATTCTTTCTTACTGACAATGTTTTTTCCACTCCTTCAACTAGTTTAATAGAATCCTAACCGATGTAAACGCAATCTAGTTTAGATAAGATGACTATACCTCTATACAAGATTATCCAAATAATAGAAAAGTGTCAATATCGAATATTATATTTATTTCACTCTACCGCTTCTTTTATTTCGACAATTTTCAACGTTTTTGATCGACTATCCATTCATTTTCTATCATATCAAAAATGCATTTATGTATAGACATCTATACTTAAAGTTGCTATTCTTATAGTGATAAGGAGGAAAGTGGAATGAATACTTCTTATGTTTTACAAAATCTGCAGCTTACGGATGGCCAGCATGTCGACATTGTCATTAATAATAGGCAGATTTCTGAGATTACCACAGCTGGTAAAGGGATAGCGAGACACAAATACGACTATTCCGGATGTTTCGTATCCAGCGGCTGGATTGACTTGCATGTTCACGCACATAACGTCATGCATCCTTACGGTGATGAGATTGACGCAATCGGTATCCAGCAAGGGGTTACCACGATTGTCGATGCAGGCAGCTGTGGCGCCGATCATATAAGCGATCTCTTCCTGGAAAAAACAAAAGCCAAAACGACACTTTATGCCTTTTTAAATGTATCGAAAATCGGGTTAACCAGGATCGATGAATTATCTAATTTAAATTGGCTTGATCAAAAAGCATTAGTGCACGCGTGCAACAGCCATTCAGAAGGAATTGTAGGGTTAAAAGTGAGAATGAGTAAAAGTGTCGTCAAGGATAATGGTCTAAAGCCATTACAACTTGCAAGACAATTCTCTTCTGTTACTTCCAGACCATTAATGGTACATATAGGATCAGCTCCACCGGCGATTGAAGAAATACTGCATGTACTCGAAAGCGGAGATATTATCACCCATTTTCTCCACGGAAAACAAAACAACCTCTTAGATCAGCACAATCAACCACTTCCAGAACTGCAGCAAGCCATCGAAAAAGGCGTCTTATTAGATGTCGGCCATGGCAGTGCCAGCTTTTCTTTTCGAACAACGGAAGTAGTAAAAAAAGCAAAAATCTATCCATTTTCTATCAGCACAGATATTTATCGTGACAATCGCAGAAATGGACCTGTATACAGTCTTGCTCATGTTGCCAGTAAATTTCTTTACCTTGGCTATACCTTAGCAGATGTAATCGATGCTATTACCGTGCAACCCGCCAGAGCGATTAGGAAACCTCATTTAGCAACAATTACGATTGGTGAACCAGCAAATCTCACCATATTCTCACTGAAGAAACAAAAGACCGTGTTGACCGACGCCAACGGTGAACAGCGAACAACCAACGAAATCATTGAACCAAAAGGAGTGGTAAAAGATGGCGAGCTCATTACATGCTAAATATGGATTGAAACGTGTTATTAATGCAAGTGGCAGAATGAGTATTTTGGGCGTATCAGCCCCGGAAGATTCTGTAATGGAAGCAATGAAAACCGGTGCACAAAGCTATGTCGAAATGGCGGACTTAGTAAATAAAGCAGGCAGTTATATAGCAAGTAAGTTAGGAAGTGAAGACGCAGTAATCGTTAATTCTGCATCAAGCGGGATAGCCATCGCAATTGCAGGGCTGGTAACCAAAGGAAATACACGCACAAGTATGAAACTTCATCAATTGCCTATCGAAAAAAACGAGGTCATTCTTTTCAAGGGCCATAATGTTCAGTACGGGGCTCCGATCGAAACAATGATTCACTTAGGTAGTGGAAAAGTAATCGAGGTCGGATACGCAAATGAGGGCAAGCAGGAACACATCAAAGAAGCAATCAATCCGAATACAGCAGCCATTATCTATGTGCAATCTCACCATGCTGTGCAGAAGAACATCATTTCAGTTGAAGAAGCTTATACCATTGCAGAAAAGCACCACATACCTTTTGTCATCGATGCTGCTGCGGAAGGAGATTTAACAAAATACCCAGCTATTTCTGATCTGGTAATTTACAGCGGTTCCAAGGCGATCGAAGGACCGACATCGGGCATCATTGCCGGAAAAAAAGAATATGTCGACTGGGCGAAAGTGCAGTTATCCGGAATTGGCAGAAGCATGAAGGTTGGCAAAGAGGCAAGCTTTGGTCTTTTGCAGGCGCTGGATATTTTTTTTGATAAAAAAGATACCAGCCATACCGAACGAGAAAGCTTAACCGTGTTACAGAGGTTAGTGAACATTGATGGGGTTAACGTTCAGATTATCCAAGACGAAGCAGGACGAAATATTTATCGTGCTCGAATTACGATCGATTCCTCCGCAACCGGACAGACTGCAGAAGAAATCGTCCATCAATTAAAATCAGGTGAGATAGCCATTTATACGAGAGATTACGGTGCAAGTCAAGGGTTCCTCGACATTGACCCTCGACCGTTACAAAAAGATGATTTGGACATTATTTACGATAGATTTTGTGACATTTTAGGAGGAAATCATTCATGACAGCTATTTTTGATCACTTTTACAAAAATCGAGTGGCATTAAACGTGTTGGCAAAAGGAATAGACAATGCACGTGACGTATACCGAGTCGCAGAAAAGAAAGTGTTAATCGGTGTATTGTCGAAAAAATACCCTACTGTTCAACATGCTGCAGATGCAATGATAGAACATGGCCGTGCCCTGGATGATGCAGTGTCGATTGGACTTGGCTCAGGTGATAGTAAACAAGGAAAGATGGTTGCGGAAATCACGAAGACTTATGCTGGAAAGCACATTAATCAAGTTTTCCCATTGGTAGGACAAACAAGGGCAAATCTAGGAAAGCAGAACAGCTGGATAAATGCACTCGTCACACCAACTGGACTTAAAGGGTATGTAAATATAGCTACCGGCCCATTCAGTGAAAAAGGTGAAAAAGCGGTGATACCGGTAAAAACAGCAATAGCACTAGTTAGAGATATGGGAGGCAATGCATTAAAGTATTTTCCCATGAATGGACTTTCCAGCAAGGCAGAATATCAAGCAGTTGCGACAGCCTGTGGCGACGAACAATTCGGCTTGGAACCGACAGGCGGAATTGATAAAGAAAACTTTACAGAGATAGTGGAAATCGCATTAGCTGCCAATGTCCCCCAGGTAATTCCACACGTGTATTCATCGATTATTGATCCAGACACTGGTAATACGAGTCTCGATGATATCGATTTTTTAATAAATGAAATGAAAAGGCTGGTGGACAACTATGAGTAAAGCGATCGCAGCATTTGGCGAAGTGATGATGCGTATGACCGTACCAGGTCACGATTTAGTATCTCAAGCCTCCACCTTACACTACAGTTTTAGCGGAACAGGTGTGAATGTTACTGGCAGTTTAACAAAGCTAGGTCACCAAACCACTGTTATTTCTGCATTGCCACAGACTCCAATCGGTGATGCTGCTGTTGCCCATTTGCATAAATTAGGCATTTCTACCGATGAAATTGTCCGAACCGGAAATGACATTGGTTTTTACTTTCTCGAAAATGGATTTGGTGATCGCCCTAGTCGTGTAACATATTCCAATCGACTGGTGAGCAGTTTTAATACAACAAAAATAGATCAATATGACTTCATTCGTCTCTCCATGCAAATAGATGTCCTGCATTTGTGCGGTATTGCCCTTGCTATGAACGATACGATCAGACACCAGATGATAGAGTTTGCCCAGCTTGTTAAACATCATGGTGGAATGGTCGTATTTGACTGTAATTACCGGCCAGCTCTCTGGAAAAATAATGAACCGCAAAAAGCCCGAATCTATTATGAACAACTTTTGCCTCTGGCAGATATTGTCATCATGAATGAGCAGGATGCGAAGAGCACCTTGGGTTATTCGTCTCCGTATCAGACTCGAGAAGAACAACTCGAAGATCTGATCCCTAAAGTAGCTCATCACTTTTCTATACCGCAAATTGCGGGAACACTGCGCACTGTTCACCAATACCGGACTCATTCAATAAAAGGCTATTTATATCAAAATAAGACATTCTATTACGACACTCACCCACACTTCATGGTGCTTGACCGAATCGGGGCAGGTGATGCCTTCACATCTGGTATTATTCACGGTCAACTATGCAATCATAACCCTGACCACGTCATTCAATTTGCTACTGCATCATGTAAGCTGGCACATACCATAACAGGTGACACCCCACTAGCGACAGAAGAAGAGATTCTACAGGCAATGCGCAAAACTGCAACAGATATTATTCGATAACGCTTTTGGATGATACCACTATTAAATAATCCATAATTTAACATATTTTATAGTTAATTAATACTAAATATTCAAAATAATAGAAAAAGATATTGAATTAAGTAAGCACTTTCCATAGAATAAAACGTATAAGAGTTAAATGTTTCAGGGAGGAGGTTTACTACTCTATTAAACTCTTATATTATTTTTTAGTATCATAGGTATAGACCTCTAGATTGCAAAGGAGGAAGAACATGTCAGTTAAATTTTCTGGTAGAGAAATGATGAAAACAGTCTTTATGCTTGGTGTTTTATTCGTTATGTCATTGGCATTTGCTTCAATGGTATCCGCACACGGATATGTCAGTAATCCGGAAAGCCGTTCGTTACTTTGCTCAGAAGGTGTAAATACGGATTGTGGAGCTGTCGTGTATGAACCGCAAAGCTTAGAAGGACCTGGCAATTTCCCTGAAGCTGGTGTAGCAGATGGACAAATAGCAAGTGCTGGCGGTGTTTTTCCAAAATTAGATGAACAGTCGGAAACGCGTTGGGCACAAGTTCCGATGTCAAGTGGTGCTTTTACATTTGAATGGTCATTAACTGCAGCACATTCTACGACAAGTTGGGATTACTACATTACAAAAGAGGGTTGGGATCCTAATTCTCCTTTAGAACGATCTGACTTTGAATTATTCTGTACCTACAACGATAATGGTCAACGACCTGACTTCACTACAACACACGACTGTGAAATCCCACAACGCGAAGGCTATCATGTCATCCTTGCTTACTGGGAAGTAGCTGACACGGCTAACGCATTCTATCAAGTGATTGATGCAAACTTTGACGGTGAATTTGTTGAACCTGGTGATCCAGGAGATCCTGAAGATCCTGAAGAACCAGTAGATACACCTGAATGGAATGCTGATAGCGTATATTTAGCTGGTGACCAAGTTACTTATAACGGTGCTACTTATCAGGCGAAATGGTGGACACAAGGTGATACACCAGGCTCATCAGATGCATGGGAATTAGTAGATGGTGATGGGACTGATTCTGGAAATACAGATGTGCTCGAATGGGATGCAAATAAAGCGTACAGTGGCGGCGATCAAGTCCTCTACAACGGCACCCAATACGAAGCCAAATGGTGGACAAGAGGCGACACACCAGGTTCCAGTGATGTATGGGTTGTTGTCAGCTAATAGAAAAAGATAACAAACTTAGGAAACCGGGCATACACCAGCCCGGTTTTAACAAACGTAAGTATATACAACTTCCTCTAAATAGTGTAGAGATCAAAATGTTTCTCTAGACAGCAAAATAGCATGGCTGTTTGCTCAGCCATGCTATTTTTTCTACTTTCTCAGTTTTTTCATTTCGTCTGCCACAAATTGTACCTGTGTGCCAACAATGACTTGAATACCATTTTCCCCTACTTCTTTGATACCAGGAACACCTGTATTCCTAATGCGTTGTTTGTCAACTGCTGATAAGTCTTTAACTTCCAAGCGCAATCTTGTTACACAATTATCTAATGTTAATACATTGT
Organism: Gracilibacillus caseinilyticus; assembly: GCF_022919115.1. Taxonomy (NCBI): domain Bacteria; kingdom Bacillati; phylum Bacillota; class Bacilli; order Caryophanales; family Bacillaceae; genus Gracilibacillus; species Gracilibacillus caseinilyticus. The sequence continues at coordinate 2,458,607 of NZ_CP095072.1, read as the reverse complement.
CATCTCCGCCTAATCCAGCATAAATTTCTTTTGCCATTACAGAAATGTCATCTTGCTCACCGGCGTCTGAAGCCTCTTCAGTTGCTACTACTTGTTCTTCTGTATCATCTTCACGACCAGGTGTTTTCAAGTTAAACTTCGTAATTAAGAAACGGAAGAGCACATAATAAATCACCGCAAATATAAGCCCTTGTACAATCAACATATATGGCTGATTTGCCAACGGAAGACGTGAGCTTAAGATAAAGTCAACTAAACCAGCACTAAATCCAAATCCTGCTGTCCAGTCAAACGCTGCCGCAATCCCTAATGATAAACCAGTCAATGCAGCATGTACGACATACAATGCTGGTGCTAAGAACATGAAAGAAAATTCAAGCGGTTCTGTAACACCAGTAAAGAAGGAAGCAAATGCTGCTGCCATTAAAAGAGACGCCGCTGTTTTCTTTTTCTTCGTTTTTGCGGTATGGTACATCGCTAATGCTGCCGCTGGAAGACCAAACATCATAACCGGGAAGAAACCTGCCTGATACATCCCCGTGACACCTTTTTCCCCTTCACCAGACCAGAAATTCGCAATATCATTAATACCTGCAACATCAAACCAGAATACCGAGTTTAAAGCATGGTGTAAACCAGTCGGAATTAATAAACGGTTAAAGAAGCCGTATAAACCTGCACCAATAGCATCTAAATCAATAATTGCTTTACCAAATGAAACTAACCCTGAATAAATAAATGGCCATACAAAGAATAAAATAGCAGCAACAATTAAACTGGATACTGCCGTCATAATGGGTACTAAACGTTTACCACTAAAAAATGCTAACGCATCCGGTAATTTAACATGACTGAAGCGATTGTACATGACGGATGCTAAGATACCTGAAATGATACCAATGAATTGATTTTCTATATTGCCAAAAGCTGCGTTGACATCTCCTGGATCCGCGCTTTGCAATAATGCTACTGAACCTGTTGATAATAGCGTTGTAATAACTAAGTAAGACACTAAACCACTAAGTGCAGCGGAACCATCTTTATCCTTGGACATCCCGAAGGCTAAACCAACTGCGAACAAAATGGACATACTCGGGCCTGATACAATCGATTCACCCGCTTTAATTAAGAAGGCTGCAACAACATTCGCTTCCCCCCAGCCTTCCGGATCCAGCCAATAGCCCAGACCCATTAATATTGCTGCTGCAGGTAGTACTGCAACCGGTAACATTAAGGATCTACCAATATTTTGAAGATATTTCATTACCATTTTATTTCCTCCTCAAATGTATTAATAACATTAGAAAAACTCAGCATTCGTCTTGTCTTTTAGCGAGTACCGCAGTTTTTCTTATACTTCGTACACACTAAATTTTCACTACATAGATTTTCTTCATCGCTAACGTATATAAGATATTAGTCCTTCTTAAGCCTTTGAATATGAATTGTAATATAACCAAGTTCTGACGGCGGAAAAGCAATATCATACTTCTCGGTTATACATGATGTGATCTTTTTCGTTACTTGATATGAATCAGAAAATTTATGTTGAATCATGGATAGCATTTCTTCATCCATTTCATGCAATTGATAATGACTTACTCTCGACAAAGCAAAATGTAAGTGTGTAACAAGACGTTGATAAGATAAATCGTCTTCACTAATATTCATGTTCAACTTCTCTAAAAACAACTGAATCATTTCCCTTACAATGGCCGTATGCTTAATCGTTTGCTGGTAATCACCTCCTTGAAGTTTCATCGTATGAATATGAAGAGCAATATGAGCTGCCTCATCTACCGGAACGTCAATATTTAATTTCTTACGTATATGACGGACAGCCCACAGCCCTATTTCAAACTCATTGCGGTAGAGAATTTTAATTTCATTCAATAGTTTGTTTTGCAGATGAATTCCATCTTCTATTCTTTCAATGGCAAACGATACATGATCTGTAAGGGCAATATGAATGTGTTCGCTTAACTTTGACCCTAGATACTCCTCAGCATATGAAATAATTTCTTCTGAAATAATAAAATGCTCTTCAGGAATTCTACTTAACAGCTGCTGCAATTTCTCATTTTCTTTCATTTCAAATAATTGCTCTACTTTGTTCGGGTTAATACGATCGTTTTTTCTTTTGCCAAATGCTATACCAGTACCAATTGCTACTTTTTCTTCTTGATTATCTATGACAAGTACCGCATTGTTATTCAAAATTTTTTTCAACCGCATTACATACATCTCCCTTACAGAATCCCGTTATATTAGCTAAGCGTCAAAAGGCTTGTTTCCCCTGCTTCGCATTGTTTCTCGTTTGTTAATTGAATGGACTGATCGAGGTCTTTACTATTCGTAATCACCATTGGTGTCACCGTATCTTCAGCATTTGCATGGATATAATCCAAGTCGAATTCCATCACCATCTGACCCGCGGCTACTTTTTCTCCTTCTTTTACTAATATGTTAAATCCCTCACCTTTTAAACCAACTGTTTCTAAACCAACATGAATCAGAATTTCTACTCCACCATTTGTTTTCATGCCGATTGCGTGTTTTGTTTCAGGAATTTGTACAATCGTTGCATCGACCGGCGCTATCACTTTTCCTGTTTCAGGAGTAATTGCAATCCCTTCTCCCATCATTTTCTGACTGAAGACCGGATCTGGTACATCCCCCAAAGCTACAACTTTACCAGTTAACGGCGCTAACAATTCGACCTTTTTTGATTTGTTAAATAATTTTTTAAACATTTGTGATTTCCTTTCCCTAAGAAGATAAACAACCATTTCGCATATCGCCCGCCAAGTACTGACGAAAGCCTCTGTAGTGTTCTTAATACTCTCCTAACGCGAAAAAAAGACATGAAGAAATAAGAAGGTATTCATTTGCTTACCCTTTCGATTTCTCCATGCCTAATCTAGTTAGTAACATGTGAGCCTATATTTAATTAATCAATCTATATTTATAAAAATAATAACACACAGAGGTTCAGTTGTCTATACATATTTCTGAGCAAAAATTCGCTGTTCCCTACAGTGGTTTCCACTCTTCTAAAACAGAAGGGCGACCGATGACTTCTGCCCCAATTGCTTTTTTATAAAAGTCAACTGGGCCTGCATCACCGATAATAGCATAAGCATAACCTATATGCCTCATTTCATGCAAACTATGTATAAGTAACTGATAGCCGATTCCTTTTCCTCTGGCACTCTCGAGCACACCTGCGGGACCGAAAAAGTTCTTGAATGTTGTTTCATAGCAAGCAAAACCTAGTATATCCTTATCTTTAACAGCTATCAAACAATTTGCCGGTGAAATCGAACAAGCCACATCACATTCATTCTTCCACTGTGGAAAATGTTTTTGCACCCAATTAATAACTCGATCTTTCTCCATGGGCAATACTCTTCTAATAACCCACTGCTGTTCTTGTTGAATAGCTTGTGGTATATGGTATAGATTTACATACATATCAGACATAGAGTTCCTCCTTATTCTCGATCAAACATCACAACACATGCAGGTGATGCTAGCTCATAATGACAGGCAAGTTCTTGTAATTTCCCATCTGAATGCACACGTAATACTGACAGACGATCGCTGTGCTGATTAGCAATAAACAGATAGTCAGCATCTGAGGACAATGCAAAATGACGCGGCCATTCTCCCAATGTTGTGGCTTCATCTACAAAGCTTAAACAGCCATCTTCTTGCACTCGATAGACTACAATACTATCCCTGCCTCGATTCGAGACAAATAAGCGTGTTTTATCAGGTGAAAAATGTATGTCCGCACAGAAGTTGTCCTTTTGTTCACTTGATGGAATAGTCGATATTTCCTGGATAAGTTGTAATTCACTGAACGGTTCATTGTAATGATAAACAGTAATCATGGAACTGAATTCATTGGCGATATAAAGGTAATTCTTAGTTTGATCGACTTCGATATGTCTTGGGCCGAAACCTTTTTTTAACGGAAAAGATCTTTGAAGTACCAGTTGCTGATGTTGTGGCTGCAATCGGAAAAGAAATATCGTATCCTGACCTAAATCTGTTACGATATATAATTGATCATAGCCAAGCGGGTAGCACATATGCGCATGGGAAGCTTCATCCGTTTCCTTAAGTAGGTGAAGATCTGTATGCTGTGACACCTTGCCATCGTCTTCGATTGGATGAAGCGACACTTTACCATCTCCATAATTGGTAACAATACTATATAGACCATCGTCAGTAACATGGAGAAAGCAAGGTCCGGAACCGCCCGTTTTTTCCCGGCTTGTTTCGCTTAGCTGATCCCCCACTTGATAGCTCACCAGCTCTCCTTCCTCGACCTCACTTATTGCATAAAGATAGTTCTGTTTAGGGTGAAGTGCTAGAAATGAAGGAGCGTCTATTCCGGTTATTGCACCTAACTTCTTAAAGGATTGGTGCTTGGGATCAAATCTCACATAGTGAATCGCTTCTTCTGCTTTACTGCCATAGCCGCCGACAAAGATGTTATAACTTTTCATATGGATAGCAAACTCCTTCATTTTTTAATAGATCGGTAATACGTGAAAAAATACATTCGGAGATGCGATTCGATAATAATAGCTGGACCATCCCAATCCCGTTGATTGATCAACATTAGCATTAAATGGTAACCGTTCTTGTTCGAGTTCATCGATAAAGTCGACTTCTTCATTGATATATTGAGAGATTCGCTCGATTGCTGTTTCCAATCTTGCTATCAAACCACCATAACGGATATCGATCACTTCCCAGCCAAATGGCTTATTGATCTGGAACCATTGTTTTTTGTGGGCAGCGCGCAACCTTTTTACCCGTTCGATAATTTCAGGCAGCTCAACATCTGCAATGGCTTTTAATTCAGCCGTATCTTTGGCGTCATAGGCAGCTTTTAATTGAAGCCCAATCGTTGATTTTCGTGCCAATACAGCAGATAACTTTTCCGGTACATCAAAAATAAAATCTAGTTCAGCCTGAGGATTTCTTAATTGTTTAAAGGTCTGTTCTAACTGTTGATAATGTCCGGCTATCGCTAATCCTTCAATATGTTTGTCAAAAAGACCCAGTAACACATCCTGCCACAACAAAAATTTGGACGGATTCGTTTGGTCCGTATTTCCTTCAGCCACACCAGGAATTGCATCGAGCTCATTTAATTGTAAATAGGCTTGCGGATCCAGCCCTGTGCAGAATGTTGTTCTTGAGTACCAGTCTGCTTGATCGACTGTTTGATAATATTGATGCTCTGCATATAGCTGCAAGCCAAGCATCGCCGCGTAATAATTATTTTCGTAGCCATCGTCCCCCCATAGCGTGACAAATACATCTTGAATCTTCGCTTCTTTACTCGCCTGCAGGGCTGCTTCACTTGTTTTTAATGATAACCCGTAATTCGTCGCAAACGTATTCCAAACCCATATCCCTCCGGCAAAAGCAGGAGTCTGACCTAATTGTTTATGCTTATCAATTAACGTATGATACTCCTTTTTCTTCGTATGGAAATAATCCCAATACATCAATGTGACATTACTTGGAACCAATTGCTGCATTTCCTCTGATATCTCCGTCGACATATCATACTGATCATCTCCAGAATCAGAAGCTAATTTAATGAACATATCGCTCCACATCATGACTTCTAACTGCAAGTCATCTGTGATTTCAGTCACTCTGTACAAATGCTCTGTCATTAGTTTCAAACGATCTTTATAGCCGTATTTATTTAAGTAAATGCCTCTGCCTAATTCCTCTGCTTCGTCCATGCCAATATGCAGACGTTTACTCCGGAATGGCGTTGTAGCCGCAATGATCATCTTTTCGACAAACTGATAAGTAGCTTCTTGTTCTGCTAACAGGACGCCTCTTGTGTCTTTCAAATGTGCCGATGCGTCCCATTTCAAAAATTCTTCTAAGTGTGCAAGTGTTTGAATACAAGGGATCAATTCAATACCTAACCGAAAGGCATAGTCATCTAATTGTTTCAATTCCTCCTGCGAGTACCGGCCACGCATATATCCGAAATACGGGAATTCTTTTACCTCATACGTATCTTCCATATATAACATCGCTGCATTAAAGCCCATTAAAGAGAGCTTTCTCAACATCGACTTAAATTGGCACACCTTCATAACAGCATTTCGTGATAAATCAAACATTGGTCCAATTGTCTTAAACTGAGAGTGCTCCTTAAGGAGAAAATCCTTACCATGGGCAGCATGCTGGACAAATAAACCAAACGCCCTGTAAACGTGATAATCATGATAATAACAAATCTTGCCCTGACCATTTTGATAAGATACAACCGTTTCTTTTTCATCGTTTTTTTCAATCATTAACGATTTCCCCGATTGACTGAGGGTAGTCCCTTTTTCTATCGCAAGCTCCTGTAAGCCGTACAAAAAGGGCTGATAGTCACCTTTTAACGTAATATCCATTCTGCATCATCCTTTGTACACAAAGTTAGAATTATTATCCTTTAACCGCACCTGAAGTTGCCCCTTTTTCGAATGTCTTCTGAGCAAACAAATAGAATATAAGTACCGGAATGATCGTCATGGCGATAGCTGCCGTCATCAAACCATAATCTGTCCCATATTGCGAGCTGACATTTGATAATAACACAACAATTGGTGCCACTTTTTCATGTGATACAAGCACGAGTGAAGAAAATAAATCATTATATGACCATAGAAATACGAAGATCCCTACGGTAGAAAACGATGGTAAAGAAATTGGCAAAAAGACTTTCGTGAACATCTTAAACCGGCCACAGCCATCCATATGGGCTGCTTCCTCCAGCTCTTTCGGAATCGTCGCCATATAACCACTGATCACCAGAATTGCAAAAGGTAAATTACCAGCAGTTTGCGGGATGATCAATGCAAGATACGTATTAACCAAATCCATACCAATCATCATTCGGTACACGGGTACGATGGTGGCAAAAGCCGGAATCAATAAACTGGCTACTAATAAAGCTTGCAGCAGACCTCTTAATTTAAATTGCATCCTTGCCATCGCAAATGCGGCCAATCCTCCCAGAAATAGAACGAGCAGCACAACCGAGCCAGAAATAATAAAGCTGTTGAGATAACTCTTACCGATATTGACTGTTTCAAATGCATTAATATAGTTTTGCATGGTTGGATCTGAAGGGATGTTAAATGTACCGGTAATGATCTGCCTTGACTCTTTAAAGGAATTAAGCAACACCCATGCTAAAGGAAAAATAGTTGTCATCGACCATAATGTCAGGACAACATAGACAAATATTTTCCCTGCTTTTGAATTCATGAAATACCTTTCCTGAAATTTCTCCCAAAAGGTTAATTGTTCCTCTGTATGTGAATACATCTATCTAACACCTCTTTTCCTTAATACGTAACTTCATCTCTCTGCAATAATTTATTCGTAACAAAAGCTAAGGTTAGCCCTAGTACAACAATCAGTACCGCTAACGTTGCCCCATATCCCATCGCAGAGTCCTGAAATGCTTTCTGGTACATATACGTTCCCAGCACTTCTGAGGAATTGGCTGGACCACCTTTTGTAATAATATAAACTAACTCAAAAATCTTCAGCGTTCCGGTGATTGCCAACACGATGCACGTTTTCAAATCACTTACGATAAGCGGAATAGTCAGCTTAAACATTTTTTGCATACCGGTAATACCTTCGAGCTGAGCCGCTTCATAAAAATCGTTCGGAATTTTTTGAATGGCAGTTAACAGGATAACGAAGTAGAAACCAACGTAATTCCAGATCGTCGGAATTGCCACCATATATAAGGATGACTGTTCTGTTAACCAAAGCACTCTTTCGAAACCTAAATTGACTAACATTTCATTAAGCAGTCCATTACGGTAGTTGTAAATCAAGGTGAATAACAAACCGATTGCAGCACCCGAGATTACGATCGGGAAGAAAAAGGTTGTACGGAAAAATCCTGCACCTTTCGTAATGGAGTTGACCATGATTGCCAATATAAGAGCGATTCCAACCTGAAATATCGTGACATAAAGCATTAATTCCAATGAATTAAACAAGGCACCTCTGGCTATTTCATCATTTAGTAATCGAACATAATTCTCCAATCCCACAAAAGTAGAATTAAAGAATCCATCTGTTTTATAGAAGCTTTGCAAAATATTTTCAACAAATGGATAATATAAAAAGATTCCTGTCACAGCAAATGCCGGGGTAAGAAAGAGGAAAATATATAGTTTATCGCCTTTCATGTGTCCTCCAATCCAGATGTGCAAGGAGGCTGACCCAACATAGCGGGACAACCTCTCTCGTCATCTATTATTCTATTATTTCGCCATTTCAACCGCTTTTTCTAACACTTCTTCACCTTGCTTATCACCACTTACAATCTCAGGTACACTCGTACGCATATGAGTAAATGATTCTGGATAGATACGGTCATTGATTGGTAAAGCAACAGCCGGTGCGTTCTTCACTAAATCATGTCCTGCTTTCAAGTAGTCTGCCAGATCACTTAGTTCACCTTTTGCAGGTGGTTGACCAGTTGCTTCAGCAATTTTGATAATTGTTTCTTCAGAAGTTAAGTAGTTAAATAGACTGACAACAGCATCTTTCTTCGCTTCATCTTCATATGCTTTCGTACTGATAAACCAGCCTTGTGATGCACCACCAACAAGTTCACCTGTCTCTCCACCTTCTGCATAGACAGGCATTGGTAATACCGTGACATCTTCCCCCATACCAGCTTCTTCTAGTTGACCCCAGAACCAGGATCCTTCGAAGATCATTGCTGCCTGCTCCTGTTTGAACAATTCTTGCGCTAATGCTAAATCGATTGTCGCTGCATCTGGTGTAAATGCACCCATATCAGCATGTTTCTTAATATTATTTAATCCTTCTGCCCATGCTTCATTTTTATCAGCAAGAGCTGCCGAATAATTTTCCATTCCGCCTGCCGCCAAAATATAATGTTCTACCACGTAATATGAATCCTCTGTTGATGCAGCGATAGGAACGATATCTGTTTCCGCGAATTTTTCAATTGCTGCTTCGTATTGCTCCCATGTAGTTGGTAATTCTACGCCATGTTCTTCAAATAGTTTTTTATTTATAAATAACCCTTCATAAAATCCGGATTGTGGTGCAGCATAAATATTCCCATCCTCACGTCGTTGTTGTTCAAGCATGGAGTTATAACCCGATAAATCAACACCCTCAGCCTCTTCTAAATTGACCACTTTTCCTTCTTCTATCAACCCGTCTGCATCGACTGTATTAAAGTAGAACATAAGGTCCGGTTCATTATCTGAAGAAAAATCTGTGTTAACTTTCGTACGAATTGTTCCTGCATCTGCTGATTGTGAATCGTTTTCAATTTTGATGTTCGGATTTTCTTCCTGGAAATCATCTAATACCTGCTGAAACACTTCACCGGCTGGATCCGTACCCGCCATTGTTGTAACAACTCTAAGATTGACTTCTTCTTGTTCTGTCTCTTCTGCAGAAGTATCATCACCATTGTCTGATGTATTCTCGGTATCATCCGTACTAGAACCTGTTTCGTCATCACCACAAGCTGCTAAACCAATGACTACGAATAATAATGCTAACAACAAACTCCATTTGAATTTCTTCAAACCAACTACCCCTTTTCTTTAAAATATTCGAACAACTTTGTACAGTTGTCTATACCTAATATAGCTAGCAGGTCAAATAATGTCAATACATTTCACAAAAACAGTTACATTTGTTATTATCTTTGTACAAAATTATAATTAAAACCGCTTACTAAATTGTTAAATTAATATTTTTATTGTTATAACAAAATAATTTTTTCATCATTATACCATTTATTTATTAAAAAGATAGTCATTTTTTACATTATTGTTATTTTCACAGTTTATTATGTTCGGACTAATTTTATGATAAGTTATTACAAATCAAACTTTCATCATTAAAGGTTATGATGTGTTGTGTTAGCTCGTTATTATCCTAGCTGATCAAGCCCTTATTTGTAGGAATGTTTAACATCCTATCTATTTGTCGAGAATAACTTGTGAAAGAATGACAAAAATTAAAAATAAGAAATTTTACTGTATTTTCGCTCTACCTTCCTGCACACTCGTAAAGGAATAGTCCGTGTCAACAGGTATTGAATCTGGTATATACTTTTGTTAATTTTATGTAAATTATTATATAGGTATAGACAACCATACTACGAACTGTTAATCTATAACTAAACATTTGAATGGATAGGTGTGAACAAGATGAGTGGACAAAAATTATTGTTAAAAAATCTAACAATCTATACAGAAAACCAATCGATCGATAATGGATATATCAAAATAAATGACCAGAAAATAGAAGAAATAAACGAATTAGACATGTTAAAGGATGACGAGAGATACCGCACCCTGGATTTCTCTAATACAAAGGGATGTGCGATACCAGGACTAATTGATGTCCATATCCACGGAGCTAATGGGGCCGATGTAATGGACGCGACACCAGAAGCTTTAGAGACTATGGCTCAAGCATTACCAATGGAAGGCACTACTTCTTTTCTCGCTACTACGATGACCCAAAGCGAAGAAAACATTGAAAAAGCGCTTGAAAATACAGCGGCTTATATCAAGCGGCAGCCGAACCAGCATGCAGAAGTAATTGGTATTCATTTAGAAGGTCCTTTTATCAATAAAGTACGAAAAGGTGCACAGCCTGAAGAACACATCTTGAAACCGGATGTAGCATTATTTAAAAAATGGAATGAGCTTGCTGCAGACAATATCAAACTGGTCACTCTCGCTCCGGAGGTAGATGGTGCTGAACTACTAATCCGATATCTAACGGAACAAGGTATTGTAGCTTCAGCAGGACATACAGATGCTACTGCAGCAGAAATAGAACTGGCGATGGACCAAGGTTTGTCACATATTACCCATTTATATAACCAAATGCGTGGTTTTCATCACCGTGAACCTGGTGTAGTAGGCGCTGCCTGGCAACATAAGCAGCTAATGGTAGAAATGATTGCAGATGGTGTCCATTCTACTCCTTATGCTGTCAAAACCGCTTACGATTTAATTGGTAAAGACAATTTACTGCTGATTACAGACGCCATACGAGCAAAATGTTTACAAGGCGGTGAATATGAATTAGGTGGACAGAAAGTATTCGTAGAAGATAATAAAGCCACTTTAGAGGATGGGACACTTGCAGGCAGTACATTAAAGCTAAATGATGCCGTGAAAAATATTATGCAATTCAGCGGATGCTCTTTGCCAGAAGCAGTCTCCATGTCTTCCACCAACGCTGCTAAAGAATTAGGTATGACAGATAGAAAAGGTTCACTTGCAACAGGTAAAGATGCCGATATCGTTTTATTAGATGACAATCATGACATATTGCTTACCCTGTGTCGAGGAGAAATTGCATACGAAAGGAAGTAAGAAAATAATGAAAGTAATTCAGACAAAAAATTATCAGGATATGAGTGAAAAAGCTGCTCAATTTATCTTAGAAAAAATAAAATCAAAACCGGATTTTCAGTTAGGTTTAGCAACAGGAGGAACACCTGTCACTACTTATCAGAATCTGATTCAGGACCATCAGACAAACCAGACATCTTATCAGCTTGTTACAACTTTTAATCTTGATGAATATATCGGTTTATCGAATGAAGATCCTAACAGTTATCATTATTACATGAACAAACACTTATTTAGTGAAATTGACATTCCGGCTGATCAGACTTTTATTCCGAATGGATTGGCTGAAGATTTAGAACGAGAATGCATCGAATATGATGCTCTCATTTCCAAATACAACGGCATAGATTTACAAATATTAGGTCTTGGTCATAATGGACATATCGGATTTAACGAACCGGGAACGCCTTTTGACAAGCAAACTCATATTGTCACGTTAGCCGATTCAACAGTCGAAGCCAATGCGAGATTCTTTGATTCTATTGAGGATGTTCCAACCCAAGCGATCACAATGGGAATCGGTTCGATTATGAAAAGTAAAGAAATCCTTTTACTCGTATCAGGTAGAGAGAAACATGAAGCGTTGCAGAAACTGCTTCACGATGAAGTTAATGAACTATTCCCTGCTTCTATCTTGCAACGTCATAAGAATGTTACCATTATAGCTGATGAAGATGCTATAATAGGAAAAGATATGATGCAAAGTAAGAGCGCCTATCGATAGGCGCTTGAATTAGTCTGTTACGTTGATTTATGACAGGAAAGGAGTATACGAGACATGATCGATAAACAATCCCCTATTCCCATTTATCATCAACTGGAGGAGCAAATCAAGGCCAAGATTGAAAATGGAGAATATAAACCAGGAGACGCACTTCCATCAGAACGCGAATATGCAGAACAATTAAATATCAGCAGAATGACGGTGCGGCAAGCCATCACAAATTTAGTAAATGAGCGTTATTTACACCGAATCAAAGGTAAAGGTACTTTTATTACCGAACAAAAGCTGGAACAAAACCTCAATGGTTTGACAAGCTTTACCGAGGATATGAGAGCTCGTGGCATGGAACCTAGTAATAAACTGATTAACTTTGAAATTATTCCTGCCAAACTGAGCTTAGCTGAACAGCTTCACATCGCTGAACATGCACCAGTCTATGAAATAAAGCGCATTCGCTTAGCAGAAGGTATTCCAATGGCATTGGAACGAACATATATACCAGCGAATCTGATTAAAGGTTTAACGGATCACATTGTGCAATCTTCTCTCTATCAATATATCGAGAATGAATTGGGATTAAAAATCGGCAAGGCCAGTCAATTATTCGAAGCAACGCTTGCAAATGAAGAAGAAGTTGAATACTTAGAAATCACCGAACAATCACCTGTTCTTTTCATGAAAAGAACGACACAGTTAGAGAACGGCACTCCTTTTGAAGTAGTGAAATCATCTTATCGTGCTGATCGTTATAAGTTCATGCTTGATTTGGAACGTTGAATATTCGCACTAACCGGATGCGAAGTGGTTGGCCAAAGGGCATCCTCACACGTTAATAAGATTTCAAAGCGAATGGACTTCATCTAAACAATTCATGTTGAGAACAAAGGAGGCTTTCCCATGGCTGAACGAGTCACAGAACAAAAAAATGAGCATTCCATTAATATTGACGAAATGGAAGCATTGGATATTGTAAACCTAATGCATCAAGAGGATCAGAGGATTCATAAAGGGATTGAGCAAGCATTACAACGGATTGCTGATGCTGTTGATCTAATCGTTACAAAGTGGCGTCAGAGCGGCCGGGTTTTTGTCGCGGGTGCCGGTACTAGCGGGAGAGTAGGTGTACTGGATGCAGTGGAACTTGGTCCAACTTTTTCCGTTGATCCTGACCGCTGGATTGCTTTCGTTGCTGGCGGAAGACAGGCAATGTGGGAACCACTTGAACAGCATGAAGATAGTGAAACAAATTTAATTAACAGCTTAGAACAATACAACTTTAACAGTAAAGATGTGGTCATTGGTATCAGCGCTAGCGGGTTCACCCCTTACTCTGTATCTGCCTTAACCTATGCACGGGACATAGGAGCTTCCACCATCTCGATCAGCTGTAACCATGAGACAATATCATCTGAAATTAGTGATGTTGCAATCGAATTGGTAGTTGGCCCTGAAATCATCAGAGGCTCTACCAGATTAAAAGCAGGAACAGCGCAAAAAATGGTAATCAATATGATATCGACCGCAGTTATGGTACGACTTGGCAAAGTCTATCAGAACGAAATGGTAGACATGCAATTAGTAAACAAGAAGCTGATGAAACGAGCCGAAACCATGCTTACGGATCTCACGATGCTGCCTGAGAGCGAAGTACAGCAGCTGATGATGGAAACTAATCAGGATATTAAGCTTTCCTTATTAATCGCTAAGACAGGCTGTGACTTACCACAGGCGAGAGATACTTTAATTCAGACAAGCGGACATGTGAAACAAGCGATTCAAATATTGGCACAACAGAACAATAACAACTGACAAAAAAGCATGGGGCACTGTGCTTTTTTTATGAGTAAAGCATAATTACGGAGATATTGCAGAAGTAATCACTCTAGAAAAGATGATAGGTTCTTATAATACGGATTATGTTAAGTGGAACAGTATGACAAATTAGTCATTTTGATAGCTTGTCCACGCGTAGCAAGCTCCGGAAATATACTCCGATTCCTGTGGGGCAAGGCTTCAGCTAGGCTACTACTTGAATAACCTTTTTGCTACCTTGTGCCGAGTAAGCTTGCTTCGAAGCGATTCTTGCAGACACAGGCAGAGACAAAGTGGATCTTCAGCTCAGCGCTGACGCATGAGGAGTCTCCGCATATTTCCTACGCTTAAGTGAAGTGCTACAACGTATGGAACAGCTAAAAGCAGTCGTGCTAGACATTGTATATCATCAAATGAAGCAGATAGTGCTCCATATCCTACCTGTCGCATGAATTGTGGAGCTAAACATGAGCGTAGGCCAACCACGTAGACTCCCGCGGGACATGCAGGTGCGGAAGATCCACTTTGTGAAGCGCTCTTCTTCACAAAGTTAGCTTCAGCCGTGCCCCGCAGGACGCGAAGTGGTTGGCCGGAGCGGTATCCCAGCACTTGAATAATTTCAAAATTACCACTCAGCAACTTTACATAATCCGTAATATAGGTAGTTGTATATCTACTTACGTTTGTCGGACCTGGTGGATTTTTGCCCGGTTTGCCTACTGTCCAAATTGATCATATAATCAATACCCAGGGAATCAAACGTTATAATGAACGCCCTGGCTATCATTCCATGTTCCAAGGCTTTTACGAATAAATACTATCTGCCCAATATGATAGGCATTGTGCAGATTGATGTACGTCAGGCTTTCAGCATTTTTTTCGATACATTCCTCATCAGATTGTTCGATTGCCGATTGCCAACGTTCCAATGTTTGAAATAATTCCTCTACAAGCAGCTCCCAACTTTTTTCTGTCAAAGGTTTAAATGTCGTCTCATTGTCAGAGATCTGAACATTATCTTGTACTCCCTTAAAACGATTTAATTCCAGATTGTTATAAAAACAAAGATGATTAACAATTTCAAAAATAGAATGAACCGAAATCGCACTATAATTATAGGCTTGTTCTGCAGGTAGTCCTTTTAAGGCAGTCTGCAAAGAAACAAACCAAGTGTCCGTGTTGTGACAAGCTTTAAATTGATTTAAGATGACCTCTTTCCTATTCACCTCTACCACCCTCTCTATTTAATTTGTTCACTGACAATGTTACCCCATTTAATCATTTATTAGTAGAGTAGCAATTATTTTGAATATTCCTTGAAAAGAATATTCCTTTCGTGTTATATTCAAATCAACAGCTTAGAATGACAAGAAACACTTTGAAATCATGGAGGTGATTCTCGTTGTACATATAGGCATCTAATTTTTAAAAATATGTATGTTAGGAGAGAACAACATGAACACACAAACATTTAGTGCACTCGCAGAACCAAGCCGACTAGCAATCGTAGATTTACTTCTTAACCAGCCACTTCCTGTAGGAGAAATTGCCGAAAAGCTTCAATTAAACCAGCCCCAAGCATCTAAGCATCTCCGGGTATTAAGCGAAGCAGGTATTGTCGAGGTTCATCCAATCGCCAACCGTCGCATTTATAAACTAAAACCGGAACCTTTCGTTGAACTGGATGAATGGCTTGATTCCTATCGTCGAATATGGGAAGCAAGAATGGATCGATTGGACGATTATCTCGATGTGATGCAAGGAAAAAAACCGCTAAGTTAGCTCCGTGTAACCTTTAGAAAACGATAACAATTGGAGGAATGACAATGTCAACATCTGAAATGAAATCTAGAGTAGTGAACGAAAAAGTACTAGTATTGGAGCGTATTTTTCATGCTCCTCAAGATCTTGTTTTCCAAATGTTTAAAGAAGCGGATCATCTCAAGCATTGGTGGGGACCAGCAGGTTGGGAACTTCCTGTTTGTCACGTTGATTTCCGAAATGGTGGCAGCTGGCATTACTGTATGAAATGCGTTGATCGGAACCAAGGAGATTTTTACGGAATGGAATCCTGGGGAAAAGTGATCTATAAGAAAATTATCGAACCGGAAACGATTATTTACACCGATTATTTTTCAGATGCAGAAGGGACGATTGACGAAACCATGCCTTCTTCTGAAATTACGTTGGAATTCATTGACATAGGGAATGGACAGACAAAACTTGTGAACCATGCAGAATATGTTTCTGCTGAAGCACTTCAAAAAGTCATGGATATGGGAATGCTTCAAGGAATTACAGAAACTTGGGATCGTCTGGAAGAGCGTCTTAATTACTGACGTTTTTAATTTCCATCAAACTTTGGTTATAAGATTAAGTCTTATAGACAGTATTCTACCTTTTTCAAAAAAAGTGTCCGCGAGATCTCGTCTTTTGACTTTTTACTTTGAACTGTTTATAAGACTCGTTCTTACGTACACTTTTTCCAGCTTTCAACACATTTTGGACGTAAGATTCATTCTTATATTTCTGCCGTGCCTATTATTTATTTCATCAATTGCCGTGCTTGTTCGAGGATC
Organism: Gracilibacillus caseinilyticus; assembly: GCF_022919115.1. Taxonomy (NCBI): domain Bacteria; kingdom Bacillati; phylum Bacillota; class Bacilli; order Caryophanales; family Bacillaceae; genus Gracilibacillus; species Gracilibacillus caseinilyticus. Next base: position 2,442,003 of record NZ_CP095072.1, on the reverse strand, counting down.
TGGTCGCCTCTCATCATCCCGAAAGCCGACTGATCCATTACGTCACACTTTACACCAAATGGTTCAACGGTTTGGCGGATGTTCTTCTCCAGATAGCGGATTTGTGGGCCAATTAATACGACGTCAGAACCTTCCACATGCTGTTGTAAATCTGATTCTGCTATCGCATGAATCTCTGCTGTCACATCATTTTCAGCAGCGGCCTGTTGCATTTTGTTGACTAAAATGGAAGTTGACATTCCCGCGGAACATACTAAGAGTAATTTCATTTTTCACCCTCCAGATGATGTAGTTTTTGATACATATCGATGAACTCTACCGCTAAGTCCTTTACTGTCATTGCCATCATTAAATGATCCTGCGCGTGAATCAGGATAAGAGGAAGATGATTATACCGAGCTTCTGCTTCCCGTTGCAAAAGGGTTGTTTGCTCATGGTGTGCTTTGGTAAATTCTGATTCTGCTAAAGCGATCTTATCCGCTGCTTCTGTTATCTGGTCAGCTTTGGCTAGTTTAATAGCTTCCATCGCTAGCGAACGAGCATTTCCTGCGTGCAGAATGATTGTAAAAGCTATTTTTTCCATTTGTTCCTCTACTTCAGACAACGTCACCCCTCCATCCTTTGTTTATAAGATCTGACTCCTGCCATTAAAAAAGGTATATATATGAAAACAGCCACAGTTAAATTGACTAATTGCAAAATAACCCCGCGTAAACTGCCGCCTGTTACTAAATAACCACTAATAATAGGGGGAGTCGTCCAAGGCAAAATAGCGACCGTCCTTGGCACCATACCGGTATACAACGCAAAGTACGAAATAATAGTCAGCACTACCGGCGCCAGCACAAACGGGATAAACATAATGGGGTTCAACACGACCGGTAAACCGAATATAACAGGTTCATTTATGTTAAAAAAACTGGCTGGTGCTGAAACTTTCGCTATCTCACGATATGGATGTTTTTTTTCATGACGTACGACAATAAAAATCGCCATCAGCAAGGCTAACGTTGTACCGATTCCACCCATATAAATAAAAGAATCCAAAAAAGGCTTCGTTACAATATTCGGCACATCATAAGCAGTGACACCTGACTGGAATAAAGCAATATTCCTTTCTACAAGTGATATGTATACAGGTTCTGTTATAGCACCACTAATATTCGTACCATGCAATCCAAAAAACCACAAAAATTGATTGAGCAGTGCAATAAAAATAGCAGCAGGTAATGAATTACCCACCCCTTGAATCGGCTGTTGCATGGCGGCAAATATAATTTCAAAAATAGTCGTTTCCGCCAATATCGTTAACAATGTTTGCAGCAATCCGACAATCGTAAAGATAATCAAGGCAGGAATCAAAGCCCGGAACGACTTCGTTACACCAGGCGGTACTCCTTCAGGCATTCGGATGATAAATTTTGAATTCGTGATTAGTATCCGAAATAACTCGGTTATCGATAAAGAAACAATAATACCAACAAATAATCCTTGCGTACCGAGCCAATTCATATCCAATCCAAAATCATCCGTTATCGGTACAAGCATAATGTAACAGGCAACCGAAATAAGCGATGCCGATAATCTATCTATATTATAACTTTTCGCTAAATGGTAGGCAATTGTACACGTTACCAATAATCCCAGAATCGCAAAAGTTCCATTCCAGATTGTTCCTCCAATTTGCTGCCAGTTTCCTTCTCCAAATATTATGTTGAGACCATCTGTAAGAGACAAGTTTCCGAATGGAGGGAAATTATTAATTAAAACGGCTAAAGAACCAATTATAACAAGTGGCATTACCGCTACAAATCCATCCCGCACCGCTACTAAATGTCGTTCGGAACCGATTTTTCCCGCCATCTCTATAAACGCTTGCTTCTTGGTACGCTTCATCTCACTAACCCCCAATCATAAACTGCGGTAACTCCTTATGATTCGCTGCCAGCATTTCGTCTAACAATGCTTTTGCCCTTTTTTCATCTTTAATTAATGGATTTGCCAGGAATGCCTGATACGCTTGATGATAATCCCCGGAAATGCCTGCTTCAATCACCAGCTCCTCAAACGCCTTCATCTGCAGAATATCCCCTTTTACAGCCATTGGTAAAGAGACTATCGTGATGGGCTCTGGGCCGTCCTTGGTAATGAAACAATTCACTTCAATTACCGCATCATCTGGTAATTCTTTTATCGCGCCATTGTTTAAGGTATTTACCGTTTGAATGTCTTTTCTATTATTATAAAGGGAATCCATCAATCTACAAGCCACTTCACTATAGAAAGCTCCGCCTCTTTCTTCTAATTGCTCTGGTTTCTTCGTTAAAGCAGAATCCTGATAAATGGCAAATAACTGTTTTTCTAGTTGTTTCACCGCTTTCGCTCTTGTTTCCCCATTCTTATAAGCACGCTGTTGTGTTGCCAACATGTCCTTCGTTTGATAATAATACTGATGATACGGGTTCGGAATGAGCTTCATATTCTGCATAAATGCTTTAGACGAACCTAAGTGAATAATATTAGCCGGTGAGTATTTGGCATGATTGTGATCTAATCTTTCAGTTAACTCCTCTGTATAATCTATGCCATTCACTTCGACACGACGACCAAATACAAAATGATTCAGGCCAATAAATTCTACCAAAACCTGATCAGCGTTCACCTCTAATATTTCTGCTGCTGATTGCTGCATATGATACGGAATGTTACAAACGCCGATTACTTTCTTATGGGTCGAATACTTTAGCAATGCCTCTGTAATAATGCCAGCAGGATTCGTAAAATTAATCATCCAGGCCTCAGGACAAATCCGATGAACCGCTTCTGCAATTTGCAGCATTACTGGAAACGTCCGAAAAGCCTTCAATATCCCGCCAGCACCATTCGTCTCCTGTCCAATAAAGCCATGGCTTAACGGGATTCGCTCATCACGTTCTCTTGCATCAAGTCCACCGACACGTATTTGTGTAGTAACAAATTCTGCTTCTCGTAAAGCATATTCAAGATCTAGCGTCCAACTTAATTTTATCTCCTTTTTTTCTTGTTGGATCATTCTCTTTGCTAAATCTGCAATAATTTTTACTTTTTCTTTGCCTTCTTCAATATCTACCAATACAATTTCTGTAAATGATAACTGATGATGACGTTTCAAAACACCTTCGATTATTTCGGGAGTATAGCTTGACCCTCCCCCTATTACTACTAATTTCAACGTCATATGACAAAAACCCTTCTTTCTGCAAGGAATTTATACCTACTTTTTAATCCAAATGTATCATACAAAATACAAATCGTAAATAAAACTTTAAAAAATCATTCATTTGTTATGATCTATTATCACTTGTCATACAAATTTGTTTCTAGTACACTATTTGTAACAGAATGGATATTTTATTGAAGGAGCACATTATGGAGAAAAAACAATCATTACATGCCTATATAAAAAACGAGCTGCTTACCCGAATCAAAAGTGGACAATATCAAAAAGGAGAAAAAATCCCGACTGAATTGGAACTGTGTAACGATTTTGACGTAAGCAGGACAACTGTCAGAGAAGCTTTAAACCAGTTAACGATTGAAGGTTACTTGGAAAGAGTACAAGGAAGAGGTACATTTGTAGCAGATAAGAAGGTTAGCCAGACATTATCACAAACGGTCAAAAGGTACGTGGATCAATTGGAAATTCAGGGGAAAACAGCAGAAATCGTCTTACATCAATTATCCGTCATTCCCGCTAATGCTACTATCCAGCAAGCATTGGACGTACCATTAAATGATCCCATCCAGAAAATCGAACGGATCAGAAAGGCGAACAGCAGCCCGACCCAATTTGAAATATCGTATATTCCGTGGAGTGTTGCCCCTGGGATTACGAAGGAACAAGCTGAAACTTCATTATATAATGCGTTAAAAAAAGATTTTCAGGTAAACATCGCAAAAACAACGGAGCATATTGAAATTACCCTTTCTGATGAAAGCACCTCTTATTATTTAGAGTCTGAAACAGGTTTACCTTGTTTTTATATTGAAACGATAGCGGAGGATAAAGAAGGTAAAAAAATCGAATACTCACAATCGTACTTCAGAGGTGATAAGACCAATTTTGTTATTGAACGGTATTATCCTGACAAAGAAGAATCATAATCTAAAGAAGGTGTAGAGATGGATATTTTATTTAATGCGGATGATTTCGGTTTAACCAAAAGTGTAACAGACGGTATAGTCGAAGCTCATTTAAATGGGGTCGTCTCCTCCACCACGTTAATGATGAATGCGAAGGCTACCGAATATGCTGTCACCATGGCACAACAAACCCCTTCGCTTCATGTCGGTATTCACTTAGTATTGACATGGGGAAAACCGTTACGAAACGATCTGCCGGGGCTGACCAATCACAATGGTGAGTTCAAATATAGCAAGCATTTTCTAAAGGAGACGATCACAGATCTCCACGCTGTAAAAGCAGAATGGCAGACACAAATCGAAGCTTTTTTAAAAACTGGTCTGCCCCTTCACCACATCGACAGTCACCACCATATTCATGGCTGGGAACCGCTAAAACCGATCATACTTGAATTAGCACATATGTATCAGGTCCCGGTGCGATACACACCATCCTTACATACAGCATCTGATATTTTGTTAACGGCGCAACTATATACTAATTTCTATGGAGATGGTGTCGATCTTGACATTTTTGAAAAAATCCGTCAAATTCATACACCGTCTATCGAAGTGATGACTCACCCTGGATATGTCGATCAAGATTTAGTAGCTGCCAGCTCTTATCAGCACATGCGAGAGAATGAATTGGAGGCTCTTTGTCATCTAAAATGTCCAGATTGGGCAACCATTATTTAAAAACCTTCACAAACCGAATGGGATTCGCTATAATAAGGGGAGAATAAACGTACATAATAATCTGACAAAAGGAGGATACACATGGGTCTTGCATTAGTAATAGGTGTAAGTGTTACATTTATTGTTGCTATCTTCGCTGCTGGTTATGAAGCAAAGCAATAGTGATACGAAAAAGAAGTCATGCGGTTTACATACATGACTTCTTTTTTTTAAACGAATGGATAACTTTTTCCTGGTTGTGCCAGAGATACGTTTTTACTAAAATGCCGTTGCGCTTCTTTGACAAGGTCCTCTGCTTCTCCAAAGTGTGGCAGATGGGTTAACAGTAATTGCTCTACATCTGCTTCCTTCGCTAATAAACCTGCCTGTCTTCCTGTCATATGACCTGGTATTTGTCCTTCATACTGCATATAAAGGTTCGCTTCTGAAATGAGCAAATCTGCTTTTTCCGAAAAATCAATTAATGCAGGCTCCCAGCCCGTATCCGCTGTCAATACGACGCTTTTTCCATTTGCCTCTATTCTGACGGCTAGGCAGTACACGGGATGATTGGTTTTGATTGTCTGAATGGCAAAAGGTCCTATTTGGTTGGTTTGTGTAATGTCCACCGCTTTCGTATGATCTTTAAAGGTTAGTGTCTGAAAGGAGTCCTCCCTATTGTGCGCATAAATAGGTAATGTTTTCTTCTCGTCGGCTAATTGATTTTGTATTAATTTCGCGTATTGCAAGGCTCCGATATCAGCAATGTGGTCATGGTGATAATGGGTAACGATAACTGCGTCGAGCTGTTGGATGTGTATGTGATTTTGCAGAGAGCTTAAAACGCCACTGCCACAATCAAACAACAAACGAAAGCCGCCCTCTTCTATTAAGAACGACGAAGTGGCACTGTTTGCCTTCGGATAACCGCCCCAAATTCCCAGGGGAATAATATTCATCTTCATTCTCCTTTCATCTAAAAATAAGAAAATTCGCTCTAGCTTAATTATATATAATGCTGTCTATAGTACGGATTATGTAAAATAGAACGGTATGACAATGTGGTCGTTTTGAAATGTTTTAAATGCGTAGCAAAGCTCCGGAAATATGCTCCGAATCCTGTTGGGCACGGCTTCAGCTAGGCTAATTGACATAATTCGTATTACAGGAGCTTTAAGCTTGAAGAAAAACCACCAGGCATTCCTGGTGGTTTTACTATACCTTTTTTTGAAGTGTTGATCAAAAATTTCCTTTGTCCGCTTCTCCTGCATTTTGATTGGCGGCTACTCGATCTTGGGCCATTTCTTCTACCGATTTAACTTTTAGACGTGCCGCTCCTTGATAATCTTTTGTTGGTAGACGCTCTTGAGACTGCTTTCGTTGTTCTGCTGCTTGAATTGCTGCTTGGTATTGCGGTAACCATTGCTTTTCAGCGATTAGCATATCATCAACTAACTGCCAAATCTCTTTTGGATTACACACCGCGCCTGTTAATGGATCTAACATCATCGCTTGCCGCAATAAATAATCATCACCATGAACTGCTGCTTCCACAGCCAGTCGTTGTACCGATATACTATTATTGCATACAGCTGCTGGACCAAGCGGCAAATCACCTACTACCGGCATGTTGATCCCGTTACGGTCTACATATCCCGGTGCTTCAATGATCGCATCATCTGGTAAATTGGAAATGATGCCATTATTCACCACATTAAAGTGACCACGATAGACACGTCCGGTTTCTAATCCTTCTAATATATATGAACCATGCTCTTCCCCACGATTTTCGGCTTTGTATGCAAAAACTGGCTCTTGTAACCAGTTCGGAAAATCTGTTTCAAACCAATGACGGCCCTCTGTACAGACACGCAGATAGCCACCAGTCTCTCCATTGATCCAACTGCTCAGATCAATCCACTCGTTGATTTCCTCCGGACGTTTCCGATACCATGGCAGATATTCGCTCAAGTGACCATTGGATTCTGTACTGAAATAACCAAACCTCTTAAGCATATCGATTCTTACTTTTTCCGTATTCTTATATTCTGAATGACGCTCGAATGCTTCCAATAATTCACCCGTGCGATCCTCACCATCTGTCTTGACATCGATATACCAGGTTTGATGATTAATACCCGCGCAAATAATATCTACTTCTTCTTTTTTCCTGCCTAATGCTTCCGCAATTTGTTTATGGCCATTCTGCACGCCATGACAAAGACCAATCGTCCGAACACCACCGTATTTGTTACAAGCCCACGTCAGCATCGCCATTGGATTCGCATAATTTAACAGCAATACATCGTCCGCTGCCACCTCGCGAATATCTTTGCAAATTTCTAACATTTCAGCAATACCTCGTTGCCCGTACATAATCCCTCCGGCACTTAATGTATCTCCCACACATTGATCAATGCCGTACTGCAACGGAATTTCGACATCATGCTTAAAAGCCTCTAAACCACCAATGCGGACCACATTAAAAATATACTTGGCATCCTGCAGTGCTGCTTTTCGATCGGTGGTCGACTCAATCGAGATGGCTAAGCCATTTTCACCTATATCTCGTTGGCACAGCTGCGTTACCATATCCAAATTTTGTTCGTTAATATCAGTAAATGCGACATCGATTCCTTGAAATTCAGGCACCGACAATACATCTCGCAATAAACCTCTTGTGAAACCAATACTCCCTGCTCCTATAAATGCAATTTTAAATGACATAACGACTTCCTCCTTTTTCATCATTAAGGCTAGCTTAGCACGAAAAAATTGAAAGCGATTTAACTTTTGAAATGTATTACAATAAATATGTATAAAATTCTAACTTTTAAATCTCCCGAAAATGCTCACGGTATGCCGATGGTGATAAACCTGTGTTTCGTTTAAACGTTCGACTAAAATACTGACTGGTATTCATCCCTACATAGTTGGCAATGTCTGTAACTGGAATTTCAGTATTAACGAGCAGCATTTTTGCTTTATCCATCCGGACCTTGGTGATATATTGATTAATCGTATGTCCAAGTGATTGCTTAAAAAGCCGATGAAGATAATTAGGATGCAGATGGGTAACGTTCGCAATGTCTGTTACGGTTATTTCGGTATCATACGATTCATGGATAAACGTTAACGCTTTTTTGATATATTGGTTATCCGCATCACTTTCCAGTTCGCGTCGATTTCGAGCCATCCACATTAACAGCTGAACCATCAAATTATCGATCAATAGTTCATTGTCCGAAGATTGATGATCTAGTTCAAGAACTAATTGACGTAAAGTGAAAAATACTGACTCCTCATCCTTTAACAGTAAATACCTACTGTTTGAGTCCCATAAGTCTTTTAGCTGGGCACCTATTTTATCAAAGGATATATAGCTGTCGTCTTTGTCGTCCATAATGAATTCTAAGTTTAACATCCTGCATGGGTGTGCCTTATCGATGATCAGTCGATGATTCACTTGGCTCTGAATAAAAATATACTGACCCTTACGGATTTGCACCGTTCGCTGATCGACCTCCACCTGACACTTTCCATCGATCACATACATAATTTCCATCGCCTGATGCTGATGCAAAGCCATCTCAAATTCATGCCAGCGTTTATAATAATATGCGACGACTTTTGGAAAATGAGACATCTGTATTTGGCTCCTTTTTTTAACCATATGATAGCAGAGTTTGATTCCAATAACGAATTATTTTAGTTCTTCTTCGAGTTTTTCACATTAATCTTTTTAACAACGGTACACAGATCTATGTACCGCTTGCAATTCAGGTGCTAAAACAAGTGTTAAATACTATGTTATTTCAATCATCATATGTGATACCAAAAATGATTTGTTCTGGTTATTTAAAAAGGTTTTGTGGGATTTTATGTTAAAATATAGCTAGAAAAAGAGAATGAGCTTATTCAATTAACGGGTAACTTAGTTGAAGAAAGGGTTACAAATAATCATTAAGAGGTGAATAGGATGAAAGATATCATCATTCAGTATATGAAAAAGTTTACAGATCTAAGTGATGCTGAACTTGAAAAAATTGCTGGATCTCTACCTATAACCACCTTTGAAAAGGGAAGAATTTTATTACATCAAGGTGAGGTTCCTGACAAATGTTATTTCATCTTAAAAGGGTGCGTACGACAATACGCAGTAGATGAGAACGGGAAAGAGATCACCTATAATTTTTTTACTGAACAGCAAAGTGTCACGATATTTAACAAGAATAGTAATGATAAAGCATCCAATTACTCAATCTGCTGTATTGAAGACTGTGTATTGGTGGAAGGGGACTTATCTATCGAACAGGATATGTACGAATTGTATCCAGGTCTAGAAAAGATGACGCGCAAAATCATAGTAGAAAATATCAGTGAAATGCACTATGATTTTGCTGCGTTTATGGTCTCGACACCTCAAGAGCGATACGAGGCACTATTGAAGAAGAGACCCGGACTGGTTCACAGGGTGGCACAGCACCAACTAGCAAGCTATCTTGGGATTACCCCTGAGTCATTAAGTCGGATTAAAAAGCGCCTTGAATAAGGTTACCTGTGAATTTATCTATGGTCCTATTTTTTTCCTTTCAACAAGAGCCAAATCCCAAATGCAAGTTCCCCAATTGTCATTGGAATGGTTAAAACCATTTCGATGGAGGAAGTCACTTTGTCTAATTGTGGAAAGAAGCCATGTAGTAGATGAATCAGCGTGTAGCTTGCACCTGCTATAACTAACAGGACACTGATGACTTTTGGGATGTGTTTCGACTTTAAGGCAATACTTCCGACCAAGATTAGATGTGCGCCAAATATGATTAATCCTAGTGACCATATAGATTCGAAAGCCAAAATGGATGTCATAAAATCCGAGGGAGTAAATTCAATGAATTCACCAGACGTATGTTGGCGAACTAGATTGCTAGCAATCACTAGATGGGAAACTGCTATGGCTAGAATGAAGGTGTAGACAAGACGAAGCCATCCAGCCAAAAGCGATAAGTCACGATGAATTGATTTCAAGTATACATAAAAAGCCCATGAAACAAGTATATCCGATAGAACAATTACAACCCATCCAAGGATTCCGCATTGGAATAGTGATAACGATGCTTCGATGTTTTGTAAGGTGGTGACAGAATCTCGGCTTACAACTAATGAATTGTGGACATACCCATACGAAAAAGCGGCAGCGATGCCCATAATAATTAAAGATATTCCAGCAATAACGGCGGGAATGTGTTGACTATTGAACGAATTACTTTGGTTTGTCATATAAACACTCCTCTTTACGGTTTTATTGTATTGTAATACAAGAAATAAGGGACTTCATTGACTTAAATCAATAACTTCTAATCTCTTCTGTTAGCTCAAAGATTTTATTGGCGTTTTTAGAGCGTCATCACTAATTAATTAAAGTGATCATTTAAGCAAGAGTGAAATTCATGAGGCTGGATGTCTAAATTATGTGCTGCTGAAATTTTGTGAATGTTCATATGTCTAAAACCAAATTCAATGACAGCACTTAATGCCTCCGTTCCATCCCCTTTGTTCCACTATTTATAGCCTCTGGAAAGATTATGCGTAAAGTAGGAATAGAACAAGAAGGAACCATTAAGCATATGATTCGAAATGCCAAGAATCAATATTAGGATTGTGCTGTCTGTGGATAAACTTGAAGAAATAGGGGTAAAACCAGAAGCAAATGATGTAACTCAAACGATTCAAGAAGTCGGTGGACTTGAGTTTGTTTATACTAAAAACATAGATGAAATTTCTATTAACGATGAAATAGCCTCTGTTAAAGGGGACATTTTTATTTTAGCCATTATTAAACATAACATAAGGGTAGCAAAAGAAAATTTAGGTTATGTGAACTATTACACTTAAAGTAACGGGTGGCTTTAGTTAAAGATAAAAATAAAATAGTACGATAAAAAACACTCAGAACAATCTGAGCGTTTTTGTTTGCCATATACACAGTTAAAACCTATGCTAATTATTATGTCATTTCAATTGTTATTAGCATTTTTCTCTCCAGAAACTGAACCCGTTACTATTAAGGTACAGCTTTTTGTTACATAGATACTATTTCCGTTTCCTTCAAATATTTCTTCATATATTTTTTTACTAATGTTGCTGATTTCACTTTCAAAGGCAATTGCTCCGAAATCTGGACCTGGTATTGTCCTTTTTGAATCGCATGTTTGAGCTGTTCGCTCGTTTCACAATCGACAGAAAAATGATTGAGGATACTGCCATATTGCAAGAACTGGTGGGTATCACTTCCACCGACAATTGGAAGCAAAATTTCATCAGCTAATTGCTGCAATTCCTCTTTGCATGCGTCAACTCCTTTTGCATACAAATCCTTCCCGTTTAGATCGAGCGCATCCAATCGTTGTAACTGGGAGCGTGACACATTACGGGCAAGTGGCGTGCTGTCACGATAAGGATGTCCGCCGATTTTCAATAAATCATACTGATCAGCGAGATCCATCAATTGATCAAAAGCGATGAATTGCTCCTTCGTCAAATTGCCTGTTAATTGCTCACGAACCGCTATAACATTTGCCCGAGAACCTATCAGTAAAATATGCCCTGTTTCACAGACATCCACCTCGACTCCTGGAAACAGTTTTAAACCATCCACCTCATAATAACCATTCACATACGTGTAATTGGCATCCAAAAAGTGATAAATATCCATGAAACGGCTTGTGTTAAAATGTTCCGTTAAGGCCAATGCCGTTAAGCCGTTTTGTTTTGCTTCTGCCATCATTTCGCGAAAATAATCTGGCATAAATGTTGATTTTTTTGAAATTTTGACATGACTATGAAAATCGATAATCATCTGTAAACACCTTCCTATAGTAAAATAAATAATGCGAAAACATACACACTCGATCCGATTAAAAAGAAATAATCATTTCGTTTCATTTTCAGTGCAGCTAGCTTCAATTTGCGAACTTCCGGGTGATTAAAGCCATACATGCTGCCTTTTGTTTCTAATGCTTCCACCGTTGTTCTTGCCCGTTTAGCAGTTGATAATAACAGCGGGTAAAAGGAGAACATCGCGATTTTGACAAAATAGGTGATCGATTTAATATATAAGAAACCTCGTTTTTTCGGAGCTTTCCCACGTAGGCGAAACGATTGAAAAACGTGGTGATATTCCTCAAGTAATGTAGGCAGCATCCGGTATCCGTAAGCGATACTGAATGATACCTGACCAGGCACTTTAATTTTCAACAAACCATCACTTAATTTATCTGGATTCATCGAACAAAAAACAGTAATGCTTGCTAAAGAAATCGTGGATAACTTTAGTGTCAGCACTAACAATGGCAGGATTGTTGATAAATCCCCGCCAAAAAAGAAGGAAACAATTAAAAGATAACCACCCTGGCCCAATAAACCTAAGCACAAAATAAAAATGATCAGCGGACTGATTTTCGCCATATAAGTGGTAATGATCATAAATGCACACATACCGATCAGAACTTTTACATCATGGAGAAACCAAGGCACAATACCAAAGAACAAATACCAGATAAACAATGTTCTTGGATCTAATTTTGCCAAGAAGGTATGGTCATTGCCATAGGCTGTGTTTAATAATTCTATTTTCATTTGTTCAACCGATAATTTATCAGCAAATTTACGCGTATATTCCATTGCTAACTTCCTCTCTCTGATAGCGATTGACAAATTCCTCTACGGTATAGGCTGGCTGTTGCCAACCAAGCTGTTGAGATAACGAAAAAATTTGTGGTGCTTCAAGACCTGCTTTTTCTAATAATCGAAAATTTTCAAATACAGACGCCCGGTCACCATCATGGATAATCCTGCCGTTGTGCATGACAATGATTCGATTAGCAAACTCACAAGCTAATTGCATATCGTGTGTTGCGATAACAACAGCCTTCAACTGGGATTTTAATTCATCTAGCAATCTGGTAATATGCTTTCTCGTAGCGATATCAAGATTAGCAGTTGGTTCATCCAGCAGCATGATCTCCGGATGCATGCCGACACCAATCGCTAGTGATGCACGACGTTGCTGTCCACCGCTTAACAAACGACTGTCCCGCTCTCTTAGTTCTGTCAATTCAAATTGCTCGAGCAGTGCTTGCACGTAATCTTGATAGCCTTTGATTTTACGTGATTTCATATAGAAAGCCACATCTTTTTCGACACAATCATCAATAAACATTTGCTCAGGATTCTGATGAATATAAGTGATCTTCTCAGCCAAAAATTCTGGCGGCAATGATCTCGTATTTTCACCACCAATCATGACTTGACCGTCAGCTGGCTTGACAAGACCGGTCATCAAGCGCATTAATGATGATTTCCCTGCACCATTGTTACCGACTAATGCGATATAATCACCTTCATGAATCATACAATTAATATCGTGGAGCACTTGTCTTTTTTCCCGTGTGATGGTCTTATAGGCAAAAGACACGTGATCATACGTCACAATCGGTTTTTGCCGTGGTATATCAGCTGGTACCGATTCGATTGCACGTTCTTGTCCAGTGAAGCAGCTGTCACATTGCTCTAACGTAACCGGTAAGTTGTCTTTCATGCCTGTCTGCCTTGCTGCTTGTGTTACTTGTGGCGGATAGATTTGATGCTTCAGTAACGTATCCACCTGATTCAGAGCTTCCTCCACCGGTAAGTCAAAATGGACCGTCCCTTTCTCTAGAAGCACTACTTTTTTTGCATAGGACGCGACAAATTCGGTATGATGCTCAATCACGATAATTGTCTTGCCATGAACCTCATTCAGTTCTGCCAAAATATCATAAATGTCTTTTGCATGACGGGGATCCAGCTGTGCTACCGGCTCATCGATGATGATGATATCCGGATTTAATGATAAGATACTAGCTAAGGCGAGCAAGTGCTTTTGACCGCCACTGAGCTGCCAGATAAATGAATCTTGCAAATCAGCTAACCCTACAATCTCGAGAGCATGTAAAGCCCGCTCACGATAATCAGCAAGTCCATAGTGCAGAGGAGCAAAGCAAGCATCCTCCAACACTCGTGGACTGACAATCTGATTTTCAAAATCCTGATAGACATAGCCGACATGATGGGAAAGTTCAGCGACTTTATAATCTGTCGTTTTTAATCCTTTCACTAGCACCTCGCCGGAAAAATCACCGACATAATAATGCGGAATCAAACCATTTAACAATTTACACATGGTCGATTTTCCACTGCCATTGCCACCTAAAACCGCAACAAAATCCCCTTTTTCTATTGTCAGATTTACGTTATGTAATACCGGCTCGTCTGCACCCGGATATTGAAACGTAACATCCTTTATTTTTATTTGATGTGTCATGACGGAATCTTTTCCTCCTGTTGATCAGATACTTTTGATTTAGACTTTTTCGCTAGCATGACGCTAATCGTGATGACTGCAACAAGGAGAGCAGCACCCAGACTTACCCAAATGAAGCCATCACCGTATATTTCCAGAAAATCTGCTTCCCATTCGACATTGAAACCTACTTCCGATAAGTATTCAAAAAGGAAAGCAGCACACGCTAAAATAATTCCAGTTGCGACAATTCGTGGTCCCATTACTTCTTTTAATGGGTAACGATCATGACGATCTCGTGGTTTCATTCCTAATAACGGTTCGATTTTCCCGTATAAACGTCGAACTAAATATAAAGTTGGTAATAGGGCGAACAAAATCCCTGAGAATAACACATCATTAAAGAAAGAAATCCCTTCAATGACGACAACACTTTCCGCAAGTCCTGGAACGGCTTCTAATTCTTCCACTCCGACCCAGACCTTCATAATATCTACTGTACAGCTGATCGCCTGATGAATGATTACCCCGAGGATTGCCGCCGTTCCAACCTGCTTAAGGTTTTTTGGATCACGGACAAATGTACCTGCCACATACATCGCTAAAGAAAAAGCGATAAATTTCTCTAATTCACCAAAACCACCGAATTGACCGAGCATCAATTCACCGAAAATTATTTCACCAAGTGATGCTCCAATTGCAGCATAGAGCGGATGAAACAGAATACATAATGTTAATGGGATAAAAGCGAAATACTCAATGGAAAATTCAATCGGGCCAAGCTTTGCACTAGGCACCAATTCTGTAATCATGTTCGACAAACCATACAACGACATCGACAAAATAAATACCATCATCTTCTGTGACTGTGTTAGTGTGTAACGCTTGTTTATTGTAGCCATTGATCTTACCTCCTTTATTTGGTTACTTTCATTGTAGAATTGTATTATTAACCTACTATTCAAAAAAAGTTAAAGAAATGTAAATTTGTTAACTTTTATTATCATTATGTAATTTTTTTATCATTAAGCTCTGATAGACTTGAATTTTTGCTACAATGATTTCATCTAATTTGCTAATAAGCACCGATAATTATTTACACTATTACAGAGGATTAAGGAGGAGCTTTGATGGTACCGCTACAAGTCGACAAGGCAAATTTAACGCAGAATCAAATAAAAATTGCTAATTATATTTCCAAGCATCTGCAACAGGTATTACTTTCAACGGAGAAGGAGATTGCCTCAGAAATCGGCATCAGCATTGCATCGGTTTCCCGTTTTTGGCCAGTGATCGGTTATCAGAATTTAAAAGCCTTTAAGCAGCAGATGAAAAAGGAATTAGAAGTATCCCCTGCCCGAAAAATAAGAGGCATTCAGCCCAATCCCGCCCAGCAAAAAACATACTTAACGATGGAGAAGAGCATTTCGCTTTTGCAGGAGACTTTCGACAACTTGCATCCTGCTAAATTTCAGCAAGCCATCGACTGCCTGTTCCGCGCAAAGAAAGTTTATGTGCTTGCCACCGGACCATCGAAAGGTTTAGGCGAATTATTCGTCTATCGTATCAAGCGGTTTGGTATCACCATTCAACTGATTGAACATCATGGTAATGAAATATTAGAGGACTTACTCCACTTGACCAATCAAGATGTCGTCGTATTATTCGCCTTCGGAAGATTACTACCCGAGGAGAAGATTGTCCTCGAATATCAACGTGACATCCACTATCAGACGATCATGATCACGGATCAATTAATTGCCGATTTCACCTCTCTTGCTACGATCACACTGTTTGCAAGCAGAGGCGATACCAATGAGTTCCATTCGATGGTCGCACCAACACTTTTGATTGAAAATATGATCCTCGGTCTCAGCATGAAAGAAAAAGAACAAAATATCGAGCGATTGGAACGTCTGAGCGCTTTACGAAAAAAATATGAAAAAGATTTGCCACGATAGGTAATCAGAAGAAAATATGCTATATTTAGTGGCAAAGGAGGATGAACGGATGACACATATTCTTATCGTAGAAGATGAAGAAAAGCTGGCACGTGTTGTGGAGTTGGAACTCGGTTATGAGAATTATCAAACGACAACCGCCCATGACGGGCAGACTGCTTTTCAACTGTTGCAGCAACATACATATGATTTGCTTTTGTTAGATATTATGCTTCCAGGAATGAGCGGATTAGAAATTTTAAGACGCTACCGAAAAACCGACAGTATGACACCTATTCTGTTGTTAACGGCAAGAGGTGAAGTGCATGATAAGGTGTCTGGTCTGGACCTGGGCGCAAATGATTACATAACCAAGCCTTTTCAAATGGAAGAATTATTAGCAAGAATTCGCGCTCAGTTACGACAGAAAGTACCAGCTCAGACCGAAGATCATCTGCTTGGCTTTGACGACTTAACGATCGACTTACAGGCAAGAGATGTGACGCGCAGTACACAGCTAATCGAACTGACCCCACGCGAATACGATTTATTGGTGTTTTTATTACAACATAAAAACCAAGTATTAACGAGAGAACAATTGCTTGAGCACGTATGGGGCTTTGATTATGCTGGGGATACCAATGTTGTTGATGTGTATATCCGTTATCTTCGCAACAAAATCGACAAACCTTTTCAAAAAAACACCATTCAGACGATCCGTGGTGTAGGCTATACAATAAAGGATGCAAAATCATGAAATTACGTACAAAAATCCAAATCTTTCTGACCGTTTTCTTAATACTTGTCATTTTGATTATAAATAGTGCTGTTTATCTTCTTTATGAAAACAGAGTCAGTGAAAATGAACTAAATCGCGTCCACAATGATGTCGAAAATATTATGGAAGCCATTGCTAAAAACAAGACAGCAGATATTGAAAACGAACGACTGCTACAAGCATTGCTTCCTGCTAACAGTATGATTCGGATCATTGACCCACAAGGCGAGATGATAGATGAGAAAGCAAAAGAACCGTCGTTTCTTAACTGGCCTTCTCATTATACAAAAACAGAAGAGCAACGTTTGGCGACTAGTGCAGATGGTAGTCCTTATGCACAAATTGCTGTTCCTCTGATTTGGACCGATGGATCGATTGTGACGTTACAGGTCAGCGAAGCATTGTACGCCATGGAGGATGGCCTGTCTATTTTACGGATTGTCCTCTTTTTATCTGCTGGTTTAATGCTGATTCCAGCACTTGTTGCGGGCTATTATCTGGCCAAATTGGTGACAAAACCGGTACAATCATTGACAACCGAAATGAAGCGAAATCCGCACCATGGCAAATGGGAAAAGTTATCACTCCATCAAAAAAACAATGATGAAATCAGCCAGATGCAGCAAGCTTATAACGCCATGATTGAACGAATCAATGAAAATATCGAAAACCAGGACCGATTTGTTTCCGATGCTTCTCATGAATTACGTACCCCACTGTCAGTAATCACGAGCTACACAGAATTGTTACACCGACGCGGAAAAGATAAACCGGAAATATTTGATGAGGCGACGGGTGCAATTTTATCTGAAGCAGAGCGGATGAATCACTTAACTGAGCAAATGCTTCTTTTGGCCAAGAATCAGGGACAGGAAAGCATATCCATGACACCAATCAATATAAGTGAAATGACACGGGATGTTGTCCGTTCGCTATCAACAGCATATCAACGTGAAATCAAGTTCACCCAGCATACCGCTAATGATGTTACGATCAGTGCGGATCGGTCAAAGATACAACAGGCTATCTATATTGTAATGGATAATGCTTGTAAATACAGTGATGAGGATGTTCTAGTCCAGATTAAGGAGTCTGATAGCCATATACACCTTTCGATTACAGATCAAGGAGAAGGGTTAGCAGAAGAGGATCAAAAGCAGATATTTGAACGATTTTATCGTGTGGATAAAGCAAGAAGCAGGCAAGCAGGCGGTACAGGATTGGGGCTTGCGATTTGTCATCAGATCGTACAATTACATGGTGGTGATATCAAGCTGGACAGTCAGCCCGGCAATGGTTCTACCTTTACGATAGAGATTCCTAAATAAGAAAACACTATTTATTTTCTCATCAAATTCTCATTTTCCTCTCACGATGCACTCATAGTGATTGGATAGACTATAACTAACAAAGAAAAGGAGAGATGAGTTATGAAAAACAAAACGTTTTATATTATTCTTACAGGGTTAGTTGTAGTCGGTGCTGTTCTTGGTATTCTTCAATTCACATCCAATCAGGCGAGCGCTTACTTGTCAGAGGATGAAGCGAAACAAAAAGCAACCAGCCAGTTTTCTGGTGATATCAAAGAAATCGAATTAGAAGAAGAAAATAACCGAAAAGTATATGAAATTGATATAGAAGGAACGGACCGTCACTACGATTTAACCATTGATGCCGAAACTGGGGAGATCCTGGAACTTGATGAAAAAATGACAAACAACCAGTCCACAGCTGCTAAAGATGATCAATCACAAGACGACTCAGCTGATGGTACTGCTCAGGACGACACGAACAACCAACCTTCTGATGATGCAGCACAGTCCAATAAGCAAGCATTAATATCAAGTGACGAAGCAAGATCGATTGCGTTAGAGGAATATGATGGTGACATCATTGAATTTGAATTGGATGAAGACGACGGTCAAACCTATTATGAAATTGAAATCCGTACCACTAACAATGAAAAAGTCGAGTTGGAAATTGACGCTTATACCGGCGATATGATTTCGATCTCACGTAAAAATGATGATGATTAAGAAAAACCGGAGCTACGCACGCTCCGGTTTTTTATTTTATGGCCACTTTTGAATGTTTTACGGCCACTTTCGCTACTTTTATGGCCACTTGAGCTGAAAGCTATACAAATATCACATACAGAAGAAATACCGTCAATAAATAAGCTAGTGAACTTGCAAACAATAAATTCGCCCACTTTTTAATCGACCCTGTTTTAAATCCACTTAAGCCAATTACTAGCCAGCTGATATTGACGACCGTGACGAGGATATAAAAAATGGGGCTGAATCCTGATACGAATAATGGAATCAAGAGGAGTAAACCAAGGTAAATATTTGTCCGTCTTACGGTTACATCGTACCCTCTCACGACAGGGAGCATCTTCAGTCCTGCTCTCGCATAATCATCATATTTACGAATGGAGATGGCATACGTATGTGGCATTTGCCATAGGAACATGACCGCGAACAGACTGAGCGGAATTGAATGTATCGTGCTATCCACGACAGCCCATCCCATTAACGGCGTGACAGCTCCTGATAAGCTGCCAACATGCGTATTCCACGTCACCCTTCGCTTCGTCCAGACGGTATAGACAACAACGTATGTGTACCAGCCGATAAAGCCGTAAATAGCAACTTCTAAGTTAATAAAAAATAACATAGCTTGTCCTATGACGCTCAGGGCTATCCCAAGTCCCAGTATTGTCTTTAATGATAAAGAGCCCGTTACAGTAGGACGTTGTTTTGTTCGTTCCATTAATTTATCCACATCGGCCTCTAGCCAGTTATTTAATGTTAAAGCACCGGCTACCAGCATCCCGCTTCCGACAAGTAATAAGCCAAAAGGAAGCAAGTAATCTATAAATGAAATGTCATAATATCTAGCTGCAATTATAAAACCTAACAGTGCAGGTAATACATTAGCTATGAGGACAAATCTTTTAAATAAGTATTTTAATTCTGTTAACAAGCTGAACATCGATTGATCCCCTTAACTCTTTTTCTTAATATTTATTCTCCAATTTGAACCGGTTCCGATATTATAGGCTTTCGCAAATGAGCCCTGATTAATCGCAATTGCCATATTATCTAATGAATTCACATATAACACAGGCTCACCGAGCTGAATCGCGGCAAAAGAGCGACCAAATGTCATTTTATTACGATAAACACTTCTGACATTATTAACAATCTCAATTTCCACCGCTTCATCATAATCAACACCTAATTGTAAAAAGAGCTCTCTCGGAATATTAGTCCATAGATTGCCAAAACGTACATCTAAGATATCAATCGTTCCTAAAATACTGTCTTCTCTCAACTGTGGTTCATAAAGCGGTAAGCTAATTACATCTTCTACTTGCAATGCAGGCCCTACTTCATCAAATGCGATGACACCTGCTGCTAACCTTGCTCCGGTATACGCATATATATCGCGACCGTGGAAAGTATGAGAGGCCCCAGATTGTGGCAATCGATTGACATTCTCGTCGATTTCACGAATTGCCTGGATCCCCACCTTTTTTGCAATATGTGTTAATGTGCCATTGTCTGGCGTTACGATAAACTGATCACTGTTCGTTTTGACCACCACACTTTTGCGTTCTGATCCAACTCCAGGGTCTACTACAGATACAAAAACGGTATGAACAGGCCAATAGGCTACAGTCTGCAGCAAGCGATAAGAGGCTGCCCAAATATCGAATGGCGGTATATCATGTGTATTATCATAAATCGGAATCACCTTACTTACACCATGCGCTACACCTTTCATGGCACTAACCGCACCATCCTCTATTCCAAAATCTGATTGTAAAACTAAAGCACGCATCACGATGACTACCCCTTTCTCTCTTTAGTCTCATTATACTATTTTCTTTCAGTGAATTGAAAGGATATATATTTAGTTATGAAAAGAGCAATATATCTATGCGCGAATTAGGGAAGATTGTCAAATTCACTAAAGAATAACTTGCCAGAACTCTTCTCTAACTAACTTTAGGAAGCTACCTATAATACGATTTATGTAAAGTGGAACTATATGACAATGTGGTTATTTTGATAGGATTTATACGCTTAGCAAAGCTCCGGAAATATGCTCTGCGTCCTGTGGAGCATGGCTTCAGCTAGGCTACTACTAGAATTACTTCTTTGCTGCCTTGTGCCGAGGAGGCCCGCTTTGAAGCGATACTAGTAGACACAATCACAGAGAAAGTGGATCTACAGCTCGCGCTGACGCATGTGGAGTTTCAGCATATTTCCTACGCTTCAGTGAAGTGCTACAACTTATGGAACAGCTAAAAGCAGTTGTGCTAAGCATTATACATGATTTAATCAAGTATGATAGCGCTCAAAATGCTACCTCTTACATCAGTTGTAGAGCCTAGCATTAGCGCAGGCCAACCACGTAGACTCCCGCGGGATTGTGCAGGTGCTGAAGATCCACTTTGTGAAGTGCTTTTCTTTACAAAGTTAGCTTCAGCCGTGCCCCGCAGGACGCGAAGTGGTTGGCCGGAGCGGTATTCCCAGCACTTGAATCAATTCAAAATTACCACTTAGCTAGACATAATCTGTATTATAGGAGCCCTATTTTGAAAGGAAATTTTCCTAAAATAAAAAAACACCACAACAAGTACGTTGAGGTGTTAGTATCTCACAAAAAAGTTTTATTATTAAAGCGACATCTGTTTTCCAGTGTCGTCTACAAAGGAGAAAGATTCGTTATTCTTACCTTTTTTCAACAGGGTATATAGATTTTCCGCCGTTTCATTCGGGTCTTTAGGTGCTTGATTTCCACCCATATCGGTTTGCATCCAGCCAGGGTGAATGGAAATCACTGCAATGTCATCCTGTTGTAAATAACGCTTTAATTTTACTGTCAGCATATTTAATGCAGCTTTACTCATCCCGTACGGATAATCGAGAGGTCCGGTATTCGTTATACTTCCTGCTTCTGAGCTGATATTCAGAATAGCCTGTGTGTCGGATACTCGCTCTTCTATACCCACTTTCAATAATGGAAAAAAATGTTTAACTACACGCAATGGTCCGAGCGTATTCACATCGAACGCTTGTGAACAGGCATGGATATCCAATTCTTCGATCGTGGATTCACGTTCATTCAATACAGCGGCATTATTAATGACCACATCCAAATACTGATCCGTCCATTTAACCGCATCAGCAGCCTGTTTGACTGATTTTTCATTCGTGACATCCATATGAATAATGCGCAACTGTCCTTCGAAGATAGCTTTTAGTTGTTGTAATTCCTTAATATGTTGT
Source organism: Gracilibacillus caseinilyticus (assembly GCF_022919115.1). Classification (NCBI taxonomy): domain Bacteria; kingdom Bacillati; phylum Bacillota; class Bacilli; order Caryophanales; family Bacillaceae; genus Gracilibacillus; species Gracilibacillus caseinilyticus. The sequence goes on along the minus strand of NZ_CP095072.1, from coordinate 2,419,803 downwards.
TCCGCTACCGAACGGACAGCAGCAAACATAATATGTCCTTGAGCGAGTCCCTGTTGTACTAACGCCAATCCTAAACCTCTATTCGCGCCGGTCACTAACACTTTCATCGATTCACCACTCCTCAAAAATGAAAACCTTTACATTTATTTTAACATAATTTGCAAGGTTGTGGGACGAAAGAAACAGACACATTAACATGGTGTCTGTTTCTTCCCGTGCTTATTTATTTCGGAACATCTTGACTACTTCCATTAACAGCACACTCGCTACTGCTAGGCCTGTAGCAATGGCCATTTCACTCCAGCCGAAGCTTTCTGGAATATGAAACACGCCTCTAGCGAACGGCATAATCGTAATCGAATATAAAACAAATCCAACCAGTACGGCACCGAGTACATATTTATTTTCAAAAAATCCAGCACCAAATGCCGTCTGCACGTTGGATCTGGCCGGGAAGGTTTGCAGCGTACGCGATAAAATAAGTGTTGTAAAGGCCATCGCCACACCCATTTCTTCAGAGTGCTGCAGACCGATATAGTGGGAGATAATAACTGCCACACCGATTAACAAGCCGCGAATGATTACAGAGCGCATCGTGCCTCCTGCAAATATACCCTCATCAATTTTTCTTGGTTTTCGTTTCATCACATTCGGTTCTGATTTTTCCATCCCTAGTGCAATGGCTGGTAACGAATCATTGACAAGGTTAATAAAAAGTAATTGTAAGGCAGTAAAAGGGTTTGCCAAATTCATGATAACCGCGAACAGTATTGCGATGATAGCACCCAAATTTCCGGCAAAAAGGTAAGCAATCGACTTCTTAATGTTATCAAATACAGTCCGTCCGACACTGACTGCTTTCACTATCGACACGAAGTTATCATCGGTTAAAATCATCGCTGCTGCATCTTTTGCCACATCGGTTCCACTGCCCATTCCAATTCCAATATCAGCTTGTTTTAAAGCGGGTGCATCATTTACCCCGTCCCCTGTCATGGCTGTAATCTGATTTTTGTGCTGCCAAGCTTTCACAATCCGGATTTTGTTCTCTGGTGAAACCCGTGCATAGACAGAAATGTGCTCTAATTTCTCATTTAATTCTTGCTCTGACATCTTATCAAGCTCTTTACCCGTAACAGCAAAATCGTCTTCTCCCATTAATCCGATATCTCTACCGATTGCCTCTGCTGTTGTCTTATGATCGCCAGTAATCATAACAGGCTTAATCCCTGCTTTTTTCGCTTCTTCAATCGAGCCGTAAACAGCGTCACGAGGCGGATCCATCATGGCAGTAAAGCCGATTAAGGTAAAATCTTGTTCATCGTCAAGCGAAATCGATTGACCTTCCTCAAGTTTCTTGTAACCAAAGGCTAACACACGTAATGCTTGTCTGGAATAGTTCTCATTCTGTTCCTCGAGCTTCGTTTTCCACTCATTTGTTAGAGACTGTTCTTCATCACCTGCGAGCAGATGGCTGGCACGGTCGAGCATCACATCTGGTCCACCCTTAATCAGCATAAGTCGCTCTCCGTTGATCGTATGGACCGTTGACATCATTTTCCGATCAGAATCAAATGGTAACTCCGCTTCACGGCCATGATTTTCCCGCAATGCTTTGTATGGTTCATTTTGTTCATTTGCGAGACGGATCAGCGAAATTTCTGTTGGATCACCAATCTCGTTATTATCTTCATTAATATAAGAATCGTTACACAACGCCGCGGTTTGAATCAGCAATTGCTCTGCTTTCGTCCATTTTTCCCCATCAAACGCGTCTTTCACTCCCGGAAGATAGGCTTCGGTAACGGTCATTTGATTTTTCGTCAATGTACCGGTTTTGTCTGTACAGATCACACTGGTTGAGCCTAAGGTTTCAACTGCTGGCAAACGGCGAATAATCGCATGATGTTTGGCCATTTTGTTGGTACCTACCGATAATACAATCGTGACAATCGATTGCAATGCTTCTGGAATTGCCGCAACCGCTATTGCCACCGAGAACATCAAGGCATCAAGGACAGCTTGCGTCATATCTACGTCAGCATCACTAAAAAATAATCGACCGACTTGAACAGCAAAAATTAATACGCAGAGTAATAAAATCACAATACCAAGTTTTTTACTAAAGTCATCCAGCTTTCGTTGTAACGGCGTTTCTTTGGCTTCGGCAGTTTCGATCATTTCAGCAATCTTACCGATTTCCGCCTTCTCACCTGTCGCTGTTACAACAAAGGTACCACGGCCATTGACGACGAGTGAACTGGAGAACACCATATTTGTCTGATCACCAATTGATACTTCTTCTGTAATTGGATCAGTGATTTTATCAACTGCATTAGATTCTCCTGTCAGCATGCCTTCATTGATCTTTAACGATTCCGCTTCGATTAAGCGACCATCTGCTGGAATATAATCACCAGCTTCCAACAACACAATATCTCCAGGTGCAAGCTCGCGTGCCATGATCGTCTGGTTCGTGCCATCACGTATGACCTTCGCTTCTGGTGCTGACATATCCCGTAACGCTTCTAATGAACTTTCCGCTTTTTTCGTTTGCACTACACTAATGACAGAGTTCAATAAAATGACGACAAAGATGATGATGGATTCAATAATTTCTCCTAATAACAGCTGAACGATCGCAGCGATGAGAAGAACGACCACCATTGCATCTTTAAATGTTTCTAAAAAGAGCTTCCATGTCGGAACTTTTTCTTTATCTGCAATTTCATTGTACCCTTCCTGCTCCAGCCGATTACTGGCTTCATTGTCTGATAAACCTTTGGAAGGCTCAACCTCCCATTTTTCCAACACCTCTTGCTTGGATTTTTGATACGTACTCACGTTTTTTCCCCTCCTGCATCTAATGTAATCAATACTTTCTCAATTCGATAATCGGACATCTCTTCTGTTTTAAAGGTTACATTTTTGTACGTAACAGTTGGTCGCTCGTGCAATTTAGGAATATAACCAAGCTGATGCACCATAAATCCATTGATGGTTTCAAATTCTTCAGATGGTAACTCCAGATGAAAAGCATCTTCTAATAAATAGAGGTTCGTTGTTCCTTCTACTTCATATTGATGCTCATTCACTTTCTTCAAGCTGCTTGATTCATCCTCACCAGGCAGGTGATGTTCGCTTAATATTTCCCCGACAATTTCTTCGACCATATCCTCAATGGTAACTAATCCATCAATACCACCATATTCATCGACGACGATCGCAATATGGATGTTATGCTTTCTCATGTCTCGAAAAGCAGTATCGATTGGCTGTGATTCCATTACATAATAAGGTTTGCGCAACAGATGATGCCACGATTCCTCTTTTGATTGAAGAAAAGTAAACATTTCCTTGATATGTAATATCCCGATAATATGATCTATATCTCCTTCATAAACAGGGAAACGTGTATATCGTTTTTCGTTAATAATCATTAATATTTCTTCTGTACTGTCCTTTTTATTGATCGCCGAAATATCAGTTCGATGGGTCATCACATCCGAAACGGTTTTATCGTTGAATTCAAAGATATTATGAATCATTCTCTTTTCATCGTTTTCAATAGTCCCTTTTTCCCCACCGATATCGACTAACATCCGAATTTCTTCTTCGTTTGCTTCATCTTGTTTCGCATTCGGATCAACACCAAACATCTTCACGATCAGATTGGTTGAAACATTCAGGATTTTGACAAAAGGAAAGCTGATTTTAAATAATACTGAAAGTGGTGTGACAGTTTTATAGGCAATCGCTTCTGCCTTTTGCAGTGCCAACTGTTTCGGTACTAACTCCCCGATTACGAGTGTAAAGTAGGATAAAAGAATGGTAATAGTCACCACAGCGATCGATTGAAGTAAGGATAATGTTACAGGAACACCGATATCGACCAGCCATTCTGCTAATGGACCTGCGAATCGGTCTGCTGCGAAGGCACTGGCCATAAAACCTGCCAATGTAATACCAATTTGAATCGTAGCTAGAAAACGGCCAGGCTCTGCTAATAACGCTTGAAGTTTTATCGATTTTTTATCGCCTTGCTCTGCCCGCTTTTTTATTTTATTATCATTTAATGCCACTAACGAAATTTCAGATGCGGCAAAAAATGCATTGATGAGTATTAGTACAACCAGAATAATGAAAGAAAATAGCAAATGACCACCTCGTTTTTTTGAATACCTACCTTTGTTATACCCAAAATAAACAGGAATAAGACAAGAATTTTTTGAGAAAGACGTGAAAACCATTACAAAATATGACATAATATATTATGATAGAAATATAACGCATAATGTGTGATAATTAACATATTGTAATTTAGTACGTAGAAAGTAGTTGGTGATACTTATGCAATTAGAAATAGATCAATCATCCTTACCCGTATATGAAGCATTAGCGAGTCAAGTCAGACTGGAAATTATCCAGTTATTGTCTAAGAACAAAATGAATATTAAAGATCTCTCCAGTGCATTGGGGATCAGTAGTCCGATTGTCACAAAGCATATTGAGAAATTAGAACGCGCTGGTATTATTCGAACAGAAAAAATTCCAGGCAAATCTGGTCTGCAGCGAATTTCGATTCTAAAAGTGGACCATATTGAAATCAATTTCCCAAAAAAGATTTATCATTCCTTTGCTACATACGAGACAGCAATTCCGGTCGGTCACTACACAGACTATCACGTTGTTCCAACATGTGGCTTAGCAACGACGAAGGATTTTATCGGACCTGTTGACCAAACGAAATTTTTCATGGATCCACAACGGATGGATGCACGCATCCTGTGGTTTACACAAGGTTTTCTCGAGTATAAAACACCTAATTATTTGAATGAAGAAGATCAGTTGCAACAAATGGACATCAGCTTTGAAATATCATCTGAATTTCCATTTTCCAATGAGGTTTGGCCATCTGATATTACTTTCACGCTGAATGATATGGAATTAGGTACATGGCAAAGCCCTGGAGATTTCGCCGATACCAGAGGAAAATACAATCCGGACTGGTGGCCTCATAATCTCAATCAATACGGCTTGTTAAAAACAATCCGAATTACGTCACACGGTACGTATATGGATGGGGAACCAATGTCTGATATCACCATTCATGATTTAGATACGTCTTCAGAGGGCTGGAAGTTTCGTGTAGAAGTAAAAGAAGATGCCGAAAACATCGGCGGTGTCACATTATTTGGCCGCGAATTCGGTAACCATGATCAGGATATTAACTTTAAATTGTATTACATCTAATAGTATGACAATAAGAAGCCAAATCAAGCATTTGGTTTCTTTTTTTATCCATATACTATCATTATTATCACGACTACCATCACGTTCCAAAGACTATGTGCTATTATAGCAGCTGTTAAGCGTTTAGTGTAAATATATATAAGTGTATAAGCAGTACTTGGAATTACAATATCTATCCATTCCACCATACTACTAGGTAAATGTCCTATCGCGAAAAAGATGATAGATCCAAATGCTGCTATGGAAATAACCAATTTAGACGATCCGAATATTTTAGCCAATCCTCCAATAAAAAAGCCTCGATTATATAACTCTTCCGTAATCCCGCCTCCCAAAACTCCTAGCGGAACATACCATAATACATTGATCCATTGATGATCGATCATGGTTAAAATATTGTCAATATCAGGTCTTGAAGCACCCCCAGTATTCGGAAATATCCAAAGAAACTGGATCAATATCCAGGCAATTGCTACACATGTTCCTAACCACACATCTTTTCGCCAGTTAGTTGCTGTGAAACCTATGTTTCGAAAATTAAGCTTTAACTTCCTTAATCCAAAGTATAGAAGTGGTATCACTAAACCGACCTGGACAAAACCTATTATAGCAAGATTAAATCCTTTATAACCGCCAACTAACCCCATTTGAAATGGTACTTGCGATATTACAAAGAATAAAAATCCTATTACAATAACTAACAACCATGTTACTAATGACTTAACCATTCATTCACCTTCTCATCATAATATGTTGACACATGCAACCAATATACCATTCCTCTTCCGTTAGCGTTCACATTAATTCAATCGTTATCCTTCTATTTCTTTGTCCCACACTTTGAGGGCACCATTTCTTTTTGCGAAATATGATCATGATAATCGGCGTTTTCTATCAACTGAGTGGTTCATATTTTATACATCAACGAAAAATTATTCTATCCTTATGAAAAAAGAGCTCAAATGGTTTTCTCCACCTGAGCTCGTATCATCATGCTTTAACTTTTTCATCTCTTATTAGCAATAATACCATACCTATGCTAAGTATAATCATACTGAACAATAAATATTTAAAGATATTAGTTGCAGTTTCCGGCAAATTATTACCGGCACTATCATGATAATCCGAATCATTATTTACACTTGTTTTATCCTTGTCAGCTGTTTGTTTTTCAGTTGGTTGATTATCATTATCGTCATCTGGCACAGGTGTTGGTTTTGTATCTGAACCTGATTCTTGGTCTGCCTCAGATTTTGAACCTGGATCAGTTTCATGATCTTTATCCTGATCTGGCTCCGGATCAACCTCACCGTCGGTATCCTCTCCTTTTACAAAACTAAATATCGAAGAACGAGTGGTACCTGTGTAGTCATCCATCAGGTTGACATACCAGAAATATCGTTCCCCTTCTGTTAGTCCAGTCCAAGTCACCTCCGCTGTTTGACCACTTTCGACATTCTCAACCGTATCAATTTCGTTGTCGGTATACACATTCACAGCAAAATAATCGGTCGCCACTTGTTTCTCTTTTGCTTCCAAGTCCATATTGATCACAAATTCATCTTTATTTGGATATTCGTCGGTATCGTAATAATTATAGTCATCAAGATAAGGGGAATACGTATTAACTAACACCCTATTATTATCTGTATCAAAATGCAATAATCGCATGTATCCTTGTCCGCCTTCAGGACCTGCCTGATAATCAGCTAGTATCTGATAAACTTGACGATCTGTCTCACCATCTCCGTCATCATCAATATCATCGACTAACGTTTGTGCTTCGTGGTAATGTCCCGATAGAACCGCTACTACATTCTCATTTGGCAATACTACTTCCTGATATAATTTTTCCCCTAATGGGTGTCTTGATCCCGTTGCTTGCAAGTATTCATGGAACGTTAAGATCGCTGTCCGGCCGGGGTGCTCACTTAATACTTGATTGATCCAGGCAATTCCATCGTCATCGATTCCCCAGCCAAGATAGACCATAATATAATCATTTCCACCAGTTGAGATAAGGTCATAATGTCCACGGTTGTTTAAATAAGAACCACCATAATAGGATTCATCTGCAAAACGGTCTTCACCAAAGTATTTGTAATACTCTGTATAATCTTCCGTCTTTTGCAGCACATCATGATTGCCTGCCAGGACACCGTAAGGAATGTTGGCATCATCTAATTTTCTCATTGATCCATCAGCGTTCAGCCACTGTTCTTCTTTATCTGCTTCATCTACTAAATCACCACTATGAAACACATATTCAATTTTCATTTCCTCTTGTTTCTCGACAATCCAATCAGTTTGACGATCATAAATATGAGGATAGCTCTCTGAGTAATACTGCGTGTCAGACAACCAGGCAAACGTATAGTCATAATCTTCATTACTTGAAGGAATTTCATCTTGAATCATAACTTGAATTTGATGATTCTCACTGTAAGATGAAACCTTGACCGTCCCTTTCAAATCAAAATCTGTATCTCCAGCAATTTTATAGTCGATCAAATCCCACTGTGCTGCCTCGATATTCCAGGCATACATCGATACTTTTCTACCTTCTAATGAATGTCCCGTCCAAGCTAATTCAACGGTATCATTATCATCAATAGTCTCATCAAGCGTGACATCAAAGCGATGGTAAGGAAATTTTGTTGTATCATTCGTCACTAAATAATCGCCATCTTTTTCTGATACAGATGTGATATCTGCTGAACTTAAACGTTTAGCATCTGCTGTATCATTCGTATTCGGTGGTTCTGTCGGTGAAGCACCTAAATAAGACGTAACATTGTCTGTATCTGCTGGTGTATACTGATATCCTTGATAGAAACCGACATCTACTTTATCAGCAGTTGGATCTTCGACACGAACCTTCAGCTTAGGATCGCCATCTGTTATCGATGATTCATCGGTCGGATCGTTTGGATTTTCATCCTCCGTAAAAAAGGTAAGCTCACGTTCTGTTGTGTTTCCGGCCTTATCTGTTGCTGTGACAGATAACACATGCTTTCCTGGTGTTAATGTACCAGTAGCTGCTTCATGTGGTAACTCGATTTCATCTCCGTCGAGCATCGTCTTGATCGTTTCAACACCCGCTACTTCATCCGTTATCATGGCGTCAATCGTGAACTCACCTTTGTAGCTTTCATTATTTTCGATTGTCGTTTCGATCATTGGAGCAGTATTATCCACAAGCACTTTGGTCGTTAACGAGTCATTGGAATCCGCAACCTCTATCTGATGTTCACCATCTGCTACTTTTGTAGTATCCCATTCATGGGCAAAAGATTGAGCATTTTCTTTGGAAACAGTAAACGTAAAATCTTCTGCAATCCGCTCTGTTCCGTCATCCCCCATATCTAATACTTGCTCTGGATCCTGATGACTTGCGTCTGTCAACACGGTACCATCTGCCAGGACTAAGCGAACATTACGCAAATTGTAGTCGTCACGATTTTCACCTGGATCACCTTCCCAAGGGCTTGCTTTATTACCAGCTCTGATCGTAATCGTATTGTCACCAACTTCAAAATAAGAAGGGTCTATTGGAACAGTAATTGTTTCCCACTGCGCAATCCAATCATCAAAAATAGAAACGACTTGATCCCCGATAGTGACACCGTTCTGGAAATACGTATTTACGCCGCTTACTTCAAAAGCAAAATAGGCAGTATGTTCCACAGCCTGAAAATCCTTTTCTACTTGATTACCATCAATCTTCATTCGTACGTTCTCTGGTTGGTCAGCCGTCGAAGTACCTTTTAACACAAATGTATCTGATAAAATCTGTTTCTCTTTTACATTTAATCGGACTGGCCGTGTGTCCAAATCATTTTCGATCGTCACCGTTTTGACATCTGTTTTGACAAGATTCGTTCCGTCTGATGCTTCGAAATAATATTCGACCGTTTCATTACCGACCATTTCTGGGGCATAGATGCGGTGCGTAAATATAGCTTGTTCTTCTCCTTCTTCTAATAATGCTTTGTGAAATGTTTCGTCATGATTTGTTCGATAATAAACGGCAACGGTTTTAAGCTCCTCTTGATCGGACACCTCTGCTTTAATATCCAAATCATTCGTTTGTGTCACAGAATCCATATAGGTAATGTCCTTTATTTGCGGTTCTGTTTGATCTATTTCTACTGAAACAGGTTGAGACGGAATTTGATAGGCTTCTACCACACCTGGTGTTGCTTCTTTTTCGGTGGAACTTACTTTTTCCATTTGGTTTGAACCATCTGTTGGAAACTTATAAACAATTCCCTTATTCTGCGTTGTGTCATCTTTTGTTTCCTCATCGTTATAATAGGCAACGGCATGCTCCGTGCCAACATTCGAAGCAACAATTAACCCTCTCATGCTGCCATTGGCCATACCTGCCGATTCAATTCGTACGATATTCTTGTCTTCTTCTAATTGAGATCCATAATTCGCATTAAAATCTGCTACTGTTTTGTCATTGTTCTGGCCATTAATGATCCAAAAGACAAGTATTTCCCCTGCTGGAATGACAAGATCATCTGGAATAGACGGCCAGATTATATCACTTTCAGGGTCTGTCCCATATCGGTACTGCATTTTATAATGTTCAAACGGAATAGCTTGATTCGTATTATTGTAGACTTCTATATACTCATAGCCATCAGCAGAGCCGACATTAGTGGAATCCGGAACAACTTCTGTTACGAGCAAAGGAGGTAAGGATTCCGTATCTACCTCTGGCTGCTGTACGGCAATCGTAAATTCGTCTGTCGTTTCTTGGTTGGTGCCATCTGAAGCCGCAATATAATAGGTCACATCACCTTCCACCAGCTCCCCTGGAATGGTTGCTGTATATTGATTTGGTGCTGCTGCACTTGATTCCATTGCAAAACTTTTATAAGCCGTTGTTTTATTTTTGACATACAATGTCGCATTCGGAATCGCCTTGTCATCTGAGATATTTGCTTCTATCTTCACCGAAGAAAATGCCTCAGCTGATGAGACTGGTTCATGCGAAATTTCTGGTGCGTTCGTGTCCGCTCCTTCATCTGTCATTTCTACTACATTGGCAGGTACTTGTTCCTTCATTACTGTACCTGGCGTTGCTTTTGCTAATGATTCCCACTTCACCATCTCAGTACCTTGATACGGATATTTGTATTGGATGACACCGCCATTATTATCGTTATCCTCACCTAAATAATCGGCATAAATCACCTGTTCATTATCAACATCCCGTATAATCAAAGCACGTTCTCCACCGTTAGAAAAACCGGGGAAATTATCATCGGTCACTTCAATTAGCTGTTGTTCCGATAGTTTCGTAGCAAACTGCTGATTAAAATCGTCCAATGTATGATTTCCATTGTTATACCAAAAGACGAGTGTTTCCTGTGATTCAATTTCTACAGAAGGTACTTGGAAGGATACTTCTTCTCCTGAATCGGTATAATAATAAATTTGCGCATACTGATTTAATGATAACGTCGAATCAGTATTGTTATAGAGCTCGAAATATTCAAAATAATCAGTCCCTCCGCCAGCAGTATTTGGAGAGATCTCCGTAATTAACAGTGGAGGATAATGTTGAAAATCTTCTTCTGTTTCTTCTGTCGATTCCACCATAAGCTGAAAAGTTTGTCCATTCTCTTCCGGTACCCTCACTCTGTGATTAGAATCCGTGGCAGAAATATAGTATTCTAAGACACCTTCTGTCACCTTTTCAGCTTCAATAGTAGCTAAATAGCGATTACCTTCCGCAGCTTCTAAACTGATTGGTTGAAATTCCGTCTCATCCTTCATTCGATAATATAATGTTGCATTGCGCTTATCCTTATCATCAGATATACTCGCTTCGATAGTCAGTGCATGCCCCTGTTCCGCCTCAGATACAGGAGTATGCTCGATAACAGGAGCTTGATGTTCCGCAACGGTCACGCTTTGTTCCGGTACCTGAGCAGATTCTATCGTTCCAGGTGTCGGCGCTTGTGCCTTCTGATACTTCAGCATTTCAGTCGACTCCGGTGAATATTGATAATTTACGACTTTACCGGAAGCTATATCCTCTGCTAAATAGCTGACAGATACCATAACTTCCTCTCCGTCTTTTAATGCAACTCCTCGTTGGCCGCTATTGTAAAGATTAGTTCCTTCATACATCACGATATCATTGGTCGTTAAATCTGCTTGATAGTGTTCATTAAACTGTTCAATGGTCAAATTATTATTGTTATTCCAAAATACAAGCGTTTGACCGGGTGATATACTCACATTCGGAAAGGTAAACGGACTATCAGGTGTATCATCATTCGTATACTGTAGTGCAATCGTATAATAATCGAGCATCACGGCTTGATCACTATTATTGTACACCTCAAAATATTCAAATTGATCTGTTCCACTATTATTTGGCATTAATTCTGTGATTAATAGTTCAGGAAGTGTTTGAAAATCAATTGCATCGGCTGGCGCTTTGTTAGCCTTGTCGTCTTTAGTGGTCTGGTCTTCCCTTTCTTCCTTATTTTTCGATTTGCTATCCGTTTCATCTTGATTGGATTTTTCGGAATTTTCTTTTTGTGCAGCTTTTTCCTCTTTTTCTGTGGGTTCTGTGGTAGATTCTTCTTTTTCCTCGGTTATATCATTGTCATCGGAAGCTTTTGGATTAGTGTTTTCGTCACTAGTAGCGGAGTTTTCCTCTTTTGATGTTTCCTCTTCTTTGTTATCTGTTGCTGGTTCATTTTCATCTGTTGCTGATTCTTCTGTATCTGCTGTCAGAGTTTCGTTATTCTCTTGCTCCTCTTTTGCCTCTTTTTGCGACGTTGTTTCTGCTGGCTTTTTCAATACCTGCTCCGCTTTACTGTCCACCTTGACTTGATCAGTACTCGCCTTCGCGATCGGTATGTAACTGGAAACATTGGTGAATATTAAAAAGAATATAAGTATAATAGACACCTTTCTTGTAAGACCTCTACCCATTATTCACTATTCCCTCCTTTTATTTGTTCACTATTAACTATAGGAGATGAATATTAATCAATCTCAAAATTTTTGTAAACTTATGTTAAGTTTATCCAAGGAAAATAGCGAAATTTGTGGAAATTCCCATATTTAACTATATCGCCATATGATTCCACTTTGCATTTCGCTATATAAAAAAATACTTTATATAGTATCTCTTGCTATTTGTTCATATATACCTGCTTTCCTTGTAATGAGAAAGGGGACTTGGACCGAAATGCAGTATCTTGCCGGAGTGATTATTAGCTGTCCATTTGATAAGTATTTGCATAGTTATATCACGGTATCTTTTTACAACATAATAAAAACCGAGCATAAACCCGCCCGGTCCAAACGAACTTAAAAATATATAGGTACCTATAATATGGATTATGTCAAGTGGAACTGTCTGACTTTGTGGTAATATTGATAGATTTCATCTGCTTAGCAAAGCTCCGGAAATAGGCTCCGCGTCCTGTGAGGCACGGCTTCAGCTAGGCTACTACTTGAACAACTTCTTTGCTGCCTTGTGCCGAGGAAGCTCACTTCAAAGCGATACTTGCAGACACAGGCACAGACAAAGTGGATCTTCAGCTCGCGCTGACGCATGAGGAGTCTCCGCATATTTCTTACGCTTAAATGAAGTGCTACAACGTATAGAACAGCTAAAAGCAGTCGTGCTAGGCATTGTATATCATCAAATGAAGCAGATAGTGCTCCATATCCTACCTGTCGCATTAATTGTGGAGCTATACATGAGCGCAGACCAACCACGTAGACTCCCGCAGGACGCGAAGTGGTTGCACGGAGCATTATAATACTACTAACAACATGTCAAAATGAGCTCTAGGCTAGACATAATCCATATTATAAGATCCTGCACTTATATTTTCTCACTCTTAAGAGCAAATTTTGGTGATTCGACATTAACGAGGTAATGACATAATTTCTTTCCTTAAGAAAAAAGCCGAACATAACGCGAATGTTGTCCGAGGACATTTCGTGTTTATGTTCGGCTTTTCCTTTAATCAGGATACTTTTGTCTACATCTCTTTATTAGAATGAATCCAAGTCAAAATAACTGTCCTGACCTAAATGTTGCATATACTTCTCAGTTAAATATTCTAAGTCAGTAGAAGCTTCTAAGTAAAGCCAATGTTGGCCCTTATCGCCTGTATAGGATTTTCGTTCCACCATAAATTCTCTTGTTTCTTTATCAATGATGGTAAAGCATAATTGCTCGACATACGTTTTGTATTTCGGATCAGACAATGCCTCCACAATTAATGGGTTCTCATTGAATGGTACTGGATTTTCATACGTGTAAACAAAGACACTGTCCCCTTTAGGATCGAGCTTACAATCTTTGATTGGGCTGTAATTGTCTATACTTGCTTCAATAATTTTCACTTCTTGATCAGTAATGGTTTGTTCTTTCTTCTTCGTTAGAAAGACACGGCCATTTGGGTGTTCATATATTTCGTATCCTTCAGGAATACTGTCAACGGAAGTATTCGGATCGTCTTTTTTAAAGTAATAACTTAGATTACCTTCACTTGTTTTCTTCATGTGTAAAAAGTACTCATCACCACGAAAATTTGTATATTGGACTGTCATCTTTCACACCACCCTTAAATTCATCCCCGCTACACGGTCTTATGTTTTGCTTTCATTAGTATAACAAAAATCACTTCAATGTGAAACTGTCAATCACCCGACATAGTTTGCAATCTATTATTATTTCGACAATTTCCCAGGAAATATTTTATCTGTGTGTAAACCTACTACATAAAGGGAAGAGTGTAAAATGAGTCAGTGACAAAGGAGTGGATCAATATGGACATTAAAGTATCTGAAAAAGCATTACAGTGGTTTAAAGATGAAGTAGAAGTAAAAGAAGGCAACACCGTTAAGTTCCAAGCCAAATATGGTGGTTATAGTCCAATACACGAAGGATTCTCTCTTGCATTCGCGTTAAATGAACCAATCGAAGAACCTTTGGTGACGACAGAAATAGATAATATCACTTTTTTCATCGAAGATACAGATGCCTGGTATTTCAAAGGATATCAATTACACGTTGAATTTGATGATGATTTACAAGAAGTAAAATACGAGTACGAAGAGGAAAAGTGAGGAGGGATGCCTCCTCACTTTTTTTATTTTAGCAAACTTCCTAAGCCGCTAAACTGAGAATCTATGTTAAAATATGAAAGACATCACATATTCTCAGATAGCTAGTCAGACAAGGAGGTATTTCGATGGGAAAACAAGAATTCCGTAAAGCAATGAGTAAATTTGCTACAGGGATTACCGTTGTCACATCAGAATTTGATGATGATGTACATGGTATGACCGTTAATGCATTTATGTCGGTTTCCTTGGATCCGCAATTAATTACCATTTCTTTAGATCATAAAACTAACTTTTATAAAAACGCCGATAAAATCAAACGTATAGGTGTGAGTATACTTCGTGAGGAACAACAGGACGTCTCAATGATTTTTGCTAAGCAGCTTAATCAATCTTTCTATGATTTCACGACACTCGATGGTATCCCTGTTATCAACAATGCGCTCACATCATTGGCATGTAGCGTTGTAAACAATGTCGAAGCGGGTGATCATTTATTGCTTATTGCAGAAGTAGATGATATTAAGGTTGATGACGGAAAACCAATTCTCTATTATAACAGTGGTTATCAGCGAATCGCAGAGGACTAGAAAGGTAACGAGTGAAAACAATGGGAATCTTATCAATATTACGAAAAAGTGCAATCTTACCCAAAAAAGATGCGTTGTTCTGGCTGAATCGCATCAGCATGAGAGATACGCTCGTTTATCTTTTCTTATTATTTTTTATTGTCTTTTTACCAAACGTCATGATCATGATAGCAGGCTATGAACAGGGATATTCACAAGTTTCCTATAGCCAGTATCTGCTTCAAATCATCGTATTTTATCCATTCTTCATGATGTTTTTAGTAGTTACCAGTATTTCGATACTCGCACTAGGCTCGTTGTTATTACGATCGATACTACAACGGAAATTAGCGTATCAACAATTGTGGAAAATGACGGCTTTCGCATTATTATGGCCACTGCTTAGTTATCAAGTGTTGTACTTTATTTCACAAGAGCCGACGATCGCTTTTCTCTTATGTGCACTATTTTTGTATGTTATTGTCGTTCAGATGATTCTGAAATATCCAAAAAGAAAGAAATGAGGGAACTGTCTTGGCCAATAATGATTGGAAGATTAATCAAAGCACAACCACTCAGGTAGATCGGTTTAAAATTACTATTGATGAAGTAATGCTTGCTAATCAAGAAACACAGCAATTCTCTTATGTTCAATTTCGTGATGGTGTCTGTATTCTTGCGATAACTGAAGATGATCATGTCCTCATGCTGAAGCAATACCGTCATCCACTTCAATCAATAGAACTTGAATTTCCGGCTGGCATGATCGAGGAGGAAGAAGATTCATTATTGGCAGCAAAAAGGGAATTGTTAGAGGAAACAGGTTATCAAACTAATCATTGGATTGCATTGGATTACTTTTACCCATCAGCTGGCTCAACAACAGAAAAAATCCATTTGTTTTTAGCTACTGATTCAGTACGAGTAGCGGAACAGGAATTGGAAGAATTAGAAGAGATTGAACTGGAAAAAGTACCAATTGGTCAATTCTATAAGCTGGTCGAAAACGGGTATTTCCGCCACGGAGCAGGACTCGCCTGCTGGGCGCGATATTTGAGCATGGTGCGGAATTAGAAAGACAATGATGATAAATTCAGAAAAAAACCGGGTCTAAACTCGTCGATCCTAATTATAATAAAGATTATGTAAAGTGGAGCGGTATGACAATGTGGTCATTTTGACATGTTTTACCTACGTAGCAAAGCTCCGGAAATATACCCCGCAGGACGCGAAGTGGTTGGCCGGAGCGGTATCCTTGCACTTGAATCATTTCAAAATTACCACTTAGCTAGTTGACATAATCTATATTATAAGAACCTATTTTTCCGACCTTAACTTCTATTATTCGCCTTCATGAAATTACTCATATACTTCCTTTGATTAGAACGTAAAACAGCTAATACTCACCAGTATTAGCTGTTAATCATTGCTTGTACCTTCGACACTTCTTCTTCTGGTACGATATAATAATATATTCCATCAATCTTCGTTCCGGACCCTTGCATTTGATAACTGTTTACATTCTTTCTTGTATTTGTATAACCGCCCAGTAGTGACTTCACCGCATTGAAATCAATGCTTGTGGACATGTTATTACCCATGATGTTTATTAGTTCGTTAATCTTCGTAACATTTGCCACATTAGCGCCATCATTAATGATCGCCTCAATCACTTTTCGCTGTCGTTCTGTCCGGCCAAAATCGCCTGCTGGATCTTGCTTTCTCATTCTTACATAAGCTAATGTCTTCGCACCATCCATTTCGACAGGGCCTTTGGTAAATTGATAAGTACCATCTGACCATTCTATTTCATTATCAACTGTTATCGTACCCAGTTCATCTACTAACTCTTTTAATCCTTCCATATTTACCCGAACAAAATAGTCAATTTCTATATCAAGAAAATGCTGAACTGTCTGAATCGACATATCGGGGCCACCAAATGCATAGGCATGATTAATTTTATCTTGTTCGCCCCTGCCGACAATTAATGTTCTTGTATCCCGGGGAATACTGATTAATTGCATTTCCTCTGTTTCAGGCTTTAAATTTAATACCATTAATGCATCAGATCTACCAACATCATTTCCTCTTTCGTCAACACCTAACAATAAAATATTTAACGGCTCAGATGCGTTCATCTTTTGTTTCACTTTCTCCTGATCAATAGATTCCACCGGATCATGCATTTTCGTATTAAATGTCTCTTCCACATTATTAACAATTGATAACGCATATCCTCCCACAACCGCAATCAAAACAACGACAATAATAACTGGCGTCCATATCCACCATTTTTTGTTGATTTTTTTTCGATTCGATCTAGTCTCCACCCTCAACATCCTATCTCTATATTCTTACTTTCACTTCCACATTATAACATAGATATGAGTAAAATAGATTAATATTAATAGAATATTTTAGCAATTTTTAATATATTTAGAAGATACAACACACGAAAAATAAATGGGCTGTTTTTTAATCAGTTTCCACAAAAGGGAACAGCGATGATACCCTTAGTTTACTGGTATCATTTTTCCGTGCAAGCTTTCCATCCATTCAACAATTCAAAAATTGAAACTTCTCATTTATTTTTTTCGTAATAATTTGATAGAAGGAGATAAAAGGAAAACGCACATCATTTCTTGAGAGGAAGTGAATTCGTTGGAACAAAAACCGAGGGATAAATGTTTCATAGCCTGTAACGCGGAAGATTTTCTTTCCGCATTAACGAGCAAAGAAGATTATATTATCATTCAAAAAGACTTCAAAAAAGAATTCGAAGAAAATACGCAGCTACCACTGACGAAAAACGAACAAATGGGTTATCATTTTGGATCACGTGGCACAGGAGCACTATGGGAAGCACTTTTTCATTTACTTATTAATAGCTTTAGCAAGGGAAGTAAACAACAAAAGGAAATTGACAGCAAAATCCGCAAATACAGTTTAACAACATTCAATGATGAAGAAATTCTCTTGTACCTGCGTCAATTGGAATATTAAATTCGCTTAGGAGGTTGGCAGAATATACGCCTATGTCCCACACGTTTTTTTGATTACAGTTTCTTAACTTTTATACAGAAAAAAAGTATTCCCCATCAGCACCGAGGAATACTTTTTTATCGTTATAAGCTTACCCAACGCTTCTCCTGTGCAGATTGTTCTACTGCAGCTAAGATTCGTTGGTTTTTGACACCGTCTTCAAAGTTTGGCGCAGTTTGACGGTTTTCATGAATACCTCTTAAAAATTCATCCATTAAATGAATAAAGGTATGTTCATAGCCAATAATATGACCTGCTGGCCAGTAGGCGCCGGCATATGGATGGACTTCTTCGGTACAGTTAATCAGCCGGAAACCTTGCACACCAGTTTCATCATCCGCTAAGTAAACTTCCAGATTATTCATATTCTCCATATCCCAGCGAATCGAACCTTTTTCGCCGTTAATTTCGAATTTGTTCTTGTTGCGATTACCACCAGCAAAGCGAGTCGCCTCGAAGGTACCGAACGTTCCATTTTCAAATCTGGCAAGGATCGCTACCGCGTCATCCACAGTAACTTCCCCCATTTCAGAGGTATCCCCTTTCGCACTTAAGCCGCCTGTCATTTCACCAATGGGGCGTTCTTTCACAAATGTTTCCATCATGGCGGTTACTTCCTTCAGCTCACCTACAAGAAAACGAGCTAAGTCAATACTGTGCGCTCCGATATCGCCTAATGCACCGGAACCTGATACTTCTTTCTTCAGACGCCAAACCAGTGGAAAGTTGGGATCGATAATGAAATCCTGTAGATAATTGGCCCGGAAATGAAAGATTCGACCGATCCGACCTTGCTCAATCAGTTGCTTAGCCATTTGAACTGCTGGAACGAAACGATAATTATGACAAATCATATGTTTCACGTTGTTCTTTTGCACCGCTTCCAGCATTCGTTCTGATTCCTCAACGGTTAACGCTAACGGTTTTTCCGTAATAATATGCTTCCCTGCTTCAGCAGCAGCAATAGCGATTTCTGCGTGCGCATGATTCGGTGTTACGATATCGATCACGTCCACATCATCGCGCGCTAATACACGATGCCAGTCAGTCTCATAGCTTAACCAGCCCATTTTTTGCTGAGCTTCTTTCACTGCTTCTTCATTACGACCTGCAATCACTGTTAATTCTGGTTCTAACGGATTATCAAAATAAAAAGGCAAATCACGATACGCGTGGCTATGTGCTTTCCCCATAAATTGATAACCAATCATCCCTATCCTGATCTTCGGTTTTACGCCCACCACATTTCACCTACCTTTTCTTTGATTAAGCAATCCTGTAATAAATCAACTGCTTTCTGAAAGCCTTCATCAACTGACATTAGGCTGTCTTCATGTTCGATACTGACTGCACCTTGATAACCGATAAGCTGCAGTGCACTAATGATTCGCTTCCATTCCTGTTCGCCATGTCCGTAGCCGATTGTCCGGAAAATCCAGGAACGATTTAGTTCATCACTATATGGCTTCGTATCCAATACACCGTTAGCTGCTGTATTTTCTGGATCAATGGCAGTGTCTTTTGCATGAAAATGAAACAGGGCATTATGCTTACCTAATTCTTTAATACTGATTACCGGGTCCATTTGTTGCCAATATAAATGGCTTGGATCGAAATTCACGCCAATTTGCTCGCCACAAGATGCACGCAACTTCAAAGCTGTTTCATTATTATAGACAACAAAACCAGGGTGTGGCTCAATCGCCACTCTCACACCATGTGCCTGCAAGAAGGCTTGTTGCTCTTTCCAGTATGGAATCACCTTTTCTTCCCATTGCCATGTTAATACTTCAGGATGATCGTCTGGCCAGGCTGC